>NZ_CP166791.1:4800000-6389726 GCF_059695895.1 Pseudomonas sp. LBUM1664 | reverse complement strand
GGATATCCCCTAAGTTGAAAGCCGGTGAGGCAAAAACAAGCGGCCATTGTAGCGAGCAGACGCCCACTTATCCACATGCAGGTTGCTCATGGACCATGATTTATCAATGCCTTAACAGAGAGAAAGACGACGGGCGGTCGGTGGATAAGCTCTGTGGATAACCGGGCCTGAGGTCGTTGCACAAGTGGGGGTGAAACTCGGTGGATAACCAGCCTGTGGATAACTAGGCATTCCACACACAGCTTATCCGACAGCGCAGCACAGGCTGGCCACTGCTTTCCCCTGTAGTTGTCATTCTCTGTACACGGTGAATTACAAGGGCTGAGCCTGGTTATCCACAGCAAGGTGGCAGCCTTGCTTTTATAAGCTTTACAGAAAAGCTTTAAATAATTCCCTTCTTTATTTCTATATCTAGCGCTGCATGATGAATCCGCCCAAGGGGCTGGAGATCTATTTAAAGGAAACGCTGGTTGGAAATTGACCTAGAGGCTTGCTTTCTCTAGAATCCCCGGTCTCTTAAAACGGGGGCCATTCCGGCCCGTTGTGGACGAACCAGGTAACACGACATGAAACGTACTTTCCAACCAAGCACTATCAAACGCGCTCGTACCCACGGTTTCCGTGCTCGCATGGCTACCAAGAACGGCCGTGCCGTCCTGTCGCGTCGTCGCGCCAAAGGTCGTGCGCGTCTGGCAGTTTGATAATCCGGCACTGGAGGTGAGTCAGGACTTCAGTCGGGAAAAGCGTCTGCTTACACCCCGGCATTTCAAGGCAGTCTTTGACTCCCCTACCGGCAAGGTTCCGGGGAAAAATCTCCTGCTCCTTGCGCGCAGCAACGATCTCGATCACCCCCGACTCGGGCTGGTTATCGGGAAAAAGAGCGTCAAGCTCTCCGTTGAGCGCAATCGCCTCAAACGTCTGATGCGCGAATCGTTTCGCCTGAACCAGGATTCACTGGTCGGATGGGACATTGTTATCGTCGCGCGCAAAGGTTTGGGTGACGTAGAAAACCCCGAATTGATTCAGCATTTCGGCAAGCTCTGGAAGCGTCTGGCCCGTAACAAGCCAGTACCAGCAGTCACTACCGAAACTGTAGGGGTAGACAGTCCCGATGCGTAAACTGGCACTCGTTCCGATCCAGTTTTATCGCTATGCCATTAGTCCCCTGATGGCCAGTCACTGTCGTTTCTACCCCAGCTGTTCCTGCTACGCGTATGAAGCCATAGAAAATCATGGCCTTCTGCGCGGTGGCTGGCTGACCTTTCGTCGTTTAGGTCGCTGTCATCCGTGGAATCCCGGCGGTTATGACCCGGTTCCGCCTATCCCTACCTCCCGTTCTTCTTCGATGGCCGAGTAATCATGGATATCAAACGCACGATCCTGATCGTCGCCCTGGCAATCGTGTCCTACGTCATGGTCCTTAAATGGAACCAGGACTATGGCCAGGCTGCCCTGCCGACTCAGAATGTTGCAGCCAGCAATACCGCACCGAGCCTGCCGGACACCCCTACTGGCAACAACGCTGCCAGCAATGACGACATTCCGCGCGCGGCAAGCGATACCAGTGCACCTGCTGAAGCCCCCGTGGCTGCAAGCAAAGATCTCATCCAGATCAAGACCGACGTGCTCGAGCTGGCAATCGATCCACAGGGTGGTGACGTCGCTCAGCTGAAGTTGCCGTTGTATCCGCGTCGCCAGGACCATCCGGAAATTCCGTTTCAGCTATTCGATAACGGTAACGAGCGGACCTATCTGGCCCAGAGTGGCCTGATCGGCACCAACGGTCCGGATGCAAGCCCGGCCGGTCGTCCGGTTTACTCCGCCGAGAAGAAGACTTATCAACTGGCTGATGGTCAGGACCAATTGGTCGTGGACCTGAAGTTCAGCAAGGATGGCGTCAACTACATCAAGCGTTTCACCTTGAAACGTGGCCTGTATGACGTGACTGTGTCCTACCTGATCGACAACCAGAGCGCTCAGCCCTGGTCCGGTGCGATGTTTGCGCAACTCAAGCGTGATGCCAGCGACGATCCTTCCTCCAGCACCGCTACCGGCACTGCGACTTACCTGGGCGCAGCCCTGTGGACAAGTTCGGAGCCGTACAAAAAAGTGTCTATGAAAGACATGGACAAGGCGCAGCTCAAGGAGACCGTTCAAGGTGGCTGGGTTGCCTGGCTGCAGCACTACTTTGTGACCGCCTGGATTCCGCAGAAGGGCGACAGCAACATCGTCCAGACGCGTAAAGACAGCAAAGGCAACTTCATCATCGGTTACACCGGCCCGACATTGACTGCCGCGCCAGGTGCGAAAGCCGAAACCAGCGCCATTCTGTATGCCGGTCCAAAAAGCCAGGCTGTACTCAAAGAGTTGTCCCCAGGCCTGGAACTGACCGTTGACTACGGTTTCCTGTGGTTCATTGCCCAGCCGATCTTCTGGTTGTTGCAACATATCCACAGCATCGTTGGTAACTGGGGTTGGTCGATCATCTTCCTGACCATGCTGATCAAGGGGATCTTCTTCCCGTTGTCGGCCGCCAGCTACAAGTCCATGGCTCGTATGCGCGCCGTGGCACCAAAACTGGCCGCGCTGAAAGAGCAACATGGCGATGACCGGCAGAAAATGTCCCAAGCCATGATGGAGCTGTACAAGAAAGAGAAGATCAACCCGCTGGGTGGATGCTTGCCGATTCTTGTACAAATGCCTGTGTTCCTGTCGCTGTACTGGGTTCTGCTGGAAAGCGTGGAGATGCGTCAAGCACCGTTCATGCTGTGGATTACCGACCTGTCGATCAAGGATCCGTTCTTCATCCTGCCGATCATCATGGGCGCGACCATGTTCATCCAGCAGCAGTTGAACCCGACACCTCCGGATCCGATGCAGGCGAAGGTCATGAAAATGATGCCGATCATCTTCACCTTCTTCTTCCTGTGGTTCCCAGCTGGCCTGGTGCTGTACTGGGTTGTGAACAACGTGTTGTCCATTACTCAGCAGTGGTACATCACGCGTAAGATCGAAGCGGCTGCGAAAAAAGCCGAGGCGTAACTTGCTCTGTGGATAACCACACAAAACGCCCCCTAGTGGGGCGTTTTGCTATCTGCCACTTTTGTCTGGATACCGGTTTATGAGCGCACCCCGTGAAACCATCGCCGCCGTCGCCACCGCCCAAGGTCGTGGAGGTGTCGGCATCGTCCGTATTTCCGGGCCTTTGGCCAGTGTTGCGGCCCTGGCTATCAGCGGTCGCGAGCTCAAACCGCGGTTCGCTCACTACGGCCCATTTTTCAGTGATGACCAGCAGGTGCTGGACGAAGGCCTCGCCTTGTATTTCCCGGGGCCGAACTCGTTCACCGGCGAAGATGTACTGGAACTGCAGGGCCACGGCGGGCCGATCGTGTTGGACATGCTGCTCAAGCGTTGCCTTGAACTGGGTTGTCGCCTGGCCCGGCCGGGCGAGTTCAGCGAACGCGCGTTCCTCAATGACAAGCTCGACCTGGCCCAGGCCGAGGCAATTGCCGATCTGATCGAAGCAAGTTCTGCACAGGCCGCGCGCAACGCGTTACGTTCCTTGCAGGGCGCGTTTTCCCAACGTGTACATCACCTCACCGAACAACTGATCGGCCTGCGGATTTACGTCGAGGCTGCGATCGACTTCCCCGAAGAAGAAATCGACTTCCTTGCCGATGGCCACGTACTGAGCCTGCTCGACAAGGTACGGGATGAGTTATCCACAGTCCTGCGTGAAGCGGGGCAGGGTGCCTTGCTGCGCGATGGCATGACGGTGGTGATCGCCGGACGACCCAATGCCGGCAAATCCAGCCTCCTGAACACCCTGGCAGGCCGTGAGGCGGCGATTGTCACCGAGATCGCCGGCACTACCCGGGACATCCTGCGAGAACATATCCACATCGATGGCATGCCACTGCACGTAGTAGACACCGCAGGTCTGCGCGACACCGATGACCAGGTGGAAAAAATCGGTGTTGAACGGGCGCTGAAGGCCATCGGCGAGGCAGACCGTGTGTTGCTGGTGGTGGATGCCACTGCGCCGGAAGCCGACGACCCATTCGCCTTGTGGCCTGAATTCCTCGAAGTACGCCCGGACCCGGCGAAAGTCACCTTGATTCGCAACAAGGCCGACCTGACTGGGGAGGCGATTGCCCTCGAAATCAGTGACGATGGCCACGTGACTATCAGCCTGAGCGCGAAGTCGGCAGGGGAAGGCCTGGAACTGCTGCGCGAACACCTCAAGGCCTGCATGGGCTATGAGCAAACCTCGGAAAGCAGCTTCAGCGCCCGCCGTCGGCACCTTGAAGCATTGCGCCATGCCAGCGCGGCGTTGGAACACGGTCGCGCCCAACTGACCCTCGCAGGGGCCGGTGAGTTGCTCGCAGAGGATTTACGCCAAGCCCAGCACTCCCTTGGGGAAATCACCGGTGCCTTCAGCTCCGATGATCTGCTGGGGCGGATCTTTTCCAGCTTCTGCATCGGTAAATAACACCCTTCTCTAAAACCGGGTTTGCCCTCGAAAGCGAATCGAGTCCAACGCAAACCCGGTTTCCTTCTCTCATTTACAGCGATTGCCCCTCATGGCGGCTTGTCTGTGGCGCAACCTTTGCTCTGCAAGCGGCTGTTTTCTGTGGATTAAGCCCTGTGAATAACTGCCATTGAGATCGGTTGATAAACCCCCTCAAAAACTGAAGATAATCGCCCCTGTGGATAACAACCCCATTCATCCACAGGCTTACAGCGGTTATCCAAGCCCCTCATTGCCACCTGACCACAGGGTTTTGAATCTCTGTACATATTGAAAATAAAGGTCTGTAGAGTTTTATCCACAGATATGTGGGTCAGTAAGAATAAACATAAAAACAAAGGTTTTATAAATTTCTTTCTTTTTAATTTCTTTAACCGCGAGTTCTCCACAGCTGGTTAAATTTTGTGCAAAGGGTTCTTTAGGTAAGGCGAAGTCCCTATACTTGCCGACCTGGTTCGAAAAACGCCCAGGACCTGACTCAAAACCTATTTGCGAATGACCTGAATTAAGCAGGCACGAGGTGCGTGGTGGATTTCCCTTCCCGTTTTGAAGTGATCGTCATCGGTGGCGGTCATGCCGGTACCGAGGCAGCACTTGCATCAGCACGTATGGGAGCAAAAACCCTGCTGCTGACGCATAACGTGGAAACCCTCGGCGCCATGAGCTGCAACCCTGCCATTGGTGGGATCGGCAAAAGCCACCTGGTCAAGGAAATCGATGCCCTTGGTGGTGCGATGGCGATCGCCACCGACAAGGGCGGTATCCAGTTTCGCGTATTGAACAGCCGCAAAGGCCCAGCGGTGCGTGCTACTCGCGCCCAGGCCGACCGAGTCCTGTACAAGGCCGCTGTCCGCGACATCCTGGAAAACCAACCGAACCTGTGGATATTTCAGCAGGCGGCCGATGATCTGATCGTCGAACAGGATCAGGTGCGCGGTGTTGTCACGCAGATGGGCCTGCGTTTCTTCGCAGATTCGGTGGTATTGACCACCGGGACCTTCCTCGGCGGACTTATCCACATCGGTATGCAGAACTATTCCGGTGGTCGTGCCGGTGATCCACCGTCAATCGCCCTGGCCCAGCGCCTGCGTGAATTGCCGTTGCGTGTCGGTCGCCTGAAAACCGGTACGCCACCGCGTATCGATGGCCGGTCTGTGGATTTCTCGGTGATGACCGAGCAGCCGGGCGATACGCCGATCCCAGTGATGTCGTTCATGGGCTCGAAAGAGCAGCACCCGAAACAGGTGAGCTGCTGGATTACCCATACCAATGCCCGCACCCACGAAATCATTGCCGCCAACCTGGATCGCTCGCCGATGTATTCCGGCGTGATCGAAGGGATCGGCCCGCGTTATTGCCCTTCGATTGAAGACAAGATCCATCGTTTTGCCGACAAGGAAAGCCACCAGGTCTTCATCGAACCCGAAGGCCTGACGACGCACGAGCTGTACCCGAACGGAATCTCCACGTCCCTGCCGTTCGATGTGCAACTGCAGATCGTGCAATCGATTCGCGGCATGGAAAACGCTCACATCGTTCGTCCCGGCTACGCCATCGAATACGACTACTTCGACCCGCGTGACCTGAAGTACAGCCTGGAAACCAAAGTCATCGGCGGTCTGTTCTTTGCCGGGCAAATCAACGGGACCACCGGCTACGAAGAGGCCGGCGCCCAAGGGCTGCTGGCCGGGGCCAACGCTGCGCTGCGTGCCCAGGGCAAAGACAGCTGGTGCCCGCGTCGCGACGAGGCGTACATCGGGGTGCTCGTGGACGACCTGATTACCCTGGGCACCCAGGAACCGTATCGGATGTTCACTTCCCGTGCGGAATATCGCCTGATCCTGCGTGAAGACAACGCCGACTTGCGCCTGACCGAGAAAGGTCGTGAGCTGGGGCTGGTGGATGACGTTCGCTGGGCCGCGTTCTGCAAGAAACGCGAGAGTATCGAGCTGGAAGAGCAACGCCTGAAAAGCACTTGGGTTCGTCCCGGTACCGAGCAGGGCGATGCCATCGCGGCGAAATTCGGTACGCCACTGACCCACGAATACAACCTGCTCAATCTCTTGAGCCGCCCGGAAATCGATTACGTCGGGCTGGTCGAAGTCACCGGTCATGGCGCGCAAGATCCACAGGTGGCCGAGCAGGTCGAAATCAAGACCAAATACGCCGGTTACATCGACCGTCAGCAGGACGAAATCGCCCGTCTGCGCGCCAGCGAAGACACAAAACTGCCTGTGGATATCGATTACACAGGCATTAGCGGGTTGTCGAAGGAAATCCAGAGCAAGCTCGGAGCAACCCGTCCAGAGACCTTGGGCCAGGCTTCACGCATTCCAGGCGTGACCCCGGCGGCCATTTCCCTGTTGATGATTCATTTGAAAAAACGCGGCGCGGGCCGTCAGTTGGAGCAAAGCGCTTGAGTTCGATGGTCACCTCGCAACACGCCGAAGAGTTATCCACAGGTGCCCGTCAGCTAGGCGTCAGCCTGACCGAAGCCCAGCACGCGCAATTGCTGGGTTATCTGGCGTTGTTGATCAAATGGAACAAGGCTTACAACCTGACCGCCGTACGTGATCCGGATGAAATGGTCTCCCGCCATCTGCTCGACAGCCTCAGTGTCATGTCCTTCATCGAAAACGGCCGCTGGCTCGATGTCGGCAGCGGCGGTGGCATGCCCGGAATCCCGCTGGCGATCTTGTTTGCGGACTCGCAAGTGACCTGCCTGGACAGCAATGGCAAGAAAACCCGCTTCCTGACCCAGGTCAAACTCGAACTCAAACTGGATAACCTCCAAGTTATCCACAGCCGCGTCGAAGCGTTCCAGCCTGCCCAGCCATTCAACGGGATCATTTCCCGGGCGTTCAGCAGCATGGAGAATTTCAGCAACTGGACTCGCCACTTGGGTGATGCCGATACGCGCTGGCTGGCAATGAAGGGCGTTCATCCGGCCGATGAGCTGGTAGCATTGCCGGCAGACTTCCACCTCGATAGCGAACACGCCCTGGCCGTACCCGGTTGCCAAGGCCAACGCCATCTGCTGATACTGCGCCGCACGGCATGATTGGGAACACAAGCAAGAATGGCTAAGGTATTCGCGATAGCGAACCAGAAGGGTGGTGTGGGTAAAACCACCACCTGCATCAACCTCGCAGCATCCCTGGTCGCGACCAAGCGTCGGGTGCTGTTGATCGATCTCGATCCACAGGGCAACGCCACCATGGGTAGCGGTGTGGATAAACACGGCCTGGAAAACTCCATCTACGACGTACTGATCGGTGAATGCGATCTGGGTCAGGCCATGCACTTCTCTGAACACGGCGGTTATCAGCTGCTGCCGGCCAACCGTGATCTGACGGCGGCCGAAGTGGTTCTGCTGGAAATGCAGATGAAGGAAAGCCGTCTGCGCAGCGCGTTGGCGCCGATTCGTGAAAACTACGATTACATCCTGATTGACTGCCCGCCGTCGCTGTCGATGCTGACGCTCAACGCTTTGGTGGCCGCCGATGGGGTCATTATCCCCATGCAGTGCGAGTACTTCGCCCTCGAAGGGTTGAGCGACCTTGTGGATAACATCAAGCGCATCGCCGAGCTGCTGAACCCGCAACTGAAAGTCGAAGGCCTGCTGCGGACCATGTACGACCCGCGCCTGAGCCTGATGAATGACGTATCGGCCCAGCTCAAGGAACACTTTGGTGAGCAGCTCTACGACACGGTCATTCCGCGTAACATCCGCTTGGCCGAAGCGCCGAGCTACGGCATGCCGGCCCTGGCCTACGACAAACAATCGCGTGGTGCGCTGGCCTACCTGGCCCTGGCGGGCGAGATGGTTCGCCGTCAGCGCCGTAACCCACGCACCGCTGCAGCCCAGCCAACTTAAGGAAACCCCATGGCCGTCAAGAAACGAGGTCTCGGACGTGGACTGGACGCACTGCTCAGCGGTCCTACTGTCAGCTCGCTGGAAGAGCAGGCCGTACAGGTCGATCAGCGCGAGCTGCAACATCTGCCGCTGGACCTGATCCAGCGTGGCAAATATCAGCCACGCCGGGACATGGACCCGCAGGCGCTGGAAGAACTGGCCCAGTCGATCAAGAGCCAGGGCGTGATGCAGCCGATCGTGGTACGTCCGATCGCCAACGGGCGTTTTGAGATCATCGCCGGCGAACGCCGCTGGCGCGCGAGCCAGCAGGCCGGCCAGGAAACCATTCCGGCGATGGTCCGCGATGTGCCGGATGAAACCGCCATCGCCATGGCGCTGATCGAGAACATCCAGCGCGAAGACCTCAACCCAATCGAAGAAGCGGTGGCCCTGCAACGTTTGCAGCAGGAGTTCCAGCTGACTCAGCAACAGGTTGCCGAGGCGGTGGGCAAGTCCCGCGTGACCGTGGCCAACCTGTTGCGGCTGATTGCGTTGCCGGAAGTGATCAAGACCATGCTGTCCCATGGCGATCTGGAAATGGGTCATGCCCGGGCATTGCTCGGTTTGCCGGAAAATCAACAGGTTGAAGGGGCGCGACACGTTGTCGCACGCGGTCTCACCGTGCGCCAAACCGAGGCGCTGGTGCGTCAGTGGCTGAGCGGTAAACCGGCACCTGTCGAAGCTCCCAAACCCGATCCGGATATCGCTCGCCTGGAACAACGCCTGGCCGAGCGGCTAGGCTCTGCGGTGCAGATTCGCCACGGGAAGAAGGGCAAGGGGCAATTGGTGATCGGTTATAACTCTCTCGATGAGCTGCAAGGTGTCCTTGCGCACATCCGCTGAAACAATTGCGCTTGTAGCGCGCAGTCGGAAATCACTACCTGACAGTTGAATAGGGGCAGAACCGCCCCTATACTCTGCGCGCATTTTGTCGGCACAAATTATGCCAAGTTATTGAATTTAGGCAGCCGACCACTGGAGAGCAAAAGCGATGGAAACACGCACGCCAAACCGCTTGCCGTTTCATCGCCTGGCTGTTTTCCCGGTACTGATGGCTCAGTTCGTCGTTGTACTGATCGCCACATTGGCGCTCTGGCAATGGAAAGGAGTCGTCGCCGGATACTCGGGGCTTTGCGGAGGCCTGATAGCCTTGCTTCCCAATATTTATTTCGCTCACAGGGCATTTCGGTTTTCCGGCGCCCGAGCAGCCCAAGCCATCGTCCGGTCTTTTTATGCCGGCGAGGCGGGGAAACTGATTTTGACGGCAGTGCTGTTTGCATTGACGTTCGCAGGTGTGAAGCCACTGGCGCCGCTGGCTGTATTCAGCGTCTTCGTGCTGACCCAACTGGTTAGCTGGTTCGCTCCCCTGCTAATGAGAACAAGACTTTCGAGACCTTAGGGCGTTTGAGGCAACCATGGCAGAGACAACCGCTTCGGGCTATATCCAGCACCACTTGCAGAACCTGACCTTCGGTCAGCTACCCAACGGCGGCTGGGGCTTTGCTCACACCGCAGCAGAAGCCAAAGAAATGGGCTTCTGGGCTTTCCACGTCGATACCCTCGGCTGGTCGGTTGCGTTGGGTCTGATCTTCGTTCTTCTTTTCCGCATGGCGGCAAAGAAGGCGACTTCCGGTCAGCCTGGTGCACTGCAGAACTTCGTTGAAGTACTGGTCGAATTCGTCGATGGCAGCGTGAAAGACAGCTTCCATGGCCGAAGCCCGGTGATCGCACCGCTGGCACTGACCATCTTCGTCTGGGTGTTCCTGATGAATGCCGTCGACCTGATACCGGTCGACTGGATTCCTCAACTGGCCATCCTGATCTCCGGTGACCACCACATCCCGTTCCGCGCCGTGTCGACTACCGACCCGAACGCGACCCTGGGCATGGCGCTCTCGGTTTTCGCGCTGATCATTTTCTATAGCATCAAGGTCAAGGGCATCGGCGGCTTCATCGGCGAACTGACCCTGCACCCGTTCGGCAGCAAGAACATCCTGGTTCAGGCTCTGCTGATCCCGGTGAACTTCCTGCTGGAATTCGTGACCCTGATCGCCAAACCAATTTCTCTGGCCCTGCGGCTGTTCGGCAACATGTATGCCGGCGAGCTGGTGTTCATCCTGATCGCAGTGATGTTCGGCAGCGGCCTGCTCTGGCTCAGCGGCCTGGGTGTAGTTCTGCAGTGGGCGTGGGCTGTATTCCACATCCTGATCATCACCCTGCAGGCGTTCATCTTCATGATGCTGACCATCGTCTACCTGTCGATGGCGCACGAAGAAAACCATTAAGGCCAGTCTCGACTAGTCTGATGTCCTTCCCGGTCAAACGGGAAGGGGCCCGACCAGGGCGTAGAAACGATTTGTTTTACCGCTTTAATCTAAAAAACCTAAACCATACGACGTAAAAGTCGGGAGGAAAGATGGAAACTGTAGTTGGTCTAACCGCTATCGCTGTTGCACTGTTGATCGGCCTGGGCGCACTGGGTACCGCAATTGGTTTCGGCCTGCTGGGCGGCAAATTCCTGGAAGGCGCTGCGCGTCAGCCAGAAATGGTTCCAATGCTGCAAGTTAAAATGTTCATCGTTGCCGGTCTGCTCGACGCCGTCACCATGATCGGTGTTGGTATCGCTCTGTTCTTCACCTTTGCGAACCCGTTCGTTGGTCAAATCGCTGGCTAATTACTCGGATGTTTCGAGTAGATTGGTGTGATGGACAACGTAACTGCGAGGTGTTGGCGTGAACATTAATGCGACCCTGATTGGCCAGTCCGTTGCGTTCCTGATTTTTGTACTGTTCTGCATGAAGTTCGTATGGCCTCCGGTCATTGCGGCATTGCACGAACGTCAAAAGAAGATCGCTGATGGTCTGGACGCTGCCAGCCGTGCAGCTCGCGACCTGGAGTTGGCCCATGAAAAAGTGGGTCAGCAACTGCGCGAAGCGAAAGCTCAGGCAGCTGAAATCATCGAGCAAGCCAAGAAACGCGGTACCCAGATTGTCGACGAAGCCCGTGAACAGGCTCGCGTCGAAGCTGACCGTGTGAAGGCTCAAGCTCAAGCCGAGATCGAACAGGAACTGAACAGTGTCAAAGACGCGCTGCGTGCCCAAGTGGGTAGCCTGGCCGTTGGCGGTGCTTCGAAGATCCTGGGTGCCACAATCGATCAAAACGCGCACGCAGAGCTGGTTAACCGACTGGCTGCTGAAATCTAAGCGAGGGCGATCATGGCAGAACTGACCACGTTGGCCCGACCTTACGCTAAGGCGGCCTTCGAGCACGCTCAGGCCCACCAGCAACTGGCCAATTGGTCAGCCATGCTCGGCCTGGCAGCAGCGGTGTCGAAAGATGACACCATGCAGCGCGTGCTCAAGGCCCCGCGACTGACGAGCGCAGAAAAGGCCGCCACGTTCATTGACGTGTGCGGCGACAAGTTCGATGCCAAGGCACAGAATTTCATTCACGTCGTTGCCGAAAACGACCGTCTCCCGCTTCTGCCGGAGATCGCCGCTCTTTTCGACCTGTACAAGGCCGAGCAAGAGAAATCGGTAGACGTGGAAGTGACCAGTGCTTTTGCATTGAACCAAGAACAGCAAGACAAACTCGCCAAGGTTCTCAGTGCACGACTCAACCGGGAAGTGCGCCTGCAAGTCGAGGAAGACAAGTCCCTTATAGGGGGCGTTGTAATCCGCGCCGGCGACCTGGTTATCGATGGCTCGATTCGCGGCAAACTCGCGAAACTTGCCGAAGCATTGAAATCTTGAGTTTGAAGGGGCAGCAGAGCAATGCAGCAACTCAATCCTTCCGAAATAAGTGAAATTATCAAGGGCCGCATCGACAAGCTCGATGTGACCTCCCAAGCCCGTAACGAAGGCACTGTCGTCAGCGTATCTGACGGCATCGTGCGGATTCACGGTCTGGCCGACGTCATGTACGGCGAGATGATCGAGTTTCCGGGCGGCGTCTACGGTATGGCCCTCAACCTGGAGCAAGACTCTGTAGGTGCCGTTGTATTGGGCGCCTACCAGTCGCTGGCCGAAGGCATGAGCGCCAAGTGCACCGGCCGCATCCTCGAGGTTCCAGTTGGTAAGGAACTGCTGGGTCGCGTAGTCGACGCACTGGGTAACCCTGTTGACGGCAAAGGTCCGCTGAACAACACCGAGACCGACGCGGTCGAGAAAGTTGCTCCAGGCGTGATCTGGCGTAAGTCGGTAGACCAGCCTGTACAGACTGGCTACAAGGCTGTCGATGCCATGATCCCTGTCGGCCGTGGCCAGCGTGAGCTGATCATCGGTGACCGTCAGATCGGTAAAACCGCTCTGGCGATCGACGCGATCATCAACCAGAAAAACAGCGGCATTTTCTGCGTCTACGTGGCAATTGGTCAGAAACAATCGACCATCGCCAACGTGGTTCGCAAGCTGGAAGAAAACGGCGCCCTGGCCAACACGATTATCGTGGCTGCCAGTGCTTCGGAATCTCCTGCGCTGCAGTTCCTGGCACCGTACTCCGGTTGCACCATGGGCGAATACTTCCGCGACCGCGGTGAAGACGCACTGATCGTTTATGACGATCTGTCCAAGCAAGCAGTGGCCTACCGCCAGATTTCCCTGCTGCTGCGCCGTCCACCAGGCCGTGAAGCTTACCCAGGCGACGTGTTCTATCTCCACTCCCGTCTGCTGGAGCGTGCATCCCGCGTCTCCGAAGAGTACGTTGAGAAGTTCACCAACGGCGCAGTGACCGGCAAAACCGGTTCCCTGACCGCACTGCCGATCATCGAAACCCAGGCTGGCGACGTTTCCGCGTTCGTTCCGACCAACGTGATTTCCATCACCGACGGTCAGATCTTCCTGGAATCGGCCATGTTTAACTCCGGGATCCGTCCTGCTGTTAACGCCGGTGTTTCGGTATCCCGTGTGGGTGGTGCCGCTCAGACCAAGATCATCAAGAAGCTCTCCGGTGGTATCCGTACCGCTCTGGCTCAGTACCGTGAACTGGCGGCATTCGCCCAATTCGCGTCTGACCTGGACGAAGCGACCCGTAAGCAACTTGAGCATGGTCAGCGCGTTACCGAGCTGATGAAGCAGAAGCAATACGCCCCGATGTCGATCGCTGACATGGCGTTGTCGCTGTATGCCGCTGAACGTGGGTTCCTGACTGACGTCGAAATCGCCAAGGTCGGCAGCTTTGAACAAGCGCTGATTGCTTACTTCAACCGCGATCACGCCGATTTGATGGCCAAGATCAACGTGAAGGGTGACTTCAATGACGAAATCGACGCTGGCATGAAAGCCGGTATCGAGAAGTTCAAGGCCACCCAAACCTGGTAAGCCGCAGCGGGAGTCGCAAGGCTCCCGCTTGCTAACCTGATAGGTGTTACATGGCAGGCGCAAAAGAGATTCGCAGTAAGATTGCGAGCATCAAAAGCACGCAAAAGATTACCAGCGCCATGGAAAAAGTGGCGGTCAGCAAAATGCGCAAGGCACAAATGCGCATGGCTGCTAGCCGTCCTTATGCGGAGCGCATCCGCCAGGTGATTGGTCATTTGGCCAACGCTAACCCGGAATATCGCCACCCGTTCATGATCGAACGCGCCATCAAGCGCGTCGGTTACGTTGTGGTGAGCAGTGACCGTGGTCTGTGCGGTGGCTTGAACACCAACCTGTTCAAGGCCCTGGTCAAGGACATGGCGGTAAACCGCGAACAAGGCGTCGAGATCGATCTGTGCGTGATTGGTAGCAAGGGTGCGGCTTTCTTCCGCAACTTCGGCGGTAACGTCGTCGCTGCTATCAGCCACCTGGGTGAAGAGCCGTCGATCAATGATCTGATCGGCAGCGTCAAGGTGATGCTGGATGCTTACCTGGAAGGCCGGATCGACCGCCTGTCCGTGGTATCCAACAAGTTCATCAACACCATGACTCAACAGCCAACCGTGGAGCAATTGATCCCACTGGTGGCGACCCCGGAACAGGAACTCAAGCACCACTGGGACTATCTCTACGAACCGGATGCCAAGGAGCTGCTTGACGGCTTGATGGTCCGCTACGTGGAGTCGCAGGTGTACCAGGCGGTGGTCGAGAACAACGCAGCTGAACAAGCGGCGCGGATGATCGCGATGAAGAACGCTACCGACAACGCCGGTGATTTGATCAGCGATTTGCAGCTGATCTACAACAAGGCGCGTCAGGCTGCGATCACCCAAGAGATCTCGGAAATCGTCGGCGGCGCTGCCGCGGTTTAACGGTTCAAATATTCAGAGGATCCAGCTATGAGTAGCGGACGTATCGTTCAAATCATCGGCGCCGTTATCGACGTGGAATTTCCACGCGACAGCGTACCGAGCATCTACAACGCTTTGAAAGTACAAAGCGATGCAGGCACCACTCTGGAAGTTCAGCAGCAGCTGGGCGACGGCGTGGTTCGTACCATTGCAATGGGTTCCACCGAGGGCTTGAAGCGCGGTCTGGGTGTTCTGGACACTGGCGCTGCCATCTCCGTACCGGTCGGTAAAGCGACCCTGGGCCGGATCATGGACGTACTGGGCAACCCGATCGACGAAGCTGGCCCGATCGATACCGAAGAGCGCTGGGGCATTCACCGTCCTGCGCCATCCTTCGCTGAACAGGCAGGCGGCAACGACCTGCTGGAAACCGGCATCAAGGTTATCGACCTGGTTTGCCCGTTCGCCAAGGGCGGTAAAGTCGGTCTGTTCGGTGGTGCCGGTGTAGGCAAGACCGTAAACATGATGGAACTGATCCGTAACATCGCCATCGAGCACAGCGGTTATTCCGTGTTCGCCGGTGTGGGTGAGCGTACTCGTGAGGGTAACGACTTCTACCACGAGATGAAGGATTCCAACGTTCTGGACAAAGTGGCACTGGTTTACGGTCAGATGAACGAGCCGCCGGGAAACCGTCTGCGCGTAGCCCTGACCGGCCTGACCATGGCCGAGAAGTTCCGTGACGAAGGTAACGACGTTCTGCTGTTCGTCGACAACATCTACCGTTACACCCTGGCCGGTACTGAAGTATCCGCACTGCTGGGCCGTATGCCTTCGGCAGTAGGTTACCAGCCGACCCTGGCTGAAGAGATGGGCGTGCTGCAAGAGCGCATCACTTCGACCAAGGAAGGTTCGATCACCTCGATCCAGGCGGTATACGTACCGGCGGACGACTTGACCGACCCGTCGCCAGCGACCACCTTCGCCCACTTGGACGCCACCGTCGTTCTGTCCCGTGACATCGCTTCCCTGGGTATTTACCCAGCGGTAGACCCACTGGACTCGACTTCGCGTCAGCTGGACCCGAACGTGATCGGCCAGGAGCACTACGACACCGCTCGCGGCGTTCAGTACGTGCTGCAGCGCTACAAAGAGCTGAAGGACATCATTGCGATCCTGGGTATGGACGAACTGTCGGAAGCCGACAAGCAGTTGGTATCCCGCGCTCGTAAGATCCAGCGCTTCTTGTCGCAGCCGTTCTTCGTGGCTGAAGTCTTCACCGGTGCTTCGGGTAAATACGTTTCCCTGAAAGACACCATTGCTGGCTTCAAAGGCATCCTCAACGGTGACTACGACCACCTGCCAGAACAAGCGTTCTACATGGTCGGCGGCATCGAAGAAGCGATCGAGAAAGCCAAGAAACTGTAATCCCGGCGCCCGGCAACGGGCGCTAATTTAGGTTGAGGCAATCAGATGGCTATGACAGTCCATTGCGATATCGTCAGTGCGGAAGGGGAAATCTTCTCCGGCCTGGTCGAGATGGTGATTGCGCATGGTGAGCTGGGTGATCTTGGTATCGCTCTGGGTCACGCACCGCTGATCACTAATCTGAAACCAGGTCCGATCCGCTTGATCAAGCAGGGCGGGGAAGCCGAGGTGTATTACATCTCCGGTGGTTTCCTCGAGGTTCAGCCGAACATGGTCAAGGTCCTTGCCGACACCGTGCAACGTGCTGCCGACCTGGACGAAGCCTCCGCTCAGGAAGCCGTCAAGGCTGCCGAGAAGGCCCTGAACGAAAAAGGCGCAGACTTCGACTACGGTTCTGCTGCTGCACGTCTGGCCGAGGCCGCAGCCCAGCTGCGCACCGTCCAGCAGATCCGCAAGAAGTTCGGCGGCTAAGCCGTCTGCTTTCTGTGTGATTGATTAAAAAGGGTAGCCTCGGCTACCCTTTTTTCTTTTTCCGACATTCATCATCTGGTCGCAGCCGCTGACCACCCAGGATTGGTAGCCAGTCATGTCTCTTGAAATCGTTATCCTCGCGGCGGGTCAAGGCACTCGCATGCGTTCGGCGCTGCCGAAGGTATTGCACCCGATCGCCGGCAATTCCATGCTTGGCCATGTTATCCACAGCGCCCGCCAGCTCGATCCACAGCGCATTCACGTGGTGATCGGCCACGGCGCCGAAGCGGTACGTGAGCGTTTGGCAGCCGATGACCTGAATTTCGTCCTGCAGGATAAACAACTGGGGACCGGCCATGCGGTGGCCCAGGCCGTGCCGTTCATTAGCGCCGATACGGTGCTGATTCTCTACGGTGACGTGCCGCTGATTGAAGTCGACACCTTGCAGCGCCTGCTCAAGCATGTCGCACCGCAGCAGCTGGGGCTGTTGACCGTCGAGTTGGATGATCCCACCGGTTATGGCCGCATCGTACGCAGCGCCGACGGCCAGGTGAGCGCCATCGTTGAGCAAAAGGACGCCAACGAAGCCCAGCGCGCCATCACCGAGGGCAACACCGGGATTCTTGCCGTGCCGGCTGAGCACCTGGATGACTGGATGAGCCGCTTGTCGAACAACAACGCCCAAGGTGAGTACTACCTCACCGATGTGATTGCCATGGCGGTCAATGACGGGTTGGTGGTCGCCACCGAGCAGCCACTGGACGCAATGGAAGTGCAAGGTGCCAACGATCGCCGGCAACTGGCTGAACTGGAGCGCCACTATCAATTGCGCGCCGCTCGGCGCCTGATGGCCCAAGGCGTGACCCTACGCGATCCTGCCCGTTTCGACGTGCGGGGTGAAGTCAGCGTGGGCCGCGACGTGGTCATCGACATCAATGTCATCCTCGAAGGCAAGGTCGTTATCGAAGATGACGTGGTCATCGGCCCGAACTGCGTGATCAAGGACAGCACCCTGCGCAAGGGTGTGGTCATCAAGGCCAACAGTCACCTCGAAGGTGCGGTAATGGGCGAAGGCAGCGACGCCGGACCGTTTGCCCGCCTGCGTCCCGGTACCGTGCTGGAAGCCCGCGCCCATGTGGGTAACTTCGTCGAGCTCAAAAACGCTCGCATGGGCGAGGGTGCCAAGGCCGGTCATCTGACCTACCTGGGTGACGCTGAAATCGGAGCCCGTACCAACATTGGCGCGGGGACCATCACCTGCAACTACGACGGCGCCAATAAGTATCAGACGACCATCGGTGAAGACGTGTTCATCGGCTCCAACAACTCGCTGGTTGCACCGGTGACCATCGGTGATGGTTCAAACACGGCAGCAGGTTCAACCATTAATCAGAATGTGGATAAGTCCCAACTGGCTGTGGCTCGAGCGCGTCAGCGCAATATCGACGGCTGGAAGCGACCGGAGAAGATCAAGAAGAGTTGAGTTATCCACAGGGGCGCCTGTGGATTTCTGAATTTTTCTTCTCTCGACTTGACGATATGGCTTCAATAGGTTTTGATTGCTTACGTTATCTTTCGAATCGAAACTTATACCGCTATGTCGAAGCGTAATACACCACAACGTCGTCACAACATCCTTGCCTTGCTACAGGAGCAGGGCGAGGTCAGTGTGGACGCGCTGGCCAAGCGTTTCGAAACCTCGGAAGTTACGATTCGCAAGGATCTCGCCGCCCTGGAAAGTAATGGCCTGCTGCTGCGTCGTTACGGTGGCGCGGTCTCGATGCCGCAGGAGTTGGTGGTCGATAATGGGCAAGCCGTCTCCAAATACAAACAAGCCATTGCTGGGGCTGCGGTGAAGCGGATCCGCGAGCATGCGCGAATCATCATCGACAGCGGCAGCACCACCGCCGCCATGATTCCCCAACTCGGTTTGCAGCCGGGGCTGGTGGTGATGACCAATTCCCTGCATGTGGCCAACGCCCTGAGTGAACTGGAACATGAGCCGGTGCTGTTGATGACCGGTGGCACGTGGGACCCTCATTCCGAGTCGTTCCAGGGCCAGGTTGCCGAACAGGTCCTGCGTTCCTACGATTTCGACCAGTTGTTTATCGGTGCCGACGGCATCGATCTGGTCCGTGGTACCACCACCTTCAACGAACTGCTGGGCCTGAGCCGTGTAATGGCTGAGGTCGCCCGCGAAGTGGTCGTGATGGTGGAGGCTGACAAGATCGGCCGAAAAATCCCCAATCTGGAACTGCCGTGGAGCAGCGTCCATACCCTCATTACCGATGATCGCCTGCCCGTAGAGGCCCGCGATCAGATTCAGGCCCGCGGCATCAATTTGATCTGCGCGTCTGTCAGCCAGGAGAAATAGCATGTGTGGAATTGTCGGCGCGGTTGCTGAACGCAACATCACTGCAATCTTGCTCGAAGGCCTCAAGCGCCTGGAATATCGCGGCTATGACAGCGCCGGCGTGGCGGTCTTTACCCACAATGAAAAGCTTGAACGCATGCGTCGCCCGGGCAAGGTCAGTGAACTGGAACAGGCGCTGGACGCCGAACCGCTGATCGGTCGCCTGGGCATTGCCCACACCCGCTGGGCTACCCACGGTGCGCCGTGCGAGCGTAACGCCCATCCACACTTCTCCGGCGACCTGGCGGTGGTGCACAACGGCATCATCGAAAACCACGAAGCCTTGCGTGAACAACTTACGGCGCTTGGTTATGTGTTCACCTCGGAAACCGACACCGAAGTCATCGCGCATCTGCTCAATCACAAGCTCAAGGAACTGTCGGACCTGACCGGGGCCCTCAAGGCGACCGTCAAGGAACTGCATGGCGCCTATGGCCTGGCGGTGATCAGCGCGAAACAACCGGACCGCCTGGTGGCGGCCCGCAGCGGTAGCCCGTTGGTGATTGGCTTGGGCCTTGGGGAAAACTTCCTGGCTTCCGACCAGTTGGCGCTGCGCCAGGTCACCGACCGCTTCGCGTACCTGGAAGAAGGCGATATCGCCGAAATTCGCCGCGACAGCGTGCAAATCTGGGACATCAATGGCAAATCTGTGGTGCGCGAAACCGTCCAGTACCGCGACGGGGCCGAAGCCGCCGACAAGGGCGAGTTCCGTCACTTCATGCTCAAGGAAATCCACGAACAACCGGCCGTGGTGCAACGTACCCTGGAAGGGCGCATGAGCCAGAGCCAGGTGTTGGTCCAAGCGTTCGGTCCACAGGCAGCCGAGCTGTTCGCCAAGGTTCGCAACGTACAGATCGTCGCCTGCGGCACCAGTTATCACGCGGGGATGGTGGCTCGTTATTGGCTCGAAGAACTGGCCGGCATTCCGTGCCAGGTCGAAGTGGCCAGCGAGTTCCGCTACCGCAAAGTGGTGGTACAACCCGACACCCTGTTCGTCACCATTTCCCAGTCTGGCGAAACCGCCGACACCCTGGCAGCGCTGCGTAATGCCAAAGAGTTGGGTTTCCTCGCCAGCCTGGCGATCTGCAACGTTGGCATCAGCTCGCTGGTGCGTGAATCCGACCTGACCCTGCTGACCCAGGCTGGCCGTGAGATCGGTGTGGCTTCGACCAAGGCCTTCACCACGCAGTTGGTGGGTCTGTTGTTGTTGACCCTGTCGTTGGGCCAGGTGCGCGGTACGCTGGGTGAGGGCGTCGAGGCAAAACTGGTGGAAGAGCTGCGTCGCCTGCCGACCCGTTTGGGTGAGGCCTTGGCGATGGACAGCACGGTGGAAAAAATCGCCGAACTGTTCGCCGAGAAAAACCACACCCTGTTCCTGGGCCGTGGCGCGCAATTCCCGGTAGCGATGGAGGGCGCCTTGAAGCTCAAGGAGATTTCCTACATCCACGCCGAAGCCTATCCGGCCGGTGAGCTCAAGCACGGCCCGCTGGCCCTGGTGGACAACGATATGCCGGTGGTCACCGTGGCGCCGAACAACGAACTGCTGGAAAAGCTCAAGTCCAACCTGCAGGAAGTACGCGCCCGTGGCGGCCAGTTGATTGTCTTTGCCGACGAACAGGCCGGAATGACCAATGGCGAAGGTACTCACGTAGTCCATATGCCGCACATCCACGACATCCTGTCGCCGATTCTCTACACCATCCCGCTGCAACTGCTGTCGTACTACGTCGCCGTGCTCAAGGGCACCGATGTCGACCAGCCGCGTAACCTGGCGAAGTCCGTGACAGTGGAGTGAGTTAGGCGTTTTTCAAGGTTGGTGCTGCTGCTCCCGATCAGGGTTCAGCAGCACAGCTCCCCTCTAGTCTCCCCGTTACTCACCCGCAGCCAGCCGCTTGATGGCGTGCTACCCAATGCATGCCTCTTGCTCAGCTAGACCATCGACCGCAAAGACGTCAAGCGTCTAATGTGCCCTTGTTCGCATATCTGGAACCTGGATTCAGAAAAGTTCCCGGCTACTTTGTATCAAAAAGTTTCTATGCTGATTCGATTCAGCCTTTCTCCTGGTTGGGCAAATTTCGCGGAAGAACCCGAGTGTTTCGGGTTTTTTCCGCGATGTTGTTAAGAACGTTTCTCAAGACGTTTCGCGGTTTTTTACGCAAAAATAGCCGAACAAGCCATTTTGTCAAAACCATGACGCCAAATAGATGTCGTTTTTTTCATCACCTTGAGATAAGAATAGTTAACGCGATACAGGTTTATCGCTGCCTACCCAAAAATAAATAATAAAACTCAACGGATTTCGCCACTCACTCGGCGAGGCTTAAGGCACGGCTGCCAAAGCAGAGGCGCAGTAATAATCTTATTGTTATTAAGTTAGCTAGGAGGCTGTCATGGGAGCGAAAACGCAGGTTTTAGAGGTCGCCGAGTTCAAGATTTACACCGAAACTTACTGGAAAAGTAACACCGCCAAGACCGTTCTACTGGTCAACGGTGCGCTGTCGACAACCCGTTCTTTTGGGCAGACCGTTAAATATCTACAACCGCACTACAACCTGGTGCTGTTTGATCTGCCGTTTTCGGGCCAGTCGCGTCCACACAACCCGGGCGAGACGATTATCAGCAAGGAGGATGAGGTAAGAATCCTCCTTCATCTAATTAATTTGTTTAAAATCAATTACTTATTATCAGTGTCGTGGGGCGGTGTCTCAGCGTTGCTGGCGTTGTCCGAGTCGCCTGCGTCCGTGGAGAGGGCGGTCGTCAGCTCTTTTTCGCCGGTGCTCAACGGGCCGATGCTCGACTACATCGACAAGGCCCAGCTGTATCTGGCCACGCGCGAGAAGCGCAAGATTGGCGCGTTGCTCAACGATACCGTCGGCAAGTACTTGCCTCGACTGTTCAAACTGTACAACTACAAGCATTTGATTAGTCTGGCGGAACATGAATATGGTCAGATTGATTTCCATATCAACCAGATCCGCAAGCTTAATGCCAGTAACTATGTGGACCGTTTCTCCTCGATCAAGATTCCTGTGCTGTTCGTCAACGGTGAGAAAGATGAGTACACCACCGTTGAAGATGCCCGCAGTTTCGCCGCTTACATCACCCACAGCAGTTTTAATGTTGTTCCGGATACCGGGCATTTCCTTGATCTGGAGAGCAAGGCCGCGTGGCTGAACTCGAAGAAAAACGTGCTGGCGTTTTTGGGCACGCAGGAAGAGGTAGTCAAACGGGATGCCGAGGCGATGGCTTGGAGCTGATTTGATGGGGCAGTGGAATTCTCGTCATGACTATTCTGGTAAATCGCTGTCGGCTGTTTGTGGCTCCCGGCTGACGCTGTGGTGCAGCCTTTTGCTGCTCAGCGCATGCTCTGCCGATAAATCTGCGGAAAAAGCCTTGGTGCGCGTCGCGGTGCAGCAAGTGATGTCGGCCGAGGTGATGACCCAGGTGGTGCTGACGGGCGATATCCGGGCGCGTAAGGTCACCGATCAGGCCTTCCGGGTGTCAGGCAAGTTGGTTGCGCGCCAGGTTGACGTGGGCGATCACGTGCGGGCCGGGCAAGTGCTCGCCAGGCTGGATCCGCGTGAGCAGCAAACCGAACTGGAGTCGGCCAACGCCGAAGTGGCAGCGCGCGAGTCACGGTTGTCGCTGGCGCAGGCCAACTATCAACGCCAGCAAATCCTGCTGCCCAAGGGCTACACCAATCTCAGCGAGCACCAAAAGGCGCACGCGGCACTGCAGAGTGCTCTCGGTGATTTGACCGCGCTCAAGGCGCAACAGGCCAGCGCTCGCGACCGACTGGGTTATACCGAACTGCTCGCAGTGGCCGACGGCGTTATTACGGCGCGGCATGCCGAGGAAGGCCAGGTGGTGCAGGCGTCCACACCGGTGTTCAGCGTGGCCCATGACGGACAGCGTGAAGCGGTTTTCGCCGCCTATGAAGCGTTGCTCGACGCCGACCCGTTAGGACGCCTGGTCCAGGTGCGTACCCTGAGCACTCCAGACATTGAGTTGCCCGGCAAGATTCGTGAGGTCACGCCCATCGTGTCGTCCATCAGCGGCACGCAACTGGTGCGGGTAACGCTGCCAGAGTCGGCCTCGACCCTTGCGCTTGGCACGGTGGTCAGTGCGCAGCTCGATTTGCAAGCCCGTAAAGCATTCACCTTGCCTTGGTCGGCACTGACTCGTGTGCAAGGGCAGCCAGCCGTCTGGTTGCTGGATGATCAGGCTCGGGTCAGGCTGGCGCGGGTTCAGGTGCTGCGCTATGAACAGGGGCAGGTGCTGATTGCATCCGGGTTGTCCGATGGTGACCTGGTGGTTTCCAAAGGCCTGCAGTTCTTGCATCCGGGACAAGCGGTTGCGGTCGCCGAACGCACGTCCCAGACGAGCGCCGTTGCACTGGCGACAGTGCCGAAACCATGAGCGTGCGGGCTCGGCTTGGGCTGTTTTGCATGCTGTTGATGCTACCTTCGGGCTGTCGTGACAAACCGCTTCCCGAAGTGCGCGAGCGACCGGTGCTGTTCACCGAAATCACCGGCACTCGGCAGGATTTGCGCGGGCGTTTTGCCGGCAGCATTGAACCACGCGACGAGGCCGCCTTGAGCTTTCGTGTCGCGGGGCGAGTCGCAACCCGGCAGGCCGAGACCGGTCAGTGGGTTCGTCAGGGTGAACTGCTGGCGACGCTCGAACCCAGCGATCAACGGTATCAAGTGCATACCCGTGAGGCAGAGTTGAACAGGGCTTTAGCCTCGTGGAAACAGTTACGCGATGAGCAGCAGCGTTATCGGCAGTTGATCGAGCGGGGTGTCGGTGCCCAGGCGCAGCTGGATCAGATCAGCAGTGACATGCGAGTTCAGGAGGTGATGCTTGGTCAGGCACGTCTTGCGCTGCAGCAAGCCAATGACCAACTTTCCTACACCCGCCTGTTGGCCGAGTTCGAAGGTGTGGTGACCGATTGGCAAGCTGAAGTCGGCCAGGTAGTCGCCGCAGGGCACGCGGTGGTCAGCCTTGCTCGCCCGCAAAGCCGCGAGGCGGTGGTGGATTTGCCGGTAGAGCTGGCGGCCACGCTGGATGCCA
Organism: Pseudomonas sp. LBUM1664; assembly: GCF_059695895.1. Lineage (NCBI taxonomy): Bacteria > Pseudomonadati > Pseudomonadota > Gammaproteobacteria > Pseudomonadales > Pseudomonadaceae > Pseudomonas > Pseudomonas sp. LBUM1664. Next base: position 6,365,686 of record NZ_CP166791.1, on the reverse strand, counting down.
ACCTGCAGATCAAAGTGTTTGACGCACTCGACGGTCAGTCATTCGTGATGGCCCAGGTACGCCAATTATCGCCGCAGGTAGACGCGACAACCCGCACCCGCCGCGTGCGCCTGAGCTTATCGCCGCTGCTTGAAAGCTTTCGCATCGGTTCGACGGTCAACGTTGAGGTCAGCAGCGCCACGGCCTCGTTTCGCGAGCTTCCCGGCAGCGCGGTGTTCGAGCGTGACGGGCGGCTGCAGGTGTGGGTGATCGATCCGCAGACCTCGACCGTGAGCGAGCGTGCGGTGCAGGTTTTGGCGCGCCACGGGACGTTGGTGCGGGTGAGTGGGCAATTACAGGGTGGTGAAAAAGTGGTGATCGCCGGGGTCAATGGCCTGAAAACGGGGCAGAGAGTTCGCCTGCAACCTGAGGTCAGTCTGTGAGGGAGCGCTTCAACCTTTCTGCCTGGGGGCTCAGGCATCGCACGCTGGTCTGGTACATGATGTTCGTCGCTTTGTTGATGGGCAGTGGGTCTTTCATGAATCTGGGCCGCGAAGAAGATCCTTCGTTTGCCATCAAGACCATGGTGATTCAGGCTCGGTGGCCCGGCGCGACCTTGCCGCAGACCTTGCAGCAAGTCACCGATCGCCTGGAAAAGAAGCTTGAAGAGATCGACGCGCTGGACTATGTGAAGAGTTATACGCTGGCCGGTGAGTCGACGCTGTTCGTGTTCCTCAAGAGTGAAACCCGCAGCGCAGATATCCCGCAAGCCTGGTATGAGGTGCGCAAGAAAATCTCCGATATTCGCGCCGATTTACCCAGCGGTGTCCAGGGGCCGGCTTTCAACGATGAGTTTGGCGATGTGTTCGGCAGCATTTATGCGTTTACCGCCGATGGCCTTTCGATGCGCCAGTTACGCGACTATGTCGAGCAGGTCCGGGCGGACATCCGCAGTGTGCCGAACCTGGGCAAGGTCGAGTTGCTGGGCGCGCAGCGTGAGGTGATCTACCTGAATTTTTCCATGCGCAAACTGGCGGCGCTGGGCATCGATCAGCGTCAGGTCATCGAAAGCCTGCAAGCCCAGAATGCCGTGACGCCCGCCGGGGTGATCGAAGCGGGGCCGGAGCGGATTGCGCTGCGCATCAGCGGCCAGTTCAACGATGAGCGCGACTTGCAAACGGTCAATCTGCGCTTGGGTGAGCGCTTCTTTCGGCTCAGTGATCTGGCGACGGTCGAGCGTCGTTATGCCGATCCGCCCGGTTCGCTGTTCCGTTTCAACGGCCAGCCAGCGATTGGCCTGGCGGTGGCAATGAAGCAAGGCGGCAACATCCAGGACTTCGGTACGCGCTTGCAGCAGCGGATCAATGAACTGACCACCGAGTTGCCATTGGGCATCGACGTGCAGTTGGTGTCCAGTCAGGCCGACGTGGTCGAAAAAGCCATCGGCGGTTTTACCCGAGCCTTGTTTGAAGCGATTCTGATCGTGCTGGTGGTGAGTTTCATCAGTCTCGGGGTGCGCGCCGGGCTGGTGGTGGCCTGCTCGATCCCGTTGGTTCTGGCGCTGGTGTTCGTGTTCATGGAGTACAGCGGCATCACCATGCAGCGTATTTCCCTCGGCGCGTTGATTATTGCCTTGGGTCTGTTGGTGGACGACGCGATGATCACCGTGGAAATGATGGTCACCCGGCTCGAAGGTGGCGACTCCTTGCAGCAGGCTGCAACCTTTGCCTATACCTCGACGGCATTCCCGATGCTGACCGGCACCCTGGTCACGGTGGCTGGCTTTGTGCCCATTGGCCTGAATTCCAGCTCGGCTGGCGAATATGTCTTCACCATGTTTGCCGTGATTGCTGTGGCGTTGCTGCTGTCCTGGCTGGTGGCGGTGTTGTTTGCGCCGCTGATTGGCGTTCACATGCTCAAGCCACCCTCGGCGCACCAACACGTGACCAGTGCCTGGATGTTGCTGTTCCGTCGTTTGCTGTTGCGGGCACTCAGACACCGCTGGTGGGTAATTGGCATTACTGCGTTGATCTTCGTCGGGTCTTTGCTGGCGGCTAAACTGCTGCAAAACCAGTTCTTTCCAGACTCGGATCGCCCGGAAGTGTTGGTCGACATTTATATGCCACAGAACGGCTCCATCGACGGCACGCGCCAGGTCATGGATCGTTTTGAAGCCACGCTCAAGGATGATCCGGACGTGCTGCGCTGGAGCTCTTACGTTGGCAAGGGCGCGGTGCGCTTTTATCTGCCGCTGGATCAGCAACTGAGCAATCCGTTTTATGGCCAATTGGTCATCGTCAGCCGAGGCGGTGCAGGCCGCGATCAATTGATCAGGCGCCTTCGCGAACGCTTTCGCGATGATTTCGTCGGGATTGGCGGCTATGTGCAGCCATTGAACATGGGGCCGCCGGTTGGCTGGCCGGTGCAATACCGCATCAGCGGTCCGGACATCGAACAGGTGCGCAGCCAGGCCATGGCGCTGGCCGCGATCCTGGATGGCAATCCCAATATCGGTCAGGTGATCTACGACTGGAACGAGCCTGGCAAGGTCTTGAAGATTGATATTGCCCAGGACAAGGTTCGCCAGTTCGGGCTGTCATCCGAAGACGTGGCGCAGATTCTCAACAGCCTGGTATCGGGCACGAGCATTACCCAGGTTCGCGATGACACCTACCTGATCGATCTGGTGGCGCGCGCCGAAGTTCAGGAGCGCAGCTCGTTGCAGGCGTTGGACAGCCTGCAAATTCCGATTCCGGGCGGCACCAGTGTGCCGTTGCGGGCCTTCGCCTCGCTCAGCTATGAGCAAGAACAGCCGCTGGTCTGGCGTCGCAACCGGCTGCCGACCATCACCTTGAAGGCCAGTGTCATTGGTCAGTTGCAGCCGGCAGCGTTGGTCAAGCAGTTAAGCCCGCAAGTCGAAGCGTTCAGTGCCGGATTACCGCTGCGTTATGCGGTTGCCACCGGCGGCGCCGTTGAAGCCAGTGCGCGTTCACAAGGGCCGATCCTGAAAGTGGTGCCGCTGATGTTGCTGCTTATGGCGAGCTTTCTGATGATTCAGTTGCACAGCGTGAAAAAGCTCTTGCTGGTGGTCAGCGTGGTCCCGCTGGGTTTCATTGGTGTGGTGGCCGCGCTGTTGTTGACCGGTTATCCGATGGGCTTTGTTGCCTTGCTGGGCGTGCTGGCGCTGATCGGCATCATCATCCGTAACTCGGTGATTCTGGTGACGCAAATCGACGAATTCATGGCCGCAGGGGAGCAAGCCTGGACGGCGGTGGTCAAGGCGACCGAGCACCGGTGTCGGCCCATTTTACTGACCGCCGCAGCGGCAAGCCTGGGCATGATCCCGATTGCCCGGGAAGTGTTTTGGGGGCCGATGGCCTACGCGATGATTGGCGGCATTGCGATGGCCACTGTGCTGACGCTGTTTTTTCTGCCTGCGCTGTACATCGTCTGTTACAGGATCAAGGCTGCGCCTGAATAGACCCGCTCACTCAGGGCGTAACTGCGCCCTGGGTGCGGTATTGATTGGCCCTGGGGACTTACGATAGAGACCGACGGCCAATCCCGTAATGATGATCGCCATCGAGATCAAGTTCGGTGTCGAGATGTGTTCACCGATAATCAGCATCGAACTGCCGATGCCGAATACCGGTATTAGCAACGACAGCGGCGCCACTGTTGAAACGGGATAAAGCTTCAACAGGGAGTTCCATCCCCAATAGGCGAAGTGTGTGGCCAGATAGACCTGGAAAATAATCGATAGCCCAGCCGTCAAGTCGAGACTGCTGTGCAGGTGCTGAAAGGGCGCGACGCCATGCATCAGCCAGGCGATGAAGAAGAGTGGGATGGGGGGAAACAGACTGGCCCAGACCATGAATGAAAAAATCTCTTTAACGCCGGATTTCTTGATTATCACGTTGCCGACGCTCCAGGCGACTGCACTGAGCACAATCAATAGAACGCCAAGTATCGCGTGCTCCCCTTGCTGGGTAAAAATGATACCTGCCAACCCCACCAACGCCAGCAGTGCACCGATAATCTGCGCACCGCGAAGCTTCTCTTTAAACAGTAGCGCCCCCCAACCCATGGTGAAGAACACGCTGAGCTGGATGATCAGCGAAGCAATACCGGGGCTGACGCCGACCTGAATTCCATAATTGATCACGCCCCACATACCCAGCCCGAAAATGAAGCCGTAGGCGGCGACGTAGCTGAACTTGATGGCGGGGCGCTTTATGAAGAACACCCAGGGTATGGCGGCGAGAGCGAAGCGTATTGCGGTTAACACAAAGGGATCGATCGAGCGTAACCCCAGCTTGGTGATTGGAAAGTTCACGCCCCACACCAGGGTAACGAGTATCGCCAGAACCAAATGTTTTTTCTGCATGTCCCTAGCCTTATGTCAGGCGGTATACCGCATTCCACCTGATAACCGTCATTCGAATTGCCCATTTTCGGAACTGATTCTATGGCTCAAAAATTTGGCCTGCTTGCTAAAGCAGGCCTACTTTTGTTAAAAACGGGCCATGTTAGTCAGCCAAACACTGGAACCCTATGAATACGCCAGCCCCGACGCTGTCGTGAACCTGCGTCAGTATTCTTCGGGTACTGTTTTTGCGCGGCACACGCACCGTCGTGGTCAGTTTGCCTACGCCTCGACGGGCGCGTTGAAGATGTTCACCGATATGGGGAATTGGGTTGTCCCGCCTCAAAGAGCGCTTTGGGTTCCCGCAGGCGTGCCGCACGAAATGCACATGCGCGGCGAAGTGATCATGATCAACACTTACCTGGATGAGGCCGCCACCAGCCGCGCTGGTTTGCCCGGGCGTTGCCAGGCTTACGACGTATCTCCATTGCTCAGGCATTTGTTGGAAGCGGCGTTGGCCATCGACCCGAAACAGCCGCCCAATATCCGAAGCCAGTGCGTGCAGACGCTGCTGGTGGATGAAATAGGCGCCATGGCGCAGCTTCCATTGAGTGCGCCGTTGCCTTCAGAACCTCGACTGGCTCTTTCGTGCCATCGCTTCCTTGATGGCCCTTCGCAGAATATTTCCATCAGTGAGATGGCCAGTTGGTCGAACATGAGCCGGCGAACGTTCACGCGAAATTTTCGAGAAGCAACCGGCATGAGCTTTGTCTGCTGGCGACAGCAAGTCTGTCTGCTTGAAGCAACGGCCAGACTTTGCAATGGTCTCTCTATCACCGAAGTGGCTATTGATCTGGGCTATAGCAGTCCCAGCGCATTTACATCGGTATTTCGGCGCAACTTTGGAGATTCACCGGGGCGTTATCTGGCCAAGTCCAAAGGCGCATCAGTGTTCTGAACGATTGTTCAAGGCGCGGACACCTGTCGGCTCTTCGTCCAGGTCAGCGATTGGGGTTCGAATGGAGTGGGTTAATGACACAGGCAATCAGCATTAAAGATCGCGTACGCATCAAGAACGTCGAAGTGCTCTCGGACAACTGGTACGTGCTGCGCAAAACCACCTACGACTACCTCGGCCGCAACGGTCAGTGGCGTGAGCTGACGCGCGAGACGTATGACCGCGGCAACGGCGCCACCATCCTGCTTTACAGCAAGGCCAAGCAGACCGTGGTCTTGACCCGGCAATTCCGCTTCCCGGCCTTCGTCAACGGGCATGATGATCTGTTGATCGAAACCTGCGCCGGCCTGCTGGATAACGATGATCCGCATACCTGTATCCGCAAGGAAACCCAGGAAGAAACCGGCTATATCATCCAGGACGTGCGCAAGGTGTTCGAAGCCTTCATGAGCCCGGGCTCTGTGACCGAACGTGTGCACTTTTTTGTCGGCGAGTACTTCGACGAGGACAAGCGGCACGAAGGCGGCGGGCTGGAAGCCGAGGGCGAGGAGATCGAGGTGCTGGAGATGTCTCTGGATCAAGCTTTGGGCATGATCCAGAGCGGGGAAATATGCGATGGCAAGACCATCATGCTGTTGCAGTACGCCAAGCTGCATCGGTTGCTGGATTAGCCCCAAGGCTGGTGGTCAGGTGCGGCGCTACATGCGTTCGAGATCATGCGATTGGTTAAATATTGATCAAACATGGTGCTTAACCCTAAAACGTGCAGCCGTGTTCAACGACTGCATGTTTTCGTTGGCGCGGGCTTAGCTGGACTGAGCCTCGCTGTCGTCCTGCATATCGTCCAGGTACTCCGGCTGGTCCATCTGGTCCGGCAGTTCGGTCACGACGCTGAAGTCGCTGATCTCGATGGCGCCCACCCCATGACCGAGCAAATGGAAGGAAAACGCCTTGCGTGTTTGCGGGTTATCGAAACGGATGTTCATCACCAGCGGCTGCTCGGATGTCACCGCCACGTCTGTCGGCAGGTCCATTGCTACATCCTGCTCGAACTCTTTGGCCTTGAGGGAAATATAGGCCGCATGGTCCGCATCCACGGCGCGAATGGTCAGGCTGACGCGGGTCTGTGAACCCTTGGGCATTTCCAGGTACTGGGCGCCGATCAGGTTGTCGGTCCAGTCGTTGGTGACCTGGGCCGGCAGCGGGATTTTATCGGCGCTGCCAAACTGATAATGCTGGTTCAGGGGCGTGCGTAGCAGGGTCTGGTCCAGGGCCGTGGCCCGCGCGCTGATCAGCCTGGCTCGCTGGCCGCTGTATTGCCCGCCGTAGGTGGCGCGGTCAGCGATGAAGCCTGCGCTGGTGTAATAGCGGCAATGCTGCAGGAAATCGCACTCGGTAAAAGTCCCCTTGCCGTCGTGATAGCGCAGCTTGCCGTTGGTGAACGACATGATTTCCCGGCCCGTTGTGTAGTCCCTGAACAGGGAGCGGCCAGACAACGACGTGGGCACCGGGAAACTGAAGTAATCGAGGATCGAGGCGCTCAGGTCCACATGGCCATAGACCCCGGACTTGATCCGGGGCAATGGCTCCGGCGCCAGCGTCAGGTTGAACCCCCAGGACGACGCCAGGCGTACATCGTCGATGCCATGGGACTCGTCCGAGGTGATGACCACCAGGGTGTTTTTCAGAATGCCCTGGCGTTCCAGGCCCGTCAGGAAACTGTCCAGGGCGTCGTCCAGGTAACCCACCGCCGCCTGCTTGGCGGTGTCGTAGCGTTGCAGGTATTCATCCGGTGCGGAGTAGGGCTGGTGCGTGCCGACGGTCAGCAGGGTGAGCATCCAGGGCTTGTCTGCCTGTTGCAGTTGCCCGACATAGTCCAGCGCGCCTTCGAAGAAGGTCTTGTCGTCCTTGCCCCAAGGGAATTCCAGGTAGGCGGGTTTGGTGAACCATTCCATGCCCAGGGTTGTGTCGAAGCCGATGTGCGGCATGATCCGGTCCTTGGCCATGAACCGCAGGCCCGCGCCCTGCAGGAAATGGGTGGAGAAGCCGTTCTGGCGCAATTGGGCCGGTAGGCAGGCTTGGTTGCGATGGGGCTGGTTCAGCATTCCGACGCCCTTGGGCGTGCCGTCGTCGAGTTTGTCGTAATCGCCACACAACATGGCGTACAGGCCGCGGATAGTCTGATGGCTGTGCAGGACGTAATCGGGCGTGTTCATGCCGCGCTCAGCCCAGGCACTGAGGTGCGGCATCAGGTTTTCCTGATAGCTGCTTTTCAACGCCTGGCGGTTGGCGCCCACGTAGGCGCCGGGAATGCCTTCCAGGGCGATGACCAAGACGTTGCGTGCGCGGCCTGGCGCGGCCAGCAGTTTTTGCCCATCGAGGTCCAGCCGGGTAAGGCCCTCCATCGGCGGGACCTGAACCGCGGTATCGCCTTCAAGCCATTGCTGGGCGCGATCCTGCCCGGCGGCGACACCCGCTGTGACGAGTTGATGAGGCAGGTTGAACACGCTCCACTGGTGCGCCTCACTGGGCCGCCAGGATTGCACCGCGCCGTGGGCCAGCAAGAGCAACACGGGCAATGCCCAGGCGTGGCGTGGCAAGCGGGGCGCCAGGTGAGGACGGCCGGCCCATTGCACAATCAGCCAGAACGCCAGCCCCGCCAACAGGATTGTGGCCAGCCAGGGATGGGCGAAGCCACCGCTGGTGGAGTTTTCGACGAATTGCGGGTCGGTCAGGTAATGCACGTCCGATGGGTTGGGCATCCGCCCGACGGCGCTGACCAGCTCGATGCTGGCCAGTGTCAGTGCACTCCAGGCCAGCAACACGGGTAATGCCAGCCACCAGGGACGACGGTAAAGCAGCGCGATCAGCAACCCGCCAATACCCAGGTCCGAAAGATAGCCCAGCGGATCGGACCAGCCGAGCGCCAGGCGCAGGCCCATCGGGACGACTACTACGCATCCGACCAGGGCGATAAGGGCAGCGAGGGGGTGGGTTAAACCGCGGTAAACGTTCACAAAAAGCAGGCCTTTCGGTTGAAGTCAATCCATTGAGCAACACACATAACCCACAAGGGTCTTTCTTCTGGTCATCAAATTGTCATGACGATAAACGCGATGGTACCAAGCGTTACCGCCCATGGCCGGACCAATGTCCTGCACTACGCTGTGGTTCACTTGCGCGGGCCTCTACAATGGCCGTGCGGCGCTGTTTTGAGGCGGGCAGAAAACTTGTATCAGGATTTCTCATCGGGGGGATGGATGGACAGGTTTCAGGAAATGCAGGTTTTTGTCGTCGTTGCCCAGGAGTCGGGTTTTTCAGCGGCCGCGCGGCGTCTGGGCCTGTCAGCGGCCAGCATCACGCGCGCCGTGGCGGCGTTGGAGCAACGCATCGGTACGCCCTTGCTGATACGCACCACGCGCAACGTGTACCTGAGCGAAGCAGGCCAGCGCTTTCTTGAGGACTGTCGCCGCATCCTCACCGATTTGCAGGAAGCCGAGGATTCAGCGGCTGGCAGTCACGCCCAGCCCCGTGGACAACTGACGATTACTGCGCCGGTGTTGTTCGGCCAGTTGTTCGTCACGCCGGTGCTGGTCGATTATCTGCAGCTGTTTGCTGACGTCAGCATCAACGCCTTGCTGCTGGATCGCGTCGTCAGCATGGTCGAGGAGGGCGTAGACGTTGCCGTGCGCATAGGCGAGTTGCCGGACAGCAACCAGCACGCCGTGCGCGTCGGTGAAGTGCGGCAGGTGGTGTGCGGCTCCCCCGATTTTTTGGCTCGCCATGGCCGGCCCCAACACCCGCAGGATCTGGAGCGAATGCCTGTGGTGACGTCCTCGTCCATCGGCCAGATCAAGAACTGGACCTTCGCCGACGCAGGGCAACCGCTGACGGTCCGGCCCACGCCTCGATTGGTGGTGACCGCCAACCAGGCCGCAATCACCGCAGCCTGCCAAGGATTGGGGCTGACGCGGGTTCTGTCTTATCAAATGGCGGGCAACGTCGCGGCCGGTGAACTGGAAATCGTTCTGGCCGATTTCGAACTGCCGCCTCTGCCGATCCATGTGGTGTACCAGGGCGGGCGCAAAGCGCCGGCGCGAGTCCGCAGTTTTGTCGATTTCACTGTCCGCGCCTTGCGGGAACATCCGGCCTTGAAGGGCTGAAGCAGTGTTTCATTTACTGAAATAATGGATTGCGCTTTTGGGTGATTCTGTAGCTTTAAGCTTGAGCGGAAGATGACCCCATCGACGCCGTTCTGCTGATGGCGTCACTTTCAGCGGAGTCGACCATGAACCCCATCAAGCTTTATCACTTCCCGCTTTCTGGCCATGCGCATCGCGTTCAACTGATGCTTTCGCTGCTCGAGTTGCCTGTCGAGGTGGTTTTTATCGACCTGGCCAAGGGCGCGCACAAGCAGGCGGACTTCCTGGCGCTCAATGCGTTTGGTCAAGTACCGGTCATTGACGATGACGGCGTGGTGCTGGCCGACTCCAACGCCATCCTGGTGTACCTGGCGCAAAAATATGGCCAGGGTCGCTGGCTGCCAACGGACCCGGTCGGCGCTGCCCAGGTGCAGCGCTGGTTGTCGGTGGCGGCTGGGCCGCTCCATGCGGGACCGGCCACGGCGCGGCTGATCACGGTGTTCGGCGCGCCATACAACGCCGAGGACGTGATCGCCCGTTCCCATGATTTGCTCAAAGTCATTGATCAGCACTTGAGCAACAGCGCTTATCTGGTGGGCGACGCTGCGACGATTGCCGATATCGCCGGCTATAGCTACATCGCCCATGCACCGGAGGGCAATGTGTCGCTGGAGGACTACGCCCATGTGCGTGCCTGGCTGGCGCGGATCGAAGCCTTGCCGGGGTTCGTGGGCATGCCGCGTACGGTTGTCGGATTACAAAAAAACGCCTGAGAAAAAGCCGAGTGTCTTTGTGGCGAGGGAGCTTGCTCCCTCGCCACAATGGATAGCGTTGTTTCAGTGTCATGATTCTTGCCCAGTATCCGGGCAGTGCGCCTGGTGTTATGCGTAGGAAAGCGCCTTTTCCTCCAGCAACTCCTCATACAGTTGCACCCACTTGCGGCCCATCTCTTCGGAGGTGAACAACTGTCGGTAGCGGGCTTCGGCCCGGACGCCCATTTCTTTGGCCTGGGTCGGGTTGTCCCACAGGGTGCGCATCGCTTCCCGGAAAGCCTCGGGGTTGCTCGGTGGCACCACGAGGCCGGTTTCGTTGTGGATATTGATGTAGCTGGTGCCCGTGCCGATTTCGCTGGAGATCATCGGTTTGCCGTACATCGCGCCTTCGAGCAGGGAAATACCAAAGGCTTCGGAGCGCAGGTGCGAGGGGAACACGATGGCGTAGCTCAACTCCAGCAATGCCACCTTGTCTTCATCCCCCAGGCGTCCGAGGAAGTGCAGGTTGCGCAGGCCCAGTGCCGTGGCCTGAGCGTGCAGTTCTTTTTCCAGCGGGCCGGCCCCGACGATGACCACGGGATAATCCACGCCTTTGAGGGCGTCGAGCAGAATGTGCAAGCCTTTGTAGTAACGCATCACGCCCACGAACAGAAAGAAACGCTCGCCCAGTTTCGCCTTCCATTGCGCCATGCGTTCGGCGTCGGGCTGTGGATAACTGCTTTTGTTCAGGCCGTATGTGATGACCCGGGTTTTATCGGGGTATTGCTTGAGCACATCGCTGGTATGAACATAGTTTGGCGATGCCGCGACGATGCGATCGGCGCCCTTCAGAAAGCGCCGCATCAGAGGCTGATACAACTTCAACAGGTGCCGCTGGCGAACGATGTCCGAATGGTAGGTGACCACGTAGGGTTTTTTCACGGCGCTGAAAAAGTGCACCAGGTCCATGAACGGCCAGGGGAAGTGGTAGTTGATCACGTCTGCTTCGGCGGCCAGCTCGCGAAATTTCTTGAACACACTGTAGGAAAACCCGGTAGAAGCCAGTTGGAAGTCCATCCGGGCCTGATGAACGTCATGCTGTCGGATCTTGATCGGACCTGGGGCCGGATGCTCGCTGAGGGTCAGCACGGTGTTGTCGATGCCCAATCGGTCGCTGCTGTCGCACAGTTGGAAAATGACCTGTTCGATGCCGCCCATGGACTCAGGCAAATAGGTTTTGTAAAAGTGCAGGACTCGCATTCAACCTCCCAAAACCTGGCGATACGCGTGGGCGGTCACCTTCGCGCACCGTTCCCAGGAAAAAAGCGCCGCTTGTTGCAATCCCGCTTCTCGACACGTCTGCCAATGCAGGTGATCTTCCATCAAGCGGCTCATGGCATCGCGCATGCCTTGTGGGTCGTCGGGCTCGCAATAGTCACCGGCGGGCCCGGCCACTTCCGGCATCGCCGAGCAGCGGGTGGTGATCACCGGTGTACCGCTGGCCATGGCTTCGAGCACCGGCAGGCCGAAACCTTCGTAGAGCGACGGGAAGATCAACGCCCGCGCGCCCGCCAACAACTGGGCAACCTGTTCGTCAGGCAGGTAACCCGCCAGACAGACATGGCCGCCGGCCAGAGCGCTTTTCAACTCGTCATTGAGCTGTGCACGCTGCCATCCGCTCATGCCTACGATGAACAAAGGAAAGGCCTGACGCACGGACTCGGGCAGCCCTGCATGGGCGCGCAGGGCCAGCGACAGGTTCTTGCGTGGCTCCAGGGTGCCGACACACAGAAAATATTGTCCCGCCTCCAGGCCATGGGCCTTGAGAACGCCGTCGATAGCCTTGGGGTCGCGTGGGTGGAATCGCGCCGCGACGCCTAACGGAGCGACTCTCAGGCGCTCGGCTGGCAGGCCGAAATGCTGCCGGGCTTCATCGGCGATGAACTGCGAGTCGGTCAGAATCAGTTGTGCCTGTTCCACCGCTCGGGACAACCGTCGCTCGATTTCTTTGAGTCGTGCCGGCGGTTGCGTCTCGGGGTAACGCAGGTGGGTCAGGTCATGCAGGGTCATCACCGTCGGCCCCTCGAAGGCCAGCGGCCACAGGCTGGGTTCGTGGTACAGGTCGATGGCCTGGGAGCGGCCCTGATCGAAGCGTTTCTGTTCCAGCCAGCGCCGCGCCCGATACGCCCCCGGAACCTGCCGAAGAAAGGGCGTAAGCCGCGAATAACCAGGCGTGGCCGCTTGCGGTAGCTGCGAGCTCCAGCCCCAGCCGTGGAACAAGGACAAGTGCACGTCCGGCTCCCGGGCCAGGGCGTTGACCAGTTCCGCCACGTAATGGCCGATGCCGGTACGAGGGGCCTGGAGGATGCGGGCGTTGAGGGCTATCCGCATGCTGTTTCCCTGCCCAGGGCCACTTCGCCGAGGTGCTGCTCGATTCGCTCTACCAGTTGCTCACTGGCCTGGCGCCAGCTCAGCCATTGCCATTGATCGAGGTTGCGATTGGCCGGGAAGGCCCCGGTGTGTTCCATGCCAGCGACCAGGTCCGCCAGACTTTGAGGGTCGTTGAGATCGAAATAGGCCATGAATTCACCGCCGATTTCCCGAAACACTTCGATGTCGCTGCCCATCGCCGGCAAGCCGCGCTGCATGGCTTCGACCAGAGGCAGACCGAAACCTTCCACGTAGGACGGGAACACCAGGGCAGTGGAATGCTGGTAGGCGTGTTCCAGGCTCTGGTCGCAAAGGTCGTTGAACATGAACAGGCGGGTGTTGAGTTGGGGATGACGCCGGATGCGTTCGATCAGGGCCTCGCATTTCCAGCCGACTTTCCCGACGATGCATAACCTCGCCCGTGAGCCGGCGGCCCAGGCGCGTTCGAACGCATCCAGCAGGTAAGCGTGGTTTTTGCGCGGTTCGATGGTGCTGACCATCAGGAACACCGGCTCGGGTTGCTTGAACAGTCGCAGCAAATCCCGGTCGACGGCGCTGGTGGCGTCAATCAGATCCAGCTCGCTGCCCAGGTGAAAATAGTCGAACCAGCGCGCCTGCACCTGCTGCTCGCCAATGCGCCGTACCATCTCCTGGCGAACCTGGTCGCGGATGGTGCTGGAGATGGCGATGTAGCCGTCGGCGGTGCGGGCAATCCAGTCGAACCAATGGTTGAACACCTTGACCAGCCCGGCGTCGCAGAATTGCGGATGGGTCAGGGGAATCAGGTCGTAGATCACCGAAACGATCCCGACGCCATCGCGCTTGAGCTGTTCGGCCAAGGGAAAGAAATCGGCGTGCCAGGAAGAGTCCAGCAGCACCAGTTGATCGCCGGCCCGATGCTCCAGCGGCACGCTGCGCGCCGGCACGGGCTTACGTTTGAGGAGGCGATCGAGCACTCGAATCGGGATGCTCAGGCAACCCAGGGCGAACAGCCGGCAGCCCACGTATAAAACGCGGCGAGCCCACAGCGACTGGCTGAAGGGGCGCCGCCGCTCGAGGGTCCGGTGCCTGAGCCAGAACAGGTTGGCGAATTGCTCCAGCCGCACTCGCAGGCTGACCAGGTCCAAGCCCTTTGTGGGCAGCGGCGCGAGGCTTTTGACCTCGTACAGCTTGCCTTGCAGGATCACCACAGGAATGCATTCGCGTTCTCGGTCCTTGGCTGGCAGTTCGCGGATGACGTTGCGCACCACCCGCTGAATCCCGGAATTGGCATTCGGGTGTTCGTACACATAAGTGCACTCCACCAGCAGGCGGGTCATGGCAACTCCTTTTGCGGCAACGCTTGGACGGCGGGTTGGCTCGAGCGCTGAATACTGGTTCGGGCCTGGAGCCACGAACAACCGACGAAATCCTCCTGACGATTGTTGATGACGTGAAACACCAGCCCATAATCGCGCCATTCGAAATTGCGGTCCAGGTGCGAATCCAGCCGCGACAGACTCAACGCGACGGAGTAATTGCCCTTGCCCAGGCGCATGTCGAAACTGAAGCGGAAGGTGACCTGTTCGCCGGCCTTGAGGTCGGTCACGGCTTTGTCCTGGCGATGGGTGTTGATGCCGTACATGGGCTGGCCGAGGCGATCCTTGATCAGGAAACCCAGCACCAATCGCTCGATGTCCTGGCGGATTTCAACCCGGACCTGCAACACCATGGGCTGGCCGATTTCGGCCACTTCCACCGGCTGCCCCTGGCTGTTGAGCAGTTGTACATCGAGAATACCGGCCTCGCCGGTGCCGGAAATGGTGCGCACCTGACCGTTGGCAAGCATTTCCTGGCGCACCACCTGGCCCTCGCGCTGGGCCAGCATCGCATTGTAGTAATCCATCACTTCTTCGGGTTTGCCGCGCATGGCCATGCGCCCGTTTTCCAGCAGGATGGCGGTGTCGCAGATCGACTGGATCGCCGAACGGTCGTGGGACACGATCAGCAACGTGGTACCGGCCTTGCGAAAGCTGCGGATGCGTTCGAAGCTCTTGTGCTGGAAGTAGGCATCGCCCACCGACAGGGCTTCGTCGACGATCAGGATATCCGGGCGTCGCGCCGTGGCGACGCTGAAGGCCAGGCGCATCTGCATGCCGCTGGAATAGGTACGCACCGGTTGGTCGATGGCCTCGCCGATTTCGGCAAACCCTTCGATCTCGGGCATCAATGCTTCGATTTCCTCCACCTGCATGCCCAGTAACTGACCGGCCATGAAGGCGTTCTGGCGGCCCGTGAAGTCCGGGTGAAAGCCCATGCCCAATTCCAGCAACGCGGCGACGCGGCCGTGCAGTTGAATGTGGCCACAGGTGGGTTGGGTGGTGCCGGTGATCATCTTGAGCAACGTGCTTTTACCGGCGCCGTTGACTCCGACGATGCCGACGGCTTCCCCCGGCTGGATCTCGAAATCGACACCCTGCAGGACCCAGTGCAGCTGATGACGCTGGCGGGAAAAGGGTATCAGCCATTCGAACAGCCGGCTCCAGCGGTTCGGGTACTGCTTGTAAGCCTTGCCCAGGCCAGTGACGCGTAGATGTCCCATCAGAGTTCGTCCACCATTTCACCGCCGCGCCGGCGAAACATCCGCAAGCCTGTGACGCACAACAGCAGAGCGATGACCAGCAGCGGGGTCAGGGAACTCCAGACCGGCCACTGGTTGTAGAGAAACAGGTTCTGGTAGCTCTGCATCAGGGCTGTCATGGGGTTCAGGGCAAGCAGTTGCTGGATCGTCGGCGGAAGGATCGTCATTGGGTAAACGATCGGCGTGAGCCAGAACCAGAATTGCAGGCAGATGCCGAACAACTGCCCGACATCGCGGAAAAACACATTGAGAATCCCCAGCAACATACCCAGCCCGGCCGCGAACATCACCTGCAGGACCAGCAACGGCACCAAGGCCAGCAAAGCCATGCCCGGCCAGCGCCCGGTGATCAACAGGAAACCGAGAAACAGCCCGAGGATGATCGCGAAGTTGATCCCGGCGTTGAACAGCACGATCACCGGCAGGCAGATCCTGGGGAAGCTGATCTTCTTCAGCAGATTGGCGTTTTCCAGGAACATGCCCTGGCTGCGGGTGGTGATTTCAGCGAACAACCCCCAGGTCAGCAGCCCGGCGCAGAGGTAAACGCTGTAGGCCATGCCGTCGTCTACCCCGGGTAGGCGAGCGCGCATGATGTGGGAAAAAATCACCGTGTAGACGATGATCATCGACAGCGGATTGAGCACGGTCCACAGGGCGCCGAACAACGAGTTGCGATACCGCGCCTGGAACTCGCGCTTGACGCTGCCCAGCACGAAGCCGCGGTAGCTCCACAGTGCGCGTTGAAAAGTCAGCAGCATCATACGGCCCTGCCGTAGTGATCCTCGAAGCGAACGATGTCATCTTCTCCCAGGTATTCGCCGCTCTGGACTTCGATGATCACCAGGTCGATGACACCGGGGTTTTCCAGGCGATGCTTGTGGCCGGCAGGGATAAAGGTCGACTCGTTCTTGGCCACCAGGTGCGAGCCCGAGCCGTTGTTGGTGACCTTGGCCATGCCCTCGACCACCACCCAATGTTCGTTGCGGTGATGGTGCATTTGCAGCGACAGCGACGCGCCAGGCTTGACCACGATGCGCTTGATCTTGAAACGCGGGCCCTCTTCCAGCACGGTGTAACTGCCCCATGGCCGGCTGACCGTGCGGTGCAGGCGATAGGCTTCGTGCTCCTTGTCCTTGAGTTGCCGGGCCACGCGCCGGACGTCCTGGGCGCGGTCGGCGTGGGCCACCAGCACGGCGTCGGCGGTGTCGATGATGATCAGGTTGTCCACGCCCAGGGCGGCCACCAAGCGGCCTTCGCTCTGGACGAAGTTGTTCTGGCTATCAATGAACAAGGCTTCGCCCGTGGCGCGGTTGTTCTGGGCGTCGGCGGGCACCAGGCCGGCGATGGCGCTCCAGGAACCGATATCGCTCCAGTCGAATGCGGCGGGGATCACCACGACGTTGGCGGAGCGTTCCATCAGGGCATAGTCGATGGAAATGTCCGGCATTTCGGCGAAATGCGTCGCGGACAATTCCTGCTGCACACAGCCTGAGGTTTCCACGGCCGCGCTGGCCGTCATGCAGGCACGCGCCTGTTCCAAAAGCTCAGGTGCGTGGGTTTGCAGCTCCGCCAGCAGGGTTTTGACTGAAAAGCAGAACATGCCCGAATTCCACAGGAACCGGCCGCTTTCCAGATAATGCGTGGCGGTTTGCAAGTCGGGTTTTTCGACGAAACGTACGACCTTGGCCGCACCCTTGGTATCCAGGGGATTGCCCCGTTCGATATAGCCGAAACCGGTTTGCGGTGTCGTGGGCAGTACGCCGAAGGTCACCAGGTGGCCGCTTTTGGCCAGCTGCGTCGCATGCTCCACTGAAGCCTTGAAGGCGGCCTCGTCCTGGATCAGGTGGTCGGCGGGCATCACCACCAAAATAGCCTCGTCACCGTGCAGGGCCTGCACCGCGAGGGTAGCCGCAGCAATGGCGGGCGCGGTGTTGCGGCCGGTTGGTTCCAGTACGAAGTGGCCGCGAAAGCGTTCCAGGTGGGCGCTTTGGTAGTGGTCGCGGCTCTGGAAGTAGTACTCGCGATTGGTGACCGTGACGATGTCGCCCCGGCCGTCGAACAATCCGGCGGCGCGTCGGTAGGTCTTGCCCAGCAGTGACTGGCCGTCAGGCAAAATCATGAACGGTTTGGGATGGCCCTCGCGGGACACCGGCCACAACCTGGTCCCGGCACCGCCGGAGAGAATCACGGGAATGAGCATGGCCTACTCCTTGGCGACGCGTTTCATGTCCGCGTCCATCATCATGCGGATCAGGGTATCGAGGTCGGTCCTGGGCTTCCAGCCCAGTACTCTTTGCGCTTTGGCTGGGTTGCCAAGCAAGACTTCGACTTCGGCCGGGCGGAAAAACGCCGGGTCGATCTTCACGAAGTCACGGTAGTCCAGGTCGACATGTTCGAAGGCAATTCTGCACATCTCGCGCACGGTGGTGGTGATGCCGGTGGCCACCACGTAATCGTCGGGTTTGTCCTGTTGCAACATCAACCACATGGCCTCGACGTAATCACCAGCAAAGCCCCAGTCACGCTTGGCGTCGATATTGCCCAGGCGCAGCTCTTGTTGCTTGCCCTGCTTGATGCGCGCCGCGGCGTCGGTGACCTTGCGGGTCACGAACTCGATGCCGCGCAGGGGCGATTCGTGGTTGAACAGGATGCCGCTGCTGGCATGCAGGCCGAAGCTTTCACGGTAGTTGACGGTGATCCAGTGGCCGTACAGTTTTGCCACGCCGTAGGGGCTGCGCGGGTAAAACGGCGTGTGTTCGTCCTGTTGCTCGGCCTGGATCAGGCCGAACATTTCGCTAGTGGACGCCTGGTAGAAACGGGTGTGTGGGCTGAACTGGCGAATGGCTTCGAGCAGGTGCGTGACCCCCAGCCCGTCGACGATGCCAGTGGTCACCGGCTGGTCCCACGAGGCAGCGACGAAACTTTGCGCGGCCAGGTTGTACACCTCGTCCGGGGCTGACTTGATCACCGCCCGTTGCACCGAGCAGGCGTCGGCCATGTCGCCGTCCAGGTAAATGATGTCTTGCTCGATGCCCGTCTCGCGCAGCCGCCAGCGCGAGTCGCTGCTTCGTCGCGCCACCAGGCCATGGACTCTGTAACCCTTGTCGAGCAGCAATTTGGCCAGATACGCGCCGTCCTGGCCGGTGATCCCAGTGATCAATGCACTTTTCATTCTTCTTGTACCCGTATCTCCCAGTCGGACAGGATCGCCCGCAAGGATTGTTGTGTTGTTGTTTCTGGCGTCCATCCGGTGGCCTGTTGGAGCTTGGCAGGGCTACCACAGACGCGACGCTGTTCTGCGCGGCGAAGACGCGCAGGGTCCTGGACCAGTTGCACATCGACCTGGGCGATGTCGGCCAGTTGTTCAATCAGGCCGCGAATGCTTTGCTCGCGGCCCGAGCTGATGTTGTAGGTCTGCCCTGGGATGCCTTTGTCCAGCAAGGCCAGGTAGGCCGAGATCACATCGCCGACATCGAGGAAATCGCGGGTCACGTCAATGTCGCCCACTTGCAGCTGGGCCGGTTGCAGGCCCTGCTTGATACGGCTGATTTGCCGGGCGGCGCTGGCGATGACGAAGCTGTCCTTCTGCCCGGTGCCGATGTGATTGAAAGGCCGGGCCACAAGTACCGGCCAACCTTCGCTCATGCCCCATTGCAGGCTCAGCAGTTCGGCCGAAAGCTTGCTCACGGCATAAGGGTTGCGCGGGGCGGGAGGTTGCAGTTCGGTAATGGGCAGCTGGTGTTCACTGACCTGGCCGTAGACATCACCGGAGCTGACGTACAGAAACGTTCCGGTGAACCCCCGGGCCTTGAGGGCCTGGAGAAGATTCAAAGTGCCAAGCAGGTTGATTTGCAGGGTGCGGGCCGGATCGCGAAAGGCTTCGGGGACAAACGTCTGGCCCGCCAGATGGATCACGGCATCGGGAATTTCGGGCCAGAGGCCTTCGAGGGTCTTGTTGTCCGTCAGATCATAGCGAGCGGCAACAGGCATCACTCGCCACGCTGAATCGGGGGTATCCAGGCGAGATTTGATGTGACGTCCCACGAAACCGCCGAGGCCCGTGACGAACAGACGTTTTTTCAAGCTCCAGCCCCTTTGATGAAGGCTTCGTCTATTGCGGATCGAGTGGGAAATTTCCGTAAGGCCGGGGAAAGCACCACGCAACGATCAGCCCAGAGAAGCGATTGTTGTATTTGTTTGATTGCCAATTTGTGCCAATTTCGATGCAATTTCAACAGGGCAAACCGTGACTGGTCAGTTCTCATATTTTCAGCCGGTTTATTCTCGCCGGGCGGTTCACGAACCCTTGGCGGATGTGTTTAGAATGCCCCTCGTCACGATGCCCCCCGGTTCTGATTTTCGAGTCGAAACGCGGGCAAGGGGGCCACAAAAAAACAAGAACGAGACGGGTAAGAAGACGATCGACGAGCGCGGCCAAGGCCGGTTCGATTCGTGAATCGACCGTCGTGAAGTGGGGCTGCCGGGATGGTGGCTCCATGCTGGGGCGCCATGAACTTCATTCTGTACTCGGATGTAAACGATTCCTCCATCAGCCAGAGCCTCGGTCGCCCGGAGTACAGCTATTACTTCGTGCTCAAGGCCTATCGGCCCGTGCTCGAAAGCCTGGGCCGGGTGCATGTGGTGTCGTCGGTTGCCGAGGTTGATCCGCTTTATCAAACACTCCAACAGGCCGGGCAGGAGTGCCTGTTTCTCTCGTTCTCACCTCCGCACAAGACGCCCGTTGATCTGCTGTGTCCGATGGTCTGCGTGGTGGCCTGGGAATTCGACTCGATCCCGGCCGAGCACTGGGATGATGACCTGCGCCATGACTGGAGCCGGACGCTGGCCAGCCATGGCCGGGTGATTACCCTGTCCAGCCATACGGCGCAGGCGATTCGCCGTACCTTGGGCGAAGATTTCCCGGTGCTGGTCTTGCCTACCCCCCTGTGGGAGCGCTTCGCGGCGGTTCGGGAGCAATACCCGAGTACGCCCGTCAACCCGGGCACGATCTTGCAGATCAAGGGCTGCATCATCGACAGCCGCCCCCTCGGGCTGTCGGCCGATGGCTTGATCGCGCCGCTCATTGAAGAAGAGCCAGTGGCGGTGCCCGAGCCTCCCCAAGCCCCTGAGCCGGTCATTGAGCCGCCGCCCCTGACTTGGCGGCGTCGCGCATTCATCTCCCGCCATTACCTGCGTGAACTCCTGCGCGCCTTCACCGGTGAGGCCGAGCAGGGGTCGCTCTGGCTGATCAAGCACAATCTGTTGTGCTGGTACCGCGAAGCGGCTCGCGACCTGGTGCCGGTGCCGGTGCGCGTTTCGGTGAGCAGGGTTCTGAGGGGGCCGACAGCGCCGCCGGAGCCGGTGGTGATCGAGCCACCGCCAGAACCCGCGCCACCGGAACACCCCCAGGCGGTTCTGCCGGATACCAGCCAGATCGTAGAAACCGAAGTCAGTGGGGTGGTGTATGTCAGCGTGTTCAACCCTGATGACGGTCGCAAGAACTGGCATCACTTGATCACGGCATTTTGTTGGGCCCTGCGGGACGTCGAGGACGCCACGCTGGTGTTGAAAATGACCCAGAACGACCTGTCGACCTACTACGTCGAGTTGCTCACGCTGTTGTCCCAGCTGTCGCCGTTCAGTTGCCGGGTGGTGGTGATGCACGGTTTTCTGGAGGACGAACAATTCGCCCGGTTGTATGGCGCGGCGAGCTTCTACGTCAATGCTTCCCGTTGTGAAGGGCTGTGCCTGCCGCTGATGGAGTTCATGTCCTGCGGGCGTCCGGCGATTGCACCAGACCACACGGCGATGCGTGACTACATCGACGCCGAGGTGGCTTTTATCGTCCAGTCCAGCCATGAGCCCACCATCTGGCCGGAAGACTCGCGCATTCTTTATCGCACCCTGCGCCATCGGCCCGACTGGGGTTCGTTGAAGCTCGCCTACCAGCAGAGCTACGCCATGGCCCGGCACCAGCCGCAGGCCTACCAGGCCATGGCCTTTGCTGCCAGCGAGCGCATGCGCGGTTATTGCGGTTTCGCCCCGGTGCAGCAACGCCTGGCGGATTTCCTCGCGCCGGGCTGCGACGAAAGGCTGCCGCTCACGGTTCAGGCGGGTGGCGCATCATGCTGATCATCATTTATTCGGAAACCAACCAGAGCAACATTCTGGAGAACCTCGGCAAGCCCGAGTACAGCTACTACTTTGTACTCAAGGAATTCCGCCCGGTGCTGGAGCGGCTGGGGCAGGTCATTGAAGTGACCCGGCCGGACGAAGAGGTCGATCAGCTGTATGCCGATTGTCTGGAGCGCGGCGAAGACTGCCTGTTTCTGTCGTTTTCACCGCCGCATCGCACCGCTGGCCACTACGCCTGCCCGACGATTCCAGTGTTTGCCTGGGAGTTCAGCACTATCCCCACCGAAAGCTGGCAGGGTGAACCCCGGCACGATTGGCGGGTGGTCCTCGGCGCAACCGGCATGGCGATTACCCATTCCAACTTCACGGTCAAAGCCGTACGTGACGTGATGGGGGCGGATTTCCCCATCGTCGCCATCGCGGCGCCGGTATGGGACCGCTTTGCGGCCCGCGGCGCGGTGCTGGCGCAAAGGCCGACGGTCGATCACATGTGCCTGCAATTGCGTGGCCTGTTGATCGACAGCCGCACCACTGACCTGCGGCCCTACGGCCCGCTGGCGCATCGGGCCGGTACTCCGCTGGTCCTTGACGGCCCGGCCCAGGATTGCGAGTTGCTGCTGGACGGCGTGATCTATACCTCGGTGTTCAACCCCTACGACGGGCGTAAGAACTGGAAGGACATGATCAGCGCCTTTTGCACCACGTTCCGCGATGTTCCCGACGCAACCCTGGTGCTCAAGCTGACCCACCACGACGTCACCGACGCGCTCAACGACATGCTGCACCACGTCTACAAGAACCAATCGTACCGTTGTCGCATCGTGCTGATTCACGGTTACCTCGCGGACGCGGACTACGAGCGGCTGGTGGAAGCTACCCGGTACGTGGTGAACAGTTCCTACGGTGAAGGGCAGTGCTTGCCGTTGATGGAGTTCATGTCTTGCGGTCGTCCGGCGATTGCCCCGTTGAACACGGCGATGGCCGATTACATCGATCACGACAATGCCTTCGTGGTCGATTCCACCGAAGAGTTGACCGCCTGGCCCCACGACCCGCGTGCGGCGTTCCGTACCCTGCGCTACGTCACCGATTGGGACTCGCTGTGCTCGGCCTATCGCGCCAGTTATGACGTGGCCAAAAACGACCCCGAGCGTTATCGCCGCATGTCCGCCCATGCCGTGCGCAGCCTGGAGGCGTTCTGCAGCCAAGCCAATGCCGAGCAGCGTCTACGGGCGTTTTTCGAACAGGTAGCTGAGCGGCGCCGGAGCGCCCAGCAGCCATGATCCAGCGAATGCTTGCCTGGCTCAGGCCACCGGTCGAACCCGCACAGCCCTCGACGGGCGCTGTTTCACCCCGTGATGCCGGCCTACACGACGCGTTACTCGATGGCTGGTTTCGCAATGAAACTGGCGAGTTGCTCAAAGGTTTTGCCATCGGGGCCGACGACACCTTGCTGGACGTGGGGTGCGGGGAGGGCGTGGCGACGCTGTTTGCGGTGCGCCAGGGCGCGTCGGTGATTTTTACCGACAGCCAGCACGACAAGGTGCGCGACCTGGCCCGCCAGGTCGAGGCCCAGACCGCCGCGCCGTTTCTGGGCCTGGTCAGCAACAGCCTGCCGTTGCCCCTGGCCGCTGGCTGCGCGAACAAAATCGTCTGCATGGAGGTGCTCGAGCATATCCACGAACCAGAGCCATTCATGGCTGAATTGGTGCGCATGGGCCGGCCAGGAGCCCAGTATTTGCTCAGCGTACCGGCGCCGGTGGGCGAGCATTTGCAGCAAGGCATCGCGCCGGCGGGCTACTTTCAATCACCCAACCATGTGCAGATTTTCAGTGCCGAACGATTTGCCGCATTGGTGGAGGACGCCGGGCTGGTGATCGAGCATCGCCAGGCCAGCGGATTTTTCTGGGTCATGGGCATGATTTTCTTCTGGGCCAGTGAGCAGGCGGCCGGACGGCACCTCGATGGCGCCGTGCGCGACCGTATCCAGGCGCCGTTCCCAGCGCTGATGGAGCGCTGGGCGAGTGTCTGGCAAGACTTGCTGGCGCAACCCGATGGCTTGGCGATCAAACAGATACTCGACCGATTCATGCCCAAGAGCCAGGTCATCATTGCCCGCAAACCCGATCCTTTGTCCGGGAGCCCATCATGAGCAGCAAGCGAATCATGGACATCGAATTGCTGCGCGCCGTTGCGGTGATGGGCGTGCTGTTCCATCACATACAAAGCATGCCGTTCCCGGGCGGATGGCCGCGCCTGGCGGCCACGGCCGACAGCTTTCAGCTGTGGTGGGGCGTGGACCTGTTTTTTGCCATATCGGGATTTGTCATCGGGCGCAGCCTGATCCCGCAATTGCGCCGCTGCGACAGCCCACGGCAATTCTGGGCCGTTACCCGGGAATTCTGGATTCGTCGGGCGTTTCGCCTGTTGCCGTCGGCCTGGCTCTGGTTGGCGCTGGTGCTGTTTGCGGTGTTTTTCCTGAACCGTTCCGGCGCGTTCGGTAGCGTGCAAGCCAACCTGCAAGCGACCCTGGCCGGGTTTCTGCAGTTTGCCAACCTGCGCTTTGCCGATGCGTTCATGCGTTATGAATACGGGGCGAGCTTCGTGTACTGGACGCTTTCGCTGGAAGAGCAGTTCTATTTGATTCTGCCGCTGCTGGTGTTCGTCTCGCGCCGGTATCTGGTTTGGGTGTTGCTGGCGGTGGTGCTGGTGCAGTTTTTCACCTGGCGGGCGCTGTGGCTGTCGGTCATCCGTACCGATGCCCTGGCCCTCGGCGTGTTGCTGTCGATCTGGAGCCTGCGCCCCGGTTACTGGCGGTTCGAACCCAAGTGGTTGCGCTGGCCCGGGCTGGGCGTGTTGCTGATGGTAGCAGCGGGGAGCGTGATGGCCTGGATTGCGACCGAGCACTTCAATTTTTCGTTCTATCGCTTCGGGGTCATCGCGGTATGCAGTGCGCTGCTGGTCTGGGTTGCCTCCTATGATCGGGATTATCTGTTGCCTCGCAGCCGGCTGAAAACGGCGCTGACCTGGCTCGGCAGTCGTTCCTACGGGATCTACCTGATCCACATCCCGGTGTTTTTCCTGCTGCGCGAGCTGTGGTTTCGTTTCGCCCCGTTGGGGTCGCAGGACGTGGCGAGCCATCCGTGGCTGGTCCTGACCTGTGCCTTATTGCTGATCGGGCTGTTGAGTGAGCTCAATTACCGGTGGGTGGAAATGCCCATGCGCAATCGTGGTGCTCAACTGGTTGCACGCCTGTCCGCCGCCCGAACCGTCCTTCCCGTCTCTGGAGCCCCTTCATGCTGAGCCTTTTGAAGAAACTCACCGCGGGCACCCCTGCGCCTGCGCCCGTCGAGCCGGTGGCCGCCAGGGTCGACCCGTACATGCTCGGGCTTTACGATGCGAAGCTCAGCGGCTGGTTCAACCAGGAGACAGACGAGCTGTTTACCGGTTTTCAGGTGAGGCCTGAAGACACGCTGCTGGACGTTGGCTGCGGCGACGGCGGTAACGTGCATTTTTGCGGTATGCGCGGGGCGAAGATCATCATTGCCGATATCGATGCGGCCAAGGTCGAGGCCACACGCCAGCGCTTGAGCGACACGCCGGCGCGGGACATCGAATGCCACGTGACCGACTGCAACCCGCTGCCCATTGCCGACGCCACGGCTACCCGCGTGGTGTCCACCGAAGTCATTGAGCACGTCGACGACCCGGCGCAGTTTCTCGCTGAGCTGGTGCGGGTCGGTCGGCCCGGCGCGTTGTACCTGTTGAGCGTGCCGCACCCCAGCTCCGAAGACCTGCAAAAAGACATCGCCGCGCCGGAGTATTTCCAGAAGCCCAACCACATTCGCATCATCAGCGAAGCGCAGTTCAAGGCGATGGTCAGCGAGGCCGGATTGGAGGTGTTGAGCCACAGCCAGTACGGTTTCTACTGGTCGATGTGGATGATGTTGTTCTGGGAGGCCAAGGTCGATTTCAGCAACGCCGACCACCCGATGCTCAACCATTGGGCCGACACCTGGCAAGCGGTGCTGGATTCGCCACGAGGCGCACAGATCAAACAGGCGCTGGACGCTGTGGTGGCCAAGAGTCAGGTGATTATTGCGCGTAAGCCTGGTGCCGTTTCATAGCACACTCGCCACAGTTTTCGGTTCGGCCCAGGAGGCGGTAATCTGCCAGCCTTTTGGGTGGTGAGGTTTCATGACTTTTCTTTTCCGGCTATCGCTGGCCCTCGCCGCGTTGCTGTTGAGCGGTTGCGAGCAGCCCCCGGCCCAGCCCCTCGATCAACAACTTTATATCTGGCAACGCCAGTGGACACCGGCCCACGAACCGGCGCTGCGCCAGAGCCGTGATGATTTTTCCACTCTGCGGGTGCTGGCGTTGCAGGCTTTTCCCGGGGCCGGCTGGAGCCGTGCGCGGATCGATCCGGCCTCGCTCAAGGCTGACGGTCGGCCGCTGATCGCTGTGATTCGCCTGGACGGTCAGCTCAAATCCCTGGCCCAGGACGATGTGATCGCGCAGATCCAACAACTGCTGAGCGACTGGCAAGCACAAGGCCTGAACCCGGTGGGGGTGGAGATCGACCATGACGCGGGTAACGCACGATTGCCGGCTTATGGGACGTTTCTGACCCAGCTGCGGCAGACCTTGCCGGCCACGCTGGGGTTAAGCATCACGGCATTGCCCGCGTGGCTCGACAGCCCCGCGTTGCCAGGACTGTTGGCGACGGTGGACAGCAGCGTGTTGCAGGTCCATGCGGTGAGCGATCCGCGACTGGGGCTGTTCGATCCGAAACAGGCCAGGCTTTGGGCCGAACGCTGGGGCGGCGTCACCCAGCGACCGTTCTACCTGGCCCTGCCGGCCTACGGCGTAGCGCTGCTGACGCAGGAGAGCGGGGTGCCGGTGGTTGAAAGCGAAGTGCCGATTGATCGAGGCGGCGAGCGTCGGGAGCTGCTGGCCGATCCGCAACAGGTGGCCGGGCTGGCGGCAGACCTGCGTGCCAAACCGCCGAAACATCTGGTCGGGCTGATCTGGTTTCGCCTGCCGTTGGTGGGTGACCGGCGCGCCTGGAGCCTGACCACCCTCGCTGCGGTGGCGCGAGGAGACAGGCTGGACAGTCGCCTGGCGTTGCATGTGCAAGAGCAGGGTGGTCTGTACGATATCCGCCTGGTGAATCAGGGCAATCTCGACAGCCCCTGGCCCCAGCGCCTGACGCTGGCGGTCGGCGCCTGTGACGGGGTCGATGCCTTGGCGGGTTATACGTTGCAACAAACCCCCGGACTGCTTACCTTCACCCGCATTCAGGAGGGCCGCTTGGCCGCTGGCGCTCAGCGGGCCGTCGGCTGGGCGCGCTGTACAAAAATTGACCAAGGAGGTTTCAATGTTTACCCGTAAGTGGCCTCGTCGTCTGTTGTGTCTGAGCCTCAGCTTGCCGCTGGGCCAGGCGCTGGCTTGCGGACCGGATTTCCCCATGCGCCTGCTGGATAACCGTGCCCAGTCACTGGCCGAATTGCCCGAGGGCAGCTTTCGCTTCGAGATCAGTCGCCTCGGTCACGCGATTGCCGGGCTGAAGCTGGCCACCGATGCGACGCGCAACCCGGATTACAGCTATGACGATATGGCTTCCTACGTTGAACAACGCAAAACGGCCGAACAAATCGGCCTGACCCCGCCGCAGCAAGCGGTGGTGGAACGTCTGCGGGCGCTGACCGATGTCGAGCAGGTCGCCACCGAAGCTGCAAACCTGCCTGCCGAACTGCGCCTGTACGCGGTCGGCGCCGCGGCCTTTAACGCCGGCGAGCATCAACGGGCCGTGGAGTCCTTCCAGCAGTTGCTGGCATTGCCGGCTGACGAGCGCCGGTTGCGCAGCACCTGGGCCGCGTACTCCCTGGGGCGGGCATTATTTAACCTGAGCACCGAGGCGGGCAGCGACGACCCCGCAGTGTTGCAGGACCAGGCCAGAGAAGCGTTCCGCCAGGCTCGCGAGCTGAGCGTTGCCGGCTTCAGCGACCCGCTGGAACTGGGTGTCGCCAGCCTCGGCGAAGAAGCCCGGGTGGCCTACACCGCTGACGACTGGGGCAGTGCCATCGAACTGTATGCGAGCCAGTCTCTGCAAGGTTCCCAGGTCGGTTACAGCTCGTTGTTGCAACTGGCCGGCGACTTGAGCGCCCAGCCGGATGAGCGCTTGAGCCAATTGCTCAAAGCCAAAGCGGTGCAGCGCTTGGTGACCTCGTATTTGCTCAGCCGTGTCGGTTGGTGGGACGGTGAGGAACCGTCGGGCGAGAAGAGACTTTTCGAACTGTTGCAAGCCAATGCTCAGGTCAACCTGGACAATGCCGACCGCCTGGCGGCTGTGAGCTATCAGCACGGCGATTACGCCAGCGCCAAGGCTCTTGTGGAAAAGGCCGGCGACAGCGGATTGGCCTGGTGGGTGCGAGCCAAACTGGCGCTGCGCGACGGTGACAAGGTCGCCGCGGCTGCGGCGTATGCCAAAGCGGCCCAGGCTTTTCCGAAGGATGAGTCCTGGGGCCAACGACGTACTCCGGATTGGGACTACGAGTCGGTGCAGCCCAAGTGTCGGGTCGAGGGGGAAAGCGCGATCCTGGCCTTGCAACGGGGAGATTACCTGCAAGCCTTCAATCAGCTTTATCGCGGCCAGAGCAACTATTGGTACGACGCCGCCACGGTCGCCGAACGGGTGCTGACGCTGGATGAGCTGAAACAGTACGTCGACGCTCAAGTCCCGGCCCCGCCGCCATTGAGCCAACAGGATCGCGATAATTACGTGCAACTGCCGGTGGCCGCGAGCCTGCGCAATCTGTTGGGTCGTCGCTTGCTGCGCGAAGGGCGCTACGACGAGGCACCGGCTTATTTCGACAACGCTGATCTACAGGACAAGGCCCGGTCCTATGGACAGTTGCGCCAGGATGCGGAGTCCAAGTGGTGGCCAACCCGGCGGGCCGAGGCGTATTTCAATGCGTCCTTGCTAGCGCGTAAATGGGGCATGGAACTGCTCGGCTATGAGATGGCGCCGGATTACGCCACCTTAGGTGGCAGCTATAGCCTGGAACCCGTTGAACTGAAGGTCGGGCCGCTGGTGGCCGAAGGCGAGGTGCAACGCCAGCAGGCTAGCGCCGCGCAACCGGACGTGCGTTATCACTATCGTTTTGTCGCCACCGCGCTGGCGAGCCAGGCGGCCGATCATCTGCCTCACACCAGCCAGGCGTTTGCGGCGGTGTTGTGCAACGCGGTCGGCTACAACTCGAGCCTTAAAGAGCAAAGCGCGTTGTATCAGCGGTACGTCAAGGAAGGGCCATACGTGGATTGGGCCGGAGACTTTGGCCATCAGTGCCCTTCTCCGGAATTCAACAAGGCCGACAAACGCTACGTCACCCAGGCCCTGGAGCCCCTGCGCTCGACGCTTCGGCCCTACAAGGGTTGGTTGCAAATCGGCGGCTTGGTACTGGTGACGGCTGGGGTGCTGGCGTTGATCAGTCGTCGCAAGCGAAGGGCCCGGATGTCGGCCAGTTAAGCTAACAACCCGCCGAACACAGAATGTGGCGAGGGAGCTTGTTCCCTCGCCACAGGTATTCACATCTGCGTTGCCATCCCTTCCACATTCATCGCTGCCTGGCGCAACGCTTCCGAGCGAGTGGGGTGTGGATGGCAGGTCAGGGCGATGTCTTCGGCCGAGGCGCTGAATTCCATGGCCACGCAGTACTCGCCGATCATCTCACTGACGCTTGGGCCTACCAGGTGCACGCCGAGGATTTCGTCGGTACGTTCATCGGCCAATACTTTGGCGAACCCTTCGGTCTCGTGGTTGATCTTCGCCCGGCTGTTGGCCGTGAACGGGAATTTCCCAACCTTGTAGGCGCGGCCTTCAGCCTTGAGCTGTTCCTCGGTCTTGCCGACGCTGGCCAGTTCCGGGCGGGTATAGATGACGCTGGGGATCAGTTCATAGTTGACCTCGCCGGCCTTGCCGACGATCTGTTCGATGCAGGCCATGGCCTCGTCTTCGGCCTTGTGGGCCAGCATCGGCCCGAAGGTTACGTCGCCGATCACCCAAACACCGGGCGCTTCGGTGCGGTGGCCCTTGTTGGCGAGCATGCCGCGTTTGTCGGTGCTCAGCCCGACGTTCGCAAGCCCCAGCCCTTGGGTATAAGGCCGACGGCCAATGGCAACCAGCACGTAATCGGCGTCCAAGGTCTGCACCTCGCCGCCCGCCGCGGGTTCAACCTGCAATTGCACGCCGCTCGCCGAGGAAACGGCGCCAGTGACTTTGGCGCTCAGCTTGAATTGGATGCCCTGTTTGCCCAAAGCCCGTTGCAGGGCTTTGCCGGCTTCGCCGTCCACGCCAGGGCAGATGCGATCAAGGTATTCCACCACTGTCACTTGGGCGCCCAGACGCCGCCAGACCGAACCCAGTTCGAGGCCGATGACGCCTGCGCCGATCACCACCAGATGTCGGGGCACTTCACTCAGGGACAACGCACCGGTGGAGTCCAGGATGCGTTGGTTGTCGATGTTCACACCCGGCAGCGGCGTGGGCTCGGAACCGGTGGCGATGACGATGTCCTTGGCGTTCAGTTCGGTCTTGCTGCCGTCTTCGCCCGTGACAGTCACCTTGCCCGGCCCGTCGATATGGCCCCAGCCCTTGATCCAGTCGACCTTGTTCTTGCGAA
Source organism: Pseudomonas sp. LBUM1664 (assembly GCF_059695895.1). NCBI lineage: Bacteria > Pseudomonadati > Pseudomonadota > Gammaproteobacteria > Pseudomonadales > Pseudomonadaceae > Pseudomonas > Pseudomonas sp. LBUM1664. The sequence continues at coordinate 6,335,623 of NZ_CP166791.1, read as the reverse complement.
ACAGAAACTCGATGCCCTTGGTCAGGCCCGCCACGCTCTCGTCCTTTTGCTTCATCATTTGCGCAAGATTGAGGGTGGGTTTGACGTCGATGCCCAGGATGGCGAATTCTGCCCCCATGGCCGCCTCGTACAGTTCCGAGGCATGGAGCAACGCCTTGGAGGGCATGCAGCCGACGTTCAGGCAGGTGCCGCCAAGGGTGGAGCGTCCTTCGACGCAGGCGGCTTTCAACCCCAACTGCCCGGCGCGAATCGCCGCGTTATAGCCGCCGGGGCCGCCGCCCAGAATGATCACGTCGTAGTTGCTCATTGCTGTTCCCTCTCTTGGCCTGATAAAAAATTATGTACGTAATATGTTCGTACCCGCAGATATCGGTCAAGGCTTTAGTCAAGGGGAAGGCGAGGGGCCTGTCATGAAAAATTCAAAACGGAAATTTCACAGGAATCGTTATAGGGTAACGTCACTTAACGAATCGGCGGTGGTGTCTGTCCACACGCCCGGTTTTTGATCGCCACAAGTGCTGGGGTGGTATGCAAGTCGATCTTGATGTCGAGGGGGCACCGGTGGCCGAGTGGCCGCGTTTTCAGCGGGCGATGTTTCAAGGGCGTCGCTTGAAGCGGATCGCATTCGCGCTGGGCAGTCTGGCGGGGCTGGGGCTGGGGCTGGCGTTTTTTGTCGGGCTGTTTTCGCCGCAATCGCTGTGGCCGGCCCTGCTGGTCAGTCAAAGTGCCGGGTTACTGGTGCTGGTGGCGGGTTTGCAATCGGCTGGGTGGGTCACGCAGTGGCGCAGCAGGGCGCTGCTGCCGGCTGTGGATAGCTTGGCTTATGAAAACGAGCCTGTTGAGAACCTTGGCTGGTATGAACGGTTGCTGGAGCGCATCACGGCGCGCTGGATGGGTTTGCTGAAGCAAATCGGTGCGCCCACGTTATGGCTGGCCGGATGGGCAGGGCTGGTGCTGCTGAGTCTGGAGCAAGTCTGGAACCTGGGATTGCCTGCGGCTGAGCTGGGTGTGTCGGCCAGTGTTGGCGCGGTGCTTTCATTGTTGCTGGCGTTCGGGCTGCTGGTGTTCGAACGTCAACTGGCTCAGCAATCACCCGTGGAATGGCCGGAAGCAACGCCGCTGGCGCAGCTGACGCGGGTGGCAATCATCGTGCTGGTGCTCGGCGCCTTGTGCTTGCTGTTCGCCGCACAAACGTCCATCTGGCCAGTGCGCCTGGCGGTGCTGATGGGGGCGTTGCCGGGGCTGGTGGCGGTTGAGTTGTTGCTGCGTGCATTGCTGTCTTTATTTAGCCCGCGCCGCGATTCCCTGGAGCCGACCCTGTTGGGCCGAAGTGTTATCGCCGATCTGCTGCGCTGGCCGCCGCAACCGTTGCTGGCCTTGCAGCATGAATTGCACAACCGTTTCGGCATCGACTTGCGCCAGATCTGGGCGTTCAGCTACATGCGCCGCGCCTTTTTGCCGGTGTTGGCGCTGGTGTCGCTGGTGGGCTGGCTGCTGACCGGCGTGCATGAGGTGCCGCTGCAAGGGCGGGGCATCTATGAGCGTTTCGGTAAGCCGGTGGAGGTCTTCGGCCCGGGCTTGCAGGTCGGGTTGCCCTGGCCGTTGGGCAGGGTGCTGAGTGTCGAGAATGGCGTCGTGCACGAGCTGGCCACCAGCGTCGGTGACAACCGGGGGGCTACAGAGGTGACGCCGGCGGAGGGGCCGGCGCCGGCGATTGCCAATCGGTTATGGGACGCCAGCCATGTGAACGACAAGTCTCAAGTCATTGCCAGCCAGCGCGCCGACCAGCAGAGCTTCCAGATCGTCAACATGGACGTGCGCTTTGTCTACCGCATCGGCCTGACCGACGCGGCGGCGCTGGCGGCGACATACAACAGCGCCGATGTGCCCACGCTGATCCGCAGCACTGCCAGCCGGATCCTGGTGCATGAATTCGCCTCGCGCACGCTGGACGGTTTGCTCGGCGCCGATCGTGTCAGCCTGGCCGATGAAATCGGCCGCGCCGTGCAGGCCGACTTGCAGTCGCTCGACAGCGGCGTGGAAATTCTGGCGACGGTGGTCGAAGCGATTCACCCGCCGGCCGGTGCGGCCAATGCTTATCACGGTGTGCAAGCGGCGCAGATCGGTGCCCAGGCACTGATTGCCCGGGAACGCGGTGCAGCGGCGGAGCAGACCAACCAGGCGCAATTGCAAGCCAGCATCGCCCATGACCAGGCCCAAGCCACCGCCCGGGAAATCAGCGCGACCGCACAGGCCGCCGACCTGCGCTTCAGCGCTGAACGCAAAGCCTACGCGACGGCCGGCCACGCCTTTGTTCTGGAGCAATACCTCAGTCAACTGAGCCAGGGCCTTGGCAGCGCCAGGTTGCTGATTCTCGATCACCGTCTGGGCGGCAGCGGCAACGCGCCGACCATCGACCTGCGTACCTTCACGCTGCCGGCGGACCCTGCGTCGCCGCGTAACCCTGTCCTGCCAGGAGCTGCCCATTGAGCCAGTCCTCTTCACACGATCACCACGACCATGCCGGTCACGATCACGGCCATGCCGGTCATCACCATGGGCATCATCATCACCATCACGGCGATCCGCAGGAAGCCAGTCCGTTCCCTTGGCGGCGGATGGGCTGGGCGGCGCTGCTCGTGGCGTTTGCCGTCGCGGCCGCCAGCCTGGTGCAAGTGCGTTCGGGGGAGGCCACCGTGATCACCCGTTTCGGCAACCCGGCGCGGGTGCTGCTGCAACCGGGACTGGGCTGGCGATGGCCGGCTCCGTTCGAAGCGGCGATCCCGGTGGACCTGCGATTGCGCACCACCTCCAGCGGTCTACAGGACGTTGGTACCCGTGACGGTTTGCGGATCATTGTTCAGGCGTACGTGGCGTGGCAGGTGCAGGGTGACCCGGACAATGTGCAGCGTTTCATGCGCGCGGTGCAGAACCAACCGGACGAAGCAGCGCGGCAGATCCGCACCTTCGTCGGTTCGGCGCTGGAAACCACGGCCGCCAGTTTTGATCTGGCGAACCTGGTCAACACCGACGCGAGCCAGGTGCGCATCGCTGATTTCGAAGCGCAGTTGCGCCAGCAGATCGATCAACAGCTGCTCACCACCTATGGCGTGCGCGTGTTGCAAGTCGGCATCGAGCGCCTGACCTTGCCTTCAGTGACGCTGACCGCGACAGTGGATCGCATGCGTGCCGAGCGCGAAACCATCGCCACCGAGCGCACGGCCATCGGCAAGCGTGAAGCCGCGCAGATCCGTTCTGCCGCCGAACGCGATGCGCGGATTGTGCAGGCCGATGCCACGGTGAAAGCCGCCGATATAGAAGCGCAGTCTCGCGTGGAAGCCGCCGGGATTTATGGCAAGGCATACGCCGGCTCGCCCCAGCTCTACAATCTGCTGCGCTCGCTGGACACCTTGGGCACCATTGTTTCCCCAGGCACGAAACTGATTTTGCGCACCGACGCCGCGCCGTTCCGCGTCTTGGTAGACGGTCCGCCCTCCGTGGAACCCAAAGGTGGACCACAACCATGAGTTTGGTTCCACGTGGAACAAATGAGTTTTCCAGCCCGTGGATTCAGGCGGGGCGCTTGGCGTTTCTGGCGCTTTACGCGGTCACGCTTTTGGCGGCATTGGCCTGGTTTTTTTCCAACGTTCGACAGATCGATCCGCAAAACCGCGCGGTGGTGCTGCACTTTGGCGCGCTGGATCGAATTCAGAATGCAGGTCTTTTGTTGGCTTGGCCTCGTCCTGTGGAACAAGTGATCCTGCTGCCGTCGGCGGATCGGGTTCTTGAGCGACGGGTGGAAAGCCTGCTGCGCTCGGATGCGGCTTTGCAGGCGGATCGCGTCGTCAGTTTCGCCACGCCGGTCAGCGATGCCCTCGCCGGTTCTGGTTATTTATTGACCGGTGACGCAGGCGTGGTGCAACTGGATGTGCGGGTGTTCTACAAAGTCACCGACCCCTACGCCTTCGTTTTGCAGGGTGAACATGTGCTGCCGGCGCTGGATCGACTGGCGACTCGCAGTGCCGTGGCCCTGACTGCGGCCCGGGATCTGGACACAATCCTGGTGGCTCGCCCCGAACTGATCGGCAGCGACAACCAGGCGGCCGAACGTCGCGAACGCTTGCGCGGCGACCTGGTGCAAGGTATCAACCGGCGTCTGGCCGAGCTTGCCGCAACAGGGCAGGGGTTGGGGATCGAAGTGGTGCGTGTAGACGTGCAATCGAGCCTGCCGGGGCCGGCGGTGAATGCGTTCAATGCGGTGCTGACCGCCAGCCAGCAGGCCGATAAAGCCGTCGCCAACGCCCGTACCGAAGCCGAGAAACTGACCCAGACCGCCCGTCAGGACGCTGACCGCGCCCTGCAAGTTGCCCATGCCCAGGCCAGCGAACGGCTCGCCAAGGCTTCGGCCGACACCGCCACGGTGCTGGGCCTGGCGAAGGCCCAAGGCACCGATCCGCAAATGCTGCTGCGCCTTTATCGCGAGCGCATGCCGAGCATTCTTCGTCAGGCCGGTTCGGTGACAACGGTCGATCCGAAAGACGATTCCCGCCTGATCATTCAGGGAGCCGAACAATGACCGCTCAAACCGTCGCCGCGCCAATGTTGTCTTCCGCCGAACAACGCACAGCCGCTCGACAACTGACCCTGGCGATGCTCGCCCTCGGTCTGCTCGCTTTGGGTCTTGTGTGGCGCGGCTGGTCGCCGGAGCAGAGCGGTGTCAGCCAACTGTTGTTGGGCGTTGCCTCGCTGCTGGTGGCGGTTCCGGTGATGCGTTCGGCCTGGTACAGCCTGCGCTATCCGAGCCTGCACGGGATCACCGACCAGCTGATTGCCCTGGCGATGCTCGGTGCCTGGGCCACCGGCGATCTGCTGACGGCTGCGCTGTTGCCGATCATCATGATTTTTGGCCATGTGCTGGAAGAGCGCAGCGTCATCGGTTCCCAGGAAGCGATCCACGCCCTTGGCCAACTGACCCGCAGCCAGGGTCGCAAGGTTCAGGCCGATGGTTCGATCATCGAGGTCGACAACGGCACGCTCCAACCCGGCGATGTGGTGGAGGTGCGCGCCGGTGACCGGGTGCCGGCCGATGGCCGAGTGTTGTCCGGCCAGGCCAGTCTCGATACCGCGCCCATCACGGGTGAATCGGTGCCACTGGAGGCCGTGGTGGGTTCCGAGGTCTTTGGCGGTGCAATCAACCTCGATGGGCTGCTGCGCCTGGAAGTGACCCGCACCGGTGATGAGTCGACGCTGGGCAAAGTCATCGCCCTGATGCAAAACGCCGAGCGCTCCAAGCCGCCCATCACCCGGTTGCTGGAACGCTACGCCGGTAGTTATCTGGTGTTGGTGCTGTTGCTGGCAGCGGTGACCTGGTTCGTCACCAACGATGCCCAGGCGATGCTGGCGGTATTGGTGGCAGCATGCCCTTGCGCGTTGGTGCTGTCGGCTCCTGCGACGGCCATTGCCGGGATTGCAGTGGCGGCGCGCCATGGGATCTTGATCCGCAGTTCGGCCTTCCTGGAAGAACTGGCGGACCTCACATCGTTGGTCGTCGACAAGACCGGTACCCTGACGTATGGCACCCTGCGCTTGCAATCCATCGAAAGCGCCGTCGACGATCACATACCTTTTCTGCCATTGGCCGCCAGCCTCGGTTCGGCCAGCAGCCATCCGGTCAGTCGTGCGTTGGCGGGGCTGGTGGGACAGGAACAGTGTTTGCCGCTCACGGACATTCACGAGCGCCAGGGCCTGGGTGTGGTGGCGATGACCGGGCAGGGCGAAGCGGCCCTTGGCCGACCGGAGTTGTTTGCTCAGTTGGGCATCAAGACTACAGCTGTCCCTGACCACGATGGCCCGATTGCCGGGCTGGCCTTAGACGGCCGGTTCCTTGCCTGGCTCCTGCTGGCCGACAGCGTCAAGCCGGAAGCTCGGGTTGCAATGGCTGAATTACGCGAGCTGGGGCTGGGGCGTCAGTTGCTGCTGACCGGCGACCGTCAGAGCGTGGCCAACACCTTGGCACTTGACGTCGGCATCGGCGATGTACAGGCCCAGGCCTTGCCGGAAGACAAACTCAAGCGGGTCATGGCCGAAATCGACCACGGTTTCCGCCCCATGGTGGTGGGAGACGGTATCAACGACTCCCTGGCGCTCAAGGCCGGGGTGGTGGGTGTCGCAATGGGCGCGGGCGGTGCAGACATTGCCCTCGCATCGGCAGACATCGTGTTGATCGGCAGTGACCTGCGGCGTCTTGGTACCTGCGTGCGGCTCAGTCGCCAATGCAGGCAGACGTTGCAGGTAAACGTGATCATTGGCTTGGGTTGGACACTGGCCATTGTCGCCTTCGCCGCATTCGGCTGGCTCGGGGCGGCGGGAGCGATGATTGCGGCATTGCTGCATAACTTGAGCACGTTATTGGTGTTGGGTAATGCCGGGCGTCTGCTACGCTTTCAGGAACCGTTGGTGAGGATCCAACGGGATGAGTTATAGATGCTTTGAGTTGCAGTGATTTAGGAAAAGATTGCAGGCCGTTGGAGAACTTTGGCGAACTGGAAGCCGGGCCTGCAGTCAGCTAGGGTGAGGGGATCACTTCAGGCAGTCACTGCTCAAACAGTGGATTTGGAAGGCGATAGAAAAAGGCTATAAATTCGATAGCCTGCTATTTTTCTACGATGGTCTACCCTCATTTCAGATGTTCTGAAACTAGGGGGGAATATCTCATGCTCGCGCAACTTCCACCGGCCTTACAGAATCTGCACTTATCGCTTCGGCTGCGGCTCTGGGATGGCCATGAATTCACGTTGGGTGCCGATCCCAGCGTCACGATCGTGGTCAAGGACCCACAAATGGTCGCGCAATTTTCCCATCCCAGCCTGGATGCACTGGGAGCGGCGTTTGTCGAAGGAAAACTGGAACTCGAAGGCTCGATCAGCGAAGTCATTCGGGTCTGCGACGAATTAAGCCAGGCCCTGTTGGACGAAGATTTCGACAACCTGCCAGTGCGCTCGGTCCACGACAAGGAAACCGACGCCAAGGCAATTTCCTATCATTACGACCTTTCCAACGCGTTCTATCAGCTGTGGCTCGATAGCGACATGGCTTATTCCTGTGCCTATTTCGAGACCGGCAGCGAAACCCTCGAACAGGCCCAGCAAGCTAAATTCCGTCACCTGTGCCGCAAGCTGCGTCTGCAACCCGGTGATTATCTGCTGGATGTGGGTTGCGGATGGGGCGGCTTGTCGCGTTATGCGGCGCGGGAGTTCGGTGTCAAAGTTTTCGGCATCACCCTGAGCGAGGCGCAACTGGCCCTGGCCCGGGAGCGGGTCAAGGCTGAGGGCCTGGAGCATCAGGTGGAGTTGCAGTTGCTGGACTACCGAGACCTGCCCCAGGACGGGCGCTTCGACAAAGTGGTGAGCGTGGGCATGTTCGAGCACGTCGGCCACGCCAATCTGACGCAGTACTGCAAGACGCTGTTCGGCGCGGTCCGCGAGGGCGGGCTGGTGATGAACCACGGCATTACCGCCAAGCACATCGACGGCCGCCCGGTCGGACGCGGCGCGGGTGAGTTCATTGAGAAGTACGTGTTTCCCAACGGCGAGCTGCCGCACCTGTCGATGATCTCTGCCCAGATCAGCGAAGCGGGGCTGGAGATTGTCGATGTGGAGAGCCTGCGCATGCACTACGCACGCACGCTGGATCACTGGAGTGAGCGCCTGGAAGACAACCTGGAGGCGGCGTCGAAGGAAGTGTCGGAACAGGCGCTGCGGATCTGGCGCCTGTACCTCGCCGGCTGTGCCTATGCGTTCGCCAAGGGCTGGATCAATTTGCACCAGATCCTGGCGGTGAAGGCCCACGCAGACGGCAGCCATGAGTTGCCATGGACCCGTGACGACATCTACACGCCTTAAAGTATCGGGGAAATAAGCCGGGCGATCCGCATGCCGACTTTCTGCAGGCGGTGGGTCTCCCGGCTTTCCTGTTTAGCGATCTCGTGGGCTTGGGCGAAGTCTTTATCGAGCATCTGCTCCACCTCGGTGGCGAACGAGATGTCCACGGTCAGCAGCATCACTTCGAAATTCAACCGGAACGAACGGTTGTCCAGATTCGCACTGCCGATGGCACTGATTTCCCGGTCGATCAGCACCACTTTCTGATGCAGGAAACCCGGTTCATAACGAAACACCCGCACGCCGGCCCGCACCGCCTCAAACGCATACAGGCTGGACGCCGCGTAGACGACCTTGTGGTCCGGTCGTGAGGGCAACAGGATGCGTACATCCACGCCACGCAGCACTGCCAGGCGCAACGCAGCAAATACCGCTTCGTCAGGAATGAAATAGGGCGTTGTTATCCAGACGCGTTCGCTCGCCGCATGGATGGCTTCGACGAAAAAAAGCGAGCAGGTTTCGTAGGCATCGGCCGGGCCGCTGGCCAGCAACTGGCAAAGCACGCCGTCGTCCGGGTAGGTATCGGGAAGGATCAACGGTGGCAATGAGCGGGCCGCCCAGAACCAGTCTTCGGCAAACGATTCTTGCATGCTCGCCACCACGGGCCCGCGTACTTCGACATGGGTATCACGCCACGGTGCCAGGGGCGGCTTTTCGCCCATGTATTCATCGCCCACGTTGTGTCCGCCGACGAATCCCAGGACGCCGTCTACCGCGATGATCTTGCGATGGTTTCGGAAGTTGACCTGGAACCGGTTGAGCCAGCCGCTGCGGGTGGCGAAGGCTTTTACCTGGACACCGCCGTCGCGCAACGTCTGGACATAGCGGCCGGGCAGGGAATGGCTGCCGATGCGGTCATAGAGCAGATACACCGCCACGCCTTCGGCGGCTTTTTTCAAGAGCAGTGTTTGCAGGCGTTGGCCGAGGCGGTCGTCGTGGATGATGAAAGATTGAATCAGCACGGCTTCCCGGGCGCTATCGATGGCCTGGAAAATCGCCTCGAATGTGGCGTGACCATTGACGAGCAACTTCACCTGATTGTTCGCCAGGCACGGCGTGCGCCCCAGTTTAGGCATGGCCCGTAACGAGGCGTAGGCCTGGGATGCGCGGGCCGCCAAGGCTTCTTCGACCCATGGCCGCCAGTTCAGCTCGGAGATCGCCTTGCGCATTTCTTCGTTGGCTTGCCGACGCGCCTTGATGTAGCCATCAAACGTGCTGCGCCCGAAAACCAGGTAAGGAATCAACGTCAGGTACGGGATGAACACCAGCGACAAGGCCCAGGCAATCGAGCCTTGGGCTGTGCGCACTGTCAGTACCGCGTGGATGGCGGCAATGGAACCCAAGGTATGGATCAGCGCGATCAGGTAACCGAAAACATGTGGTCCGAAAAAATCCATGGGGCCGACTTGCTCCTGAAGTCTCAATGCTTAACAGACCATGTTCCATGGCGAATGTCGCTATTTAATTCACCGAACCCGAGCCTGAACCGAAGTCTGTGGGCGGCGTCTAACGGCCACTTGTTCTCTGGAGTTTTTGCAATGAATGTTCGTCTGCTGGGTTTGGCCTTGGCGGTTGGTTTGTCAGTTCCTGTGGCGGCTCAGGCGCAGATGCTTCAACCAGGTTTGTGGGAACTGACCTCAAGTAACATGAAAGTCGACAACCAGAATCTGCCGGACCTGCAACTGATCCTCGGCCAGCTGCAAAACCAGATCACCCCGGAGCAACGGGCGGCGCTGGAAAAGCAGGGCATTACCATGGGCGGCAAAGGTATTCGGGTCTGCCTCACCCAGGCGCAGGTGCAGACCAATGAAATTCCGCTGCAAGACCCGCAATCGGGCTGCAAGCAGCAGGTCACCGAGCGCACTGGCAACCAGTGGAAGTTTCGCTTCAGCTGTCCGAAAGCCCAAGGCAATGGTGTCGCGACGTTCCAGAGTGATCGTGAGTTCACTACCAAGGTCAACGGCACCTTCAATGCCACCGGTATCCAGCAGAATGGCAGCCTCGACACCCGGGCTGTGTGGCTGGGGCAGGATTGCGGGACGGTCAAGCCGAGGGCTTAACAGGCTCCCGCTGGGCTGCGCAGCAGCCCCACTGAAGCATTCAGGGCCACCACCATTGCTCAACCATTAATCAAGGTCGGCTCAGCGCCTCGTACAAGGTGTTGAGGTTGTATTCGAACAGGCCGGTGAAAGTGCTGGCCGGCCCGCTGGCAGCGAGGGCGTCGGAGTACAGCGTGCCACCGATGTGGGCGCCGCTTTCGTCGGCTATCTGCTTGAGCAGGCGCGCGTCCTTGATGTTTTCCATGAACACCGCTTTGACTTTCGCCTGACGGATCTGGGTAATCAATGCCGCGACTTCTGCGGCCGAAGGTTCACGTTCGGTAGATAAGCCCTGGGGCGCTATGAAGTCAATGCCGTAGGCCTGGCCCAGGTAACCGAATGCGTCGTGGGACGTCACGATCTTGCGGTTGCCCGGTGGCAACGCACCGAACTTGGTCTTGGCTTCGGCGAGCAGCGCGTAGATTTTTTTCAGATACGCCTGGCTGTTGCGTTCGTAGTCGGCCTTGTTCGCCGGGTCGGCGGCTTCCAGCGCCTTGGTGATGTTGCTGACATACAGCTCGGCATTCGCCAGGTTATGCCAGGCGTGCGGGTCGGGGATGGTCTCGCCATCTTCATCCAGCGAACGTGGGATCACACCGCGACTGGCACTGATCACCGGGGCGGTGGTTTCGGTACTGGTGACCAGGCGATCCAGCCACGGCTCGAAGCCCAGCCCATTCTTGATGATCAGTTTTGCGCGAAGCAGCGCCTTGGCGTCGTCTGGCGTGGGTTCGTAGGTGTGCGCATCGGCGTCCGGGCCGACCATGTTGGTGATCTGGATATGCTCGCCGCCGACCTGTTGGGTCATGTCGGCGAGGATGCTGAAGCTGGTCACCACCTGAAGCTTTTCGGCGGCGGACAAGGACATGGACAGCATCAGACTGAACAGCACGAGTAGAGCGCGCATCGGGAAACACCTCATTGGGATGTGAGCAAAGGCGGGCGGCGCAGCAAACCGTGCACCGGACCGAACACCACGGACAGCAGATACAGCGCGCCCGCCACCAGCACGATGGCCGGCCCGCTGGGCAGCGAGAAATAGAAGGACAACAACAGGCCAAGCCAAACCGAGAGGCAACCGAGCAGTGCCGCGACGACCATCAGGACCGGCAGGCGGCGGCTCCAGAATCGCGAAGCGGCAGCCGGCAGCATCATCAGGCCAACGACCATCAGCGCGCCGATGGCTTGGAAGCCGATCACCAGGTTCAACACCACCAGGGTCAGAAACACGCCGTGGGCCAATGGGCCCAGACGACTGACGGTTTGCAGGAACAGCGGGTCCAGGGTGTCGAGCAACAGGGGCCGATAAATCAGCGCCATCGCGATCAGGCTGGCCCCCGACACCCAGAGCATGCCGGTAAGTGTTGGGCCGTCTACCGCCAGTGCGGAGCCGAACAACAGATGAAGCAGGTCGAGGCGTTTACCGGCGATGCCGAGGATCAATATGCCGGCCGCCAAGGAAATGGGATAAATCGCCGCGAGGCTGGCATCTTCCCGTAGGCCGGTGCGGCGGGTAATCCAGGCGGCCAGCCCAGCCATGCCCAGGCCCGCGCCGAGGCCACCTACCGTCAGGGCTGGCAGGCTCAGGCCGGCGAACCAGAAACCCAGGGCCGCGCCGGGCAGGATGCCGTGAGCCACGGCGTCGCCGATCAGGCTCATGCGTCGCAGAATCAGAAACACCCCCAACGGTGCCGTGCTGCATGCCAACACCAGGCCGCCAAGCAAGGCCCGGCGCATGAAGACGAATTCTTGGAAGGGTTGCCAGAGCTGGGTGGCCACGAGCATCAGGCCACCTGCATGCGAGGTTGTTGGGCAATCAAGTCGACACTGCGCCCCAGCACGCACCCGGCGTGGCTGATCAGCAGTGTGTTGGGAACATGCTGGCGAACCGCTGCCAGGTCGTGACAAACCACCACCAGGGTTCTGCCTTCGGCATGCCAGCCGTGAATGTGTTTCCACAGCAGCGCCTGGCCCTGTTCGTCGAGGGCGGCGTGGGGTTCATCAAGCAACAATAGCGGCGCTTCGGCCAGGCTCAGGCGAGCGAGCAGGGCGCGTTGTAACTCGCCTCCCGACAGTGCCATCAATGGGCGATATTCGAGGCCACCCAGGGCCCAGTCGTCCAGCACGGTTTTGAGTCGTTGGCTTCGCATGGCTGGCGTGTGCCGGTTACCCCAGAAGCCAGCTGCCACCAACTCTTGCAGGCTGATGGGGAATTGCCGATCCAGATGTTGCTGCTGTGGCAGGAACGAGACACCGCCGCGACGTGGAACGTCCAGCATGACTTTGCCCAATAGAGGTTTTTGCAGTCCCGCGAGCACTTTCAGCAGGCTGCTTTTACCCGAGCCGTTGGCGCCGATGATCGCCGTAAGGCTACCCTCTGGCCGTTCCATATCCAGTGGCGGCGTGAGAGGTTGCCCGGGAGCGCCCCAGCGCAAGGTTTGGCAGCGGATCATGAGGCCTCCCGATTCCAGCGGCTCAGGGCCACGGCGTCATGGGCATGCAGGCTTTCGGCGTGAACGACCCGTACATCGAGGGAGACGATGTCGGGTGACCGTCTCAAAGCTGTGTTTAATCGCCGAGCGGCGTCTTCGCAGAACATCAGGTTTTGGCCGTTGGCGAGTGCGAAGGCCTGTTCATCGGCCCGTTTGACTGCGGTTTGCACAGCAGTGCCGAGAGCTGCTTCGGCTTCGTTGATGAGAGACAGCAGCGGCAACTCGTCAATCTCGGCGCCCAATCGCAGGTTCAGAGTGGCCGTGCTGCGTTGACTATGAGGGGTGGCGACGATGCCGTTTGAAGAGCCCAACCACGCTAGGACCTCTGCATGCTCGAGCCTTTTGTTGGCGAAATCGTCTACGAATTGCTGCTGAATTAGCTGCCGGGCGAGCGCCGCCGAGCACGGGCAAGTGGAGGCGTAGGGGATCTGAATGGTCAGTTCCACGTGGAACATTGTGTTTTTAAGGTGAGCTTCGATGCTCACTGGATAACGCTTCCAACCGGCCAATGGACTGACCAGCGCCGGGCGCTTGAGCAATAGATCAGTGTGAATATTTAGAGAGGCCGCTTGGGACAGACCTTCATGACTCTCAAGAAACTGCTGCAGAATGCGGCGCAACAGCGAGGGGGATAGGGGCTCGTGTTCGAGCATATCCAACGCCAGGTATAAGCGTGACATGTGAATGCCGCGAGCTTCACTGTCGTCGAGGCTGACACCTGCGTCGGCAATCGCGCTGAGGCGCTGGCCGTCGATCAACACCGGTGTCGCGATGCCACACATGCCTACCCAATCGAGAGGTAAAGCTTGGCGTGAGGCCTGCGCAGCAACATCTGGCAGCGTTAACGCATTCATGGTCAAGGTCCATCGTGGGTTCGATTTAATGTTACAGTATAACAATAAAGTCGAAGCAATCTTTTTCATGAACAGAGTTTCATTTCCCTCATCTCAGCGTTCCACGTGAAACATCAGTATGGCGAATCTTGGCAACCGTTCATGCGTCCGCATACAAATTTTCCGGTGCTACCGCCCGAGCTGGAGAAGCGATTGATTGTCGTCCAACCAACACGGCGGCTGTATCCAACCCAACTTTCACCATCCGAAGCCAGGCCTGTAAAAAACGTGAGCTGACCATAACGGCTGCTTGTTTGCGCCCAATAGCGGTGACTGGGTGCTTCAAAACCACGCAGGTAAAGGGTGTTTCCGCTCGTCGCCACGCTGTACGCGTTGCCTTGGCCATCCACGCAAGCCAACAGATTTGCGCTACGGGTGCAGTTCGCCAGTAATGAGCTTTGGGCAAAGGCGCTCAGCGCCAACAGCAATAACGGGGCCGCTAACACTAATTTCAGATGATTGCGCATTGATTGTTCTCAGGCCGTTGAGCACTGCGGGGCTGGTTAAATGGATCTGTTATACTATAACATAAAACACGCAGACCTTGAACCGACCCAAAGCCTGAAAACGAGCCGCAACACGCATCAACAGCGTCAGCCACGGCCGCCCGATGAGGATATACCTGATGCCCAATCGCCTCCCCGTAACCGTGCTTTCCGGCTTTCTCGGTGCCGGAAAAAGCACGCTGCTCAACTACGTCTTGCGCAATCGCGACAATCTACGGGTCGCCGTGATCGTGAATGATATGAGCGAGATCAACATCGATGGCAGCGAAGTTCAGCGAGATGTCACCCTGAGTCGCTCCGAAGAGAAGCTGGTGGAAATGAGCAACGGCTGTATCTGCTGCACGTTGCGTGAAGACCTGTTGGAAGAGGTTGGCCAACTCGCCAGGGAAGGGCGCTTCGATTATCTGCTAATCGAATCCACAGGTATCTCCGAACCCTTGCCGGTGGCAGAGACCTTCACTTTTCGTGATGAAGAAGGTCGCAGTCTGGCCGATGTCGCGCGGCTCGATACGATGGTGACGGTGGTCGATGGGGTGAATTTTCTGCTGGATTACCAGGCGGCCGAAAGCCTCGCGTCACGGGGCGAAACCCTTGGCGAGGAGGATGATCGCTCGATCACTGACCTATTGATCGAACAGATCGAGTTCGCCGACGTGATCCTGATCAGCAAAATCGACCTGATCAGTCACCACGAACGCAAAGAGCTGATAGCGATTCTGGAACGTCTCAATGCTCAGGCGCAGATCATCCCAATGGTTATGGGGCAGGTGCCTTTGGGAAACATTCTGGATACCGGCCTTTTCGACTTTGAACGCGCCGCTCAAGCACCCGGCTGGTTACAGGAACTGCGTGGCGAGCATGTCCCAGAAACCGAAGAATATGGCATCGCCTCGACAGCCTACCGGGCGCGCCGACCGTTTCATCCCCAGCGTTTTTTCAATTTGATTGATCGTCCGTGGACTAATGGCAAACTCCTGCGTTCCAAGGGTTTCTTCTGGCTGGCCAGCAAACCGGAGGAAGCGGGCAGTTGGTCCCAGGCCGGGGGATTGATGCGTCATGGGTTTGCCGGACGCTGGTGGCGGTTCGTACCGAAAACCCAATGGCCGCAGGACGAACAAAGCACCGCTGCCATCATGAAAAACTGGCTTCCCACCACAGGTGATTGCCGCCAGGAACTGGTGTTCATCGGCCAGAACATCGACTTCACCCGACTCACCGCCGAACTGGACGCTTGCCTGCTCACTGACGGGGAAATGGTCCTTGGTGTTGAAAGCTGGCGCCTGCTTCCAGACCCGTTCGGCCCTTGGCATGACGAGGTCGCGGCGTGATGCTGGTGCCCAGTCTAAAAAGAGGAGCGCAGGTGCGGCAGGTCCAGGGTGATACCCCGCGGGTCTTGACGCAAATTCTGGAAGACGGCACCAATCTCGCGGTCTGGCAGCGTCAGCTTCCGGCGCACATTGGCGATTTTGCGGCGATGGTGCTTTCGATGGACGAGCTTCTGGCCGAATCGTTGGTGCTCGACCTGCCGGAGGAAGACGCTCAACCGATGCTGGGCGGTCTCGCCGCAGGTTTCAGCGATCTGCAAGGCTACGAAGGCTTTATCGCCGATGTCGCCTGGCTGGTCAGTGCGTTTACCTGCCTGCTGGGCGCCAGACGTGTCGGCCTGCGTCTGCGAACCTTGAACAAGGCAATGTGCCCGCGCTTTCACGTAGACCATGTGCCGGTACGGCTGCTCACCACTTATGCTGGTGCCGGCAGCCAGTGGATTGAGGAAGGGATCATGGACCGTCTACGTTTGGCGCAGCCAGAGGCTGAGCCTAGTGATCCGCGAGTGATCCAGCAGTTTTGCAGTGGTGATGTGGCGTTGCTTAAAGGCGAGAAGTGGCACGGCAATGAGGGTTTCGGACTGATCCATCGCTCACCGGAGCCGGCCCCGGGGGAACGCCGATTAATCCTCACGCTGGACTGGCTCGCTTAAGGCTTGAGCCAGTTACCTTGGCTTTGCCCCTCACAAAACGGCTGGAGATAAGCCGCGTCGGTGGCCACGCCGTAATAGTGAATATCCTGGCGGTAAGGCATATTGGCGACCTGGGCGTTGTTGCAGATGCCGAACGCGCCGCCAGGGCATTGATCGACGTATTGCACCTCGACCTTCTGCCCGGCAAGGCTTGGCTGGCAGAAGCCGTCGGCGAACAGCTTTTGCGGGATGTTGCGGTTCTGCTGGCAGACTTTCACATCGAGCCGTTCCGCCTGGCTGTGCACCACGCAAGCCTGGGCCAATGCCTGGTTCGAAATCAGCGCCAGTAACCACCAGCCGATCACCCGCATTTTCACCTCCATCGAAAGCCGTCGATTATGTTGCAGAATATCCCCACCCATGTCATCGCCGGACCCTTGGGGGCCGGCAAGACCAGCCTGATCAGGCAATTACTGGCCCAGCGGCCGGCTAATGAGCGCTGGGCGGTGCTGATCAACGAGTTTGGCCAGATCGGCCTGGATGCCGCGCTGTTGACCCAGGCCGCCGATGGTATCGCACTGGGCGAGGTGGCCGGGGGCTGTCTATGTTGCGTCAATGGCGCGCCGTTTCAGATTGGCCTCGGTCGTTTGCTGCGCAAGGCGCGTCCGGATCGGCTGTTTATCGAGCCCTCCGGGTTGGGCCATCCGGCGCAACTGATGCGGCAATTGAACGAAGCTCCATGGCTCGGCGTGCTGGCGGTCCAGCCTTGCGTGTTGGTGCTGGATGCCGAAGCGATGGCGGACGGTAAGCCGTTGCCCGATGCGCAACGACAAACCCTGGCCAACGCCGGGCTGCTGGTGCTGAACAAATCCGAGAGCCTCACCGAGACCGATCGTGCACACATCACCGCTCAATTGCCCAAAATGGCGCTGTACTGGACGCAACAGGCTGCGTTGCCGATCGATCGACTGCCGGGTCTTGCGGTTCGGGGCAGTGGGGTTGTGGATAACTTCAACTTGCCCAAGAGCGTGGGTCAAATGCCGGCTATCTGGACCGACCCGAAGTCGCCGATCTGCCTGCATCAGCAGCAGGACGGAGGCTGGAGCATCGGTTGGCGCTGGCATCCGAGCCAGGCATTCGACACGACGGCGCTGACTCGATGGCTGCAAGGCAAAGGCTGGACACGGGCGAAACTGGTTATCCACAGCCCCGACGGCTGGGTTTCAGCCAATGCGCTGGAGGGTGCGGCACTGGGTTGGAACGACAGCGAGTGGCGACAGGACTCACGGATCGAACTGATTTTTACCGAGCCGCAAGACGTTGAGGCCCTGCAAGCCGATCTGGCGAGTTGTCGATGTCCGTGAGTCAGCCCTGCTTCAAGGCTTCCACTTGTTGTGTTCCTGACGCCACTGACTCAACTCGATGACTTCGGCCCTGGGCCGGGTCTGGACCGGTTCAATCGGCGCCTGCGGTATTTCTTCGAACGGCATCGGGTAGGGCGCCAACTCGATTCGCGCGCTGTGGGCGCCGAACTGCGTAATGCTGCCCGAATGACGCGATTCGCCGGTGACCGTAAATTCGAAATCATAAATACGCGCCAGGCGTCGCCGTCCATCGGCATCTTTCACGAATCCGATCTTTTTCAGCGCCACATTGCCGTCCAGCAACTCGATCTTGAGGTTGGCGCAATGTTGGATGACCCTGGCCAAGGCCCGTTCGCGCAAGCCATGGTTGTGCCACAGCCAGGCGCCGCCGGTGGCCAGCAGCATCAGCACGAAAATGTTTCCAAGGGTCAGCATGAACGAAGTGCTCCAACAAGTTGCTGTCAGCTTAACTGTGTCGTCGGCCTGTCGTATAGGCTGCGTTTAGTCGCATACTGCGCGGCTTGAATTTCAATCGTTTTACGGAAACTTCCCGCATGAAACGCACCCCTCATCTGCTTGCCATTCAGTCCCACGTGGTGTTCGGCCACGCTGGCAATAGTGCTGCCGTGTTTCCAATGCAGCGGATCGGGGTGAACGTATGGCCGCTCAATACCGTGCAGTTTTCCAATCATACCCAGTACGGCCAATGGGCCGGGGAGGTGCTTGCGCCTCATCAGATACCGGCGTTGGTTGAGGGCATCGCGGCGATCGGTGAGCTGGGCAATTGCGATGCGGTGCTGTCCGGTTACCTGGGCAGCGCCGCCCAGGGGCAGGCGATTCTGACGGGCGTGGCGCGGATCAAGGCCGCAAATCCCAAGGCGCTGTACCTGTGCGACCCGGTCATGGGGCATCCGGAAAAGGGCTGCATCGTGGCCCCCGAGGTGAGTGAGTTTTTACTGGAAGAAGCCGCTGCCATGGCGGACCTGATGTGCCCAAACCAACTGGAGCTGGACAGTTTTTCGGGGCGTAAGGCGCAATCGCTGTTGGACTGCGTGGCCATGGCCCGTGCGCTATTGGCCCGCGGACCGAAGGCGGTGCTGGTCAAACATCTGGCCTACCCCGGCAAGCCTGAAGACAGTTTCGAAATGCTGCTGGTGACCGCCGACGGTAGCTGGCATCTGCGTCGTCCGCTGCTGGCTTTCCCTCGCCAACCGGTGGGCGTGGGTGACCTGACTTCGGGGCTGTTCCTGGCGCGGGTGCTGCTGGGAGACAGCCTGGTGGCGGCGTTCGAATTCACCGCCGCAGCGGTGCATGAAGTGCTGCTCGAAACCCAGGCTTGTGCCAGTTACGAGTTGGAACTGGTCCGCGCCCAGGACCGGATCGCCCATCCGCGAGTGCGGTTCGAGGCTGTGCCGATCAGTCTTTGATTGATGCCAATCCATGTGGGAGCGAGCCTGTTCGCTCCCACGTTTGTTTCGTTGCCAGTTAAGGCCCGTCCGCCTTGATCTCCTGATAACGCTTCTCCAGTTCCTGGCGGATCTGCCGGCGCTGCTGGGCTTGCTCGTACCGGCGTTTTGCTTCGCCGTTCTGCGGTTGCAATGGCGGGACTGCGGCCGGTTTGCGTTGGTCGTCCACCGCGACCATGGTGAAGAAGCAACTGTTGGTGTGGCGCACCGAGCGTTCGCGAATGTTTTCGGTCACGACTTTAATGCCGACTTCCATCGAGGTGTTGCCGGTGTAGTTCACCGACGCCAGGAAGGTCACCAACTCGCCGACGTGAATCGGCTCACGGAAGATCACCTGGTCAACCGATAGGGTCACCACGTAGCGTCCGGCGTAGCGACTGGCGCAGGCATAGGCGACTTCGTCGAGGTACTTGAGCAGGGTGCCGCCATGGACATTGCCAGAGAAGTTGGCCATATCGGGGGTCATCAACACCGTCATCGACAGCTGGGCATTTCCGGGTTCCATAACGTACTCACGGTTCAAGGCAGCAATTCGGGAAGTGCGCCTCTGCGGGCGCTGGTGAGTGGCCTGTGTGGCCACTTGGTTTTCAAAACCACCGATATCGGGACGCTGCGCCTGTGGTTGCCGTCACGCCCCGATGGATCTGTTTCCATATATTGCACCGTCTTTTTGTCGGAAGTCGCGGTGTTACCCTTCAAAAGCCCGATGCGAGGGCTTTTCCTACAAAGGAAACGGACTTATCCAGCTCTGTGATGAGTCATGTTGAACAGGGAGCCCCACCATGCATGCCATCAGTTTTATTCAAGACCTGGCGATCATCATGATGGCAGCGGGGCTGGTGACCGTTCTCTTTCACCGGTTCAAGCAACCGGTGGTGCTGGGCTACATCGTGGCTGGCTTCATCATAGGCCCGCATACGCCGCCGTTCGGTTTCATCCACGACGAAGACACCATCAAGACCCTGGCCGAGCTCGGGGTGGTCTTCCTGATGTTCTGCCTGGGCCTGGAGTTCAGCCTGCGCAAGCTGTTCAAGGTGGGGGCCACGGCGTTCATCGCGGCGTTCCTCGAAATCGTGCTGATGATCTGGATCGGCTACGAGATCGGTCGTTGGTTCGACTGGAACACCATGGACTCGCTGTTCCTCGGTGCGATCCTG
The DNA here is from genome assembly GCF_059695895.1 of Pseudomonas sp. LBUM1664. Lineage (NCBI taxonomy): Bacteria > Pseudomonadati > Pseudomonadota > Gammaproteobacteria > Pseudomonadales > Pseudomonadaceae > Pseudomonas > Pseudomonas sp. LBUM1664. Next base: position 6,315,749 of record NZ_CP166791.1, on the reverse strand, counting down.
GCTATCTCCTCGACCACGATCATCGTCAAGGCCCTCAATGACCTGAAGATGAAAAATGAGCGCTTCGCGCAGTTGATCTTTGGGGTATTGATCGTCGAGGACATCCTTGGCATCGGCATTATCGCCTTGTTGTCGAGCATTGCGGTGAGCGGTACGGTGAGCTCCGGGGAAGTGTTCTCCACAGTCGGCAAGTTGTCGTTGTTCATGATCGTCGCGTTGGTCATTGGCATTTTGCTGGTGCCAAGGCTGCTGGCCTATGTGGCGAAGTTCGACAGCAATGAGATGCTGTTGATTACCGTGCTGGGCCTGTGTTTCGGCTTCTGCCTGCTCGTGGTCAAGTTGGAATACAGCATGGTGCTGGGGGCATTCCTGATCGGTGCGATCATGGCCGAGTCCCGGCAACTGCTGAAAATCGAGCGCCTGGTGGAGCCGGTGCGGGACCTGTTCAGCGCAATTTTCTTCGTGGCCATCGGGTTGATGCTCGATCCATCGATATTGCTGCAATACGCCTGGCCGATCGCCGTGATCACTGGCGCAGTGGTGCTGGGCAAGATGCTGTCCTGCGGCCTCGGTGCCTTTATCGCCGGCAATGACGGACGCACCTCACTACGCGTTGGGATGGGCCTTTCGCAGATTGGCGAATTCTCCTTCATCATCGCTTCATTGGGGATGACCTTGCAGGTCACCAGTGACTTCCTCTATCCGGTTGCGGTCGCCGTCTCGGTGCTGACCACACTGATGACGCCTTACCTGATCCGGGCTGCCGATCCATTGTCCGTCAAGTTGGCGACGGTGATGCCACAACGGCTGACGCGGGTGCTGGGGATGTATGGCGAATGGCTGCGCAGCATCCAACCCCAAGGTGAAGGAGCGTTGCTGGCCTCCATGATCAGACGGATTGTGCTGCAGGTCGGGGTCAACCTGGCGCTGGTCATCGCGATTTTTGTCTCGGGCGGTTTTTTCGCCGAGCGGATGTCGGTTTATCTGCAAGCGTGGATCAGCGACCCGAGTTGGCAGAAAGCGCTGATTTGGGGCGGGGCGCTGCTGTTGTCGCTGCCGTTTTTGATCGCCGCGTATCGCAAGCTCAAGGCGCTGTCGATGCTGCTGGCGGAGATGGGCGTGAAGCCGGAGATGGCCGGCCGCCACACCCAGCGCGTGCGCCGGGTGATCGCCGAAGTGATCCCGATCCTCTCGCTACTGGTGATCTTCCTGCTATTGGCAGCCTTGTCGGCCAGTATCCTGCCGACCAACAAGTTGCTGGTGTTGATTGCAATAGTTGCGATTGCCGTAGCGGCATTGCTCTGGCGCTGGTTCATCCGCCTGCATACCCGGATGCAGGTGGCCTTGCTGGAAACCCTTGATAATCACAAGGAGTCGTCCGGGCATTAACCAGCGTTGGGCGTCGGCGAATCAGCTTTCCAGCCAGACGTCCCGCGCCCAGTGCCAGACTGATTCCCAGGTCTCTTCGGCAATCAGCTCTTCTTCGGCCTGCCACAGCACCACGGTGCCGTCTTCTTCTACGCAATAATAATCGTCGCCGTCCTGGCAGATTGGGATCAGGCTGCGGTCGACACCGACATCCCAGGCGTTGGCGGCCACGTCCGGAAGGTAGGTGTGGGATTGAGAATCGGTGACGGTCACCGGCTCCAGGCTGCCATAAACGACGTCGCTGACGGTCAGCAAAAACTCTCTGAAGACGAACGGGATGTCGATGAACAGCTGCTCTTCGATCTCTACCAGCAAATCTTCGTCGGGCAACTCCAGCGGAACCGGTACGGGCTCGTTGGCTTCACGCAATTGTTCGATAATTTCTTCCACGTCCGGGGATCCTCTTTCTCGATGGCGCGGTTTATATGGAGCGGTTTATACAGTAGCTCGCTATAGATGCAACTGCGAAATAGAAAACCCCGGCACCAGGCCGGGGTTCTTTTATTTCAACATGCAAAACGCGGAAAGGTTCAACCGTTTTGGCGAATACCGGCGACCAGCCAAGGCTGGTTCTCGCCCTGGGCGCGTTCCATGTTCCAGCTTTCGCTGAATGCTTCACCCTGGTCGAAGCGAGAGTTCTTCGACACGCCGATGAAGGTCAGGGTGGCGATGGTCTTGTCGGCGCGATCATCGACGCCGTCCAGTTGCACCTGAAGATTGTCGATGTAGGTGGACTGGAAGCTATCGCCCAGATCGGCCCGCTCGCGCTTGAGGAATTCCAGCAATTGCGGGGTCACGAACTCGGCGATCTTGTCCATTTCGTTCGCGTCCCAATGCTGCTGCAAGGACTGGAAGTGGTTGCGCGCGGCTTCGACGAAACGCTCTTCGTTGAACCAGGCCGGTGCATTGATCACCGGACGAGCCGCCACTGGCGCTGCCGAGCCGCCGAAGATTGAACCGCCGGCAGGCTGCTGATTGAACACTTCACGCTGCATCGGCGCATGACCGGCCGGAGCGAGTTGCTCCTGCTGCTTGCGGCGACGGGCGGCAATGAAGCGGAAGACCAGGAAGGCGATGACCGCCATGATCAGGATGTCGAAGATCTGCATGCCCTGGAAGCCGCCGCCCATGAACATGGACGCGAGCAGGCCACCGGCGGCGATGCCGGCCAGAGGGCCAAGCCAGCGCGAAGCACCGCCGGCCTTGGTGGCTGCGCCAGCGGCACCGGCCGCGCCTGCGGTAGCAGCAGTGGAACCGGCGGCAGAGGACGGCGCCATCTGGCTGGTTTGGTGAGTCGGGGCAGCCCCCGCGCTTTTACCACCGCCAAAGCGCTTGGCGGCATTGGCGTCGATGGCCATCGTCAGGCCGATGCACAACGCCATGGCGATGCTAAGAAAACGTTTCATAATAAAGGCATTCCCATTTGTGGATAGCACGCGGGCCATGTTGCACAGGTCAACTGTCGCTGGCTAGCGACAGAGTGTTTCGGGCTTTTGCGTGACAGGTTAGGTTCAGCTTCAGCCTGCGCAAGAGGGCTTGTTCGCTTTAGGCTGTAGGAAAGGGGAACAAGTTCTATCGGAAAGGCAACAGGCACCTGACCTGTGGGAGCGAGCCTGCTCGCTCCCACATAAAAAGCTTCAGGAGCCCCCTAGATCGCCTCGAGCTTGGCATACCCCAGCATCAGCCACTTGCTGCCTTCGCTGAAGTTCACCTGGACCCGGGCCTGGGCGCCGGCGCCTTCGAAGTTGAGGATCACGCCGTCGCCAAACACCGAGTGCCGCACGGCCTGGCCGAGGCTGAAGCCGGTTTCCGGGATATCGCTGCCGCCGAACAGGCTGCTGGTGCTTTGTTGCTGGCCACCCCCGAACGGACGGCTGACGCTGTTGGACAGCCGCACTTCCTGGATCAGGCCTTTCGGTACTTCGCGTACGAAACGCGACACCTTGTTGTAGGTCTCGCTGCCATACAAGCGTCGGGTTTCGGCGTAAGTCAGCACCAGATTCTGCATGGCACGGGTGATACCGACGTAGGCCAGGCGCCTTTCCTCTTCCAGGCGCCCCGGTTCTTCCAGGCTCATCTTGTGGGGGAACAGGCCTTCTTCCATGCCCACGAGGAACACGTAGGGGAATTCCAGGCCCTTGGCGCTGTGCAGGGTCATCAGTTGGATGCTGTCTTCATGCTCGTCGGCCTGGGTGTCCCCGGCTTCGAGAGAGGCATGGCCCAGAAAGGCCGACAGTGGCGACAGGTCCTGGTCTTCTTCGGTGTTCTCGAAGTTGCGTGCGGCGCTGACCAGTTCCTCAAGGTTTTCCACCCGGGCCTGGCCTTTCTCGCCTTTTTCCGCCTCGTGGTAGGCGATCAGGCCGGACTGCTCGATGACGGTCTGGGTCATCAAATGCAGCGGCATTTCCCCGCATTTGGCGGCCAAGTCTTCGATCAGGTCCATGAAGGCCTTCAGTGCACCCGCCGCGCGGCCGGTCACACCTTTGTTGGCAACCAGCTGGTTTATGGCTTCCCACATGGATACATGGCTGTGGCGCGCGTGATCACGAATCGCTTCGACGGTCTTCTCGCCAATACCCCGCGTCGGGACATTGATCACCCGCTCCAGGGCGGCGTCGTTGCCGCGCCCTTCGAGCAGGCGCAGGTAGGCCATGGCGTTCTTGATTTCGGCGCGCTCGAAGAAGCGTTGGCCACCGTAGATGCGGTACGGGATCCGTTCGCGCAACAAGGCTTCTTCCAACACTCGCGATTGGGCGTTGGAGCGATACAAAATGGCGATGTCGCTGCGAGCCAGGCCGGTTTTCAGGGCGCTCTCGATGGTTTCCACCACATAGCGGGCCTCATCGTGTTCGTTGAAGGCGGCATAGAGATTGATCGCTTCGCCTTCGCCGCCGTCGGTCCACAACTCCTTGCCAAGACGCCCGGTATTATTGGCGATCAGGGCGTTGGCGGCCTTGAGGATGCCGGCGGTAGAGCGGTAGTTCTGTTCCAGGCGGATGACTTCGGCGTCAGGAAAGTCCGCCGAGTACTGGTGAATATTCTCGATTTTGGCGCCGCGCCAGCCGTAGATCGACTGGTCGTCGTCGCCCACCACCATCAGGCTGTCGCCGCCCTTGGCGAGCAGGCGCAACCAGGCGTATTGCACGGCGTTGGTGTCCTGGAACTCATCCACCAGTACATGCCGGAAGCGCTTCTGATAGTGAGCCAGCAGGCCAGGGTGGTCGCGCCACAGGTCCAGCGCACGTAGCAGCAACTCGGAAAAATCGATGACCCCGGCACGCTGGCACGCCGCCTCGTAGGCTTCGTAGATGCTGCGCATGGTCGCCAGGAACAGGTCGCCGCTGGCCTGGATGTGTTGTGGGCGCAGGCCTTCGTCTTTCTGGCCGTTGATGAACCACTGGGCTTGACGGGCCGGCCAGCGTTGTTCGTCCAGGCCCAGTTCGCGGATCACTCGCTTGACCAGGCGCTGCTGGTCGTCGCTGTCCAGAATCTGGAAGGTCTGGCTCAGGCCGGCTTCCTGCCAATGCGCCCGCAACAAGCGGTGCGCCAGGCCGTGGAACGTACCGACCCACATGCCCGCCGGGTTGATACCCATCAGCTGCTCGATGCGATGGCGCATCTCGGCAGCGGCCTTGTTGGTGAACGTCACCGACAGGATCGAATGGGGCGAGGCGTTTTCGACCTGGATCAACCAGGCGATACGGTGCACCAGCACTCGGGTCTTACCGGAGCCGGCACCGGCCAGGACCAACTGACGGCCCACGGAGGCAGCTACGGCCTGGCGTTGGGCATCGTTGAGGGAGTTCAGCAGAAGGGAGAGATCATCGCGCATCGGGGCATTCTAGGGTGCGGCGTCACCCCGGGCAAACCGAGCTTTGCATCAGCCGATAAAAGACCGGTGGATGATGACCGGTTGGTCATGGGCTACAGGCGTTGGCGGGGCTCGCTCGAAGGGCTCGTTACCCAATGAAATCGCGACTTTTTTCAGCATTTTTTAGCGCGCAAGCAGTGTGGGATGGCGTTTGGCTTGTGTATGCTCCGTGCACGTTTCGGGTTCTCCATGCTCCGTTGAATAAGAACAAGAACAGTGTCTATGAACCTTAATTCCGATCCGGCGGGGCCCTGTGTGGAACCCCGGGTCATCCGCAAACAGTACGCCACGGAGATGGCGGTCGAACGCACACGTCTGTTATATCAAGGCTCGTTGCTACCCACGCTGTTCATGCTGGTCAACGGTCTGGTTTGCGCCGCCCTGTTATGGGGGCCGTCGCGGTATTTTCTGGTCAGCGTCTGGCTCGTCTGGTTGCTGTCATTGGTGGCGCTGCGGGTGATTCAGGTGGCTGCCTTCGATTCGGCGATGCCAAGCCGCCAGGCACACCCGGTCTGGTTGCGCATGTTCTTGCTTGGCTCGGCCATGACGGGCCTGACGTTGGCTGGGGCTGGCATCGCGCTGGTTCCGGCTGACAGTTTCCAGCAACAGGCCTGGGTGTTCGGCCTGATTGGCGCGGCCACGCTGTCGGCCAGCGTGGCCTATGCTGTGAGCCTTCCGGGGTTTCTGTCCTTTACGTTGCCCTGCCTGTTACCGGCCATCGGTTATCTTTTCTGGGGCGGTGATGAACAGCAGCGCGGATGGGGCTGGCTCGGGCTGGTGGTGCTGGTCTCGTTGAGCGTAGTGGCCTGGCAGGTCAACCGGCTGATACAAAATGGCTTGCTGCGACGGTTCCAGAATCAGGCGCTGATCGAGCATTTGCAGCAGGCACAAACCCGTAGCGCGCAGCTCAACGAGGCGCTGGGCCGGGAGGTCGAACAACGTCGTTTCGCCGAGGAAAAACTGCGTGCGGCCCAGGTTGGCCTGGAGGCGCGGGTAGCGCAGCGCAGCCTTGAGCTGGAGGCGGCCAGCCAGGCCTTGAGTAAGAGCGAGGCGCGGCTGGCCCTGGCCCTCAATGCCAGTGAGCTGGGGTTGTGGGACTGGAACCTGCAGACTGACGAAGTCCACCACACTCAACTCAAGGAACTGTTCGGCCTGGAGCCCGAATACGTCACGGCCATGCTCAGCCACCTCACCCCGCGCCTGCATCCCCAGGACCTGCCGGCCCTCAAGCGTGCCCTGGTCGAACACCTCAAAGGCCGCAGCGAGGATTACCAGATCGAATACCGGGTGCGCCACGGCGATGGGCACTGGGTCTGGATCGAAGACCGTGGCCGGGCCGTGGAACGCAGCGCCAGCGGTCGAGTGCTGCGCATGGTCGGTACCCGCCGAGACATCAGCGCCAATAAAGAACTCGAGCAGCAACGGCAGCTGGCGGCGACGGTGTTCGAGGCCGCCAGCGAAGGCATCGTGATTTTCGACCCCGGCTACGTGCTGCTCGCCGCCAATCAGGCGTTCACGCGGGTCACCGGCTTCAATATCGATGACATGCTGGGGCGCAACGTGGTCGACCTGCCGTGCAGTCGCGATGCGCGCCGGCACTATCCGGTCATTCGCCAGGCCCTCAAGCAGCACGGCACCTGGCAAGGTGAGCTGGTGGAGGCACGGGCCAACGGCGAACTGTATCCGCAGTGGCTGCAACTGAGCGTGGTGCGCGATACCCGGGGAAATGTCAGCCATATAGTCGGCTTCTTCGCTGATCTTTCGGCGCGACGCGAATCCGAAGAGCGGATGCGCTACCTCACCCATTACGACGAGCTGACCGGGTTGGCGAACCGCTCGCTGTTCCGTGAGCGTCTGCAGGAGGCCCACCAGCGGGTGCGCCAGGGCGGACGGCGCAGCCTGGCGTTGCTGCATATCAACCTGGATCGTTTCAAATTGCTCAATGACAGCCTCGGCCATGACATTGCCGACCAGCTGTTGCAGAAGATGGCCCGACGCCTGATCAATGCGCTGTCTGAGGCTGACACCATCGCCCGATTGTCCGGAGATGAATTCGCCGTGCTGTTCGATGCCTATGGCAACCTCTCCAGCCTGGCGCGGGTGGCGACCCGATTGTCCGCCAAACTGCGCCTGCCGCTGACCATCGAAGGTCATGAGCTGGTGGTCAGTGCTTCCATCGGCATCAGCATGTTGCCGGACAACGCGCGGGAAATTTCCACCCTGGTCAGCCAGGCGAACATGGCCATGCAACATGCCAAGCACCTGGGCGGCAACAATTTCCAGTTCTACACCGAAAGCCTTCAGGCCAGTACGCTGGAGCGCCTGCAACTGGAGAATCACCTGCGCAAGGCCCTTGAAGAGCAGCAGTTGAAGGTCTTCTATCAACCCAAATTGTGCCTGGCGACCGGTCGCCTTAACGCCGCCGAGGCGTTGGTGCGCTGGGATCATCCAGCCATGGGCCAGGTCCCGCCGGGGGATTTCATCGGTCTGGCCGAAGAAACCGGGCTGATCGGGCCGATTGGCGAGTTCGTATTGCGCCAGGCCTGTTGGCAGGCGTGCGAATGGCAGCGCCAGGGACTGCCGCCGATCAGGGTGTCGGTCAATCTGTCGGTGCATCAGTTACGTCAGGGCAAGCTTGTCAGTCTTGTGCGACAAGTGCTGCAAGAAACCGGTCTGGCGCCCCAATACCTGGAGCTGGAACTGACCGAGAGCCAGTTGCTCGACAGCGTTGAGCACATCATCGCCACGTTCCAGCAATTGCGCGACCTTGGGGTCAAGTTGGCGATCGACGACTTTGGCACCGGCTATTCGTCCCTGAGTTATCTCAAACGCATCCCGGTGGACTACGTGAAGATCGACCAAGCGTTCATTCGCGGGTTGGAGGAGGGCGGCGAGGATGCGGCAATTACCCGGGCGATCATTGCCATGGCCCATGGGTTGTCGCTCAAGGTAGTGGCCGAAGGCGTCGAGCGGCAGGAGCAGCTGGAGTTTCTGAAAGCCGAGCAGTGCGACGAGGTTCAGGGCTATCTCATCAGCCGACCGGTTGAGGCCCAAGGCCTGGCCGCGTTGCTGAAGGCCGATGAGGACGGTTTATAGCCCCTGGCTGCTACATGGCGCGTATGCTGCGTGAAACCGGGACATGGAGTTACGTATTGGGCAGGCAAAAAGCCAATTCTTGTAGTATAACTACAAGCTTGCTACATCCCGGCATCTGCCAATAACAAGAGTCCAGCCCCTTGAACCTGTTGCAACACATCGCCCAGTCACGCCACCTGCTGCGCAAATCGGAGCTGAAAGTCGCCGATCACGTACTGCTTGATCCTGCGGCCGTGATGCACAGCTCCATGGCCGATCTTGCCCACAGCGTCGGCATCAGCGAACCGACCATCGTGCGTTTTTGCCGGGCCATCGGTTGCTCGGGTTTTCAGGACCTGAAACTCAAATTGGCGCAAAGCCTGGCGGCCGGTGCGAGCTTTGGCCAGTTTGCGATCCATGAAGACGATTCGGTCGCTGACTACAGCCTGAAAATCTTCGACACGACCCTGCACACCTTGATGGAGGTTCGCGAGAAGCTCGACCCGGTGGCGTTGCAAAAAGCTGTCACGGCCATGTCCCAGGCGCAACGCGTCGAGTTCTATGGCTTTGGTGCCTCGGGCGCGGTGGCGGCAGATGCACAGCACAAGTTTTTCCGCTTGCTGCTCACGGCGGCGGCCTATTCCGACCCGCACATGCAGGCGATGTCGGCGGTCACGTTGAAACCCACCGATGTGGCGATCTGCATTTCTCAATCCGGGCGCTCCAAGGACCTGTTGATCACCGCCAATCTGGTGCGCGAAAGCGGCGCCTCGCTGATCACCTTGTGTCCGAGCCAGACCCCATTGGCCGAGCTCTCGACAGTGAACCTGGCTATCGACGTGCATGAAGACACTGAAATCTACACGCCGTTGACCTCGCGCATTGCTCACCTGGTGGTGATCGACGTGCTGGCAATGGGCGTTGCCATGGCGCGCGGCCCGAGCCTGGTCAACCACCTCAAGAGCGTGAAGCGCAGCCTGCGAAGCCTGCGGCTGTCGCCCAAGTCGGTGAAGGCGTTGGATGATTGATTCATAAGCCCTGAGGCCGAGGGCTTCTGCGTGGCGAGGGAGCTTGCTCCCTCACCACAGGGTATGTCACCGGCCAAATTCATCGTTTTGTAACTCACGCGCCGCCAAACCGTCACCCCGCGCCTTCATTGTGAAACTCCCGTATACGTCTTGGGAGTCTCGACATGACCCAGTCCTACGAAGATCGCAGCGCCGCCAAAACCCGTCGTCAGCAGGAAGACCAGCGCCGCATGGCGTTCCGTCGTGCAATTGAAGACCGCTGCGAGCAGCGTCAGCTTCTGGCAGAAATCAGCGAATTTCCTGACACAGTGGAGTTCAATTACTGGCAGGCATCGTCGACGGCTTCCCGTCGAAACGCTCAACCAGGCCAATGATCTGAGCGCGCTCACCGCGAACGAACGCCAGGAAGGCGTGGGCCACCGGTGACAAGCGTTTCGCCCTGGCCTGCACCAGGCACCAGCTGCGAAATAGCGGCAATTCCTCAACCGGCAACTCAATGAGCGCGCCGGACGTCAGTTCCCGGCTCACGGCGTGGCGCGTTAACAGCGCCACGCCCAGGCCCGCCAACACGCATTCGCGTTGCGCCTCCGCCGACGCCACCTCCAGTGTCTGGGTGAAGTGCACCCGTTTCTCCTTGAAGTATTCCTCACAGGCCTGCCGCGTGCCTGACCCTGGTTCGCGCAGCAGCAACGTATAAGGCTCCAGACTCTGCAAGTGCAGCGCGCCCATGTGGCACAGCGGATGGTCGGGCGGCGCCACGGCTACGATCGGATTGTTGAGAAACGGCAGGAACTCCAGGCCCATGTCCTGAGGCACCATGGACATGATCACCAGGTCATCACGGTTGTCCGAGAGCCGTCGAATGACCTGCCCGCGATTGACCACGGTGAGGTTCAGGTTGACCTCCGGGTGTTGGCGCTTGAACGCGGCGAACAGGTGCGGCACGAAGTACTTGGCGCTGGATTCCACCGCCAGCTTGAGTTGGCCTTGCAGCGACCCCTGCATGTCCGAGAGCTGCATATCGAGGTTTTCCAGGCGCCCGAAGATGTCTCGGCTGGCGCGTTGAAGGGCTTCGGCGGCTTCGGTCATGTAGAGCTTTTTGCCGACATACTCGAACAGCGGTTGGCCAATCAGCTCCTCAAGTGAACGAATCTGTAGGCTAACGGCCGGTTGTGTGAGAGACATTTCGTCGGCTGCGCGGCTGTAGGACCGCAGATCGCACACCTCGTGGAAAATCTGCAGTTGACGCAATGTCATACGCATCAATGACTTACGCATTTAATAAACACTCTGGAGCGAGACGGATAGCTCAACTATAAGTCTTTGCTTATGCACGACCCAATAATTATTCATTTTTGTTAATCCCAAGCCAGGACTAGTGTGGTGCTGCGACCGATTGTTACATCTGGTCACGCGTCGGCCTGAACCTCCAGGTCGTGGTATCACCGGCTTAAGGGAACCTCCAATTGATAACAAAGATCCTGATCGCCAACCGTGGTGAAATTGCCGTTCGAATCGTGCGCGCTTGCGCCGAGATGGGCATTCGCTCGGTCGCGGTCTATTCCGACGCTGATCGCCATGCGTTGCATGTCAAGCGTGCGGACGAGGCCCACAGCATCGGTGCCGATCCGCTGGCCGGCTACCTCAACCCGCGCAAACTGGTGAACCTGGCCGTCGAAACCGGCTGTGACGCGTTGCACCCCGGCTACGGTTTCCTTTCGGAAAACGCCGAGCTGGCGGACATCTGCGCCGAACGCGGGATCAAATTCATTGGCCCGTCGGCGGAAGTCATTCGCCGCATGGGCGACAAGACCGAAGCGCGCCGCAGCATGATCAAGGCCGGTGTGCCGGTCACGCCGGGTACCGAAGGCAACGTGTCGGGCATCGAAGAAGCCCTGATCGAAGGTGATCGTATCGGTTATCCGGTGATGCTCAAGGCCACCTCCGGCGGTGGCGGTCGCGGTATCCGTCGCTGCAACAGCCGTGAAGAGCTCGAACAGGCTTTCCCACGGGTTATCTCCGAAGCCACCAAGGCGTTCGGCTCGGCGGAAGTGTTCCTGGAAAAATGCATCGTCAATCCCAAGCACATCGAAGCGCAGATCCTGGGCGACAGTTTCGGCAATGTGGTGCATCTGTTCGAGCGTGATTGCTCGATTCAGCGTCGCAACCAGAAGCTGATCGAAATCGCCCCCAGCCCGCAACTGACGCCTGAGCAGCGCGCCTATATCGGTGACCTGTCGGTGCGCGCTGCCAAGGCTGTGGGCTATGAGAATGCCGGCACCGTGGAGTTCCTGCTCGCCGAGGGCGAGGTGTACTTCATGGAGATGAACACCCGGGTGCAGGTGGAACACACCATCACCGAAGAAATCACCGGCATCGACATTGTCCGCGAGCAGATCCGCATCGCCTCCGGGCTGCCGCTGTCGGTCAAGCAGGAAGACATTCATCACCGTGGCTTTGCGTTGCAGTTCCGGATCAACGCTGAGGACCCAAAAAACAACTTCCTGCCCAGTTTCGGCAAGATCACTCGTTACTACGCCCCCGGCGGCCCGGGCGTGCGCACCGACACGGCGATCTATACCGGGTACACCATTCCGCCATTCTACGATTCGATGTGCCTGAAACTGGTGGTCTGGGCATTGACCTGGGAAGAAGCGATGGACCGTGGCTTGCGGGCCCTGGATGACATGCGCCTGCAGGGGGTCAAGACCACCGCGGCGTATTACCAGGAGATTCTGCGCAACCCGGAATTTCGCAGCGGCCAGTTCAATACCAGCTTCGTTGAAAGCCACCCTGAACTGACCAACTACTCGATCAAGCGCAAACCCGAAGAGCTGGCCCTGGCCATCGCCGCCGCCATTGCCGCCCACGCAGGCCTGTAAGGAATATGACAATGTCCAAGAAGATTCATGTAACCGACACAATCCTGCGCGACGCCCACCAATCGCTGCTTGCCACCCGCATGCGCACCGAAGACATGCTGCCGATCTGCGACAAGCTCGACAAAGTCGGCTATTGGTCGCTGGAAGTCTGGGGCGGCGCGACATTCGATGCCTGCGTGCGCTTCCTGAAGGAAGATCCGTGGGAGCGTTTGCGTCAACTGCGCGCGGCGTTGCCCAACACCCGTCTGCAAATGCTGCTGCGTGGCCAGAACCTGCTGGGCTATCGCCACTACAGCGATGACGTGGTCAGGGCGTTCGTCGCCAAAGCTGCGGTCAACGGCATTGATGTCTTCCGTATTTTCGATGCGATGAATGACGTGCGTAACCTGCGGGTCGCCATCGAGGCGGTGAAAGCTGCCGGCAAGCACGCTCAGGGCACCATCGCCTACACCACCAGCCCGGTGCACACCATTGAGGCCTTCGTGGCCCAAGCCAAACAAATGGAAGCCATGGGCTGCGATTCGGTGGCGATCAAGGACATGGCCGGTCTGCTGACTCCGTATGCCACTGGCGAACTGGTGAAAGCGCTGAAGTCCGAGCAGTCGTTGCCGGTGTTCATTCACTCCCACGACACCGCCGGCCTGGCCGCGATGTGCCAGCTCAAGGCTATCGAAAACGGCGCCGATCACATCGACACCGCGATCTCCAGCTTTGCCTGGGGCACCAGCCATCCGGGCACCGAATCGATGGTCGCCGCCCTCAAGGGTAGCGAGTTCGACACCGGTCTGAACTTAGAATTGCTGCAGGAAATCGGCCTGTATTTCTATGCCGTGCGCAAGAAGTACCACCAGTTCGAAAGCGAGTTCACCGCGGTGGACACCCGTGTTCAAGTCAATCAGGTCCCGGGCGGGATGATTTCCAACCTGGCCAACCAGTTGAAAGAGCAGGGCGCGCTGAACCGCATGGGCGAAGTGTTGGCGGAAATCCCGCGAGTTCGCGAAGACCTCGGCTTCCCGCCGTTGGTGACCCCGACCTCGCAGATCGTAGGTACCCAGGCCTTTTTCAACGTGTTGGCCGGTGAGCGCTACAAGACCATTACCAACGAAGTGAAGCTCTATTTGCAGGGCGGCTACGGCAAGGCACCGGGCTTGGTGAATGAGAAGCTGCGTCGCCAGGCCATCGGCAGCGAAGACGTGATCGACGTGCGTCCGGCCGACTTGCTCAAGCCGGAAATGACCAAGCTGCGTGGCGAAATCGGCGCGCTGGCCAAGTCCGAAGAGGACGTGCTGACCTATGCCATGTTCCCGGACATCGGTCGCAAGTTCCTCGAAGAGCGCGAAGCCGGCACCCTGACGCCAGAAGTGCTGTTGCCAATCCCTGAGGCGGGCGGTGTGAGCTCGGCGGGCGGAGAAGGTGTGCCGACCGAGTTCGTCATCGATGTTCACGGCGAAACCTACCGCGTCGACATCACCGGGGTGGGCGTCAAGGCCGAGGGCAAGCGTCACTTCTACCTGTCCATTGACGGTATGCCGGAAGAGGTCGTGTTCGAACCGCTCAATGAATTTGTCGGCGGCAGCAGCAGCAAGCGCAAGCAAGCCACTGCGCCGGGCCATGTCAGCACCACCATGCCGGGCAACATCGTCGATGTGCTGGTCAAGGAGGGCGACGTGGTGAAGGCCGGTCAAGCAGTGCTGATCACCGAAGCCATGAAAATGGAAACCGAAGTACAGGCGGCCATCGCCGGCAAGGTATCCGCGATTCACGTGGCCAAGGGCGACCGGGTCAATCCGGGCGAGATCCTGATCGAGATCGAAGGCTGAATTAACAGCCTCGATACAACGTTTTAACCTCGGGGGGGCATGTGCTCCCCTTTTTTTTGCCCGCGAAATGGTCAGAACATCATTCGCCATTGACCCATCAGCGCACCGTTGCGGTTGTCTTGACCGGTTTCACCGCTGTAACTCAATCCCAAGGTATGACGTGGCGAAACGGCCAGGTCCAGCCCTGTTTCGAAGAGCAGGCTGTCGCGGTCCAGCTCGATGCCTTCGACGGTATAGGTGTTGCCGGCGCTGGCCAGGTGCTGGCGGGAAGTGCCCTGGGTCTCGCCATACAGGTGTTTCCAGCCGAGATTCAAGCGGGGCGTCAGTCGCATGCCTTGGTCAAGAGAGAAGGCCCGGGCGATGCGCAGGCCCAGGTTGCTGTTGTAATTGTCCTGAGACTGGCCACTGAACTGCAGCGCCGCGTCGCCACCTTTCTCTGTATAGCGATCACGTTGATAGCGTTGGTAGCCCACGTGGACATAGGGCTCGACATCGAAATGCCCGACGTTCAGGTTGTAGCCGAGTTGCCCAAAGACTTGCTGGGTGTTGGCATCGTAACGACCTTTGAGGTGATCCCTGAAACCGTTGAAGGCTACGTGACGCTTGGTGCTGCCGTCATGACTACCGTAAACGGCGCCCAGGCGCAGTGTTATTGGCCCGTCCTGATGCAAGGCATAGGCGCCCACGTGCCAGCTGTTGAGCCGGCCGTCGAATCGGTGACTGTCCAGCCGTGTTTGCGTCTTGCTGCCGATCACACCCAGGCGCCAATCCGGGCTGACTGCCCAGTCGGTACCCAGCATCAGACCTTTGGTCGAATGCTTCAGGGCATCGCTGCCCAATTGCTTCCCGATGCGGCCGCTGTTGCCGATGGCCTGGACCCAGACTTGGCCGTCGGTATGTACGCTCTCCGAATTTCTCCGGTCCATGGCCGAGAGCATGCCGGTGCCGATTGGCGCGATGCTGCTCAGGGTGGCATTGCCCAGGTCAGCCGCGTTGTACCCGCTCAGTTGGTCAATGGCGTCGGCGGCGGTAGTCATATCGCTGCCGAGCAGGGCGTTGATGGCTTTGTTGGGTTTTGCTTCTGGCTTGGCGGCGGTCGTCATGTTGGTGCCGAGCGGGGCGCTGATGGCGGCCTTGGGGTGGGCGACTGCCTTGGCGGCATGCAATTGGCTGGTGGGTTTTGGTGTGGTGCTGATGATTTCTGGCGGTTCAGCGGGCTTGTCTGTTGGGGCCTCGGTTTTTGGGTTGGCTGCGGGTGCCTGTGCGACGGTGGGGACGTCAATGGGTTCGGCTGGTTTGACCGATTGCGGCTCTTCGATACTGGCCGCAAATGCTCGCCCTTTATCGGAAGTGGCTGCTTCCTTGAGTGGGACATCGTTGCGGGCATAAGTCAGTCTGACTTGCGTATCGGTGGGGATCAGCGTCGCCGTCATGAATGCCAGCTTACTGGAGACTGTGCCGAACGCTCCTTCGATCTTCCCCGCGCGAATGACCGTGTGCTCGCGCGCCTCAATGTATTCGCCCGGCACGCCGGCAACTGTCAGTGCCGCGTTATGCAGGAACGCGGTGCCTTCAACGTTGATCGTGGAGCTACCGCCATCTGCATTAGCCCCGTAGATCAGTTCGGCAGTCTGCGCCAACGAGAAATCCTTGGTAATGGAGGGTGCGCCCATTTCGGGGCCGACTTCCAACCGACCCGCGACACTCAAGAACTCCACTGTTCCATTGCCGCTGAAGCTGGCCTTCTCACGCACTTCCACACGACCGGCCACTCCCGAGTTCATCATGTGGGCACCTGGCTCGACAGTCACGCGATTGGCCACCACTCCCTTGTTATCGAGCTTGCCAAGCACGCCCAGTTGTTCGTCGATTCGGCCAGTGTTGATCAACGTGGTGTTCGGCTCGATCACTCCCCAGCCAGCGAAACTCCCGGTGTGCTGCCATTCGCCTTTGGCAACCTGCAAAGCCATGAAGTTGCGGGTCTCAGCCAATATTGAATGTTTGGCGGCATCAAGTCGCAGAACGTTTTTTCCACCGCCGCCATCAATGATTCCGGGGAATTTTCCATTTCCGCTGATGATGACCAAGTCATTTTTGCCAGTCCATTTCGCATCACCTTTGCGGGAGGTGTTGGCATTTTGCTGCTTGGTGTCTGTGGCTTCGGCGAAGGCCTTGAGGCGCTCTTGTTGCTCGGCGGTTGTGGAGATATCGGCTGGTTGCTGAGCCATCGAAACATCGACGCAACCAAGCGCCAAGGCGACTGCCAGGGCAAGGTGTTGGGGTGGGTAAAGGTGTTGAATAGACATCGAATGCGGCCTCTCTTGAAAGGAGTCCGCACTTTAAAAATTTCACTCTGGGCGGCGATGCCAGCCATCTCCTCGCCATGGGAAAGATTCGGTGGATGAAATTCGTAGGCTGCTTGTGCTGCGATCAGTGTGTCGTCTCGTTGGCTTTCATGGTTCGAAGCTTTGCCCTACGACCGGTACAGATCTTTCTATTTGACGGGCATTTGGAGAAACAATCATCGCCCTCGGATGCCTTGTTTGAATCGTTGGGATGAGGATGAGGCGTAGTCAGGCAGCGCTCAATCGGAAGCGCAACTGATCAACTGCTCGATACAGATTGGGCTCGCAATGGTAGGCTTCCGGCCGATCAAAATTGAGCTTTGTAAACCCATTCTGTGTTTCGCGTAGGATGGTTCCGAGATACGGAAACTCAGCGTTGTATCGTTAGGGCCTCGCCTATAGTTCTCTCGTCACCGACAGATCGGTGATCGATCTTAGCCGGTCGAACAAGAGTGCACGGGCGCCCCCAATGGCGGCGCTTTTTGCTGCCTGTGTTTTTACATTTATGGCGGCTGTGCGGGGGACATCTTCGGGTGTGCCGGATTCTCTTGTCCGGTCGGCTAACCCGCGTACAGCTGCCACCCACATTCGTTTAGCCGCGAACGGTGGTAGCTCCTAACTCAAGAGAGCAACCCGATGATCAAGTACCACCCCCCTCAAGCAAATACCGGCGTCGGCGCCACACTGTTTATCGACACAGAAGCTGGTGCATCCGATCTTTTGGAAACCGCTGCACATCGCATCAAAGCCGCTCGAGACTTACTCAACAGCGTTTCCTGTCTATGCCTGAAAAACGCCGAGGGTTATGACCTGGAGCATTTCGCCAACGCCGCGCATCTGTTGTTACAGGACGGTTGCGATGCGCTGGAAGTGTTGGGGTGGAGCATCGGTGGATGTGATCTCCAAACTTCACCTGCTAGCGATTCGGTTGCACCTCAGCTCAGCGATTATTCAGATACGCCTTCCCATAATGCCGCTCCATCCGCGCCTGGATCAGCTCCAGTGCGATGGACATCAGCCAATAGATGATCGCCGCCGTGGTGAGCATTTCGATGTATCGGTAGCTGGAGCGTCCATAGGATTGCGCCAGGAACATCACTTCCCAGACGCCCATCACCGAGATCAGGGAGGAGTCCTTGAGCATGGAGATGAATTGGTTGGTGGTCGGCGGGATGATGGTGCGCATGGCCTGGGGCAGGGTGACGCGCCAGAAGATCACGGTTTCGCTCAGGCCCAGCGCCAGTGAGGCTTCGCGCTGGCCATGGGGTACGCCGAGGATGCCGGCGCGGAAGATTTCGCTCAGGTAGGCGCCGTAGTTCAGCGACAGGGCGATTATCCCGGCGGCGATGGCGCCCGGCACCACCCCCAGTTGTGGCAGGCCCAGGTAGATCAGCAGGATCTGGATCAACAGCGGCGTGCCGCGAAAGAACGACGCATAGAAACTGGCAATGCCGAACGCCACGGCGCTGCTGGACAGCCGCGCCAGGGCGGTGATGAAGCCCAGCAATGACGAAGCGACGATTGAACACAGGCACAGAAACAGCGTCAGCATCGCGCCTTGCACAAAGCCGTTGGGCGCCAGGTGCAGGCCGATCAGGTTCGGAAGTTTGTCCAGGATGATGGAGAACTTCAGGTCGAAGCTCAGGAAAAAACTCGCGAACAGCACCAGCATCGCCGCCCAGGTCAGGTACAGCCGGGTGCGAAATCCGAAGATTTTTTGCAGACGCGACTCGGCCACCGGTTGCGGTGGCCTAGAAGGGGACGGAAAAGAGGTCATTGGCTGATGTCGGCGCCGATCCATTTTTGCGAGAGTTTGCTCAAGGTGCCGTCCTGTTTCAACTGGGCGAAGACTTCACGCACCTTACGGTTCCACTCGGCGTCGCCCTTTTCGATGGCCACCGAGTTCGGCTCGGAATAGAGCGGCTCGCCGGCCAGTTTGAAGCGCTTGTCTTCGCTCAGGCGCGGTTGTGCGGTGACCAGGTTGGTCAGCACCGCATCCAGGCGCACCCCGGCGCCCAGGCCCAGGTCCTGGAAGGCCACGTTGTCGGTGTCGTACGGGGCGATCTGTACCTCTTCGAAGGGGTAGCTCAGTTGGGTGTCTTCGGCACCTTCGATCACCAGGTTCTTGTTCAGGTAGCTCTCGTAGCTGGAGGCGCTGGTGAGGCCGACTTTCTTGCCACTCAGGTCCTTGGCGCCGTGGATGCGGTCGTCCTTGGCGTTAACCACGATTACCGCCGGCGAGGCGTAATATTGCACCGGGAAATCGAACACTTCGGCGCGAGCCTTGCTCGGCGTCATGGAGCAGATGCAGATGTCGTAGCGACCGCTCCAATGTCCGGCAGCGATTACGTCCCAGGAGGGTGTCTCCAGGCGCAACTTCACACCCAGTTTCTGCGCCACGGCTTTGGCCACGTCCACGTCAAAACCGTCGAGCTGGTTCTGATCGTTCAGGAAGGAGAAGGGCGGGTAGCTTTCCATCAAGACACCGACCAGTTCTTTCTTCTGCTCGATGCGATCCAGTGTGGCGCCAGCAAGGGCTTGCGAAGAGGCGGCCAGCAGAGTCAGGCCCAGGGCCAGCAGTGGTTGAAATTTCACGAGAGATCCCTGGCTGAAAAATAAGTTGTAGTTAACCGATTGGTGCGTATTAAATAGTTATAAGAACAACTCCGGTAGTGAGTATTTTTCATAAGCTTATGAGTGAATCGCATATGGGCTCAGCAACGACAGTCATTCTCGATGGCGGCATGGGCCGCGAACTGCAACGCCGGGGCGCGCCGTTTCGACAGCCCGAGTGGTCGGCGCTTGCCTTGAGCGAAGCGCCCCAGGCGGTAGAAGCGGTGCACGCAGCTTATATCGCTAGCGGCGCCAATGTAATCACCAGCAACAGCTACGCCGTGGTGCCGTTTCATATTGGCGAAGCGCGCTTCGCTGCCGAAGGCCAGACACTGGCGGCGTTGGCCGGAGAGCTGGCGCAGCGTGCGGTGCAGGCTTCGGGCAAAGCGGTACGGGTTGCCGGGTCGCTGCCGCCATTGTTCGGCTCCTATCGGCCCGATCTGTTCGATGCCGCCCGCGCCAGTGAACTGCTGACGCCGCTGGTGAAGGGCCTGGCGCCCCACGTCGACCTGTGGCTGGCCGAGACCCAGAGTTCTACGGTCGAAGCGCGGGCGATTCACGCTGGGCTGCCGAAGGATGGCAAGCCGTTCTGGCTGTCGTTTACTTTGAAAGATGAAGACACCGACGAAGTGCCGCGCCTGCGTTCCGGCGAGCCGGTGGCGGAAGCGGCGGCGGTTGCGGCGCAGCTGGGCGTCGAGACGCTGTTGTTCAACTGCAGTCAGCCAGAAGTGATCGGTGCAGCGATTGATGCGGCGCGGGAAACGTTCGAGCGTCTGGGGGTGAAGATTCACATCGGTGCCTATGCCAACGCCTTCCCGCCGCAACCGAAGGAAGCGACGGCCAACGACGGGTTGGACCCGTTGCGCGAAGACCTTGATCCACCAGGGTACCTTCAGTGGGCGGCGGACTGGCAGAAACGTGGGGCCAGCCACCTGGGCGGCTGCTGCGGGATCGGGCCGGAGCATATTGCGGTGTTGGCGCAAAAGCTGCTCTGAACCTTGATGTGGAAACTGCTCCTGTGGCGAGGGAGTGCTCCCTCGCCACGCGTCGGCGTTGAGCCGCCAGCCGCCAGCCCCCTGTTTAGCGGACATCTGCGCTAACGGTTTGCCCCAATTGCGCAGCCGCCCCTATACATATGTATGTCATTTCCAATCGAACGGCGCGATAGGGTCTGTATCCCTCAATCACGACCGAGACACTTCAATGTCTGTTTTTTCAGGAACCGAGCCCGGCACCTTATTGAAACCTGTCAGCCCGTTACCCGGCGGCAAGCAATTTCAACCCCATGAGTTTGTCGATCACTGGTTATCTCAACGGGGGCTCACCGGCGATGCCCAGGTTCAGGCCACTTATCAAGAGGTGAAGACCGTCGATTCGGCCGCTGAAAGCAAAACCGCAGCGGTGCCTTTGCGTGATGTTGTTACACCGGGTTTTTTAAGCGCCTATCAAAGCAAGACGGTTTTCTCGTCCGTTGCCGTTTCCCCGCGCCAAGGCTGGGTTTACCCACACAGAAGCCACATGACCCTGGATTTCACGTCACTTCGGGTCGGCGGAAACCCCCTCCCACAAGCCCTTTTGCGTGAATTGCAGGCGGGTATTGCCGCCGATTATCGGGCACCTGGGCAGCCCTTCACTCCCCAAGTGGAGGCTCAAGGCACTCAGATCAGCGCCCAGGAAAAGGAACAGATCAGGCAACTGGAACTGCTGGACGCCAATCAGGTGAAACTGGCGCGTTTGTTCGCCGGGCTTCCAACGTTTGACACGGTGCTCAAGCATCTGCTGGTCAGCAGGATCCAGGGAAAACTGGCTGGACAAAAACTGCGCGCCTCACTGCCTCAGAACATCGACCCGGATCACTGGTATGTCAATCACCTCGCCATCGACTCAAGCGGTGGGCGCTCAATTACGTCCTCGCAGAGTTTTACCCACGTCATGTGGGACTGTCTGGTGCGGGACGCCTCCCCGGATTATTCGGCAGGTGGCGTAGGGTTTTTCACTCGCCCGGATGCCGTGGACGAGGCCGACAGCGTCTTTGCCGGCCCGGTGGATACGCAAACGCTACGGGCCATGCAGTCGGCATTCTATATCGCTCATCCCCCCACCAATGCCGATATAAAGCGTCAGTTGCGTGACGAACTCACCCTTTTTCGCCATAACAAAAACTGGGGCGACTCGCTCGATACGTCCGCGCCGGCCACGGCTCAAGCGGCCCTCGCTCATCTGCTCGCTCGACGATTCGGGTACCTTTTCGATTTGTACAAAGCCGATCGGGATTTCGACGCCTCCCTCACCCAAAGTGCGCAAATTGCGCAGCGTGATGAAGATCGCCTGCTGGACATTATTACGACCCATCCCTCCATGGCGGACAGAAGCCGTTTGACGCGAGCGCCCATCCCCCATGTTTATGCGGTCATGCTCGATATGGGCAGCGCGATAGCGCAGAAATGGCCTGCTGCGATGGCGATCAAGGCGCCTGATCGAGCGTCACTGTTCCTGTATTCCCTGGAAGAAGGCATACAGCGATTCCCTTCTTTTCAAGACGTGGTAAACACCGTACGCCCCCGCTACGAGGGACAGGAACGCACGATTCAGAATCTGTCTTCTGAACTGTCCGGGCATGTATTCGACGTGGCGGCCAATGACCTGTTGCAGATGCAAAGCGCCGCGCTCGACGCGGTGTTAAATACACCGGCCAATGAGACGGCCCTGGTGTGGGACTTTGCGCAAAAAGCAGAAGATGCCCTGGATTTACCCATGTTGTCTCTGGCTGGGCCGTTGGCGGTCCGTCAGCAACTGCTGGTCGAAAACAACCGACCGCCGCTCTATAAAACCGCCACTTCTTCGCAGAAGACGAAGTATCGCAAACTGGAAGAGGAGGTCTTCCAGGCGGTCTTTAAGTTGGGTCGCGGCATCCCGACGTTGTCGCAGTTCACCCGCCAGAAGGTCAAACACTACCTCCAGCAAACCGTGCACCCGGGTATCGAGCCCGACTCGGACAAGACCATGGTCACGCTTTCCTATGGGCAAAGTGCCAATCCCCGGCAGTCCCGCATCATCCAGCTCACCCAGTTGATGCTCGATAACATCCGCCCCGAGCAATATCCCAATGCCATGCGCGAAGTGCTGACGGTCTACCTGGCCGATCAGCAGGGCCAGCGCATCCGGCACCCGGCCAGTGGTTACTTCATCACCCTGACCGGGGGCGAACTGGCCCGGATGGTGACGAGCATCGACGCTGGGGGAAGTTATCAAGTGCTGCTCAGGCAGGAGATGAATAAACCGGCGTACAAAACCGCCTGGAAAAACGCGTACCTGGCCAACCTGAAATTCAAAGGTTACGAGGCTGGGCTAAGGGGCAATGAGGTGTTCAAGGCCGGAGTGATCGATAACACCGTCAATCCACCGACCTCGCAAAAACGCGTCTCGCTCTGGTTGGACGCTGTTCTGAAATCATCAACGGCACAAACACGCGCCCGGGTCATGGGGCTAAGGGTGCGCGTCTACGGCCTGCTGTTGGGGGGAAGCGTGGGCGTTGGAGGGCAGCACGGGACGATGGCTGGTGCGCTGAGCATTGATGGCGCGCTGATCTTCTCCGATCAGGACGGGCCGGATATCAAGGGAACGGTTGGCGTTTATTTCCCTGATAGCCCCGATGGGAATGACTTCCATGAGTTTTCCGATCTGGGCGATGGCATTGCAGGGCTTTTGCGGCAAGAACAATGGCAGGCGTATTTCCGTTCGCGCATTGCCACCCTTGATCCCGAGGAAATCAGGCGTGCATTGGGGCAGCAATACGGTCGCCCGTTGATTCGTGGCTCACTATTGAGCGGTGACGTTCTTGAGGAGCTTCATCAGGCGCACGTCAATTTCCAGAGTGCTCACGCGGATCATCGCTCCAGCAGCAATCTGGATGTTCGTCGGCAAACCACCGGCAAACTCGTGACGGTGGCGATCGAGATTGTCATAGACCTGGCCAGTATGCTCTTGGTACCCGGTTTTCAACTGTTCAAGCGCGCCATGAAAACGCTCTGGTGGGTGACCAAGACCGGTTCAATTCCACTGAACATGGAAACCCTGCAGTTAGTGTATTTAGTGGCGAACTATGAAGGGCGGGGCGTTGCCCGTGGGGCGGCGGTTCTATCACGCGGTCAATCCTCTTTCCTGACACTTGCGGCGCGCAAAAAACCGGGTGAGACGCTGGCGGGGCTGCCATTGGAAGAGGCGGTCTACAGCCGTTATGCCGTGACGGACTCCTCGGTGATCCGAGGGCTGAAGGCGGATGCCCAGGGCTTTTATCGTACAACCGGCGGCGTTGCTCGCCCCGTGTATGTGCGACAACCCGATGGCACGGTGTTCCGGGTGCATGACCATACGAAGTTGAAGGCTATCGAGGCCACCCTCGTCGACCCTGTTACGGGATCCAGCATCCGCTCCAGTGGGGTAATGAGAAGCACGGTGGCACGGATCGATGGTGAATGGCGCGCCGTGGTATTTGGCCAGGGCGGAGGGAAACGTAAGGCAGACATGTCTCCCGAACCGGGGTCTTCACAACCGAAAAAACCTGCCCCGGGGCCTGACGCTGTTTCCGATTCAATACGTACGCCCGGCAATTGGGACACTCAAATCATGGACCTGGTCCCCTCAATCGTGACCCGTCTTGAGAGTTGGCCACAAAACCGCAGTTTGTTGATTATTGATCAACTCACGGCAGAGCGCAGTTGGTCCGTGCGCTATACCCCGGGGCAGGTTGAACGTATCTGGCCGATGGCCAACCACCCGAATGCATCAGCCACGGATCTGATCTTGAGACGAACGGCTCAGAATCATTACAGTCTGGTCCTGGGTGATCAGGTGGTGGAGATCCCTGCCGACGGTGATTGTTTCTTCAATGCGCTTGCCCGTGGACTGAATGACGGGCAGGTGCAGGGGGCTTTCTCGATGCGGGGGTTGCGCAATGCCGCGGCCGACTATATCGACCGGAATCCGGAGGTAGGGAACTTCGTGGTGCCGCAAGCCTCGGGAGTGCAGACAGCGCTTTTTGAAAATGCACCTGTGCTGAAACAGTTTTTGGACGAGACCGCATTGTTCGATCTCACCCAGATCATCCAGGGCTCTCCCAATCCGCATGGTGTGTTTCAACCGACCCTTAAATACTTGAACCTTTATGCAGACTGGTCAGCGCGAACGTTGTTAACGAACGCGCCTAACACGGATGTCTTCCCGGCAGAAATTCTGAAAAAAATCGGGCTCTTATTGTCATCCAGAACCCGGTCTTCGGCCAGACTAACGCTGAGCAGGACACCTTATTCAGCGCAGGAAAGGCAAACCATGCGCAGCTACTTCGAGGATATTCTGCTGGGACCTATTGAAGACTCTCACATTACCCAGTTGCTTAATAATCAATACCTCCTGCTGTCTGAAGATGTGAACCATATCCTGCTGGAGTATGGCGTCAGCGCCCGGCAGTTGACCGATCATCATCCCAGCAATGACCTGGCCTTTGTAAAGTTCGATCGGGCCACGCACGGTCATCTCAATGATGATCAGCTGGATGAGTTACTCGAGGGTGCCTATCTAGTGGATAAGGACGATTTAAAGGAGGTAGCAAAAAAACTTAAGCAAGAACACGGTAAGGTTGTTGAGGACGAATCAGAACTGATGGACCAATTTATATATTCCACCGGGGTTGAGGACACCATTGACTTGCTCAGGGTTTCCCTTGCGCGTTTTCCAGATTTTCTGAGGCGGCTTAATATTGTCCTGAGCTCACCGGTTATCTCAGGTCACCTGGGTGGCCTGTTACGCGTCAGTGAAATCGCGGGATGGCTACGCAATCCGGCACTTTCCGATACGCGACTAAGGATCATCGCTGAGGATGCCAGTACTCGTTATGCCGATGTGCTCAGGACGGAAAGTATCGATATCAACTGGATGCGGCCGTTCGATGATCAGAACCTGCAAAATATTCTTGCTCAACAACGGACATTGATTGATTTGATGAAATTCCTGGGAGGGGGGGCGAACGTTGGCGTGTCTGATATTGCAAGATTGTTCAGCGTTGCGGGGCAGACGTCTTCGAATACTAGAATTGCTCTCCTGTTCAATACCGCGGATATATGGGGTTCCATTCAGCGCATTGCGCCAAATGATGCCAAGCGAATGTGGGTCGACCTGATTGGACCACACTTCAGCGATGACAATATTCAACAAGTGCTCAGGCACCCCGGGTCGCTAGGTTCTGCGAGAAGCTTTTTGGCCGCATTAGGCGCCAGCCTTGGAAGAGAAGAAGCTCGAGCGAATCAGATTATTCAGGCTCTTTTTAGTGTCGGCCCAAGTCGGGCCCAACAATATCTATACCACTTTGCTTTCCCGAATGATCGTCCGGGGCGCAGCCGGCTGGATCTTGCACTGCACTTGGAGATTGAGGGGGATATGCCGGATTGGGCCTGGGAATATGCGAGGAGTGGGGTGACCCGAGTTTCGCTCAAGTCGTTGCTGGAACGTTGGCATAGGGAGCCCTGAGAAGGGCGGCCCACCCGCTGAACTCGCTCGCAGAGAAAACGCTCAATGGCGTGTGAGGTCTTGAGTCCGTGCGTCGCTCATTGCGAGGGAGCCCCGTTTATAGCCGGGCTCCCGCGCTTTTTGCGAGCCCGCTCGTGATAGCAAACGCTCAGTCACCCATAAACTATGACCGGCACTCGACCAACCCGCGCACCTGTCCACTCGCCGTCTGATTTTCCTCACTCAACCACTGCTCGAACCCCGCCCTGATGGTCGGCCATTCCACATCCAGCATCGAATACCACGCGGTGTCGCGGTTCTGGCCCTTGACCACCATGTGCTGGCGGAACACCCCTTCAAAGGTGAAACCCAGCCGCTCGGCCGCGTATCGGGAGCGGGCGTTGGCGTTGTTGCATTTCCATTCCAGGCGGCGATAGCCCAGGGCGAAGGACTCCTTGGCCAAGAGGTAGACCGCCTCGGTGCTTTTCGGCGAACGCTGCATCGGCGCGCCGAAGGTCACATGGCCGATCTCGATGCGGCCTTGGGCTGGCACGATGGACATCAGGCTGAGGATGCCCTGGACCTCGCCACTGGCGCGGTCGATCACGCTGAAGAAATACGGGTCGGTATTGGTCGCATGATTCTCCAGCCAAGCGTCAAAGGCAGCGCGATACTTGAATGGGCCGTAGGGCAAGTAATCCCAGAGTTTCGGGTCAGCGCCGGGGCCTTCAAGGGCTTGCCACAAGCCGTCGGCGTGACGCGTCGGGTCAAGCTTTTCCAGGCGAATGAAGCGCCCTTCGATCAACTGCATGGAGGGTGCCGGGGCACCTTTCCAATCGGCGAGTGAAGTCGACATGCTGCGCTCCTTACAGGGCTTTGCGAAATTGAATGAAACCCGGACGTTCGGCGATGCGCTCGTAGAGCTGGATCGCGGTCGCGTTGGTTTCGTGGGTCAACCAGTGCACCTTGCAGCAACCATCCGCCTTGGCGGTGGTGTAGACAAATTCAATAAGTTGGCGACCGACGCCGGTACCGCGGCTCTGTTGCGCCACCAGCAAGTCTTGCAAGTAGCAGGAGTTTTCGATGCTCCAGTTTGAACGGTGATAGATGAAGTGCACCAGGCCCACCGCCGTGTCGCCGTTCCAGGCGAGGGCTGCGTGGGTGGGCTCGCGCTCATCGAGCAGGCGTTGCCAGGTGCTTTGACTCACCGCCTCCGGCAGTTCAGTGTTGTAGAACCGCAGGTAGGCCTGCCACAACGGCAGCCAGGCGGCGTGATCCTCAGCGGTGACGAGGCGGATCTCGGGTTGGCTCATGTTCACTCCTTGGACGATGAATCAGGCATCAGGCGCGCGAGCGCCTGGTCTTGCGGATCGGGGCTGGCGGCAAGGCCTTTGCGCACTCCGGCGGTATCTGCGGGGCTGCGGTTCTGACTGAGTTTGCGTTTGCCCTCCAGGCGCTGGATGGGCAGGGCGAAACCGACGATGGCCTTGAGCATGCTGTCGATGTACTCAGCCGGAGCATCATCGATTTTCCATGGCTGAGTACGGCCGGTTTCGTGACGGTCGGTCAGGGCGCTGACCAGGTTGCGCAGTCGATGAGGATCGCTGAACACCTCTGCGGTGCCATAGGCGTGCACGGCCAGGTAATTCCAAGTCGGCACGACCTTGCCGTGTTCGGCTTTGCCGGGGTAGAAACTTGGGCTGACGTAGGCGTCGGCCCCGGCGAATATCACCAAGGCTTCGGCCCCTGCTTCCAAGTCGCGCCATTGTGGATTGGCCCGCGCCATGTGCCCGTAAAGGCTTCCGTTGGGGCCTTGGTGCGTGTCCAGCAACAGCGGCAAGTGACTGGCCTGCAAACCGTGTTCACCTTGAGTGATCAATACGGCCAGACGGCAATCACCCATCATGCTATGCAATTGCGGCAGGTCTTGGACGGCAAAGTTTTTAGGGGTGTACATGACGATTTTCCTTGGCGAATGCGAGCATCCTAGGCAGGCTATTGGTCTGTTGTAAGAGCCACTTACGACCAATTCGATAGGTCCATTTGCGAGGGCTGTCATGAACAACGTCGTGCCGCCACTGTCGTTCAACCCCGCCGGGATCGAGTTGGATCGCCGCCATGGGCTCAGTCGTCAGCTCTACCAGGCGTTGCGTACCCGGGTACTGGACGGGCGGCTGGCCAGCGGCACGCGGCTGCCGGCCAGTCGCGACCTGGCAGCAGCCCTGTCGATTTCCCGTAACAGCGTGGTGCGGGCCTACGATCAGCTCTATGCCGAGGGTTTCATTGAGGGGCGGGTCGGTGACGGTACTTACGTGGCAAAACTCTCCTCGACAGCGCTCCCCCTCAAAAACATATCCACAAAAATATCCACAGGGTTTTCAACAGGCTTACCCACAGCCTTATCCACAGATTGGCTCGATTTACCTGTGGTTTCATCCAGCAAAGTTATCCACAGTGGCGCACTGGATCGGGTCGAAAAGCACCATTTGCCCCGGCCGCCCAGTGGCCCGCCAAGGGCATTTCGTGTCGGCGTCCCGGCGTTCGATCTGTTCCCTTTCGACGTCTGGGCCAAGCTGAATGCGGCTTTCTGGCGCAAGCCGGATTTGCAGCAGCTGTGCTATGGCGATGCGCAAGGCGATGCGCGCTTGCGCAGTCTGATTGCCGCGTACCTGCGCAGTTCTCGAGGCCTGCACTGTACAGCTGAACAAATTGTGATCACCAGCGGTGCCCAACAGGGCATCAGCCTTTGTGCACAGCTGTTGGTGGACCCTGGCAATGTGGTGGCTGTGGAAAACCCGGGCTATCGAGCGGCAGGTCATGCCTTTGCCGTCGCCGGTGCCGACGTGAGAGGCGTGCCGGTTGATAGCGATGGCCTGGATTGCACGGCGCTGGGTACGTTGGGCGACTGTCGGTTGGCTTACGTCACCCCGTCCCATCAGTATCCGACCGGGGTGGTCATGAGCCTTGCGCGGCGGTTGGAGCTGCTGGCCTGGGCCGAACGCAATGAAGGCTGGATCGTCGAGGACGACTACGACGGCGAATACCGCTACAGCGGCGCACCGCTGGCGCCATTGGCCGCACTGGATCGCCAGGGCCGTGTGCTTTACGTCGGCACGTTCGGCAAAGTGGCTTTCCCGGCCTTGCGCCTGGGCTATCTGGTGTTGCCGCCCGGTCTGGTAAATGCCTTCGCCCGACGCCGCGCCGTGGATGTGCGCCACTCTGAAGTCAGCACCCAGGCGGTGATGGCCGAGTTCATGGCCGCCGGGCATTTTCAGCGGCACATCAGGCGCATGCGCCGGGCCGCACTGGTCCGACGTGATGCACTGCTGGCTGGCTGGCCGAAGGCGGTTGCGGGCGTTGGTGACATGCCCACGGTCGTGGCTGGGCTGCATGTCACGGTGCCGGTGGACAGCATCGAACGTGAGCAAGAGCTGATAGCCCAAGCGACCCATGCCGGTATCGAAATCAATGGTTTGAGTGGTTATTGGTTGCCCAGCACGACGGCGCCAGTGCGAGCCGGGTTAGTGCTGGGGTTCGCGGCGGTCCCGCCAGCGGCGATAGACACCGCGCTGGCGAGCCTGGCGAATGCTTGGCAGAGTTAATGGTTCAGAGCCGGGGCATCGAGGGATGCCCTGGCGTTTGTATTTATGACCGCTCTTTTGGAAAGAACACTTCCTTGGCCTGGTCCACGGCAATTTCGCTGCGGTAATGACCAATAAGTTGATGCTGGTTAAGCCCCTCGCTGGAGTCGGCGGCCGTTCCCAGATTGACTTGCTCCGGCGTTTTCAAGCGTGCAGAGAGATACGCATGGGCGGGCACCCAGTATTTTGAGTAGTGAAAATCCGCGAACCAGAGCGTTTTATTTTTTTTGCGGTCCTTGATCTCATACCTGTCGAGATAGTCGTGATGTGGGCCTTTGATACGTTGCCGGTTTTTTTGTTTACTGATGGAAATCTGATTCCGGTTTTTAAGCCATAGGATCCCACTCATGGTTGGCGGGCTTTGTTTGAGCCGTTCCAGTACGTTCTCGAATCCCAGCTCATAAAGGGCTTTTGATTGCTTCTCAAGTTCCAGGCGCAAGGATTCGGCCGGGCGCCGCTGTTCTTGTGGAATTTCAATCGTTTCGTTCGAGACAGCGTCGAGTGCTTTTTTGATCGCAACGCCGACTTTCTCCATCCTGCTTGCATGTGCGTTCAGGATCATCCCGATACCGGTGGGCGTTCGGTCTGGCTGTTGCATGCGCGCCTCGATCTGCGCCTTGAAGTCCACCAGCCCGGCGATCAGGGCTTTACCTTTCGCGACGCTGGTTGCCAGCGCAGGTACCGCCAGCGGGGCGTCGGCCGTCCCGTGGGGCACCCACTCGCCGGTTTCCTTGCGGTGGAACGTGACGATGTTGTTATCCGAGAGCGGATGCTTTACATCGACCCAATCCGTTTCGTCTCTCGTTTTCGTTAAGCGAGGTTCGCCACTGACGATGCCCCAAAAGCGTGCCCTGATGAATTTTTTTCGGGGCCTTGGGCGTTCCTTATAAGCGCTGGGTATGCTTCGCTGGTTGTTTCTTTCTTCGAGGGCCAGCTCCAAATGCCCCAATGCCTGTTCTTTGAAGGTAGTGATCTGCTCGCGCAGTTGAGTGAGCTGTGTCGGGGGAGCGATGTCCTTGTATTCATCGCTCACGTATTCGAGGTGTTCGTCGATTGCTGCGAACTGTTCCGTCAGGCTGCCCAGCGCGTCGATTTGTTCATCCAGCCGAATCACGCTTCGCTCATTCATTGCGTCGTGCAGGCTTTGAAGAGAAACCGTGGCGTTATCAACAATCTGGCTCACCACCGCCCAGCCTTCGGGCACGGTGTTGATGCTGTCCAGTGACAGGCAGAGGTGGCGATACATTTCCACCAGGACAAGTCGAAGCGTTTCACTCTTGTAGCTCGGCATCTTTTCACGGTGCTGCCGGATAAACTCAAAGCCTTCGAGCCCTAGTTTCTTTAGCCTGGAAAAGCGTGTCTCCATATAATCCAGGCGCTCAATCATGTCGTCAGCGACACTGATCATGGCTTCGGCGGCGTCGATGTGCCGTTGCTCCAGTACCCCGATTCCAGAGTCGATCATGTCCAACGCTTCGTTCAACGCGGGGGTAAATCGCTCTTGCAGTGCGCCTATCTCTGCGAAAGTGAGGTTTATTTGCGTGTTCAGGTAGCCTAGCCGGGTTCGGGCGTAGTCGGCCATTGATTGGAAGACGGGCCGTTGATTGATGATTTTCAACGCGTTTTCGTAGCTTTCCCGCTGTGTTTCCAATGTCTTTAAATAGACTTCCCGCCTGGTTTTCCTGGAGGGGCCCGAGGTTTGGTTCAGCGCCTGTGCCTCCTTCATCAGCAGGACCTGGCTTTGCGGTTTGGTTTCTTCAAACTGGTTCAGTTGGGTCAGCAGTTCAGAACTTCTGCTTTCGGTGTCAGTGATATTTTTTTGCCTGGAAAGTGTTGAACCGCCGCCGCATAAACGCAAGCGGGTGTCAATGCTCCATTGACCCTGTGCATTGCTCATCAGGGGAGGGCCCCTGCGCGTGGGTTCTTTCCCATGAACGATGGATACGTCGTTCTCATCCACGGTCACTTTGAACCATTTTCCTGCGACCTTTGCGTACCAGTCGCCACCCTTCTGGTAGAGCCCTTTGAGCGGTCCTGCGGTTTTGGGTAGCCCTGGCTCTTCGGGTTCTTCGATGTGGAAGGCTTCAAGGGCTTTCGCGGCTTTTTGCGATGTGCTCATCAAGGCGCCGCTGCTATGGATGGCGTCATAGTGCTCGGACGCAAGCGTTGTGCTCGTTAAAGGCGCGAGCTTCTCGATAATGGGGGCAGGTTTTGGCAGGTTTTCCAATTCGCGCACTACTTGCGGCACCTTTGCTCGACGCTTGCGTCCGGCTTCTCTGGCGCGGTCCATGGCGTGCATGGAGATCGCCAGTGAGATGTTCAGCAGCAGGTCGACGAATGCTTCCCACTTGGCCTGTGTGTTGGTTTCGTCGTTGCGCTGCGTCAGCTTTTCAATGTCATCCAGAATTTGCCAGAGCCAGGCCGTGGTGCCGACGGTATTTCCCAAGTAGGGCAACGCCAGATTGAAAATCAGCCAGCCAGTCTGCTTAAAAGTCTCCCAGCGGTTTTCGCTATTGGAAACCGATTGGCGGTCGGCAAACTCTACCAGGGCATTGGCATTGGCTTTGAACAACAGTGGCAGGAACGCTTGCCCCAGAGGTTCGTCGCTCAACTTGATGGGGCCGCTGGCGCGCACCGCCGTCAGGGGGGCCGTCACGAACTCCACAATGATCCACGGCGAGGGCAGGGGCCCCGGAAAAATATATCGGCTGTAATGGGCGCGTACCCCATCGGGCAGCCATGCCAGCACCGACTGGCGCAAGGAGGCTGTTTGCCGGATCGCATATAGCAGGTTGCTGGATGACGGGTACTGGCACAGCTGCGGTTCAAGCAACGGTCGATAGAGCAGGCATGGACCGGCGCCAGGTTCTTGCGGGCCGATCACAAACATATTGGTGACGATGTCCTTCGCGGTGCCCATTTGCAGCTCGGGTACCAAGGCCAGTTGGCGCAGGACGATGGTTTGCCCGTCTACCTTGCGATCGGCGACCTCGGGCTCCATCAATGCGGCGACGTAACGGTAACCCCGTTCGTCCATGTTGCCTTGTCCACGAATTTTGTTCTCTAGCGCAAGCATCGGTAGCTGAATGCGTAGTTGGGAGGTATACAACTCTTCGCGACGAGTTGATTCTGCCGCATCGTCGAGCAGTTTGCTCTTGACCAGGTCGGGATAGACACGACCGAGATCGACTTCGGTAATGAGCTTTTTGATGTAGTCGACTGTCATCCACTCGGGTAGCGCATTGCCGTCGAGCGACCTGACTGTTTTGTCGCCGAGAGGGAGTGCGATCAGGTTTTGTAACGCCAGGTCAACGAGGTTGAACCGGGTGGTATCAATCTGGTTGGGAACGACGAACGTCCCCCAGACAACGGGGCTGCGGATCTCGATCTCGACTTTTTCCGGATCGAGGGTCGAGGCGTCGGCATGTTCTGCCTCCATCTGTTTTTTCAGGGTGCTCAGCGCGTAGTCCCTGATGGGAGGGATATCGTCCAGGTAGGTCTTGCCGGCATGCGAGCTGCCCAGCGCTGACAGATTTTTCATGTGTTCGGCGAACTGGATCTGGTCGGCTTTCGACGCGGTCTGCAGCCAGTCGGGTAGCTGTTTTTTGAACCAGGCCGCGCCAAGCCCTTTATCCGTGTTCGAGTCATCGGTAGGAGGCTGTTCGCTCTCGTCGAAGCGAAACCCTTCCATAAAGCCGGGGAGGCCGATGACGTTGACCTGCATGGCGATCAGCCCGCAGGCCTTTTGATCGAAAATGTTGCCGGCGGGTTCATAAAGTCGCCACTGAATTTTCCTGCCGGCCACGTTGCTGCCCAGATGAGAGGGCAGGGATTGCCCCAGCGCTTGCTGTGACTCGTACTTCTCATAGCCGTTGCTCATCGAGTACGTGAGAATGACCTCTTTGTTGTCGACTGTGCCGATCAATACCACGATGGAGTTTTCGTTCAGGCGTTTGATCTCATCGTTGTCAACTTCGTCGACGTCAATCAGATACGCATGGGTGTCATAAGGGTCCTTGCCCTTGCGATCCTGCAGGTCCGGGTAACGATATAAGCGTCTGGCCATGTCGCATTCAACGGTGGTCCAATCCTCGACCTGGTTAACGTCCCAGATCTTGCGCAACGTTCTGGAGAGCTCATGCCAGCGAGGGCCGGATGTGCCGAGCGAAGCATTCCAATACGCCAATTGCTGTTCCTGAAGGGCAGGCACCATGGCGGGCACGAGCTCGTTGATCAGACGCCCGATCTGGTCGATACGCACCGGTAAATGCACCTCAGGTGAGGTGATCGGTAGTTGAGTCAGAAAGTGCACGCCTTCGAGCAACAGCGTCGAATCAGGGTCATGAGCTCTATCGGCCAGCATTTCGCTGAGCGCTTGATAGAGAGTGGCGAGCTGTACGATTTCTCCGTCGACAATGTCCCAGGCCGGCACACCGACCACGCTGGTGTGTGGATCAAGGTCCAGTTCCGGGTACAGCTCCAGCAGGGCTGCCCGCAAAAGGACAGCGGCTACTTCCGGGTACGTGGGGCCGGCGAACAACTGGTTCTGGATAGCATCCCTGAGGCTGGCCTCGGACGCAGGATTTGTGGTGGTAGAGGTGTGTGTCATTTGAAACTCCCTGTCTCGCGATACATGCAATCCCCACAGCGGAACACTTCGGGTTTTCCATGCTAGGGGCGCGCAAGACAGGGAAGGTGGTAACTATATATATGCCTGCTCACAGAGTCGGGTGCCCCTGCGAGGTGTCTGCGGCCTCAATTTACTGGCCGGATTTGATTCGAGTCCAGGCCCGTGTCCGCGCCCGCTCGGCGTCCCTGGGCAAGGGCTGCAGGGTGTACAACGTGGCCATCGCCGCCTCGGTCGGGTACAGGTTGGGGTTGTTGCGGATCGCCGGGTCGACCATGTCCGTGGCGTCTTTGTTCGGGTTTGGATAGCCGACGAAATCGCTGACCGGTGCAATCACTTTCGGTTGCAACAAGTAGTTGATGAAGGTGTACGCGTCGTCCGGGTTCTTCGCGCCTTTGGGAATGGCGAGCATGTCGAACCAGATCGGCGCGCCTTCCTTGGGCAGCCGCATGTCGACCGTCACGCCGTTCTTGGCTTCCTTGGCCCGGTTGGCCGCTTGGGAGAAGCTGCCGGAGTAGCCGACCGCCACGCAGATGTCGCCGTTGGCGATGTCGGCCATGTACTTGGAGGAGTGAAAGTAGGTGATGTACGGGCGAATCTTCAACAGCAGCGCTTGCGCCTTGGCGTAGTCCGCCGGCTGCTTGCTGTTGGGGTCCAGGCCCAGGTGCTGCAAAGCCAGGGGCAGGATTTCCGACGGGGAATCGAGCAGCGCCACGCCACACTGTTTGAGCTTGCTGATGTTCTCTTCCTTGAAGATCAGGTCCCAGCTGTCCACCGGTGCGTTGTCACCCAGGGCGGCCTTGACCTTGTCCGGGTTGAAGCCGATCAGGATGGTGCCGTACATGTAGGGCACGGCGAATTTGTTGCCCGGGTCGTTGGCTTCGATCAGCTTCATCAGCTTGGGATCGAGGTGGTTCCAGTTCGGCAGCTTGCTGCGGTCCAGGGGCTGGAACACGCCGGCTTCGATCTGCTTGGCCAGGAACACGTTGGACGGCACCACCACGTCGTAGCCGGAATTGCCGGTCAGCAGCTTGGCTTCCAGGGCTTCGTTGGTGTCGAAGATGTCGTAGACCAGTTTGACCTGGCTGTTCTGCGCCTTGAAATCGTCCAGGGCCTTGGGCGTGATGTAGTCGAACCAGTTGTAGACACGCAGGGTATGTTCCTCAGCTTGGGCGGCACCGCACAACAGCGTGGCGCACAGGCTGGGAACCAGCAAACGCTTGAGTCGGTTCATGCTTTTATTCCTCATTGGGCGCTTTGAAAACCTTCGAGAACGTTCACGGCATTGATGCCGATTTGTGCCACCGCGTAGCCGCCTTCCATCACGAACAGCGTCGGTTTACCGAGCGCGGCGATGCGCTTGCCCATCGCCAGGTAATCCGGGCTGTCGAGCTTGAATTGCGAGATTGGGTCGTCCTTGAAGGTGTCCACACCCAAGGACACGACGATGACATCGGCGTCGTAACGTTGGGTCTTGTCGCAGGCCTGCTCCAGCGCGGCGCTCCAGGTGTCCCAGCCTGAGCCGGCCGGCAAAGGGTAGTTGAAGTTGAAACCTTCACCGGCACCTTCGCCACGCTCATCGGCATAGCCCAGGAAGAACGGAAACTCGGCTTCCGGGTGGCCGTGGATCGAGGCGAACAACACGTCGTTGCGTTCGTAGAAAATCGACTGGGTGCCGTTGCCGTGGTGGTAATCCACATCGAGGATCGCGACCTTCTTGTGGCCCTGGTCGAGAAAGGCCTGGGCGGCGATGGCGGCGTTGTTGAGGTAGCAATAGCCGCCCATCAAGTCACCGGCGGCGTGATGCCCCGGCGGGCGGCACAACGCAAAGGCACTGCGGGCGCCACGCTGGATCTCGGCCTGGGCAGTGAGGGCGACCTGCGCGGCGCTGTAGGCTGCTTGCCAAGTGCCGGCGGTAATCGGCGCGCCGCCGTCGAAGCTGTAATAACCGAGCTGGCCGTGCAGGCTTTTCGGAATGACCGTGCGCAAGGTCCGCGCCGGCCAGGTGTAGGGCAGCAAATCGCCGTCGCGATTGAATTCAGTCCATCGGTCCCAGGCACCTTTGAAGAATTCCAGGTACGCCGGGCTGTGGATGCGCTGGATCGGCCCCAGGCCGAAATCATGGGGCGCTTCGACCGGGCCCAGCGCCTGAGCCTTGACCCGCGCCAACACGTGATCGGCCCGGGAGGGCATTTCGAAGCAGGGCATCAGTTGCCCGTCCATCAACTCGCAGCGCCCGTGATGCAGGTGGTGATCGTCCGAATAGATCGTCAGCATTATTGTTCTCCGCAAGGCTGATCCGGTTGATCACAGTCTTGCGGCGCGCAGCGTTTTGGAGAACGGCAGGAGAGGCCAAAAGGGGATCGAAATGGCCAAAAGGTTTGACCGTAAATCGCCCCTTGCTGGCGCGGGTGTGCGCGGGTTTGGGGCGTGACTGATGCTTGGATGGCTGCTCTGTAACCTATGGCGAGGGAGCTTGCTTCCTCGCCATAGGGGTTGATGTTGTGGCGGTTAGCGTGGGTCGACGTTATGCAGCGCTCGGTTCGCCAGCAATGAACTCAGTTCGATCAGTTGCTGGATACCGAGGGCGATGTGACGTCGTGAGCCTTCCAGCTCGAAGGCCAGATCGTTGACCATCGCATCGGCTGAAGCCAGGGTTTCGCTGAGGTTTGCCAGGAGGGATTCGTTGTCGATGTCTTTTATGACGGTGAATATCTGGCCGGGTTGGATGGTTTCCGCGGGTTTTGCCGGTTTGGGCGCCAGGTAATAGTCCAATGCGCGCTTGGAGGCCTCGTCGAGTTTTTTTGCGTTGAGGCCGTCCAAGTAGGGGGAATTGGGATCTGCTTCTGCTGGGTTTGGTTTGATCTTGAACATAGTGAAGCTCCTTTCAGGTGAGGAACTTTCGTCAACCGGGCCGCCAAACCCGTTCGCTGGTGTCAGCGACAGGGAGACGATAGGTGGTGAGGGCAAGGCGCACAAGCCGGCGGTTTCTGGCGTAGTTGTAGGCAATGGTGCAAGGATGCGTAGCTGGTTGGAAGCTTGGCAGAGGGAGAATAAACGTATGCGTCCGGGCATCCCGTCTTGCACCCTGGGAGAGCAGGAAAACAGAGGTAACACATGGGTCAGTTCGTATAATTACATTAGACGGTGTTTTAACTGATTTCTGTCCCCCAAATTTGGCACTGATTCGAGAGTGTTTTCAGCCACCCTCCATCGGTTTGCCGGAATTCAATTGGCCATGTTTTAGCTTTGGCTTGGCCCCCCTTGCGTGACCAGGCAACCGGAGCCCCATGCTGGTTTGACCAGTGCAGGCGTGAATGAACCTGAATTGGGTCCATGTGCGCCACGACAATATCGCCTTCGGTGCGATATGAGTGCTGATCTGGGTTGTGTCGGGGCGTTAGGGGTGGCGTCCGGGTTGAGATGGTGTGGCGTAGGTGCGTCTACGGTGCTTTCAGTTGAAAGTCGTCGAGAAATAGACGGTGTTTTTTAGGTGCGGATTAGGGCTCGCTGAGTGCTCAGTGGGTGCTTATAAGGGTTGGGTGAGTGTGGTGCGGGGCGTTCCTGGGTTTATATGGATCGGTGATGGTGCCGGTCGGGGCAGAGCGCGCACCCAAAGCACCCAAACTGCCAAGAAGGATGTTGACGGAGGGAAGCCTGCTCGGTTCCCTCCGAAAATAGCTGAGTTGTCCGAGAATTTTGCGGAACAGTTTCGTGTGTCGATCATCACGAGAGGCGACACGTTGCTGCACCTGATTGACCACTACATACGGCGAACCTTCGACAACGGGCGGAGGATGCCGCCTCAAGTTTGCAAAAGGCTATCGACCTCTTCCCCGTTGTTAGCGAAGGGCTTCGCTACCCCGTCAAGGTCACCAGGAGCGCCGGGAAATCTCTACCTTGCGCTCAGAAGCAAAGGTGGTGGCACAGACTCGTTGGCCTGGCTGATGGAAATCGAAACGGGGCAGCTATCCGCATATTGATTCCATTGATTGGCCAGGCGGGTGCAGAACAGATGCTCGATGCGCTGAATAAAGTGCAGGAGGTTTCGGATGAAAGTGCGGCCGGGCATACCGTCTTGCGCAACTAAACCGGTTGCCATCTATGCGGCAGCAGTTCGGCAATCGCACTCGCCCGCTGCGTCGGCAGGCGCGTGAGGACGTCCTTCAAATAAGCATACGGATCATGTCCGTTGAGCCGTGCCGATTGGATCAAGCTCATGATCGCGGCTGCACGTTTGCCACTGCGCAGTGACCCAGCGAACAGCCAATTTTTGCGACCTAACGCCCATGGCCGAATCTGGTTCTCGGCCCAATTATTGTCAATGGGTACGGCACCGTCATCGAGATAGCGCGACAGCGCCGTCCAACGTTTGAGGCTGTAATCCAGAGCCTTGCTAATAGCCGAGCCGTCGTGCACGAGCTGGCGCTGGGCGATCATCCAGGCATGCAAAGCGTCCATCACCGGTACGGCTTTTTCTTGCCGTATTCGGCGGCGTAAATCCGGTTCCAGGTCGCGGACTTCATGCTCTATTTCGTACAGCCGCTGGATGTACCTCAAGGCCTGCTCGGCAAGCTGGCTCTTGTTGGTGGCGTGCAGCTCGAAGAACTTGCGCCGCGCATGAGCCATGCAGCCGATCTCGGTCACGCCGAGTTCAAAGCTGGCCTTGTAGCCGCCAAAATCATCGCAGACCAGCTTGCCCTTCCAGTCTTGCAGGAAGTTGCGGGCGTGTTCTCCGGCGCGGCTAGGGCTGAAGTCGTAAACCACCGCCGCCAATTCCGAGAACTGGCTGGTGGCGTAGGCCCAGACATAGGCTCGATGGGTTTTCTTCGCACCCGGCGTGAGCATCTGCACCGGCGTTTCATCGGCGTGGATTACGCCATGTTCGAGGACAGTATTACGCAGGGCATCGACCAGCGGCTGTAACTGCACGCCACAGTTGCCGACCCATTGCGCCAGGGTCGAACGCGCGATAGCCAAACCGGCTCGACCAAAAATCGATTCCTGGCGATAGAGCGGTAGATGGTCGGCGAACTTCGCGATCATGACGTGGGCCAGCAGCCCCGCGGTCGGGATGCCTTTGTCGATGACCTGCGCCGGAACCGGTGCCTGGATCAGGGTTTCGCACTGATCGCAGACCCACTTGCCACGGATGTGCCGCTCAACGGTGAACACGCCCGGCGTGTAGTCGAGTTTCTCGCTGACATCCTCGCCGATACGCTTGAGAGCGCAGCCGCACTGGCAATGGCTGTTGTCGGGTTCGTGGTGGATCAGAGTGCGCGGAAACTGCGGCGGCAAGGCGGTGCGTTTAGGTTTTTGCCGAACCTCGGTCGAAGCGGGAGCAAGTTTCAGCGCTTCAAGTTCAGCCTCGATGGCCGCAATGTCGGTGTCGATCAGGTCATCGAGCAGGCTGGCTTGATCCGGGCTCAGTTGCTCGCTGCGCTTGGCAAACTTGAAGCGCTTGAGTTGCGCAATCTCGTGGGTCAGCTTTTCGATAACCGTTTGGTCGCGGTGGATCTTCTTACCCATTGTCTCGATTTTCTGATCGAGACTCTCGACACGCTGCATCAACTGCGCCGCCAGAGCACGCAGTTGTTCAGGGTTTAGTTGGTCGAGATTGGGCAGTGAAGTCATGCCGCCGATTTTGCCAGAGCAGGCTAAAACCGACGATAGGCTCATCGGA
This sequence comes from Pseudomonas sp. LBUM1664, assembly GCF_059695895.1. Lineage (NCBI taxonomy): Bacteria > Pseudomonadati > Pseudomonadota > Gammaproteobacteria > Pseudomonadales > Pseudomonadaceae > Pseudomonas > Pseudomonas sp. LBUM1664. Next base: position 6,276,235 of record NZ_CP166791.1, on the reverse strand, counting down.
CAATTGCACGGCCTGGGTGGCCATGGCAGGTGTTATACGATGGAAATCGCGCTGCCAGGCCCGACTCTTTGCCAAGGCAAACCCAGCACCAGGGCATGTAGCTGTTCGGCACCCAATTCTATCTGAGAGCCGTGTCGAGAACCCGGCCAGAAGAACTTGCCTTGATGCAGGCGGCGCGCTACCAGCCAGATACCCAACCCGTCGTGCACCAGCACCTTGATGCGCGTGGCGCGGCGATTGGCAAACAGATAAGCACAGTGCGGCTGCGCCGCACCGAACACTGCAACCACCCGCGCCAGCGCGGTTTCGGTGCCGGCGCGCATGTCCATCGGCTCGGTGGCGAGCCAGATGGAGTCGATGCGGATCATCGCAACAGGTCTCGCAGAAAGGTGGCGCAGGCAGCGGCGCTTTCGGTCGGCCAGTTCACTTTCACGGTGCCGCGCGGGTGTGGGATTTCGAGGCAGATAGTCGATGACGCGGCTTGCGAATTTGCTCCGGCTAACTGCAAGGGCAGCGGAATGAAAGCAGGTTGCAGCGCCATGGCTTTCTGCGTTTGCACTCGAATCCATTTATGGACGAGGTTCGCGTTGAGGCTGTGGCTCAGCGCAACGCTGGCAATCGAGGCCCCGGGCTGGGAGCACTCTTGAATGACCTGGGCCTTGAAGGATTTGGAGTAGGAACGGCGTTGTGGCTGCATGAAAGACCCGCTTAAAAGGCTAGAAATGGTGTCCACTTAAATCAGGTGGACACCATCGCCTTTGGCGTCGGGGTCAGGAAGGTGTGTTGGCCGGACGCATACGAATAAACAAGGCTCCGAATTGCCCCGGGATTCGTGGCGAGGGAGCTTGCTCCCGGTCGGTGGCGCAGCGGTTTTTCTGTAGGAATGCGCCGGCTTTTGGGGCTGCTGCCCAGCCCAGCGGTGCGGTGCGGTGCGACGTTTCGCTAAATCCCCTCGCCACAGGTTGATGGTGTAGCGGCTATCGTGGGTCTACGTTATCCGGCACTTGGTTCGCCAGCAATGAACTCACATTTTCTGGGATAGCTGAGCGCGATCAATATAGAAGCGTCGAGACAGTGCTGTCCCGACGCTTCGTTTTGTGCCCCTGTCCCTTTGTCTACCCATGTGCACGGTAAATGTAGGCAAGTGCGCAATGTTCGCTAAGGCATTTTCACATCCGTGAATACGCTGTATCCCTTGAGGCCGCCCACAAATACACCAATCACTTTCCGCTGAGTCTCAGCCTCCTTTTCTGCGGCTTCTTTTTTTTCCGCGCTGGCTCCACTTTGCAAAACTGCCTGCGCTTGTTCCAGCTTTGATTTTGCATTGTTCAGTAAAATCTCTCGGGCATTAGCCTGGGTATTCATTACCTTGATGCACCAAGCCGAAAATTCTTTCTGATCATTATTTGGGGCTGATAACAAAAGAGCCGACATGCACATTTGATGTTCATCATCGGAAAGCACAATGTTATTAACAATTCCTTCGACTGTTTTTGCTATCTGCTGAATATGGGCATCTGATCGTTGGCCACCCATGCCCGTGGTTTCTATTCTTACCTTGGTTTCGCCATCGACCAGCACGCCTTTTGTTTCAGCTATTGCACTGTCGATAACGCTTCTATCGTCTTTCAGGTTCTTAATTTTTTCCGCCAAGCCCGATGCGATTTGATCCATTTCCGACGTGTCAGCCTTGGCATCCGCTTTTTTTGCGTCACTGATTTTTTTGTCTACGGCCGTCTTCTCTGCTTCCAGGGCAGAAATTCTATCGCTGACCTTCTCTCTTTCGGCTCTTTGTTCGGAAAGTGATTTTGTCGCTTCAGCCCGCCCACTTGTCGTGAGGGCTATCGGAGGGGCTTTGACCGTTCCGGTCAGTTGCTCAATCGCCAAGAGGGCGACCGTGTTTTTTTGGAAACGTCTCATGAGGAGGTCATATTGAGCGGCGCTTATGGCGCCAGACAGGTAGCTCTCACACAGGCGATAACCGAAATCACGGAGCAATTGGATGCTTTGAGTGCGTATGCCGGTGAATGCAGCCCCATCCTGCATGGCGAAAGCCAATTCACCGCTTGCCTTACCTGGATACCCCCCTTTTGCCGCCAACTCATAAGCAAGGGAGGCCATTGCATCGGGGCTTGGTTCTGCACACACAACCGTCCCTTTCTTTATGTGCTCTTCCAAAACGTACTTTCCGGTCGGGTCGTATTTTTTGGTTATGCTCTCGTTGGGGGCTACCAGTATGGCTCTCTGTCGAATATCGCTCATGGTGCTTTCCCCACGAGAAATATCAAATGTTCGGTAGATACTGTTCAGGTTGGCGCATCCGGCGATAGACATAATTAGTAAAGCTAAGAAAGTCCCCTTCATGGCGCATGGCTCCCTTTGCGTGGCGATGATGGCACTTTGGTATAGCTCATAGAATCATCGTCTGCGACTGAGCCGGGCAAAAAGAATTTTGACGTGCCGACTCATATCTTATTTTTCCAACAAACGGGGGGGTACCGCGCGGCGGAGTAGCCGTCGTAGACCCGTTGATGCGGTTTTTCCGGAGAAATGCGTCAGCCTGTTTTGGGGCGGCTTTGCCGCCCAGCGGGAGCAAGTTCCCTCGCCACGGGTTGATGTTGCAGTGGCTAGCGGGGGTCGACGTTATCCAGCACTCGGTTTGCCAGCAATGAAGTCGGTTTGATCAGTTGCTGGATGTTGAGGGGTAAGCCTTCGTAGCAAAAATTCTTAATTTTCAGCTTTTGGCGCAGGATTTTTTCAGTGCGCCAAGAAAATCTTGAGTTGAGCCAGTTTTGCGGATTTTTTCTTAACTCGCCAGCAGCCCCTTGAATTGTTCAAGCAAAGCTCTCTGCAAAGCTTGGTTGTAGTCTGCTGCGCAGGGCGGTGTGCATGAGCGCGGTGGTTGCCGAAGGTTCAGGACCTGAACTGGCTCGGCGCCACGCCGCTCCAGCGCACGAAGGCGTGGCGGAAGCTGGCGGTTTCACTGAAGCCCAGTCGTTCGGCGATCTGGTAGATCGGCAACTGATCCTCGCAGAGCATCTGCTTGGCCCGCTCGAAGCGCAGTTCGTCCAGCAGGTCCTGATAGCTGCAACCCAAATCCTTGAGGTGCCGGCGCAAGGTGCGCGCCGAGCAGTTCATTTGTTCGGCCAGGCCTTCCAGCCCGGGAGCGGCGTCCAGTTGTGCGCCGAGCAACTGGCGAATCCGCCCCAGCCAGGCCTGGCGTCCGGTGAATTCGGTGTTCTGTCGGCGGCAGCGTTCGGCCATGGCGTGATGGGTGATGGGGTCGGCCAGGGGCAGCGGCTGTTCGAGCCAGTTGCGGTCGAAGGCGAAGGCATTATCGATACTGTCGAAACGCACCGGGCAATCGAACAGTGCCCCGTAGCGCGCCTGGTAGTCGGGTGCCGAATGTTCGAAGCGCGCCGCGCGCAGTGGCAGGGCATGACCGAGCAGGTCGTTGCAGATGATTTTCAGCGAGACCATGCAGAACTCGGCGTTGAACGCCGCCAGGGCCGGGTTCTCCCGATAATCGCTGGCGCTCAGCCAGACCGTCTCGTCGTCTTCTTCCAGATTCAATGCGAAGAGTGTTCCCAATAGCGCTGGATAACGCAGCGCCAGGCGCAAAGCGTCACCTAAGGTGGCACTGGTGAGCAGCGCATAGCCGAGCATGCCGTAGGACGACACGTGCATGCGCAGGCCCAGTTCCAGGCCGATGTCGCGCTTGAGGGCCACGGCGTTGGCGCAGACCTGCATCTCCTGGTTGGTGGTGATGCGCGTGTCGGCCCGGCTCAGATCCGCCGCGCTGATGCCGCTGCCGGCCAATAACGCGTCACTGGGCAGCCCTTCATGCTTAAAGGTGCTGAGCACCAGGGAGACGGCGTTGAGGGTGGTGAGGTGGGAATGAAGCATGTTCGTTTCCAGCCTTGGGAGGCTGGAAATGGAGCAAGTTGTATGCCGGGTACTTTGGCATGACGTCGCTTTTGTGGCGAGGGAGCTTGCTCCCGCTCGGGCGCGCAGCGGCCGCTAATGTTGGGAGCGCTGCGCACTGGAGCGCTAGCCCGGTCCAGCGGGAGCAAGCTCCCTCGCCATAAAAGCCCTTGCTACAAGTTAATGCAGGTTTGAATCAGCTCAGTTCGCCGCACAGGTCCAGCTCAACCAGCCGCCGAACTTCATCCACCGGTAACCCGGCGCCGATCAACGCCTGCAACTTGCCGGACGCGGCCTCGCGGGTCATGCCGCCGCCGGACAGTACGCCGACGCCACGCAAGCGGCTGCCGGCCTCGTACACGTCCAGCTCCACGCCACCTTCATGACACTGGGTCACGGCCACGACCACCACGCCGTTGTCCCGCGCGCGCTCGAGGCTGGCGAGGAAGGCCGGGTTGTCGCTCGGCCCGGTGCCGCTGCCGTAGCACTCCAACACCAAGCCCTGGATGCCGCTGCCGAGCAGGCCATCGAGAATCTCGGCGCTGATGCCGGGAAACAGTGGCAGCGCCGCGACATTCGCCAGTTGTTTGGGCTGGTTGTAATTCAACTGCGCCGGCAGCGAAGAAGCTTTGATACCCCCGCCCTGACGCTCCAGGCGTTTGAACGGGTGACGACCGAAGCTGCGCACCTTGGCGCAACGGGTCGGCGCCAGCAGCTCACCGTGGAAGTACAGATGCACGCCTGGCGCCAACCCTTGGCCGAGGGCAACCAACGCGCTGCTGAGGTTTTCCCAGGCGTCGCTGTCGGTCACGCCGGCGGGCAGCATGGAGCCGGTAAAGCACACCCGGGCGTGCAGGCCGAGCAATTGAAAGCTCATGGCCGCCGCGCTATAGGCCAAGGTATCGGTGCCGTGCAGGATCAGTACGCTGTCGCAGCCCTGCACATCCACGGCATCGACCACCGCTTCGCGCAGTTGCTGCCAGTAGGCCGGGGTCATGTTGGCGCTGTCGATCAGCGGCGACATTTCCCGGAAGCGCCATTGCGGGACAACGAGTTCGGGTTGGCTGTGCAAGTAATCGCGCATTCGCGCTTCGAAACCGGATGCCGGCGCCAGGCCGTGAGCGCTGGCCTGCATGCCGATGGTGCCACCGGTGTAGAGCACCATGACGTGCTGGGCGGCAGGGTAAGTCGAGGGGTTCATGGGTGTTCTCCGAGGACGAAAACGGCAGCTTCATTAAAGCTGCCACAACATAAGGTCGAGCATGACGCCGACCTTACGTTGTGTCACGCCGGGCGCAGGGGATGCGCCCGGTTTTTTACGGTCAGCCTGCCGATCAGCGTTGCGCTGCGGCTACGCCCGCGGCAGCTTCAGGCTGGGCAGCCGGCGCCGACGGGTTGGCTGGCCACGCTTTGCGGTCCAGATCCAGATCCGGGAATTTGCTGGAATCGAACACCGGAACCTTGATGCCGGCCGAACGCTGGTCATCGTAGTCGCGCAGGATGCGCATGCCGACCTTGAACAGCAGGAACAGCGCGATCAGGTTCACGAACGCCAGCAGGGTCATGGTGATGTCGGCGAAGGCAAACACGGTGCTGAGGTTTTCGATGGCGCCCCAGAAGATCAATACCAGCACCAGGGCGCGATAGCCGATCAGCACCTTGCGGTTTTCACCGACCATGAAGCGCAGATTGTTCTCGCCCAGGTAGTAGTTGTAGAGGATCGAGGTGAACACGAACAACGACAGGGCCACGGAGATGAAAATCCGACCCCAATCACCGACCACGGCGGCCAGGGAGTTCTGGGTCAGGGCAATGCCGTCGCCTTCGAAGCCAGGGGTGTAGAAGCCCGACAACAGGATCAGCAGCGCGGTGCAGGTGCAGATTACGAAAGTGTCCAGGAATACGCTGAACGCCTGGACCACACCTTGGGCTACCGGATGCTCGACCGAGGCTACGGCGGCTACGTTAGGCGCACTGCCCAGGCCGGCTTCGTTGGCGAATACGCCACGCTTGACGCCCATGACGATGGCGCTGCCGATCAGGCCGCCAAAGGCCTGATCCAGACCGAACGCACTTCTGACAATAGTCGCCAGCATGTCCGGTACGTGTTCGAACTGCAGCACGATCACGTAGAGAGTTACGCCGATGTACGCCAGGGTTTTGACCGGTACCAGCAGGTCGGCCACCTTGGCGATGCGCTTGATCCCGCCAATGAACACCAGGCCCAGCAATACCGCCAGGGCCAGGCCGGTGTAGGTAGTGTCAAAGCCGAAGGCGTTGTTCAGCGAGTGGGTCACGGCGTGGGCTTGCAGGCCGTTGAAAGCGAAGCCGAAGGTGATCAGCAGCAGGAATGCCATGATCATGCCCAGCCAGCGTTTCTGCAGACCGTGCTGGATGTAGTAGGACGGGCCGCCACGGTACTGGCCTTCGGAGTCGCAGCGCTTGTAGAGCTGGCCGAGGGAGCATTCGAAGAAGCTGCTGGACATGCCGACCAGCGCGGTCACCCACATCCAGAACACCGCACCAGGACCGCCGAGGGTCACCGCGATGCCGACACCGGCGATGTTACCCGCACCGACACGACCGGCCAGGCTGAGCATCAGGGCCTGGAACGAACTGAGCTGGTCAGTGCTGCTCTTGAGGCTGTCACGGAACACCGTGAACATGTGGAAGAAATGTCGGAACTGGACGAAACGCGAGCGGATCGTGAAGTAGCTACCGAGCCCGACAATGAGCACGATCAGCACTTTCCCTGAAAGGAAGTCGTTGATGACTTCGAGCATGAGTATTCCTCGCTGTTTTTTGTTTAAGCAAATGATGGCCATTTGGAAACATTGCGTTACATCCGTAAGCGCGCGGCTTGACAGGTGAGGCGCGGTTTCGTCCCGGTCCAATTCGCGGGTTGTTATTAGTTCGGGTTTCGCATGTTGTTGAGACCTCGCTACCGACGATCACTCATACGAAGAGGGGCGGCACTATACCTATCAGCGCGGCGCCCGTCTGCACAGTTGTGGTGCGTCCGACGAAACGGGGTGCAGCAATATCAAAAAATCGCAGCTTTCGGCAGCCTCATTTCAATCAATGCAGAGGCTGTCGAAGGCTGCGATCTTGTCAGTTCAGGCATGAGCCCTCCTGGTAACGGCAAAAAAAGGGCTTAGGGAAGATCCCCAAGCCCTCAAAAGGTGAGAGGTGTCTAGTCCCTCGACCTGGTGAGCGTTAGTTGCGTCGATCACGCTTTCAGCGGTACCAGACGCGGTGCAATCATGTTTTCCGGGCGCAGGATGTCGTCGAGCATGGCGTCGTCGAGCAAGCCTTCTTCGCGCACCAGTTCCAGCACGCCGCGGCCGCTTTCCAGGGCTACGCGGGCGATGCGGGTGGCGTTTTCATAGCCGATGTACGGGTTCAGGGCGGTGACCAGGCCGATCGAGTGCTCGACCAGTTCGCGGCAGCGCGCTTCGTTGGCGGTGATGCCGACGATGCAGTGCTCGCGCAGCATGTCCATGGCCCGTTGCAGCAGGCGGATCGAGTCGAAGATCTTGAAGGCGATCAGCGGCTCCATCACGTTCAGTTGCAGTTGGCCGCCTTCGGCGGCGATGGTCAGGGCCAAGTCGTTGCCGATGATCTGGAACGCCACTTGGTTGACCGCTTCCGGGATCACCGGGTTGACCTTGCCGGGCATGATCGAGCTGCCTGGCTGGCGGGCCGGCAGGTTGATTTCGTTGATGCCGGTGCGAGGGCCGCTGGAGAGCAGGCGCAAGTCGTTGCAGATCTTCGACAGCTTGACCGCGGTGCGCTTGAGCATGCCGGAGAACAGCACGAAGGCACCCATGTCGGATGTGGCTTCGATCAGGTCGGCGGCCGGTACCAGCGGTTGACCGCTGATGGTTGCCAGACGCTGCACGGCCAGGGCCTGGTAGCGTGGGTCGGCGTTGATGCCGGTGCCGATGGCGGTGCCGCCCAGGTTCACTTCGGTGAGCAATTCAGGCGCCAGGGTTTTCAGGCGCGCCAGGTCTTCGCTCAGGGTGGTGGCGAAGGCGCGGAATTCCTGGCCGAGGGTCATCGGCACAGCGTCCTGCAGCTGGGTGCGGCCCATTTTCAGGACGTGGCTGAATTCTTCACCCTTGGCTGCGAACGACTGGATCAGGCTATCGAGGCTGGCCAGCAATGCATCGTGACCCAGCAGCAGACCCAGGCGGATCGCGGTCGGGTAGGCGTCGTTGGTGGACTGCGCCATGTTCACGTCGTTGTTGGGGTGCAGATACTGGTATTCGCCCTTGTTGTGGCCCATGGCCTCCAACGCAATGTTGGCGATGACTTCGTTGGCATTCATGTTGGTCGACGTGCCGGCGCCGCCCTGAATCATGTCCACCACGAACTCTTCGTGGAAATCACCGCGGATCAGTCGTGCACAGGCTTCGCTGATGGCTGCATGCTTGGCTTCGCTGAGCTGGCCCAGCTCGCGGTTGGCGTCAGCGGCGGCCTGTTTGACCATTGCCAGGCCGACTACCAGCTTGGGGTAATGCGAGATCGGGACGCCGGAGAGACGGAAGTTGTTCACCGCTCGCAGGGTCTGGATGCCGTAATACGCTTGTGCTGGTACTTCGAGTACGCCAAGCAGGTCTTTTTCTGTGCGGAACGATGCAGCGCAGGACATGATAGAAATCATCTCGATAAGGACCCGGTCTAAGCCGGAACGCTGTGGATCCTAGGCTCTGGAAAAAATAAGGGCCAATGCTGTTAAACACTGCCCTATGCATATTCGGCATAATGCCGGTGTGACGCTGTCGGTGCGTCGAGCGTGTGACCTGTTTTGGTGCGTGTAACGGAGGACATGATGAATCTTGAAAGCAAATGGCTTGAGGACTTCAGTGCCCTGGCCGCTACTCGCAGCTTCTCCCAGGCCGCCGAACGGCGCTTTGTGACGCAACCGGCTTTCAGCCGGCGAATCCGCAGCCTCGAATCGGCGCTGGGGCTGACCCTGGTCAACCGCTCTCGCACACCGGTCGAACTGACGGCGGCGGGGCAACTGTTCCTGGTGACAGCGCGCACAGTGGTCGAGCAGTTGGGTGAAGTGCTGCGCCATTTGCATCATCTGGAAGGCGGGCAGGGCGAAGTGATCCAGGTGTCGGCCGCGCATTCCCTGGCCTTGGGCTTCTTCCCACGCTGGATCGCGCAACTGCGCAACGAAGGGATGAACATCGCCACGCGGCTGGTGGCGACTAACGTGGGCGATGCCGTCCATGCATTGCGTGAGGGCGGCTGCGACCTGATGCTGGCCTTCTACGATCCGGATTCGGCGATGCAAATGGACCCGGAGATCTTCCCGTCGCTGCACCTGGGCCAGACCGAGATGCTCCCGGTGTGTGCGGCCGATGCCGACGGCAACCCACTGTTCGATCTTGAAGGCGAGGCCAGCGTGCCGCTGCTGGCCTACAGCGCCGGAGCGTTTCTCGGCCGCTCGGTTAACCAGTTGTTGCGCCAGCGGGCGCTGCGTTTCACCACGGTCTACGAGACAGCCATGGCCGACAGCTTGAAAAGCATGGCCCTGGAAGGCCTGGGCATCGCCTGGGTACCGCACCTGAGCGTGCGCGCCGAACTGGCCCGGGGCGAACTGGTGATCTGCGGCGGTGCGCAATGGCACGTGCCGCTGGAGATTCGCCTGTATCGCTGCGCCCTGGTGCGCAAGGCCAATGTGCGGTTGTTGTGGCGCAAGCTTGAGGGGGGTGCGGCGAGCAACGCATGAAGCGATTTGACTCGCCGTCGGTATAAGCCTCTCAGCCGGGAGGGGCTGTAAACAATTTCATGGCGTGCTGTCCAGGTACGACACGATACGTTCACGATTACCCTCACTATATTGGTAGCAGTTGCTCAGCATTTGGTTGATCTTGGCTGCCATGAATGTTTCGCACCACCACCCGTTGTAGCGAACTTCTGATAGGTCGTGATCCGCCGTGAACATGTGTCCCAACTCATGGCCGGCAATTTGCTTTCCGAGCAGTGAGGCAATGCCAAAGGGTTGACCCCTGCCCGCGACGCCCAAGACGTCTTTATCAACCATGGCGTTTTTCGTCAGCAGTACGAATTTCGTCGTTTTGTTGTGCGGAAGATTTTTATCACGACGGTACTGTTGGGCGAGTAAGACCCACCCGTTATATGATTCTACCTGAGTGTTTTTGTACGAATAATTCGTATAGGGCGGCATGTTTCGAACAAACGCTACAGACACACGACGCCCGGTCACTGCAGTTATCTCTTTCACCCAATCGAGAAAGTGCTCTTTGAACAACGAAGAAATCGCCGTCTCGGGGATGTCGTCATGAATGAATGCAAAAATGAAAATCGGTCTTTTTTCTTCGGGTGCGGCACTGGACCTGTCGGACACTCTGGGCGTTTCAACGTTATTCACTGGCCATGGTGTATTGTCCGTTACAGTATTTGCCTGGGCGGTCGGGAGTATCAGTAAAGCGCTCAATAAAAGCATTGGTTTAAGAAATTTAGGCATGACTCTTCTCAGTTTATATTCAAATGTGTCTAATGTTGATTGTATGATCGTGAAATGATAAGTGCGTGTGGGCCAATTTTTTTGGCGCGGGCATTAATAGTGCGTTGTTCGTCATTTCTAATCGTGGGCGGTGTTGCCGGTGTTGCCGGTGTGGCTGCTGTGGCGCAACCTTGCAGGTGGTGCGGCAAGCCCTGCTGGTGAGGGCGTGAGACTCCACAGTGTTGGTTGCGCAGCGGATGTCAATCGAATCGACTTAGATGCCTACGAATGTTTTCTCTGTTTTTGTTGCTGAAGCGATAAGTGTTGCCACGCAAATGTGAAAAATTATCGGACAACATGATCGAGCTGTGCCACCAGCCGTCGTAATCAATTTCACTGTCTTCGTGAGTGGCACCCAGCATGTGCCCAATTTCGTGGGCGGGGGCGCGATACATACTGATTGACGAGATGGCGGCATAGCTTTTGTTATAAGCTATGCCAATAACGCCATTGTTAATGGCGTGTCGAGTCAGCAAAAGAACTGGGTTGAGGGCAGAGTTAAAATAATCTGACTGGGTTAGCTTGTGATGAGATTTGTTCACTCGTTGCCGCCAGCCGCTCAGCGCAATTGATTCGTCTGCGTTTCTGTAGTCGTATCCTGATAAATCTGAGTAGGAACCCGGATTGACTATCGTAAAGCTGACGTTTCGCTCCGAAATTTCTTCCAGCTCGGTTTTAAGCCAAGAGAAGTAATCGGTGTAAAGCTTATTGGCGTCGTAGTCCTTTAAATCGTCATGAGCGATGATGTAGATGTTGATGGGGTATTTCATTGCATTTGAACTCCTGTTCAGTTGTTGATTCCTGTTAAAGACGCACCGGTCATTATCGTTAATGAACCGTGCGAAGTTTTTATAATGGTTTCTACCCACTAAATAAATCGCCGCAACGCCTCAAAATATTTCGCTGTATCGGGCCGTGGCGAGCTGACTTTTTAGTCAGGAAGCGCGTATTTTCCAATCCCATGACAGATGGTCGTCACAGGGGCTGTTTATCTGCTTCATTGAGGTATACTGCGCGGCCTTCGGCCGGTCCAGATCGGCCATTATTCGTACAACAAGCCACGCCGGGTTTCCCGCGTGGCTTGTTGTTTTTTGACGCGCCTGCGGGCGCCCAGAGAGAAGAGGCACGACGATGAGTGCACTGGTTGGCGTGATCATGGGCTCCAAGTCCGATTGGTCCACCCTTAGCCACACCGCCGATATGCTGGAAAAGCTCGGCATCCCTTACGAGGTGAAAGTGGTTTCCGCTCACCGCACCCCGGACCTGCTGTTCCAGTACGCCGAAGAGGCCGAGTCCCGTGGCATCGAGGTGATCATCGCCGGTGCCGGTGGTGCGGCCCACTTGCCAGGCATGTGTGCGGCCAAGACCCACCTGCCGGTGCTGGGCGTGCCGGTGCAGTCGTCGATGCTCTCGGGCGTCGATTCGCTGCTGTCGATCGTACAGATGCCGGCCGGCGTTCCGGTCGCGACCCTGGCCATCGGCAAGGCTGGCGCGATCAACGCGGCGTTGTTGTCGGCGAGCATCCTGGGCGCCAAGCATCCACAATTTCATACCGTGCTGAAAAAATTCCGCGCTGAGCAGACAGACAGCGTCCTGGACAATCCAGACCCACGCATTGCCTGAGGTTGTTGACGAATGAAGATCGGTGTAATCGGTGGCGGCCAGTTGGGTCGCATGTTGGCCTTGGCGGGTACGCCGCTGGGGATGAACTTCGCTTTCCTGGACCCAGCGCCGGACGCCTGTGCCAGCGCGCTGGGTGAACACCTGCGAGCCGACTACGGCGACCAGGATCACCTGCGCCAATTGGCCGATGAAGTCGACCTGGTGACCTTCGAGTTCGAAAGCGTCCCGGCCGAAACCGTTGCCTTCCTGTCCCAGTTCGTCCCGGTCTATCCGAGCGCCGAAGCCTTGCGCATCGCCCGTGACCGTTGGTTCGAAAAGAACATGTTCAAGGACCTGGGCATCCCCACGCCGGCCTTCGCCGACATTCAATCCCAGGCCGACCTGGAAGCCGCCGTTGCCTCCATCGGCCTGCCGGCGGTCCTCAAGACCCGTACCCTGGGTTACGACGGCAAGGGTCAGAAAGTCCTGCGCAACCCTGAAGACGTGGCCGGTACCTTTGCCGAGCTGGGCAGCGTGGCGTGCCTGCTGGAAGGCTTTGTGCCGTTCACCGGCGAAGTCTCGTTGATCGCCGTGCGTGCCCGCGACGGTGAAATCCGTTTCTACCCGCTGGTGCACAACACCCACAAGGACGGCATTCTCAAGCTGTCCGTCGCCAGCACCGACCATCCGTTGCAGGCCCTGGCCGAGGACTACTCCAGCCGGGTGCTCAAACAGCTCGACTATGTCGGCGTGATGGCGTTCGAGTTCTTTGAAGTGGACGGTGGCCTCAAGGCCAACGAAATCGCCCCTCGGGTGCACAACTCCGGGCACTGGACCACCGAAGGCGCCGAGTGCAGCCAGTTCGAAAACCACCTGCGGGCGGTGGCCGGGCTGCCGCTGGGGTCGACCGTCAAGGTCGGCGAAAGCGCGATGCTCAACTTCATCGGCAAGGTGCCGGACACCGAGAAAGTCCTGGCGATTGCCGGTTGCCATCTGCACCACTACGGCAAGGCGTTCAAGGTCGGACGCAAGGTCGGCCATGCCAACCTGCGCTGCGCTGACCGGGCCACACTGGCCCAGCAGATTATCAAGGTCGAGACGCTGATCGCCGAGTAATAATCTGAAGCATTGGTGGAACCATTCGTCGGCCGGCTTCTCTCATGGCAAGGTGCCAAAGTCTGACTAGGCTTTGGCTTAGCGGCTTAATCAGAGGGAAATGCCATGGGAATTATTGGAACCATCTTTATCGGCTTGATCGTCGGCCTGCTGGCGCGCTTCCTTAAACCGGGCGATGACGGCATGGGTTGGATCATGACCATCCTGCTCGGTATCGGCGGTTCGCTGGCAGCCACCTACGGCGGCCAAGCCCTGGGTATCTACCAGGCTGGCGAAGGCGCTGGCTTCATCGGTGCCCTGGTGGGCGCGGTGGTACTGCTGGTGATCTACGGCCTGATTAAAAGAAACTGATTCAACGCGACAAAGCCCTCTCTGCGTGGCGCGCAGGGAGGGCTACAATGCCCGGCGTTTCATTTCTCACTTATTGCCGAGCCCTTTCATGCGCCGTCTAGTGTTGACCCTTCTTCTGCTGGGCAGTGGCCTGGCCCACGCTGCCGAACTGCCGGAAACCGACTGGCTCGAACTGATGCCCAAGTCGGACCAGAAAGCCCTCGAGGCCATGCCCGAAATCGACCACAACTCCCCCGAAACCAACGGCACCTTCACTGCAAAAGGTGGCCTGAAGCAGAGCAAGGGATTGCCGGCGGTGATGTATTCCACCAAAACCGTGGCCTCGATGAACGACAAGCACATTCGCATCGGCGGTTACCCGGTGCCACTGGAAACCGACGCCAAGGGCCGTAGCACGCTGTTCTTCCTGGTGCCTTACCCCGGTGCCTGCATCCACGTCCCGCCACCGCCGCCTAATCAGCTGGTGCTGGTGCGCTATCCCAAGGGTCTTAAGCTGGACGACATCTATACACCGCTGTGGGTGATTGGCACGCTGAAGATCGAAAAGGTCGACAACGACCTGGCCAGCGCGGCGTACGCACTGGACGCCGAGAAGGTGAGAGTGGTGGTGGAGGCAGATCTGTAACAAAACCGGTTAGCCGGGCACAGACACCAAGGTGTAGTGCGGCTTAGAGCGGCTTGCTACCGATGCTCACCCCGAGGGTATGACTGGCCTGTGGCAGCAGCGTCACCACGTCATCCATCACGTTCGCCGTCTCGATGCACAGCATGCGCTGCCAGCCATCGTCGGCCATGTCGCTGAAGGCCTTGGCGCGTTCGGTCCAGGGATTCCAGATCACCGCCGAGCGCGAACCGCTGCTGGTCAGTTCGATCCGTCGTTCCCAGTGCGGGTCAACGATGCTCAGCTTCGGCGGGGTATCGAGGTAGATGCGATCGGTCTCGCCGGCAAAGTGCAAATTGCCGGCCTGGGTGACGGTTTTCCAGTCGTCCAGGGTCTCGATATAACTTAAGCCATCCACCCCTTCGACATGCACATTACGCACGTCGCTGACGGCGAAATAGCTATGCAGTGCCTGGCTGAGGCTGACGGTTTCGCTGCCGAGGTTATGGCTGGTGAGGCTGATGTGCAACTGCTCGTCCATCACGATGGCCAGTGTCAGGTCTACCTGATGAGGCCAGCCCGAGAGGCCGTTTTCGGGGTAGGGCAAGACGAATTCCACTTTCAAGCTTTCGCCCTGAGCTTCGATCCCCTTGAGCGTCCAATCCATCGCCCGCACCAGACCGTGGGCGGTGGCCGGGTCGTTGCTCACGCGCATGGCCTGTACGCTGTCAGGGTTGCGCGTCAGGTTGCCGAACCACGGCCAGCACACGGGCACGCCGGCACGGATGCTCTTGCCGGTCTTGAACGTGGCCTGGTCATTGAGCCAGATCAGCGGCGGCTGGCCGTCCACTTGATAGCTGAGGATATGCGCGCCTTGCTGGGCCACCAGCAACTCGGCCTGGCCGTGGCGGATGCGCCAGCCATTCAGTTCATCCAGTTTGACGGCTTCGACATTGGGCGTAGGCATGCTGCAAATCTCGTTCAGGAACAGGAACTGCAATGGACCGTAAAACGGCCGCCGCGTTTAACGAGCGCGTGGCGGAACCGAGCGGGTACGACCACTGCCGTCGATGGCGACGAACACAAACACGGCCTCGGTCACTTTGCGCCACTCACTGGACAGCGGGTCGTCGCTCCAAACCTCGACCATCATCTGGATCGAGCTGCGGCCGATTTCCAGCGCCTGGGTATAAAACGATAGCTGCGCACCCACCGCCACCGGCACCAGGAACGCCATGCGATCGATCGCCACGGTGGCCACGCGTCCGCCGGCCACTTTACTGGCCATTGCGGTGCCGGCCAGGTCCATCTGGGAAACCAGCCAGCCACCGAAAATATCGCCGAAACCGTTGGTCTCGCGAGGGAGCGCGGTGATTTGCAAGGCCAGGTCGCCCTGCGGGATTGGATCTTCTTGTTCGAGCTCTATCATGCCGGGGGTGCCTCTGACCCGTAACGCTGTCTTGTGCTTAAGGTGAATAGCCGTCTTTGAAAAAAACGATTCAGCCCGAACATGCTGCGTTCGTCACGTTTTTCGTAAAGGCGTGCCAAAGGGAAACTCTGCGAAACCGGCTGGTTCTGGTACTACGCCACCAACGACGTTTTCGCACAGCAACCCCTTACAGAGTGTTGCAAGGTTGCGAGTATATCGGGCGATAGACGTCGAGACGACCATTGGGTTCTGTTTTCGACGGTCAAATACGCGCCGCTATGTGCTTTTTCGAACAATTTGCTATCGTGCCGAACCTGCCCAGGCCACGATGTCGTGGCTGCAGAACCGACTATAAGAGAAGCCCCTGCCATGACCACTGCGCCTTTGAGCACGGCGATGCCTGCCCGTCCGCTGACCCGCAACGATTACAAGACCCTGTCGCTTTCTGCCTTGGGCGGCGCGCTGGAGTTCTACGATTTCATCATTTTTGTGTTCTTTGCCACCGTGGTCGGTAAATTGTTCTTTCCCGCCGACATGCCGGAGTGGCTGCGCTTGATGCAGACGTTCGGCATTTTTGCCGCCGGTTATCTGGCCCGGCCGCTGGGCGGGATCATCATGGCTCACTTCGGCGACCTGCTGGGGCGCAAGAAAATGTTCACCTTGAGCATTTTCATGATGGCCGTACCGACCCTGATCATGGGCCTGCTGCCGACCTACGCCCAGATCGGCATGTGGGCGCCGATTCTGCTGCTGCTGATGCGGATAATTCAGGGAGCAGCCATTGGCGGCGAAGTGCCGGGAGCCTGGGTATTCGTTTCTGAACACGTGCCGGCGCGCCACATCGGCTATGCCTGCGGCACCCTCACGTGCGGCCTGACGGTGGGGATTCTGTTGGGTTCGCTGGTCGCCACTGCCATCAACAGTATCTATACGCCGGTTGAAGTGGCGGATTACGCCTGGCGGATTCCGTTCCTGCTGGGCGGTGTGTTCGGTCTGTTTTCGGTGTACCTGCGCCGCTGGCTCCACGAAACCCCGGTGTTCGCCGAACTGCAACTGCGCAAGGCCCTGGCCGCAGAGGTGCCACTGCGAGCCGTGCTGCGCGATCATCGCGGCGCCATCGCCATTTCGATGCTGCTGACCTGGTTGTTATCGGCCGGCATCATCGTCGTCATCCTGATGACCCCGACCGTGCTGCAGACCGTGTATCACTTCAGCCCGACCACCGCGTTGCAGGCCAACAGCCTGGCAATCGTGTTCCTCAGCTTTGGCTGCATCGGCTCTGGTGTGCTGGCCGACCGCTTCGGCGCTGGCCGGGTCTTCGTGTTTGGCAGCGCGTTGCTACTGATCACGTCCTGGACGTTCTACCACAGCCTGTTCGACCACCCCGAGTGGCTGTTCCCGCTCTACGCCCTGAGCGGGCTGCTGGTGGGCACCATCGGTGCGGTGCCCTATGTCATGGTCAAGGCGTTCCCGGCCGTGGTGCGCTTCAGTGGCCTGTCGTTCTCCTACAACCTGGCGTATGCGATCTTCGGCGGCCTGACCCCGATGATCGTCACCCTGCTGCTCAAGGAAAGCCCGATGGGGCCGGCCTATTACGTGGCGGTTATCTGCGGCCTCGGAATCGCGGTGGGCGGTTACCTCTGGAAGAAAGGTCGCTAGGCCTAGACGTTTATCGACTGTACTGGCCTGCTCGCGGTGAAGGCGACTGGCAGGATTCTTGTAAAACCCAATGCTGGCCTTTCATCTAATTGTCATATTCCGGTCATAGAGTGTTCGCACGGCTTACAGATAATTAGCCGACTTAACACACCCCTATCTGCTAGGAGTAAGGCATGAAACTGAAGCGTTTGATGGCGGCAATGACCTTTGTCGCTGCTGGCGTTGCGACTGCTAACGCGGTTGCTGCTGTTGACCCTGCGATCCCGAGCTACACCAAAATCACTGGTGTGTCGGGCAACCTGTCCAGCGTCGGCTCCGATACTCTGGCCAACCTGATGACCTTGTGGGCTGAGAACTACAAGAAAGAATACCCGAACGTAAACATCCAGATTCAAGCCGCCGGCTCCTCCACCGCGCCGCCCGCACTCACCGAAGGCACCGCCAACCTGGGCCCGATGAGCCGCAAGATGAAGGACACCGAGCTGCAGGCCTTCGAAACCAAATACGGTTACAAGCCTACTGCCATCCCGGTTGCCGTGGACGCCCTGGCTGTATTCGTGCACAAGGACAACCCGATCCAGCACCTGACCATGGAACAGGTCGATGCGATCTTCTCGTCCACTCGTCTGTGCGGCGCTAAAACCGACGTGAAAACCTGGGGTGACCTGGGCGTGACAGGCGACCTGGCTAACAAGCCGGTGCAACTGTTCGGTCGTAACTCGGTATCCGGCACCTATGGCTACTTCAAAGAAGAAGCCCTGTGCAAAGGCGACTACAAGCCAAACGTCAACGAACAACCAGGCTCGGCTTCGGTCGTGCAGTCGATCAGCTCTTCGCTGAACGGCGTCGGTTACTCGGGCATCGGCTACAAAACCGCCAGCGTGAAGACAGTAGCCCTGGCCAAGAAAGGCAGCACTGAGTTCATCGAAGACTCGGAAGAGAACGCCCTGAACGGCAAATACCCGCTGTCGCGTTTCCTCTACGTTTACGTCAACAAGGCTCCGAACAAGCCTCTGGCTCCGCTGGAAGCTGAGTTCGTGAAGCTGGTCCTGTCCAAGCAAGGTCAGGAAGTTGTGGTCAAGGACGGCTACATCCCACTGCCAGCCAAGGTTGCCGCCAAGGCACTGGCTGACCTGGGTCTGTCCGAAGGCAACGTTGCCAAGAAGTAATACCTGAGCCGGGCCAATGCCCGGACTCCTGTGGGGGTGAGTTTGCTCGCGATAGCAGTGGGTCAGTCAACAACAATGTTGAATCTGATGACCCTTCGCAAGCAAGCTCGCGCCCACAACCCCAAATTCCTGTCCGCTGCCGGCTCCTACGGCGGCGGATTTGTCGCGTCACTGCACTGTCATCTTTCTGTCATACAGGATCGCTAGGGTGTGCGCATGAATGATCTGGCCAACTCCACAATGACTACGACTTCCCCTCCCAAGCGCATTGATTTCAATACGCCTGAGCTGCAACGCAAGCGCCGTATTCGCGCGCTCAAGGATCGCCTGACCCGCTGGTACGTCCTGATCGGCGGGCTCGCCGTCCTGGCAGCCATTACCCTGATTTTCTTCTTCCTTGGGTACGTGGTATTCCCGCTGTTCCAAGGCGCGGACCTGACCGCCAAAGACGCGATCACCCCGGCCTGGATGCAAGACGCCGGCAAACCGCTGATGATCTCCATCGAAGAACAGAACCAGGTCGCCATGCGGGTTTCCGACAAGGGCCAGGCGCTGTTTTTCGACATCAACAGCGGCGCCGAACTGCGCCGTGTCGACCTGCCGATTCCGGCCGGTGCCAGCGTGACGTCCATCGGCGAAGACCAGCCCGGCAGTCCGCTGGTGGCAATCGGTCTGTCCAACGGCCAGGCCCTGGTGTTCCGTCACACCTATAAGGTCAGTTACCCGGACGGCAAGAAAACCATCTCGCCAGCCATTGAATACCCGTATGGCGAAACGCCGATCGCGTTGAACGAACAGGGCGCGCCCTTGGAGCATGTCAGCCTCAACGCCACCGATTCGACCCTGCTGATCGCCGGTTCCAGCGGTGCCCAGTTGCAGGTGCTGTCGCTCACCCGCGAAGAAAACATGATGACCGGTGAAGTCACCAGCGAGCAGGCGCGCATCGAGCTGCCGCAGATGACAGAGCCTGTGAAGAGCATCTTCGTCGACCCGCGCCAGCAATGGCTGTATGTGGTCAACGGTCGCGCCCAGGCCGACGTGTTCAGCCTGCGGGACAAGAGCCTCAACGGTCGTTACAAACTGCTGGAAGACGGCGAAGCCCAAGTCACCGCCACGACCCAGCTGGTGGGCGGGATTTCGCTGATCATCGGCGACTCCAAGGGTGGCCTGGCCCAGTGGTTCATGGCCCGCGATGCGGACGGCGAGCAACGTCTGAAGCAGATCCGCACCTTCCAGATGGGCACCACGCCGATCGTTGAAATATCCGCCGAGGAACGTCGCAAAGGCTTCGTTGCCCTCGACGCGGCCGGCAAGCTCGGCGTGTTCCACAGCACCGCTCACCGCACCTTGCTGGTGGACCAGGTGGTCGATGGCCAAGGCCTGTTCGGCATGTCGCCACGGGCCAACCGCCTGATCGTGGAGCAGGGCGGCAAGCTGCAACCGCTGCAGTTGGAAAACCCGCACCCGGAAGTTTCGTGGAGCGCGTTGTGGAGCAAGGTCTGGTACGAAAACTACGACGAACCTAAGTACGTCTGGCAATCGACCGCCGCCAACACCGATTTCGAACCCAAGCTGAGCCTCTCGCCGCTGACCTTCGGTACCCTCAAAGCCGCGTTCTACGCGATGCTGCTGGCCGCGCCGCTGGCGGTTGCCGCTGCGATCTACACCGCGTACTTCATGGCCCCGGGCATGCGTCGCAAGGTCAAGCCGGTGATCGAGCTGATGGAAGCGATGCCGACGGTGATTCTGGGCTTCTTCGCCGGCCTGTTCCTGGCGCCGTACGTCGAAGGACACCTGCCGGGCATCTTCAGCCTGCTGATGTTGGTGCCGATTGGCATCCTGGTGGCCGGTTTCGTTTTCAGCCGCTTGCCTGAATCCATACGCCTGAAGGTGCCAGAGGGCTGGGAAAGCGCGATGCTGATCCCGGTGATCCTGTTCGTCGGTTGGCTCTCGCTGTACATGAGCCCGTACATGGAAACCTGGTTCTTCGGCGGCGACATGCGCATGTGGATCTCCCATGACCTGGGTATCACCTACGACCAGCGCAACGCCCTGGTGGTCGGCCTGGCGATGGGCTTCGCGGTCATCCCGAACATCTACTCCATCGCCGAAGACGCCGTGTTCAGCGTGCCGCGCGGCCTGACCCTGGGCTCGCTGGCCCTCGGTGCCACACCGTGGCAGACCATGACCCGTGTGGTGATCCTCACCGCCAGCCCCGGCATCTTCTCGGCGCTGATGATCGGCATGGGCCGTGCGGTGGGTGAGACCATGATCGTGCTGATGGCCACCGGTAACACGCCGGTCATGGAAATGAACCTGTTCGAAGGCCTGCGCACCCTGGCGGCCAACGTGGCGGTGGAAATGCCCGAATCGGAAGTCGGTGGCAGCCATTACCGCGTGCTGTTCCTGTCGGCCTTGGTGCTGCTGCTGTTCACCTTCGTCATGAACACCCTCGCCGAGCTGATTCGTCAGCGTCTGCGCAAGAAATATTCGTCGCTTTAAGAAAGGTAGAAGTCTGTGAAACAGAACTCCCTGAAAGGATGGTTCAAGAGCGGCGCCCCAGGCGTCTGGATCAGCGGTGGCGCGGTGTCCATCGCGGTCATCATGACCATTGGCCTGCTGGCAGTGATTGCCGTGCGCGGTCTGGGCCACTTCTGGCCGGCGGACCTGATCCACGCCAGCTACAACGTGCCGGGCATGCCTAACCACCTGGTCGTTGGCGAAGTGGTGCAAAAAGAAGAAGTGCCACGCGAGCGCCTGAAAAGCGCCGGCTTGCCGGTGCCGGACGAAGGCCCCGAGTTCATGACCCGCGAGCTGGTCAAGGTCGGCAACCGGGATCTGAACGGCAACGACTTCACCTGGATCGTCGGCGAATGGCTGACCAACCAGACAACGCCGCCGGAGCTGATGGCCATCGAGCGTCGTGAGTGGGGCAACTTCTACGGCTATCTGGTCAACGTCAAGGAAGACGGCAAGGTCATCGCCGAAGGCGAGGCCGCCTGGCCGCAGTTGCAGGCCCGCGTACAGCGGGTCAACAAGCTCGCTGCCGAGCTCAAGACCCTGGAAAAAGTCGACATCGGCGCGATCAACGCCGGCCTGGAGCGCATCCGCCTGCACGGTCGCAAGCTGGAGCTGGACGGCAAGCTTGACGCCGCCGCACAAGCCGACATGGAAAGCGATCGCGCCGAACTCAATGCCCGTTACAAGGACATTGAGGCTCGCCTGTCCGACCTGCACGCGCAATTCAACCGCGACAGCCTGACCGCCCGCGATGCCAACGGTAAAGAGGTGGAAATCGGCATTGGCAAAGTGGTGCACGCTTACCAGCCGAACGGCATGGGCACGTTCACCAAACTCGGTTTCTATTTCAGCAAGGTCTGGGAATTCCTCAGCGACGATCCTCGTGAAGCCAACACCGAAGGCGGGATCTTCCCGGCGATTTTCGGTACGGTGATGATGACCCTGATCATGGCGATGATCGTGACGCCATTCGGCGTGCTGGCAGCGGTGTACCTGCGCGAATACGCTCGCCAGGGGCCGATGACCCGCCTGATCCGCATCGCGGTGAACAACCTGGCGGGCGTACCGGCCATCGTTTACGGCGTGTTCGGCCTGGGCTTCTTCGTCTATGTGCTGGGTGGCTCGCTTGACCGTCTGTTCTTCCCCGAGGCTCTGCCGGCGCCGACATTCGGCACCCCGGGCCTGCTCTGGGCTTCCCTGACCCTGGCACTGCTGGCGGTGCCAGTGGTGATCGTGGCCACCGAAGAAGGCCTGGCGCGTATCCCGCGTACCGTGCGCGAAGGGTCCCTGGCCCTCGGCGCGACCAAGGCCGAGACATTGTGGAAAATCGTCCTGCCCATGGCGAGCCCGGCAATGATGACCGGCATGATCCTCGCCGTGGCCCGCGCCGCCGGTGAAGTGGCGCCACTGATGCTGGTAGGCGTGGTAAAACTGGCCCCGTCGCTGCCGCTGGACGGCAACTACCCGTACTTGCACCTGGACCAGAAAATCATGCACCTGGGCTTCCATATCTATGACGTCGGCTTCCAGAGCCCGAACGTCGAAGCGGCGCGACCGCTGGTGTACGCCACGGCGCTGTTGCTGGTGCTGGTGATCGCCACGCTCAACCTGTCGGCGGTGTGGATCCGTAACCACCTGCGCGAGAAATACAAAGCACTGGATAGCTGATTACACACTGATCTTTTGTGGGAGCGAGCCTGCTCGCGATGGCATCACCTCGGTTTAACGCCAAACCGAGTCGCCTGAATCGCGAGCAGGCTCGCTCCCACACAACCGAACCGAATTTGTTAGCACAGGGAGCCTCCCATGCAACACGAAGTACAACCACGCGGCATCAACATGTCGGCCCTGGGTCGTGATAAGCAGAGCCTGGACCTGGCGCAGGAAACCGTCGCCATCGAAGTACCGGGCCTGAGCCTGTTCTACGGCCAGAAGCAGGCGCTGTACGACGTCAGCCTGAACATTCCAAAACAGCGCGTTACCGCGTTCATCGGCCCGTCGGGCTGCGGCAAGTCAACCTTGCTGCGCACCTTCAACCGCATGAACGATCTGGTGGATGGTTGCCGCGTCGAGGGTGAAATCAACCTCTACGGCAACAACATCTACCGTAAGGGCGAAGACGTGGCTGAGCTGCGCCGTCGCGTGGGCATGGTGTTCCAGAAGCCCAACCCGTTCCCCAAGACCATCTACGAGAACGTGGTCTACGGCCTGCGCATCCAGGGCATCAACAAGAAGCGCATTCTTGATGAAGCCGTGGAATGGGCGCTCAAGGGCGCGGCGCTGTGGGACGAGGTCAAGGATCGCCTGCATGAATCGGCACTGGGCCTGTCCGGTGGTCAGCAGCAGCGTCTGGTGATCGCCCGCACCATCGCCGTGGAGCCGGAAGTGCTTCTTCTCGATGAACCCTGCTCGGCCCTGGACCCGATCTCGACGCTGAAAGTCGAAGAGCTGATATACGAGCTAAAGTCCAAATTCACCATCGTCATCGTGACCCACAACATGCAACAGGCGGCGCGGGTTTCGGACTACACCGCGTTCATGTACATGGGCAAACTGGTGGAATTTGGCGACACCGACACCCTGTTCACCAATCCGGCCAAGAAGCAGACCGAGGACTACATCACCGGTCGCTACGGCTAGTCGAGGCCGCTGTAGAGCCGCAAGCTTCAAGCGGCAAGACAGAGGCGGTGTGATATCAGGATCAACATTTAACTGCTTGAAGCTTGCAGCTTGAAGCTTGCAACTTTCGCGGAGCGAACAAAGATGATTTCGAAGGAAGGCCTTACTCACCACATTTCCGCACAGTTCAACGCCGAGCTGGAAGAGGTGCGCAGCCACCTGCTGGCCATGGGCGGGCTGGTGGAAAAGCAGGTCAACGACGCGGTGACCGCGCTGATCGAGGCCGACTCCGGCCTGGCCCAGCAAGTGCGCGAGATCGATGACCAGATCAACCAGATGGAGCGCAACATCGACGAGGAATGCCTGCGCATCCTGGCCCGTCGTCAGCCTGCCGCTTCCGACCTGCGCCTGATCATCAGCATCTCCAAATCGGTGATCGACCTGGAGCGGATCGGCGACGAATCTACCAAGATCGCCCGTCGTGCCATCCAGTTGTGCGAAGAAGGTGAAGCGCCGCGCGGTTACGTCGAAGTTCGCCACATTGGCGACCAGGTGCGCAACATGGTACGCGATGCGCTGGACGCCTTCGCCCGCTTCGACGCCGACCTGGCGTTGTCGGTGGCCCAGTACGACAAGATCATCGACCGCGAATACAAGACCGCCCTGCGCGAGCTGGCGACCTACATGATGGAAGACCCGCGCTCCATCTCCCGGGTGTTGAGCATCATCTGGGTGCTGCGTTCTTTGGAGCGTATCGGCGATCATGCGCGCAACATCTCGGAACTGGTGATTTACCTGGTGCGCGGCACTGACGTGCGGCACTTGGGGCTCAAGCGAATGAAGGAAGAAGTTGAGGGCACCCCGTCTGAAACTGCTAATGTTCCGGGCGAATCTGACGATAAGTAAGATTGCCAGGAAAAATGCCCGGCCTTCTGGTCGGGCTTTTTTTTGTGAATTTTTTAATCGAAAGCAGCACCCCGCGAACGAAAAGTACCGGCGTGACTGAAGGTTTTTGGCAATGTGCCATCAGTAAAAGCGGTATGCTTGCCGGGATTTTTTAGAGGTGTATCTGGATGAGTAAGGTCAGTGTGTTGGTCGTGGACGACGCTTCGTTCATTCGTGACCTGGTGAAGAAGTGCCTGCGTAACTACTTCCCGGGCATTCGCATCGAAGACGCGGTGAACGGCAAGAAAGCCCAGTCCATACTGGCCCGTGAGGCGTTCGACCTGGTGCTGTGTGATTGGGAAATGCCAGAAATGTCTGGCTTGGAGCTGCTGACCTGGTGCCGTCAGCAAGACAACCTCAAGGGCATGCCGTTCGTGATGGTCACCAGTCGCGGCGACAAGGAAAACGTGGTCCAGGCGATCCAGGCCGGTGTGTCCGGCTACGTTAGCAAGCCATTCACCAACGAACAGTTGCTGACCAAGGTCAAGCAGGCCCTGCACAAGGTCGGCAAGCTCGACACCCTGATGAACAGCGCCCCGACCAAGATGAACTCAGCGTTCGGCAATGATTCGCTCAGCGCCCTGACGGGCGGTAAGGCGGCTCCGGTTGCAGCGGCTGCCCCTGCGGTGAATCCGTTTGCCCAACCCGTTGCCGTCGCGCCCGCCGCCGCTGCACCGGCCCGTGGCTTGCTCAATAGCCCGCCGGTCAAGGCGCCTGCAGCATCCGCGCCGACCGCCAACCGCGGTCAGGGCCAGTTACGCCTGCCCAGCGGTACCCAGCCATGCGTGATCAAGGCCCTGAGCCTCAAAGAAGCGCTACTGCTGGTCAAACGCACCGACACCCTGCCGCAAGTGCTCGAAAGCGCGGTGCTGGACATGGAGCAGGGCGATAACGCCGAAACCGCTCGTCTGAACGGCTACCTGCACGCCATCGTCGCCCACGAGCAGACCCCTGACAGCGAATGGCTGCAACTGACCTTCCGTTTCGTCGACAAAGACCCGCAGAAACTCGACTACATCTCCCGTCTGATCGCCCGTGGCACGGCGCAGAAACACTTCGTGCCTGGCGCCTGATCCAGCGGCGTCTGTAGATCGCTCCCACGCAGAGCGTGGGAACGATCTACCTCCTCGGCAATGCCTGATCTGCCAACCCATTTTGAAACATTCGTCGACTACGCTGGTCAATCCCAGCTGCTAGGCTGCTGTGCAGGCCTTCATTTCGACAGAATTTTTGCCCATGCTCGTGCCCCTCCTGTTTGCCTGCGGTCTTGTCCTGGCCTCCACCTCGGCGGTGGGCATGACGATCTACAAATCCACCGATGCCAATGGCGTGGTGTCCTATAGCGACCGGCCCAGCAAGGGCGCCCAGGTGTTCGTGTTCCGCGATCGCATGGTCGAACGCCTGGAGCGGCAGGTGTTTCTCGATATCAAGAAGCAGAACGGCGCGGATGCGGTATTTGTGCGCAACGACCTGTACGCGCCGGTGGAGGTCGAGTTGAGTTTCGCCGAGCTGCGCAACGTGAGCGGTGCGCCGAGCCGGCCGATTCGACGGGTCCTGCCGGCGCGCAGCAACCTGCGCCTGGCGCTGCTCACGGCCACGCGGCCCGGAAGGCCGCTGGTGTATACCCCAAGGTTCGAATACTCCCTGGGCGACCCTTCAGGCGCGGCGCAGGCCTATCAGTACCCCTTGCCGTGGCGTGGCGGGCCGTTTCGGCTGAGCCAGGGCGCCAACGGCCAGTACAGCCATTACGGCCCGAAAAACCGCTACGCCATGGACATCGCCATGCCCGAAGGCACGCCGATCATCGCGGCGCGGGGCGGCGTGGTGATCAAGACCGAAAATGAGCAGAGCGGTCGCGGGGATGACCCCTCGGGCAACTTTGTGCGGGTGTTGCACGATGACGGGACCATGGGTGTCTACTTGCACCTGCAACAAGGCTCGGTGAGCGTACGGGAAGGGCAACGGGTTGTGGTGGGCACGCCGCTGGCGTTGTCGGGCAACACCGGCAACAGTTCCGGGCCGCACTTGCACTTCGTGGTGCAGCGCAATACCGGGTTGGGGCTAGTGTCGATTCCCTACCAGTTCAATCAACCGGTGGGCGCACTGCCCAACTTTGCGTTGGGCAAGCAATAGGGCTGGAGGCGCAGGGCTTTTGTGGCGAGGGAGCTTGCTCCTGCTGGGTCGCGAAGCGGCCCAAAGCGACGACTGCTTCGCAGCCGAGCGGGAGCAAGCGCCACAGGGGGGATGGCCTTTTAGGCTGATGCTCAATCGAGCATCAACACCTTCGCTAGAATAATCTTCGGCCCTTTCATCTTCTTGATGATGATCCGCAAGCCTTCGACTTCCAGCACTTCTTCCTCTACCGGCACCCGCTTGAGGGTTTCATAGACCAGCCCGGCAAGGGTTTCGGCTTCGATGTGGTCCAGGTCGATACCCAGCAGGCGTTCAACCTTGAACAGCGGCGTGTCGCCGCGCACCAGCAGCTTGCCCGGCTGGTAGGCCAGGATGCCGCGCTCGGCCTTGCGGTGTTCGTCCTGGATGTCGCCAACCAGCACTTCCAGCACGTCTTCCATGGTCAGGTAGCCGATGATGTTGCCGTCGGCTTCCTCGACCACGGCGAAGTGCGAGCCGCCCTTTCGGAACTGCTCCAGCAACTGTGACAACGGCATGTGCCGCGACACGCGCTCCAGCGGCCGGGTCAGCTCGGCCAGGTTGAACGACTCGGGAATGTGATCCAGGGCCGCCAGTTCCAGCAGCAAGTCCTTGATGTGCAGCAGGCCGACGAACTCCTGGCGTTCGCTGTCGTACACCGGATAACGGCTAAACTTGTGGCGACGGAACATCGCCAGGATCTCTTTGAGCGGCGCGTTGAACTCCAGCGTCACCAGGTCTTCCCGGGAGTTGGCCCAGTCCACCACTTCCAGCTCGCCCATCTCCACGGCCGAGGCCAGCACGCGCATGCCTTGGTCGCTTGGGTCCTGGCCACGGCTGGAGTGCAGGATCAGTTTCAGTTCTTCACGGCTGTAATGGTGTTCGTGATGCGGGCCGGGCTCGCCTTGGCCGGCGACGCGCAGGATGGCATTGGCGCTGGCGTTGAGCAGGTAGATCGCCGGGTACATGGCCCAGTAGAACAGGTACAGCGGCACGGCGGTCCACAGCGACAGCAGCTCGGGTTTGCGGATCGCCCAGGATTTGGGCGCCAGCTCACCGACCACGATGTGCAGGTACGAAATAATGAAAAACGCGGTGAAGAACGACACGCCCTTGATGACTTCCGGCGATTGAACGCCGACCGCGCCCAACAGCGGCTCGAGGATGTGGGCGAACGCTGGCTCACCGACCCAGCCCAGGCCCAGGGAGGCGAGGGTGATACCCAACTGGCAGGCCGACAGGTAAGCGTCGAGCTGGCTGTGGACGGTGCGCAGGATGTGCCCGCGCCAGCCGTTCTGTTCGGCGATGGCCTCGACCCGGGTCGAGCGCAGCTTGACCATGGCAAATTCGGCCGCAACGAAAAAGCCGTTGAGCAAAACCAGGATCAGAGCAAAAAGAATCATGCCGAATTCGGCGAAGAGTGTTACGAGGGACAAGCCAGGGGAAGGGTCCATGATGGAGTTTTGCGGGTTCCGTATGTTCGTAAGGGTTAGAAATGAGCGCCTGAAAAGGCAGGCACAAGTCAGCTAATGTAGCGGCTGACTCGACGGTTGCCTAGGGGGGAATGCCGGTCGGTATCAATCGGCGCGGCTGACCAGACGCGAGCGAACCACCTGCGCGGGAACGAAATGGCAGGTAAATGTGCTGCCGTGGCCGGGCACGCTGCTGATTTCCATGCGCCCGCGATGGCGTAACAAAACGTGTTTAACGATCGCCAGGCCCAGCCCGGTGCCGCCGGTGTTGGAATTGCGGCTGGAGTCGACGCGGTAGAACCGTTCGGTCAGGCGCGGCAGGTGTTTGCTGTCGATGCCGATGCCCGAGTCTTGTACGCTCAGGTGCGCACCTTGCTCATCGCCCCACCAGCGAACTCGGATCCGGCCTTGCTCGGGCGTGTACTTGACTGCGTTGAACACCAGGTTGGAAAACGCACTGCGCAGTTCCGCCTCGCTGCCTTTTAGCTGCACGCTCGGGTCGGCTTCAAGCGTGATGGTCTGCTGCTTGGGGCCGGACAGCTCCTGGGCATCTTCAGTAATGGTTTGCAGCAGATCGTCGATGGGCACCGGCTGGTTGTCCGACGGGTAATCGGTGGCTTCCAGCTTCGCCAGCAGCAGCAAGTCGTTGAGCAGGGTCTGCATGCGCCCGCCCTGTTGTTGCATCTGCTGCAGGGCCCGGCTCCAGCGTGGGTTCACTTCCTCGACGTTATCGAGCAGGGTTTCCAGGTAACCGCAGATCACCGTCAACGGCGTGCGCAGTTCGTGGGAAACGTTGGCGATGAAGTCTTTGCGCATCTGTTCCAACTGATGGATACGCGTCACGTCACGCACCAGCATCAAGTGTTCGTTGTTGCCGTAGCGCGTGATGTACAGCTGGATGCGCAGCCGATCGTTGGTCGGCGAAGGAATCTCCAGCGGCTCGGCGTAATTGTTTTGCTCGAAATATTCCTTGAAGCGTGGATGGCGTACCAGGTTGGTCACCGGCTGGCCGCTGTCCTGAGGCGTCTTGAGGCCCAGCAGGGTCTCGGCGGCGCGGTTCCACCATTCCAGATTACCGTCGCTGTCGAGCATGATCACCGCGTCTTTGAGCGCGGCAGTCGATTCCTGAACCCGGTCGATCACTGCTTGCAGGCGGCCGCGCACGCGCTGGTCGCGCCGTTGCAGGTGGTAAATGCTGTCGAACACCTCACCCCACAGGCCATAGCCGTCGGGCGGTGCTTCGTCGGGTTTGTGCAAGCGCAGCCACTCATGCAGGCGCAGCAATTGCTTGAGGGTCCAGGCCAGGTAAAGCGCCAGGCCCGCGGCCAGGCTCCAGCCGTAATAGCCGCTGATCAGGCCGATCACCAGGCAGCCGGTGATCAGCAGCAACATGTGGCGGATCAAGGTGCCATGCCAGTTTTGGTTCAATTAACGCGCGTCCTTGTCAGCTTGTCGGGCGGTAAGGGCTCGGGTCAGGCCTTGGTAGAAAAACGATAACCGGTACCGCGTACGGTTTGTACCAGATTCTCATAGGCATCGCCGAGGGCCTTGCGCAGGCGGCGGATGTGCACATCCACGGTACGCTCCTCGACATAGACGTTGCCGCCCCAGACCTGGTCCAGCAGTTGGCCTCGGGTGTAGGCACGCTCCTGGTGGGTCATGAAAAATTGCAGCAGGCGGTATTCGGTCGGGCCCATCTCGGCCGGTTTGCCGTCGATGGTCACGCGGTGGCTGATCGGGTCCAGCAGCAGGCCACCGACTTCAATCGGCGCTTCGCCATCGGTAGGCCCGGCGCGACGCAGCACGGCCTTGAGGCGCGCCACCAGCTCGCGTGGGGAAAATGGCTTGGTGATGTAGTCATCGGCACCGACTTCCAGGCCCTGGATCTTGTTGTCCTCTTCGCCCTTGGCCGTCAGCATGATGATCGGAATATCGCCGGTCAGCTCGTCGCGCTTGAGGCGCCGCGCCAGTTCGATGCCAGACGTGCCGGGCAGCATCCAGTCCAGCAGAATCAGGTCGGGCTTGCGGTCGACGATGATGGCGTGGGCCTGTTGTGAGTTTTCTGCTTCCATGCAGTCATAGCCGGCCATCTCCAACGCGACGGCAATCATCTCGCGGATGGGCGCCTCGTCGTCGACGATCAGAATGCTCCTGCCAACCATGGGGTAATCCTCTGTCATTTAACTGTCTTGCGCCGCATTAGATAACGGAATTATTGCAGTCGTGTGACAGTTATTTCGTCAGCCGGCGACGAAGGGGATCCTGAGCTACGCTTTTCAGTCCGAATCCTGACAACCACAAAAGAAGGTTTCCATGACTTACTTCACCCAATCCATCAAGGCTCTGGCGGTAACGGCTGCCCTGGCGCTGCCGGCATTGGCATTCGCGGCTGAACCGGCGATGGAAAAAGACGGCATGTGGGTCGATCACCAAGGCATGACGTTGTATACGTTTGCCAAGGACGATGGCGGCAAGTCGATGTGTAACGACAAATGCGCGGAGAACTGGCCACCGCTCAAGGCTAGAAGCGACGATAAGCCAATGGGCAAATGGACTGTGATTAAGCGCGATGACGGTTCACCGCAGTGGGCCTACGAGAGCAAGCCGCTGTACACCTTCGTGATGGACAAGAAGGGAGACAACACCGGTGACGGCAAAATGGACGGTGCCTGGAAGACCGCCAAGTCCAAGTGACAGGTCCAGTCGAGACGTTTTTGTGGTGAGGGAGCAAGCTCCCTCACCACAAAGGTTTTCATGACCCAAGGTTCAGCGCCGGGTCAGCGGCCTCAGCGCAACGCGTAATCCAGCACAATCCCCACGAAAATCGCCAACCCGGCCCAATGGTTGTGCAAAAACGCCTTGAAGCAGCGCATCCGGTCCTTGTCTCGGGTGTACCAGAACTCCCAGGCAAAGCACGTGGCGGCGGCGACCAGCCCCAGGTGGAACCAGCCGCCCAGGTGGAATTTCGACCCGGCCAGCAGCAGGCAGCCCAGCGCCAGGCCTTGCAGCGTGAGGATGATCACCCGGTCGGCATCGCCAAACAGAATCGCCGTGGACTTCACGCCGATCCTCAAGTCATCGTCCCGGTCGGTCATCGCGTAATAGGTGTCATAGCCCACCGTCCACAGCAGGTTGGCGATGTACAGCAACCAGGCGGCCGCCGGCAAGTGGCCGGTTTGGGCGGTGAACGCCATCGGCATGCCCCAGGAGAACGCCGCGCCCAGCACCACTTGCGGGTAGTAGGTGTAGCGCTTCATGAACGGGTAACTGAGCGCCAGCGCCAGCCCGCCGAGGGATAGCACAATGGTCGGCGCATTGGTGCACAGCACCAGCAGAAAACTCACGCTCATCAGCACCGCAAAGAACACCAGCGCTTCTTTCGAACTGATCTTGCCGCTCACCAGGGGGCGCTGCTCGGTGCGTTTGACGTGGCCGTCCACCTTGCGGTCAGCCCAGTCATTGATCACACAACCACCGGCACGGGTCAGCACCACACCGAGGACGAAAATCACAATGTTGGCCAGGGACGGCGAGCCCTCACCGGCAATCCACAAGGCCCACAACGTTGGCCACAGCAGCAGATAAATACCGATGGGTTTGTCTATGCGGCTCAGTTGCACGAAGTCCCAGGCCCGCGGGTTCAGGCGGTTCAAGGATTTGAGCAGTTGCACATACATCAGCAATTCTCCGAATAGTCGCGGGCGACGGTCCACAAACGCGGCAGGAAGACTTCCGCCACCAGCACGCTCAACGCCCCGCGATCGAACCGCGAACGGCGGCCCCACATCTCACTGGCGCGTACTTCTGCCGGCAACCATGGCGCGGGATAATGGCAAACCTCGATGGCCTGGCGCTGGAACGCCTGGTCGCAAAACAGCAGTTCGCCCAGGGAGCGGCTGCCCAGTTCATCCATCTGCAACCCGTCGCCCTGCAGCGCGCTGCGCGCCGCCACACTGCGAGCGAACACCCAAGGCTGGCCGTGGCCGCGCAAATACACCTCGCGCACCCAGCCCTCGCTGCCTTCGGCCAGATCTAGCGCTGCGCATTCGTCGGCGCGCAACGGCTGCCAGCCTTCGAACAAGGGCGTCACACTGAAACGCTCGTCCGACAACTGCGTCAGGCGTCGGGTCAGGGAGCCCTCGTCGAACAGCCAGTCGAGCACACAGGCGTCGGGACGGGGCGACAGCAGGTTCTGGGGCAGCCATTGGAGTGTAGGAAATATCGAATTTGTATGCGGCACAGAAGTCTTGAATGGCAGCAAATGAGGCCGCGAGCTTACCATGTCGGTCGGCGATTTTGACTGACCCGGCCTGCCGTTACGCCGATCATGCTTGCATCTATCGCGACCGATCAGTACAAAACGCCCTGAGCCGGAAAGCGCCTTGAGCGACCCGAGCATACCGGCAAACGCCTGACACCTGAGGAAGTACCTGAATGAAGAAGTGGCAATGTATTGTCTGCGGCCTGATCTACAACGAAGCCGACGGTTGGCCGGATGATGGCATCGCACCCGGCACTCTCTGGCAAGATGTACCGCAAGACTGGCTCTGCCCGGACTGCGGCGTCGGCAAAATGGATTTTGAAATGATTGAAATCAACTGATCATTCCTCACATGGAGAGCAACATGAGTGCACCTGTCGTCATCGTCGGTACCGGGCTTGCCGGTTACAACCTGGCCCGGGAGTTTCGCAAGCTCGACAGCGAAACCCCGTTGCTGCTGATTAGCGCGGACGATGGCCGCTCGTACTCCAAACCGATGCTCTCCACAGGCTTTGGCAAAAACAAAGACGCCGATGGCCTGAGCATGGCCGAGCCGGGCGCCATGGCCGAGCAACTGAAGGCCCAAGTGCGCACCCACACCCGCATCAGCGGCATCGACCCGGGGCACAAACGCTTGTGGATCGGCGAAGAAACGGTGAACTACCGCGACCTGATCCTGGCCTGGGGCGCCGAAACCGTGCGCGTACCGGTACAGGGTGATGCCTCGGACCTGGTCTTCCCCATCAACGACCTGGAAGACTATGCACGCTTTCGGGCCGCAGCCGCTGGCAAGCGCCGGGTGTTGTTGCTCGGCGCCGGCCTGATTGGCTGCGAATTCGCCAACGACCTGATGCTGGGCGGCTACGAAGTGCAACTGGTGGCGCCGTGCGAGCAAGTCATGCCAACGCTGCTGCACCCAGCGGCGGCAGCAGCGGTGCAGGCCGGGCTGGAAAGCCTCGGGGCGCGTTTCCACCTGGGACCAGTGCTCAATCGCCTGCAACGTGTGGCCGACGGCCTGGAAGCCCATCTGTCCGACGGCCAAGTGATTGCCTGCGACTTGGTGGTCTCGGCCATTGGCCTGCGCGCCCGTATCGACCTGGCTGCCGCCGCTGGCCTGGTGGTCAATCGCGGTGTGGTGGTGGACCGCCACCTGAAAACCTCCCACGCCAACATCTACGCCCTGGGCGATTGCGCCGAGGTCGACGGCTTGAACCTGCTGTACGTCATGCCGCTGATGAGCTGTGCCCGCGCCCTGGCCCAAACCCTGGCCGGCAACCCAACTGCCGTCAGCTACGGCGCCATGCCGATTACCGTGAAGACGCCGGTGTGCCCACTGGTGGTTTCGCCGCCCCCGCGAGGCCGCGAAGGCGTGTGGAGCGTCGAAGGGCAGGGCGCCGACATCAAGGCCCTGTGCCGCGATCCCCAAGGCAACCTGCTGGGCTACGCCCTGACCGGCGCGGCCGTGATGGAGAAACTGGCGCTGAACAAAGAACTTCCACCCTTGCTGGCGTAAATACTGGTCGTTCTGTCGCAAAAACCCTACTTTTGGTGTCACAAAGGTCGCCCGGCCACTGGCGCCGCCTTCAGCCCCGTGCCATCCTCACTCCCGTCTGCCGCAGCGTAGAGCCTGCGGCGCCTTAGGGGCTGTTCCCATGAGAACAGCCCAGACATAACAACAAAAAAACCGTCAAAGGGGCTTCATTCATGCGTAAACCAGAACTCGCTGCCGCCATCGCGGAAAAAGCAGACCTCACCAAAGAACAAGCCAATCGCGTACTCAACGCCGTTCTCGAAGAAATCACCGGCGCCTTGCACCGCAAGGACAGCGTCACCTTGGTTGGCTTCGGCACCTTCCTGCAACGCCACCGCGGCGCCCGCACCGGCAAAAACCCACAAACCGGTGAGCCGGTGAAGATCAAGGCCAGCAACACCGTTGCCTTCAAGCCGGGTAAGTCGTTGAAGGACACTGTTAATCAGTAATTGCTGCGAGTACCTCGGTTGGGAGGGAAAACGGCAATAAAAAAGGGCACACCGATGAGTCGGGTGCCCTTTTTTACGGCTATTTTTCAGTGGCAGGCCTGTTCCCGAAAGTGGTGACCACCAAAAATGGTCGACTCAAGGAACTGACAGACAGATGAAAGCAAACCCGACGCAATGCGTCGGGTTTTTATGGGCGAGTGCTTGCCTGCTATCGCGCTTCGACGTTATCCAGCACCCGATTCGCCAGCAACGAACTCAGTTCAATCAGTTGCTGGATACCGAGGGCGAAGTGGCGGCGGGAGCCTTCCAGCTCGAATGCCAGGTCGCTGACCATCGCATCGGCCGAAGCCAGGGTTTCGCTGAGGTTGGCCAGTAGGCATTCGTTGTCGATGTCTTTTACGACGGTGAATAGCTGGCCTGGTTGGGTCGCGTCTTCAGGCTTTGTCTTTGGCGACAGGTAGAAATCCAGAGCGCGATTGGCGGCTTCGTCGAGCTTTTTGGTTTTGGATTTGGTGCGCGGGGAAGCGTGGTCCGTTTCCGGAGGGTTTGGAGTTATTTTGAACATAAGCTTCGGTTCCTGATGTGATGCCGACACGCCCTTGCTACTAAACAAGGGGTGGTAGCTGTACGCAGGTTAGTAGACCGGGGAACCGAAGAAGCCGGCGCGCCAAAGCGCCCTGCGTACAGCCACCATCAAGCGCAGGATTGGAAGCCTGTCTGACGGAAGCACTTGTACATCTTCAATTACCACGGGCTACTAAACCCGACCACTGATGGGCAGTGGCAGGGAAACGATAAGGCCCGGGGGCAAGGCGCACAAGCGGGCGGATTCTGGCGTAGTTGTAGGCAAAGGCGCAAGGATGCGTAGCTTGGAGGAAGCACGGCGGTCCGGCGTATGCGCCGAGGAGGTGCCCCATGCTCTGAAGGCTGCCTGGCTCGTGGCGAGGGAGCTTGTTCCCGCTCGGCGGCAAAGGTTGAATCAGCCATGGAGCTTCGTCTCTATCGTCCTATTGCAACCTTCGTAATCGGCCAGTAAAAACGTTCATAGCAGGTCCGCTTCCGGCCCAGAGTGTGTAAAAACGTTTTTCAGCGAGATTGACGCCCAAATCAGGGTTGAAAGTCGCGCATCTACGCAAAATCCAGGTCTGCCAACCAGCCGATAAACTTCAGATTTCACATAGAAGCGCAGACTTCAATTTTGACTAAGCGTTTTTACACACTCTGGGCCGATTGCTGCCCATCGCAACAGGCAGTAATCACCTAGAAGTGGATATCCAGGCTCGGCAAAGGGGCGTACGCCCGTTCGATTTAGGTTGGGCTTGGCCGAGGGCGGGCCCTTTGAAGAACCTGTCAAATCTAAACCGCAAATGCCTCAACGCCTGGACCCCTAGCTACGCCGCTCCTGAGTTGCTCGAAGGCGCGCCTCTATCAACGGGTGCCGATGTCTATGGTGTGGCTTGCGTGCTGTATGAGCTGGCGAGCGGCAAACACCCGTTCCGTCGCTTGCCTTCAACCCAGGCTCGCGATGCCCGGTTGCAGCGCGAGCTCAAGGCGCCGCGCAACCTGCCCAGACGTTGCTGGCCGGCGTTGCGTTCGGCGCTGGCGTTTGATCCGGGGCAGCGCAGTATGAGTGCGGCGCAGTTGCGTGATGCCTTGGGTGGTGATTCGTCTTGGTGGTAAGGCTGATGGCGAGATAAGCAAGGGTCACTCAGCCAAACTCAATGCGGGAGCGAGCAGGCCCGCTCAATCACCAGAAGTCTTGGCGTGGGCCAACACCCTAAGTTCCGCTTTGCGCTGATCAACCGGTAACCTGCCTAGCTTTTCCACCGCGGCATAAAACGCAACCCAATCCCCACCCGCCTGCCGGAACAATTGCGCAAACGCCGGCACCCACTGGTCATACAGGCCGAATGGCAATAGCCGCGCGTTGTTCAGTGGCGCGTAGATCCAGGCATCGTAGTGTTTGTCGCCTGCCCACTGGGTGTCGCGCAGTTGCTCATAGTCGGTGCGCAGGCGTTCGAATTCCTGTGCCTTGCGCTGGCGCATTTGTTCGGCCGGCAGGGGCTGGCTGTAGAGTTTTTCCAGGCGCTGGCGAGTGTCGAGGATCAGCTGGATGAGCTGATCGCGCTGACGCATCGGTTTGCCGTTATCCGGCGGCAGCCCGCGGCTGGCGCGCCATTGCCGGGTGCCTTCCTGTTCGACGAAGTTGGCAAAGGACTCGTTGAATTCCGTGTCGTCCTTTACATAAAACCGCTGGTGCGCCAGTTCATGAAAAATCAGCGTCGCCAGGCGCTCGTCACCCCAATGCATCATCGAGCTCATGATCGGGTCGTTGAACCAGCCCAACGTCGAGTAAGCCTCCACGCCGCCAATCGCCACATCCATGCCTCGCAAGCGCTGCAACGCCGCCTCGCCACGGGCGGCGCTCTGGCTGTAGAAGCCGCGATAAGCCACGCAACCGGCGATCGGAAAACAGTGGCTTTGCGGCGCCAGGGAAAACTCTGCCGTGGCGAAGACATTCCAGACTACGAACGGTCGGCCAATGTCCGCATACAGGCGGTAGCTTTTATTGTCTGGCAGGTGCAGGTGTGAACTGGCGAACACCCGGGCCTCGCGCGCTTGGGTCAAATGCGCGCGCAGTTGGGGATCGCGGCTGGGGTCGGCAATGACTTGGTCGACAGGCTCCCGGGCCTGCAGCAGTCGCACCTGTCCGCCGACGAGTTGGCTGTAATAGCTGACGCTTGCGCAACCGTTGAGTAACAAAAGCAGGAGGGCTGGAAACAAAATTCTGAAAACACGGTCGAGTAACCGATGGCTTGAACGCGGCCTGATCAATTGGAATCACCCTGGGAAAGTCTGCCCACAAGACTATCCCGCCTGCCTGGAGCTTTGCTATGCGCGTGTTGATGCTGACAAGTGGCCTGTTGCTACTGACCGGGTGTGCCGGTTTGCCTGACCCTGATCCGTCGCAAGCGTGGATCGACCTGGGAAGCCATCAGGACACGGCGCTGCAAGCGCTGGAAGTCGACGATAAAACGTCCGTCGACCGACGTTATTTCGAAGTGCAACCCGGTAGCCATGAGCTGACGGTGCGTTATCAATTTGCCGTCGAGCCCGGCAACATCGGTCCGGATGCCGAGCCACTGTGGCGTGATTGCCGGTTGAACGTGAAATTCAAGGACTTCAACGCAGGCCAGCGGTATCAGTTACAGGCCGGCAACATTGGTTTCCGGCCGTGGGCCAAGCTTTATGACCAACAGCGAAACGTGGTGGGACAAGGCACGCCAGCGGGCTGCCAGCAAAGCTGATAGGCGCTATGCTCAGAACCTGACCTCAGGAAGTCCACCATGCGCTTACATCTGTTGTTGCTGGCATTCGTCTCCATGAGCGGTTGTGCATCGAACCCGCCGCCCCAAGTCGATCCGAACATGGCCTGGGTCGATTTTGCTACTCCCACGCCGGGGGGCAAAGTGCTGATGGCTGAGAGCCTGGATGGCCAGCGACTGCGCGACGGACGGTTCTTTCAGGTTTCGCCGGGCAGCCATGAACTGAAAGTGCGCTTCGACTTTGAGGTTTTTAGCGGTGGCGGGTTGGGCATGCAGACCGACCCGCAAGAGCGACTGTGCTACATGATCGTGCGTTACGACCATTTCGAGGCTGGCCAGCGGTATCGTCTGGAGGCGCGCAACCTGGCGTTCACCCCAAGCGCCCGGCTCTATAACGCCAAGCGCGAGATCGTTGCCGAAGAACGGCAAGTCAATTGCGTACCTTAGTGATGCTTAGCGGTCGTTCTTCTGGTAGATGATTTTCTTCGAGCCGTATTCGCAGGTGCCAACCACCATGTTCTGGTCGTGGACTTCGTCATTGGTGACAATTTCCAGCGTGTAGGACGACACGTTATTCGCCTGGATCTTCGCTTCGATTTCCGCTTTCAGTTCTTCACAGGATTTGGGTGCTGCGAGGGCTGATGTGGCCAATGCGCAACCGATGAACGCCAGGGCAAATCGTTTCATGCTCGACTTCCTCATTGCAGCGCGCACTGCCTGTGCGCTGAAACTGCAGACTTGCATTCGACCACAATTGTTTGTGGGTAAACAGATCACAGCCTGCAGCCGTCGTTGAAGGCTGTGATCGGTATCGCATTAGCTCACCAACGTCGCCTCCAATGTGATGTTGGCATTCAGCACTTTGGAAACCGGGCAACCTTCCTTGGCGTTGTTACTCAGTTCTTCGAACTGCGCTTGGCTGGCGCCGGGGATCTTCGCCTTGAGAATCAGCTTTACGGCTGTAATCGCAAAGCCG
This sequence comes from Pseudomonas sp. LBUM1664, assembly GCF_059695895.1. Classification (NCBI taxonomy): domain Bacteria; kingdom Pseudomonadati; phylum Pseudomonadota; class Gammaproteobacteria; order Pseudomonadales; family Pseudomonadaceae; genus Pseudomonas; species Pseudomonas sp. LBUM1664. Next base: position 6,237,593 of record NZ_CP166791.1, on the reverse strand, counting down.
CCCTCAACCTGGTCCAGGGTCACCTCCGCGCTGGTATCGATGCTGTCGGCCTTCAACCCTGCATCGCCAAGGATCATCGAAAAGGCCATGGAAAAGCAGCCCGCATGGGCCGCGCCGATCAGCTCTTCGGGGTTGGTGCCCTTGCCGCCTTCAAAGCGTGCCTTGAAGCCATAGGGTGCTTCGCGCAGTACACCGGTCTCCGTAGAGATGGAGCCGAGTCCGGTTTTCAGGTCACCTTCCCAGTGAGCCGATGCTTTCTTAACGATAGCCATGTCTGCCTCCTCAATCCGGCGCGAGAGTCGCGCCTGGTGTTTTTGTCTGTCAGGGTTGTGAGGATAGACCGCCCGATAAAGTTCACCCTGTCGATTAGTCGACCAATTTAGTAGGAAAATTCGTTGCAGCTATTGAAACTCGGGTATATGCCCACATTGCATGGAACACACCTATAGAAACGGCAGGCTTTTGCTCGTAGGAAAAGCCGCACGTCCGTTGGAGATGCCGGCCCATGAAACAGCTGTCCGAAGTGAAATTCTCAACCCTCGACCTCGTGCCTGTTCGCGCGGACGGCAACGCCGCCCAGTCGTTGCGCAACTCCCTAGACCTGGCGCAGCACGTGGAAAAATACGGCTACACCCGCTTCTGGGTGGCCGAGCACCACAACATGGATGGCATCGCCAGCTCGGCGACCGCGGTGCTGCTGGGTTATCTGGCGGGGGGCACTTCGACCATTCGTGTCGGCTCCGGCGGGGTGATGTTGCCCAACCATGCGCCGTTGATCATCGCCGAACAGTTCGGCACGCTGGAGAACCTCTTTCCCGGTCGAATCGATCTGGGGTTGGGGCGCGCGCCCGGCTCCGATCAGATGACCGCCCGAGCCCTGCGGCGCGAGCGCTCCGGCAGTGCAGACGACTTCCCCGAAGACGTGGCCGAACTGATGCGCTACCTCGGCCCACGGACACCGGATCAGCGCATCATCGCCATGCCCGGCACCGGGACCAATGTACCGGTGTGGCTGCTGGGGTCGAGCCTGTTCAGTGCGCAATTGGCCGGTGAGCGCGGTTTGCCCTACGCCTTCGCCTCCCATTTCGCACCGCGCTATATGCACGAGGCGATCCGCGTCTACCGCAACCACTTCAAGCCCTCGGCGGTGCTCGATAAACCTTATGTGATGCTCGGTGTGCCGCTGGTGGCGGCGGACACCGACGAGCAGGCCGATTATCTGGCGACCTCGGTGTATCAGCGGATCCTGGCGCTGATGCGCGGCCAGAGCCTGGTGCAGCGTCCGCCGGTCGAAACCATGAACGGTCTTTGGCTGCCCCATGAGAAAGAAGCGGTTGGCGACTTCCTGGGCCTGGCGATGGTCGGCAGTCCGCAGAAGATTCGCGCCAAGCTTGAGGTGCTGATTGAGCAGACCCAGGCCGATGAGTTGATCTTCACCAGCGATCTGTATGAACACGCGGATCGCTTGCACTCTTATGAGTTGCTGGCGCAGGTCATGAAAGGCTGAATCGCGCTCATAAAAAAGCCGACGCATTGCGTCGGCTTTGACGTACGAAGGGGTCAGCGTTTGTAGACGATTTCCTTCGCGGCGCCCTCGCAAGTGCCGACGACTTTTCCGTCAGCAGCTGCGCCTTTATCGACAATCTCCAGTGAATAGCCTGACGCACCTTTGGCATCAATTTTTGCTGCGATTTCGCTTTTCAGCTCTTCGCAGGGCTTGCCGGCCGCAAATGCACCACCCGCAAGGCTCAGCAAACCCAGGGCCACCATCAACTTTTTCATCGCTCGCACTCCTTGGTCGGATCAAATAGGGCAGGTATCGACAGGCTTTAATGCGCACATACCATAGCGCATCGCCATTCCCTATGGCACTCCGCCAGCGTGCAAGTTCACTGCTCCTCAGCTATTAACAATCCGAAACCCGACTTTTATGGTCACCTGAAAGTGCGCGGCCCGGCCATTTTCGATATGCCCGCGGGTTTCCGTGACTTCGAACCATTCCAGATGCTTGAGGCTTTTGCTGGCCTCGGCCAAGGCATTGTTGATGGCGTCTTCAATGCTGGTGGGAGACGAACCGACCAGCTCGACTTTTTTGTACGTGTGATGATCACTCATGACGTTCTCCTTGGTTTTTTTAATAGCCTAGCAGCGATTTTTCGCCTTACGTGTGGTGCCGTTTGCGCTTTGAAGTTCAGATTTACTGCACTTTCAGAAACGACCGCAGTCCCAATTCACACACGCCACTCAACCACTGCAGGAGAGAGCCACCATGGCCAGCAATTCGTTACGTAAAGCCTCGTTGCAAAGCATGGAAGCGGAGATCGAGAGTCTGCTCAAGTCGTTGGAAAGCCTGAAAGACGATGCTTCGGACGAGTCGCGTAAGACCCTCAAGACGCTCAAGGCCAACGCAGAAAGTGCTCTGAAACATTCTCGGCATCTGCTCAGCGATGCGTATGAAGAGGTCAAGGTGAAAACCCGTGAAACCGGGCTCGCCACACGCGATTACGCTCAGGAACACCCTTGGACCACAGCCGGTGTCGCGGTCGGGGCAATTGGTTTGCTGGCCGCTTATTTGCTGTGCAAACGCGGTGACTGAGCCGATTGGCTCAGCTCATGCCTGAGCCACTGCGCCAATTGCCGAGCGCGTCCGTCCGCGGCGCGCTTGGGTAGCCACAACGCCAGTTGCGCCGGGGTTTCATCGAAACCCCACGGCGCGACCAGGCGGCCGGCGCGCACGTCTTCGGCCACCAACGGCTCGGGGGCGATTGCCACGCCCAGGCCGGCTACGGCGGCCTCAAGCAAATAATACAAATGCTCAAACCCTTGCCCAAACTTCAATGCCTGGGGTTCAAGGGCGTTTTGCCGTGCCCAGGTCGGCCAGGCCTGGGGGCGTGACGTGGTATGCAGCAGCGCCTCGCCCAGCAGCGCATTGGCCGGTGCGTTTTGCAGACGAGCGAAACCGGCGTAATGCGGGCTCATCACCGGGCCAATCCGCTCGCTGGCCAGTTCATAAACTTGCATGTCTGCCGGCCAGGGTGGCTCGGCGAACACCAGCAAAGCATCCAGCCCGGGTCGCCGGGGATCCAGATCGCCTTCACCGGCGGACAGGTGCAAGCGTAGATCCGGCAGGTCGGCGTTGAGCCTGCCCAAACGGGGAATAAACCACCGCGCCAACAGGCTTCCCGAGCACCCCAACACGAACGGCGCGTCTGCCGTGCTTTGCGTCAGCTCCGCGCAAACGGTGCGTAACCGCTCAAAGGCGTCGGTGCTGGCGTCACGCAGGCGCAAGCCTGCATCTGTGAGTTTCAGGCCGCGTCCATCCTTGATGAACAGGCTGACGCCCAAGTGTTCTTCCAGCACCTTCAGTTGGCGGCTGACGGCACCATGGGTAACGTGTAGTTGCTCGGCCGCCTGGCTTACGCTGTTCAGGCGGGCGGTGGCCTCAAACGCGCGCAAGGCGTTGAGCGGGGGAAGGTCATGGCTCATGTTATCTGTGAGTTTTCCTGACAGGTTACGGCGATCTTATCGGTTTTCAGCGCAGGATGTCAGGGGTAGAGTGAGCGTCATTGTCTTTCTACGCATTCCCCTGGAGCGCCCCGATGACCCAGTCTACGACCCCTTTCAACCTGCGCAGTGGCCCCGATGCCAATGGGCTGTTCGGTGCATTTGGCGGCCGTTATGTGGCCGAAACCCTGATGCCGCTGATCCTTGATCTGGCCCGCGAATACGAAGTGGCGAAGGAAGATCCTGCGTTCATCGAGGAGTTGGCCTACTTCCAGCGCGACTATGTCGGTCGTCCGAGCCCGCTCTATTTCGCCGAGCGCCTGACCGAATACTGCGGCGGCGCCAAGATTTATCTCAAGCGCGAAGAGCTGAACCACACCGGCGCGCACAAGATCAACAACTGCATCGGCCAGATCCTGCTGGCGCGGCGCATGGGCAAAAAACGCATCATCGCCGAGACCGGCGCCGGCATGCACGGCGTGGCCACCGCCACTGTGGCCGCACGTTTCGGTCTGGATTGTGTGATCTACATGGGCACCACCGACATCGAGCGTCAGCAAGCCAACGTGTTCCGCATGAAGCTGCTGGGCGCTGAGGTGATCCCGGTGGTCGCCGGCACCGGCACCCTGAAAGATGCCATGAACGAGGCCCTGCGCGACTGGGTGACCAACGTGGATAGCACGTTCTACTTGATCGGCACCGTGGCTGGCCCGCACCCATACCCGGCCATGGTTCGCGACTTCCAGGCCGTGATCGGCAAGGAAACCCGCGACCAACTGCAAGCCCAGGAAGGTCGTCTGCCGGACAGCCTGGTGGCGTGCATCGGCGGCGGCTCCAACGCCATGGGCCTGTTCCATCCATTCCTGGACGACAAGAGCGTCGAAATCATCGGTGTCGAAGCCGCAGGCTACGGCATCGAGACGGGTAAGCATGCGGCGAGCCTGAACGGCGGCGTCCCGGGCGTACTGCACGGTAACCGCACGTTCCTGTTGCAGGACGAGGACGGTCAGATCATCGATGCCCATTCGATTTCCGCTGGCCTCGATTACCCGGGTATCGGCCCGGAACACGCCTGGTTGCACGACATTGGTCGTGTCCAGTACACCTCGGTAACCGATGCCGAAGCTCTGGACGCCTTTCACAAATGCTGTCGCCTGGAAGGGATTATTCCTGCACTGGAAAGCGCCCATGCCTTGGCTGAAGTGTTCAAACGCGCACCTAACCTGCCGAAAGATCACCTGATGGTGGTCAACCTGTCTGGCCGTGGCGACAAAGACATGCAAACCGTGATGCACCACATGGAACAATCCCAGCAGGAGAAACACTGATGAGCCGCCTGCAAACCCGTTTTGCCGAACTCAAGGAACAGAACCGTGCCGCCCTGGTGACATTTGTCACTGCCGGCGACCCGAACTACGACACCTCGCTGGCGATCCTCAAGGGCCTGCCGGCGGCCGGTGCCGATGTGATTGAGTTGGGCATGCCGTTCACCGATCCGATGGCCGACGGCCCGGCGATCCAGCTGGCGAACATCCGTGCTTTGGGTGCCCAGCAGAACCTGGCGAAAACCCTGCAGATGGTTCGCGAGTTCCGTGAAAGCAATACCCAGACGCCGCTGGTGCTGATGGGGTACTTCAACCCAATTCATCGCTATGGCGTGCAGCGTTTCATCGGTGAGGCGCTGGATTCTGGCGTTGATGGCCTGATCGTTGTGGACATGCCGCCCGAGCACAACAGTGAGCTGTGCGAACCGGCCCAGGCTGCCGGTCTGGACTTCATCCGCCTGACCACGCCAACCACTGATGACGTGCGTTTGCCGACTGTGCTCAACGGCAGTTCAGGCTTTGTGTATTACGTGTCGGTGGCGGGTGTGACCGGCGCCGGCGCTGCGACACTGGAACATGTCGAAGAAGCCGTGGCGCGTCTGCGGCGGCACACCGATTTGCCGATCAGCATCGGTTTCGGCATTCGTACGCCAGAGCAAGCTGCCGCCATTGCACGGTTGGCCGATGGGGTAGTCGTCGGCTCGGCGCTGATCGACCATATCGCCAGCGCGCAGACGTCGGAACAGGCGATCGACGGGGTGTTGAGCCTCTGCGCGGCCCTGGCCGACGGCGTACGGAAGGCGCGCGTCAGCTGAATCCTGATTCAGTCCGCCAGTAACAAAAAAGGGGTTCAGAACTTGGTTCTGAACCCCTTTTTGTTGTGCATGAAATGGTAGACGGTTGATTTCTGGGGCCTGGCTCTTGTGGCCTGGGATCAAGGTAACTCCAACCCACCAGACGCCTTGTGCAGTTTGCGCAGATGCTCGCCGAGCTCTTTGACGTTGGCCTCACTCGCGGCTATTTCAGCCGCACGGCTCGGCTCAAGCAACGCCCTGACTTCTTTATCCAGATCACCTGTCAGCGTCTGCAGCTGTTTCTGGCGCGAGCTGCTTTCCGATTCCAGTCGCTGCCACTCGCTGGGCTGTGGCAACCCATAACCGCTGCTGCCCAGCAACTCGGCGGGGCGGCTCAGGAAACCGCTGTTGGCGAGGATCTGCTGCAGCGTCGCGTTGGCCCTTTCCATGCCACCGTTCTGCAATTCACGGGCCCCGAGGTAACGCTGTTTGACTTCATCCTGAGCCAGCAACAACTGTCGGCGATAGCTGGCCTGCTCCAGCAGCAGCAATGCTGCACTGGTGCGCAGGTCGGCTTGTGCGAACCAGACGCGGCGTTCGGCGGCATTCAGGGCCAGCCAGTCTTCCACTGTTTGTTGCTTGATGGGCAGGTGCTTCTTCAGCACGTCGAACATGGCCTGATATCGGTCGCGAAATGAGTCAAAGCGGTAGCCCAGGCGCAGGGCTTCTTTGGGATCATCAAGCACGCTGGTATCCGCCAGGCCCCGGCCCTTGAGCACTTCCAGCAAACCGTTGGGCATGATGCTGTCCAGGCCCTTGAGCTGCGCGTTATTGCTGCCGCTGCGTAGCAGTTTCAAGCTCTCCACCGCGCAGTTATTGGACAGGAAGTAATAGTTGCCGTCATAGCTCCAGTGCATTTCGGCGGCGTGTTCGACCGTCTCCTCGATCTCGGTGCGGGACAGGTTCAGCGGCACCGACGCCAGGCTGCGCAATTCAGTCTTGGTGTATTCGTCGATCACCTGGGCCAGCGGCAGTACGAACAGGCGCGAGGGGTATTTGCCCACCAGCCCGTCCCAGCTCGACAACTGCACATCGCCCACGAAGGCGCGGTACGACAGCACCAGGTGTTGATCCAGATCCAGCCGGCAATCCGGCCCACGCGGGCGGCCCGGGGCACAGATCACCAGCCGCAGCATGCTATGGCCCCAGCGGCTGACCCAGTTCTGGTTGGCTTCGGCCAACAGGTAATCAATGGCATAAACCCGCTCTGGGTCGACCTTGCCCAGTGGCGTCTTGGCGAAGTCGTTGCCGGCGTTGAGGAAGGCGAACGATTTGGCGCAGGTGTCCTTGGCCGCGGGTGCCCAGCCGAAGTGTTCCTGGTAATAGCGATACAGTGCGGGCCGTCGACAGGCGTAGCTCGGGTCCAGGAGAAAGTACTCCATGTTGACCGCGACAAACTCCTTGGGGCTGCTGGTCTCGTAAAGGTCCGGGCTGCGGGCGACCTGGCGGTTGTGCTGTTCCCGTTCACCGCGACGGCCAACGTATTGCGGCCAGCCAGCGAGGTCCAGCAAGCGTGGATCATCACTGAGGGTGAAACGACGGTCATTCTCGCCTCGGCATTGATCGGGAAGGCCGATCTGTCCGACGCTGCTGATGCGTTGGGTACAACGCTGGATCAGCGTGCGCTCGGCATCCGGCCATAGACGCGAGCGGTCATAAATGTGGGTCAGTTCGTGGAGGACCGTGGCAAGCATTTCCCGCCGCACGGTGCCGTGGGGGCGTTGAGTCTTTTGCGTGGCAGCGCTGCCGTCAGTGAGGCTGTCGAGCAGGTTGCTATTGAGGTCCAGCTCCGACACCAGTGAAGCCTGGCCATAGGCATTGGCGGGCATCTGGTCGGTCCAGCCGACATCGATGCGTCGGTCCAGTCGCTCGATGAAGCGTGGCGGCAGAGCCTGCATGGCTTCATCGAGCAACGCCTGGCTGGCCTGCTGTTGCGCCGGGCTCAGCCCTTCGCTGATGAGGTGTAGTTGCAGGCCGGCCTGGGCGGTGCCGCCCATGAGCAGCACGACCCCGGCCGTCAGCCAGGCGGCAAACCGCCTCACAGTGCGAGGATGGCTTCGGCGAGAACCTGGTCACTGGCGTCGCGGGCTTCTGGCACGCGAGTGCGCAAGGTGTCGAAGGCGGCCTCGAGATGAGCGCCACGAATTTCACCGTTGCTGGCGACGAAGCTGGCCGCATCGTCATGGGCTTCACGGACGACTTTCGAATCACGGATGGACGTGGTGGTGTCGGAAGTGAAATCAATCGTGCGCTGAGAGGCACGAACGATGATGTTACTGGTGGCTACCAGGGTATGTGCCTGGGCCACATCGGCCAACAACAGCAGGCCAAGGGCGGCAGCAATCAGCGGGCTACGCATGGAACGACTCCAGAGAATAAAGATAACTATTGGACGAGAATTGCCTGTGCCAGTTCAAGGTCGCTGACGCGAAGTTTTGGTTGGGTCCGGCGTAGATAATCCAGGGCCGACTCCAGTTGCGCACCTCGCAGTTGCCCGTCGCTGGCAATGAATGCCGCAGCGTCATCGTGAGCGGCGGCGATCAGTTTATGGTCGAAGGGCGCGGAGGTCACCATGGTCGTGGCATAGCCGCTGACCACCACTTGCTGGGTGGACACATCGAAGGCATGGGCCGGAACGGACCAGCAAAAGGCAATGAAGAAAAGCGCGATGAACAGATCTGAGTAAAAACGCATGGGACTCGACGGTTGATGGCGAGCCTGAAGGCTAGCGCAAACTTCCGGGGCAGAGCCAGCGCTGAAACATCGGAACACCATTGGCGGCCCGATGTTTCATGTTTGGATCAGATCGCCAGGATGGCTTGAGCCAGTTGCGCATCGGTGGCGTTCAGTTGTGGTGCTTGCTGGCGGATGTAATCCAGGGCGCTTTCCAGTTTCACGCCGCGAATGACGCCTTCGCTGGCCACGAAGCTGGCGGCGTCGTCCCGGGCGGCCTGAACGACTTTGTTGTCCCGCAGCGACGAAGTCGCATCCGAGGTGGCGTCGGATGTGCCCTTGAGTGCACCCACAAGGGAGTCGGTGGTGACAATAAAGCTGCTGGCATTGGACTGGGCGGCTACGGCCAGCAGGGCGGCAGCGCTGAGCAGACGAAGACGGATCATGATGGAGTTCCTTGAATAGTGAGGGGATGCCGGTGCGTGTAGCTGGAAGAGAAGACGCATGCTCGACTCGTTTCGCCACGTTCGCTCCGATATTAGGTCAGAACGCGTCAGCTGACAGCCTTGGAATGCTCATGTGCTGTTTATCAGCGATATCAGAAAAACTGTACTGGTTGAATGTTAAGTAATTTAAAACTGTTATTGGTGTGGTTTTTTACCGCAAAACCACGCCGCTGAAACGACAAAACCCGTCGCGGTTTCCCGCGACGGGTTTTGCTTGTTCAATTCGGTGCTGGCGGTGGACCCGGTGGGTCAGGGCCAGCGACGCTGAGTTAGCGCCAGAACGGCTTGCTCAGCTCTTCGTAGCGTTGTGCTTCGCTGATACCGGCATCAGCCAGCAGGCGCGAATCAAGACGAGCCAGTTGGTGACGGCTGGCGATGCGGCGCTGCCACAACATCAGGTTAGCGATAACGCGAAGAGGCATGGAAGCCTGGTTTTTTGCAGCGTTGTCTTCGAAAAACAGCTCGGAACTGAGTGTACGTTCCATGGTTGACATCCTTCCGCTTGTGGCGGGATTAGGTAGTGGTTTGACTGGTGCCCATGATCCTCTCGTTTGGCCAGTCTCTCTAGATACAGTTCACCTGTATTGTGAGAGACCAGTTAACTGTTAAAGAGCGGTGTACTGGTCGATATTGAGGCAACTGTACCTATCAGCACTGTAATGGTGCAATTTAGAGGTTTAGGAGAAGTTATGTGGGAAAAGACTGTAAGAAAACACCGGTACAGCAGTACAGTTTTTGTCATGGCTGGCTCGAATTGCTCGCTTAACCAAAACTGTAGCTGCAACACCGGCGATCCAGCTGTATCAAACTGACAACATGCGCCCGGTTTCTTCCAGGTTCAGGTGCCAGCTCAGTGCATCGCGCAGGATGTGCGGCGTATGTCCACCCAAGGCGCACGCTGCTTCAAAATACTCACTCAGCGCCTGGCGATAGGACGGGTGCACGCAATTGTCGATGACCACCCGTGCCCGCTCCCGTGGCGCCAGGCCCCGTAAGTCGGCCAGACCGATCTCGGTCACCAGGATGTCGACATCGTGCTCGGTATGGTCCACATGGCTGACCATCGGCACGACACTGGAAATCGTCCCCCCTTTGGCGATCGACTTGGTGACGAAAATGGCCAGGTGCGCATTTCGGGCGAAGTCCCCCGAGCCGCCGATGCCGTTCATCATCCGCGTGCCACAGATATGGGTGGAGTTGACGTTGCCGTACAAGTCGAATTCCAGCGCAGTGTTGATGGCAATGATGCCCAGGCGACGTACCACCTCAGGGTGGTTGGAAATTTCCTGCGGGCGCAGGACCAGTTTGTCCTTATACCTTTCCAGGTTTCCGAAGACGTCAGCATTGCGTCGACTCGACAACGTGATGGAGCTGCCAGAGGCAAAGCTCAGTTTGCCGGCGTCGATCAGGTCGAACGTGGAGTCCTGCAGGACCTCGGAATACATGGTCAGGTCTTCGAAGGGGGAGTCGATCAGCCCGCACATCACGGCGTTGGCGATGTTGCCGATACCGGCCTGCAACGGCCCCAACTTATTGGTCATGCGCCCAGCTGCGACTTCCTGCTTGAAGAAATCGATCAAATGATCGGCAATCGCCTGGGTGTCACTGTCCGGTGCCATGACTGTCGAAGACGAATCCGGTTGGTTGGTAATAACAATGGCGACAATTTTTTCCGGCGGGATCGGGATAGCGGTGCTTCCGATACGGTCGTCGACCTTCACCAGGGGAATCGGCGTGCGGGTCGGGCGATAGGTCGGGATATAGATGTCGTGCAGCCCTTCCAGGTCGGGGTTGTGGGCCATGTTGATTTCAATGATTACCTGTTTGGCGAAAATCGCAAAACTGGCCGAGTTACCCACCGAGGTGGTCGGCACGATATGGCCTTGCTCGGTGATGGCCACCGCTTCGATCACTGCGATATCGGGCAGCTTGAGCTGGCCGTTGCGCAGTTGCTCGACGGTTTCCGACAGGTGCTGGTCAATGAACATCACTTTGCCAGCGTTGATCGCCTTGCGCAGTGTGCTGTCGACCTGGAAGGGCATGCGGCGTGCCAGTACGCCGGCTTCGGTGAGTTCCTTGTCGAGGTCATTACCCAGGCTCGCACCGGTCATCAGGCTGATTTTCAGCGGGGTGACTTTGGCGCGTTCGGCCAGGGCGTGGGGTACCGCTTTTGCTTCACCGGCACGGGTAAAGCCACTCATGCCGACGGTCATGCCGTCCTGAATAAACAAGGCTGCTTCAGCAGCGCTCATCACTTTATCCAACAACCAAGGCAGGCGGATGCGATCACGGTACATAGAGTGTTATCTCGGGCTGGAAGCAGGGATGCGCAGTCTAGTGAATTCCCTTCGCGTCCGTCCCGCTACAAAAGTCGCATTTGAGGCATCTATTACGGGCGTTCCAGGCAAAACATTGTTACCGAATCGGTAACGTTTTGCCTTGATGCAAATCAAAACGCCCCGACAAGGCGGGGCGTTAGTGACGAAGCGGTGATCGTTATTCCACCGCTTTGACCATGTCTTCGATGACCTTCTTGGCGTCACCGAACACCATCATGGTCTTGTCGAGGTAGAACAGCTCGTTGTCCAGGCCGGCGTAGCCGCTGGCCATCGAGCGTTTGTTGACGATGATGGTCTTGGCTTTGAAGGCTTCGAGGATCGGCATGCCGGCAATCGGCGATTTCGGATCGTTCTTGGCCGCCGGGTTGACCACGTCGTTGGCGCCGAGCACCAGGACCACGTCGGCCTGGCCGAATTCGGAGTTGATGTCCTCCATTTCGAACACCTGGTCGTACGGCACTTCGGCCTCGGCCAGCAGCACGTTCATGTGCCCGGGCATGCGACCGGCTACCGGGTGGATCGCGTATTTAACGGTCACGCCGCGGTGGGTCAGCTTCTCGGTCAGCTCTTTGAGTGCATGCTGCGCCCGCGCCACGGCCAGGCCATAGCCCGGCACGATGATCACCGTGTCGGCGTTGGTCAGCAGGAAGGTCGCATCGTCAGCCGAACCGGATTTCACCGGGCGGGCTTCTTTCGAGCCAGCCGGGCCAGCCGCTTCGGCGCTGTTGCCAAAGCCGCCGAGCAGGACGTTGAAGAACGAGCGGTTCATCGCCTTGCACATGATGTACGAGAGGATCGCACCGCTCGATCCCACCAAAGAGCCTGCGATGATCAGCATTGAGTTGTTCAGCGAGAAACCGATACCGGCTGCAGCCCAGCCCGAATAGCTGTTGAGCATCGACACCACGACCGGCATGTCTGCACCGCCGATCGGGATGATGATCAGCACGCCCAGCACGAACGCCAGGGCCAGCATCAGGGCGAACGCACCAAGGTTGCCAGTGATCATGAAGGTCAGGCCCAGGCCCAGCGTCGCCAGGCCCAGAATCAGGTTGAGCTTGTGTTGGCCGCCGAACTGTACCGGTGCGCCTTGGAACAGGCGGAACTTGTACTTGCCCGAGAGCTTGCCGAACGCAATCACCGAACCGGAGAAGGTGATCGCACCAATGGCGGCGCCGAGGAACAGTTCCAGACGGTTACCGGCCGGGATTGAATCCCCCAACTGTTTGACGATGCCCAGGGACTGCGGCTCGACGACTGCGGCAATGGCGATGAATACCGCGGCCAGGCCGATCATGCTGTGCATGAACGCCACCAGTTCCGGCATCTTGGTCATCTCGACGCGCTTGGCCATGATCGAGCCGGCGGTGCCGCCGATAAGCAGGCCGACAATCACGTAACCGATGCCCGCTGTCGCGAGCTCAGCGCCGAGCTTATAGATGAGGCCCACGGTGGTGAGCACCGCCAACGCCATGCCGAGCATGCCGAACAGGTTGCCACGGCGGGACGTGGTGGGGTGCGACAGGCCCTTGAGGGCCTGGATGAAGCAGATCGACGCGATCAGGTAGAGCGTCGTTACCAGGTTCATGCTCATTACTTGGGCGCCTCTTCTTTTACGGCTTTCGGGGCTTTTTTCTTGAACATCTCAAGCATGCGGCGCGTCACCAGGAAGCCGCCGAACACGTTCACCGCGGCCAGGGCCACGGCGAGGGTGCCCATGGTCTTGCCCAGCGGTGTCACGGTCAGCGCGGCGGCGAGCATGGCGCCAACGATCACGATTGCCGAAATGGCGTTGGTTACCGCCATCAACGGCGTGTGCAGTGCAGGTGTCACGTTCCAGACCACGTGGTAACCGACATAAATCGCCAGCACGAAGATGATCAGGTTGTAGATACCGGGGGAGATGAGCTCTTCCATTGTCTGAATCCCTGCTTAGGCGTTTTTGCGGATGACTTGGCCGTCGCGGCACATCAGGCACGCGGCGACAATGTCGTCTTCCAGGTTCACGTCGAACTGACCTTCCTTGGTGAAGACCAGCTTCAGGAAGTCCAGCAGGTTGCGGGCGTACAGTGCCGAGGCATCGGCCGCGACTTCACCGGCCAGGTTGGTCGGACCGGCGATGGTGACGCCGTTCTCGATAACGACCTGATCGGCCACGGTCAGCGGGCAATTGCCGCCCTGGGCGGCTGCGAGGTCGATGACCACCGAGCCGGGCTTCATCTGCGCCACCGTTTCGGCGCTCAGCAATGTCGGTGCCTTGCGCCCTGGAATCAGCGCAGTCGTGATGACGATGTCAGCCTGTTTGGCGCGCTCGTGCACGGCCTGGGCCTGGCGCTGCATCCAGCTGGCGGGCATGGGTCGGGCGTAGCCGCCGACACCGACGGCGCATTCACGCTCTTCGTCGGTTTCATAAGGCACATCGACGAACTTGGCGCCCAGGGATTCGATTTGTTCCTTCACCGCCGGACGTACGTCCGAAGCCTCAATCACAGCGCCCAGGCGCTTGGCCGTGGCAATCGCCTGCAGCCCGGCCACGCCAGCACCGAGAATCAGCACGCGCGCCGCTTTCACGGTACCCGCAGCGGTCATCAGCATCGGCATGAAGCGTGGATAGTAGTGGGCAGCAAGCAGGACGGCTTTATAGCCGGCAATGTTCGCTTGAGACGACAGCACATCCAGGCTCTGGGCGCGGGAGGTACGTGGGGCGGCCTCGAGGGCGAACGCGGTAATCCCGCGTTCGGCCAGTTTGGCGATGGTTTCGTTATTGAACGGATTGAGCATGCCCACCAGAACGGTGCCGCTCTTGATCAGCGTCAGCTCGCTGTCGCTGGGGGCGACCACCTTGAGGATCAGTTCGGCCCCGAACGCATCACTGGCGCTGCCAATGGTTGCGCCTGCGGCTTCATAAGCACTGTCGATAACGCTGGCTTTGATGCCGGCGCCGCTCTGAACAGTGACTTTATGGCCCTGGCCGATCAGCTTCTTGATGGTTTCCGGGGTTGCAGCAACCCGTGTTTCACCCGTCTGGGTTTCGAGAGGAACACCAATGTGCACGTCAAATCTCCTGCGTGATCTTATTGAGTAAACCCAGGCACTTCGGATGGTGCGGCTGGGGCGGCCGATCAGCACGATCCCGCCGAATCAGGCGGGGCGCGGCATTTTGCAGGCGAAAATTCAGCCCTTCAAGGAATTATGACGGGTGACGGAAAATTAACTACAAGTCACCCTGTGACCGAATGTCGCAACTGTTGACGCGCACACCTTGAGGGCTAAGCGTTACAGGGGTGTTACGGGCGAATCAGTAAGCTTTTCCATCGGTCAGATGAATGAGCTGTCATGGGCGCTCCGATATGGCTCAAAGCCACGTATTTAAACGGTTATTGGACGCTTGTGCTGGTTTCGTAACCGTTTGGCTTAATGCGACAAATACTTATATCTGTAGCGATTTATACAGGGTGACTACAAAGTCATGAATTTTGATTTCCCTTTCTAATCAAGACGATAGGCCATAGCCTGTTTTACTAGCCAGTCGCGGAAGGCTCGTAGAGAGGCGGATTCGACCTTTCGCTCCGGAATCATCAGGTAATAGGCCTTAATGCTCGACAGTGCGTTGCGGTTGGCAATGACCAAGCGTTTCTCTGCTAGCTCGCGCTGAATCAAAAAGGGTGGGATCAACGCGATCCCCATGTCGTGCATGGCCGCCTGGGCAAGCATGGAGAATAGTTCATAACGCGGGCCTGTCAGGTCTCGCGCAATGTTGAGCGCTTGTGAGTTGAACCACTGACGCCATGCATAGGGGCGAGTGGTCTGCTGGAGCAAGGGCAGTTCGGCGATTGCTTGCGGTGTCAGGGTGCTTTGGTTGCCCAGTAAGGCAGGGCTGCAAACCGGCATCGGATTTTCGCCCATCAGTTTGTGGGATTCGGTACCGGACCAGTCCGCATCACCGAAATAGATGGCCGCGTCAAAATCTGTGTCGGCAAAGAGGAAGGGGCGCGTGCGGTTGGTCAGATTGACGGTGACTTCCGGATGCTGCTGCTGGAAATCCTTGAGGCGCGGCAATAGCCACTGAGTGCCGAACGTCGGCACCACAGCCAACTCGATCACGTTCGCGCCGGTGTGCCCCATCACCGAAAGAGTATCGCGCTCGACGGCGTCCAGTTGGGTGGCAACCCGGCGGCTGTAGGAAAGGCCCGCCTCGGTCAGTTTGACTCCGCGCCGTGAGCGTCGGAACAGCTCCACGCCGAGGAAGTCTTCCAGGCTGGCAATCTGTCGGCAAATAGCCCCTTGCGTAAGAGAAAGCTCCTGCGCTGCCTTGGTGAAACTTTCGTGGCGCGCGGCGGCCTCGAAACTGATCAGGGCGGCGGTGCTGGGGATTTTACGGCGCATGTACGGCAACCTCACTCATCGTAGGCATAGACGGGGTTTTTGGCGTTTACGGAGTGAGAAATTAGCACAAGAGCGTGCGTAATCCTCGTTTGCCCTAGTAGGAAACGACGCCTAGGATCAATCCACGATTTTCATTTAATTGGCGAGGACTCTTTCATGGCCGGTAAAGCGAGCTTCAACTGGATCGATCCATTGTTGCTGGACCAGCAACTCACCGAAGAAGAACGCATGATCCGCGACACTGCCGAGCAGTTCGCCCAACAGAAGCTCGCGCCGCGAGTACTGGAAGCGTTCCGTCATGAAAAAACCGACCCGGCGATCTTCCGTGAAATGGGTGAAGTGGGCCTGCTGGGTGCAACCATCCCAGAACAATATGGCGGCAGTGGCTTGAACTACGTCAGCTACGGTCTGATCGCTCGTGAAGTGGAGCGCGTCGATTCTGGCTACCGCTCGATGATGAGCGTGCAGTCCTCGCTGGTCATGGTGCCGATCAATGAATTCGGCACCGAGGCCCAAAAGCAGAAGTACCTGCCGAAGCTGGCCTCTGGCGAGTGGATCGGTTGCTTCGGTCTTACCGAGCCTAACCATGGTTCCGACCCGGGCGCGATGATTACTCGTGCGCGCAAAGTGGAAGGCGGCTACAGCCTGACGGGCAGCAAGATGTGGATCACCAACAGTCCGATCGCCGACGTATTTGTTGTCTGGGGCAAGGATGACGCCGGTGATATCCGGGGCTTCGTTCTCGAGAAGGGCTGGAAGGGCCTGAGTGCGCCGGCCATTCATGGCAAGGTCGGGTTGCGGGCGTCGATCACTGGCGAAATCGTCATGGATAACGTGTTCGTTCCGGAAGAAAACATCTTCCCGGATGTGCGTGGCCTGAAGGGGCCGTTTACCTGTCTGAACTCGGCGCGCTATGGCATTTCCTGGGGCGCCTTGGGTGCCGCCGAATTCTGCTGGCACACCGCTCGCCAATACACACTGGATCGGCAGCAGTTCGGTCGTCCCTTGGCTGCCAATCAGTTGATCCAGAAGAAATTGGCCGATATGCAGACTGAAATCACCCTCGCCTTGCAAGGATGCCTACGTCTGGGTCGTATGAAAGATGAGGGGACGGCCGCAGTTGAGATCACCTCGATCATGAAGCGCAACTCCTGTGGCAAATCCCTGGATATCGCACGCATGGCGCGGGACATGCTGGGCGGCAATGGAATCTCCGATGAGTTCGGCATCGCTCGTCATCTCGTGAACCTGGAAGTGGTGAACACTTACGAAGGCACGCACGACGTTCACGCGCTGATTCTGGGTCGTGCGCAAACCGGTATCCAGGCGTTCTATTAATAGGGGGACGTTATGGGCGCGCTTTCGCACCTGCGGGTACTGGATTTATCGAGGGTATTGGCTGGGCCGTGGGCCGGGCAGATCCTGGCGGACCTGGGGGCTGAGGTTATCAAGGTCGAGCGTCCCGGCAATGGTGACGATACGCGCGCCTGGGGGCCGCCCTTCCTGAAGGATGCGTATGGCGAGAATACGACCGAGGCGGCCTATTATTTGTCGGCCAATCGGAATAAGCAGTCGGTCACCATCGACTTCACGCGTCCCGAGGGGCAGAAGCTGGTGCGAGAGTTGGCGGCCAAGTCCGACATCCTGATCGAGAACTTCAAGGTGGGTGGCCTGGCGGCTTATGGGCTGGACTACGATTCGCTGAAGGCGAGCAACCCGCAATTGATCTATTGCTCCATTACCGGGTTTGGTCAGACCGGTCCTTACGCCAAGCGCGCCGGGTATGACTTCATGATTCAGGGGCTCGGTGGCTTGATGAGCCTCACTGGCCGGCCTGAAGGGGATGAAGGGGCGGGGCCGGTGAAGGTCGGGGTCGCGCTGACGGATATCCTCACCGGTGTTTATTCGACCGTTGCCATTCTGGCGGCGCTGGCTCACCGCAATCATGCGGGCGGTGGGCAGCATATCGATATGGCCTTGCTGGATGTTCAGGTGGCTTGCCTGGCTAACCAGGCAATGAATTACCTGACCACGGGTAATGCGCCAAAGCGGTTAGGTAACGCTCATCCGAACATCGTGCCGTATCAGGATTTTCCTACTGCTGACGGTGACTTCATCCTTACCGTGGGTAATGACGGCCAATTCCGAAAGTTTGCCGAGGTTGCCGGTCAGCCGCAGTGGGCTGATGACCCGCGTTTCGCGACCAACAAGCTGCGGGTGGCGAACCGGGCGGTATTGATTCCACTGATTCGCCAGGCGACGGTCTTCAAGACCACTGCCGAGTGGGTGGTTCAGTTGGAGCAGGCCGGTGTGCCGTGCGGGCCAATCAACGATCTGGCCCAGGTGTTTGCCGACCCTCAGGTGCAGGCTCGTGGATTGGCGATGGAGTTGCCTCATGCGCTGGCCGGGAAAGTGCCGCAGGTGGCCAGCCCAATTCGACTGTCCGAGACGCCAGTGGAGTATCGCAGTGCGCCTCCTTTATTAGGGGAGCACACGTTGGAGGTGCTGCAACGAGTGCTGGGGTTGGAGGAAGCGACGGTAACGGCTTATAGAGAGGCGGGGGTCCTTTGAATCTGTCTTCTATATAGAAGGAGGTCTTAGAGGGCGCAAGCGGCTGTTTTCAGGTGTTCTGCAACTTATTGATAGAAAAGCAAAATTAAGGGTTGACGGCAGATTCTGGAAGTCTATAATTCGCCCCACTTCCGGCGCAGTCGAAACGGAAAACTCCTTGAGTTTCAATGAGTTACACGGTTTTCGACGGCGGCCCGCTTCAGTTCATCGAAGCCTGGAAGGGGTTGAAAAAGAGGTGTTGACAGCAGCGAGTAACGCTGTAGAATTCGCCTCCCGCTGATGAGAGATCAGAAGCGCAAGTGGTTGAAGTTGCAGAGGAAACTTTGAAAACTTCTTAAAATAACCGCTTGACAGCAACACCAGGCGCTGTAGAATGCGCGCCTCGGTTGAGACGAAAGGCTCAACCCACCGCTCTTTAACAACTGAATCAAGCAATTCGTGTGGGTGCTTGTGGAGTCAGACTGCTAGTCAACAGATTATCAGCATCACAAGTTACTCCGCGAGAAATCAAAGATGTAACCAACGATTGCTGAGCCAAGTTTAGGGTTTTCTCAAAACCCAAAGATGTTTGAACTGAAGAGTTTGATCATGGCTCAGATTGAACGCTGGCGGCAGGCCTAACACATGCAAGTCGAGCGGTAGAGAGGTGCTTGCACCTCTTGAGAGCGGCGGACGGGTGAGTAATGCCTAGGAATCTGCCTGGTAGTGGGGGATAACGCTCGGAAACGGACGCTAATACCGCATACGTCCTACGGGAGAAAGCAGGGGACCTTCGGGCCTTGCGCTATCAGATGAGCCTAGGTCGGATTAGCTAGTTGGTGAGGTAATGGCTCACCAAGGCGACGATCCGTAACTGGTCTGAGAGGATGATCAGTCACACTGGAACTGAGACACGGTCCAGACTCCTACGGGAGGCAGCAGTGGGGAATATTGGACAATGGGCGAAAGCCTGATCCAGCCATGCCGCGTGTGTGAAGAAGGTCTTCGGATTGTAAAGCACTTTAAGTTGGGAGGAAGGGCATTAACCTAATACGTTGGTGTTTTGACGTTACCGACAGAATAAGCACCGGCTAACTCTGTGCCAGCAGCCGCGGTAATACAGAGGGTGCAAGCGTTAATCGGAATTACTGGGCGTAAAGCGCGCGTAGGTGGTTCGTTAAGTTGGATGTGAAATCCCCGGGCTCAACCTGGGAACTGCATTCAAAACTGTCGAGCTAGAGTATGGTAGAGGGTGGTGGAATTTCCTGTGTAGCGGTGAAATGCGTAGATATAGGAAGGAACACCAGTGGCGAAGGCGACCACCTGGACTGATACTGACACTGAGGTGCGAAAGCGTGGGGAGCAAACAGGATTAGATACCCTGGTAGTCCACGCCGTAAACGATGTCAACTAGCCGTTGGGAGCCTTGAGCTCTTAGTGGCGCAGCTAACGCATTAAGTTGACCGCCTGGGGAGTACGGCCGCAAGGTTAAAACTCAAATGAATTGACGGGGGCCCGCACAAGCGGTGGAGCATGTGGTTTAATTCGAAGCAACGCGAAGAACCTTACCAGGCCTTGACATCCAATGAACTTTCTAGAGATAGATTGGTGCCTTCGGGAACATTGAGACAGGTGCTGCATGGCTGTCGTCAGCTCGTGTCGTGAGATGTTGGGTTAAGTCCCGTAACGAGCGCAACCCTTGTCCTTAGTTACCAGCACGTAATGGTGGGCACTCTAAGGAGACTGCCGGTGACAAACCGGAGGAAGGTGGGGATGACGTCAAGTCATCATGGCCCTTACGGCCTGGGCTACACACGTGCTACAATGGTCGGTACAGAGGGTTGCCAAGCCGCGAGGTGGAGCTAATCCCACAAAACCGATCGTAGTCCGGATCGCAGTCTGCAACTCGACTGCGTGAAGTCGGAATCGCTAGTAATCGCGAATCAGAATGTCGCGGTGAATACGTTCCCGGGCCTTGTACACACCGCCCGTCACACCATGGGAGTGGGTTGCACCAGAAGTAGCTAGTCTAACCTTCGGGAGGACGGTTACCACGGTGTGATTCATGACTGGGGTGAAGTCGTAACAAGGTAGCCGTAGGGGAACCTGCGGCTGGATCACCTCCTTAATCGACGACCGCAGCTGCTTCATGAGCTCCCACACGAATTGCTTGATTCATTGAAGAAGACGATAGAAGCAGCTTTAAGCTCCAAGCTGATAGCTCATGGCTAACAGTTACAAGCTCGAAATTGGGTCTGTAGCTCAGTTGGTTAGAGCGCACCCCTGATAAGGGTGAGGTCGGCAGTTCGAATCTGCCCAGACCCACCAATTTTGTTATGGGGCCATAGCTCAGCTGGGAGAGCGCCTGCCTTGCACGCAGGAGGTCAGCGGTTCGATCCCGCTTGGCTCCACCACTACTGCTTCGATTGTATAAAGCTTAGAAATGAGCATTCCATCAAGGTGATGGTGAATGTTGATTTCTAGTCTTTGACTAGTTCGTTCTTTAAAAATTTGGGTATGTGATAGAAAGATAGACTGAACATCACTTTCACTGGTGATGGCTCAGGCTAAGGTAAAATTTGTGAGTTTAATCGCGAATTTTCGGCGAATGTCGTCTTCACAGTATAACCAGATTGCTTGGGGTTATATGGTCAAGTGAAGAAGCGCATACGGTGGATGCCTTGGCAGTCAGAGGCGATGAAAGACGTGGTAGCCTGCGAAAAGCTTCGGGGAGTCGGCAAACAGACTTTGATCCGGAGATGTCTGAATGGGGGAACCCAGCCATCATAAGATGGTTATCTTGTACTGAATACATAGGTGCAAGAGGCGAACCAGGGGAACTGAAACATCTAAGTACCCTGAGGAAAAGAAATCAACCGAGATTCCCTTAGTAGTGGCGAGCGAACGGGGACTAGCCCTTAAGCTTCTTTGATTTTAGCGGAACGCTCTGGAAAGGGCGGCCATAGTGGGTGATAGCCCTGTACGCGAAAGGATCTTAGAAGTGAAATCGAGTAGGACGGAGCACGAGAAACTTTGTCTGAATATGGGGGGACCATCCTCCAAGGCTAAATACTACTGACTGACCGATAGTGAACTAGTACCGTGAGGGAAAGGCGAAAAGAACCCCGGAGAGGGGAGTGAAATAGATCCTGAAACCGTATGCGTACAAGCAGTGGGAGCCCACTTTGTTGGGTGACTGCGTACCTTTTGTATAATGGGTCAGCGACTTATTTTCAGTGGCGAGCTTAACCGAATAGGGGAGGCGTAGCGAAAGCGAGTCTTAATAGGGCGTCTAGTCGCTGGGAATAGACCCGAAACCGGGCGATCTATCCATGGGCAGGTTGAAGGTTGGGTAACACTAACTGGAGGACCGAACCGACTACCGTTGAAAAGTTAGCGGATGACCTGTGGATCGGAGTGAAAGGCTAATCAAGCTCGGAGATAGCTGGTTCTCCTCGAAAGCTATTTAGGTAGCGCCTCATGTATCACTGTAGGGGGTAGAGCACTGTTTCGGCTAGGGGGTCATCCCGACTTACCAAACCGATGCAAACTCCGAATACCTACAAGTGCCGAGCATGGGAGACACACGGCGGGTGCTAACGTCCGTCGTGAAAAGGGAAACAACCCAGACCGTCAGCTAAGGTCCCAAAGTTATGGTTAAGTGGGAAACGATGTGGGAAGGCTTAGACAGCTAGGAGGTTGGCTTAGAAGCAGCCACCCTTTAAAGAAAGCGTAATAGCTCACTAGTCGAGTCGGCCTGCGCGGAAGATGTAACGGGGCTCAAACCATACACCGAAGCTACGGGTATCACGCAAGTGATGCGGTAGAGGAGCGTTCTGTAAGCCTGTGAAGGTGAGTTGAGAAGCTTGCTGGAGGTATCAGAAGTGCGAATGCTGACATGAGTAACGACAATGGGTGTGAAAAACACCCACGCCGAAAGACCAAGGTTTCCTGCGCAACGTTAATCGACGCAGGGTTAGTCGGTCCCTAAGGCGAGGCTGAAAAGCGTAGTCGATGGAAAACAGGTTAATATTCCTGTACTTCTGGTTATTGCGATGGAGGGACGGAGAAGGCTAGGCCAGCTTGGCGTTGGTTGTCCAAGTTTAAGGTGGTAGGCTGGAATCTTAGGTAAATCCGGGATTCTAAGGCCGAGAGCTGATGACGAGTTACCCTTTGGGTGACGAAGTGGTTGATGCCATGCTTCCAAGAAAAGCTTCTAAGCTTCAGGTAACCAGGAACCGTACCCCAAACCGACACAGGTGGTTGGGTAGAGAATACCAAGGCGCTTGAGAGAACTCGGGTGAAGGAACTAGGCAAAATGGCACCGTAACTTCGGGAGAAGGTGCGCCGGTGAGGGTGAAGCATTTACTGCGTAAGCCCACGCCGGTCGAAGATACCAGGCCGCTGCGACTGTTTATTAAAAACACAGCACTCTGCAAACACGAAAGTGGACGTATAGGGTGTGACGCCTGCCCGGTGCCGGAAGGTTAATTGATGGGGTTAGCTAACGCGAAGCTCTTGATCGAAGCCCCGGTAAACGGCGGCCGTAACTATAACGGTCCTAAGGTAGCGAAATTCCTTGTCGGGTAAGTTCCGACCTGCACGAATGGCGTAACGATGGCGGCGCTGTCTCCACCCGAGACTCAGTGAAATTGAAATCGCTGTGAAGATGCAGTGTATCCGCGGCTAGACGGAAAGACCCCGTGAACCTTTACTATAGCTTTGCACTGGACTTTGAATTTGCTTGTGTAGGATAGGTGGGAGGCTTTGAAGCGTGGACGCCAGTTCGCGTGGAGCCAACCTTGAAATACCACCCTGGCAACTTTGAGGTTCTAACTCAGGTCCGTTATCCGGATCGAGGACAGTGTATGGTGGGTAGTTTGACTGGGGCGGTCTCCTCCTAAAGAGTAACGGAGGAGTACGAAGGTGCGCTCAGACCGGTCGGAAATCGGTCGTAGAGTATAAAGGCAAAAGCGCGCTTGACTGCGAGACAGACACGTCGAGCAGGTACGAAAGTAGGTCTTAGTGATCCGGTGGTTCTGTATGGAAGGGCCATCGCTCAACGGATAAAAGGTACTCCGGGGATAACAGGCTGATACCGCCCAAGAGTTCATATCGACGGCGGTGTTTGGCACCTCGATGTCGGCTCATCACATCCTGGGGCTGAAGCCGGTCCCAAGGGTATGGCTGTTCGCCATTTAAAGTGGTACGCGAGCTGGGTTTAGAACGTCGTGAGACAGTTCGGTCCCTATCTGCCGTGGACGTTTGAGATTTGAGAGGGGCTGCTCCTAGTACGAGAGGACCGGAGTGGACGAACCTCTGGTGTTCCGGTTGTCACGCCAGTGGCATTGCCGGGTAGCTATGTTCGGAATAGATAACCGCTGAAAGCATCTAAGCGGGAAACTAGCCTCAAGATGAGATCTCACTGGGACCTTGAGTCCCCTGAAGGGCCGTCGAAGACTACGACGTTGATAGGCAGGGTGTGTAAGCGCTGTGAGGCGTTGAGCTAACCTGTACTAATTGCCCGTGAGGCTTGACCATATAACACCCAAGCAATTTGCATCGGCTCTTTAACACAGGGCAGCAGATTGCGGTGTGTGAAGACGACATGAACCGAAAGTTCGAGACAAACACACAAACTATCGCATACCCATTCGCTGGAACGTGTTTAGACACGCGCCGGCTACCGAATTTCTTGACGACCATAGAGCATTGGAACCACCTGATCCCATCCCGAACTCAGCAGTGAAACGATGCATCGCCGATGGTAGTGTGGGGTTTCCCCATGTGAGAGTAGGTCATCGTCAAGATTAAATTCCGAAACCCCTATCTGCTGATGCAGGTAGGGGTTTTGTTTTAGTAGAAGTTATCGATTTTCACTGGCACGTTGCTGTTGAACGGGCCGGTCACAGAATTTCTTGACGACCATAGAGCATTGGAACCACCTGATCCCATCCCGAACTCAGCAGTGAAACGATGCATCGCCGATGGTAGTGTGGGGTTTCCCCATGTGAGAGTAGGTCATCGTCAAGATTGAATTCCCCAAACCCCTGTCTGCTGATGCAGACAGGGGTTTTGTCGTTTTGGGCCGGTAATCGGATCAAGCCCCTGATTGCTGTCGACACCCCGGCAAACCCTGAGGCCGTTGCTATGCTGTGATTGTCGGGGCACTGATAAAAAAAGCGGCCCACGACGTCACTGGTCATGGGGATTCCAATAATGAAAAACCCTTATGCTCCCGGCTTCTGGTGCGCCATTGCGGCGTTGATGCTGCTTTCAGCCACTTATTTCTATGGCGTCATGCTGACTCACCAGATCGACAGGGCGCTGCTATTCCTGGATAGCGCAGCTGCGCTGATCGGCGTGATATCCATCGCAATCGTGGCCTGGGCGTCCTTTCAGGGCCAACGCATCAAGAAAAAACACCTTGAGCAAGGCAAGACGCTGGTGTTGATCTGGGACACCAAGGTTGCGCTCCGTCGGGTCGAGACGGTGTTCGACCGTTATTTCTGGGGCAGCTACTGGCAGCCTGGCCGCACATTCCAGGAAGTCATGGGTGAGCTCACCGGTACCCCGCTGGAAAAAAGCCTAGAAGCCCTGAAGACCCAATGTGCTGTCTTGGACAAGCAAGTCACCCAGGATGGCTGGCATTGGCTCAACAACGCCCGTGAGCTGTGTGACGTCGCTAATGCCATGGCTCGGGAGCGCTACCAACTGGACTTCTGCGACTCTCGGGCAGAGTCATCAGGCGCGGCAGTGATCAATCGCGATTTCGAAGTGCTGGTGTACACCTGGACCGCCCGGCTCAAGACCTTTGACCATCAACTGGACGAGATTGAAGTCCAATATTCGTAGATTACCTCTCAAGAACACTCTTTACCCCTTTAAACATTGGGCCCGCTGGTGCGCCTGATGGTAATCTCCCTCCACTTCACGGCGTCGAGCCACACCCTTTGCGGGTCAGGGAAGACGACGACATTTTTAACCATGGATATCGATCGGGTCACTCATGAATAAATCAGCAAGCGTACTTCTGGGAATCGTTGTGGTTATCGGTGCAGTCAGCGCAGGTGGCGCCTGGTACACCGGCACGAAGCTCGAAGGAGTGCTGCAAACCGCTATCGCCGACAGCAACAAACAGATGCAAACGGCCTTGGCCGGGTCCAATGGCACCGCGTCGATCGAGCTGGTTTCCCTGGATCGCGGGATTTTCAGCAGTACCGCCCGTTACCGCCTCAAGGGCGAAGGCGAAATGTTTGGTGCAGAACCGGTTGAGCTGCTGTTCGTCGACAATATCGAACACGGCCCGCTACCGTTTTCGCGCTTGATGACGCTCAGGTGGTTGCCGGTCATGGCCACCAGCCACAGCGAGCTTGAGCGGACCCCGCTGACTGAAAAGTGGTTTGTCGCCGCCAAGGACAAGTCGCCGCTCAAAGGCGTGATCAACCTGGGTTACGACCAATCCACCAACGGTACCTTTGAGCTGTTGCCCCTGGATATCAAGCTGGATGAGCAATCCCAGCTCACCTTCTCTGGCCTGAAACTCGACCTGGCCGCCAGCGCCCAGGCACAGAAAATCAAGGCTGACGGTTATATGGACAGCTTCAAACTGACCACCGTCGCCGAAGATCAGACCCCGGTGCAGGTTGAACTGAACGGCCTGACACTGGCCAGCAACCTGAGCAAAAGCCCTTACGGTTACTACATGGGTGATAACACCCTGCTGCTGAGCAGCACCAAGGCCACCTTCGGTGAGAAGAAGTCGGTGCTGGGCCTGAAGAATTTCGAGATGAAGAACAACAGCACCGAGAGCGGCACCAGTGCTTCGGGGCGTGCCGATTACAAGATCGGTGAATTGTCGTTCAACGATAAGGTCATTGGTTCGGCGCAGATGGCGGTCAGCCTGAAGAATCTGGACATCCCTGCGACCATGTCGCTGATGCAGATCTACCAGACCAAGCTGCAACCCTACGAAAAGGCTGCTGCCGAGGCTGCTGAAGCTGGCGAACCGACGCCGGAGTTGAACCTGACCGAGGCCGAAGAAACGCAGGTCAAGGCCGACCTGGAAAAACTCTTGGCTGGCGGCCCGCAAGTGGCGTTGGAAAACCTGTCGTTCAACACCACCAATGGTGAAAGCCGCGCGACCTTGGTCGTCGATCTGGCCAAGCCGCAATCCATGGACCTGCCACCCGATGAACTGGGTCGTCAGTTGCTCGCCCTTCTGGATTTCAACCTGAAAGTATCCAAGCCGATGCTGGTGGATCTGCTGACCGTGCAGGCGCAAATGGAAGGTCAGACCGACGCCAAACTGATCGCCGACCAGGCCATCGCCACCAGCGACATGTTCAGTGCCATGGCGGTGGGTACAGAATTGGCGACGCTTGAAGGTAGCGATGTTGTCACAAAACTGCATTACGCCAACAATCAGGTCGACTTCAACGGCCAGAAAATGACCGTTGAACAATTCTCGGCATTTGTAATGAGCAAGCTTGGCGGCGGCGTCGCTATCCAGTAACGCCTCTCAGGCAACCTCCAAAGCCTGGCCCGCGCAATGCGCACGGGCCAGGCTTTTTTTTGTCCGCACAATCCCATCGCCGGAGTTTGTGTCGATTCTGAAGAATTGTGGCGTTCTGAAAAATGACCTGTCCGGGAGTGCAAAACTAGGCCTATTAGAGCTTGGCTGGATTCCTTTGATCCGGCTTCCTGTTTGATGGGCAAGGGGGCACTGCGACCCGGCTGGCCATGTAAGGATGCTGACGAATGCCGCGTACTGTGGGTCCTTTTATTCAATGTGGTTTACGCCCGTTGTTTCGCGTAGTGCTGTGCAGCCAATTGTGCTGGCCGGCGCTGGCATTTGCCGATACCGCCTATGATCAAATGGTCCGTGATGCCCGGGCAGGCCATTACACGCCTGCGTTGACCGTGTTGCGCCAGGTACCGGCCGGCCAGGCCAGCGCCGCGCAGATCAGCGATCATCTGCAGATCGCCAGTTGGGCCGGTCTCGACGCCGAAGTGGTGAAGGTCTATGAAACCCAGGGCCGCTATCGCGACCTGCCGGTCCAGGCGCTGACCGCAACAGCCCGCGCCTATCGCAACCTCAAGCGCTGGGATTGGGCTACCGAACTGTATCGCCAGGCGCTGGCGATCGACCCTCAGAACCCCGACCTGCAACTTGGCCTGGCCTTGACCCAGGCCGATGCCGGCAAGCCCGACGAAGCTGTCAACCGCGCCAGGGCCATGGTCACCGCCAAACCTGAAGATCCGACGCGCCGACTGGCCTTGGGCTATGCCCTGACCCGCGCCGGCAACCCCCACGAAGCGTTGTTCGAATACGACCAGGCCTTTACCCGCGCTGGTAACAAGCCCGAGGTTGCGCGCGAATACATCGTCGCCCTGCAACGTGCCCGCTTGCCGGAGCCGGCGTTGCGCCTGGCTCGTTTACAGCCGGGACTGATCGACCATGGCGTGCAACGGCGGTTGGAAGGCGATGTGGCGGCTGAACGGGTGCGTCTGGCGGACATGGCGAGCCGCACCGAAAAGGATCGCTTCGTCATTGCTGACCGCGCCCTGGCCGATTACGACAAGTTGCTCGCCACCTGGACCCCGGTGGCCGAGGCCCATGACGACGTGCTCCGCTGGCGCATCGACCGCATGGGCGCGCTCAACGCCCGCGCCCGTCGGGCGCAAGTGATTGCCGAATATCAGAAGCTGGTCGCCGAAGGTGTAGGCATTCCGACTTATGCCCTGCGCTGGGTGGCTTCTTCCTACCTGGAGCAGCGTGAGCCGGAGATCGCCGTCGAGCTGTACCGCCGTGTACTGACGGCGCCCGATGCCGATGCTGCGGACCGATTCGAAGACAGCACGGCGCTCTACTACGCGTTGCTGGAAAGTGAAAAATCCGAAGAGGCCCGTGTGCTGGCCGAAGACCTGGCCAAATCCCAGCCGCCACGCGTCGAGCTCAAGGGGTTGCCAATCGGTAACCCCAACGATGAATGGATGGACGCCCAGCAGCTCGCGGCCCAGGCCGGTACTTACGGCGCCGACCTGCCTTCCGCCGAGGCGCATCTGGACGATCTGGTTAATCAAGGGCCCGGCAACACCGGTATGCGCCTGGCCCAGGCCGACTTGTACCAGGCCCGTGATTGGCCGCGTCGTTCCGAAGGCCTGCTCAAGGAAGTCGAGGCTACGATCCCACGCAATCGCGACTTGGAAATCACCCAGGCCCGTGCGGCCATGGATTTGCAGGAGTGGCGGCAGATGGATGCGCTGACCGACGACGTGGTCGACCGCTACCCGGAAGACGCTCATGTCAAACGCCTGCAACGCCAGCGCGACGTGCATGACATGGCTGAACTGCGCATCGAAACCTACACCGGCAAGAGTTACGGCGGTGGCAACGGTGACGCCGGGGCGGTCACTGGCAGTCGGGATTTCGGTATCGAAACGCTGCTCTACAGCCCACCCATCGACGAAGACTGGCGCTTATTCGGTGGTGCCGGCTACGCCACCGGCGACTTTGAGGAAGGCACCGGCCATCACCGCTGGCAGCGTCTGGGCGTGGAACGCCGCACCCGTGACATGACGCTGGAAGCCGAGGTGTCCAACCACTCGTACGGTTCTGGTGACAAACAGGGCGCTCGCTTGGCCGTGGCTCGGGACATCAATGACCACTGGCAGTACGGCGGCAGCCTGGATTACCTCTCGGCCGAGACCCCGCTACGGGCGCTCAACAGTGGCATTCGTGCCAACGGCGGCAGCGGTTTTATCCGCTGGCGTGCCAATGAAAGTCGCGAGTGGCGGCTGGCTGTCAGCCCGTCTCATTTCAGCGACGGCAATAACCGTCTCGAAGCCCTGCTCACCGGTCGCGAAGGTCTCTACAGCGCCCCGCGGCTGCAAGTTGAGCTGGGCCTGGAGGTGGGGGCCAGCCGCAACAGCGGTTCCGAGGAAGTGCCGTACTTCAACCCCAAGTCGGACTTCACCGTCATGCCGACCGTGAGCGCCAACCACGTGTTGTACCGCCGCTACGAAACCACCTGGAGTCAGCAGTTCCAAGTGGGGGCCGGTACCTATAGCCAGCGCGACTACAGCACCGGTGCCATGGGATTGCTCGGCTACGGCCAGCGTTTCATCTGGAACGACGTGTTAGAGGCAGGCGCCATGCTGAGCTGGCTCAACCGTCCGTATGACGGCGACCGCGAAAGCGATCTGCGCCTGCTTGTCGACCTCACCTACCGCTTCTAGAAGAGTTTGAAGATGCCTGTCATTTCGCGATTCATCCTTCTGCTGGGGGTCTTGCTGATCAGCGCTTGTGCCCAGCAGGCCCCGGCGTTCACGCCGCCCACACAGCGTCCGCTGGCGGCCAACGACGCCCCGTGGCCGAAGAACCATGTGCTTGGCATTGCCTATCACGATGTCGAGGACCGAGACCCGGACCAGGCGCTGGTGGCCGTGCGCACTGAGCGCCTGATCGAACAACTGGCGTGGCTGCGGGAAAATAACTACCAGCCGGTCACGGTGGACCAGATCCTCGCTGCCCGCAATGGCGGCCCGAACCTGCCGCCGCGTGCGGTGTTGCTGAGTTTCGACGACGGTTACTCGAGCTTCTACACCCGGGTCATGCCCATTCTGCGCGCCTATAACTGGCCGGCGATATTGGCCCCGGTCGGTAGCTGGGTCGATACGCCGCTGAATCAAACGGTGGACTTCGCCGGTGTGCCGCGCAAGCGTTCCGAGTTTCTGACCTGGGAGCAGATTCGCGAGGTTTCGAAATCGGGCCTGGTGGAAATCGCCGCCCACACCGACGCCAATCACAAAGGTGTACTCGCCAACCCACAAGGCAACCAGCAACCTGCGGCGACCACCCGACGCTACGACCCCGCTACCGGCCGCTATGAAAGCGAAGCCGATTTTCAGGCTCGCTTGCGCAAGGACGTGGCGGCCATTTCCGAGAAGATCCGCAAGGTCGCCGGTTACAGTCCGCGCGTTTGGGTCTGGCCATATGGGGAAGCCGACGGTACCGCGTTGCAGGTGATCGGCAGCGAAGGCTATCAAATGGCCCTGACCCTGGAGGACGGCCTCGACAGCCTCGATAATCTCATGAGCGGCCCGCGCTTTCTGGTGGCCTCCGATCCGGATGGCGCTCACTTCGCCGAAAGCATCGTTTCGGTGCAGGCGCTTGACCCGATGCGGGTGGTCCATGTCGACCTGGATTACGTCTACGACCCTGACCCCGTGCAGCAGGAGGAGAACGTAGGCAAGCTGGTCCAGCGCATTTATGACCTGGGCGCCAACACCGTATTCCTGCAGGCCTTCGCCGATCCGAAAGGCGACGGCTTGGTGCGCTCGCTGTATTTCCCCAACCGTCACCTGCCGGTACGGGCCGACTTGTTTGACCGGGTTGCGTGGCAGTTGCGCACCCGGGCCAACGCCAAGGTCTATGCCTGGATGCCCGTGCTCAGTTTTGCCTTGGACGCGAAGCTGTCGCGCGTACAGCGTTGGGATCCGGAAACCGGCAAAACCGGCATCGCCCCGGACCAATACGTACGCTTGTCGCCCTTCGACCCGAACGTACGGCGGGTCATCGGCGAAATCTATGAAGACCTGGCGCGGATGAGTTCGGTGGACGGTGTTCTGTACCATGACGACGCGGTGTTTTCCGATTTCGAGGATGCCAGTCCCGCCGCCCTGAAAGTGTATGCCGCCAATGGCCTGCCGACGTCCCTCGCTGCCCTGAGGGACGACCCGGCGACACTGCAACGCTGGACCCGTTTCAAGAGCCGCTACCTGATCGACTTCACCCATGAACTCACCGCCAAGGTCCGGGCGATTCGTGGCCCGCAGGTGCTGACGGCGCGCAATATTTTTGCCGAACCGATGCTCAATCCTGAAAGCGAAGCCTGGTTCGCCCAGAACCTCGACGACTTCCTCGGCGCCTATGACTGGACGGCACCGATGGCCATGCCGTTGATGGAAAAACAGACCCTTCAGCAATCCGGCCCCTGGCTTGAACGCCTGGTGGATACCGTCAAGGCCCGTCCCGGTGCGCTCAAGCGCACGGTGTTCGAACTGCAGGCCCGTGACTGGCACAGCAAACCGGTCAGGGATATCGACGGTAAACAACTGGCCGAATGGATGGGGCGCCTCAAGCGTTCAGGCGTGACCAGTTTCGGCTACTACCCGGACAACTTCATCGAAGACCAGCCCGCCGTGAAAGCCGTGCGGCCCGCGCTCTCCAACAAATGGAATCGTTGACATGTTCGACAGACTGCTCGCCCTGCTGGTGCTGGCGATTGTCCTTGGGGTACCCCTGGGCCTGATCTTCCTGGTCACCGGGCAATTCCTGATGGACTTCGTGTTCTTTTACCCGCTGTTCATGTCCGCGCTGTGGATCGCCGGCGGCCTGTATTTCTGGCTGCACTGGGAGCGCCACTGGCCGTGGAAGGACGACACCCTGCCGCCGCCCCTGGCCGGCGAGCCGCTGATCAGCATCCTGATCCCGTGCTTCAACGAGGGCGACAACGTCGCCGACACCATTCACGCGGCGCTGGGCCAGCATTACCCGAACATCGAAGTCATCGCCATCAACGACGGTTCGAAGGACAACACCGCCCAGATGCTGGACCAACTGGCGGCTGAAGACCCACGCCTGCGCGTGCTGCACTTGGCGGAAAACCAGGGCAAGGCCGTGGCCCTGCGCATGGGTGCCATCGCGGCGCGCAGTGAATACCTGGTGTGCATCGACGGCGACGCGCTGCTGGCGCCCAATACCTGCGCCTATCTGGTAGCCCCGCTGCTGGAAAACGCCCGCCTCGGCGCGGTGACCGGCAACCCGCGTATCCGCACCCGGTCTACCCTGGTGGGCCGGGTCCAGGTCGGTGAGTTCTCCTCGATCATTGGCCTGATCAAGCGTACCCAGCGGGTCTTCGGACGGATCTTTACCGTCTCCGGCGTGATCGTCGCTTTCCGTCGCACGGCCCTGCATCGGGTCGGCTACTGGAGCCCGGACATGATCACCGAAGACATCGACATCAGTTGGAAGCTGCAACTGGACCACTGGAGCATCTTCTACGAACCCCGCGCCCTGTGCTGGATTCTCATGCCTGAAACCCTGCGCGGTTTATGGCGGCAACGGCTGCGCTGGGCCCAGGGCGGCGCGGAGGTGCTGTTCAAAAACATTCGAGGCATCTGGCAATACCGTCATCGCTACCTGTGGCCGCTGCTGTTCGAATATTGTCTGTCCACCGGTTGGGCGTTCACTTTCCTGCTGTCGGTGATCTT
This sequence comes from Pseudomonas sp. LBUM1664, assembly GCF_059695895.1. Lineage (NCBI taxonomy): Bacteria > Pseudomonadati > Pseudomonadota > Gammaproteobacteria > Pseudomonadales > Pseudomonadaceae > Pseudomonas > Pseudomonas sp. LBUM1664. The sequence goes on along the minus strand of NZ_CP166791.1, from coordinate 6,205,179 downwards.
CTGGGGCGCCGGTAAATTCGTTGAAATGCCGGCGGCCATCGCGGTCGATCACCTCCTGCCGCCAGCCTTCACCGGGCTGTTGTTGGCGGCGGTGTGCCTGATGCAATTCGCGGTGAGCATCCTGATCGACCGCCGCTACGAAAAAGGGCTGTGGCACATCATGTTCTGGGTGGTCTGGTATCCGTTGGTGTTCTGGTTGATCAGCCTATTCACCACACTGGTGAGTTTTCCAAAAGTGCTGTTCGGGCAGCATCAGAAGCGTGCGCGCTGGGTCAGCCCGGATCGCGGCATCAAACCGTTCGATGATGAAGAAGAGGAAGCGATCCGATGAAAATTATCAGGACCCGACAAAGGCCTTTTCTGGTGGTCATCGATGTTTTCTTCACGGTGCTGGCGTGGGTCGGGCTGCTGTATCTGCTGGTCAACGGTCTCTGGCCACTCTTCGCCAGCCATTCAGGCCCGCGCCTCGGCGGCTCGTTACTGGACACCCTCGGGACGTTGCAGATCTATGGCTGGGTGGCGCTGGTCAACGCGGCGATCCTGATCACCTGGGCGCGCTATCAGCAGCGTAAAAGCCGTAGCTTCGCCCAGCGGCGACTGCCCGCCCCGGTGGTGGACGATCAAGGTTTGAGTGACAGTTTCAAATTGACCGAGGAGCGTCTGGACACGTTGCGTCAGCCGGGCTCAAAGATCATCCATAACAACCCGGAGGGTGACATCAGCCACGTCGTGCCACACTTCCATTTGCTCAGCCCGGACCTTCAACTGCCGCCTCTCGCGCCACTGGAACGGCCCCGCGTTATCCATCTCTCGGCCGATCATTCCGCGTAGGGGGCGGCCGAGGGCTGCGCTCAGTCGGCATCGATGCAAGCTGAATCGACGCTATCGCGAGCAAGCTCGGCTCCTACAGGTTCTGCGTCGTGCTCGTGAACATCGAGAAATCGCAGCCTTCGACCGCTCCTGCGATGATGAAAAAAAACGGATAAGGCGCCTTGCGACCTGAATTCCAGCGCACAGCAGCATAATTGTCACTGCAACCTAGTGGGCGCTGCGGCTATAGTTCGCAAGCCGTCCATGGCCTGATCCGCATAAGGTGCCCGGTATGACCCGATTGAACTCCCTCACCCCCTGGTTGGCGGCCGTCGCCTTGGTGCTGTGTGCACAAGGGGCTGCCCAGGCCGAGGAGCGTTTCACCCTCAACATCCCTGGTGTGTCAGACGACCGCCTCTTCACCGCTGCGGCCGCCAGTGATGCCAACAATTGCGGTGGCAAGAACATTTCCCCGGCCCTGAGTTGGAACGCCGGCCCACCCGGGACCCTCAGCTATGCCATCGTCATGTTGGACCCTGACGGCCAAAGGGGTCAGGGCGTCGACCACTGGGTCCTTTACGGCATCAAGGCTTCCACGCGGCAAATTCCCGCGGGTGCGGGCACTAAATCCGTGCTGGAAGGCATGGGCGGTATCAACAGCAAGAACACCCGTGGCTACATCGGCCCTTGCCCGCCCATTGGCGACAGTGCTCATCACTATGTGATTCAGCTCTTTGCCCTGGACCTGCCACCGGAGGCCTTGCCCGCAGGTCTTACGCGCGCCCAATTGATGGAAAAAATCAACGGCCATGTGCTGCGTAACAGCAGCGTAGTACGGCGCTATCACCGTTAATCCAACCCCTGCGGCTAGGGATTTATTCCTGCTGGGCTGCGAAGCAGCCCTAACAGTGGCGCGGGAGCTTGCTCCCGCTGGCTTGCGCAACGACCCTCCAGCCACAAAATTGGCATCACGCGCCAAAAGCGAGCACTATCGAGCTCTGTTCACTTCAGCCGGAGGATGGCGATGACGCAGAAACCCGACGGCATCGCCCGCCTCAAGAACTGCCCCACCAAGGGCGACGAAATACGCCGGGCCATCGCCCAGAGCCGCAAGGATTTCCTGCCAGCTGACGAGACCGAAGACGCCGAGCCAGGCCAACCGCCGGTACAGCCCGTGGACAACGGTCCCGACGCTTGAACCGTTGCCCGTTCTCAACTTTTTTCAATTTGCCGATCGGTCTTTCAAAGGCGCTCGCGCAGAAAGTCCACGAAGGCGCGGGTTCGTGCCGAGCGACGTCGGTCGTGGCTGAACACGGCGCTGATGGGCAGTGCCACCGGCCGGTAATCGGCAAGCAGGGTAGACACGGTTCCCTGGCGAACATCCGCGGCGAACAACCACTGCGGTGAAAGCGAAACGCCCAGCCCGCAAAGCACCATTTCCCGGATCGCCTCACTACTGTTGCTGGTGACATTGCCTTTGATCGTCACACAGTGCTGTTTGTCATCCTGGTTGAATCGCCAGACGTCGTAATGTTCCAGCAGCGTGAAACCCAAGCAGTTGTGGCGGGCTAAGTCAGCCGGCTCGTGCGGCGTGCCGTGTTGTTGCAAATACTCGGGAGAGGCATAGACCCGGCGCGGACTGTCGCCGAGGGAGACCGCCACCAGCCCTTCGTTTTTCACCACGCCGATACGAATGGCGACGTCGATGTTTTCCTTCAGCACGTCTTCGTTTTGATCGCTCAGCCTCAAGTCGATCCGGACTTGTGGATGGCGCGCCAGAAACTCGCCCACCAAGGGCGCAATGCACAACCGCCCGAAACTCACCGGCGCTGCCACGCGCAGGGGGCCGGCGATCTGTTCCTGCCCGCTGGCGAAACTGAGCCGGGCCGTGTTCAGGCTGGCGAGGATTTCCTTGCTCTGGGCGTAGAAGCGCTGTCCCTGATCGGTCAGCGCGAGATGGCGGGTGCTACGGGCAAACAACGCCCCGCCAAGATGTTGCTCCAAGGCGCGGATCTGCTTGCTCACCGCCGGTTGGCCAAGGTTCAGCTCCCTGGCGACCGCCGAGAACGAGCCGCGCTCAACCACCCGAACAAATACCTGCATTGCCTCGAACAGATCCATAAAGATTTGGCCTCTATCTGGAATAAATTCTATCCATTGCTCCTTACTTATCGGAATGCGCCGGTGCTCGCAATATGAACCTGCCCACTCATTGGAGGTTTACCGTTATGAACAACACCATGTTCGCCGCCGTTGCCCAAGCCGCCCAGGCTCCGCTGGTTGTCCGCCACATCCCCCGGCCTGTTCCCGGACAAGGACAGGTATTGATCAAGGTTCATGCGGCCGGAATCAACCCGCTGGACACCAAGATCGCGGCGGGAGGCGGTGCCCATGCCCGCCAGCCACTGCCGGCGGTACTTGGCATCGATCTGGCCGGTACGGTCGTTGAACTGGGTGAAGGCGTGAAAGACTTCGCCCCCGGCGATGACGTATTTGGCATGGCCGGCGGGATCGGCGGCGCCCAAGGTGCGCTGGCCGAATACATCGCCGTCGATGCCCGCCTGATCGCGCCCAAGCCCCGTTCACTGAGCATGCGCGAAGCGGCCGCCTTGCCGCTGGTATTCATCACCGCGTGGGAAGGTCTGGTAGACCGCGCCAACGTCCGGGTCGGCCAGCAAGTGCTGATTCACGGCGGCGCGGGCGGCGTCGGCCAAATGGCCGTGCAAATTGCCAAGGCCCGAGGCGCCGAGGTCTACGCCACCGGCTCGGCCAGCAGCCTGGATTTCATCCGCGAACTGGGCGCGACGCCCATCGACTACCGAATCCAGGACGCCGACAGCTACGTGCGCCTGCACACGGAAGGCGAGGGCTTCGACATCGTCTACGACACCGTCGGCGGCCCGACACTGGATGCGTCGTTCAACGCGGTGAAGCCCTACACCGGCCATGTCCTCAGTTGCCTCGGCTGGGGGCAGCACAGCCTGGCGCCGTTGTCGTTCCGGGGGGCGAGTTATTCCGGGGTGTTTACCTTGATGCCGCTGCTGACCGGCAGGGGGCGTGAGCACCATGGTCAAATATTGCGCGAGGCGGCGGCGTTGGTTGAGTCCGGGCAACTGCGGATCAAGGTGGATCAGCGCTGGTTTGGCCTGGGGGAAGTGAATGAGGCATTTGCGTGGGTGGCTGGGGGGCTCGGGCAGGGGAAAACGGTGGTAGAAATTGGGGTTGAGTGAGGTGGGGCCACGATGGCTGATCAGGCGTCATCCCCCACAAAAAAGCCCCGGTCCGTAAAGACTGGGGCTTTTAAACACCGCTGCCGTGGGGACAGTCAGTTACAGCAAGCGACGCTGCACCGCCTCTTCCAACGTACTGCGAGTCAGCGCCTGGACCACGTCACGGGTGTCTTGCTGGAATGGGATACCCACGATCAGCAGCAAGTGCATCCAGGTCCGCACCGATTCACTCTTTTGCACGCGTCCCAATTCCTTGCCGTCCTTGTCCTTGAACACCGTTTCGAGGGTAAAGGTGTTCTCGGCCGTGGACGGGATGATGAAGAAGGTGGCGCCGGTGATGATGGCGGAGGCCACGCTGAACTGTTCGTTGTTGTGCAAGGTGGCTTCGGCGTAGATGTCCGAGTCGACCTTGTCAGTGCTGACCCGCGCAAAGCGCCCGGAGTCGCGGAAGGTGTCGGCCACGGAGGTTTCCCAGGCGGTTGCCTGGGCGCCCGAGGAGGCAACGGCCGAGCCGCTGTTAACCTGATTCAGCGCGGTGGTGCGCACGAAAGCGGTGGGTTTTTGCTGCGCCGTGGCGGCGGGTGGCCAAGTCTGCACGGCGGGCAGTTCGTGTTGCGAATAGGACACGCAACCGGTGAGCAAAACGGCGGCGAGCACCAGGCTGTGTTTGATGAATCCCATCATGTGTTGCTCCTTGAAATTACGGTTTGGCCAGGCGCGCGGTGGCGGTATCCAGCAGTTGTGCCACCAGCTGATTCATTTGTTGGGCACCCATGGTCGGCGCCCAGTATTCGCGGCCATACAGGCCGACGTTGCGCTCGAGCTTGACCTCTTCCTTGGCCGCTGCCAGTTCCTTGCCGTCACGGTCAACGATCACCAGGTTACCGGCGACGTCGAAACTGTCGACATAGATGGGGCCGTTCACCCAGATCCAGAGGGTCAACGTCAGCAACGCCCCAGGGACGTAGCCCGGATGCACGCCGCGATGGCCTTTGAGCGAGGTCATGTTGAACTTGAGCAACACGTCGTTCTCACCCAGGCGTGTTGGGTATTCGGTGACCTGCTTGAAGTAACCGCCGGTCTGCACGTACTGATTGAGCTGGGCCGTGAGCGAGCGGCTGATGGCCGTGCGCGTTGCGTCGTTGATATCGGGTGCGGAGACGGCTACATCGGCGATCTGTGCGGTACGCGGGCTGCTGACGGGAGCAGGGTGCGCTGGAGCGCCCACCGGGCCGGTGACGGTGTAGGACACGCAACCGGTCATCGACAGAGTGGCGACGAGGGCGGTGGCCTTGAGGAGTGTTTTCAGCACGAAATGTCCTTATTGGGTTGATGGCACTTTAAGGTCTCGACCTTGGGGGCGGTAACTTGAGGGAAATCTGGAGGGTTATCAAGAGGCTGGAGAGAAGAGCGCCGCAGCGGATATACAGTGTGGTGGTTAACCGCCGGCAAAAAAAATTCCGGCCATTAACCCGAACCCCACATAACTTGCGTCTGACCTGGTGAACGGATCATTCATTCACGAGGTTCAGCCCATGTCCCGTCCACTTCCATTTCTGCGCCCTGCTGCCCAGGGCTTCGCCGTGACTTTGCTGGTGGCGTTGGCCGGCTGTGGGTTGTCTTCGTCCCGGGAGGTTGCCAAGCCGGCCGAGCCGGTGTCAGCGGCCCCCAGCCCGCAACCGCAAAGCGAGGCCACTTACGTACGTGAGCCCATGGCCAAGCGCATGGCCGCCCCGGTGCCGATGATCGCGCCAGCGGTGATGAGCGATGCCACCGCCAGGGATTACCGCGCCGAGCCGCGCGAACAGTACGAAAGGCTGCCGGACAATCCCGTCCATAGCGTTGCTGAAACACCCGTCTCGACTTTCAGTGTGGACGTCGATACCGGCAGCTACGCCAATGTGCGACGTTTCCTCAATCAAGGTAGCCTGCCGCCTGAAGGTGCTGTGCGGTTGGAGGAAATGGTCAACTACTTCCCTTACGCCTACACCCTGCCCACCGACGGTTCACCCTTTGGCGTGACCACCGAAGTGGCCCCGTCGCCGTGGAACCCCCACACTCGCTTGCTGCGCATTGGCATCAAGGCGTCCGACCGCGCCGTGGCGGATTTGGCGCCGGCCAACCTGGTATTTCTGGTGGACGTTTCCGGTTCCATGGACCGTCGCGAAGGCCTGCCGCTGGTCAAGAGCACCCTCAAACTGCTGGTGGATCAATTGCGTGACCAGGATCGGGTGTCCTTGGTGGTGTATGCCGGCGAATCCCGTGTGGTACTCAAGCCCACCTGGGGACGCGACAAAGTAAAAATCCGCAACGCCATTGATCAGTTGGACGCCGGTGGTTCCACCGCAGGCGCCTCGGGTATCGAGCTGGCTTATCAGATGGCTCGGGAAAGCTTTATCGACAAAGGGATCAACCGCATCCTGCTGGCCACCGATGGCGACTTCAACGTCGGCATCAGTGATTTCGACAGCCTCAAGCAAATGGCGGTGGATCAACGTAAAAGCGGCATCTCCCTCACGACGCTGGGTTTTGGTGTGGATAACTACAATGAGCACCTGATGGAACAACTGGCTGACGCCGGTGACGGCAACTATGCCTACATCGACACTCTGCTCGAAGCGCGCAAGGTATTGGTAGACCAGCTCAGCTCAACCCTGGCGGTGGTGGCGCGGGATGTGAAATTGCAGGTGGAGTTCAACCCCGCCCAGGTCAGCGAGTATCGTCTGCTGGGTTATGAGAACCGCGCGTTGAAGCGTGAGGATTTCAACAACGACAAGGTCGATGCGGGTGAGATCGGCGCCGGGCACACGGTGACGGCGTTGTATGAAATCGTCCCGAAAGGCGAGCAGGGCTGGTTGGAGCCGTTGCGTTATGCAAGCACGCCCAAGCTGGACGACAAGGCCGGGGAGCTGGCGATGTTGCGCGTACGCTACAAGCCCGCTGAAGGCGGTAGCAGCCGATTGATCGAGCATCCTATTGGCCGTTCGCAAAAAAATGACAAGGCCAGCGATGACCTGCGCTTCTCGGCCGCCGTGGCCGCTTTCGCCCAGCAGCTCAAGGGTGATGGGCGTTACACTGGGACGATGAGCTTGAAGGACACCGCGCAATTGGCCCGCTCCGCCCGAGGGGATGACCCGTTTGGATTGCGTTCCGAATTTGTCCAGTTGGTGGAGCTCGCGCAGAGCCTGGAACCTGCGGCCAAACACTGATCCTGAACGGCTTCAATATCGAATGGAGTTCGCCACCCTCATGCCCGTCCCGCTTGACGCCCCCAGCGACGAATCGCTGCTGGCCCGCTACCGCAATGGCGACGGGGCTTCTTTCGAAGTCCTGTACGCACGCCATCGACTGGGGCTTTACCGTTTCCTCGTGTCCTTGAGCAACAAAACCGAACTGGCCGAGGAAATCTTCCAGGACACGTGGCTCAGCCTGATCCGCAGCGCCACCCAGCCACAAGGGCGGGCGAGCTTTCGTACCTGGTTGTTCCAGATTGCCCGTAACCGTTTGATCGACCACTGGCGCAAACACGGTGTCCACAACCCGTTGCACGACAGTTACGATGAGCAGATTCACGTCCAGCCCGACGACACCAGCAGCCCCGAGCAACAGTTGAGCCTGAGTCGCGATCAGGCCCGTCTGGACGCCGCGTTGCAAGATTTGCCCGAGGACCAGCGGGAAGTCTTCCTGCTGCGTTTGCACGGCGACTTGGAACTGCCGCAGATTGCCGCGCTGACTGGCGCCCCGCTGGAAACGGTAAAAAGCCGCTTGCGTTACGCCCAGCAGAAGTTGCATCGACTGTTGGCCGAGGAGGTACCCGCATGATTGATTCCCGACATACCCCGGACCCCGCTGACGAAGTCCTGATCGAGCATTTTCGCCAACACGCCAGCGGCGAACCACCCGCTTCCCTGGACGCCTTCATCCTGGCTGCCGCCCGTGACGAAGCCCCGACTCCCACGCCGAGCCTGTGGAAACGCTGGTTACAGGCCTGCCAGCGGCCACGTTGGCAAATGGCATTCGCCACGGTCGCCGGTGTCGCGCTGATGATCGGCCTGGTGGTGCGCTCGCCGGTGCCCCAAGACGGCCTGCCCTCGCCAGCACCGCTGGAATATTCCGCCGACCGGGAGGAATCAATGGTTGCACCTGCGCCCTCGGCGGCCATGTCCGCTCCCGCGCCGATGGCCCGCTTGGCGCCTCAGGCCGAAATCGCCCAGGCCCCGGCAAACCCTGAACCGTCCCTGGCGGATAAGCCAGCGGCGAAAATGAGCAAACGCGCGTCCGTCGCACCGCCATCGCTGGAGCAAGGCCTGCTGGAAATCCTGCGCCTGCATCAGGCGGGTGATACCAAGGCCGCCGATGAAAAGCTGCTTGCGCTGCACAAGCGTTTTCCCGAGGAAGACCTGCCGGCGCGGTTGGAAGCGTTGCAAAAGCGTTGAGTAAAATACTGCCCATCAAAAAGTCCTAGGCCTCGTGACCTGGGGCTTTTTGTTTCTGCAGAGGGTTATTCGATTTCGCCGTGGCAGTGGGCGATGCCCGGCCTACTTCATTTGACCACGACTTCAACGACCCAACTGAAATACCCCACCGCCTCACACTGGCTGTTCACCAACATAAACCTCAACTCGCATTTCTCCTTTCCTTGACTGAGCGGCTGGCAACGCCAGAAGTGATCATCGGCCTCTTGGAGGATGGGTTGGGTGAGATTTTCGATATCAATGGCGGGTATGGGCTGGTTGGGGTTCACCGTCAGCTTCGGCGCTGGCAGTACCTTCCCAACCTCGACCGCGAACCCATAGATCACCACGCTGTGCTCGGCTCGAAGGGCTATGGTGCGACTGCGCAAATGGGCGACTTGGCCGAGGTTTATGGGCAACACAATACTGTCGTTTTTAACATCTGGTAGGTGGGCGCTCCCAAGGATGAAGATAAAACCTTCATCAATCGACGTCGGGTTGTCGGGGTCTTGGCTGGCTTGTGGATAACGCGAGAGCAGTGTCTGGGCGTCGACAATAAGGGAAACGTGCGCAGTGGCTGTTTCGCTGGAAATAGCGGTGGGGTCGGTAGACATCACGGCTTCCTTTCATGATGTTGGCGGTGGTCGCGGTCACGCCTGCAAGTGCGAAACATCCTGTTCGGTCGCAGCGACCGCGAGGTCGGTTGGCCCCTTGTTGCCAAGGGGCCATTTGCATCAGTTGTGAATGGAGATGAACGGATCCCACGAACAGCAGGCCACGATGCTGCAGTTGCGGTCGACGATCAGGAAGTTGAAGTGATAGGTCACTCGGCCGCAGGCCAGGGTTTCCGAAGACCAATAGTGGTTATCGACCTTTTGGCAACTGGGTACGGACGGGTTGCTGGTATTGGGTACCGCAACGCAGGCGGTAGCCTTGCGCGGGGAGGGTGGGGAGATCAGTTCGTTACCCGCGTTGCCGATGAACTTGTAGAAGATCACCGCCGTTTCGAAGCTCTGCGACAGGCTGGTTTCACGCCAGCGAATCAGATCACCGACCTGGGCCTTCAGATCGAGCTCGCCACCGGCCTGGCCGGCAACAACGTTGTCCTGATTGGTCACCATGTAAACATGTTTGTAATCGATCAGCGTTGGCGAGGCGGGGTTTTTACTAATGTTCGGGTAGTTTTTCAGGATGGTTTCAGTGTCGATGGAAACCAGCACATCCGTGACTCGAGACATTATGAAGCTCCTTTTTAGTGGGTCTTTTGGCCTGTGCCAAAAGACAACAACGTTTCACCGCGTCGCGGCCTGCGTGTGCACTATCGGAAGGAATTTTTTTGTCACGGATACGAGCTGGCCTGGCTCCATGCCGACTGGCTGACGATTCAGGTTCCTTCCTGCAGGTCGCGGTTCTGACTATAGGCACGATGATGGAGCTGTCAAAAAAACAAATCACATTAACGAGATCGGTGCTGCGCGGGAGGCGGTGGCGTGGTCTGTATCGAGGTTCTGTTTGCGCTGTTTTTTGACGATTTTTCCTGAGTTTTCCGGCAACGAAGAGACATAAATGCGGTGGGATGGAAACGTAAACTGCACCCTGAATTTCGCGATTTTTTCATCGTGGTCAGATGTGTCATCAGAAAAAAATCCCGGCTTCCTGGCTGTCCAGCGCCTGGCCTCTGGCTTCAACTCAGACAAGTATGACGGTCTATCTTCCTGACAGTAGGGCATCTTCATGTGGGAGGGGGATGCTAATCAGAGACTAGCGAGTTCGTTCTGAATCCCCCTGCGACTGACGAGTGGAGAGGGATAGCCAGAAACAACAAAGCCCGCACAGGGCGGGCTTCTTGGGGTGTTTCGTAGACTGTCTGAGACAGGTCTAGACTGCTATATGGTGCACCAGGCGGGATTCGAACCCACGACCCCTGCCTTCGGAGGGCAGTACTCTATCCAGCTGAGCTACTGGTGCATGTGCGGGCGACATCATACCCATGTCGGCTCGGGGCGTCCATGCCGGTTTGTGTCACCTGAATATTCCTCGCTGCTTCCTTCCCGACCCGCTGCGATCCGCTGATTGCGCCCGCACGGTTTCACAACTGCGTCCGCTGGACGTCCTTTTTGTTTGCTTTGCTCAATTGGCCTCAGCGCTCTAACCCGTTGCGCGGCCGCGTAGCGGTTTCCTACCAGTCAAGGCGGACGCATGCATTCCAAAGGCGCAGTAATGCTCGATTTCCCGTTGCGGCAAACCCTGTTGGCCGGCTCCGATTTGTTCAGGGATATGCCGGACAATCTGATCCGCTACGTGGCGACCCATGCCGTTGAGCGAATATTGGATGATCGAGAGGTGTTGTATCTCAAAGGCGACGCTCCGACGTTCGTGGTGCTGGTAGTGCAGGGGCATGTTTATCAGTTGATCCACGGGCCGGACGGGCGCGAGCAGATTGTCGCTACGGCGGGGTCGGGGCAGATGGTGGGCGAGTCGGCGTTGATCGATGGCCAGGTACGCGAAGTCTCGGCGATTGCCTGCGGGCAGACCCGTGTGTTGCAGCTGGGGCAGCGGCATTTCGCGGCGCTGTATGCCGAGCCGCTGTTTTTGCGACGCATGTTGATGCTGCTGATGCAGCGTTTTCTCAAGCTCGTGGAGCTGCTGGAGCTGGTTTGCCTGCACCGTCTGGAATCGCGGCTGGCGCGGTTTCTGCTGGCCAATCTGGAAGAGGCCGGGCGCACGGGCAGCGTATCGATACCCCGTAGCCAAGGGATGCTGGCCTCGATGCTTAACACCAGCCGCCCGAAGTTGAATGTGCAGTTGCAGCTCTGGCGTCGGTTGGGGTTGATCAGCGGGCAGCGCGATGTGCTGGTGGTCAACGACATCGAACATTTACGCCGCAAGGCTTATTTGCCCGGATAACGGCGGCACTGTTCCCCAGGTAACAGCGCCGCAAAATCCCAAGCCACAGACTGCCGACTCATCAGGGATGCACAGGAAGTGCTGGCGATGGGTTCTTTTGAAGACAAGGTAGCAATGGTGGCCGCCGATCGGCTGTTCGAAGCCAGTTGGCGCGCGGTGTACCCCGAACTCACGCGCCGGGCCAACCGGCGGGCCAGGGGCAATACTGCACTCGCACAGGAGTGGTTATCGGCAACGGCCATCAAAGCCCTGCTGTTCTTCAGGCGCTCGTCAGAGCGCATACGAGAACCGCAGGGCTTTTTGTTTCTGGTGCTCGAGCATGTGTTTCTCGACAGCCTGCGGCGCAGCAAGCGTGAAGGGCAACTGTTCGATTATTCGATTGATCTGGAGCACGACCATCAGGCCTTGCTCGCCGCGCCTTGGGTGTCGGTGCTTGAGCGCACGGAGTTGTGCGAGCGTCTGGTGCAGGTCAGCCGGCAGGTGGAGCAGTTGTCATCCACCCAGCAACGGTTGTTTGCCCTGCGTTTCGTCGACGACCTGCCCTATTCGCAGATCGCCGCCGAGTTGGGTATCACCCAGCCTCTGGTGCGCAAGCGTGTGCAGCTGTTGCGGGCGGCACTGAGGTGAAGTTTTTCACAACGATGTGCTTGTAGCGTTCTAGTTCAGTAAGCACCTGAAACCCATGACGTACCGATCGCCATCGCGTCTGCGCTGGCGCATTCCATCAAGGAGAGATGTATGACAGATCCGATGGTCAACAGCCAGATAACCGACGCTGTCACCCAAACCAACGTCAAGGTCGTGGCCGAGGCTCCGGCCCAGGCCATTGCGGCGTTGTACCAGGTGGCGAGTCATTCGGCGGGGTTGTCCCTGCAGAATGCGGTCAGCAGCCAGCAGGCCCTCAACCAGATTTCCAACGCGGTGATCTCCAAGGCCGTCTCGCTGATCATGCAGATCGGCGAGAAGCCTTAACGGGTAGGGGAGAGCCGTCATGTTTTGGTCCAAGAAGAAAACGGCCAGTGTTGGCGATCCTCCAACCAACGCGGCTGCCAGCCCTGCTCCAAATTCCGGCGCCAAGCCTACCCGCTCGATCATGGAGCGCATGAACGCGCACATGCTTACTCAAGCGGCCACACCGTCCACCGACAGTACCGATGCGCTGAACAGTCAGATTGTCGAGGCGGTGCAGTTCACCAACGCCCAGACCTTCGCCTACGCCCCGGCGCAGATCGCCATCGCGCCAGACATGATGATCAGCCAGGCAGCCGGGCTGGTGGCGCAATCGGCGGCGGGGTATTTCGACGGCGTGAGCAAGCTGGCGCTGGCGGCCCAGGCCGTGCTGCTCCAGCAGATGACTGAAAACATCGTCAAGAACAACATGCCGGCCGCCGCCGAAGACGCGCTGGGTGCCTTGGCCACCGACCTATTGGTGGGGGCAGCCGCTGCCGTGGCCGCAGCTGCCGGGGCGATGGAAGCCGAAGCGGCCAGTGTCGCGATCGATAAGATCGACCAGAGCATCGCCAAGTACAGCTCACTGTTGGCCAGTCGAGCCGCGTCAGCGACCTGACCTGGTCTAGGGTACTTATGTTCCAGAGCCCTTTCTGGGACGAGTGCAATTGCAAGTCAAAAGTAACTTTTCTTGAAGGAGCGACATCATGAACCCTGGAGATATTGTTTTTTCGGTGGCGACAGTGGATGACAAGTTGTCCACCAGTATTCCTCGTGCGTTTATTCGCGCGGGGCAATGGATAAAAGCCAAGTTGTTTGCCGATGATTCACCCAATGTACCCGTTGTGCATGCGGCTATTGCCGTCAGCAATACCTGCGTGATTGAAAGTGTGGGCAATGGTATTCAGTGTACGGACTTGTCCACCGAGCCGGTCAAGCGCGCGGCCATGGTGTATTCGTGTATCGATAGAGAATTGGCTTACGCGGCCAGCGTGGCTGCCCAGCAATTCAACTCTGACGTGAGTAGCGCTGAAATCAGTGGCCGTTACAGCGTCTGGAAGGCCGTCCTATCGACCTTCAAGCAAACCCCTTTTACTCCTCAATTGCAGGCGCGGATCAATGAGTCGGTCGCCATTGGCGATATCTCGTTTTGCTCACAGTTTGTCGCCAATACCTACGAAGTCGGCAACTTGTATAACAACGCCAACCTGATACCGACTCCCGCGCCGGTGTTCGATACACGTCCAACGGCGATGACGCCCTGGGACCTGGCCTCGTTCTGTGACGGCGACGGCAAGTTCTACTTCGCCGGCATCTGGCAAGACGGGATCGAGGTGCGGCTTTAGCGGTGGTTCCTCTGCTTTTGAGTTCGATTTAATCAAAGGGGAATCCCACATGAGCAAGGACGATCATCCCGCTACCCAGGACCGTCTGTTCGAGGCCCTGAGCCAGTTGACCGATGGCGAAAAGCAGATTCTGGAAGCCTGGATGCGCAGTAGCCCGCAACCGTTTGACGGTACGTCGAAGACGGTCATTGACCAGGTACTGGGCCAGACCTCTCGATTGATCGAGGCCGAAAAACAGCGCACCCGCGAGTTGATGGAACAGTCCATGACCAGCGAGAACGTCCTCAAGCAAAGTGCGCAACAGCGCGAAGCGCTCATACGACAGTTCCTGGCCGCAAAGCAGGCACCGGCTACGGGCAGCGATGGCGCAGCGGTTGGCCCCCTGGATAACGAGGCGTTGCAAAACTCAATAAAGGCACATGTAAAAGACGCCATCAGTGAGCAAATACACGGACTGATCCAGCAGATTGAATCGGCGCTTGCGAAGTTGGGCGACCCCCAAGTTCCTGGTTCCGATCATTGATCGATCACGGTTTCACAGCGGTTGTTTTGCAACGTTCATTTAAGAACACGGAATGCACCGTGTACTGAATAAGGAAATCAATCATGGCATTAGTCAACGAACAAATTACCGACGCGGTAACGCAAACCAACGTCAAGGTCGTGGCCGAAGCACCCGCAATGGCGATGAGCACCATCTACCAGTCCATGGCCCAGGCCACCGCGATTCTGTTCCAGAACGCGGTCTCGGCGCAGCAACAGCAAAACACCCTGGCCCAAGCGGCCACCAACCAGGGCGTGATGCAGATCTACAGCGTCGACACCACCGCCGGTGCCGCCGCCACCGAGAAGGTCGCCCAAGGCGGCGTGTCGGATAATTTGACCAGCCTGCTGACGGTTCTCAAATCGTTCCAGTCCTGATCGGCGAACCCAACCAATAGCGTTCTTTTTTCAACACAGGAGTGTCACCCATGAGTACAGTCAGTCCGCAAATCACCGATGCCGTCACCCAAACCAACGTCAAGGTCGTGGCCGAATCGCCAGCAATGGCGATGAGCACCATTTACCAGTCGATGGGCCAGGCGACTGCGATTCTGTTCCAGAACGCGGTTTCGGCGCAGCAACAGCAAAACACGCTGGCACAAGCGGCCACCAACCAGGGTGTAATGCAGATCTACAGCGTCGACACCACCGCCGGCGCATCTGCCACCGAGAAAGTGGCCCAGGGCGGCGTAGCCGATAACCTGACCAGCCTGTTGACTATCCTCAAGTCGTTCAACCCATAAGGCTTGAGACTGGCAACGCCCCGCCGCCTTACAGGGCCGCGGGGTTTTTTTAGGTTCGCTGATCAGAAAATTCGAGCCAGGATAAGATTTTCGTTCTTTTTTTCGAACAGACTATTGTCCTTCACCCCTATCGGCCCTAGGATTCGTTTGAGATTTCAAACGCTCTTGTCTGGGTGCTGAACCGCACGTCTGTGCTTATGTGCGTTATTTCTGTGCTTCAGCCCGGTGGATGATTTCCCTGACGGCAGCCCCTGAGGCGCCTTTCTACAAATCTAATTCGCTGCGCGTGTGCGCGGTGCTGTTAAGGAAAGCCGACATGCAGCTTAAAGACACCCAGTTGTTCCGCCAGCAAGCCTTTATCGATGGCGCTTGGGTCGATGCGGACAACGGTCAGACGATCAAGGTCACCAACCCAGCAACGGGCGAAGTGCTGGGCACTGTGCCGAAAATGGGCGCTGCCGAAACCCGTCGGGCGATTGAAGCCGCCGACAAAGCGCTGCCAGCTTGGCGTGCGCTGACTGCCAAAGAGCGCGCCAACAAGCTGCGCCGCTGGTTCGAATTGCTGATCGAAAACCAGGACGACCTCGGTCGCCTGATGACCCTGGAACAGGGCAAGCCACTGGCCGAAGCCAAGGGCGAAATCGTTTATGCGGCCTCGTTCATCGAGTGGTTCGCCGAAGAAGCCAAGCGCATCTACGGTGACGTGATTCCCGGCCACCAGCCTGACAAGCGCCTGATCGTGATCAAGCAGCCGATCGGCGTGACCGCTGCCATTACTCCGTGGAACTTCCCGGCCGCGATGATCACCCGCAAGGCTGGCCCAGCCCTGGCCGCCGGTTGCACCATGGTTATCAAGCCTGCGTCGCAAACCCCATTCTCGGCCCTGGCCCTGGTGGAACTGGCGCACCGTGCCGGCATTCCGAAAGGTGTGCTGAGCGTGGTCACCGGCAGTGCTGGCGACATCGGCGGCGAGCTGACCAGCAACCCGATTGTGCGCAAGCTGTCGTTCACCGGCTCGACCGAAATCGGTCGCCAGTTGATGGCCGAATGCGCCAAGGACATCAAGAAAGTCTCCCTGGAACTGGGTGGCAACGCGCCGTTCATCGTGTTCGACGACGCGGACCTGGATAAGGCCGTCGAAGGCGCGATCATTTCCAAGTACCGCAACAACGGCCAGACCTGTGTCTGCGCCAACCGCCTGTACATCCAGGATTCGGTCTACGACGCGTTCGCTGAGAAACTCAAGGCTGCGGTGGCCAAGCTCAAGATCGGCAACGGTCTGGACGACGGCACCACCACCGGTCCGTTGATCGATGGCAAAGCCGTCGCCAAGGTGCAGGAGCACATTGCCGACGCGGTCAGCAAAGGCGCGACCGTACTGGCCGGCGGCAAGGCGATGGAAGGCAACTTCTTCGAGCCGACCATCCTGACCAACGTGCCGAATAACGCCGCCGTGGCGAAGGAAGAAACCTTCGGCCCGCTGGCGCCGTTGTTCCGTTTCAAAGACGAAGCCGAAGTGATCGCGATGTCCAACGACACCGAGTTCGGTCTGGCCTCGTACTTCTATGCCCGCGACCTGGGCCGTGTGTTCCGTGTGGCTGAGGCCCTGGAATACGGCATGGTCGGCGTCAACACCGGTTTGATCTCCAACGAAGTCGCGCCGTTCGGCGGCATCAAGGCTTCGGGCCTGGGCCGTGAAGGTTCCAAGTACGGGATCGAGGATTACCTGGAAATCAAATACCTCTGCCTCGGTATCTGATCCTGCTTCAAGCGCAAAGGGCACGAGAGCGCTGTCCCTTTGCGCGGTTTCAAAACGCAATTTCTCTGCGGCCGGGAACGCCGTGGCAGTCGATCATCGCATGCTGCCGCCGTTGACTCCCCACCGTGTAATCCTTGAACCACGCCGACCGATGAGCGGCGAATGAGGACTTTAATGAGCAAGACTAACGCTGATCTGATGGCCCGCCGTACCGCTGCCGTTCCACGTGGTGTTGGCCAGATTCACCCGATCTTCGCCGAATCGGCGAAGAACGCCACGGTAACCGACGTCGAGGGCCGTGAATTCATCGACTTCGCCGGCGGCATTGCCGTGCTGAACACCGGCCACTTGCACCCGAAAATCATCGCTGCCGTGACCGCACAGTTGAACAAGCTTACCCATACCTGCTTCCAGGTCTTGGCCTACGAGCCTTACGTAGAACTGTGCGAAAAAATCAACGCCAAGGTGCCAGGTGATTTCGCCAAGAAAACCCTGCTGGTAACCACCGGCTCGGAAGCTGTGGAAAATGCCGTGAAAATCGCCCGCGCCGCCACGGGCCGTGCCGGTGTGATCGCCTTCACCGGCGCTTACCACGGTCGCACCATGATGACCTTGGGCCTGACCGGTAAAGTCGCGCCGTACTCGGCCGGCATGGGCCTGATGCCTGGCGGTATCTTCCGCGCGCTGTACCCGAACGAACTGCATGGCGTGAGCATCGACGATTCCATCGCTAGCATCGAGCGCGTCTTCAAGAACGACGCCGAGCCGCGTGACATCGCTGCCATCATCATCGAGCCGGTGCAGGGCGAGGGTGGTTTCTATGTGGCGCCGAAGGAATTCATGAAGCGCCTGCGAGCCCTGTGCGACCAGCACGGCATTCTGCTGATCGCTGACGAAGTACAGACCGGCGCCGGTCGTACCGGTACCTTCTTCGCGATGGAGCAAATGGGCGTTGCCGCCGACCTCACCACCTTCGCCAAATCCATCGCCGGCGGTTTTCCATTGGCCGGTGTGTGCGGCAAGGCCGAGTACATGGATGCCATCGCCCCGGGTGGCTTGGGCGGCACCTACGCCGGCAGCCCGATCGCTTGCGCCGCTGCGTTGGCGGTGATGGAAGTATTCGAAGAAGAGCACCTGCTGGATCGCTGCAAGGCTGTGGGCGAGCGTCTGGTAACGGGCCTCAAGGCCATCCAGAAGAAGTACCCGGTGATCGGCGAAGTTCGTGCCCTGGGCGCGATGATTGCCGTGGAACTGTTCGAAAACGGCGACTCCCACAAGCCGAACGCTGCGGCGGTGGCTCAGGTCGTGGCCAAGGCGCGTGACAAGGGCCTGATCCTGCTGTCTTGCGGCACCTACGGCAACGTTCTGCGGGTGTTGGTGCCGCTGACCTCGCCGGACGAGCAACTGGACAAAGGCCTGGCAATCATCGAAGAGTGCTTCTCCGAGCTCTGATTTTACGAGCGCTAAGTTGTGCGCTGATTCACAAAAAAACCCGCTTCGGCGGGTTTTTTCATATTCGGGAACATATCCCCGGGGTTTTGAGCTGTCTGGAACGGCTGCCATTGTCTAAGGTGCAAGTATGGCAAGGGAGCGATGCTGCATGACTGCTGTGGATTTACCCGCTGTACCGCGTGTGTTGATCGCCGAGGCTGATTCGGCGTCCCGTGAGCTGCTCGAGCAAGTGTTGTCGGGCATACGCTGCGATGCTCGAGTGGATACCTGCGGTGAGGGGCAGCAGGCCCTGGATTTGCTGGCGCACAATTCGTACGACCTGGTGATCGCTGATTGGGAGCTGCCGGGTGTCGATGGCCTGAGCATCCTGCGCAGCCTTCGCCAGCAGCATCGCACCCCGGCGTTGCCGTTCATCCTGATGAGCCGGCGCAACGACAGCGCCAGCGTGCGCGAGGTCTTGCCGCTGGCACCGACGGCGTATTTGACCAAACCCTTGAACCGGGAAAACCTGACTCAGCGTTTGCAGGGGTTGCTCTTGAGTGGTGGTGAAGACGCCTCCTACGACGTGCCGATACCCGGACCGGGGTTGACCCTGGCAGCCTTTCTGGAACGTCGGCATGATCTGTCCGAAGGCGCGCCGCTGATGACCGATGTGCAAGTGGCGGTCAAGCGCAGCCTCAACCCCAGTGGCCTGGATCTGAAACTGCTGGAAGGGGAAATCCGCACCGACCCGCAAATCACCGCCTCGCTGATTGCTGCCGCCAACAGCGCTGCCCAGCATCAGGGCGGCGGCCCGGTACAGACCGTGGCCCAGGCGCTGCACCAGCTTGGCACCGGGCAGAGCATGAACCTGATTCTGGGTCTGACCCTCAAGCGCTGTGCTCGCCTCAGCGTCCCGTGCCTGGCGGACTATGCCGAGCGGTATTGGGAGTTGTCGCTGCACGCCGCCGAGTACGCCCGGATGCTGGCGCGGTTGCTGGATCTGGAGCCGGAACGCTGTTATTGCGCCGGGTTGTTGCATCGTCTGGGTGATCTGGCGCTGCTGCGTTGCCTGGAGGAATGGAAGCAGGCCGGTGGCGAGCTGGATGAGCCAGAGGAAGTGGGGAATGCGCTTGACCAGTATGGGGCCAGCTTCGGCTCGGCGCTGCGTACCCGCTGGCGCTTGCCACTGGAGTTGCGCGAGTTGATTGCGGCGGCCTATGGCCTTGGTGGTGGGGTTTATTCCCGTGAAGCGCTGGTGATGAACATGGCGACGCAGATGGCCCATTTGACCGAGCATGAAGGGCTTGAAGAGCTGGCCCGGGGCCGTACGGCGCGTTTGCTGAAGATTGGGTTGCCGGAGTTGATGCGGGTAAGCAGGAAGTAGGCCACCCGCTCCCACAGTTGAACGGTGGTGGAGGCCACTGCTTCAAGCGGCGATGATGCGGTTCTTACCCTGGCGCTTGGCTTCGTACATGGCGGCGTCGGCGCGGGCGAACAGGCTGTCGAGGGTCTGGTCTTCGGCAGTGATGCTGGTCAGGCCCTGGCTTACGGTAATACCGAAGCTCTGCTCCCCACTACGGAAAGACAGACGCTGGATTTCCCGTTCTAAGCGTTCGGCCACTTGCAACGCCATGTCCGGGGCGCAGCCGGGGAACACCGCGGCGAATTCTTCGCCACCGATCCGCCCGAACAGGTCGCCGCGCCTGAGCACGGACCGTCCGCTTTCGGCGATTTTCTGCAACACGGTATCGCCTTCCTGATGGCCGTAGGTGTCGTTGATCACCTTGAAGTCATCGATGTCCAGCAACAGGAACGCCATGGGCATCCCTTGTAGCCGTGCCTGCTCGAATTCGCGGTGGGCGCATTCGAAGAAGTGGCGGCGATTGCTGCTCTGGGTCAGCACATCGGTGGTTGCCAGACGCTGCAGTTCGTTTTCCAACAGCTTCTTTTCGGTGATGTCTTCGGCGATGCCTACTACGATCACCGGTTGCCCCGGCTCGGCCTTACGGTTGATGAAGCACTTGTCGCTCAGCCAGCGGATTTGGCCATCGGCGGCGATGATGCGGTATTCACGATCCTCGACGGCACCTTTGACCAGCACTTCAGCCAGGCTGCGCTCGGCGTAGTCCAGATCGTCGGGGTAGATTGCGTCGCGCCATTCGTTGAAATCCGCGAGTACCAGACCTGCGGGCCGGCCGAAGATTCGCTCGTAGGCAGGGCTGACGTACAACACCTGTCGGGTTTCCCAGTTGAACGCCCAAAGCACCGCATTGACGCTGACCAGCAATGAGCTGAACAGCTGCTCACGCTCGCTCAGGCGCGCCACTTCGCCCTGAGCGTGCATCAGCGCCATGAGCGTCTGGGCCGCCTCGGGCCAATGAGGTTGGGATGAATCCTGTAGGTTTTTGTCGACCATCGGCACAAATCTCAAAGAGCGTGCACTGCAGTAGGTTCGCACGCGCTTACTTCAAATCCCGCCAGGATGGCGAAGTGCTCTTTGAGATAGGGGATTCGGGACGAAGTTCCTTGGCAAGCGACGAAGGGCGGGGTGCTAATTCAGCCAGTCATGATCAATTCAACACTGAAGCTGTGGCGAGGGAGCTTGCTCCCGCTTGAGTGCGAAGCGCTCACAGAAATGGGGCTGCTGCGCAGCCCAGCGGGAGCAAGCTCCCTCGCCACAACAAGCTCTTCTCCACAGCAATCCCTTGCTGGAGTTGTCTGTCAGGCCGTGGCAGGACGCAGCGAGTAGGTCTTGAGCTGGTCGGCGAAGTCCCGCAGGGACTGGATGCCGCTGGCCTCTGCTTCGTGGACCCATTCCTTGATGGCTGCGAGCATGTCGTGGCCGTTACTGCTGGTCTTGACCCAGATCTGCTGCAACGCCAGGCGTTTTTCGTAGATCACCTTCAGGGCCTGGCTGTGTTCCAGCATGTTCTGGATGCGCACATGGTGGCGGTCATCCAACAGGCTGGTTTCCCGCGACAGCAGGCGTTTGGCCCGGTGGAACTGGTGGCGCACCGAGTGATCGACCTTCTCCAGTTCCTGTTTGACCAGCGGGGCGATGACCAGCCTGCGGTATTGGGCCATGATCTGGAAACGGTTGTTGAGGATCGCCATGGCGGTGTCCATGTCCACGTGGCCCTTGCCTTCGACCCGGTGGGCGATTGGCGCGACACGCTGGACCTTGGCCAGGCGCAGGAAACTGAACACCTGGATCCAGGCCCAGCCCAGGTCGAACTCCCATTTGCGTACCGACAGCTTGGCCGAATTGGGGTAGGTGTGGTGGTTGTTGTGCAGTTCTTCGCCACCGATCAGGATGCCCCACGGCACCAGGTTGGTCGCCGCGTCGCGGCATTCGAAGTTGCGGTAGCCCACGGCATGGCCCAGGCCATTGACCACGCCGGCGGCCCAGACCGGAATCCACATCATCTGGATGGCCCAGATGGTGATGCCGATGGTGCCGAACAGCAGCAGGTCGATGACGCCCATGATCGCCACGCCCAGTAGCGGGAAGCGGCTGTAGAGGTTGCGCTCGATCCAGTCGTCAGGGCAGTTCTTGCCGTAGATGCGCAGGGTTTCCGGATTTTCCGCTTCGGCGCGATACAACTCGGCACCCTTGCGCAGCACGGTGGACAGGCCTTTGATGACCGGGCTGTGGGGATCGTCGACGGTTTCGCATTTGGCGTGGTGCTTGCGGTGGATAGCGGTCCACTCGCGGGTGTTCTGCGCCGTGGTCAGCCACAGCCAGAAGCGGAAGAAATGTTTGAGGCCGGCGTTGAGCTCCAGGGAGCGATGAGCCGAATAACGGTGCAGGTAGACCGTGACGCCAATGATCGTGACATGGGTCAGCAGCAGGGTGACTGCCACCAGTGACCAGGGCGACAAGCCAAGAAAACCTTCGTACCACATAGGCTGTAGGGCCCTCGATAAAAATAGAAACTGCCGTTGCATTATCACCAGCTCTACAGATAAAACCAGTCGGCCTTTCAGATAAGAGTGGCAGGATGTTTCTTCCTCTATAATTTCCCTTTCCTTATATGGACATGGATGGCCGAATGCTTGCTTATCGCCGTAGTGCTACGCGTGCAGCGCTGCTTTACATCGTGCTGTCTGTCGTCTGGTTGCAGCTGGTTGGTTATTTATTAAGCAATTTCTTCGATCAATCCGCCGACCGGCTTCGCTGGCTGCTGATCAACGGTTACGCCTGGGCCCTGGTCAGCGCCGGGTTGATTTTCCTGGCACGGGTGCGGATATCCCGGGTTTTCGGGAAGGCCGAGCACAATGCCGATCGCGAACGTCTGCGTCAGGCCGCCGCCGTCTTTGATTGCACCCGAGAAGGGGTGTTGGTGACGGACCGCAACGGGCTGATTGTGCATGTGAACCGGGCCTTCATGGCGATCACCGGTTATGACCGGGCCGAAGTGCTGGGCCAGCGCCCCAGCCTGTTCAAATCCGGTCGTCACGGGCCAGAGTTCTATCTCGACATGTTTGCCTCCCTGGCCAGCCTTAGTGAGTGGAGCGGCGAGATCTGGAACCGGCGTAAAAGTGGCGAGATTTTCCCGCAATGGCAGACGATCCGGGTCATTCACGACGACAGCGGCCAAATAAGCCATTACGTTGCGGTGTTCTCGGATATCAGTGCGATCAAGGATTCGGAACACGAACTGGCGCACCTGGCTCATCACGATCCGCTGACTGGCCTGCCCAACCGCCTGCTGTTTTCCGACCGCGCCGAACAAGCGCTGGCGTCGTCCCAGCTGCACAAGCGCGGCTGTGCTCTGCTGCTGGTGGATCTGGATCACTTCAAAAACATCAATGACAGCCTGGGCCACAACGTTGGCGATGAGTTGCTCAAAGGCGTGGCTGAGCGCTTTCGCGGGCTCTTTGCGCCGGGTGTGACCCTGGCCCGTCTGGGGGGCGACGAATTTGCGGTGCTGGTGGAAAACTGCTCGCAGCCTGGTCAGGCGGCAGCGTTGGCCCGGCGCATCATCGACGCGCTGAAGGCGCCGTTCCGCCTGGACAGCCAGCCATTGTTCATCAATGCCAGCATCGGCATCAGCCTGTTCCCCGGTGACGCCCTCAGCGCCGGGCAACTGTTGCGCAATGCCGATTCGGCGCTGTTCAAGGCCAAGAATGCCGGGCGTGACGGCTACGCCTTGTACACCGAAGAACTCACCGCCCACGCTCAGCAGCGAGTCGAGATCGCCTTCGAATTGCGTCGTGCCCTCCAGCAGCAGGAGTTGCGGGTTTATTACCAACCGGTACACGACCTGGCGACCAGCCGTCTGGTTGGTGTCGAGGCGCTGGTGCGCTGGCAGCATCCCAAGCGTGGGCTGATTTCGCCGGCCGAGTTTATTCCCATTGCCGAGCGCACCGGGCTGATCGCTCAGATCGATGCCTGGGTCATGGACCAGGCCTGCCGGCAGATGTGCCGGTGGCAGCAGGCCGGGGTGGTGTTGTCGTTCGTCGCGGTCAACGTCTCCAGCCGGTTGTTCGCCCATCGCGAGTTGTATGAGCAGGTCGCTCGAGTGCTGCACGACACGGGCCTGGATCCGGCTTATCTGGAGTTGGAAGTGACAGAAAGCGCAGTGATGGAAGACCCGGAGGTGGCGCTGGAACAGATGCATCGTCTGCGGGAGTTGGGTGTGCGATTGGCTATCGATGATTTCGGCACGGGCTATTCATCGCTGCTGCGGCTCAAACGTTTGCCGGTGCAGAAGCTCAAGATTGATCAGGGCTTTGTCGTCGGGCTGCCGTGGGATGAAGACGATGCGGCGATTGTCCGGGTGATCATCGCCCTGGCCCGCAGCATGGGCATGCAGGTGCACGCCGAAGGTATCGAGCAGCGCGAACAAGCAGTCTTCCTGCTCGAGCACGCCTGTGAGCTGGGGCAGGGCTACTGGTTCGGGCGGCCTGTTCCGGCGCAGATGTTGGATTGGGATTGCGCACCGGTAATCACCTGAATACCTTCGCCAGAAGGTTCGATTTGTTTTTTTGGTTATATAAAAATTCTTAAATAGTCTTTTTAAGAATATCTGCCTTTATCTAGTATTGCTCCCACGCCGCAAGCAGTGCCGCCCACTGCCAGGCATTTATCAAGGAGCAGCAGCATGAGCGCATCTCTACGTAGCGTTGACGGCCAGGACGAAGCATCCATCTTGCGTGAGATCCAGAGCGCATTGCGCGACCTGCGCTTTGGTGCGGTGGAAATCACCGTGCACAACGCGCAGGTGGTCCAGATCGAACGCAAGGAAAAATTCCGGTTGCAGCAGCCGAATCAAAAGCCGAGCTGAAAAAACAAAAGATCGCAGCCTGCGGCAGCTCCTACGGGGGGCTTGGTGTAGGAGCTGCCGCAGGCTGCGATCTTTTCACAGGCGACCCGATTTCCAGAAGCCATAAGAAACCAGAATTCCAGGAGCTTTCACCATGTCGTCAATTCGTCGTTATGCCTTGGCCGCCCTGGCCAGTGCTGTTTTTGCAGGTTCCGCCGTTGCCAAGGATTACGAGTTGCTCAACGTGTCTTACGACCCGACCCGCGAGTTGTATCAGGACTACAACGCCGAGTTCGCCAATTTCTGGAAGAGCGCGCACCCGGACGACACCGTAAAGATCCAGCAGTCCCACGGTGGTTCGGGCAAGCAAGGCCGGGCGGTGATCGATGGTCTGCGGGCCGACGTCGTCACCCTGGCCCTGGCCGGCGACATCGATGAAATCGCCAAGCTGGGCAAATCCCTGCCGGCGGATTGGCAAAAGCGCCTGCCGGACGCCAGCACGCCTTACACCTCCACCATTGTGTTTCTGGTGCGCAAGGGCAATCCCAAGGGCATCAAGGATTGGGGCGACCTGATCAAGAATGACGTGTCGGTCATCACCCCGAACCCGAAGACCTCCGGCGGTGCTCGCTGGAACTTCCTCGCGGCCTGGGCCTATGGCCTCAAGGCCAGCGGCGGTGACGAAGCCAAGGCCAAGGAATACGTGCAAGCGCTGTTCAAGCACGTGCCAGTCCTCGACACCGGCGCCCGTGGCTCGACCATTACCTTCGTCAACAACGGTCAGGGCGACGTGTTGCTGGCCTGGGAAAACGAAGCCTTCCTGGCGCTGAAAGAAGACGGCGGCGCCGACAAGTTCGACATCGTCGTGCCGTCGCTGTCGATCCTCGCCGAACCGCCGGTGGCGGTGGTGGACAAGAACGCCGAGAAAAAGGGCAACCTTGAGATCGCCGAAGCCTATCTCAAGCACCTGTACAGCCCGGCCGGGCAGGAAATCGCCGCGAAAAACTTCTATCGCCCGCGCGACAAAGACGTCGCCGCCAAGTACTCCCGCCAGTTCCCGAAACTGGACCTGGTGAGCATCGACAAGGATTTCGGCGGCTGGAAAACCGCCCAACCGAAATTCTTCAACGATGGCGGCGTGTTCGACCAGATCTATCAGGCGCAGTAAGCTGGGGCTTGTCTTCGGGCCAGTCAGTTAAGCCACAAAACCTGTGGGAGCGAGCCTGCTCGCGATAGGAGCATGTCAGTCGACAGCGATGGTGGCTGATCCGCCGCTATCGCGAGCAGGCTCGCTCCCACAGTCAACCAAGGACTTTTATGTCGCGTCGCATTTCACCCGTCATACCCGGCTTCGGGCTGACGCTGGGCTACACCCTGGTGTACCTCAGTCTGATTGTGCTCATACCGCTGGCGGCGATGTTCGTGCATGCCGCTCAACTCACCTGGGAACAGTTCTGGGCGATCATCTCGGCGCCGCGGGTGCTGGCTGCCTTGAAGCTCAGTTTCGGCACCGCGCTGTACGCCGCGATTATCAACGGCGTGATCGGTACGCTGCTGGCCTGGGTGCTGGTGCGATACACCTTTCCCGGTCGCAAGATTATCGACGCGATGATCGACTTGCCGTTCGCCCTGCCCACTGCGGTGGCCGGTATCGCGCTGACGGCGTTGTATGCGCCGACTGGCCTGGTCGGCCAGTTCGCCACTGACCTTGGTTTCAAGATCGCCTACACCCCGCTGGGCATCACCCTGGCGCTGACCTTCGTGACGCTGCCGTTTGTGGTGCGCACGGTGCAGCCGGTGCTGGCCGATATTCCCCGTGAAGTCGAAGAGGCCGCCGCGTGCCTCGGTGCCAAGCCGTGGCAGGTGTTCCGCCATATCCTGGTGCCGGCGTTGCTGCCGGCCTGGCTGACCGGCTTCGCCCTGGCGTTTGCCCGGGGCGTGGGCGAGTACGGTTCGGTGATTTTCATCGCCGGCAACATGCCGATGAAAACCGAGATCCTGCCGCTGCTGATCATGGTCAAGCTCGACCAATACGACTACACCGGCGCCACCTCCATCGGGGTGCTGATGCTGGTGGTTTCCTTTGTCCTGTTGCTGCTGATCAACCTGCTGCAGCGGCGTATCGAAACCCCTTAAGGAGGCGCGAACATGTCCCAATCGTCTATTGCCGCTGCCTCCACTAACGCGGCCCGCCGTGGCAGTGCGGCTTCGCGGCGAATCCTGATCGGCCTCGGCTGGCTGATTTTTTCGCTGTTTCTGCTGCTGCCGCTGTTCATCGTGGTGTCTCAGGGCTTGAAGCTTGGCCTGGGAGCGTTCTTTGCCGCGATTTTCGAACCCGACGCGCTGTCGGCGCTGAAGCTCACGGTGATCGCGGTGCTGATCTCGGTGCCGCTGAACCTGGTGTTTGGTGTCAGCGCCGCGTGGTGCGTCAGTAAATATTCGTTCCGTGGCAAAAGCATGCTGGTGACGCTGATCGACTTGCCGTTCTCGGTCTCGCCGGTGATCGCAGGCCTGGTCTATGTGTTGATGTTCGGCGCCCAGGGCCTGTTCGGCCCGTGGCTGTCGGATCACGACATCCAGATTGTGTTTGCGCTGCCAGGCATCGTGCTGGCGACGATTTTCGTCACTGTGCCATTCGTGGCCCGTGAGCTGATCCCGCTGATGCAGGAGCAGGGCACTCAGGAGGAAGAGGCCGCACGCCTGCTGGGCGCCAATGGTTGGCAGATGTTCTGGCATGTCACCGTGCCGAACATCAAGTGGGGCCTGATTTATGGCGTGGTGCTGTGTACCGCCCGGGCCATGGGTGAGTTCGGCGCGGTGTCGGTGGTGTCCGGGCACATTCGCGGGGTGACCAACACCCTGCCGCTGCACGTCGAGATCCTCTACAACGAATACAACCACGTGGCCGCGTTCGCTGTGGCGAGCCTGTTGCTGATCCTGGCGCTCTTCATCCTGCTGCTCAAGCAGTGGAGCGAAAACCGAATCAACCGCCTGCGCGCCAGCGCCGCGGAGGAATAAGTCATGTCGATCGAAGTCCGTAATGTCAGCAAGAATTTCAACGCCTTCAAGGCCCTGGACAATATCAGCCTGGATATCCAGAGCGGCGAGCTGGTGGCGCTGTTGGGCCCGTCGGGTTGCGGCAAGACTACTTTGCTGCGAATCATCGCCGGCCTCGAAACCCCGGACCAGGGCAACATCGTGTTCCACGGCGAGGACGTATCCGGCCACGACGTGCGCGATCGCAACGTCGGTTTTGTGTTCCAGCACTACGCCTTGTTCCGCCACATGACGGTGTTCGACAACGTTGCCTTCGGCTTGCGCATGAAGCCCAAGAACCAGCGCCCGAACGAAAGCCAGATCGCGACCAAGGTTCACGAACTGCTGAACATGGTGCAACTGGACTGGCTCGCCGACCGTTACCCCGAACAGCTTTCCGGCGGCCAGCGCCAGCGCATCGCCCTGGCCCGCGCATTGGCGGTGGAGCCCAAGGTGCTGCTGTTGGACGAACCCTTCGGTGCCCTCGACGCCAAGGTTCGCAAGGAACTGCGCCGCTGGCTGGCGCGGCTGCATGAGGACATCAACCTGACCTCGGTGTTCGTGACCCACGACCAGGAAGAGGCCATGGAAGTTGCCGACCGGATCGTGGTGATGAACAAGGGCGTGATCGAGCAGATCGGCTCACCGGGCGACGTGTACGAATACCCGGCCAGCGACTTTGTGTATCACTTCCTCGGCGACTCGAACCGCCTGCATCTGGGTGAAGACCAGCATGTGCTGTTCCGCCCTCATGAAGTCTCGCTGTCGCGCTCGGAACTGGAAGACCACCACGCCGCCGAAGTGCGGGACATCCGCCCGCTGGGCGCCACGACCCGGGTGACCTTGAAGGTGGAAGGCCAGAGCGAACTGATCGAAGCCGAAGTGGTGAAAGATCACGACAGCCTGGTGGGCCTGGCGAAGGGCGAGACGCTGTTCTTCAAGCCGAAGGTCTGGCAGAAGGTTGCCAACCTTTAAAATCAAAAGCGTCGCGAGCAAGCCCGCTCCCACAAATGGATTGGCGTTGACCACAAATCTGTCAGCCACCCAAAAAACCTGTGGGAACGAGCCTGCTCGCGATGGCGTTCTCGATATCACCTCAATCTGAATAACGACGCTTGGCCTTGCTTCGATCGGTTCTACTCCTGCACCTGTTCATGACCCAAACCCTACCTAGACTCTGACGTGCCAGGAGGCAAGTGAGAGTCCATGAAGGACCGGTGTTATCTCCTGGCGCCCTGATGCCAAGGAGATAAGTATGAGAATGGAAGTCAGTCGGCATGGCCCGTTTGGCTGTGCATTGTTAAGCGTTTTGCTGGGCTCCTCCGCCAGCGCCGCCCCCTCGTTGTCGCCGCAGATACCCTTCGATGTCACGGTCACCAAGCCGGTTTCACTGCCCAGTCTGCAGGCCAATTTCGATGACCTGTCGTGGCAGACCTTCATCGCCCTGAACTGGCCGGCCCTGGACAACGGCAATCCAAATACCGGCACCCCCATCGGCACGCAGGACGGAGCGACGGTGTGGGAAAGCTGGAAAGAGAGCTACCAGATCTTCCGGGCGAAGGGCCAGGCACCGCTGCCCTGGAACGCGCCAGCGACCCTTCCCGAGGCGTGCAAGTCGCTCAAGCCTGGCCGCTTGCTGCAGCAGATGGGCAAGGTTCCCGATGTGCTGGATGAGTTTATCCAACCCTTCGAGAGCGGCCCGCTGGTGGATCAGAACGGCACCTATACGCGCAACGAAATCGTGGTCAACCAATCGATGTTCGATGGGATTGTCGACAACGGTCTGTACAGCGTCGAAGGCCAGCAGAAGTTTTTTGCCGCGAAACCAACCAACACCGTGGCGTTCAGCTGCGGTGCCAACGACACAAAACAGGTGGGCGCGGTGATGGTGAAAGCGTCATGGAAAGTGCTCGGCACCCATGATCGCCCGCAGGATTTCCACACGGTCGATGCGCTGGTCTATACGCCGGGCAACAGCGACCCGAGCCATGGACCGATTGTCGAAGAGTCGTGTAAGTCAGAGCCGGTCGGGCTGGTCGGGTTGCACATCGTCCATAAGACGACCAGCGCAGCGCAGTGGGTCTGGTCGACCTTTGAGCATGTGAACAACGTGCCTGAAAAATCCACACCCCCTGCCCAGCGGGTGGGCCCGTATCTGTTCTACAACGCCGACAGCAAAAGCGACATCAACCAGCCTCCGCCACGGCCATGGAACCCGGCAGTCAAGGCAACGCCCTCGCAGATCGTGCGCGACGTGCCGTTGACCGAAGCCACCAAAACCCTGAATGCCACCTATCAAGCGCTGTTGCGAACGGTCAACCCGCAGAGCGTCTGGGCTAACTATCAATTGATCAGTACCCAGTGGCCGTCAGACCCGTCACCGAACTGCCAGATATCGGCCGTCAACCCGCTGGGCAGTCCGGCCCCCCTGTTCCTGGCCAACGCCACGCTGGAAACCTACATCCAGGGCACGGTGCCACAGGCGTCCTCCAGTTGCATGGCCTGTCATGGCAATGCGGCAACCCATGTCACCGAATCCCCGCGCACCAGCTTCGCGGACTTCACCTACTTGCTTGAACGTGCGCAGTCCACTGGCGGACAAGGAGTCAACCATGAGCAGTGATCTGGATAATTTCGTTGGCCTATCATCGGCCCTGACCGGCATTCCCACGGATCGGCTTGCGCCGACGATCGACCAAGTGGGTTTGCCACCGATTTTTCTCGAGTTCATCACGCCGCGAATTACGCCCGATGTGCTCAGCACGTTGCTGACTCAGTACGCCACGCTGGTGGCTGACAATGTGCCCCCAGACCAGATCGCCCAGGCGGTGCTGATGGACGGATCGCGACCGGCCGTCACGCAAGCCGCCCAAGCCGCGCGCTCGATCATGAAGCTGTGGTTGTTGGGTGTCTGGTATCAACCGTATGCCACCGGGGACTACACATCGACCGACTCGATGGTGGTGTCCGATCAGGCGTACATCCAGAGCTGGGCCTGGAAAATTGCCCAGGCCCATCCCATGGGCTACAGCGAGATGTTTTTCGGCTACTGGAACACTACGCCGCCGAGCCTTGAGGACTACACCGGGGTTCCCGCCAACTCGCAGCAAGGAGCTTCGTCATGAGTACCGAACAAGCAGAGGTGGTCATCGTCGGCGCAGGACTGGCCGGCAGCATCATCGCTTATCAGTTGGGCATGGCCGGTGTGGAGGTGCTGGTGCTCGAATCGGGCCCGGAGATCCCGGCCAATCGCGCTCAATACCTGGAGCGCTTCTACACGGCCACTCTGAAAACCCCTGAATCCCCCTATCCCCCGGTGTCGAACCTGGACACGCCGCGTGATCCGACCAAGGAAAATGCCCCTCGGGCCACCATCGCCGATCTGATCCGTGGCTGGAACGATCCCAAGGTCAGCTACCTGGTGCAGAAAGGCCCGCTGCCCTTCAACAGCACTTATGAACGGGTTGGCGGCGGGACGACCTGGCACTGGGTTGGGACGTGCCTGCGCATGGTGCCGAACGATTTTCGCCTGAAGACAAAGTACGGCGTCGGGGTGGATTGGCCCATCGGTTACGACGATCTGCAAAGTGCCTATTGCCGGGCCGAGGCGGAAATCGGTGTATCGGCCAATGTCGCCGACCAGGCCTATCTGGGCATGACCTTTCCCGAAGGTTATTCATTCCCGATGCACAGCATTCCGTTGTCGCTGGTCGATGGCAGTTTTGTCACGGCAGTGGCGGGGCAGTCTTTCGACGGCTTGCCGCTGGTGGTCAGCCCAACGCCGGCCGGGCGCAATTCGCAACCCTACGCCGGGCGCCGGGTGTGTGCCGGTAACACCAACTGCACACCGATTTGCCCGATCCAGGCCAAGTACGACGCGACCGTAACGATGAATAAGGCCTTGGCCACCGGCAAGGTCCGGGTGCTGTACAGGACCGTGGCCAGCAAAGTGACTGTGGGCGCGGACAGCAATATCAATGGTGTCGAATTCATTCAGTATCAGCTGGGCGACGGCCCGATCACTGGAACCGGCGTAGCCGTCGGGCAGCGGTATGTGATTGCCGCCCACGCCATCGAAACCCCTAAGTTATTGCTCAACTCAAAGACGCCGGCCTGGCCCAACGGCGTGGCCAACAGCAGCGGGCAAGTGGGGCGCAGTCTGTCCGATCATCCGATTTACCTGGCGTGGGGGCTGATGCCTGAAGGCAAGACGATTTTTCCATACCGTGGCCCCGTGTCCACGGCAGGCATCGAGAGCTTGCGTGATGGTGATTTTCGCAGCCAGCGAGCGGCGTGGCGCATCGAAATCGGTAACGAGGGCTGGAACTGGCCGGTTGGCGATCCCTACGTCACCGTGGCTGATTTCATCGACGGGGCGAATAAAAGCGGGGCCAACCCGTTGCCATCGACCCAGTCACCCGCGTCGCCCAGTGAAGTGCTTTATGGAACAGCACTGATTCAAAAGCTCAATGACCTGTTCACCCGTCAGTTTCGCATCGGGTTTTTGGTGGAGCAGGTGGACGCCAATCCCGATCAGTCCAATTGCTACATCGTGCCATCGGCCGATTACACGGATCAGCTCAAGATTCCCCGGCCGGAAATTCACTATGACCTGTCCGATTACACCAAGGAGGGCTTCAGACAGGCGAAGCTGTTGGCGACTCACATTATTACGCAACTACTCGGCGCCGTGGAGCTGACGAAGCCTATCAATAACGGAAGGTTCAACTACAACGGCGAGGATTACAGCTTCCAGGGCGCCGGACACCTGATGGGGACCTATCGCATGGGCGATGATCCAGCCAAATCGGTGGTCGACAAACACCAGCGCAGTTGGGATCACAAAAATCTGTTCCTGGTGGGCGACGGCGTCTTCCCCAGCACCGGAACTTCGAACCCGAGCCTGACGATTGCGGCATTGTCGTTCCAGGCCGGGGATACGCTGGCCAACGACCTGAAGGCTGTGACAATGCAGGTCCAAGCCAATCAACCCTGGCAGGGCACCGGCGTGCAGATCGGCGGTCCGCTGCCACGCTTGGTTCGCTACATCAGCGGGCGATGGCAAGCCAGCCCGGAAGGCGGCAGGGTGGATGGAAACGGTGGTTCGAGGCACATCAGTTATGACAGCTATACGTTGCCCGGTGCGGCCGAAGGCGCCTTGATCGGTCGCGTGGGCAACGGTGGAACGCCGTTCCTGGTCGGCGATCTGGCGCAGCTTCCTGGCGGGCAACAAGGGGAGTTGCAGTTGTGCATCAATGATGACCTGACAGGGCGTTACGGTGCTGGCCTGACCGATAACATTGGTGCACTGACGGTTCGGGTCGAGTTCGGTACGGTGTAAAACTTGAGCGGTAACGGCGTCGAACCGTTACCGCTCTTTTTTCAGGCGGCCGAGCGTTGGTTGCGCAAGGCCACCGGGCCGGCGCGTTCTTCAATGGCCCGTTTCAGCTCGCCTCGAAGTCCCAGCAGAAAACCCGCTTCAACCACCACAAACAATGGCCCGACAATCAGCCCGGTGAGGTCGTCGACGAACGCCGGTTTGCGGCCTTCGTAATAGTGACCGACAAACTGGATGACCCAGCCCACCACAAACAGCCCCAGGCCGCTGCTCAACCACACCGACGTGCTTTGTGCGGCAAGCACCTGACCCAGCCATATCGCCAGGCCCAGCAGCACCGTCATCAGCACACCCAGACGCAGCTCCAGGCGCAGATAGAACCAGGCACTGGCCGCGGCCACCAACAATGCCGGAGACACCAGGACCGGGCCCACCGGCCAGGCGGGTCGAGACAGCAGCACGGCGACGGCGACGAAAATCAGCGGGATGCCAATGAAATGGGTGGCGATGTTGCGCGGGTCGCGGTGATAGGCCGCATATTGACTGAGATGATCGACGAGGCTTTTCATTGTTGTTCCTCCTGAGGTGATGCCTGCATGATGCCCAGGTTCCACGATGTGTTCTGTCAGTTAGCCGACACTTGTCCCGGAGTTTCCATGAGTTCGAATCCCTGGCACTCGCACCTGATGGCCGGCCATTGGTACAGCCATTTGCCCGTTGAGTTACAGAATAGTCTGTTGGGGATGTCGCGGGTGCGCCGTTTGTTGCCGGGGCATCGGCTGTTCAAGCGCGGCGACCCGCCATGCGGGATGTACGCGGTGCTGGAAGGCGCGGTGCGAGTTGGCACGGTGAGCGAACAGGGCAAGGAAGCGTTGCTAAGCGTGGTGGAGGCGTCGCACTGGTTCGGTGAAATCGGCCTGTTCGATGGCCAGCCGCGCACCCATGATGCGGTGGGCGTGGGTCAATGCACCCTGCTGCACGTGCCTCAGGCGGCGTTGCTGGCGTTTTTGGAAGAGCAACCGATCTGCTGGCGGCCTCTCGCGTTGCTGATGAGCCACAAACTGCGCCTGACCTTCATCAACCTTGAACAGCTGAGCCTGATGCCCGCCCCGGCGCGCGTGGCCCATCGCCTGCTGTTGATCGCCGAAGGCTATGGCGAAATCGAACCGGCGCGACGGGTCCTGCAATTGCCCCAGGAACAACTGGCGTTGATGCTCTCGCTGTCGCGCCAGACTACCAACCAGATCCTCAAGGACCTGCAAAGCCAAGGCATTGTGCACCTCGGTTATGGCGAGATCGAAATCCTGGATATCGAGCGGTTGCGGGTGTTGACTGCGATCTGAAGCCGACCTGAAACCTGTGTGGGGCTTGCTCGCGAAGAGGCCAGCCCAATCAGCGCAAGTCTTTAGCGCAAACCATCCCGAAACTGCCCCGGCGTCATCCCGGTCCAGCGCTTGAAGGCGCGGCTGAAGCTGCTGGCGTCGGCAAAGCCCAGCAGATAACTGACTTCGCTCAGCGAGCACTGCGGATCACGCAGGTGCAGCAGCGCGAGGTTTTCCCGGCATTCGTTGAGCAGTGCGTCGAAGCGGCAGCCTTCGTCGGCCAAATGCCGCTGCAGGCTGCGCAGGCTCAGGTGCATGGCTTGGGCAATGTGCTCGGCGCTGGGTTCGCCTTCGGGCAGTTGGGCCTCGATGGCGGCACGCACCTTGCGCTCCCAGGTCAGCGGCTGGAGCTGCGCGAGGGTGCGCTTGAGCACCGCTTCGTTGTGTTCGGCCAGCTCCGGGTTGGCGTCGTCCAGGTGGCTGTCGAAATCGCTGAGGTCGAACTCCAGGCAATCTTGCCCGGCACCGAAATGCACCGGCGAGCGGAACACTTTATGCCAGGGGCTGGGGTCCGCCGGTTCCGGGCGCCGCAAGTACACCGCCAATGGCGCGTAGTCGCGGCCCAGGCGGTTGCGACAAGTGCGCACGTAAATCGCGGCGAATGCGTCGATGGCCTCAAAGGCCGGCGCCGGACGGCCCTGGGGCACCTCAAGACTGAAGCGGTAGCGGTCTTCGCCACGGCTCAGTTGCAGCGTCAGCGCATCGCTGACCACCGGGTGATAGCGCACGATCCGCTCGAACACTTCGCGCAGACTGCCGCTGGCCACCAGGGCGTAACCCAAGGCGTGAAACGTGGTGGGGCTGACGAAGCGCGATACACGCAGGCCGATTGCCGGGTCGCCGCTGGCCTGCACCGCCAATGCCCACAGGCGGGTGGTGGCCGAGAGTGGATAGCGGGCGTTCGGGTCGTCCATCAACTGCGGGTCGAGGCCGGCCTCAACGCACAGGGCATGACTGTCCAGGCCCAGCGCATCGAGCTGTTTGCGCAGGGCGCGGGTCCAGCTGGCGAGAGAGGTTGGTTCAGTCATGACGATTGGCGCTTGCGGTCAACAGGTTGGCGTTTACGGCTACCACCTTGTCGGGCAACGCCCTTCAGGATGAGCACATCGATAACAGAGGATTTAAGCCATGCACGGCACTTGCGCAAGCCCCGAGCGATTGAATGCACAACAGCGATCCGCCCATATTCGCCAAGTGGTGCTGGCCAGGGGCGAAGAATTGCGCCAGCGCTACCCGGTTCTGCGACATCAGGATGCGTTGGGCGCGGGCATCCTGGCGTTCGCCCTGGCCGGCATGATCGGTTCGGCGCTGCTCTACATCAACGGTCACTTGGCCGGGTGGGCGTGCCTGCTGCTCAACGCTTTTTTCGCCTCCCTGACCCACGAGCTGGAACATGACCTGATCCACAGCCTGTATTTTCGCAAGCAACGCCTGCCCCACAACCTGATGATGGGCCTGGTGTGGCTGGCGCGGCCGAGCACCATCAACCCGTGGATCCGCCGTCACCTGCACCTCAACCATCACAAGGTGTCCGGCAGCGAGGCCGACATGGAAGAGCGGGCCATCACCAACGGCGAACCCTGGGGGGTGGCGCGGTTGCTGATGGTCGGCGACAACGTGATGTCGGCCTTCATCCGCCTGCTGCGGGCCAAGACCTGGGCGCACAAGCGCAGCATCCTCAAACGCACGCTGAAGGTTTACTTCCCGCTGGCGCTGCTGCACTGGGGGGCCTGGTATGTGTTTCTCGGTTTCCATGGGATCAACGGCGTCGCCGGCCTGCTCGACACGTCGATTGACTGGTCGGCGACCATGCTGGCGGTGATGCACGTGATCGACATCGCGGCAGTGGTGATCATCGGCCCGAATGTACTGCGCACCTTTTGCCTGCACTTCGTCAGCTCGAACATGCATTACTACGGCGACATCGAGTCGGGCAATGTCATCCAGCAAACCCAGGTGCTCAATCCCTGGTGGTTGTGGCCGTTGCAGGCGTTCTGCTTCAACTTCGGCAGCAGCCACGGGATCCATCATTTCGTGGTGAAGGAGCCGTTTTACCTCCGTCAACTGACGGTGCCGGTGGCTCACAAAGTGATGCGTGAGATGGGCGTGCGGTTCAATGATTTCGGCACCTTTGGGCGGGCGAACCGGTTTGTGCGCGAAGAGGGTGTGGTGCGCGATGACGGGGATAAGATTCGGGTTGGAAGCTGACCCGTTCAAAGAGCACAGACAGAACCCGTGGCGAGGGAGCTTGCTCCCGCTGAGCTGCGCAGCAGCCCCAAAAAACAGGGCCGCTGCGCGTCCAGCGGGAGCAAGCTCCCTCGCCACAGAGAACTGGTTGCCACTGAAAACGGGTTAGAACTGATAACTCACCGTAGCCGCCACGTTGCGCTCTTCGCCCATGTAGCAGTAGCTCAGGCTGGCGCACGAGGCGACATAGTTTTCGTTTGTCAGGTTGTTCGCGTTCAGGCGAACGTCCACACCTTTCAAGCCGACTTTGCCCAAGTCATACCCCACAGATGCGTCGAACAGGGTGTAGGCCGGCACCTTCATGGTGTTCTCCGCGTCGGCCCAGCTGTAGCCGACATAACGCACGCCGCCGCCCAGTCGCAGGCCATCGAGCGCGCCGCTGTCGAATTTGTAGTCCGCCCAGACCGACGCCATGTGGCGTGGGGCCTGGGTCGGTGAGTTGCCCTTGTTTTCGATGATGTCGGTGGCGGTGCTCAAGGTGCTGATCATCGATTTCGAGTATTCGATATCGGTGAAGGTGTAGCTGCCCAGCACTTTGAACTGCTCGGTCAGTTGCAGGTGCGCTTCCAGTTCCACGCCTTGGGAGCGAACGGCACCGACGGCGCGGTAGAAATTCTCCTGGGGCAGTTTGGTCGCCAGGTTTTCCTGGTCGATGCGAAACAGCGAGGCGGTGTATAGATCATCCGTGCCCGGTGGCTGGTACTTCAGGCCCAGTTCCCATTGCTTGCCATCGGTCGGCGGCAACGGGTTCCCGGCGCTGTCGGCGTAGGAATTCGGGTTGAACGACTCGGAGTAGCTGATGTACGGCGCCAGGCCGTTATCGAACAAGTACAACGCCCCGGCGCGGCCGGTGAGTTTGCTGCGTTTATCGCTGATCTCGGTGCCTTCTGGACGACCGGATTCGGCGATGCGGTTTTCTTCCGAGGTTTCGACCCAATCCTGGCGCAGGCCCAGGGAGAAGCGCCATTTGTCCATTTCGATCAGGTCTTGCAGGTAGACGCCGGTTTGCTCCAGGCGCCGCAGGTAGCTGGTGGGGCTGAAATAGGTGATGGCCGAGTTGCCATAGCTCGGGTCAAAGGCATTGATCGATGCCAGGCTGCCGCTGGTCCAGTCGACCACGGTTTTGCGCCGCTGATAGTCGGCGCCCATCAGCACGGTGTGTTTGGTGGCACCGGTGAAGAATTCAGCCTGCAGCATGTTGTCGACGATGAAGGAATGGAGCTTTTCGTCGGCACCGGTGTAATAGCGGTTCAGTTCGTTGCTGGTGGGGGTGGTCCAGCCGTAGGCGTAAACCTGGTCGTTGCTGACCTTGGAGTCCAGGTAACGGAAGTTCTGCCGGGCCGTGAAGACATCGTTGAAACGGTGTTCGAACTGGTAACCGAACGACTGCTGGTCACGTTCAAAGCCTTCGACCCCAGGCTCGCCCTCGAAGAAGTTTTCGGAGATCCGCTGGCCGTTGCGCTGATGCAACGTGCCATCGGCCGGCATGCCGCCGTGGTAGCCACCGTCAGGGTCGTGCTGCAGGTAGGCCTGGAGCGTCAGCGAAGTGTCCTCGGTGAAATCGATGCTCACTGTGGGCGCGAGGGCGAAGCGCTTTTCCTGGGTGTGGTCAAACTGCGTGTCAGACGTATCGGCCAGGCCGATCAGGCGATAGGCGATGCGCTTGTCATCATCCACCGGCCCGCTGAAGTCAAAGCCCATGCCGCGCTGGCCCTGGGTGCCGACCGTGGCCTGGATCTGGTGGTAGGCCTCGTACAGCGGCTTCTTGCTGGTAAGCGCCACCAGGCCGCCCGGGGAACTGCGACCGTAAAGCACCGAGGACGGGCCTTTGAGAATGTCGACCCGCTCCAGGACGTACGGATCGACCTGCAAGGTGCTGTAGGTGCCGCTGTCGCCCATGGACTTGAGGCCGTCGAGGTAGATGTTGTCCACCGAGCCGTCGTTGAAGCCGCGCATCGCCACGTAGTCGTAGCGGTGGGTCGCGCCATAGGGGTTGGTCAGCACGCCGGGGGTGTAGCGCATGGCCTGGGACACGGTTTGCGCGCCCTGATCGTCCATTTGCTCTCGAGTCACCACGGAGACGCTTTGCGAGGTTTCCCGCAGCGCGGTACTGGTTTTGGTGGCGACCTGGCTGTGGGTGGCGTTGTAGCCTTGCATGCTGCCCAAGGCGTTACCGAGGGCAAAGCCCTTGATGTCGGTGCTCGGCAAGGCCAGGGTGCTGCCCTCAACCTCGGTTTGCAGCACATAGCTGCTGCCATCCTGGCTGACGGCAGCCATCCTCGACCCGCTGAGCAGTTGGCTCAGGGCCTGATCCGCCGAATAGTCGCCTTTGAGCCCCGGAGATTGGGCGCCTTGGGTTTGCTCCGGAGTGCTTGCCAGGGTAATGCCTGCCTGACGGGCGAACTGGTTCAGTACATCGCTCAGCGGGCCGGCAGGAATGTTGTAGTTCTGGCGGCTGGCTGTGACGCCGTCTTGCGCGGCGACAGCGAGTATAGGTACGGCGCTGATGCTCAGCACAGTAGAAAACAGCGCGGCCCGGATGGCCTGGCGCAACAGGCCTCTTTGCGAGGAACAGCCGAAGGGGGTCTTGAGAAGTACGCGCTCAGTCATGGTCGGTTTCCGTTGGAGTCGCTGAAGGCAGATAAGCGTTGCTTACTGTCCTAGCCGGACTCCCGCGCAAAACCCGCCAAAAAAATCAAACCGCACGCTCCACCGTGACCCACCATCGGGTCCGATAGCGTAATTGCACGGGGAGCGTGCGAGGCAGGACGGCCAGCAACTTGTCGGTGTCCTCCAGGCGAAAAACTCCCGACAAGCGCAAATCCGCAATCGACGCCGCGCATTTCAGATAACCCCGGCGGTAACGGGCAACCTCGTTGAGGAAATCTTCCAGACGCATGTTCCGGGTGACGATCAGCCCGTCCGCCCAGGCGTCGACGTCCATATCAAGCGGCTCTGCCTCGGTCGCTGTCGATGAGGTGACCCGATAGCTTTGCCCGGCGTTCACCTGGATAGGCGCGCCATCGTCGCTGTGGCGGGAACGGATCGCCACCCGGCCGCTGGTGACGCTCAGGCGCGTACAGTCGCTGTCCTGGCGTACGACGAAGCGTCCCTCCAGCCCTTCGAACAGGCCCTGTTGGCTCTGCACCAGCAGTGGTCGCCCGGGATCGCGTCCGCAGGTGATCATTATTTCACCGCGGGCCAGGGTGATCAGGCGATGCTGGGTTGTGTAGTCCAGATCGGCGGCGCTGTCGGTGTTGAGTTCAAGCCGCGTGCCGTCCGGTAGCTGGAAGCCGCGCCGTTCGCCGATGGTGGTGGCGAAGTCGGCGTTCCACGATTGCCAGCCCAGATCCTTGCTCAGCCACGCGGCGGACCCCATCAGTGCAACCCCCGACAACAGCTTCAAAGCCTGGCGCCGACCGAGGCGCTGGGCGCTGTTTTCCAGGGTTTCGAGGGCAATGTGGGCGCCGGGCACAGCCCGCAGGTTCGAGGTCAATTCGCTGTGCAGCGATTGCACCCGCTGCCAGGCCAGTTCGTGTTCGTGGTGGGCGGCGCGCCAAGCGTCGCACTGTTGGCGCAGGGTAGGGTTGGTGGCGTGGTTGCGCAGACGCAGCAACCAATTGATCGCTTGCCTGACCACCTGCTGCGACGGACCGCTGCGTCGGCTGGGTGATGAATCCGCTGGCTCAGCTTTCATAGCGCAGCACATAGCAGTGGTACAGCGCATCGGCGACATAACGTTCCACCGACCGCAGCGAAATGCCCATCTGCTCGGCAATCTGCTTGTACGTCAGGCCTTCGCACTGGGCCAGCAGAAATGCCCTGCGTACTTTCGGCTTCAGGCCTTCAAGCATTCTCGCGATGGCTTCCAGCAATTCCAGAATCAAGGCCTGGGCTTCGGCGCCTGGGGTTTGGGCTTCCGGCAGATGGGCTATGGTTTCAAGGTAGGCGCGCTCGATT
Organism: Pseudomonas sp. LBUM1664; assembly: GCF_059695895.1. NCBI lineage: Bacteria > Pseudomonadati > Pseudomonadota > Gammaproteobacteria > Pseudomonadales > Pseudomonadaceae > Pseudomonas > Pseudomonas sp. LBUM1664. Next base: position 6,164,773 of record NZ_CP166791.1, on the reverse strand, counting down.
TCTTCCCGACGCCAATGGTCGATGACCAAGCCTTGGGCGATGGTGCGCAGAAAGGCGCGCGGGGCCTTGAGTTCCAAGCGTTCGGTACGCTGCAGCAGGCGAACGAAGGTGTCCTGGGCCAGGTCAGCCGCATCGGCGGCATTGCCCAGCCGGGTGCGAAGCCAAGTATTGAGCCAGCCGTGATGACTGCTGTAGAGCGCCTGTACTGCAAACTCGGGAGATGACATGAATGCGACGGCCTGGGTATCACAAATGATAATAGGTCGCATTGTCATCATGGGGTGGCGAATTTGCAACCACCGTTCGACTGTCGCACCGCTCTGTATGGGAACGATTAAGCTGGCCTTTCGTCGTCTTACTTCGCAAGAGCCTAATTTTTTTCAAACGCTTGCCGAAAGAGAGATAAGCGTGCACCAAAGTGGAGCGGGGCTTAATCCCCGCCCGCGCTGTGACATGGATGTTTCAACCCGGAATGCACCCCCACTCTTTGCATAAGAAGCCCTATAAAAATGAATCTAAAGTTCAGCCACAAAATCCTTCTTGCCGCCTCTGGTGTGGTGGTTCTGGCTTTTGCCCTATTCACGTTCTACAACGATTACCTACAGCGAAAAACCATCGGCCGCAGCCTCGAGTCCTCCATCGAGCAATCCGGTGATCTGACGGCCAGCAGCGTCCAGAACTGGATGAGTGGCCGGGTGCTGGTGCTGGAAAACCTGGCGCAGAACATCGCGCATCAGGGCGCCGGTGCCGATTTGCCCGGCCTGGTTGATCAGCCAGCGCTGACGTCGAATTTCCAGTTCACCTATGTGGGCCAGGCCAACGGTGTCTTCACTCAGCGCCCTGACGCAAAAATGCCCGACGGCTATGACCCGCGTCAGCGCCCCTGGTACAAACAGGCAGTCACCGCCGATAAAACCATGTTGACCCCGCCTTACCTGGCGGCGGTCGGTGGCCTGGTGGTGACCATCGCTTTGCCGGTGAAACACAACGGCGAATTGCTCGGCGTGGTGGGTGGTGACCTGAGCCTGGAAACCCTGGTGAAGATCATCAACTCCGTGGACTTCGGTGGCATCGGCCATGCCTTCCTGGTCAGCGGCGACGGCCAGGTCATCGTCAGCCCGGACAAAGACCAGGTGATGAAGAACCTCAAGGACATCTACCCTGGTACCTCGGTGCGCATCGAGAAAGGCATCCAGGAAGTTGAGCTGAACGGGCAGGATCGTATCCTCTCATTCGCTCCGGTCACTGGCCTGCCGGGCGCCGAGTGGTACATCGGCCTCTCGATCGATAGGGACAAGGCCTACGCACCCCTGACCCAATTTCGTACTTCTGCGCTGATTGCGATGTTTGTCGCGGTGGCGGCCATTGCGTTGCTGTTGAGCCTGTTGATCCAGGTGTTGATGCGTCCGTTGACCACCATGGGTCGTGCCATGCAGGACATCGCCCAGGGCGAAGGCGATCTGACCCGGCGTCTGGAGGTGCAGGGCAAGGACGAGTTCGGCGAGTTGGGCAGTTCGTTCAACCAGTTCGTGGAGCGGATTCACGCCTCGATTTCGGAAGTGTCTTCCGCTACCCGGCAGGTGCATGACCTGTCGCAGCGGGTGATGACTTCGTCCAACGCCTCACTCGTCGGCTCGGATGAACAGAGCGCCCGTACTAACAGCGTGGCCGCCGCCATCAACCAGCTGGGCGCCGCGACCCAGGAAATCGCCCGCAATGCCGCCGATGCATCGCAACAGGCCAGCGGTGCCAGCGAACAGGCCGATGACGGTCGTCAGGTGGTGGAAAAAACCATCCAGGCCATGACCGAGTTGTCGCAGAAGATCAGCCTCTCGTGCACCCAGATCGAAACCCTGAATGCCAGTACCGACAACATCGGGCACATTCTGGACGTGATCAAAGGTATCTCCCAGCAAACCAACCTGCTGGCCCTGAACGCCGCCATCGAAGCGGCCCGTGCCGGTGAAGCCGGACGTGGTTTTGCGGTGGTGGCTGATGAAGTGCGCAACCTCGCGCATCGCACCCAGGAATCGGCAGAAGAAATCCACAAGATGATCACCTCGCTTCAGGTCGGTTCCCGTGAAGCGGTAACGACGATGAACGCCAGCCAACTCTCCAGTGAGGAAAGCGTGGAAGTGGCCAACCAGGCCGGCTTGCGGCTGGTCAGCGTGACGCAGCGCATCGGCGAAATCGACGGTATGAACCAGTCGGTGGCCGCGGCGACCGAAGAACAGACCGCCGTGGTGGAAACCCTCAACATGGACGTCAGCCACATCAACCTGCTGAACCAGCAAAGCGTGGCCAACCTCAACGAAACCCTGAAAGACTGCGATGCCTTGTCACTGCAAGCCAATCGGCTGAAGCAACTGGTGGACAGCTTCAAAATCTGACCCACTGCTATCGCGAGCAGGCTCGCTCCCACAGTTGATCGGTGTTGATCTCGATATTTGAATTCGACACGAAACTAATGTGGGAGCGGGCTTGCTCGCGAAGACGGCAGCACAGCCAACATCACCGTCAACTGACCCACCGCTATCGCGAGCACGCTCAGCTCCTACAAGGGATGAGCGTTGCTTAGGGGAACATCCCCCGCACATTCCCCATTGCCTCATCGGCAAACCCCTGGAGGAAGTCTCTGAACCCCGACGGTGTATGCGCGTCGGTGTGGTCGGCGATGATGGTCCAGGTGGCGCGGCAGTGATTGTCCGCCAGTGGCTCGACGCGCATCGCCGCCCACAGGTTGTCGATGCCCAGCGTGTTGTAGATCAGCGTCCAGGTCATGTGCATGGCCTGGTCGTCGCGGCTGTTGAGCTGTTCCACCACCAGGTTCTGCCCGTCGCGGAAGAACTTCTTGCGCAGGGACCGCACGCCGTCGCCGGTCATTTCGATGCGCGCCAGCGCCGGGATGAAATGGTCGAATCCAGCAAAATTGCCCACCACTTTCCAGACGCGCGCCGCGTCGGCTGGCACCTCTACCGAGGTTTCGACGTGGCAAGCTTGGGGATTCTTGATCAGGGTATCGGGTTGAAATGCGTTCATGGTCTTGCTCCTTCTTTTCGGTTGGGGTGCTTCAGATGAAGTCGATAGCCTTGAGGTAGTCGGCGCCACGGCGCAGCAGGGCCGGGGATTTTTCCGGGTAGCGGGCGCCCATCTGCCGCACGCCGGCGCGGGCGTTGTCGTGGCTGATCAGCGAGATGTCGCCGATGTCTTCCTCAAACCCGTTGAGGTAAAAACCCAGCACGCCAAACAACGCGTTGCCGGCATCGACCCGGCCCAATTGCTGTTGCCAGTCGGCGACGCTCACCAGCGAAAACTCCCGGCCGCTGTCGCGGAACGACGCCACATAAGCGTCCCAGCTCAGGGGCTCGGGGTTGTGCAGATTGAACACCGCTTGCGTCGGCTGGTAACGGCTGGCGTGGAAGGCGATGAAGCGGGCCAGGAAGTCCACCGGCATCAGGTCGAAATTGAGTGACAGGTCCGGCACTTGGCCGAGCTGGATCGAGCCCTTGAGCATCAACATCAACCGGTTCTTGTGGGGCTGGCAGACCCCGGTTAGGCTGTTGAAACTGATGTTGCCCGGGCGGAACAGATTGACCCACACCCCACGTTCGCGGGCCCGCTGCAGGATTCGCTCGCCGACCCATTTGGACAGGTTGTAGCCATTCTTGATGTAGATCGGCGGCGTCTTCGCTGCGGGTTGCTCCAGGACCTGGCCATCGGCATCCAGGGCACTGGACGCCGAAAGCGTGGAGACGAAGTTGAAGATTTTCTTGCTACGCCCCTCACACAGGCGCAGGCACTCGAAGATCGGCTCCACGTTGTCCCGCGCCAGGGACTCGTAGTCGAGCACATGATTGACATGGGCAGCGTTGTGCACCAGCGCGCCGAAAGTGCGGTCGATGCGGGCGTAGACGTCGTCCGGCAAACCCAATTGCGGTTGGGTGATGTCGGCGGCGTAAACGCTCACCCGACTCAGGTCCAGGTGGGTCAGGCGATTGTCCTGCAGGGCCTGGGCGAAGCGCTCGGCTGCGCTTTGCTCGCTGGACTCGCGCACCAGGCACGCGACTTCGGTGGCGCCCCAGGCCAGCAAAGCCTCGACGATGTGCACCCCGAGAAAACTGTTGGCGCCGGTCACCACCACTTTATGCACATCACCGCACTGGCTGATGGGCAACGGATCGAGGTTGAGTTCGGCTTCAGCATCGATGAAGGCTTGGGGGCTTAGGGTCGATGCACTGCTTTGTTCAGGGTCGTCGAGCAACTTCGCCAGCGTCATCAGCGTGGGTGCTTCGATGAAACGATTGATCGATAGGCTGCGACCGAAGGCCTCGCGGATGCCCAGCAGCAGCTGCGACAGCAGAATCGAATGCCCGCCGAGGTTGAAGAAGCTCTCGTCAGTGGCGATGTCTTCGACCGGCAGTTCAAGCAGCTCGGCCCACAGTTGCTGCAATTGCGTCTCCAGAGCGTTTTGCGGCTGGCGTCGCTGGCTGCCAACCTGAACCTGCACCGCCGTTGCAAGCAAGGCCCGGCGATCCACCTTGCCGTTGCTGGTGTAAGGCAAATGCGGCAACTCAACATAGGCTGCCGGATGCATGTAACTGGGCAGCGTGTTCTGCACGTGCTCGCGCAGGGCCTGGAGGGCGGTGCCGGGCTGGTCTTTCTGGGGGTGAACCAGAAACGCCAGGATCCGCCGCCGTTCATCGACCCCCACCGCCACCTGACGAAACAACTGGCTTTCCCGCAGGCAATGTTCGATTTCCTCGGGCTCGACCCGAAAGCCACGGATCTTCACCTGGTTATCGCGACGGCCACACAATTCAATCCCGTCATCGGTCCACTGGCCGATATCGCCGGTGCGATAAACCCGCAACGTTTGCCCGGCAGGCAGCGTCAGGTTCAGATAGCGGGTGGCGGTCAGCGTTGGGTCGTTCAGATAGCCCAAGCCCACGCCTGGTCCGGCGATGTACAGCTCGCCGGGTGTGCCTTGGGGAACTGGTTGCAGGTGTTCGTCCAGAATCAGCACCCGAGCATTGGCGATGGGCACACCGAGGTTGCGGTTGTTGTCGCCGATGCCGAATTGCCGCGTGGTGGCCAGCACCGTGGTTTCGGTCGGTCCATAAATGTTGTGGAACCTGCACTGTGGCGCGAGTTGTTCGATCACGAACGGCTCACAGACATCGCCGCCGGTAATCAGGTGCGCCAGGCCCAGTGGAGCGTCCAGCGGCATCACGCTCAGAAGCGCCGGCGGCAGGAACGCATGAGTCACGTGCTGCCCACCCATCAGCTCCACCAATTGCTGTGGATCGCGGCGCTGGTTTTCGTCCGGCACCACCAGTCGCGCGCCGTGGATGAAGGTCGGCAGGATATCCAGCAGCGATGCGTCAAAGTTGATGGTGGAAAACTGCAACGCCCGACTGTCGCGCTGCAACCCGACATAGTCGCCATACCAGGCACAGAAATGGCTGAGGTTGCGATGACTGAGCAACACACCCTTGGGCTGGCCGGTTGTGCCGGAGGTGTAGATCGCCACGGCCGGTTCGTCGATGTCCACTACGCGGCGGATCAGCGAGGCCGGAATGCCGGGTTTGGGCGACGGTAGCCGATGCACATTCAGCGTCGGCAGCGACAGATCGCCGAGGTCGCTGTCGCCGTCGTGCAGCAGCAGGTCGGCCTGGGCATTTTCCAGGATAAAGCGCCGACGTTGCGCTGGGTGTTGCGGGTCCAGCGGCAGGTACACCGCACCGCAACCCAGCACCGCCAGAATCGCCGCGTACAGCTGCGTGGACTTGGGCAGGCACACGCCTATCACCCTGTGGGAGGAAGGCTTGCCCCCGATGAACGATGACGCGGTTTGGTCGAGAACATCGGTGCTACCGTCGCGGGCAAGCCTTGCTCCCACAGGCCTTGCACCTTCAAATCCTGCATCTACAGAATGTGCTTCCTGTAGTTTTTCCTGCATTGCCTGTTGCAACCTCAGCGCCAGGCTGCGCAAGGACCGGTAGTCGATGAGCTGGCCATTGACCCACAGGGCCGGTTGTGTCGCGTCATCGAGCATTCGCTGCTCAATGTTGTGCATCACCGGTACTTCGGCGGCGGCCAACAGCCAGGGCACCGGCGGCCGATTGAGACGGTGTTCGAAGGCCAGCGGCTCCAGCGCATCGAGCCCCTGCAAGGGGTGATCGGCAGCGTTGCTCTGCTCCGTCGACCAGTGATCGAAGCTGGCTTGATCCCGGGAGAGTTGGCTGACCAGCCGCGCACCGCTCTCGACCACCGCCGCCAGCGTGCGCAGCCGCAAGGACTGACCGTTGCCAGAGCTTTCGGGGGCGATAACCTGCCGCGATAACAGCCGCTGCGCACCGTCGCGAAAAACCACCACTGGTTGCGGCAATGCCTGATCGGGCAAAACCTGCAGCGCCACGCGTACCTGAAAGCGTGACCGGGTTTCGATGGCGCACGGCGCCGTACCGTCGTCGATCAACAGATCCACCACACCGTGGCTGGCTGACGATTCAAGATCCACGACACCATGGCCGTGCAGTTCAAGTTCCTGGGCCAGTTCGGCCATGGCCTGGCTGCGGCCAGACACTGCAATTTCGAGGCGTCTCATTAAAGGGTCCTCATGGGGTCAGGTAGTCGGCGAGGGCGTCGCGCACGCAGGGGGAGGCAAGCATTGAGCTGCTGCGAAAAAAGCGCGTGATATTGCCCACCAACGGGTGAAAACGATTGATGGGGTAGGCCAGCGCACTGGCGTCTTCACGCAGCGACTGGCGCACCGACTCTTCAACGGGCAGCTGCGCGATCAGCTCGAAATCGAATGCTTGTTGCAGATCGCTCGCCAGGTACTGGGCGATGAAACCGGGCATCAATTGCGCAATCGCATCTCGGTCCTCTTCGGGGGCGGTGTGCCAGTAAATCTGCACCAGTCGGCTCCAGAAACTGGAGTGCCGCCCCTCGTCCAGCAAGTGGTCGGCCATCAGCCCCTTGACCGAGGCCTTGACTGAGTCGTCCCGGGCGAAAGCCGCCACTTCGTTGGTCACGGTGTTCTCGGCAATGGCGATGCAGATCAACTCCACGGCGCTGAGCAAGTGCTCCGGCGCCTGGGCGAGGGTCGCCGGTATCGCGCGGCTGAGTTCGATCTGCGCGGGCAACGGGATCGGCGCGATACCGGTCATGTCGATGGTCTGCTGCATGAAGTCCATCGCCACCAACGCGTGGTAATCCTCGTCCACCACCACCGTCATCGCGTCGTAGCGGCAGGCGAACGGGAACTCGATGCCAAAGCTGTTTTTGGCGATGCGGCGGGCGGTGTGGTCTACCAGCTCAGTCTCGAAAATCACCACGTCGTTGATGAACTTGTACAGGCTCTGCACCAGTACAAAGTCGCGCAGCTGCGGGCAGTGGCTGAGAAAGGTCTGGCTGTGCACCAGCGGCTGACGGCTCATGGGGAAGATCAGCTTGTCGTCGTCTTCGACCCGGCGCCGTGGCCGGGTGCGGATCGTGGCGCGGCTTTCCCAGATGTCGGCGAAGGATTGGTATTGGACGGCGTTCATGGGGTCACCTGTGCAACCGGTTGGGCCATGCTCTGGCGCAGGCCGTCCCACAGGGCTGCGCGGCTGTGGACGGCAGCGAGTGCGGCGGCCAGAACCTCGGTTTCGCGCTGCGGGTCGCCATTGATCAGCCGTGCCAGCAGCTTTTCCGCTGCCGGGCCGTGGTCTTCGGAATCCACTTCGATGTGCCGCTGCAGGTAATAACGAAACGTCGGCGCCTGATCCAGGCCAATGCCCCAGGCGTCCAGCATGCGTTGGAACATCTGCGGAATGACGCTTTCGCGGCCATGCACGAACGCGGCAGCCACGCTGTGGGCCGGAGCGTGCAGGGCGGTGTGCAGGGTCTGGCGGACGAACCGGGCCGCCGCCGGTTCTACCTCGACGCTCTCCAGCGCCGTCTCGGGGCTGACGCCTTCCTGTTGCAGCGTGATGAACTGCTCGATTACCCGGGTATCGGCACCGACCTCTCGCATCGCGTCCAGATACAGCTCGAAATGGCTGCAATAGCCCGCGCCAGGGCGGTCGTCCGACTCTTCGCCCAGCACGATTTCGTTAATCAGGCGTGCAGCGTGTGGGTCCGCCGGCGGCAGCCAGGGCAGGTGGACACAGGTCAGTTCCCGTTGCAGCCGTTTGGTCAGTGACATGAAGTCCCACACGGCAAAAACGTGGCTTTCCATAAAACGGCGTAACAGATCAATTGATGTTATTTCGGAAAAGACCGGGTGTTGGCCAAGTTCGTGCTTTTTCAGAAATAGTTGTTCTTTGGTTGGCTGCATTGGAACGTCCTCATCAATGATGTTTGCTCGGACAGTCGCCCATTTTTTTATCAAGGCGAGCGGGCGCCTGAACCGAAATCCATGAATTACTCAAATGACTCAAGTGCTTGCTTTGAAGGTGTGTAGTCGGCCTGTGATGCTTGATATTGAGACGTTGACCGAAAACAAGAGCGATCGATAACAACTCGACTAATAAAAAACTAATACACAAAACAAGTAAGCGGCAAGCAATTTTTAAATTATTTAAAGTGCAGAGTTTATTAGGGGCGAAGAGGATTATTAAAACTTTTAATATAAGTTTTATTCAGGCGAAGAAGCTCCTTCCGACTGGGAGATATCAGAATCGAATAGGTCGAGTGAATGCCTCACTCGGAGCACTTCAGGGAACAGGGGATTAAGAAGTTGGTGTTTTATGGGAGGGACATCGGTCGGACATCCGATCATCCCGCCGGTTGGGCGCCGCTCCTGCTTATTAGCTTCGATTCGCCCGGCTTTGCAGCCAGGCGTTGACTTCTTCAGGTCTGTTTTTGAATCGACAAGCGCAAGAGTGGGCCCAAATCGATGGCAGTGCCATTGAACGGGTGTGGCGACGAGTCGCAGCCACGGCCAGGCCGCGCCGGGCAGGCGAGAAAGGGGTCGCAAGGATATGTAAGAAGTTTTTACGCCGGCCGGACCGCCGGTGTGAGGTCAACGACTCGACTGTTGTTCCAGATACCGGCGTATGGTGGTGGAGGCCTTTTCCAGATGGTGCTCCAACACGGCAATCGCTTTATCAATGTCTTTGGCTCTCACCGCTTCGAGCAGCGCGCGATGGTCGTCCTGGGTCAGTTTGCCCTGACCCATGGACGACAGATGAAAGCGTAAGAAGCGCTCTTCTTCACTGAGCTCACGCTCAATCAAGTCCAGCAGTTTGCTGTTGGGCGCCTTATGGTAAAGCGACATGTGAAACAGCCGATTGAGTTTGCCGATCTCGGCGAGATCGGTTTGTGTTTCCAATTGCTCAATGTATTGGGCGGCCAATGCCAGGTCGCTGGCATCGAGCAGTGGAATGGACAGGCGCAAAGCGAATGATTCCAGAACGACGCGCAAGGCGTAGGTCTCGACCGCATTGTTGTTGATCAGCGGCGCCACCACGGCGCCCTTGTGCTGAACCACATTGAGCAGCGATTGCGCCTCGAGCTGGCGCAATGCCTCGCGTACCGGCATGCGGCTCACGCCGAACAGGTCGGCCAGCTCCTGCTGACGCAGGGCGGTACCACAGGGCAGGCGCCCGTCGAGAATGGCCTCGCGCAGAGACTCTTCGATGATCGAGCGTGCCTGGGCGGCGGGGATGGGCCCGTTGACCTGGATGGTGCTTAACGGCTTTGGCTTCTGTGTCACGACGACGCACTCTGACTGGTGGTGGCGAATTGGATCCACGCCAACATTAGTTATAGATTGCCAAGCCGTCAAAGTCTCGCGGCTGGGGTTCCTAAACTAAAGTTTAGCCTGCCTGCGGTGATTGCATCCTGCCATTGTCTTTTGCAGGGCCAGGCTTCACCATCCAACGAATTTCCAACGGCCCCTTTTCGGACGTATTTCCCTTGGCTGCACCGTTCCCTGTTCTCAGGTCCTTGCGTTGGCTGTGTACGGCATTGTTGCTGGCCGGCCTCATGCTGGGCGGTCTGCGGGCCGACTGGGACTTTGCGCAGATCAGCCGGCGGGCGCAAGCGCTGTACGGGCCGCTGGGCGAAGGGCAACAGAGGATCGATGCGTGGCAGCAACTGTTGGCGACCCAGAAGCAGACTCCAGAGCTGGAACAGCTCAAGGTGGTGAACCTGTTCTTCAACAAACAGGTGCGCTACGTAGAAGACATCGACCTGTGGCATGAGGTCGATTACTGGGAAACCCCGATCCAGGCCTTGTGGAAGGGCGCCGGTGATTGCGAGGACTACGCCATTGCCAAGTACTTCAGCCTGCGTCATCTCGGGGTGTCCAGTGACAAACTGCGCATCACTTACGTCAAGGCCTTGCGGCAGAACCGTGCGCACATGGTGCTCACCTACTACGCCACCCCGGAGGCCATGCCGCTGGTACTCGACAGCCTGATCGACGGCATCCAGCCGGCCAGCCAGCGAACCGATTTGCTGCCGGTCTACTCTTTCAATGCCGAAGGGTTGTGGCTGCCGGACGCCAAGGGCAACAAGAAAGTCAGTGACACCAAGCGCCTGTCCCGGTGGCAGGACGTGTTGAAAAAAATGCAGGCCGAAGGTTTTCCGGTCGAGACGACTAACTAGGAGCGCACGCTCAGATGTCCTTGTTCAAACAGCTGTTGATCGCTATCTGTCTGTTCCTGGTGGTTGCCTTCAGCGGCAGCTTCATGGTCAGCCTGGAGAGCTCGCGGGCTCAGTACGTCAACCAGTTGCGCTCCCACGCCCAGGACGCAGCCACGGCGTTGGCGCTGTCCCTGACGCCGAACATCGACGACCCGGCGATGGTGGAATTGATGGTCAGTTCCATTTTCGACAGTGGCTACTACGCCAGCATCCGCGTGGTCGACGTGGCCACCGACAAAACCATTGTCGAGCGCACGGGCATTCCGGACGCCGGCAGCGTGCCGCAATGGTTCGTCAAACTCATTGGCCTGGAGCCGGCCGGTGGGGATGCAATCGTCAGTCGCGGCTGGGAACAGGCGGCGCGGGTCGAGGTGGTCAGCCACCCGATGTTTGCCCTCGCCAAACTGTGGCAGAGCGCGTTGGGCAGCCTGGGTTGGTTGCTGCTGTGTGGCGCCGTGAGCGCGGTGCTGGGGGCCTTGCTGCTGCGTCGTCAGCTCAAGCCTCTGGATTACATGGTGCACCAGTCCCATGCCATCGCCCGTCGTGAGTTTTTGAGCCTGCCGGAACTGCCGCGTACGCCTGAATTGCGTCGCGTGGTGCAGGCGATGAACCAGATGGTCGAAAAGCTCAAGGCATTGTTCCAGGAACAGGCCGAGCGCAGCGAGAAACTGCGGGTCGAGTCCTACCAGGACAACCTGACGGGCCTGGCCAACCGGCGTTACTTTGAGATGCAGCTCAACGCTCGTGTGAGCAACCCGGAGCAGGCCAGTTCCGGGTATCTGCTGTTGCTGCGGGTCAAGGACCTGGCCGGTTTGAATCAGCGGCTGGGCGGGCAACGCACCGACCAGTTGCTCAAGGCTGTTGGCGAGCAGTTGCTGCGTGAATGCGCCCGATATCCGGAAACCCACAACCTAGTGACGCGCATCCGCGGTGGGGAATTCGCCGTGCTGGCGCCAGGGCTGGTGCGTGAAGAAGCGCTGCAACTGGCGCAGAACCTCGAAGGCGCGTTGGCGAGCCTGCACGCCACCGGCGCGACCGACGTGGCTTCGGTGGCCTCCATCGGGCTGGCGCCGTTCGTCCATGGCGACTCGCCTCAGGCGGTGCTCCAGCTCGGCGACCAGGCCCTGGCCCAGGCCGAAAGCCAGGGCGAACGGGGCTGGGCCTGCCTGGACCACAGCGCGGTGGCCAGCGTCGGCGATGATCACCATGCCTGGCACAATTTGCTCGACCAAGCCCTGAGTCATCAGCGTTTCGAGCTGTACTTCCAGCCGGTGGTGGCCGCCCGGGACACCCAGGTGGTGCTGCATTACAAAGTGCTGTCGCGGCTGCTCGACGACCAGGGCCAGACCATTCCCGCCGGGCGCTTTTTGCCCTGGCTGGAGCGTTTCGGCTGGACCGCGCGCCTGGACCGTTTGATGCTCGAACAGGTGCTCAAGCAAATGGGCGGACACGACCAGTCCCTGGCGCTGAACCTGTCCTCCGCGACCCTGGCTGACCCTCAGGCGTTGAACAAAATCTTTGAACTGCTGCGCGCCCATTCCAACCTCGGGCCGCGCCTGACCCTGGAAATCGGTGAAGAGCAATTGCCTGAGCAAGCGGTGCTGGAGCGCTTGACCAAACAACTGCGCGAGCTTGGCTTCTCCCTGAGTCTGCAGCGTTTCGGCGGGCGTTTCAGCATGATCGGCAACCTGTCACGGCTGGGGCTGGCCTACCTGAAAATCGACGGCAGCTACATCCGCGCCATCGACCAGGAAAGCGACAAGCGCCTGTTCATCGAAGCCATCCAGCGCGCGGCCCACAGTATCGACCTGCCGCTGATTGCCGAACGGGTGGAAACCGAAGGCGAACTGGCGGTCATCCGCGAAATGGGGCTGTTTGGGGTGCAGGGGCAGCTGGTTGGGGAGCCTAAGCGTTGGGTGTAAGACGTGAGTGCTGCGTCGCCAGTTAGTCAGCCATCGCGAGCAGGCTCGCGATGGCGTCAGCCCAGACAACCCCTCGCCACAGGGGATCGGGTTGTGCCAGGGGAATTAAAAGTTAGATCAACCCCTTCTCATCATCATCGATCAACTGGCTCAACCCGCCCAAGGCTTCCCGGGCCTGGTTGCGGTCCATCAGCTTGGCCTGGGCCGCCGGTGGCAGGTCGGTGACGCGGATGACGCCTTTGCTGGTCAGCACCTGGATCAAGTCGTCGAGTACCCGGATCATTTCCAGGTCGCTCTGCTTGAGCTGCTTGAGGCTGTTTTCTACCGCCTGGTTGGCGAACCAGTCCTGGATCTCGTGGTTGTCGGCCGGCAAGGTTTCGGTGGCCTCGGCATAAGCGGCGGCTTCCACGCGTACTAGCAGGCCTTGTGCATCGCGTTGCACATAAAACATTGGGCATCCCTCATGTATTAGGCGGCGTCATGCTGGGCAGCATAGGCCAACTGTGCGCGAGTATGGAGGGTGACGATGAAATCGTCATCCTGGGCGCAGCCATGCACGGCCACCCGGCGAAGGGTGGCCGTGAGGGCCGGTCAGCTGTTGTTGTGATCGACCTTGATGGTCGGGTCACTGCCGGCGATCAACGAGTTCAGGTTGACGTTCGACCAGTTGTTGCCTTCAAGCTTGATCGTCACGTCCGCAGTGGCCGCTGCGCCGTTGGCCGCGTTGAACTGGCCGGTGGTGCTGACCTGCAGCGACGACACGCCATCGACCGTGCTGATCTTCAGGAAGTGGTCGATGGTGCTGCCGGTTTCGCCCTGCAACAGATCCCGCAGGTCGATCCGGTCGCCTTCACTGGCCTTGAAGTCCTTGATCACGTCGGTGCCGGTGTCGCCGGACTTCCAGACAAAGGTATCACCGCCCAAGCCACCGATCAGGGTGTCGTTGCCCTGGCCGCCGGTCAGCGTGTCGTTGCCTTTGCCGCCGAGCAGGATGTCATTGCCCTTGCCACCGTCGAGCGTGTCATTGCCGCCCTGGCCGAAGAGGATGTCGTTGCCGCCGCCACCCAGCAGTGTGTCGTTGCCATCGTTGGCGCCAGACACATCGAACGCAGTGTAGTGCTCAGTGATGTACTGATGCACGTTGCTGGTGGTGACCTTGCTGACGTCCACGCCGTTCTGCTGGGCCACGAACGCCTGAATGGCCTGGTAACCCTCGCCGGCGATGCCATTGAAGCTCACCAGGTCGCCGAACAGGATGTCGTTGCCCTCCCCACCGTTGACCGTGTCGGAGCCCGGCAGGGTCGCTTCGGTGTGGCCGATGATCGAGTTGGCCAGGTCTTTGGGATCGATGTTGGTCTGCGGCGTTTGATCCGAGTCGTACGGCTTGAGATCGGCCAGGGTCACGTCGCTGTTCAGGCCGATGGCCTCGACCGTGCTCAGGCCCTTCAACAGCGTGAAGCTGTCGGTCGAGCCTGCTGCTGAGTCGACGTAGTTCCAGTAATCGCCATAACCGGTACCGCCCTGGTTCGACAGTTCAAAGGTCCCATTGCCCTCGGCGTGCACCGTGCCGACATAGCTGTCCTTCCAGTTCTTGCCGCTTTTAGTCGACAGGTACATCTCACCGTTTTCGTAGATGGTGTACTTGTGCGTGCTGTCGATTGTCTGGGTGTAGAGCTTGCCGACGGTGTAGTTGGCCGCGCTCAACACGTCATCGAGTTTGACGCTGCCGTACAGCGTCGGGTTGGTCTGTTCACTGGTCTGGTAGAGGGTTGGTTTACCGTCGGTAATGAAGTACGTCAGGTTTTTCGCGCCGGTATTACCCAATGCTTCGGAACTGTTGAAGAAGTTCGCCGTGGTTTTGAACACGTCCTCGTAGTTGGTGCCGCCGCCCGATGCCATCGAATCGAGCGCTTCTTGGAGCAGGGTCAGGGCGTTCGGGTCGTTGAGGTTGACCGTGACCGTCGTGTTCACCTGGCTGTCGAAGTCCGCCAGGAAGATGTTCACCGTCCCGGAGTTGCTGCCCAGGCTCTGCTTGAGGGTGTTGAACACCGAGGTCAGCGAGTTCTTGGCCGCCGTCAGAGACGAGTCGCTCATGCTGCCGGAGCTGTCGACCATAAAGGCGATGTTGTAGTTGACGCCCGGCACCACGGTCAGGCCGCCGATGTCGGCGACCACAATGTCGTTGCCATCGGTGCCGGTGACGTTGTCACTGCCGGACGTGGCGGTGATGGCGTTGTAGGTCGCCGGGTACACCGTGACCGCGATCTGCGCCGTGGTTGATGCCGATCCGCCGAGGGCTTCGGTGGCGGTGGAGGTCACGGTCAGGTTGAACTGGCCGTTGTAATAGGTCGGTGGTGTCAGGGTCAGGCTGCTCAGGTTCCAGCCAGTGACCGAGGCTTCGCCGTTGCTGCCCACGGTCACGGTGTGGCCCGCGTCGTCGCTTAGCACGCTGCCTTGCGGGATGCCGCCAATTTTCACGCTCAGGCTTTCGGAACCGTCGGTATCGGTCAGGGCCGTGCTGATCTTCGACAGATGCACGCTGGAGCCTTCGGCGCCTTCGTTGAGCTTGTAGCCGTCGTAATAACCTTCGCCATTGGTGCCGTGCAGATCGGAAACGGTCACCCCAGCGTTCGCCAGGTCGGCCACGCCGGTGTACAGCGGCACGCCGGCACTGCTCAGGTCGACCGCCGTGCTGCCGTTGACCGACAGGTTCACGTCGTAGCTGCCCGGGCCAGTCTGGTTGTGGTGGTAGATGTCCAGGGTGTAGTAGCCGCTGGTGGTCGGTGTGAACGAGCCGTTCAGCTTGCCGCCCGCGCCCCAGGTGGTGGATGCCACGTCCTTGCCACCGATGGTCACCAGCAGGCTGTCGTCGCCGGTACCGCTGAAGGTGTAAGTCTTGCCGGCCTCGAGGTAGATCAGGCCCGACGTTTTCGAAGCCGTACCGGTGTTCACGTTGCTGTCGGACTGCACGTTAGTCACGGTGGAGCTGCTGTTCGGTGTGCCAGCCGCATCGATCACCGACTTGAGCGTGCCGGACGCCGCGCCGCTGCCATCGGTGCCCAGGCCCGACAGACCGGTCCAGACTTCCTTGACCAGGCCGGTGGAGGTCACGCTGTTGCCGGTCACGTTGAGGCTCGGTGCATCGGCGACTGGCGTGATGTCGATCTTCACAGTGCCGGTATCGCCCAGCACCTGGCCGTCGGTTGGCTGGAATTTGATCTGCGCGTAGTCAGCCTGCTTGTTACCCGTGCCGCTGCCGCCATAGCCATCGGCGCCGGATTCGTTGGCGTCGGGGGTGAAGCGCAGCTTGCCGGCGTCGATGTCGGCCTTGGTGAAGGTCTGGTTGTTGGCCACGTCCTTCCAGGTTGCACCGTCCAGGTACTGCAACTTGCCATCAGCTGGCAACCCGGTGATTTTCACCCCCAGGTTTGTCGCGGAACTGTCTGAGTCACTGACGCCGAAGGTCGACCAGCCGAGAATCAGCGAAGTGTCTTCGGTACCGGTCATCGCGCCGCCGGTGGCAACCGGTGCATCGTTGACCCCGACCACGTTCACGGTGGTGGTGGCGGTGTTGGAGTAGTTGGTGCCGTCGGTCACCGTCACGGTGATGATGCGCGGCACGGTGCTCGGGTCGTCGCTGGTGTTGATGAAGCTGATGTTTTTGATCTGCTGCATGTAGTCAGCCAGCGTCGCGTTGCCCGTCAGCGTCAGCGTGACCGTGCCGTTGGTGCTGTTGGCGTTGATGCTGATGCCGTTGACGCTGTTGCCCAGGTTCAGCGCATCGCCGGGCTGACGGTTGGTCAGCACGATGGTGGCGCCGGTCAGCATGGTGCTGTCCGGGTCGGTGATTTTCAGGTCGGTGTCGCCAATCGACACGCCCGGCCCCGTGGTGCCTTCGGTGAAAGTCACTTGGTAATCGGCGCCGGTCTTGCCGCTGGAATTGTCGACGTCCAGGTCGAGTACCGGCGGCGCATCGTTGTCGATGATCGAGGTGCTGACACTGCCGTTGGTGCCGCTGACCGCCAGGTGCTCGAAGTTGCCACCGGTGGCCGAGTCGATCTTGACCACGAAATTTTCGGTGCCTTCGGTGATCTTGTCATCCAGCGTCGCTACGCTGAAGGTGGCGCTGGTGGCATTGGCCGGGATCTTCACGGTGTAGACGCCGGTGAAGTCCGTGCCGTCGGCGGCGGTGCCGCTGTAGACGATCTTGAGCGTCACCTCGGTTTGCGCCGGGTTCGTCAGGCTGACGGTGTATGTGGCAGCCTGGCCTTCGGTGACCGACGTGCTGCCGGTGATGCTGACGCTGGTGTTGTCGACCGTGTCGGTGACCGCGGTGACCGCTGGCGTGGTGCTCGGCACCAGGTTCTCGAAGTTGCCACCGGTAGCCGTCTTGATCGTTGCCGCGACATTCCCGGCGTCTAGGTAGACGTCGTCTTTCGGGGCGTCGACGGTTACGGTGCCAGTGGTGGCGCCGGCGGCGATGTTGATCACCGCGCCGTTGCTCAGGGTCACGGTCACTGGCGTGCCAGCGGCGTTGGTCAGGGTTGCGGTGTAAACGATCGAGCCGCCTTCGGCGACGGTATCGGTTGCCGAAAGCGTCAGGCCAGTGGTGTCCTGAGTATCGGTCACCGAGGTGTCAGCGGTTTTGCCATCGATGTCGAGTTTTTCGTAGTTGCCGCCCTGGGCATCATCGATCTTGACGCTGAGGTTATCGCCGCCTGCGAGGGCATCGTTCTGTGTCGTGAAGTTTACGGTGCCGCTGCTTGCGCCAACTGGGATGGTGATGGTCTGGCCGTTGCTCAATGTCACGACGAGCGGAGCACCGGTCACCGGGGCGTTGACCGAGGCGGTGTAAACAACAGTCCCACCTTCAGCGACGGTAGAAGTGGCAGTCAGGCTGACAGTCGAGGTGTCGATGGTATCGGTAACGTCAGTGACCGCAGGAGCAGTGCTCGGTACGAGATTCTCGAAGTTACCGCCGGTGGCATTGTCGATGCTGACTTCGACCTTGCCGGCGTCTTTGTAGACGTCGTCTTTTGGGGCATCGACGGTTACGGTGCCGGTCGTGGCACCGGCGGCGATGTTGATCACCGCGCCGTTGCTCAAGGTGACGGTCACTGGCGTGCCAGCGGCGTTGGTCAGGGTCGCGGTGTAAACGATCGAACCGCCTTCCGCCACGGTGTCGGTCGCGGTCAAGCTCAACCCGGTTGTGTCCTGAGTATCGGTCACCGATGTATCAGCAGGTTTGCCATCGATGTCGAGTTTTTCGTAGTTACCGCCCTTGGCATCATCGATCTTGACGCTGAGGTTATCGCCGCCTGCCAACGGATTGTTCGACGTGACGTAATTTACGCTGCCAGAGCTGTCACCGACCGGAATGGTGATGGTCTGACCGTTGCTCAACGTCACGACGAGCGGAGCCCCAGTGACTGGCGCGTTTACCGAAGCGGTGTACACAACAGTCCCACCTTCAGCGACGGTAGAGGTGGCGGTCAGGCTGACGGTCGAGGTGTCGATGGTGTCAGTGACATCGGTCACTGCCGGCGCGGTGCTTGGCACCAGATTCTCGAAGGTGCCGCCGGTGGCGTTATCGATGCTGACTTCGACTTTGCCGGCGTCTTTGTAGACGTCGTCTTTCGGGGCATCGACGGTCACGGTGCCAGTGGTGGCACCGGCGGCGATGTTGATCACCGCGCCGTTGCTCAAGGTGACGGTCACTGGCGTGCCAGCGGCGTTGGTCAGGGTCGCGGTGTAAACGATCGAACCGCCTTCGGTGACGGTGTCGGTCGCCGAAAGCGTCAGGCCAGTGGCGTCTTGAACGTCAGTAACTGAAGTTTCAGCTGGGGTTTTATCCGCAACCAGACTCTCGTAATTGCCACCCTTAGCATCGTCAATCTTGACGCTCAGGTTATCGCCGCCTGCCAACGCATTGTTCGACGTGACGTAATTTACGCTGCTGGAGCTGTCGCCAACTGGGATCGTAATAGTCTGGCCATTCGACAGGGTGACAACCAACGGAGCACCAGTGACTGGCGCGTTCACCGAAGCGGTGTAAACGATGGTGCCGCCTTCAGCCACAGTCGACGTGGCTGTGAGCGAAACGGTGCTGGTATCGATAGTGTCAGTGACGTCAGTGACCGCTGGAGCAGTGCTTGGCACCAGGTTTTCGAAGTTACCGCCGGTGGCATTGTCGATGCTGACTTCAACCTTGCCGGCGTCTTTGTAGACGTCGTCCTTCGGTGCATCGACGGTCACGGTGCCAGTGGTGGCACCGGCGGCGATATTGATCACCGCGCCGTTGCTCAAGGTGACGGTCACTGGTGTGCCGGCGGCATTGGTCAGGGTTGCGGTGTAAACGATCGAACCACCTTCGGCGACGGTGTCGGTCGCGGTCAAGCTCAGCCCGGTTGTGTCCTGAGTATCGGTCACCGAGGTATCAGCAGGTTTGCCGTCGATGGCGAGGTTTTCGTAGTTGCCGCCCTGGGCATCGTCAATCTTGACGCTGAGGTTATCGCCGCCTGCCAACGCGTTGTTCGACGTGACGTAATTTACGCTGCCGGCGCTGTCGCCAACCGGAATGGTGATGGTCTGGCCGTTCGACAGGGTGACAACCAAAGGAGCGCCGGTCACCGGCGCGTTGACCGACGCGGTGTAAACGATGGTGCCGCCTTCAGCCACAGTCGACGTGGCTGTGAGCGAAACGGTGCTGGTATCGATAGTGTCAGTGACATCAGTCACTGCCGGCGCGGTGCTTGGCACTAGGTTCTCGAAGTTACCGCCGGTGGCGTTGTCGATGCTGACTTCGACTTTGCCGGCGTCCTTGTAGACGTCGTCCTTCGGTGCATCGACGGTCACGGTGCCGGTCGTGGCGCCGGCGGCGATGTTGATCACGGCGCCGTTGCTCAAGGTGATGGTCACTGGCGTGCCAGCGGCGTTGGTCAGGGTCGCGGTGTAAACGATCGAACCGCCTTCGGTGACGGTGTCGGTCGCGGAGAGGGTCAGGCCAGTGGTGTCCTGAGTATCGGTTACCAAGGTGTCAGCAGGTTTGCCGTCGATGTCGAGTTTTTCGTAGTTGCCGCCCTGGGCGTCGTCGATCTTGACGCTGAGGTTATCGCCGCCTGCCAACGCGTTGTTCGACGTGACGTAATTTACGCTGCCAGAGCTGTCACCGACCGGGATGGTGATGGTCTGGCCGTTGCTCAATGTCACGACGAGCGGAGCACCGGTCACCGGGGCGTTGACCGAGGCGGTGTAAACAACAGTCCCACCTTCAGCGACGGTAGAAGTGGCTGTCAGGCTAACGGTCGAGGTATCGATGGTGTCGGTTACGTCGGTCACTGCCGGGATGGTACTTGGGACCAAATTCTCGAAGTTACCGCCGGTGGCATTGTCGATGCTGACTTCAACCTTGCCAGCGTCTTTGTAGACGTCGTCTTTTGGGGCGTCGACGGTTACGGTGCCGGTGGTCTTGCCGGCGTCGATGGTGATAACGGCGCCGTTGCTCAGGGTCACGGTGACTGGCGTGCCGGCGGCGTTGGTCAGGGTCGCGGTGTAGGTGATCTGGCCGCCTTCGGCGACCGAACCGGTAGCGCTCAGGTTCAGGCTGGTGGTGTCTTGGACATCACTGACCGTGGTGTTGGCCGGCTTGCCGTCGATGTCGAGTTTTTCGTAGTTGCCGCCCTGGGCATCATCGATCTTGACGCTGAGGTTATCGCCGCCTGCGAGGGCATCGTTCTGTGTCGTGAAGTTTACGGTGCCGCTGCTTGCGCCAACTGGGATGGTGATGGTCTGGCCGTTGCTCAATGTCACGACGAGCGGAGCACCGGTCACCGGGGCGTTGACCGAGGCGGTGTAAACAACAGTCCCACCTTCAGCGACGGTAGAAGTGGCAGTCAGGCTGACAGTCGAGGTGTCGATGGTATCGGTAACGTCAGTGACCGCAGGAGCAGTGCTCGGTACGAGATTCTCGAAGTTACCGCCGGTGGCATTGTCGATGCTGACTTCGACCTTGCCGGCATCTTTGTAGACGTCGTCTTTCGGGGCATCGACGGTCACGGTGCCAGTGGTGGTGCCGGTGGCGATGTTGATCACGGCGCCGTTGCTCAGGGTTACGGTCACTGGTGTGCCGGCGGCATTGGTCAGGGTTGCGGTGTAAACGATCGAACCACCTTCGGCGACGGTGTCGGTCGCGGTCAAGCTCAGCCCGGTTGTGTCCTGAGTATCGGTCACCGAGGTATCAGCAGGTTTGCCGTCGATGGCGAGGTTTTCGTAGTTGCCGCCCTGGGCGTCGTCGATCTTGACGCTGAGGTTATCGCCGCCTGCGAGGGCATCGTTCTGTGTCGTGAAGTTTACGGTGCCGCTGCTTGCGCCAACTGGGATGGTGATGGTCTGGCCGTTGCTCAATGTCACGACGAGCGGAGCGCCGGTCACCGGCGCGTTGACCGACGCGGTGTAAACAACAGTCCCACCTTCAGCGACGGTAGAAGTGGCAGTCAGGCTGACAGTCGAGGTGTCGATGGTATCGGTAACGTCAGTGACCGCAGGAGCAGTGCTCGGTACGAGATTCTCGAAGTTACCGCCGGTGGCATTGTCGATGCTGACTTCGACCTTGCCGGCATCTTTGTAGACGTCGTCTTTCGGGGCATCGACGGTCACGGTGCCGGTCGTGGCACCGGCGGCGATATTGATCACCGCGCCGTTGCTCAGGGTGACGGTCACTGGCGTGCCAGCGGCGTTGGTCAGGGTCGCGGTGTAAACGATCGAGCCGCCTTCGGTGACGGTGTCGGTCGCGGTCAAGCTCAGCCCGGTTGTGTCCTGAGTATCAGTAACCGAGGTGTCAGCGGTTTTGCCATCGATGTCGAGTTTTTCGTAGTTGCCGCCCTGGGCATCGTCAATCTTGACGCTGAGGTTATCGCCGCCTGCCAACGCATCGTTCGACGTGACGTAATTTACGCTGCCAGAGCTGTCACCGACCGGGATGGTGATGGTCTGGCCGTTGCTCAATGTCACGACGAGCGGAGCACCGGTCACCGGCGCGTTGACCGACGCGGTGTAAACAACAGTCCCACCTTCAGCGACGGTAGAAGTGGCTGTCAGGCTAACGGTCGAGGTATCGATGGTATCGGTAACGTCAGTGACCGCAGGAGCAGTGCTCGGTACGAGATTCTCGAAGTTACCGCCGGTGGCATTGTCGATGCTGACTTCGACCTTGCCAGCGTCTTTGTAGACGTCGTCAGCAGGCGCCTCAACGCTGATGCTGCCAGTCGTGGCGCCGGCAGCGATGGTGATGACAGCGCCGTTACTCAAAGTCACGGTTACCGGCGTGCCGGCCGGGTTCGTCAGGGTGGCGGTGTACAGGATCTGACCACCTTCTGCCACTTCGGTGGATGCCGACAGACTCAGGCCGGTGGTGTCGGCCGAATCAGTAATCGTGGTGACCGCCGGCGTGTTACTCGGCACCAGATTTTCAAAGTTGCCACCGGTCGCGCCGGTAATGGTGGTGCTGACAGTGCTGCCGTTGTTGTAGACGTCATTGGCCGGGGTGTCGACGGCGACGGTGCCGGTGGTCTGGCCCGCGGCGATGGTGATGACCGAGCCGTTGCTCAAGGTCACGGTCACCGGGGTCTGGGCCGGGTTGGTCAGGGTGGCGGTGTAGGTGATCTGGCCGCCTTCGGTGATGGTGTCGCTGGCGGTCAGCGTCAGGCCGGTGGTGTCGGCCGAATCTGTAATCGTAGTGACCGCAGGCGTGTTACTCGGCACCAGGTTTTCAAAGTTGCCACCGGTCGCGCCGGTAATGGTGGTGCTGACGGTGCTGCCGTTGTTGTAGACGTCATTGGCCGGGGTGTCGACGGCGACGGTGCCGGTGGTCTGGCCGGCGGCGATGGTGATGACCGAGCCGTTGCTCAAGGTCACGGTCACCGGGGTCTGGGCCGGGTTGGTCAGGGTGGCGGTGTAGGTGATCTGGCCGCCTTCGGTGATGGTGTCGCTGGCGGTCAGCGTCAGGCCGGTAGTGTCGGCCGAATCAGTAATCGTGGTGACCGCCGGCGTGTTACTCGGCACCAGATTTTCAAAGTTGCCACCGGTCGCGCCGGTAATGGTGGTGCTGACGGTGCTGCCGTTGTTGTAGACGTCATTGGCCGGGGTGTCGACGGCGACGGTGCCGGTGGTCTGGCCCGCGGCGATGGTGATGACCGAGCCGTTGCTCAAGGTCACGGTCACCGGGGTCTGGGCCGGGTTGGTCAGGGTGGCGGTGTAGGTGATCTGGCCGCCTTCGGTGATGGTGTCGCTGGCGGTCAGCGTCAGGCCGGTAGTGTCGGCCGAATCAGTAATCGTGGTGACCGCCGGCGTGTTACTCGGCACCAGATTTTCAAAGTTGCCACCGGTCGCGCCGGTAATGGTGGTGCTGACGGTGCTGCCGTTGTTGTAGACGTCATTGGCCGGGGTGTCGACGGCGACGGTGCCGGTGGTCTGGCCGGCGGCGATGGTAATGACCGAGCCGTTGCTCAAGGTCACGGTCACCGGGGTCTGGGCCGGATTGGTCAGGGTCGCGGTGTAGGTGATCTGGCCGCCTTCGGTGATGGTGTCGCTGGCGGTCAGCGTCAGGCCGGTAGTGTCGGCCGAATCAGTAATCGTGGTGACCGCCGGCGTGTTACTCGGCACCAGATTTTCAAAGTTGCCACCGGTCGCACCGGTAATGGTGGTGCTGACGGTGCTGCCGTTGTTGTAGACGTCATTGGCCGGGGTGTCGACGGCGACGGTGCCGGTGGTCTGGCCGGCGGCGATGGTAATGACCGAGCCATTGCTCAAGGTCACGGTCACCGGGGTCTGGGCCGGATTGGTCAGGGTGGCGGTGTAGGTGATCTGGCCGCCTTCGGTGATGGTGTCGCTGGCGGTCAGCGTCAGGCCGGTAGTGTCGGCCGAATCAGTAATCGTGGTGACCGCCGGCGTGTTACTCGGCACCAGATTTTCAAAGTTGCCACCGGTCGCACCGGTAATGGTGGTGCTGACGGTGCTGCCGTTGTTGTAGACGTCATTGGCCGGGGTGTCGACGGCGACGGTGCCGGTGGTCTGGCCCGCGGCGATGGTGATGACCGAGCCGTTGCTCAAGGTCACGGTCACCGGGGTCTGGGCCGGGTTGGTCAGGGTGGCGGTGTAGGTGATCTGGCCGCCTTCGGTGATGGTGTCGCTGGCGGTCAGCGTCAGGCCGGTAGTGTCGGCCGAATCAGTAATCGTGGTGACCGCCGGCGTGTTACTCGGCACCAGGTTTTCAAAGTTGCCACCGGTCGCGCCGGTAATGGTGGTGCTGACGGTGCTGCCGTTGTTGTAGACGTCATTGGCCGGGGTGTCGACGGCGACGGTGCCGGTGGTCTGGCCCGCGGCGATGGTGATGACCGAGCCGTTGCTCAAGGTCACGGTCACCGGGGTCTGGGCCGGATTGGTCAGGGTCGCGGTGTAGGTGATCTGGCCGCCTTCGGTGATGGTGTCGCTGGCGGTCAGCGTCAGGCCGGTAGTGTCGGCCGAATCAGTAATCGTGGTGACCGCCGGCGTGTTACTCGGCACCAGATTTTCAAAGTTGCCACCGGTCGCACCGGTAATGGTGGTGCTGACGGTGCTGCCGTTGTTGTAGACGTCATTGGCCGGGGTGTCGACGGCGACGGTGCCGGTGGTCTGGCCGGCGGCGATGGTAATGACCGAGCCATTGCTCAAGGTCACGGTCACCGGGGTCTGGGCCGGATTGGTCAGGGTCGCGGTGTAGGTGATCTGGCCGCCTTCGGTGATGGTGTCGCTGGCGGTCAGCGTCAGGCCGGTAGTGTCGGCCGAATCAGTAATCGTGGTGACCGCCGGCGTGTTACTCGGCACCAGATTTTCAAAGTTGCCACCGGTCGCACCGGTAATGGTGGTGCTGACGGTGCTGCCGTTGTTGTAGACGTCATTGGCCGGGGTGTCGACGGCGACGGTGCCGGTGGTCTGGCCGGCGGCGATGGTAATGACCGAGCCATTGCTCAAGGTCACGGTCACCGGGGTCTGGGCCGGATTGGTCAGGGTCGCGGTGTAGGTGATCTGGCCGCCTTCGGTGATGGTGTCGCTGGCGGTCAGCGTCAGGCCGGTAGTGTCGGCCGAATCAGTAATCGTGGTGACCGCCGGCGTGTTACTCGGCACCAGATTTTCAAAGTTGCCACCGGTCGCGCCGGTAATGGTGGTGCTGACGGTGCTGCCGTTGTTGTAGACGTCATTGGCCGGGGTGTCGACGGCGACGGTGCCGGTGGTCTGGCCGGCGGCGATGGTAATGACCGAGCCGTTGCTCAAGGTCACGGTCACCGGGGTCTGGGCCGGATTGGTCAGGGTGGCGGTGTAGGTGATCTGGCCGCCTTCGGTGATGGTGTCGCTGGCGGTCAGGGTGACGGTGGTGGTGTCGATGGTGTCGGTAATCTGGGTCACGGCCGGCGTGGTGGGCAGGGTCACGGCAATGCCGCTGCCGCCGGTGGTGCCGGTGACGGTCACGCTGATTTGGCTTGCGTCGTTGTACACGGTGTCGTTCGGCGCCAGCGGTACGTTGACGCTGCCGGTCGTTTGTCCGGCAGAGATCACGATTACCGAGCCGTTGGACAGGGTCACGGTGAGGTCAGTCTGGGGCGCTTGGGTGACGGTGGCGGTGTAGACCAGCACGCCGCCGGCTTCGGTCAACGTCGGGGTGGCGCTCAGGGTCAAAGTCGAATCGAGCACTGCGTTGGCTGTGGCATCAGCAGTGGTGTCGGTAGCGGTGATGTTGTCGGTGGTGTCGGCAGCTGTGCTCAAGCCTTCAGTCGGGAAGCCGATGGTAGGGTCGACGCTGCCGGCCGTGGCATCCAGCACCACAAAACTGTGGCCGCCACCGGCGGCGCCACCCGTACCCGCCGCGGTAGCGCCGGCAGCGGTGGCTTCCAGGGCTGTCGTCGGGTCGGCGCCTGCGGCAATGGCTTGTTGCAATTCTGTTACAGATGGCGCGGCCTGGGCAGTGGCCTGTGCGAGGTCAGTGGAAGAGTCCGGGGCGTTGGCGCTCCACTGAGTGTCGCGGCCCAGGTCCAGAGTGCGGCCGTCGGCCAGCTCCAGCGTGACGGCGCCGGCAGGGCCGGTGTCCAACTGGTCGCCCGTGTACAGGCGATCGCCTTCAATGAGTACGCGCCGAATGCCCTCGGGGGATACGACGAAAACCTGACCAACAATGCTTTTGACAACGGCAACAACACTGCTCATTGAAGACTCTCCGGGTGCCA
The DNA here is from genome assembly GCF_059695895.1 of Pseudomonas sp. LBUM1664. Lineage (NCBI taxonomy): Bacteria > Pseudomonadati > Pseudomonadota > Gammaproteobacteria > Pseudomonadales > Pseudomonadaceae > Pseudomonas > Pseudomonas sp. LBUM1664. The sequence continues at coordinate 6,138,960 of NZ_CP166791.1, read as the reverse complement.
CGCTCAGTAGACTTCCATGTACCCGCAGCCTGGGGAGCCGCAGTGGTCTGGACGTTCTTGCTTACTTGATAAGGTTGTTTTGACACTTTTATCTGTCAATATTTTGGCTGTATCTTTTTGCTTACTTTGTTTGTGCCAAACTATTGACCTTATGCCGGCCATCCTAAACAATCGGCACCGTAATGTCACATTGATATTTAAGCGGCGACCTGTTCTTTCGGTGCGTGTTCAGCTCTTGTTTTGAACTATCCGACATGCGGTCATTCCGGTTGCCATCATCCGATGCAGCGCCTCATTTCGCTGTGATTCAAGACAAGAGTTTCAGGAAAATCCAACCATGCGTTCGCACCTGTTCAAGGCTTTACCCTTCGCCCTCGCCGCCAGTTTCGTACAAGCACAAACCTTGCCGCAGGCCATGCAGCAGGCGTTGGATGTCCACCCTGAAATACAGGCCGGCGTGAACAGCCGACTGGCGGCGGACTATCAGCTCAAAGCCGCCAAGGGTGGCTACCTGCCTAGGGTGGACCTCGCGGCGGGGTACGGTCGTGAAAGCACCGACAGCGTCACCACCCGGTCGGCCGGCGCTGATCATTGGGAAACCCTGAACCGCAGCGAATCGAGCCTGCGTCTGTCGCAAATGGTTTTTGACGGTTTTGCGACGTCCAGCGAAGTGGGGCGTCAACAAGCCAACGTCAATTCCCGTGCCTATTCGTTGCTGGATGCTTCCGAGCGTACCGGGCTGACGGTTGCCCAGGTTTACCTGGACGTGCTGACCCGGCGCGAATTCGTGCGCCTGGCCGACGAGAACCTCAAGAGCCACGAACGCATTTTCGACCAGATCAAGCTGCGCACCGCCCGTGGCGTGGGCAGCGGCGCCGACCTGGACCAGGCTGAAGCGCGCATGGCCCAGGCCCGCAACAACCTGATCACCGAGCAAACCAACCTGGCCGACGCCGAGACCAACTACCTCAGCGCCGTGGGCCAAATGCCCGATCAACTGGAACGCCCCGCCGATTTTCTGGCGCTGTTGCCGGCCAACCTGACCGAAGCCCGCGCTCAGATGCTGGAAAACAGTCCGACGCTGCGTTCGGCCGAGGCGGACATCGCCGCCGCCGAGAAGCAGTACGAAGCCGCCAAGTCGAGCTTCTACCCACGCTTCGACGCCGAGCTGGGCCGTACCGCCGACAACGACCTGGACGGCCAGAACGGCCACAATAACGAATGGCAAGCCATGCTGCGCATGCGTTTCAACCTGTATGCCGGTGGCAGCAACAAGGCGGATCTGGAGGCCAAGTCGTACCTGTCCAACCAGGCCCTGGACATCCGTAACAACGCGCTGCGTCAACTCAATGAAGAGCTGGGCCTGGCCTGGAACGCCCTCAACAATGCCAACGCCCAGGTGCCAATCGCCCAGCAATACGTAAACCACAGCACCAGCGTGCGCACCGCTTACCAGAGGCAGTTCAGCCTCGGCGAGCGGACCCTGCTCGACTTGCTCGACAGCGAAAACGAGCTGTTCAGCGCGTCCCGACGCTTGGCGGAAATCAAGAACGTGCAGCTGTTCACCCAATACCGGATCAAGGCAACCATGGGCCAGTTGCTCAAAAGTCAGGGCGTGGTCGCGCCGTTGGCATCCGTTGTGCAGAATGACGTGAAACCCAAGGTCCAGTTGCCTGGGATGAATTGAGTCATCCATCTAGTTTTGATCAGCAAAAGAGTGCCGAGCGTGGAATCAGAAGTCAGTCGAGTCGAACTCATCCATGATCCACGCACGCTGCACGACGACCCGTTGCTGGACGGTTTGCTGGCGCTCTGCATGCTGCATCAGAAACCGGCCAGTGCGGCGATGCTTACCACCGGTCTGCCGCTGCCCAAGCAACGACTGAGCGTCGAGTTATTGTCGCGCGCGGCGGCCCGTGCCGGTCTGCAAGGTCGGGTGCTGCAACGCAAGCTCGAGCAGATCCCGACCATTGCCATGCCGGCCCTGTTGCTGCTCAAGGATGGCCGCAGCGCCGTGTTGCTGGGCTGGGTCGGGGACGACCAGGCGCGGTTGCTGCTCAGCGAAAGCGATGGCGGTGAAGTGACGATCAGCCGCGAACTGCTGGCCGACGACTACAGCGGCAAAGTCTTCTTCGCTCAACCCCAGCACAAATTCGATGTGAGCCACGGCACGCTGATTCCCCGGGCGCGTTCGTGGTTTCGCGACACCCTCAAGCGTTCCCGCTGGCTGTACGCCGACGCTATTGCGGCGAGCTTTCTGATCAACATCATCGCCATGGCCGCGCCGCTGTTCGTGATGAACGTCTACGACCGCGTGGTGCCGAACCAGGCCGAATCGACCCTGTGGGTGCTGGCCATCGGCATCACCGGCGCCTACGTGTTCGACCTGGTCCTCAAGATGCTGCGCAGCCTGTGCCTGGACCTGGCCGGCAAGAAAACCGACCTGATCATTTCGGCAACGCTGTTCGAACGCATCGTTGGCATGGCCATGAAATACCGCCCGGCGCGGGTCGGCAGTTTTGCCCAGAACATCCATGAATTCCAGAGCCTGCGAGACTTCCTCGCCTCGCTGACCCTTACCAGTCTGATCGACCTGCCGTTCACCCTGTTGATCTTCATGGTCATCGCGATCCTCGGTGGGCACCTGGTGTGGATTCCGGTGCTGGCGTTCCCGATTGCCCTGTTGATCGGCTATGCGTTGCAGAAACCCCTGGTGGCGACCATGGAACGAACCATGGCCCTGGGCGCCGAGCGTCAATCCAGCCTGATCGAAACCCTGGCCGGCCTCGATGCGGTGAAGGTCAACAACGCCGAGAGCGAGCGCCAGTACCAGTGGGAACAGACCATCGGTACCCTCAGCCGTCTCGAGCTACGAGTGAAAATGCTGTCCGGGCTGGCGATGAACATCACGTTGCTGATCCAGCAACTGGCCGGCGTGATCATGATCGTCTTCGGCGTCTACCAGATCATCGCTGGCAACCTGAGCATGGGCGGGCTGATCGCCTGCTACATGCTCAGCGGTCGCGCCCTCAGCCCATTGGCGTCGCTGTCGGGGCTGCTGACTCGCTATCAGCAGGCGCGGGTAACCATGACCTCGGTCGACCAGATGATGGAGCTGCCCCAGGAGCGTAATTTCGAAGAGCGCCCGCTGAGCCGCAAGGTCTTGCAGGGCGCCATTGAATGCCGTCAGTTGAATTTCACCTACCCGAACCAACAGAACGTCGCGCTGAAGAACATCAACCTGGTGATCAAGCCGGGCGAGAAAATCGGCATCATCGGCCGCAGCGGTTCGGGCAAGAGCTCCCTGGCCAAGTTGCTGGTGGGCCTGTACCAGCCGGACAACGGCGCGTTACTGGTGGATGGCGTGGACATCCGCCAGATCGATGTCAGCGAGCTGCGCTACAACATCGGCTACGTGCCTCAGGACATCCAGCTGCTGGCCGGCACCCTGCGGGACAACCTGACCTCCGGCGCCCGTTACGTCGAAGACGAGCTTGTGCTCCAGGCCGCGGAGCTGGCGGGCGTACATGAGTTTGCGCGCCTGCATCCTCAAGGTTATGAACTGCAGGTCGGCGAGCGCGGGCAGAACCTGTCCGGTGGCCAGCGCCAGAACGTCGCCCTGGCCCGCGCGTTGCTCCTCAACCCACCCATTCTGCTGCTGGACGAACCCACCAGCGCCATGGACAACACCGGTGAAGAACGCTTGAAACAGCGCCTGACCGCCGTAGTGGAAAACAAGACCGTCTTGTTAGTGACGCACCGGGCATCCTTGCTGTCGCTGGTGGACCGCCTGTTGGTGATCGACCGCGGGCAGATCCTGGCCGACGGCCCGAAAGCTGTTGTGATGGAAGCGTTGAAGAAGGGGCAGATCAGTGTTGCTTAAGCCAGGTATCAAGGGGGCTGTGGGCCGCTATTTCAAGGGCTCCGATTCGTTGCATGGCCAGCCTTTGCCGGAGGTCAACAAGGCCCTGATCGAAGATGCCCCACGGGTGGTGCGCCTGACGATCTGGGCGATCATCGGCTTCTTTGTGTTCCTGATGCTATGGGCCAACTTCGCCGTGATCGACGAAGTGACCAAGGGCGACGGCAAGGCGATTCCGTCGTCCAAGATCCAGAAAATCCAGAACCTGGAAGGCGGTATCGTCGCCGAGCTGTTCGTCACCGAAGGGCAGATCGTCGAAGCCGGAGCGCCTCTGATTCGCCTGGACGACACGCGGTTTGTCTCCAATGCGGGGGAAACCGAGGCCGATCGCCTGTCCATGCTGTTGCGGGTCGAACGCCTGAGTGCCGAGGTCGATGACCGGCCGCTGAACTTCCCGGCCGATGTGCTCAAGGCTGTGCCGGGCCAGGCCGCCAGCGAGGAGTCGCTGTACATCAGCCGCCGCCAGCAATTGCATGATGAAATCGGCGGGCTGCAGGAACAGTTGATTCAACGTCAGCAGGAACTGCGCGAGTTCGCTTCCAAGCAAGCGCAATACCGCTCCGGCCTGGCGCTGCAACGCCAGGAAATCAACATGTCCGAGCCACTGGTGGCCCAGGGCGCGGTGTCGCCGGTGGAAGTGCTGCGGCTCAAGCGCGCTGAAGTCGAAACCCGTGGGCAACTGGACGCCACGACGCTGGCGATCCCCCGTGCCGAATCGGCGATCAAGGAAGTGCAGCGCAAGATCGACGAGACCCGCGGCAAATTCCGTAGCGAAGCCCTGACCCAGCTCAACGAGGCGCGCACCGACCTGAACAAGGCCCAGGCCACCGGCAAGGCCCTGGAAGATCGCGTGAGCCGTACATTGGTTACGTCGCCCGTGCGGGGCATCGTCAACAAATTGTTGGTGAACACCATTGGCGGGGTGATCCAGCCTGGCAGCGACCTGGTGGAAATTGTGCCGTTGGACGACACCATTCTGGTGGAAGCGAAAATCCGTCCCCAGGACATCGCCTTCCTGCACCCCGGCCAGGACGCCACAGTGAAATTCACCGCGTACGACTACACCATTTACGGTGGGCTGAAAGCCAAGCTGGAGCAGATCGGTGCCGACACCATCACCGACGAAGACAAGAAAACCACCTACTACGTCATCAAGCTGCGCACCGAGCGTAGCCATCTGGGCACTGATGAAAAACCGCTGCTGATCATTCCGGGTATGGTGGCCTCGGTGGACATCATCACCGGCAAGAAAACCGTGCTCAGCTACCTGCTCAAACCAATCATCAAGGCCCGGGCCGAGGCGTTGCACGAGCGGTAAGAGGGGCGGCGCTATCCTCTGTGGCGAGGGGATTTATCCCCGCTGTGTGGGCGCAAAGCTTGCTCGCGAAACAGGCGCCGCGGTCCCTGAAAGATCGCATTGTCTTCATCGCGGGCAAGCCTTGCTCCCACAGTGGTGCGGTGCAAAACTCCAGGCCATATCGTTATTCACTAACGGTATTTAAATTAAACTTCTTATACCTATAAAGTCATCCTCCTGCGTACCTGCCGACCAATCGGCGCGCCGCACGACACAAACCAACACGGTAACGCCGTGAGTTTTGATCGATGCGCGCCTGTGAAGCGTGCGTGGGAGTGATGTATGCCAGCCGTCTCTTGTTCTCCAGATTCAACCGTCGCGAATAGTGCGCCGCAGTCGTTCGAAATCCGCCCGTTCAGCCATGCCGTCGGCGCCGAGATCATTGGCCTGGACCTGTCCCGGCCGATCAACGATCAGGACTTTGTCCGCATCCACCGCGCTCACCTGGACCATCACGTAGTGGTGTTGCGCGAACAACGCATCACCCCCGAGCAACACATCGCCTTCAGCCGCCGTTTTGGCGTGCTGCAGATTCATGTGCTCAAGCAGTTCCTGCTGACCGGGCATCCGGAAATTCTCATCGTTTCCAACATCGTCGAAAACGGCCAATCCATCGGCCTGGGGGATGCCGGTAAATTCTGGCATTCCGACCTCTCCTATAAAGAGCTACCCAGCCTGGGCTCGATGCTCCATGCCCAGGAGCTGCCGAGCGAAGGTGGCGACACGCTGTTTGCCGACATGCACAAAGCCTGGGATGGCCTGCCCGAGGCGTTGCGCAAGGCAGTGGAAGGTCGCTCGGCGGCGCATTCCTACACGGCGCGCTACAGCGAAACCAAATTCGAAGGCAACTGGCGCCCGACGCTCACGCCGGAGCAACTGGCCCAGGTCGCTGAAGTCGTGCATCCGATCGTGCGCACCCACCCGGAAACCGGGCGCAAGGCGTTGTTTGTCAGCGAAGGTTTTACCACCCGCATCGTCGGTTTGCCGGAGGACGAAAGCAACGCGCTGCTGGCCCAGCTGTATGCCCACAGCGTGCTGCCCCAAAACATCTATCGCCATCAATGGCAGCCCCACGACCTGGTGTTCTGGGATAACCGTTCGCTGATCCATCTGGCCGCCGGTTGCCCGAGTCATCTGCGCCGCAAGTTGTATCGCACCACCATCCAGGGCGACGCCCCTTTTTGATCGGCTGTGCATCGCGCCAAGAGCCCGGAGAATCACCATGTCCAAACGCATTGCTGTTGCACCGCTGGCCGAGTTCCTCTACTGCGTCGGCGCGATCAAAAACAAACCCGCGTCGTGGGAAGACTACTTCTTCCAGGACGCCAAGCCGTTGCAGGGGAGCTGATTGTCATGAACGCGCGTTTGCAAGGCCACGCGGCCAGCAACCCCACCCGCACCGACACGGCGTTGTTGTCGGTGGATAACGTCAGCCTGGAGTATCGCACCCCGCAGCGAGTGGTGCGGGCCACCCACCAGGTGAGTTTCGAGGTCGACCCGGCGGACCGTTTCGTATTGCTCGGCCCGTCTGGTTGCGGCAAATCCACGTTGCTCAAGGCCATTGGTGGTTTCATCGCGCCTTGCGAGGGTGAGATTCGTCTGCAAGGGCAAGCCGTCATCGCGCCGGGGCCGGACCGGATCGTGGTGTTCCAGGAATTCGATCAACTGCCGCCCTGGAAAACCGTCAAGCAGAACGTGATGTTCGCGCTGTTGGCTTCCCACACCCTCAAGCGTCGCGAGGCCGAGGAGCGGGCGCTGCATTATCTGGACAAGGTCGGGCTGGCGGCGTTTGCCGATGCTTATCCCCACACGTTGTCCGGTGGCATGAAAGCCCGGGTCGCGATTGCCCGGGCACTGGCGATGCAACCGAAGATCCTGCTGATGGACGAACCCTTCGCCGCCCTCGATGCCCTGACCCGGCGCAAGATGCAGGAAGAACTGCTGCTGCTTTGGGAAGAGGTGCGCTTCACGTTGCTGTTCGTTACTCACTCCATCGAAGAGGCGTTGGTGGTGGGCAATCGCATCCTGCTGCTGTCCCCCCATCCGGGGCGCGTACGGGCAGAAATCCACAGCCATCAATACGACTTGCACAGTCTCGGTGGCGTGGCGTTTCAGCACACGGCGCAGCGTATTCATCGATTGCTGTTCAATGAAAGCCAGTCACCGGACACCGAGCGTGAGTTGGATTTCGCTGATATCCGCCTCGCGTATTAAGGGAGCGTTCCATGAGCCATTTATCGCCTGCGCGCGAAGAATACGAAGTTGACCTGCAACCCTTGACCCACGTGCCGCTGGAGCGCGAATTACCCCTGGGCCAGCGTCTCTGGCAACAGGGCTGGCTGCGCAAAAGCCTGATCCTGTTGTTGCTGGCGCTGCTGTGGGAGGCGGTGGCCCGTTACCAGAACAATGACCTGCTGCTGCCGGGTTTCCTGCAAACCGCCAGCGCGTTGTACGGCGGCTTGCTCAGCGGTGAGCTGCTGGACAAGGTCTGGATTTCCCTGGTGGTGCTGCTCAAGGGGTATCTGTTGGGCATCGTCCTGGCGTTTGGCCTGACCTCGCTGGCCGTATCGACGCAGTTGGGTCGCGACTTGCTCAGCACCCTCACGTCGATGTTCAACCCGTTGCCGGCCATCGCCCTGTTGCCGCTGGCGCTGCTGTGGTTCGGCCTGGGGCAGAACAGCCTGATTTTCGTGCTGGTGCACTCGGTGCTGTGGGCGTTGGCGCTGAATATGTATGCGGGGTTTCTCGGCGTGTCCGAAACGTTGCGCATGGCCGGGCGCAACTATGGGCTCAAGGGGTTGCGCTTTGTGCTGTTCATCCTGATTCCGGCGGCGCTGCCGTCGATCCTCGCCGGGTTGAAAATCGGCTGGGCCTTCGCCTGGCGCACCCTGATCGCCGCGGAACTGGTGTTTGGCGCCACCAGCGGCAAGGGCGGCCTGGGCTGGTACATCTTCCAGAACCGCAACGAGCTGTACACCGACAAGGTGTTTGCCGGGCTGGCGGTGGTGATCCTGATCGGGTTGCTGGTGGAGAACCTGGTGTTCGACAGCCTGGAGCGGGTGACGGTGAAGCGCTGGGGGATGCAGCGTTGATCAGTTTGCTCCTGTAAAGGATGAGTGGACCCGTGGCGGTCCAAGCAGTTCTGAGTTGTCTGGGCTTGCTCGCGAAGGCGATCTTCAATCCACCACAGGAATGTCAGCCTGACGCTTGAACCTCAAGCCGATCCATCGCCCGCTCCACCAACAAATGCACCCCATCGGCCATCCGACTGATCGCTAGGATCACGCTACGGCGTGTACCTTCAACATCATCAGCCAGGTCGGCGGCGATGGCGCTGATGGACAGCAGGTCTTTGGAGGCATTGGCCAGCAGGGTTTCAGTGTCGATGTCCGGGGCGACGATGAAGAGCTGGGCTGTTTGGATTTTGCCCGAGGCTTGATCGGCTGGTTTGGGGTTGAGGTAATAGTCGAGGGCGCGCTCGGCGGCTTCGTCGAGTTTTTTGGATTTCGAGGATTTGTCAGGGACGTTGCCAGGGCTTCCTGGCGGATTTGGAGTTACTTTGAACATGTTTTGGCTTCCTATTCAATCGGAGCCGCCCTAGCTCGCTTGCACGCGATATAAGGGTGGCAGCTATGTGAGGGTGTGCAAGACCGAGTAGGAAACTCCAAAAAAACCTCGGCAGACCCGAAGGTCTCCCCACACACAGCCGCCATAAAACACGGGCACGAATGCTCATAAAATAGCTGCTGGTATCATTTGGCGTTCTTTTACCCGGACTTGCACGTCCGTGTCACCGTTTTTTCAGTGACAAACCCAGACTAGCGGTGGGCCCGAAGCCGGACAAGTTCACCAACGCCGCTACAACTTGAAGGAAATCTCCTAGGAGCTTGCTGCTTGCTAACAGGACCTCTCCACTTGGCATGTACAGCCAAGAGTTTCTCACTCCTCACGGCTATTCCCTTGACGCTCTCCACTGCTGTCGTAGACTCCGCCCATCCGTCAGGGAGTAACGGTCATGCGGCGTTTGAGTAGTTGGGTTGTGGGATTAACCTTTGTAACGTGCGGGGTTCAGGCGCAAACGCTTGCTTGCGACGATCCGTTGTTCGAGAGCAACGTCACGGCCAGTGCGCCGAGTGGCAACGAAGCGCGAGGGGTGCTTCGGGCGCGGGATCAGGCGGTGCTGGCCAGTGAGCTGGCCGGGCGTATTGTCGAACTGCCGTTCAGTGAGGGCGAGTCGTTCAAGAAGGGCGATACCCTGGCGCGTTTCGATTGCTCGGCCTATCAAGCGCAGCTCAATGCGGCCCAGGCGGCAAGCCGTGGTGCCAGTGAAGAGCTGGCCCATAACCGGCAATTGGCTGAGCTGAAGTCGGTCGGGCGTTTCGAGGTATCACGGGCCGAGGCCCGGCTCAGTGAGACTCAGGCGCAGTCCCAGGTTTATCAAGTTCAGGTCAAGCGTTGCAGCGTGATTGCACCGTTCGACGGCCAGGTGGTGGCGCGCAAGGTCCAGCGTTATGAAAGCGTGGCGGCCGGCGCGCCGTTGCTGGATGTGGTCGACAACCGCACCCTGGAGATCCATCTGCTGGTGCCGTCGCGCTGGATGGGCAGGCTCAAGCCCGGTCAGTCCTTTACCTTCGTTCCCGATGAAACCGGCCAGCCGCTGCAAGCGACGGTCAAGCGTCTGGGCGCGCGCATCGACGAGGGTAGCCAGACGTTGCTGCTGGTGGCGACGCTGCCCACCGCCAGTGGCTTGCTGTCTGGCATGAGTGGTACCGCGCGTTTCGCGGAGCCCAAGTGAACGCGCCGATAACGGGCAGCGCCGAGCAGGTGTTCGCCCGCTTCCTCGACTTGGAGCGCCAGACGCGTGCCGCGCGTACCCCGGCGCAACTGAGCTACAGCCTGGTCAACGACGGCCAGGCGCTGTTCGGGTTTCGCCATGCGGCGCTATTGATTGCCGGCAAGGTTCAGGCCGTGACCGGCGTCAGTGCTGTGGAGCCGAACGCGCCGTTCGTGGCGTTTGTCGAGCAGGCGGTGGCGCCGCTGTTCAAACAGGGGCTGCTGAACCAGGCCCGGGTGATTGCCGCCGATGGGTTGAGCGAAGCCATTCAAGCGGACTGGCGAAGCCTGTCGGCCGGGCAGGTTTTCTGGCTGCCGTTGATCGATCATCAGGGTCAGGTGTTCGGCGGTTTGTGGATAGCCCGTGACTTGCCATGGCCCCCCGCTGAGCAAGTGCTGCTGTCGCAATTGGGCGACACCTACAGCCACGCCTGGCTGGCGCTGCAACCGCGTAAACCGTGGCGCCTGCGTTGGACGCGCAAACGTCAGGTCGCGCTGGTGGCGGTGCTGTTGCTGGGGTTGCTGGTTCCGGTGCGCCAGTCGGTGCTGGCCCCGGCCGAAGTGGTGCCGCTGGGCGGGCAGGTGGTGGCGGCGCCGCTGGACGGGGTGATCGCCGAGTTCATGGTCAAGCCCAACCAGGCGGTCAAGAACGGCGACCTGCTACTGCGCTTCGAAAGCACCAGCCTCAAGGCCCAGGCCGATGTGGCCGAGCGTGCGTTGGGCGTGGCCGAGGCCGAACTCAAGGCCAACTCCCAACGCTCGTTTACCGATGCTGAATCGAGCGCCAAGATCGACCTGCTGGCCGCCCGCGTCGAACAGAAACGCGCCGAGCGCAACTATGCCCTTGAACTGCTCAAACGCAGCGAAGTGCGCGCCGAACGGGACGGCATTGCGGTGTTTGCCGATGCCGAACGCTGGCTCGGCAAACCGGTGCAGACCGGCGAGCGACTGATGGAAATTGCCGACCCGAACCAGGCTGAGTTGCGCATTGAACTGGCGGTCGGTGACGCGATTGCCCTGGCCCCCGGTGCGCAAGTGGCGTTGTTTCTCGACAGCGATCCGTTGCAGCGGCACCTGGCCTGGCTCGAACGCTCGGCCTACGAGGCGCAACCCACCGCCGCCGGGCAACTGGCGTATCGGCTGGATGCGCGTTTCGATGCTACGGCGCCGCGCATCGGCCTGCGGGGCACGGCGAAAATCTTCGGTGACCGCGCTCCGCTGGCGTTGTACCTGTTGCGTCGGCCGCTGGCCGGCCTGCGCCAGAGTGTGGGCTTGTAGCATGAACCTGCCGAGCTTGCGGGCAGACTTGCAATTGTCCCCGGCGGCCCCGGACCCGGACGGCTCGCCGAAATGGACCTTGGCCGATCCGGTGCGCGGGCGTTATTTCAAGCTCGGCGCGGCGGCGATGCGCATGTTGCGGCACTGGTCTCTGGGCGATCCAGAGCAGGTGCTGCAAGCCGCGAACCGTGAGCCAGGCCTGCCGCTCAATGGTGAATCGCTGGAACAGTTACTGGGTTTTTTGCGCGGTCATGATCTGATCAGCGCGATGGACCCGCAACAGCGCGACAGTTATCAGTTCAAGACGGCCGCCCAGCGACAGAGCCTGTGGCAAATCCTGCTGCATCAATACCTGTTTTTCCGCATTCCGCTGTGGCGCCCGGACGCCTTTCTCAACCGAGCCTGGCCCTGGGTGGCGCGGTTCGGCCCCCGGATCCTGCGCTATGGAATGCCGCTGACCCTGGGCCTGGGCGTTTTCCTGGTGTCGCGGGACTGGCAGCGGTTCGTGGCGACGTTCCCGCATCTTTTCAGCCTTGGCGGTGCGCTGGCGTTTGGGGTGGCGTTGTTCTTCGCCAAGCTGTGCCACGAGTTTGGCCATGCCTTCATGGCCAAGCGCGCCGGTTGCCGCGTGCAAAGCATGGGCGTGGCGTTCATGGTGCTGTTGCCGATGTTTTATACCGATGTCAGCGATGCCTGGCGGATCAACGACCGTCGGGCCCGGCTGTTGATCGGTGCCGGCGGGGTGTTGGCGGAATTGCTGCTGGCGTGCATCGCATTGTTGACCTGGTCGCTGCTCCCCGATGGGCCGGTGCGTACCGCGGCGTTCATGCTGGCCAGCGCCACCTGGATCACCACGCTGATTATCAACCTGAACCCGTTCATGCGCTTCGATGGCTATTTCCTGGTCAGTGATTTCTGGGCGGTGGATAACCTCCAGGGCCGTGCGTTCGCCCTGTGTCGCTGGCGTCTGCGCGAAGCCTTGTTCGGCTATGGCGTGGCAGCGCCGCAACCTTGGTCGCCGAAGATGCGCCGCCGCTTGCTGGTGTGGGGGTACGGCGCCTGGTTGTGGCGCGCGGCATTGTTTTTCGGCATTGCCCTGGCGGTCTATCACTTGTTCTTCAAGGTGCTGGGCATTTTTCTGATGTTGGTGGAATTGGTGTGGTTCATTTTTATGCCCATCGTCAATGAATGGCGACAATGGTGGAGCCGCCGCGAGCAGGCCCACGGCCCGCGGGTGCTGCTGACTGGCCTGGTGTTGCTGGGGTTGGTGTTGGCCCTGTTGCTGCCCTGGCGCAGCGCCGTGGAAGTCCCTGTCATGCTTGAGGCCGGCCGTGCCAGCGCCTTGCATGCGCCTGTGGCGGCGCGGGTCAAACGGGTGAATGTGCACGACGGCCAGACCGTGGCCCAGGGTGATGTGTTGATTGAATTGGAGTCACCGGACATGGCGTCGCGCCTAGCCATCGTGCGCCGGGAAATCGAGATCCAGCAGTTGCAAATGCGCCGTCAGGCCGGGCGCAGCGAAACCGCCGCCGATGCCGGCATCGTCGAACAGCAACTGGCCGAGGCAGTGGCCGAGTACCGGGGCCTGACCGCCCAGCGTGAGCGTCTGTTGTTGCGTGCGCCCCATGCCGGCCAGGTGCGCGACTTACTGCCGCAATTGTCGGTAGGGCGCTGGTTGTCGCCCACGCAGCCGTTGGCGCGGGTGGTGCAGGCCGACTCCCGGTTGCGCGGGTACCTGACCGAGGCCGAGCTTTGGCGGGTCGGGCCCGGTGCCACGGGACGGTTCATCGCGGACGATCCGATGCACCCCTCGATTGCCGTGCAACTGAATGAAATCGATACCAACGGCGTGGCCTGGGTCGAGCAGCAGGCGTTGACGTCCGATCACCACGGGCCGATTGCCGTGCGCCGCGATTCGCAACAACGGGCGGAGCCGGTGCAGGCGCAATACGGCGTGCGCTTGAGTGCCGTTGACGAAACGCCCGCCCCGACACAACCGCTGCGTGGCTTGGTGGTGTTGCAGGGGCAGGGTGAGTCGGTGTTGGGAGCGGCCTGGCGTCGGTTGGCGGCGTTGGGTGTCAGGGAAAGTGGATTTTAAGGAGCGAGCATGGATTCAGTGGCGGCAGAGGGGCTGGTGGTGCGTCCATCGCGGGTCAGTGATGGCCCGTTTTTGCAGAGCCTTTATCAGGCAGCGCGGCCGGACCTGCAATGGATCGACGGCGAGCCTGAGCAGGTGCAGCAGGTGATTGCGCAGCAGTTTCAGGTGCAGGAGCAAGGGTTGGGGGAGAGCTATCCCAATGCCTTGCACTATGTTGTGGAAAAACTCGGCACTGCTATCGGCGCCTTGAGCACGGACTTTGGTCCCAATGAAATCCGCGTGCTGTACCTGGCCTTCATCCCCCAGGCCCGCGGGCAGGGTTATGGTCGGGCGGTGCTGCAAGGGGTGCAAAAAGCCGCTCAACAGATTCGCTGTCCGGTGGCGACCGTGGTCTGGACCAGCAACCCTCACGCGCGCCAGCATTACCTGGCGTTGGGTTTCGAAGTGCAAGAGCGCAACCCGGCGGCGGAGCGGTTGGTGTGGTATCCGAAAGGAAACTGAACCGCCTATTCAATGTGGGAGCGAGCCTGCTCGCGATGAGGGCAGTACATTCAACATGGATGCAAGCTGACCCACCGCCATCGCGAGCAGGCTCGCTCCCACAAGGGGTCATCGGCTTTAGTTAAACGCGATGTAGAAATACCCCACCGCCGGATCTCGTCCCATGGGCGGTATCCGCGACACAAACACCCCTTCGAGCCTTCCCAGTTCTGGCACCTCCAATGCACAGAGCCCGTCCACGAACGTTGTGGTTTCCAGGCTGTTGAATTCAACGCTGAACGGCGTGCGTTCGGTGTTCGGCAGCTTCGCCCGGGGTGTCTCTTCGAGGCTCTCGATCCGCACGGGCAAGCAACTGCCGTCGGGTAGGGTCAGGCTGCTGGTCTGGCCCAGCAGCGGTTGAAAATGGCGGCTATGAACCTGTTGCAGCATGTCGACACTCCAAAAGGCCGGAGGGCCGCAACCCCCCGGCGGCTCATCAGTTACGGGACGGGAAATAGCCTTGAAGGGCGATGCTGAAGTTGATCGCCAGGAATGGGTTCATGATCGCCATCGGCATGCTGTTGCCCGTGGCGGAAACCGAGCCACTGACAGTGGTGGTCACGCCTTTTAGCGCTACCGGCGAAGCGCCTATCTGGTCGGAATAGATCGCCGCCGAGCCCGGCCCGGTGCCCGAGGTACCGATGAACGAGTTAGTGGCCGTTGGCGTATTCACCGGGTTGCTGGCCGGGTTCGCCAGTTGCAGGGTGGTCGCGGCGGTGATGCTCGTAAGGGCGTGAGTGTGGTTGGGCAGGTTGTTCAGCGTTGGGCTGACGTTTTCGGTGCCGGAGAGGGTGCCGATGACACGCGGCGTCAGGCCCTGGCCGTTGCCCTGGCCCAGAGGCAGGCGGCCTTGCAGGTTGGGGAGCAGAAAGGTGTTCTGGCCATCGCCTCCGTAAGTCACGCCGAGCAAGGCGAACACCACCTGGTATTGGGAAATGCTGAGAGTCTGCCCGTTGCACAGCGCCCAATTCATGGGTGCGAAGTTAAAGGCGAACGATTGAATAGTGCCGACAAATACTTCCATAGAATCCTCATCCCTCAGGTTATTGGTCTGACGGTGCCCGGCAGGGTCCAAGGGAGAAGAGTGCGATCAGCCCGACTGCTTCGCTCCCTGGCATAGTGGCCTGCGTGGCCACTATCACGCACGGCTGAGCGTAGACCGGGTTTTTTCATTCTGCCGGGTGAGAGGAAGAGGAAAAATATTGTCGTTCAACTTAATCGATTCATCCGCCCAGGCCCGCTTTACCGTCCATCTTTTTTTCAGATTGGGGTGTAATTGATATCAAAGTAGTACTAGTCGGCGATTATTTCCTCGGCTACGCTTCGGATACAAAAGGACTACAAACAAGGTGAATGGATTGCCGCAGTTTCACTTTATTTCAGGTTTGCCCCGCTCGGGCTCGACCCTGCTTTCGGCTATTTTGCTGCAGAACCCGCGCTTTCACGCCGGAATGACCAGCCCCGTGGGCTCGCTATTCAGCAGCGTCCTGCAGCAATGCAGCGCCGGTAGCGAGTTTGGTTCGGTGATCGACACCGACCTGCGGCGCCGTCTGTTGCGCGGGCTGTTCGACTCCTACTACGCCGACAAGGCCGACAAACCTGTCATCTTCGATACAAATCGCCAGTGGTGCGCCCGCCTGCCGGCCCTGCAGGACCTGTTCCCCCAGGCCAAGACCATCGCTTGTGTGCGCAACGTTGCCTGGGTGCTCGACAGCCTGGAACGGCTTTACCGCGCCAACCCATTCGAGAACACCAAGCTGTTCAATGACGATGAC
Organism: Pseudomonas sp. LBUM1664; assembly: GCF_059695895.1. Classification (NCBI taxonomy): domain Bacteria; kingdom Pseudomonadati; phylum Pseudomonadota; class Gammaproteobacteria; order Pseudomonadales; family Pseudomonadaceae; genus Pseudomonas; species Pseudomonas sp. LBUM1664. The sequence continues at coordinate 6,123,157 of NZ_CP166791.1, read as the reverse complement.
GAGCGCAACACCGTCTACAGCCGCTGCGAAACCCTGGCCCAGCGCAACCGCCTGGTGGGGTTTGCCTGGACCGCGCTCAAAGAGGCCTATTACGGCGAGAACGCCGAGTCGCTGCTGATCGTGGATTACGACCTGCTGAGCCAGGCCCCGGAGCGGGTGATGCGGCTGGTGTACGAGTTCATCGACGAGCCCTGGTTTGAACACGATTTCAATCATTTGACCTACGACGCGCCGGCTTTTGATCAGGCCCTGGGCGTTGCCGGCTTGCACAAGGTCAAGCCCAGGGTCGCGCCGCAAGTCCGGCGCACCCTGTTGCCGCCGGACCTGTTTGAGAAGTATGCCGAGTTGTCGTTCTGGCGCGATGGGTCCTCCAGCGCTGCCAATGTCATTCGTATGAAAACCGACGCCGCGATCAGTTGATCGCGGTTTTTTTCATGGGTGTGTTCTAGAAGTTCGAGTCTGGGTGATCGTTATGTGGTGGAGCAAAGGCAAATCGCGGGTAACCGAGGGCGCACAGGCCCTGGCATCACCAATGATCATGTCCCTGGAACCTAGAATGCTGTTCGACGGTGCGGTGGCCGCGACCGTGGCCGATGCCGCGCAGCCGGAGGCCCACCCCACCGCTGAGGCGGCCAAGACGACCAGCGCGGACCAGACTGCTGACAGTCACGCAGCCCAGGGGCAGGCCGATGCCACCGAGGCCGCCGTTCCGGGCAAGGCCGTGGTGTTTGTCGATTCCCGGGTCAAGGATTCCGCCAGCCTGCTAGAAGGCGTGGCGGCCGGTACCGAGGTGGTGCAACTAGATGCCACCCAGGACGGCCTGCAACAGATCGCCGACTACCTGGACACCCACCAGGGCATCAGCTCGGTGCAAATCATCGCCCACGGCAACGCCGGCGATTTATGGCTGGGCAATACCTACCTGTCGGCGGACAACGTCCAGGCCCGCAGCGAAGTGCTGGCGCAGATCGGCCAGGACATGAACGTCGGTGGCGATATCCTGATCTACGGCTGCTACACCGCCGAAGGTGACAGCGGCCTGAGCCTGGTCGATTCCCTGGCACAGTTGACCGGCCGCGACGTGGCGGCATCCGACGACCGCACCGGCCTTGGCGGCGACTGGGACCTGGAAATCGCCACCGGCAACATCGAAAGCGCCAACGTGCTGTCGGCCGATGCCATGAGCGACTACCAATGGGGCCTGGCCACCTGGACGGCGACCAACAACCTCAATAGCGGCGTCGGTTCCTTGCGCGCGGCCCTGGCTTCCGCGCAGAACGGCGACATCGTGACCTTCAACGCCGGCATGACCGTCGCCCTGACCCAGGTGTTGACGGTCGACAAGAACGTCACGATCGATGGCGATCTCAACAACGATAACGTGGCCGACGTCACCCTCGACGGGCAATACCGCACCCAGGTTATCAACGTGACGACCGGTACGACGGCCACTCTCGAAGGTTTGGTGATTACCCGAGGCATGGTCGCGGGTGACGGCGGTAACGGTGGCGACGATGCGCTGGTGGCCAAGGGCGGCGGGATCTACAACGCCGGGACCTTGACCCTGAAAAACGTCACGGTCACCGCGAACGCTGCTTCGGGCGGTGGGGGCGGTGGCGGTGTAACGCCACAATACGCCGGTGGCGGTGGCGGCGGCGGTGGTGCAATCACCGGCGGTACCGGTGGCAAGGGCGGCGATACCCTCAACTCCACCGGATCCAACGGCTCGTCTGGCCAGGGCGGCGCCGGCGGCGGTTTCTTCAACATTGGCGGGCGTGGCGGTTCTTCTACCGGTGGGTCGGGCGGCTCGGCGTATCCGGGCTACAGCACCGGTTCAGCCGGTGGCACGGCCAGCAGTGGTGGATTGTCCATCGGTGGTGGCGGCGGTGGCGACGGCTATAACGACATTGGCGGCGCCGGTGGCGGAGCGGCCGGCGGTATCTACAACGATACCGGCGCGACCTTGCGGATCATCGGCAACTCGGTGATTTCCAACAACGTCGGTGCGGGCGGCGGCGGTGGCGGTGGTGGTGCCGGTGGTGGCTACAACCAAGCGGGCGGTGCGGGCGGTGTCGGTGTCGGCGCCATCTGGAACAAGGGTTCGATCCTGATCACCGCCGCCAACTTCGCGGCCCTGGCCAGCAACGTCGGCGGCAGCGGCACGGGTGGGACGAGTGCCGGTAGCGCAGGCGTTTCGCCTGCGTCGGTGGCCAACATCTACGGCGACGGCGGCACCATCAATACCAATTACGTGCCGGACGAGACACCGCCCACCGCGACTGTCGTGGTGGCCAATACCAACCTGAACTCCGGCGGTACGTCGCTGGTGACCATCACCTTCTCCGAGGCCGTGACCGGCCTCACGGCGTCGGACCTGACAGTGCAGAACGGCACCGTCGGAGTCTTGAGCTCCGGCGACGGTGGCATCACCTGGACCGGCACACTGACTGCGGCAAGCAACATCGCCGACACCACTAACATCATCACCCTGAACAACACAGGCGTTGCGGACCTGGCCGACAATGCCGGCGTGGGCACCACCGACTCGAACAATTACGTCGTCAACGACACCGTGGCACCCACGGCTACCATTGTGGTGGCCGACACCGCCCTGAGGAGTGGTGAAACCTCGTTGGTGACCATCACCTTCTCCGAAGCCGTCAGTGGGTTTACCAGCGCTGATCTGACGGTCGCCAACGGTGTCATTTCCGGGCTAAGCAGCAGCGACGGTGGTATCACCTGGACGGCCACCCTGACACCGGACGCGGGCATCACCGACACCACTAACCTTGTGACCCTGAACAACACCGGCGTCGCGGACCTGAACGGCAACGCCGGTGTCGGCACCACCAACTCCAACAACTACGCCATCGATACCCTGCGCCCGACGGCCACTATCGTGGTGACCGACACCGCGCTGAGTGCCGGCGAAACGTCGTTGGTGACCATCACGTTCAACGAGGCGGTGAGCGGTTTCACCACCGCCGACCTGACCGTTGCCAACGGCACGGTCACCGGGATGAGCAGCAGCGACGGCGGCATTACCTGGACCGGAACACTGACCCCGAGCGCTAGTGTCAGCGACACCACCAACCTGATCACGTTGGCCAACACCGGTATCGCCGACCTGTCCGGAAACACCGGCACCGGCACCACCGATTCGAATAACTATGCAATCGACACGCTGCGTCCGACCGCCACCATCGTGGTAGCCGATACCGCGTTGAACATCGGCGAAACCTCTCTGGTGACCATTACCTTCAGCGAGGCAGTGACCGGTTTCACCCTGGCCGACCTGACCGTTGCCAACGGCTCCTTGAGCGGGCTGAGCAGCAGCGACGGTGGCGTCACCTGGACCGCAACGCTCACCCCGAGCGCCAGCATCACCGACGCCACCAATCTGATTGTCCTGGCCAATACCGGCGTGCTGGACGCGGCCGGTAACGCCGGCACCGGCACCACCAACTCCAATAACTATGCTGTCGATACGCAGCGCCCAACCGCCAGCATCGTGGTGGCCGATACTGCACTAAGCGTCGGCGAAACGTCCCTGGTAACCATCACGTTCAACGAGGCGGTGAGCGGCTTCACCAGCGCCGACCTGACCGTTGCCAATGGCACCGTCACCGGGCTGAGCAGCGGCGACGGCGGCATTACCTGGACCGGGACACTCACCCCGAGTGTCAGCGTCACCGACGCCACTAACCTCATCACCCTGGATAATACCGGCCTGAGCGACCTGGCGGGCAACGCCGGCACCGGCACCATCGACTCCAACAACTACGCCATCGACACCGCGCGTCCTACCGCCACCGTCGTCATCGCCGACACGGCCATTGCCGTTGGCGAAACGTCGTTGGTGACCATCACCTTCAACGAGGCGGTGACCGGTTTCACCTTGGCTGACCTGACCGTTGCCAACGGCTCCTTGAGCGGGCTGAGCACCAGCGACAACATCACCTACACCGCGACCTTCACCCCATCGGTCGGCATTACCGACGCCACCAACCTGATCACCCTCAATAACAGCGGCGTCGTGGACGGAACGGGCAATGCCGGCACTGGCACCACCAACTCCAACAACTACGCCGTCGATACGCAGCGCCCGACGGCCGTTATTGTTATCGACGACACCGCGTTGAGCGTCGGCGAAACGTCGCTGGTGACCATCACCTTCTCCGAGGCGGTCAGCGGCTTCGACAATTCGGACCTGAGTGTGGCCAACGGCACCCTGAGTGCGGTCAGCAGCAGCGATGGCGGCATCACCTGGACGGCCACTTTCACCCCGGCTCTGGGGGTCAGCGACATGTCCAACGTCATCACCCTGAACAACACCGGCGTGAGCGATGCGGCAGGCAATACCGGCACCGGCACCACCAACTCCAACAACTACCAGGTCGACACCAACGTGCCGACGGCGACCGTCGTGATTGCCGATACCACGCTGAGCATCGGCGAGACGTCGCTGGTGACCATCACCTTCAACGAAGCGGTAAGCGGTTTCGACAACAGCGACCTGACCATCAGCAACGGGACCCTGAGCACCATGAGCAGCAGCGACGGCGGCGTCACCTGGACGGCGACTTTCACGCCGAGCGCCAGCATTTCCGATACCAGCAACCTGATCACCCTGGATAACACCGGTGTGCGCAACGGCGCGAACAACGCTGGCGTGGGCACTACCGACTCCAACAACTACGTGGTCGATACCGTGCGACCTACCGCGACCATCGTCATGGCCGACACGGCCATTGCCGCAGGCGAGACCTCGTTGGTGACCATCACCTTCAGCGAGGTGGTGACCGGTTTCACCAGCGCCGATCTGACGGTTGCCAACGGTGTGGTCTCGGGGCTGAGCAGCAGCGACGGTGGCATCACTTGGACCGCAACCTTCACCCCGACCACTGGCATCACTGACACCAGCAATGTCATCACGCTCAATAGCGGTGGCATCGTCGACTTGGCAGGCAACGCCAACAACGGCACCACCGATTCCAACAACTACACGCTGGACACTCAACGTCCAACCGCAACCATCGTATTGGCCGACTCCAACCTCAGTGTTGGCGAAACCTCATTGGTGACCATCACCTTCAGCGAAGCGGTGACTGGCTTCACCAACGATGACCTGAGCGTGGCCAACGGCACCCTGAGTGCGGTCAGCAGCAGCGATGGCGGCATCACCTGGACGGCGGTTTTCACCCCGGCCACCGGCACGCGGGACGCGACCAACCTGATCACCCTGGATAACACCGGCGTGAGCGATGCGGCGGGCAATGCCGGCACCGGCACCACCAACTCCGGCAATTACGCCATCGACACCCAGGTGCCGACCGCCACCATCGTGGTAGCCGATACGGCCCTGAGCATCGGCGAAACGTCGCTGGTGACCATCACCTTCAACGAAGCGGTAAGCGGTTTCGACAACAGCGACCTGAGCATCAGCAACGGGACGCTGAGCAACGTTTCGTCCTCTGATGGCGGCGTCACCTGGACGGCGACTTTCACGCCGAGCGCCAGCGTTTCCGATACCAGCAACCTGATCACCCTGGACAACACCGGCGTGCGCAACGGTGCGAACAACGCCGGTGTGGGCACCACTGACTCCAACAACTACGCCATCGATACCGCGCGCCCCACCGCGAGCATCGTCGTGGCCGACACGGCCATTGCTGCGGGCGAGACCTCGCTGGTGACCATCACCTTCAGCGAGGCGGTGACCGGTTTCACCAGCGCCGATCTGACGGTTGCCAACGGTGTGGTCTCGGGGCTGAGCAGCAGCGACGGTGGCATCACTTGGACCGCAACCTTCACCCCGACCACTGGCATCACTGACACCAGCAATGTCATCACGCTCAATAGCGGTGGCATCGTCGACTTGGCAGGCAACGCCAACAACGGCACCACCGATTCCAACAACTACACGCTGGACACTCAACGTCCAACCGCAACCATCGTATTGGCCGACTCCAACCTCAGTGTTGGCGAAACCTCATTGGTGACCATCACCTTCAGCGAAGCGGTGACTGGCTTCACCAACGATGACCTGAGCGTGGCCAACGGCACCCTGAGTGCGGTCAGCAGCAGCGATGGCGGCATCACCTGGACGGCGGTTTTCACCCCGGCCACCGGCACGCGGGACGCGACCAACCTGATCACCCTGGATAACACCGGCGTAAGCGATGCGGCGGGCAATGCCGGCACCGGCACCACCAACTCCGGCAATTACGCCATCGACACCCAGGTGCCGACCGCCACCATCGTGGTAGCCGATACGGCCCTGAGCATCGGCGAAACGTCGCTGGTGACCATCACCTTCAACGAAGCGGTAAGCGGTTTCGACAACAGCGACCTGAGCATCAGCAACGGGACGCTGAGCAACGTTTCGTCCTCTGATGGCGGCGTCACCTGGACGGCGACTTTCACGCCGAGCGCCAGCGTTTCCGATACCAGCAACCTGATCACCCTGGACAACACCGGCGTGCGCAACGGTGCGAACAACGCCGGTGTGGGCACCACTGACTCCAACAACTACGCCATCGATACCGCGCGCCCCACCGCGAGCATCGTCGTGGCCGACACGGCCATTGCTGCGGGCGAGACCTCGCTGGTGACCATCACCTTCAGCGAGGCGGTGACCGGTTTCACCAGCGCCGACCTGACCGTTGCCAATGGTGTGATCGCCGGGTTGAGCAGCAGCGACGGCGGTATCACGTGGACGGCGACCTTCACGCCGTCCGATGGCATCACCGACACCAGCAATGTCATCACCCTCGCCAACAGCGATATTGCCGACCTGGCGGGTAACGTCGGTGCTGGCACCACCGATTCCAACAATTACACCCTCGATACCGAGCGCCCGACCGCCACGATCGTGTTGAGTGATTCCGTGTTGAAACCGGGCGAAACCGCTCAGGTGACCATCACCTTCAGCGAAGCGGTGACCGGTTTCACCAACGATGACCTGAGCGTGGCCAACGGTACCTTGAGCGCCGTCAGCAGCAGCGACGGCGGCCTGACCTGGACGGCGACGTTCACGCCGACCCAGGGCGTAAGCGATACCACCAACCTGATCACCCTGGACAATACCGGCGTGAGTGACGCCGCCGGCAACACCGGGACAAGCACCACCGATTCGGCCAACTACGCGGTCGAGACACAGGTACCGACGGCCACGATCGTGGTGGCTGATAACGCTCTCAAGGTGGGGGAAACTTCTCTGGTGACCATCACCTTCTCGGAGGCGGTCAGCGGGTTCGACAATGCCGACCTGAGCGTGAACAACGGCACGTTGAGCAACGTGTCTTCCAGCGACGGCGGTGTTACCTGGACCGCCACTTTCACCCCGGCCAGCAACATCACCGACACCAGCAACCTGATCAGCCTGGACACCAGCGGTGTGGTCAACGCTTCGGGCAACAGCGGCGTCGGCGTGGTGAACTCCAACAATTACGCCATCGACACGGTGCGCCCGGGCGCCACCATTGCGTTGGGCGACACCACGCTGGGCATCGGCCAGACCACCACCGTGACCATTACCTTCACCGAGGCGGTGTCCGGTTTCGACCTGTCGGACCTCAGTGTCGCCAATGGCGTGTTGTCCAACCTCGCCAGCAGTAACGGCGGCCTGACCTGGACGGCGACCCTGACGCCTACCGCTGGGGTCAACGACGCCACCAACCTGATCCTGCTCGACAGCAGCAATGTGCAGGACGGCGCAGGCAACGCTGGCGTGGGCATCGCGATCTCCAGCAACTATGCACTCGACGCCACCCGACCCACCGCGACCATCGTGGTCGCCGACCCGAACCTGGGCGTGGGCGAGACGACTCAGGTGACCTTCACCTTCAGCGAGGCGGTGACCGATTTCGACCTGTCGGACCTCAGCGTCACCAACGGTGAACTGACCAATCTGACCACCAGTGATGGCGGCAAAACCTGGACGGCGACATTCACGCCTACCGTGAGCCTTACTGACCCGAGCAACTTTATCGCCCTGGACACCAGTAACGTCAGCGACCTGACGGGCAACGCCGGGGCAAGCGTGGCGGTGTCCAACAATTATGCGATCGATACCGTGGTGCTCGACGATGTCAAGCCTCCACCGGAGTTCCTGACGTCGGACCCTGTCACGGTCGTTGCGCCGTCCGAGGTGCCGTTGCAGTCGATCGTCTTTACCCCGCCGACGGGCGATCTTGGTTCGCCGCTGGGCTTCCCGCCGCTGTTCGAGCAACGGGACGTGGGCGGCGGCCTTCGCCCGATTGGGGATATTTTTATCAACCAAGGCGCACTCGCGCCGAGCTATATCGCTCAGGTATTCAGCAGCGATGCCGCTGGCGATGGTTCCGCCCAGGGCTTCCTGGGCTTTGGTGGTGGCGATGGCGGGGTGTTCGGCAGCAGTACGGTGTCGAGCCTGTTTAGCCAGGATTTCGCTTCCGACAGTGAATCGATGAACACCTTCGGCAACCAGTCGATCCAGGGCGGTGATGTTTCCCAAGGCGTGCGCGGGACGTTCGGCGCACCGACCCTGGGCCAGCAGCTGCAACACCTCAAGGACACTGAACAGCGTCAGGTCGATAGCCTGGCAATGGCTTTAAAACAGGTCGGCATCAGCCAAGCGCAGGCCTGAGAACTCCAAAAAAATAATGGGCAGCCAGGGGCAATCCAGGGAATGAATAGAAGTCAGAAGTTATTCGCAGTGAGTGTGCTGGCGTTGGTGGTCAGTGGATGTGCGGTCACCAGCGAGCCGATCGAGCGTAGCGTCAGCGAACAGCGCGCCCGGACTGACCTGCAGAATATGTACAAGGATCAGGAGCCCCTCAAGGGCCCGCTGACCCTGCACCAGGCCATGGCCCGTGCGGTGAAGTACAACCTGGAAGGTCGCTTGAAGATCATGGAAGAGGCCCTGGCCAAGCGTCAGCTGGACTTGGCCAGTTTCGACATGCTGCCGCGCATGGCCTTGGACGCCGGCTATGTGGGCCGCAACAACGTCAGTGCTTCCAGCAGCCAGAGCGTGGAAACCGGCACCCAGTCCCTGGAGCCGTCGACTTCCCAGGACCGCGACCGCGAAGTGGCCGACCTGACCATGGTCTGGAACGTGCTCGACTTCGGCGTGAGCTACATCAGCGCCAAGCAGGCTGGGGACCAGCGATTGATCGTGCAAGAGCGCCGGCGCAAGGTAATCAACACCATTGTCCAGGACGTGCGTTCGGCTTACTGGCGAGCCATGGCCGCCGAGCGCCTGCTCAAGCAGATCGACAGCCTGATGGCCCGGGTCGAGACGGCGCGGGGCAACAGCCAGAGCATGAGCGAACAGCGCATCGGTGACCCGGTGCAGGCCTTGGGTTACCAGCGCTCGCTGATCCAGGCGACCCGTCAGCTGGAAGAGCAGCGACGCGCGTTGTCACTGGCCAAGACCGAGCTGGCAACCTTGATCAACCTGCCCCTGGGCACCGAACTGACCCTGGCGACCCAGGATGAATACGAAATCCCGGAACTCAAGGTCGACCTGGCCCGCCTTGAACAGGAAGCCCTGACCAACCGTCCGGAACTGCGCGAGCAGGATTACCAGACGCGCATCACCGCCGCCGAAACCCGCAAGGCCATGTTGCGCCTGTTGCCGGGGCTGGAGTTTTCCGCCGGTGGGCATTACGACAGCAACTCGTTCCTGGTGGAGCAGGGCTGGGCCGACTATGGCGTGAAAGTCACCTGGAACCTGTTCAACGTGATCTCCGCTCCGGCGGCCATCGATGTCGCCAAGGCAGGTGAGGAAGTGGCGTCGGCGCGGCGCCAGGCCATGTCGATTGCCGTGCTGGCGCAGCTCTACGTGGCCAATGCCAACTACCGTGAGGCGTTGCGTCAGTTCAAGACCAACCAGCAACTGTCGGATATCGACGGGCAAATCGTCGGCCAACTGCGCAGCCGTCACCAGGCCGCCGGTTTGGGCGAGTTGGACCTGATCCAGGGCGAACTGAACACCTTGCAGGCCGATCTGCGTCGGGATCTGTCCTATGCCGACCTGCGCAACGCCTATGGCCAAATCTTCGCCAGTGCCGGCCTCGACCCGCTGCCCAATGAGGTGCAATCGACCGCCGTGCAGTCGATTGCCACAGCGTTGGCTAACCGCGAATCGGCTTGGGCCCAGGGCAATATCGCCGTGCCGACAGCTGCGGTGAGCCAATAACAGGCCGCAAGCATGACGCGCCCAGCGTATGCCCGGCTGCCGGTGACGGTGAACTTGCCCTTGCTGTTGCAAGCGCTGGCAGCCATTGAAGACGACCGTTGGCAGGGGCATTTCAACAGCGCCTATTACAGCGGTGATTGGAGTGGCGTGGCGCTAATCTCGGCGACCGATGCCTTGACCGAACTGTCTCCTGGGCGCGGCCAGCCCGTGCGCCGCGGGCCTTGGTCAGAGGATGGTCGTTGGGCTGAGGCGTTGCGTGATTGGCCGTTGGATATCGTCTCGGCCCGGTTGCTGCGCCTCGGGCCTGGCGGGCGCATCCACGAGCATCGCGACTACGACCTGGGCGGGCCGGACGCCGACCTGCGCCTGCACATTCCATTGCTCAGCCCACCTGAAGTGGATTTCTGGCTGGACGGGGAGCGCATGCCGATGACGGCGGGCGAATGCTGGTTTCTCGATTTGGCGCGACCTCATCGCGTTGACAACCGGGGTGCGGCCCCCAGGATTCATCTGGTGATCGATTGCCGCCCGCGCCCTTGGCTGGAGCAGGCGATTACCGTCGGGCTGCTCACCACACCCGCTGCCACGCCTGGGCAGAGCGACTTCATCCGCTTTCAGCAGCGTGTGGAAACCGATCCCCACCTCGCCCGGACCTTGCAGAGCCTGCATGACGTGGACGCTTTCATTGACTGCGCCCTGGCGCTGGGTGCCGGACAAGGCCTGCATTTTACCCGCGAAGAATTGTGGGCAGCCATGCGCAACGGTCGCCGGCAGTGGAGTGACCAATGGAAAGCCTGAGCCTGGACGGCTGGCTGCCGATTCGCGTGTGGCAAGAGGCGGGGCAGTGGCGGGTCGATTGGTGCTGGTTCGGTGATGCGCGCTTGTCACAACCGTTCTTCGGTGACGCCGTGGAGCAAGCACTGCGCTTGCCGTTCAACCAAGTGTTCCGTCGTCAGACGCCCTTGAGTGCGCTAGGCCAATGGCAGCAGCAAAGTCCCGGCCTGGCGCCCAGTGCGTTCATCTTCCATGCCTCCCGCTGCGGCTCGACCTTGATCAGCCAGATGCTGGCGCAGTTGGACGACCACATCGTCATCTGTGAACCGCCGCCTCTGGATACTCTGCTGCGCAGCAACTTACCGCCGGCTGAACGGTGCGTGGCGCTCAAGGGATTGCTGTCGGCCTATGGGCAGCGTCGCCGAGGCGTGGAGCAGCGATTGGTGATCAAACTCGATGCCTGGAACATCGGTGAACTGGCGCTGCTGCGTGAGTGTTGTCCCGACACACCCTGGCTGTTCGTGTACCGCGACCCATTGGAAATCGCCGTCTCCCATCTGCGCCGACCCGGCGTGCATATGGTGCCGGGGATGATCGGAGCAAGCGTGCTGGACGATGGATTGCCACTGCGCAACCGGGAAGACTTCATCCCGAGGCGCTTGGGACGACTGTTGCAAGCGGGGCTGGAGCACTGCCAGACCTTTGCCGGCCTGGCGGTTAACTACAACGAACTGCCTGCGGTGATGGAGGGGAGACTGGCGGCGTTTTTCGGACTTGACGATGAACAATGCAGGCAGGTGTTTGCGTCGGTGGGGCTACACGCCAAGCAGCCAGCGCAGCCGTTTGCCGACGATAGCGAGGACAAGCGCCGAGAGGCTTCGCAACTGCTGCGGGATCGGGTGATGCAGTGGGCGCGGGAGCCCTATGACGCTCTGGAAATGTTGCGCAGCCGTTCTTGTGGCGAGGGGATTTAGCGAAACGTCGCACCGCCCCGCTGTGGGAGCAAAGCTTGCTCGCGAAACAGGCGCCTCGATTTCTGAAAGACCGCATCGCCTCCATCGCGGGCAAGCCTTGCTCCCACAGCGGGCAGTGCGTGCTTTTTCGGCAACGCATCAAGACTTGTTGGGAGACAGCTCCGCCATCCCCTTGAGCAACTCGATCGGCAGCGGAAACACGATGGTGGAGGTCTTGTCTCCGGCAATCGAGCCCAGCGTCTGCATGTAGCGCAGTTGCATGGCGCCTGGCTGGCGCCCCAGCATTTCGGCGGCCTGCATGAGCTTTTCCGACGCTTGCAACTCGCCTTCGGCGTGAATCACCTTGGCGCGGCGTTCACGCTCGGCCTCGGCTTGTCGAGCGATGGCGCGGATCATCGATTCGTTGAGGTCTACGTGCTTGATCTCGACGTTCGCCACTTTGATGCCCCAGGCGTCGGTCTGGGCGTCGAGCACTTGCTGGATGTCGCTGTTCAACTGCTCACGCTCGGCCAGCAGTTGGTCCAGGTCATGTTTGCCGAGGACCGCGCGCAGCGTGGTCTGGGCCAGTTGGCTGGTTGCCATGAGGAAGTTTTCGACCTGAATGATTGCCTTCTGCGGGTCAAGCACGCGGAAGTACAACACCGCATTGACCTTCACCGAGACGTTGTCGCGGGTAATCACGTCCTGCGGCGGCACGTCGAGCACAATCGTGCGCAGGTCGACGCGGATCATCTGCTGAACTACCGGAATCAGCAGGATCAGCCCCGGCCCTTTGACCTGCCAGAACCGGCCGAGCTGGAACACCACCGCGCGTTCGTATTCGCGCAGGATCCGGAACGTCGAAGCCGCCAGCGCGATCAACAGCAACAGCAGCAGCGCAAAACCGATTTGCATGCCCATCTCATATTCCTCCTGAATCAGCGGCGGCCACTTCCAGCAGCAAACCCTTGCGTGCAATGACCCGCACCGCTTGCCCAGGCCACAACGGCGTCGCGCTTGTCACCTGCCAGCGCTCGCCTTCCAACTGGACCCAGCCATGATGATTGTCAGCCTGCAACGCGGTCACCGCCGTGATACTGCCCAACAGCACGGCATCGCCGCTGACGGGGTGGCGGGGTCGGGTTTTCAACGCTCGGACCAACAGGAAGATCAGCAGCAAGGCACTGACCAGGCCCAGGCCGATCATCAAAGGAACAGGCACTTCGGCGTTGGTCAGGATGAGCGCGCCAATCACGCACAAGACAATGCCGCCCAACCCGGCAACGCCGTAATTGGGCAAGGCAGCCTCGGCCACCAGCAAGGCCACGCCCAAGGCAACCAACCAGAAACCCATAGGATCGGCGCTCAGCAGCGCGAGGCCATCGGCCGCGAACACCGGACCGCTCATGGCCAGCAGCGCGACTGTATAGCAGCGAATGTTCACTGGACCTCCGCAACGCATTCGTCGTGAGATACCTAGAGTCTAGTCGAGTCCAGGGTTGATTGAATTTTGATCAGTCTGGCTACCTTCATGGACTAGACTTCGGGGAAAGTCCCCCAGCCATTCCTTGATGCTCAGGAGCCCGCAATGGAACCCCCTCTTCACAGCCTTGCATCACTGTTCAAGCAACTGGGTTTGGCCGACGACCCCGTCGGCATCGATCAATTCATCGCCACCCATTCCCCCCTAAAGCCCGGGCTGCATCTGGCGGATGCGTTTTTCTGGAGCAAGAGCCAGCGCCAATTGCTGCGTGAGGAAATCCTTGAAGATGCCGACTGGGCGCAAGTGGTGGATCAGTTGGATGTGTTGTTGAGGAAGGGGCGCAGCGATTGATGCGTTGGCAAGACATATGGGAGCGAGCTTGCCCGCCCCCACAGAAAAAACTCTTATTCTTTTAACGTATTAATAAATAGCTTCTTATTCCTTAAATAATATAACTCTCCTCCCTATACTTGTCCGGGAACAGACACGCAGGAGAGCACCCATGCGCAACGAATCGATTCGCTACCTGATTGTGCCGGGCTGGCAAGGATCGCCGGAAAATCATTGGCAAACCCATTGGCAGAACAGCCTGCCCAACAGTGCCCGGGTCGAGCAGGCCGACTGGTTGACGCCCCGGCGTGAAGACTGGGTCGCGGCGCTGGCCGAAGCGATTGCCGCCGACAGCACGCCGGTGATTCTCATTGCCCATAGCCTGGGCTGCATCACGGTTGCCCATTGGGCCGCCACTGCGCCGGTGCAGTTTCTGCGGCAGGTTCGCGGGGCGCTACTGGTGGCGCCGGCGGATGTCGAACGGCCGGCCTGCGTCCCGGCGCTGCGTAATTTCGCGCCGATTCCCAACGATCTGTTGCCGTTCCCAAGCCAGGTGGTCAGCTCCGACAACGACGCCGCCGTGAGTGCTCCGCGTGCCCTGGAGTTGGCGCGCAACTGGGGAGCCGAGGCCGGGATTCTGGCCGGGGCGGGGCATATCAATGTGAAGTCCGGCCACCAGCGCTGGGAGCAGGGTTTCGCTTATCTCTATCGTTTGCAAAACCGCATGGAGCACAACGCCCTGCGTCGCGCCTGAATACGCCCCTGGATAATAGTGCCCTTCCGTCTGCCGGCGGTGCAGGGCGGGAGTCTGCCATGAGCTTGCATGAAACGTTCGGTCAGCCGTTGCTGACCTTTCCCGACGCGGAAAAAAGCCCCCTGAGCATCCGCGCCAAGGCGCTGGTATTCGTCGATCCGCGTTCGCGGCAATTGCGCCAAGAGCTGGAGCAACTGGCGCCGCGCTCGATCTCGGTGCTGATACGTGGCGAAACCGGTAGCGGTAAGGAGTTGCTTGCCCGGTACATCCATCGCGAAAGTGATCGCGGTGGGCTGTTTGTATCGGTCAATTGCGGCGCCATCAGCCCGACCTACGCCGACGCCGAACTGTTCGGTTATGCCGCCGGCAGCTACAGCGGTTCGGCCAGCAGTCGGGCCGGCTGGTTCGGCTCGGCCAATGGCGGCACCCTTTACCTGGATGAGATCGGCGACTTGCCGCTGCCGATCCAGATCAAATTGCTGGCGGCCCTGGAAAACCACGAAGTCACCCGCGTTGGCGCCCACCAGCCCAGCCCCGTGGATGTGCGGTTGGTAGCAGCCACCAGCATCGACCTGGCGCAAGCGGTGGCCGCCGGGAAATTTCACGAACGGCTCTACCACTACCTCAGCGAAGGGCGACTCGAGTTGCCGGCGTTGCGTGAGCGGGTGGGCGATATTCTGTCCCTGGCTGAATACTTCCTGGGCATCTACAGCCAGCGCCTCGGCCTGAGCGTGCCGCTGATCAGCGAAGCGGCGCAGCACGCGCTGGAACGGCACAGTTGGCCCGGCAACACCCGCGAGCTGGAAAACGTCATTCATTTCGCGTTGCTGGTAAGTAATGGCGATTACATATTGCCGGAGCATCTCAATTTGCCACATCTAACGGAGCCTTCGGAAACAATCAAGCACCTGGTGCTAACGTTGATCGGGCAGGGCAAGCGCCAGCAACTTGAACAATTAAAGCAGTGGTTCGCTGGCCTCTGATTCGTACATAAAACTCGCCGAATTACTTAACCCTGATGGTCTCTATGTCGTCGGGGTTTTTGTTATGTGAATATTAAGTGTGTTCTCGTGAGGCGTGCGAATCTTCATAAGGCTTGTAAGTTGTTTCTGCAAATAATTTGTGTGGCTTTCGAACTTGATTGCCAGCTCGGTAATGGTCATTAATTGAATGGCAAAAGCAATGTGATCAAGCGAACAGGAAGACGGTCACAACTCATTTAATAAATACCGAGGATTAGAAAATGGACGACAAAAATAACAAACCTGTCATGGCGCGCGAATCGACATGGACTGGTTTAAAGCATTTTGGAATTGTTTCCGTAACGGGGGGTAATCAACTATACAGGAACGGCTATCAACAATTGCTGGTAAAAGTATTCGTCGAGGTGGAGAACTGGTGGAGCAGTGTCCCTCTGATCCAGTCTGAATTTGATTCTATTGTGTTGATTGATGGAATTACGGGAGCGGCGTTAACTAAAGACAGGCATCAGGGTGACGTCGGTTTTTGGAAATACACTGAACAGGAAGACCGCCGTTTTCGCCAACTTCCTCCTAATGGTCCTGTCCAAGGCCCAGTGCCGTCGGGGGAGTTTGTCTACACAAAGGATTTTTATGTCACGTCCAGCTCCGACAGGCCGATTGACTTGCAGTTACGTATAACGCGAGCAGACGGCGTAACGTTTCAACCCGATATGAAGCAAGACTTTAGTTCTCTCACATTGGTTCCACTTCCTCCGGCGACTTATCGACCTGAGCAGTATTCGGTTCGTCGCACCCCGGCCCCCTATACCAGCCGCGGTGATATCGAGAAGGTCGAGGTTTTCAATCTGGAGTTGATAATTGATCAGCAGCGAATGGAGTTCGTAACGGATTTCAGCATGGGGGCTCATCTTCGGATAGGAAGTTCGGACAGCCGATACACAGGTTACTACGTTGTCGGGTATGGGAATGGCGGATCCATGCGAACGGGAATGCCGGTGTATTGGGATTTGCCGGATGCGCTGGGAAGGGACCGGAGCGGGAACCGGCGTGTTGCATGGGTGCTCGCCTATGGGAAACACGGTGGACGCGTGTGGGTCCGAGAGTCTGTGAGCAAAACCTCTTTCGAATTGCGCGATATGTATGGGAATTTTCATGAGTTGCACATGGAGCTAACCGAGAACCCGCTGACGGTTCGGGTCTATTGATAAAACAAAAACAATTTTTCAAGGAAGAACCTCATGACTCTCTCGTCTTCTCTCGCCGGGCAGTTAACTTCGGCTGCCTTCAAGTTTGACAGTTTCGTCCGCTCGGGCGTGGATCCCCGTACCGGTAGCTACAGTTGCAGCGTGGCGTTGGACGCGGCGCCGGCTGACGCAGCCGGTGGGCCGAAGGTCTCAATGACCCTTTCATACGACTCCTTTAATGATCAGGATCTTGGCCTGGGAGCCGGTTGGTCCCTTCGCACCTGCAGCTACGATCAGCGCCGACGGAAATTGACGCTGACAAACGGTGAGACTTATCAACTTTTCATCAGTGGAAGTCAGGTTGCTTTCCAGGATAAGAAACTCGAGAACTTGAGCGTCACGGTGCAAGGTGACGAACTTGCCATTGAACATATCGATGGGAGAACCGAGATTCTGTCACGTCCGAGTACGGCTTATAACGAGTGGCTGTTGGCGCGTGAGTATTGCCCCGACGGCAAGGAAACACGTTATGAATATCGACTTTTATCCGGACGACGACAGCTGGTGGCCGTCTATCATCAGCATCGCCGTGTCATGCATATCGACTACGCCCAGAACAGACCGACGCCACCAACGATTACCGTGTGGCCGGATATTCCTTCCAAGAAGCGCCAGTACCTGTTTGCACTCCAGAACGGAGTGCTCGCACAAATCAGGCTGGTCACCGCGGAAGATAGTGCATCGGTCTGGTCCTTTGGTTATGAGCGAAGTAGTGGTTATTTGGTGATGAACGAAGTTCGTCAGCCCAACGGTGCTCAGGAAAGGCTTACCTACAAAGCTCAGGGCCATAAGCTCCCCACTGGGGCGCCGGCAACCTACTTGCCCGTTGTCGTCCAATCGGTTCTGTCTCCTGGCGGGGGGCAGCCGGCGGTTATTAACGTTTACGAGTATTCCGGCAGCAACTTCCTTGGGTATGGTTCAGGGTTTCGTTGGTCCGCTGAGCGCGATGTGCTTTATGACGTGAGCGGCAACTATGAATACTCCTGTACTCAAATCCAGATGGTCCCCGGCACAAGCGGCGCACGTCAGGCCTCTCGAATCATTCGCACCTACAATCGCTTCCATTCGATGATTTCGCAAAGGACCATCCGCGGCAGCACGATGCACCTGCGGGAAATCGAATATTACGATGAGCCCAATCTGGCTTTCCGTTATCAGCCCCCACGGTTCCAGTTGCCGCGCGTCGTGCGTGACAGTTTTTTTGACACCCGCGAGGCTGAGGGGGCGGGCCGCAGCAATACCAGAAGTGAGGTTACCCGCACTTCTTATGATGAATATGGGAATCTGCTGGAAAAAACCAGCCCGTGCGGGGCGCGGGAGGTCTATGAATATTTCCCGGCACAAGGGAGTGCGGATTGTCCTGCCAGCCCCATAGGCGTGCCGTGTTTTCTCAGACAGAAGTCGATCATCGCCTCCCCTGATTTCGCCGTCGCGCCTACGACGGTGGTTCGTTATACCTATACGCAACTGCCCTCATTGCGTCCCGGTGGTGGCCGCTGTATCCGGCTCGCCAGCGAAACGCTGTACGAAGACGGGGTCAGCGAGCCACGGGTGGATTGTCGTTTACGGTACGTCAACAACAGCAAGGATTTCTTTCATGGACGGCTGCAAAGCAAGGTTGAAACCGTAGGCGGCGTGCGCAGTGAACACCGTTATGCGTACCAGCGTGAAAACGATAACGTTCGCACCGATCTGACCTTTAGCGCTCAGGGGCTGAGCCATCTGCGGCAGGAATGGCATGACGAATGCGGCTGGCTGATCAGAACCTGTGAATCTGGCGGCAGTACCGTCAGCATCGAATACGATTCTCTGGGGCAACTGACCCGTGAAACGGTGATGCCCGACACTGACAGCTCAGCGTCCCGTCAATTCACCTATCGGGCAGCCACGTCCAGCGATCCGTTTGTCACCGTCACCGTCAAGGATGCCCGTGGCGGACTGACAGCTACCCACAGCGACGGACTTGGTCGCACCATAAGGCTCGAGAAACAGGACGTCGATGAGCCCGGCGCGCCCATGCGCGTGATCTATGAGGCCCAATACGACGGGCTCGCTCGCCTGCAGTCGGATAAACACACCGATTGGTTCAACGGCAAGCCGAAAACACTGGAGAGCCTGTATGAGTACGATCAGTGGGGGCACCAGAACCGGACCATTCGCCGTGGGCAAGTGACCGTTCATGATGAGATTGATCCTGTAGCACGCACCCGTACCGAGTGGGTGGAGGGCGGCAGCAAGACTCGTACATTCATTAATGCTTTGGAGAAACCGTCGCGCGTCGAACGTGTGGACCTGTCAGGCGTTGTGCGAGAGGTTACCGCCTACGAATACGATGGTCTGGGACGGTGTATCAGGCAAACGGCTTCCGATGGGGCGGTTACCTGCTACGCATACGACTTGGCCGGTCGCGTGCTGAGTACGATTTTGCCCGACGGCACCGTGATCGGAAAAAGGTACGCGGCACAGAGCCAGGGTGACTATCCCACGCAAATCAGCGCAAACGGCTATGTAGTGGGTAGTCGCACCTACGATGGACTGATGCGTATTACTGGCAACCAGTCAGGTGGTCGCACCGAACGGATGGTCTATGAAGGTTCCAGCAGGAGCGCTTCGCAGAAGATCACACCGGCCGGCAAAGTCCTGCGGTTCACCCTTGATCCCATGCTTGATGATTGCGTCACTGAGCGCTCAGGCAGCCAGGCGTCCGTTTTGACCAGGCACCGATTCGATCCGCACACCGGCCTGCTCCAGGAGTCGGCCAACTCGCTGGTTCAGCGACGCATGAAGTATTGTGCTTCCGGCCGGCTCAGCCGGGAGTCATGGATAACCGCACTCGACCGGTTCGAAAGTTTGCAAACCTATTCCATGATGGGGAAGCCGATCGGTCATACGGACGTCAACGGCACGGACCGCACCTGCCTTTATGACGAGACGGGACGGTTGTCGGGAATCACTCAAGGCCCAGTCGCTGTCACCTACTCGTACGACTCTCAAGGGCAGGTCAGTTGTATTGCCGTCGCCGACTCTCAAACGGGCCTTTCGATGGTCACCGATCTGGCGTACGACGAATTTGGTCGCGAGACTCTTCGCCGTTCTTCCTCTCGGGGAAATGACGTCATCGAGGTGGCCCAGTCGTTCGGCCCTGGCGATAAGCTCAGTCGGCGCACGCTCACATCCAACAATGAGGTTCTGCGTCTTGAGTCGTTCATCTATGACTTACGGGGCCGCTTGACGCGTTACGCCTGTGACGGCAAGCAGGCGCCCGTGGATACCCAGGGCAAAGTCATTGTTTCCCAGGACTACACCTACGATTATCTCGACAACATTTGTCAGGTGGTGACACGCTTCGTAGGCGGCGAAAACATTGCAAACTATCGATATGACCTGCCTGACAAAACCCAACTGAGTGCTGTCATCCACAGTCATCCCGACTACGTGGCTGCCAACTTGACCTTCAATTACGACGTCGACGGCAATATGCTCACTGATTCACAAGGGCGCGGGTTTTTTTACGACGAACTGGGTCGCCTGGAAAGCGTGACGTCGACAGACTCGAGGTCGACGTTGGCCTGCTATCGATATGATGCCTCGGACCGGCTCCATGCCTTTGAGTTGATGAATGAAAAGCCGTGTCGGCGCTTCTACCGTGAAGAGCAGTTGTGCGGCGAGGTTACAGGTGATGAGAACCGCAGCGTCGTGCGCGAGGGGCAGCAGTTGTTGGCGTTGCTACAAGGTCCGCAGACGGCACTATTCAGCACCGATGCCTATGGCAATGTCTTGCAGGTACTGTCTGGCGGCGACAACACCAGGCATGCCTATTCGCCCTATGGGCAGCGCCCGGTGTCGGATGGATTGGGAAGCCTGTTCGGCTTCAGCGGCGAACCGCTTGACCCTGCCACCGGTTGTTACCTGCTTGGCAACGGCTATCGGGCCTACGATCCGGTATTGATGAGATTCCACCGGCCCGACAGTTGGAGCCCTTTCGATGGCGGCGGCCTCAATCCTTATGCCTACTGCCTCGGGGACCCGATCAATCTGAGCGATCCGACCGGCCATATTTCTGCCTGGGGCTGGGTCAAGATAGGGCTCACCGCGGCTTTCGCGATTGCTTCTGTTGCATTCACCATTGCAACCCTTGGCGCATCCGCGCCCTTGGTCGGGATGTCGTTTTCGGCCGCAACGGCGTTGACGCTGGAGGTGGTGTCAGGTGCGGTATCCATTGCATCGATGGTGTTAGAGGAAACTGCTCCGGACGCCGTGGCCACTCAGATCCTGAGTTACGCCAGCATTGCCTTGGGGGTTGCGTCCGGTGGGGCTTCCCTCGCGGGCAAAGTGCTAGGTAAAGGCACCTCTGTCGCGCTGCAGAAAACCGTCGATGCGCTCGGTGATGTCGTGACAGTGAGTCGCCACAATGCCTTGCGCGCGACACGCATCGGAGGACATGCCAGGGCGGCGGGCCCTTTGATTCGTGGAGGCGGGCAGCGCAACCTCATCGCGCTTCAAAAAGAGCTGGGAAATGTGCTGACAGCCAAGGATGTGGTCGGCTATGTCAAGTACCCGGTCGACGGCCTCAGGTATACGATCGATAGGGATCGGTACATCGAAAAAGCCAAAGGGTATTTCCAGCAGGAGGACGAATGGTCCAGTAAGGATAGGAGCGGCCAGGCGTTCGACGACATCTATGGCGACGTCAGGGAGCGAGGCTCGGACATTCGATTTGCATGATGACGGGCAGGTGCACCTTTCTCTTCTATATAAGTTATCGATCTAACCATCTTAATAAAAGATATTTTTAAGGCATAAAAAATATCGGTATGGTCCGCATCACGCCAGCGATAGCACTTCGCTGGCACCCCACTGGTTGACCGTTGCCCATGGCGACAGCGATTTTCGATAAGGACACTGCATGAAAAAGGTTCTGTTATTCACCGCATTGGCGGCAGCCCTGACCTCGGGTTTGGCCCAAGCGGCGGAGAAACTGGTGGTGGCGGCCACCCCGGTGCCTCACGCTGAAATCCTTGAGCTGATCAAGCCGGCCCTGGCCAAAGAAGGCGTGGACCTGGAAATCAAGGTGTTCACTGACTACGTTCAGCCCAACGTACAGGTTGATCAGAAGCGTCTGGACGCGAACTACTTCCAGACCCTGCCATACCTCAAGAACTTCAACGAAGGCAAAGGCACCCACCTTGTGACCGTGATCGGCGTGCACATCGAACCGTTCGGTGGCTACTCGAAGAAAGTCAAAAGCCTGGCCGAGCTCAAGGACGGCGCGACCATCGCCATCCCCAACGAGGGCAGCAACAGTGGTCGTGCTCTGATCCTGCTGCAGAAGGCTGGCCTGATCGAACTCAAGGACCCGAAAAACGCCTTGGCAACGCCAAAAGACATCGCCAAGAACCCACACAACTTCAAGTTCAAGGAACTGGAATCGGCCATGCTGCCGCGTGTGCTCGATCAGGTCGACCTGGACATGATCAACACCAACTACGCCCTGGAAGCGGGTCTTAACCCGGCCAAAGATGCGCTGGTGATCGAAGGTTCGGATTCGCCTTACGTGAACTTCCTGGTGGCTCGTCCAGACAACAAGGACAGCCCGGCCATCCAGAAACTGGCCAAGGCCCTGACCAGCCCGGAAGTGAAGGCGTTCATCGAGAAGAAATACAACGGCGCGGTGCTGCCAGCGTTCTGATCGAACAGTACAGGCTTGAAGTTACAACGCCGACGGCTTTGCCAGCGTCGGCGTTTTTTTGTGCAGGCAACATAAGGCCAGGTGCACCTGAGCGGCGTGGCTACGCAGGTTGCTTTTTCAATGCGCGGCGCAGGGCCACGAGCAGCTTGACGATATCTTGCGGGTCGAGAGGTTGCGGGGCTTTCACGTCAGCCATTTTTATCGTCCTTGTGATGGAGGGCCGTGGAGTCTGGCCATGAGCTGCGGTTCCTTGGAGAGGTCCATGGAAAAACAGATCCGTCCTACAGCGTAAGGAAAAATAGCCTTCTTACAGTGCCTCTGCAAATACCGTCGATCAATCCGGCCAGTTCCACGCCGGCGCATCCAGCATTCCCTGGCCCACTATTCCAGTCTGCCCCAGCTCTTTTTCCAGCACGATGCAATTGCAGTCGTCGTCTTGCTGCAAGGCTGCGATCAGGCGCGTGGCATGGGACACCACCCAGACCTGACAATTGACTGAAGCCCGGATGATCAACCGCGCCAAGGCCGGCAACAGATCCGGGTGCAGGCTGGTTTCCGGTTCGTTGAGCACCATCAGCGAGGGCGGTCGCGGGGTGAGCAAGGCGGCCACCAGCAACAGATAGCGCAGGGTCCCGTCCGACAGTTCGGCGGCGGACAGCGGACGCAGCAAGCCATGCTGCTGAAACGCGATGGCGAAACGTCCGCCTTGCAGTTTCTCGATGTGCAGGTGGGCCCCCGGGAACGCATCGCCGATGGCGGTATGCAACGCTTCGTGGTCACCGATTTCAAGGATGGTTTGCAGGGCTGCGGCCAGGTCACGCCCGTCGTGGTGCAGGACCTGCGTGCGGGTGCCCAGTTGCGGCTGGCGCACCGGGGCGTCGGCGTCGCTGCGAAAATGATCATAGAAGCGCCAGCGACGGATGAATTCGCGCATCTGCAGCACCTCCGGCGAAGTGCGCAGGCTGCCAACCTGGTCGAACAGGCTGTCGAAGGTGGGTGTGTGCTGGGCCAAAACATCCCATGAACGGCCTTCGCGGGCACGGATCATCGCCCCGTTGCGGTCCACCAGCAGGCTGGCAGGACGAAAGACCGGGCCGGCCCAGATGCATTCGTGCTTGATTTCAGGGTCCAGTGAAAACGCTGAGCGACTAGGCTCCGGCAGACCGAGGGCGATGCAATAGCTGAAATCTTCACCGGCGAATCCCAGGCGCAGGCGTTTGGTACCCTGACGCACAATACCCTGGACAGGCACCTCGCCGTTGCGCATACGCCGGCTGATTTTTTCCGGTCCGGCCCAGAAGGTCGAGTCCAGTCCGCCTTCACGGGCCAGGGCGTTGACCACACCGCCCTGGGCCGTCTCCGCCAGCAGGCGCAGGGCACGATA
Organism: Pseudomonas sp. LBUM1664; assembly: GCF_059695895.1. Lineage (NCBI taxonomy): Bacteria > Pseudomonadati > Pseudomonadota > Gammaproteobacteria > Pseudomonadales > Pseudomonadaceae > Pseudomonas > Pseudomonas sp. LBUM1664. The sequence goes on along the minus strand of NZ_CP166791.1, from coordinate 6,099,380 downwards.
CAGATTGGACTTGCCGCTGCCGTTGGGGCCGGTGATCAGGTTCAGCCGGCCCAGGGGAATCACCAGTTTGTTGATGGAGCGATAATTGGCCACCGCGAGGGTTTTGAGCATGAGCGTTTTCCTGCGCCTACCGCAAAGGCGTTAGTCTGCCTGATTGCTGCATACATTGTGGTTATATGCATCCGTTGAACCCTGTTCTAAGCTCACAGTCGTATCGTCACCGACACGTCCTTACAACGCCAAGGAGTCTGCATGGCTGGTCCCCGAATCAAACTGGTTGTTGGCCTGGGCCTGTGTGCGTTGTTGATGGGATGTGGTGATAAAAAGCCCGAGGAAAAAGCCCTTCCGCGGGTTTTCGTGCAGCAAGCGATGCCTAGCGAATACGCGGCTTCGGTGACCCTCACCGGTGATGTCCAGGCACGGGTGCAGACCGATCTGTCGTTTCGCGTAGGCGGCAAGATCATCGAGCGCAAAGTCAATGTCGGTGACCGGGTCTCGGCCCGGCAAGTGCTGGCTCGCCTCGACCCCCGGGACTTGCAGACCAACGTCGACTCCGCCGAGGCCCAGGTGGTCGCCGAACAGGCGCGGGTCAAGCAGAGTGCGGCGGCCTTCGTGCGCCAGCAGAAACTCTTGCCCAAGGGTTACACCAGCCAGAGCGAATACGACGCGGCCCAGGCGCAACTGCGCGGCAGCCAGAGTGCGCTGAGCGCCGCCCAGGCCCAATTGGCCAGCGCCCGCGAACAACTGAGCTATACCTCGCTGATCGCCGAGGCGCCGGGCATCATCACGGCGCGCCAGGCTGAGGTTGGCCAAGTGGTGCAGGCCACGGTGCCGATCTTCAGCCTGGCGCGGGACGGCGAGCGCGATGCGGTGTTCAACATCTACGAGTCCCTGTTGCACGAACCGCCGTCGGACCCAGCGATCGTCATCAGCCTGCTGGACAACCCGGCCATCAAGACCACTGGCACGGTGCGCGAGATTACCCCGGCGGTGTCTGCCCAGACCGGCACCGTGCAAGTCAAGGTCACCCTCAACGATTTGCCTGAAGGCATGCGCCTGGGTTCGGTGGTCAGCGCCACCGCCAAGTCGGCGGGCAAGGCTGCCGTCGAGCTGCCATGGTCGGCGCTGACCAAGAACCTCAGTGACCCGGCCGTGTGGCTGGTGGACGACGAAGGCAAGGCGCAATTGCATACTGTCACCGTCGGCCGGTACCTGACGGGCAAGGTCATCATCAGTGACGGGCTCAAGGGCGGCGAGAAAGTCATCACGGCGGGTGGGCAACTGCTGCACCCCGGCGTGCGTGTCGAGATCGCTGAAAACACCCACGATAAATCCCCGGCAGGAGCCCAGCCATGAAGCGTTTGTGGATGGTCTCGGCCGGCCTGCTACTGGCCGCCTGTTCGAAGGAAGAGGCTCCCCCGGCGCCGGTGAGACCGGTGTTGTCCGTTGAAGTCCAGGCGCTGGATCAACAGGCTCTTGGACGGTTCGCCGGGAATATCCAGGCGCGTTACGAGAGCAACGTGGGTTTTCGTGTGCCAGGGCGGATCGCCAGCCGCAACGTCGACGTCGGCGCCGAGGTGAAGAAGGGCGATTTGCTCGCCACCCTCGATCCCACCAATCAGCAGAACCAGGTGCGCGCTGTCCAGGGCGATCTGGCGCGGATCGAGGCGCAGTACATCAACGCCCAGGCCAATGCCCGTCGCCAGCAGCAATTGTTCGACCGTGGCGTCGGTGCCCAGGCGCAGTTGGACATCGCCCAGACCGACCTGAAAACCACCGGTGCTTCCCTCGAGCAAGCCCGCGCCTCGGTGGCGCAAGCCCGCGACCAGCTCAACTACAGTGAACTGCGCACCGACCATGACGCGGTCGTCACGGCCTGGAATGCCGAAGCCGGGCAGGTGGTCACCGCCGGCCAGCAAGTGGTGACCCTGGCCCGCCCGGACATCAAGGAGGCGGTGATCGACCTGCCGGCCGGGCTGGCCGAGCGCTTGCCCGCAGACGTGGTGTTTGACGTTGCCGCGCAACTGGATCCGGCCATCCACACCACCGCCACCGTGCGCGAGATCGAACCCCAGGCCCAGAGTGCCACCCGCACTCGTCGCGCGCGCCTGACGCTGGTCGATACGCCGCCAGGCTTTCGCCTGGGCACGGCCATCGGCGTGACCCTGAGTTCGACCATCGAGCCCCGCATCGAGCTGCCGCTCAGTGCGCTGCAAGAGGTCGATGGCAAGGCGCGCATCTGGCTCATCGACCCGCAGACGCAGACCGTCTCCCCCCGCGAAGTGCGGATTCTCGAGCGTTCGGCAGACTCGGTGCTGGTGGCCAACGGCATCAAGGCCGGCGACCGCGTGGTCAGCGCCGGTGTGAACAGCCTCCAGCCGGGGCAGAAAGTAAAACTGGATGAGGACGTACGATGAAAGGGCCTTTCAACCTCTCCGAATGGGCTCTGCGACATCAGTCGTTCGTCTGGTACCTGATGTTTGTGGCGTTGCTGATGGGCGTGTTTTCGTACATGAACCTGGGGCGTGAAGAAGACCCTTCGTTCACCATTAAGACCATGATCATCCAGACCCGCTGGCCCGGCGCGACCCAGGAAGAAACCCTCAGGCAGGTCACTGACCGCATCGAGAAAAAACTCGAAGAGCTCGATTCCCTCGACTACGTCAAAAGCTACACCCGACCGGGGGAATCGACGGTATTCGTGTACTTGCGCGATACCACCGGGGCCAAGGAAATCCCCGAGATCTGGTACCAGGTGCGCAAGAAGATCAACGACATTCGCGGCGATTTCCCTGACGGCCTGCAAGGCCCGGGGTTCAACGACGAGTTCGGCGATGTGTACGGTTCGATCTATGCGTTCACCGGGGATGGCTTGTCGATGCGCCAGCTGCGCGACTACGTGGAGCAGGTACGCGCCGAGATCCGCGACGTGCCCGGCCTGGGCAAGGTGGAAATGATCGGCGAGCAGGACGAAGTGCTGTACCTGAACTTTTCCACGCGCAAACTCGCCGCCTTGGGCATCGACCAGCGTCAGGTGGTGCAGAGCCTGCAAACCCAGAACGCCGTCACCCCGGCCGGGGTGATCGACGCCGGGCCGGAGCGGATTTCCGTGCGAACCTCCGGGCAGTTCCAGTCGGAAAAGGACCTGGCCAACGTCAACCTGCGGCTCAATGATCGTTTTTATCGACTGGCCGACATCGCGGACATCAGCCGCGGTTATGTCGACCCCGCCACACCGATGTTCCGCTTCAACGGCACGCCCGCCATCGGCCTTGCCATCGCCATGAAGAAGGGCGGCAACATCCAGGACTTCGGCAAGGCGCTGCATGCCCGCATGAGCGAACTGACTGCCGACCTGCCGGTGGGGGTTGGCGTTCACACCGTATCGGATCAGGCCGAAGTGGTGGAGGAGGCGGTCGGCGGCTTCACCAGTGCCTTGTTCGAGGCGGTGATTATCGTGCTGGTCGTGAGCTTCATCAGCCTTGGCATACGGGCCGGGCTGGTGGTGGCCTTTTCGATTCCGCTGGTGTTGGCGATGGTCTTTGTGTTCATGGAATACAGCGGCATCACCATGCAGCGGATCTCCCTCGGTGCGCTGATCATCGCCCTCGGCCTGCTGGTGGACGACGCAATGATCACCGTGGAGATGATGGTCACGCGCCTGGAAAAAGGCGAAACCAAGGAGCAGGCCGCGACCTTCGCCTACACCTCGACGGCGTTCCCGATGCTCACCGGGACCCTCGTCACCGTGGCCGGTTTCGTGCCCATTGGCCTGAACGCCAGTTCCGCCGGTGAGTACACCTTTACCCTGTTTGCGGTGATTGCCGTGGCGATGCTGGTGTCATGGATCGTCGCGGTGCTGTTCGCCCCGGTCATTGGCGTGCACATCCTCAGCACCAACGTGAAACCTCATAGCGCCGAGCCCGGGCGGATCGGTCGGGTGTTCAACGGTGGCCTGCTCTGGGCGATGCGCAATCGCTGGTGGGCCATCGGCATCACCGTGTTGCTGTTTGTGCTGTCGGTGTTTTGCATGGGTTTTGTGCAGAACCAGTTCTTCCCGTCTTCGGACCGGCCGGAGATCCTGGTAGACCTCAACCTGCCGCAGAACGCCTCCATGGACGAGACGCGAAAAGCCGTCGACCGCCTGGAAGCGACCCTCAAGGACGACCCGGACATCGAGCGCTGGAGCACTTACATCGGCGAAGGCGCGATTCGTTTCTACCTGCCGCTGGACCAGCAACTGCAGAACCCTTACTACGCGCAACTGGTGATCGTCAGCAAAGACCTGGAGTCGCGCACGGCCCTCACCGAGCGCCTGCAAAAGCGTTTGCGCGAGGACTTCGTCGGCATTGGCAGCTACGTGCAGGCCCTGGAAATGGGCCCGCCGGTAGGCCGGCCGATCCAGTACCGGGTCAGCGGCAAGGACGTCGACCAGGTGCGCAAGCACGCCATAGAACTGGCCACCGAGCTGGACAAGAACTCGCACATCGGCGAAATCATTTACGACTGGAACGAGCCGGGCAAGGTGTTGCGCATCGATATTGCCCAAGACAAGGCGCGGCAACTGGGGCTGTCTTCCGACGACGTGGCCAAGCTGATGAACGGTATCGTCAGCGGTTCGCCGGTGACTCAGGTCAACGACGATATTTACCTGATTGACGTGATCGGCCGTGCCGAAGACGTCGAGCGCGGTTCGCCGGAAACCCTGCAGAACCTGCAGATTGTCACACCGGGCGGCACTTCGATTCCGCTGCTGGCGTTTGCCACGGTGCGTTATGAACTGGAGCAGCCGCTGGTATGGCGTCGCGACCGTAAGCCGACCATCACCATCAAGGCTGCGGTGCGCGATGAAATCCAACCCACGGACCTTGTGAGGCAACTGCAACCGGACATCGACAAATTCGCCGCCAGCCTGCCGGCGGGCTACAAGGTCGCCACCGGCGGTACGGTGGAAGAGAGCAGCAAGGCCCAAGGGCCTATCGCCAGCGTCGTGCCGCTGATGCTGTTTTTGATGGCGACCTTCCTGATGATCCAGCTGCACAGCGTGCAGAAACTGTTCCTGGTGGCCAGCGTCGCGCCCCTGGGGCTGATTGGCGTGGTGCTGGCGCTGGTGCCGTCGGGCACGCCCATGGGCTTCGTGGCGATCCTCGGGATCCTCGCGTTGATCGGCATCATCATCCGCAACTCGGTGATCCTGGTAACCCAGATCGATGAATATGAACGTGACGGGTACGAGCCTTGGGATGCGGTGGTGCAAGCCACCGAACACCGGCGTCGGCCGATCTTGCTCACGGCGGCTGCGGCGAGCCTGGGGATGATCCCGATTGCCCGGGAAGTGTTCTGGGGGCCGATGGCCTACGCGATGATCGGCGGGATCATCATTGCGACACTGCTGACGTTGCTATTCCTACCGGCGCTGTATGTGGCCTGGTACAAGATTCGCGAGCCCAAACGTGATTGAATGGGCGGTAAATCATTAGGGCTGCTGCGCAGCCCATCGCGAGCAAGCTTTGCTCCCACAGCAGATCTGCGGTGAATTCAAATTCTGTATTCACAAAGATCCAACTGTGGGAGTAAAGCTTGCTCGCGAAGCGTCCTTTCACCCTAAACTCTTCATTTACGCAACAACCGCAACCCATTGAACACCACCAACAAGCTCACCCCCATGTCGGCAAACACCGCCATCCACATGGTGGCGAACCCGGCAAAGGTCACCCCAAGAAAGATCGCCTTGATGACCAGCGCCAGGGCGATGTTCTGTTTCAGGATGCTTGAGGTCTGGCGCGACAGGCGAATAAATGCCGGAATCTTGCGCAGATCATCGTCCATCAGGGCGACATCGGCGGTCTCAATGGCCGTGTCGGTACCGGCCGCCGCCATGGCGAAGCCGATTTCCGATCGGGCCAGGGCAGGGGCGTCGTTGATGCCGTCGCCGACCATGCCGACCCGGTGCCCTTGGGCGTACAACGCTTCGATGGCTTGCAGCTTGTCGTTTGGCAACAGGTCGCCCCGGGCCTGATCCATGCCTACCTGCGCAGCAATCGCTTCGGCGGTGTGTGCGTTGTCGCCGGTGAGCATCAGGGTCTTGATGCCCAGCTCGTGCAGTTGCCGAATAGCTTCGCGGCTGGAGTCCTTCACAGTGTCGGCCACGGCAAATAGCGCCAAGGGCCCCTTGCCATCGAGCAACAACACCACGGATTTACCCTGTTTCTCCAGGGCGAAGAGTTTCGCTTCCAGCTCGGGAGAGCACAGGCCCAAGTCTTCCACCAGACGATGATTGCCCAGGTGATAGGTTTGGCCGTTGATATCGCCGCGTACCCCGCGCCCCGGGAGAGCTTCGAAGTTATCCACAACCTGCGCGGCCAGGTGCTTATCCACAGCGGCATTGGCGATTGCCTGGGACACCGGGTGGTCGGAGCGCGCCGCGAGGCTGGCGGCCAGGGTCGGGGCGGTCGTTGCCACTGTTGGGTCCAGCACCACATAGTCGGTTTGCACCGGTTTGCCGTGGGTGATCGTGCCGGTCTTGTCCAGGGCCAGGTAGTCGAGCTTGTAGCCGCCCTCCAGGTACACGCCGCCCTTGACCAGAATACCTTTGCGCGCCGCCGCGGCGAGGCCGCTGACGATGGTCACCGGGGTGGAAATCACCAGTGCACAAGGGCAGGCCACCACCAGTAGCACCAGCGCCCGGTAAATCCAGTCGAACCACGCCGCACCCATGAGCAGCGGTGGGATGACGGCCACCGCCAGCGCCAGGACGAACACCGCCGGTGTGTAGATTGTGGAAAATTGATCAACGAAGCGCTGTGTCGGTGCGCGAGAACCCTGGGCTTGCTCCACCGCGTGGATGATCCGCGCCAGGGTGGATTGGTCGGCTGGCGCGGTCACGGTGTATTGCAGCTCGCCGGCCTGGTTGATGGTGCCGGCAAAGACCTTGTCACCCACGGTTTTTTCCACCGGCAGGCTTTCACCCGTGATCGGCGCCTGGTCAATGGTCGAACGGCCGGCGACCACGTCACCGTCCAGGCCAACCCGCTCGCCGGGGCGAACCCGCACCCGTGCACCGAGGGCGATGGCTTTGACCGCCTGCACCTGCCAAGTGCCATCGGCCTGTTGCACGGTGGCCTGTTCCGGGGCCATTTGCATCAGACCGCTGATGGCGTTGCGCGCCCGGTCCAGGGATTTGGCTTCGATCAATTCGGCCACGGTGAACAGGAACATCACCATCGCCGCTTCCGGCCATTGGCCGATCAACACCGCGCCGGTCACGGCAATGCTCATCAGCGCATTGATGTTCAGGTTGCGGTTTTTCAGGGCGATCCAGCCCTTTTTGTACGTACCGAGGCCACCGCTGAGGATCGACACCAGCGCCACCAGGGCGACCACCCAGTTTGGCGCGGCGCTGGTGAAGTGGATCACCTCGGCACCCAGGGCGGTGACACCGGACAGCGCCAACGGCCACCAAGGCTTGGCCGGGGTGGGCAGGTTGTTGGTTTCTTGCTCCTGGCCCGGCGTCAACGGTTCGGCCTGCATGCCCAGGGACTGGATCGCATCGATGATCGGTGTGTCGTTGGGCAAGTCGTGGGTCACGCCGAGCACGCGGTTGATCAGGTTGAATTCCAGTTGCTGCACGCCTTTGAGCTTGCCGAGCTTGTTCTGGATCAGCGTCTGCTCGGTGGGGCAGTCCATGGCCTCGATGCGAAAGCTGCTCAGCCGTGCACCGTCCGTCGGCGCCTTGCCGAGGTTGACCACCGACGGTGCGGCTTTCGAAGAGCAGCAGGAGTGCCCGTGATCGTGGCCGTGGTCGGGCTTGTGGATGTGGATCGAATCGCTCATCGGGTTACGTCCGTGAAAAGTGCCTGTTGCACAGTAAAGACCCTGTAGCCACTATAGGGTCAAGCACCTATTGGGAGGCAACACCGTGAAGATCGGAGAACTGGCGAAAATCACCGACTGCCAAGTCGAAACTATCCGCTATTACGAGCGCGAAGGCCTGTTGCCGGAACCGGCCCGCAGCGACGGCAATTATCGCGTCTACACCCAGGCCCACGCCGAACGGCTGACATTCATCCGCAACTGCCGCACCCTGGACATGACCCTGGAGGAAATCCGCAGCCTCCTGGCCCTGCGCGACAGCCCCCAGGACCAATGCGAAAGCGTCAACGCGCTGATCGACGAACACATCCACCACGTCAAGGCGCGCATCGACGGCCTGCTGGCTTTGCAGGCGCAACTGATCGACCTGCGCCATCGCTGCAGCGAAGGACCGGACCTGGATCAGTGCGGGATCTTGCAACGCCTGGAAGTGAGTGGCGCGGTGGCGCCGGAGGTGGAGCATTCACATGTGGGGAGGAGTCATGGGCATTGAGGGCCCTTGCCGCCGATCTTGTAGGTTGTGGAGGTCATCTGTGGGAGCGGGCTTGCTCGCGAAAGCAGTGTGTCAGACATAGTGATGCTGCCTGACACTCCCTCTTCGCGAGCAAGCCCGCTCCCACAGGAACGATGACCGGTGTGCCTCAGACCGCCATCGGCGCGGTCATCGGCGCGTGGTGCTGGTAGCCCTCGAGGGAGAAGTCGCCCGGTTCGACCAGCTCCAGCCATTCAGGCTGGTACACACCGGTCTTGGCAAACGCCGGCACGCGCTCGGAAATCACCAGTTTGGGCATTGGGAACGGCTCGCGCTTGAGCTGCTCCTTGAGCATGTCCAAGTGGTTCTCGTAGACGTGGGCATCACCGATGAAATAGGTGAACCAGCGCGGCGTGTACCCGGTCAGGCGGCCGATCAGGCTCAGCAGCGCGGCGCCTTCGGTCAGGTTGAACGGTGTGCCCAGGCCCAGGTCGTTGGAGCGGATATAGAGGGTCAGGGAGATTTCCTTCGTCTCGACATTCGGGTGGAACTGGTAGAGCAAATGGCACGGCGGCAGGGCCATTTCATCGAGCTGGGCGCAGTTCCAGCCGTGGAACAGGATACGGCGGCTGCCCGGGTCCTTGATGATGGTGTCGACGCACTGGCGCACCTGGTCGATGGCTTTGTACAGCACCACGTAGGCCTGGCCGTTTTCCTCGCCTTCGGCGATCTGCCGATAGCCCTGGGCCAGGGTCTGCTCGATGGCCGCCGGGTTGCTCAGGAGGATCTGCTTGTAGGCCGGCCACTTGCGCCATTGCACGCCGTAGATCTCGCCCAGGTCGTCTTCGCCCTGGCGGAACGGATTGGCCAGCCACTGGGCATTCTCGTTGGCGTTCTGGTCCCAGACCTTGCAGCCCAGGGCGCGGAATTCGGCGGCGTTGTTGACCCCACGCAGAAAACCGCACATCTCGCCGATGGCCGATTTGAAGGCCATTTTGCGGGTGGTGATGGCCGGGAAGCCATCCTTGAGGTCATAGCGCAGCATGGCGCCGGGAAAACTGATGGTGTTCACGCCGGTGCGGTTGGCTTGCTTGGTGCCGTGCTTGATGACGTGGGCCACCAGATCGAGGTATTGCTTCATGGGTTACCTGTGTCCTTGAACCCGAGGCCAGCGCCCCGGGGTTCGAATTTAAACCTTGGCCGCCGCAGCCGGCGCACGATGATAAGCCAGCCAGAGCAGCGCCAGACCACCGACGATCATCGGCAGGCACAACACCTGGCCCATGGTCAGCCAGTTCCACGCCAGATAACCGAGCTGGGCATCCGGTACGCGGACGAATTCAACGATGAAGCGGAAGATCCCGTAGAACAGCGCGAACATGCCTGACACCGCCATGGTTGGCCGCGGCTTGCGCGAGAACAGCCAGAGGATCAGGAAGAGTGCCACGCCTTCAAGGGCGAACTGGTACAGCTGCGACGGGTGGCGCGGCAATTGCGCCGGGTCGCTGAACGGCGGGAAGATCATCGCCCACGGCACGTCGGTCGGCTTGCCCCACAACTCGGCGTTGATGAAGTTGCCGATGCGCCCGGCGCCCAGGCCGATCGGCACCATTGGCGCGACGAAGTCCATCAGCTCGAAAAACGACTTGTTGTTGCGCTTGCCGAACCACAGTGCTGCCAGCATCACGCCGATGAACCCACCGTGGAACGACATGCCGCCCTTCCAGACCTCGAAGATCAGCGTCGGGTTGGCCAGGTAGGCGCTCAGGTCGTAGAACAGCACATAGCCCAGGCGTCCGCCGACGATTACGCCCATGGACAGCCAGAACACCAGGTCGGAGAGTTTTTCCTTGTTCCAGGTCGGATCGAAACGGTTGAGCCGGCGCGATGCCAGCAGCCAGGCACCGCCGATGCCGATCAGGTACATAAGGCCGTACCAGTGGATTTTCAGCGGGCCGATGGCCAGGGCTACCGGATCGATCTGCGGGTAAGGCAGCATTGATATTCCTCGTAAACGTCAAAAATACCCGGGCGACGCTGCCACCTCGGGATTAAGCCAGGATTGCGTCAGAACAGAAAACTTAAGCCAACGCAGAACAGCAAAGCGGCGAACAGCCGTTTGAGCAAGCGCGGTGACAAGCGATGGGCCAGCCGCGCACCGAAGCGGGCGAAGACCATGCTGGTCAGGGCGATGCCCAGCAACGCCGGCAAATAAACAAAACCGAGACTATGGGTCGGCAACAGCGGATCGTGCCAGCCCAGAATCATGAAACTTAACGCACCGGCCAGGGCGATCGGCAAACCGCAGGCCGACGAGGTTGCCACCGCTTGCTGCATTGGTACGCTGCGCCAGGTCAGGAACGGCACGGTCAGCGAACCTCCGCCGATGCCAAAGATCGCCGAGGCCCAGCCGATCACGGTGCCCGTCAAGGTCAACCCCACCTTGCCCGGTACCGTACGGCTGGCCTTGGGCTTGAAGTCCAGGGCCAGTTGCGCGGCGACGATCATGGCGAACACGCCGATGATCCTTTGCAGGTGCGGGCCGGAAATCGCTTCGGCGGTGATTGCGCCGAAACCGGCACCGATCAGGATCCCGACGGTCATCCAGGCGAAAATCGGCCAACGCACCGCGCCTCTGCGATGATGCTCGCGCACGGCATTGACCGAGGTAAAGATGATCGACGCCAGGGACGTGCCAACGGCCAGGTGCGTCAACACCTGCGGGTCGAAACCCTGCAAGGTGAAACTGAACACCAGCACCGGGACGATGATCATCCCGCCACCCACACCGAACAACCCGGCCAGCACGCCGGCGCAGGCGCCGAGTAGCAGATAGAGCACAAATTCCACCAGCGTCCCCCGACCCTTCCCCGAAACAAGAGCGGCATGGTACCGGATCCTGGGTCCCGGGCTCCACTGAAGGTGATGGATGCGAGTGCGATGTGTGGGTAGAGTGATCGAGAATTGCCAAACCGCCACAGAGCAGTGGTCGGCTTTATTTTTAACTGACTGGCATTGTTAACGGGACTACCTGATGTGCCTGATCGTATTTGCCTGGCGCCCCGGCCACGCCCAGCCGCTGATCGTGGCGGCCAACCGTGACGAGTTCTACGCGCGCCCGACCTTGCCCCTGACCCAGTGGCCTGACGCGCCCCACGTCTACGCCGGTCGGGATCTGGAGGCCGGTGGCACCTGGCTCGGCATCGGCGCCGACGGTCGCTTTGCCGCCCTGACGAACATCCGCGCCCCGGGCCAGCTACCGGCGTTCAAGTCGCGAGGCGAACTGGTGGCGCGGTTTCTGAGCGCGAATCTGCCGATTGCCGAGTACTTGAGCGAAGTTGTCCCCCGGGCCAGCGAGTACGGTGGGTTCAACCTGCTGCTTGGCGATGGCACGGAGCTGTGGCACTTCAACGCCCGCGATGCCCAGCCACAGCGGCTGGCTGAAGGCGTGTATGGCTTGTCGAACGCAGGGCTGAATACGCCTTGGCCGAAATTGCTCAAGGCCCGGGCAGCGCTGGGGGAGGTGCTGGAGGATCCGCAACCCCAGGCACTGTTGGCGCTACTGAACGACCCGCAACCCGCCCCGGTGGCCGAACTGCCGGACACTGGCGTGGGGCTGGCGACCGAGACGCTGTTGTCGAGTGTATTCATTGCCAGCCCGGCTTATGGGACGCGGGCGAGTACAGCGCTGGTTGTCCATGCCGATGGGACACGGCATATGGTCGAGCGCAGTTTCGGGCCGCATGGGGGGCATTTGGGGGAGGTGGAGCTACACATTTGAATGCCAGCGATGACTCGTGGCGAGGGAGCTTGCTCCCGCTCGGCTGCGAAGCAGTCGCAAACCTGCTGACGCAGTCCTATGGAAGACTGCAACGGGAGTGCTTCGCACTCCAGCGGGAGCAAGCTCCCTCGCCACAGATGCTCGTTGGACAGTCTAGAGGGTCTTGTTCGACGCCGGATTGATCATCCGCGCCAATCCAAGGTTCTTCAGCGCCAGTTGCAAGGAGCTGTGGATCACTTGCGGGTTGTCGATGGTCATCACTTCCGCCAGCAACTCCTGGGCCCTGCTGAGGTTGATCTGTCGCAGCATCCACTTCACTTTCGGCAGGTTGGTGGCGTTCATCGACAGGCTGTCAAAGCCCATTGCCATGAGCAGCACCGCCGCTGCCGGGTCGCCGGCCATTTCACCGCAGATGCTCACCGGCTTGCCTTCGGCATGGGCGTCACGCACCACGTTCTGCAGGGCTTGCAGCACGGCGGGGTGCAGGTAATCGTACAGATCGGCCACTCGCGGGTTGTTGCGGTCCACGGCCAGCAGGTACTGGGTCAGGTCGTTGGAGCCGACCGACAGGAAGTCCACCTGCCGCGCCAATTCCTTGGTCTGGTACACCGCTGCCGGAATCTCGATCATCACGCCTATGGGTGGCATCGGCACGTCGGTGCCTTCGTCGCGCACTTCGCCCCAGGCCCGGTGGATCAGGTGCAGGGCTTCCTCCAGTTCATGGGTGCCAGAGATCATCGGCAACAGGATGCGCAGGTTATTCAGGCCTTCGCTGGCCTTGAGCATGGCACGGGCCTGGACCAGGAAAATTTCCGGGTGGTCGAGCGTCACGCGAATCCCGCGCCAGCCGAGGAACGGGTTGTCTTCCTTGATCGGGAAGTAGGACAGGGATTTATCGCCGCCGATGTCCAGGCTGCGCATGGTGACCGGTTGCGGATGGAACGCGGCCAGTTGTTCGCGGTAGATCGCCAGCTGTTCCTTCTCACTGGGGAAGCGCTGGTTGATCATGAACGGTACTTCGGTGCGATACAGGCCCACACCCTCGGCGCCACGCTTCTGCGCCCGGGCAACGTCGGCCAGCAGGCCGGTGTTGACCCACAGCGGCATGCGGTGGCCGTCGAGCGTCACGCAAGGCAAGTCCCGCAGCGCATCGAGCCCCAAAGACAGCTGCTTCTCTTCCTCCACCACATCGGCAAACTGCTTGCGCAGTACGTCGCTGGGGTTGGTGTAGACCTCGCCGTGGTAGCCATCGACGATCATCTGGATGCCGTCGACCTTGGAATACGGCAGGTCCACCAGGCCCATCACTGTCGGGATGCCCATGGCCCGGGCCAGGATCGCCACGTGGGAGTTGCCCGAACCCAATACCGAGACCAGACCCGCCAGCTTGCCTTCGGGGACCTCGCCGAGCATGGCCGGCGTCAGTTCTTCGCTGACCAGGATGGTGTTGTCGGGGTAGACCAGGGTCTGTTGACGCTCCTGCTGCAAGTAGGCCAGCAGACGGCGGCCGAGGTCCTTGACGTCGGAGGCGCGCTCGCGCAGGTAGGCGTCGTCCATCAGTTCGAAACGGTTGACGTGGTCGGTCACCACTTGGCGCAACGCGCCCTGGGCCCACTGGCCGGTCTTGATGACCGTGGTCACTTCGCTGCCCAGGGAGGCGTCGTCGAGCATCATCAGGTAGACGTCGAACAGCGCGCGCTCTTCAGGGCGCAGTTGTGTCGCCAGCTTGGCCGACAGGGCGCGCATGTCAGCCCGTACGCCTTCGATGGCCGTCTTGAACAGCCCCAGCTCGGCGTCGATGTCGGCGACGGCCTTGTCCGGTACCACGTCGAGGTCGGCGGGCGGCAACATGACCACCGCCGTACCCACTGCCGCACCCGGTGAGCCTGGCACGCCGACGAACTTGGCTTCCTGGATGCCCTTGCCCTGGCGGCCCAGGCCGCTGATCGAGCCAGTGGCCTCGGCGTGGGCGATAACCCCGGCCAGTTGCGCGCTCATCGTCACGAGGAAGGCTTCTTCACCCTCGTCGAACTGGCGGCGCTCTTTTTGCTGGATGACCAGTACGCCGACGACGCGGCGGTGGTGGATGATCGGCGCCCCGAGGAACGAGGCGTAGCGTTCTTCGCCCGTTTCGGCAAAGTAGCGGTAGCGCGGGTGATCCGCGGCGTTCTCAAGGTTCAGGGGTTCTTCGCGCGTGCCGACCAGGCCGACCAGACCTTCATTGGGCGCCATGCTGACCTTGCCGATCGAACGCTTGTTCAAGCCCTCGGTGGCCATCAGCACGAAACGGTTGGTCTCGGGGTCCAGCAGGTAGACCGAGCAGACCTGGCTGCCCATGGCCTCTTTGACGCGCAGTACAATAATCCCCAACGCCGCCTTGAGATCCTTGGCGGAGTTAACTTCCTGGACGATCTTGCGCAGCGTATTGAGCATGGCTCGGGGTCGAACTCCGTCGTCAGTCGCGCGTCAGCAGGCGCGGGGCAAGCTCTTTGAGAGCGCGTCGATACACCTCGCGCTTGAATGTCACCACCTGGCCCAACGGATACCAATAGCTGACCCAGCGCCAGCCATCGAACTCCGGTTTACCGGTCAAATCCATCCGCACCCGCTGCTCGTTGGAGATCAGGCGCAGGAGAAACCATTTCTGCTTCTGGCCGATGCACAGCGGTTGGCTGTGCGTTCTGACCAGGCGTTGCGGCAAACGATAGCGCAACCAGCCTCGGGTGCAGGCGAGTATTTCGACATCCTCTCGCTCAAGCCCCACTTCTTCATTTAACTCGCGGTACAAGGCCTCTTCCGGCGTCTCCTGGGGGTTGATCCCGCCTTGAGGAAACTGCCAGGCGTCTTGATTGATACGGCGAGCCCATAGCACCTGCCCTGCATCATTCGTAAGAATGATCCCCACATTGGGGCGGAAACCATCGGGATCGATCACGGCAACAACCTCGCAAACGCATGTCGCCGCATTGTTCCACAAAGGTTGTGAAAGCAGCAACGAGCCTTCCTACCTTATGTGCACTCTTGTGAAAAGTCCGTATTCTGGACGCCTTTCTTCAGAATTTTCAGCGAGTAACTGCAATGCGGCTGGCTTTATTCGACTTGGACAACACACTGCTGGGCGGCGACAGCGATCACGCCTGGGGCGATTACCTGTGTGAGCGCGGTTTCCTGGATGCCGTCACGTACAAAGCGCGCAACGACGAGTTCTATCAAGATTACCTGGCCGGCAAGCTCGACAACGCCGAGTACCTGAATTTTTGCCTGGAAATTCTCGGCCGCACCGAGATGCAGGTACTGACCCAATGGCACCTGGACTATATGCGCGACTGCATCGAGCCGATTGTACTGCCCCAGGCCATCGAACTGCTGAAGAAACACCGTGACGCCGGCGACAAGCTGGTGATCATCACCGCCACCAACCGTTTCGTCACCGCGCCGATTGCCGAGCGCCTGGGTGTTGAAACCCTGATCGCCACCGAATGTGAAATGATCGACGGGCGCTACAGCGGGCGCAGCACCGATATTCCGTGTTTTCGCGAAGGCAAGGTAACCCGGCTGAACCGTTGGCTGGAAGAGACCGGGCATTCGCTGGACGGCAGCTATTTCTACAGTGATTCGATGAATGACCTGTCGCTGCTGGAAGTGGTGACGCATCCGGTGGCCGTGGACCCTGATCCGAATCTGCGGGCCGAGGCCCTGAAGCGTGGGTGGCCGGTGATCAGTCTGCGCGGCTGAAATCGTCATCGTGAGCAGGCTCGCTCCCACATTGGATCTCTATGTGTTCACAAAATAGGTGTCCACTGAAGATCTACTGTGGGAGCGAGCCTGCTCGCGATGGGGGCGACTCGGTTAAACCGGCTTGGCGCCCATCAGCCCCGCAATAGCGATAAAGCAGACAAAGCTGAACAGCGCTAAAGCCAACGTAAACTTCCCATTTCCCCCGGTCGGCGCTTTACGCAACCGATTGAGCCGCACCAACAGCCAGAACCCTGCCAGCGCCGCCAAGGTGTACAGCACGCTAGAGGCCAGCAACCAAGTTTGCCCCAGCGGCCAGCCGACCTGATGCACCATCCACCAGCCCGTAAATGGCAGGGTCACC
The DNA here is from genome assembly GCF_059695895.1 of Pseudomonas sp. LBUM1664. NCBI lineage: Bacteria > Pseudomonadati > Pseudomonadota > Gammaproteobacteria > Pseudomonadales > Pseudomonadaceae > Pseudomonas > Pseudomonas sp. LBUM1664. Next base: position 6,083,156 of record NZ_CP166791.1, on the reverse strand, counting down.
AGCGCAAGGGTCATCAGCAGCCAGACAAACACCCGCGGACGTTGCAAGGTGCGGCCGGCGGCCGTGGCATCACCGTTGCGGCGTGTCCGCCAGACCCAGATCGCCAGCCCCAGGGCGCCCGCCAACAGCAACACAGTGGCTACGACGTGAGCGATTTTCAGCGCGGTTAACGTTTCCATCGTTCGATTTCCTTAAGTCTTGCTCAATAGCCTAGCTCTGATCCGGGCTTTATTAACCCAAGAACAGCTGATACGCCGGGTTATCGCTTTCATCCCAGTACGGGTAGCCGATTTCTTCCAGGGCCGCCGGTACCAGGTGACGTTCATCGTGAGGCACTTGCAACCCCGCGACCACACGGCCATCTGCCGCGCCGTGGTTGCGGTAGTGAAACATCGAGATATTCCAGCGCCCGCCCAGTTTCTTGAGGAAATTGAACAGTGCCCCCGGGCGCTCCGGGAATTCGAAACGCAGCACCACTTCATCGATGACGTGAGCCGCATGCCCGCCGACCATGTGGCGAATGTGCAACTTGGCCAGTTCGTTGTCGGTCAGGTCCAGCACCGGGAAGCCTTGCTTGATCAGGCTGGCAATCAGCGCGCTGCGCGGGTCGTTTTCCGGATGCGTCTGCACGCCAACGAAGATGTGCGCCTCGCTGCCGGTGTTGTAGCGATAGTTGAATTCAGTGATCTGGCGCTTGCCGATGGCCTCGCAGAACGCCTTGAAGCTACCCGGTTTCTCGGGAATGGTCACCGCGATGATCGCTTCGCGACCCTCGCCCAGTTCGGCGCGCTCGGCCACGTGGCGCAAGCGGTCGAAGTTGACGTTGGCACCGGAGTCGATGGCCACCAGGGTCTGCCCGCTGACACCGCGTGATTCGACGTATTTCTTGATCCCGGCCACGCCCAGGGCGCCGGCAGGTTCGGTGATCGAGCGGGTATCGTCGTAGATATCCTTGATGGCGGCGCAGATCTCGTCGGTGCTGACGGTGATCACTTCATCCACGTAGTGCTTGCAGATTTCAAAAGTATGCTGGCCGATTTGCGCCACGGCGACGCCGTCGGCAAACAGTCCCACGGTCGGCAGCACCACTCGCTCACCAGCGGCCATGGCGGCTTGCAGGCAGTTGGAATCGTCCGGCTCGACGCCAATGACCTTGATGTCTGGGCGCAGGTATTTCACGTAGGCTGCGATCCCGGCGATCAACCCGCCGCCGCCCACCGGGACGAAAATCGCATCCAGGCGCCCCGGGTGCTGACGCAGAATTTCCATCGCCACCGTGCCCTGCCCGGCAATGGTGTGGGGATCGTCATAGGGGTGAATGTAGACGTAGCCTTTTTCGTCGACCAGTTTCAGCGAGTAGGCCAGGGCTTCAGGGAACGAATCGCCATGCAGCACCACTTTGCCGCCACGGGAACGTACGCCTTCGACCTTGATTTCCGGGGTGGTCTTGGGCATCACGATGGTGGCTTTCACACCCAGCACTTTGGCCGCCAGGGCCAGGCCCTGGGCATGGTTGCCCGCTGAAGCCGTGACCACACCGCGTGCGCGCTCTTCGTCGCTGAGCTGGGTCAGTTTGTTGTAGGCCCCGCGAATCTTGAACGAGAACACCGGCTGCAAGTCTTCGCGCTTGAGCCAGATGTTGTTGCCCAGCCGCTCGGAAAGCTGGCGAGCGGTCTGTAGCGGAGTTTCTATGGCAACGTCGTAAACGCGCGAGGTGAGGATCTTTTTGACGTACTGTTCAAGCATCGGAAAGCATCACTGAGCGGGTTGGGCAGGGCCAGGGAGTCTAACCCGGCTTTTGGCTGGGCGACCACACGAATCCCAAGGTTTTGTTGGGTTATACTCGCAGCCCTCTTTACTCCCTGCCCGCTTTCGGAGCCCGCATGACCCAGGATCAACTCAAACAGGCCGTGGCCCAGGCCGCTGTCGACCTCATCCTTGCGAAACTGGATGACAAGAGCGTCGTCGGGGTCGGCACCGGCTCTACGGCCAACTGCTTCATCGACGCGCTGGCACAACACAAGGGTGCGTTCGATGGCGCGGTCGCCAGCTCCGAAGCCACTGCCGCGCGCCTGAAAGGCCACGGGATCCCGGTGTATGAGCTCAACACCGTGAGCGACCTGGAGTTCTACATCGATGGTGCTGACGAAAGCGATGCGCACCTGAACCTGATCAAGGGCGGTGGCGCGGCCCTGACTCGCGAGAAGATCGTCGCGGCCGTGGCCAAGACCTTCATCTGCATTGCCGACGCCAGCAAACTGGTGCCAGTGCTCGGTGCGTTCCCGTTGCCGGTGGAAGTCATCCCGATGGCCCGCAGCCACGTTGCCCGCCAACTGGTAAAACTGGGCGGCGACCCGGTGTATCGCGAAGGCGTACTGACCGATAACGGCAACATCATTCTGGATGTTCACAACCTGCAGATCACCAACCCGGTGGAGCTGGAAAGCCAGATCAACGCCATTGTTGGCGTGGTCACCAATGGCCTGTTCGCGGCTCGTCCGGCGGATGTACTGTTGCTGGGGACCGCTGAAGGGGTGAAGACCCTGCGCGCTGAGTAAGCACGTAATCCTGTGGGAGCGAGCCTGCTCGCGAAAGCGGTAGGCCAGCTTGTGAAAATGTTGAATGTGCCGCCGTCATCGCGAGCAGGCTCGCTCCCACATTGGCTCTGCGCCGGGTTGTGATCAGTGGTTCAGGGCTGCGGTTTCTTGAACACGTAGAACAGATTCGGCTCGCTCACCACATAGAGGTTGCCGTCGTCGTCCATGGCGAGGCCTTCGGCCTGGGGCACGGTTTTCTGCAAGCCCTGGCGGCCCTTGCTCAACGACAGCGTGCTCAGGGGTCGGCCGTCGATATCCAGCTCGATAACCAGTCGAGACTCATCGGACAGGGCCAGTAAGTGGCCGCTGCGCTCGTCATATTGCAGGCTCGAGAGGTCACGCACGAACAGCCCGGCATCGCGTTTTGGGTTGTTGATTACATGGACAGCGTAGGACTTTTCCGGGTTGTGATGGGGAAACCCATGCACTTCATAAATCAGCATCGGGTCGCGCTCTTTGGCCACGAACAGCCGCTTGCCCACCGAATCGTAAGCCAGCCCTTCGAATCCCTTATTGCCGCTCATGTGCACGCCGAGGGTCATTTGCTCGGCGTCGGCGGCATCCAGGAATTGTGTGTCGTGTTCCAGGCGAATCTTGATCAGCCGCTGTTGGCGCTCATCAGTGATGACGTAAATGTCTTCGCTGATAAATTCCACCGCCTCCGGGTCACCGAAGCCGAGCAGGGCGATACGCCGCAGGATCTTGCCGTCGAGCGACAACTCGATCAGCTCGGCATTCTTGTTGGTGACGGTGAACAGGCTCTTGCGGATTGGATCGTACGTCAGTGCTGAAACGTCGTCGTCCAGGCCTTCGATCACCTGCGCCTCCACCGTGACGCGGTATTGGTCCAAGGCAATGGCCTGCTCGCGGGTGGGTTGCCAGAGGGTGTTGAGATTGAACCAGGCGCGCTCGAACAGGCGCAGGTGCTGACCCGCTGCGATCAAAACGATCAGCGCGAGGGTTAACAGCATCAGAATCAAGGGTTTGGGGCGGGCGAGTCGACGCATGCGGGTGGGCTCGGATAAGAACAGGTGGTTGGAAATACCACGGCTGCCTGAACTGAAACTTAATGGCCGGATGCCACACCCTACAACGAAGGAGGAATGACCTTACAGAGTTAGCGCTATCAGTGGTGTTTTTCGAGACGATAGAACAGATTCGGTTCGCTGACTATGTATAGGTTGCCAGCCTCATCGACGGTCACGCCTTCGGCTCGGGGGATGGTGTCTTTCAGGCCGTTGAAACCGCCCAGCAACGTCATGAAGCTGACCTGCTCGCCTTTTTCGTCCAGCTCCAGCAACAGATGGGAGTCGGCCGAAAGCACCAGCATGTGTCCGGTACGAGGGTCGATGGCCAGGGCTGAAAGGTTGCGCAGGTCCAGCTCACTGCTGGCATGGATCTGCTTGTCGCCCTTGAGCAGTTGGCTGCCATCGCTTTTCCAGGTGAACAGCGCCGGCGGACGTTCTTCCCCGAGCACCAGTTGCTGGTTGCGCGGGTCCCAGACGATGGCTTCGAACCCCTTGTTCTGGTTCTTTGACGCGCCAAGCTCGTAGTGGGGGAAGTCCTTGCTGTTCAGTTCGCGGGTATTGGCATCGACCTGAACGATCGACAGCGTGTGGCTTCGCTCATCGGTAATGGCCAGCAAGCCATTCTCCATAAAGGCCACGCCTTCGGGATTGCTCCAGCCTACCAATGGCATCTTGCGCAGCACATCGCCCTGCAGGGTCAGCTCCACCAGGAACGGGTTTTTGCCCATGACGGCGAACAGCGTTTTGGTCTGCGGGTTGTAGGTCACGTCAGACGCTTCGTCCTTCTCCATGCCCGGCAGCGGCTTGGCGTCGATCACGGCGTGGTAGTCCGGCAGCCAGATGCTTTCCTGGCGCTGGGCTGGGCTCTCAAAGCGTTCCGATAGCCAAAGCAGGCCCCGGTCATCCCAGTGCATCGCGAACGCCACGCCATAAGCAGCGGCCACCACCAGTAGCGACCAGGCATACCAGGGCAGGGCGAAGCGAGAGCGACGGGCGTATTTGGCGGGGGACAGTGTTTGGGTTTTGGCCATCGGGGAATGCGTTCCAGAGAATGGGGGCTAGGGCGATGATCGTTCCCACGCAGAGCGTGGGAACGATCAGTTGAAATCAGCGAACGCTGCTTTCGAAGCGGCTCGCCCCTGGCAGTTCCACGACCAGTTCATCACCCACATTCAACGGCCCGACGCCCGCCGGGGTGCCGGTGAGGATCACGTCGCCGGCCTGCAGCGAGAAGCAGCCGGCAATGTGCTGGATCATCGGCACGATGGGATTGAGCATCAGGCTGCTGTTGCCGTCCTGGCGCACTTCACCGTTGATGGTCAGGCGAACGGGGATGTTGGCCAAGTCGGCAAAGGTGTCGCTCGACACAAACGGGGCGATCACCGCCGCGCCGTCGAAGGATTTGGCGATCTCCCACGGCAGGCCCTGGGCCTTGAGCTCGGATTGTTTGTCCCGAAGGGTCAGGTCCAGGGCTGGGGCGAAGCCGGAGATGGCGTCCAGCACTTCTTCCACGCTTGGCCGGGTCGACAGTGGCTTGCCGATCAGCACGGCGATTTCTGTCTCGTAATGCACCGAGCCCCGTTCAGTAGGAATGCTGAAGCCGCCTTCCAGCGGCACCACGCAGCTGCCGGGCTTGATGAACAGCAAGGGTTCGGTGGGCACCGGGTTATCCAGTTCCTTGGCATGCTCGGCGTAGTTACGGCCAATGCACACCACTTTCCCGAGCGGAAAATGAATACGGGTACCGTCGACATACTGGTGCTGATAGCTCATTACCGACTCCTGCTTCTGGGATTCATCAGGTGTTTTAGACGTCAAACCGCGAAAATCTTGCCCGGGTTCATGATGCCGTTCGGGTCGAAAACCGCCTTCACGGCTTTCATGTATTCGATTTCCACCGGCGAGCGACTATAGGTCAGATAGTCGCGTTTGGTCATGCCCACGCCGTGTTCGGCAGAAATCGAGCCGTTGTACTTCTCGACGGTTTCAAAGACCCATTTGTTCACGGTCGCGCACTTGGCGAAGAACTCATCCTTGCTCAGGTTTTCCGGCTTGAGGATGTTCAAGTGCAGGTTGCCGTCGCCAATGTGGCCAAACCAGACGATTTCGAAATCTGGGTAGTGTTCGCCGACGATCGCGTCGATTTCCCGCAAGAAGCTCGGTACTTTCGAGACGGTCACCGAGATGTCGTTCTTGTACGGCGTCCAGTGGGAGATGGTTTCCGAGATGTACTCGCGCAGCTTCCACAGGTTCTGCAGTTGGGTTTCGCTCTGGCTCATCACGCCGTCCAACACCCAGCCCTGTTCCACGCAGTGCTCGAAGGTTTCCAGGGCGTGGTTGGCGACTTCCTCGGTGGTGGCTTCAAATTCCAGCAGGGCGTAGAACGGGCACTCGGTTTCGAACGGTGCTGGCACGTCACCACGGCCCAGGACCTTGGCCAGGGCCTTGTCGGAGAAGAATTCGAACGCGGTCAGGTCGAGCTTGCCCTGGAAGGCGTGCAGCACCGGCATGATCGAGTCGAAGTCCGCTGTGCCAAGCACCATCGCTGTGAGGTTTTTCGGAGCTCGGTCCAGGCGCATGGTGGCCTCGACCACGAAGCCGAGGGTGCCCTCGGCGCCGATGAACAGCTGCCGCAAGTCGTAGCCGGTGGCGTTCTTGATCAGGTCCTTGTTCAGTTCCAGCAGGTCACCCTTGCCGGTGACAACCTTCATGCCGGCGACCCAGTTGCGGGTCATGCCGTAGCGAATGACCTTGATCCCGCCGGCATTGGTGCCGATATTGCCGCCAATCTGGCTCGAACCGGCCGAAGCGAAGTCCACCGGGTAGTACAGGCCGTGTTCTTCAGCCCTGTTCTGCAATTGCTCGGTGACCACGCCTGGCTGGCAGACTGCGGTGCGGTCCGTGAGGTTCACGTCGAGAATCTGGTTCATGTAGTCGAATGACACGACCACTTCGCCGTTGGCCGCCACGGCCGCGGCGGAAAGCCCGGTGCGCCCGCCGGAGGGCACCAGCGCGACCTTGTGCGTGTTGGCCCAGCGCACAATGGCCTGGACTTGCTCGGTGGTCTTGGGGAAAACGATGGCAGTCGGCGCCGGGGCGAAGTGCTTGGTCCAATCCTTGCCGTAAGCGTTCAGGGAGTCGGCATCGGTCAGGACCTTGCCAGGCTCAACCAGGGTCTTCAGCTCATCTATCAGGGCAGGATTGGTCATCGGCAGAACTCTCGAACAATTCATGGTCATCCTGAGAACGCTTCACGTCGCAGGAATGAGTGTTTAGCGGGGTGCATATGCTAGCATACCGACCCCGCAGCGTAGTGCCCAACGGCTGTTCTGCGGCGACGGCTGTCACGCCGGTCGGGCCAGCATGCGCTGTCCGATTCCCTGCCATTTTTCTCCGGGACACAGGTTTACGCAGATGAGCAAGACTTCTCTCGATAAGAGCAAGATCAAGTTCCTTCTTCTCGAAGGCGTCCACCAATCGGCTGTCGACGTCCTCAAGTCGGCGGGCTACACCAGCATCGAGTACATCACCAGTTCTCTGCCGGAAGCCCAGCTCAAGGAAAAGATCTCCGATGCTCACTTCATCGGCATTCGCTCCCGCACTCAATTGACCGAAGAGGTCTTCGACCACGCCAAGAAACTGGTCGCGGTCGGCTGCTTCTGCATCGGCACCAACCAGGTTGACCTCAACGCGGCTCGCGAGCGCGGTATTGCGGTGTTCAACGCGCCGTACTCCAACACCCGTTCCGTTGCTGAACTGGTGCTGGCCGAAGCGATCCTGCTGCTGCGCGGCATCCCTGAGAAAAACGCTTCCTGCCACCGTGGTGGCTGGATCAAAAGCGCGGCCAACTCCTTCGAAATCCGCGGTAAAAAGCTGGGTATCGTCGGTTACGGTTCGATCGGCACGCAGTTGTCGGTACTGGCTGAAGGCCTTGGCATGCAGGTGTTTTTCTACGACACCGTGACCAAGCTGCCGCTGGGCAACGCGACCCAGGTCAACAACCTGCCCGAGTTGCTGGGCATGTCCGACATCGTGACCCTGCACGTTCCGGAAACCGCTGCCACCCAGTGGATGATCGGCGAGAAGGAAATCCGTGCGATCAAGAAGGGCGGGATCCTGATCAACGCCGCCCGCGGCACCGTGGTCAAGCTCGACGCCCTGGCCGAAGCGATCAAGGACAAACACCTGATCGGCGCCGCTATCGACGTGTTCCCGGTGGAGCCACGCTCCAACGACGATATCTTCGAAAGCCCGCTGCGTGGCCTGGACAACGTGATCCTGACCCCGCACATCGGTGGTTCCACTGCTGAAGCCCAGGCCAACATCGGCCTGGAAGTGGCGGAAAAACTGGTCAAGTACAGCGATAACGGTACTTCGGTATCGTCCGTGAACTTCCCGGAAGTGGCCTTGCCGGCGCACCCTGGCAAGCACCGTCTGCTGCACATCCACGAGAACATCCCGGGTGTGATGAGCGAGATCAACAAGGTCTTCGCGGAAAACGGCATCAACATTTCCGGTCAGTTCCTGCAGACCAACGAGAAAGTCGGCTACGTCGTGATCGACGTCGACGCCGAATACTCGGACCTGGCGCAAGAAAAGCTGCAGCACATCAACGGCACCATTCGTTGCCGCGTGTTGTTCTAAGGCAGTGACGAGCTGCAAGCTGAGGTTTGGCTTGCAATAAAAAACGGGAGCCCGCAAGGCTCCCGTTTTTTTTGCCTGACACAACTCACAACCTGTGGGGCCGATGTTGTGTCAGCCAGTGCTGGGTTATTTCACGTTAACGGTGATTTTCTTGGAAACGATCGGTGGATCGAACGGCATATGGCCGCTGTCGCCCAGTTCCAGCTGCAAGGTGTGTTTGCCCGGGGCCAGTTTGATCTCGGCCTGGGTTTGCGCCTTGCCGAAGTGCATGTGGTTGGCGTCGTTTGGAATAGGCGCGCCTGCGGCAGGCAGTTTGTCGACATCAATCAGCAAATGGTGATGCCCTGTGTTTTTTGTCACATCACCCGCCGGGGCCAGGGCGATGTCCTTGACGCCGAACTTGACCGTCAATGTCTGGCCGACGGTGGCGCCGTCTTGCGGGGAAACGATGAATACTTCTGCGCCTTTGGGGGCCGGGGTCGCGGCTGTTGCCAGCATCGAAGTCCCCAGCAACAGGCTGGCTAACACCGCACGTGACATAAAACTTTTCATTTTTTTCTCCGAGTTTTCCATGAAATTCGCAGGGCCATGACAACTTCATGACCATTCGTTGTCGAAGCCTGCGACAACCATAGCAAAGCGAGCCTGAACGAGCGTCGCTTGTATAAATTACAAAGGAGTGACCATGCGTTTTCTGCCTGGCCTGATGTGCCTGCTACCCCTTTTGAGCCCCCTGGCCCATGCCGAACTGATTGACGACATCAATGACCGTGGCGAACTGCGCATCGCCCTGGAAGCAAACACTGCCCCTTTCAACTTTAAGGAAGACGGCAAACTCACTGGCTTCGAAGTGGAACTGGGCCAAATGCTGGCCCGTGAGCTCGATGTCCGCGCCGACTTTGTGGTCACCGATGCCGGGGACTTGCTGAGCGGTGTGGAGACCGGCAAGTACGATGTCGCCATCAACCACATAGCAATGACCCCGGAACTGGCGGAACGTTTCGACACCAGTGCCGCTTACAGCCAACCAGATGCACAACTGCTGGCGAGCAAGGACGAGTCGCAACGTCCGCTGGTCATGGCGCAGTCGTTCCAGCCGCAAGAAAAGCGCGGACCGGCGCCGAGCCTGGTGATTCCGTTCCAGAAGGGCAACCCGGCGTTCAAGGCCAGCCTGGACAACGCCCTGACGCGTATCAAGGATGACGGGCGCCTGGAGCAGTTGTCGCAGAAGTGGTTGGGCAAGCAGGAATGACAGATAACTGAAAACCTAAGGTCACGCGCGGTCCTTTGTGGCTAAAGGTGTTTTGTGGCGAGGGAGCAAGCTCCCTCGACACATAAATCCCCTCACCACGGGGCTCGACCTCAAGGTTTACGCCAGACACTCGCCAGCCAAGGCTGCTGTTCCCGCGGCAGCCCCGCCGGTCGGTAGTAGTGCTCCAGTTCCATAAATCCTGCGTCGGTGAGCAGCGTGTGCCAGGCCGCGAGGTCGTGATAAGCACCGAAGCGCTGGCCGTTCCAGCCTTCCTGGTTTTCACCCCGAGGGTTGGAGCTGAACAGCACGCCGCCCGGCTTGAGCGTGGCGTGCAATTGCTTGAGTGCCCGAGGCAATTCCTGCACAGGAATATGAAACAGCACGGCGTTGGCGAAGATCCCGTCGAAGCGTTCAGCCGGCAGGTCGAGTTTCAAAAAATCCTGTTGCCACACTTCGCACCCGCTGTCCTGGCGAGCCATTCGGGCAAATGCCTCTGAACCGTCGAGGCCGACCGCCACATGGCCCATGGCGGTGAATGTCCGCAGGTCTCGCCCCGGGCCGCAGCCGAAGTCCAGGATGTGCAACGGTGGCTGGGCCTGAATATGGCGCAGCAACGCGTCGATGTTCTGGCTGACATCGTGATCACGGGTGCCTTGGCGAAAGCTCTCGGCAACCGCGTTGTAATGGCCCAGGGTCGTGGCGGTGATGGCGTGCAGATCGTCGGGGGTGTGTTTCATGATCGGTGGCTTGGGTGGGGAGCGTGAGCCGACTATACCGCAAGATCATTGGTCTACCTGTGGGGAGCAAGCTTTGCTCCCCGCAGGTCAGCGCTTGTTCAACCCCCGCGCCAACCGGTCTCCGCCCAGTTGAATCACGGCCACCAGCGCCACCAGCAACACGATCACCGTGAGCATGATCTGGCTGTCGAAACGCTGGTAACCATAACGGTACGCGATGTCGCCCAAGCCGCCGGCACCGATCGCTCCGGCCATGGCCGAGGAGTTGATCATGGTCACCAGCGTGATGGTAAAGCCGCCGACGATTCCCGGCAGTGCTTCGGGCAGCAGCACGTGCCAGACGATGTGCCAGCGTCGGCAGCCCATGGCCTGGGCGGCTTCGATCAGGCCATGGTCGACCTCTCGCAGGCTGACTTCGGCGATGCGGGCGAAAAACGGTGTGGCGGCGATGGCCAGGGGCACCACGGCGGCCCACACGCCATACGTGGTGCCGACGATCAACCGGGTGAAAGGGATCAGCGCCACCATCAGTATCAGGAACGGTATCGAACGAAACAGATTCACGAACGCGCCCAGGGCGCGGTTCAGGGTTGGCGCTGCATAGATCCCGCCCTTACCGCTGGTGACCAGAATCACCGCGAGCGGGATGCCCGCCAGCAAAGCGATCAAAGACGACACGCCAACCATCAGGAACGTGTCGATGAAACCCTGCAACAACCGATCAAACCACATAACCCAGCACCTCCACCCGTTGCGCCCAATTGCCGGCACGTTGACGCAATTGCTCAGCGCCCCATGACGAGCCGCTCACCGCCAGCAGCAATTGCCCCAGCCCGTGGCCTTGAATGCGCTCGATACCGCCATGGAGCAGCCGGACCTGCCCACCGAGGGCACTGAACAGGGCGGCCAGATCCGGTTCATCACGCCCCGTACCGGTGAATTGCAGGCGTAGCACGGTGGCTGCGTCCGTCGATGCCGGTTGCGGCTGCAAGCGGTTTTGCAGTTCGTCTGGCAAGGCGTGCTGCAACGGCGCCAGCAATGTCCGGCTGACCTCATGTTGCGGGTTGCCGAACACCTCCCAGACCGGCCCTTGCTCGACGATCCGTCCTTGCTCGAGCACCACCACGCGGTCGCAGACTTCGCGAATCACCGCCATCTCATGGGTGATCAACACGATGGTCAGGCCCAGGCGTTGATTGATCTGGCGCAGCAAACCGAGAATCGATTGGGTGGTCTGCGGGTCCAGGGCCGACGTGGCCTCGTCGCACAGCAGAATCTGCGGGTCATGGACCAGCGCCCGGGCAATCCCGACCCGCTGCTTCTGCCCACCCGAAAGCTGCGCCGGATAGGCCTTGTGCTTGCCTTGCAGGCCCACCAGCTCCAGCAGCTCGCGGACTTTGTGCTGGCGCTGCTCCTTGGGCACGCCGGCGACTTTCAGGGGCAGTTCGACGTTCTGCCACACGGTCTTGGCCGACATCAGGTTGAAGTGCTGGAAAATCATGCCGATGCGCCGGCGCAGTTCCACCAGTCGGTCTTCATCGAACTCGCCGATGTCCACCTGGTCGATCAGCACCCGACCACTGGTGGGTTGCTCGAGGCGGTTGATGGTGCGGATCAGCGACGACTTGCCGGCGCCGCTGCGACCGATGATGCCGAATACCTCGCCGTGCTGGATCGCCAGGTCGATGCCGTGCAACGCGGCCACCGGGCCTTGGGCGCCGTTGTAAGTCTTGCCCAGGCCGATGAAGCGCACGTGGGCACGGTTGAGCTGCGGGTGCAGTTCGGTGTGCTCGGCGCTGTGGGGCGTGGGCGCTTGCAGTTTGAGTCGGGCGTTGACGGCATTCATGATCAGCTTTCCCAACCGGCCTGGTAGAGCTTGCCGTGGGCTTTGTCCAGGGCCGCGCGTACGGCAGGCGAGTGCTGATAGATATCGACGAACTTGATCAGCCGCGGGTCGTTCTTGCTCTTGGGCTGGATCACGAACTGAATCACGTATTCCTTGTGATCAAGGCCGTCGAACAGCAAGGCAGACGTGGCATCGAAGGTGTTCGCCAGGCGGATGTAGGCGGGGTAGCCCTGCACCAGGTCGGCGTCTTCATAGGCGCGCACCAGTTGCACGGCTTCAACCTGCAGGATCTTGAGTTTCTTGGGGTTGGCAACGATGTCGTCTTCGGTGGCCTTGTAGCCCACGCCCGGCTTGAGGGTGATCAGCCCGGCCTTGGCCAGCAATTGCAGACCGCGACCGCTGTTGATCGGGTCGTTGGCAATGGCAACGCTGGCGCCCTCGGGCAATTCATCGAAGCTTTTGTATTTTTTCGAGTAGAGACCGACGTTGTTGATAATCCCCGGGGCGAACGGCACCAGATCGAACCCGGCGGCGGCCTTGGCGTTTTCCAGGAACGGGATGTGCTGGAAATAATTCACGTCGATATCGCCGGAGGCGAGGCTGACATTGGGCGCGATCCAGTCGCTGAATTCCACCAGCTCGACCTTCAGGCCCTGTTTGCCTGCTTCTTCCACCGCGGCCTCCAGAGGAATGGCGAACGCGGCGGTGGTGCCGATTTTCAGCGGCGCATCGGCAGCAAACAGTGCCGTGCTGAACAGGCCGAGGGCCAGTGCGATGACTGGCAAAGAAAGGGAGTGCTTGGTCATGAGGTTTTTCCAGTCATTGATTAAATGAGTTCATATGCCTTTGTGGCGGGGGATTTAGCGAAACATCGCACCGCCCCGCTGTGTGGGAGCAAAGCTTGCTCGCGAAACAGGCACCTCGATCTCTGATAGACCGTATCGTCTTCATCGCGGGCAAGCCTTGCTCCCACAGGTTCAGTGTCGGTAGGTGGAGCCAGTGTGTTGCTCGGGCAAATGGGCCTCTGCGCGAAACAGTTTTTCGCGCAGCGTGCCGCTGTCGTATTCGGTCTTGTATGAGCCGCGTCGCTGCAGTTCGGGGATCACCAGGTCAATGAAGTCCACATAGCTTTGTGGCGTGACGATGCGGGTCAGGTTGAAGCCATCGAGGCCGGTTTCGGCGATCCACGACTCCAGCTCATCGGCCACCTGTGCGGGCGAACCGACCACGGTGATGTAGCGCCCACCCAAGGCGTGTTGCTCCAGTAATTTGCGACGGGTCCAGTCGTTGTTTTGCAGGGTTTTGGTGGCGGACTGGATGGCGTTGCTTTTCACGTACTGGATCGGTTCGTCCAGTTCGTACTCGGAGAAATCGATGCCCGTCGACGCGGAGAAATGCGCGACGCCGGCCTCGGCGCTGGCGTAGCTCAGGTATTGAGCGTGCTTGGCCCAGGCAGCCGCTTCGGTCTCACCGACGATCACGTTCAGGCCCATGAATACCTTGATGTCCTCGGCGTTGCGTCCGGCCTGGACGGCGCTGGCGCGGACCTTGTCCACCTGGACTTTGGTCGCCGGTTTGTTCTGGCCGCTGATGAACACGCACTCGGCATGCCGCCCGGCGAACAGCAAGCCACGCTCCGAACTGCCGGCCTGGAACAGCACGGGTGTGCGCTGGGGCGACGGTTCGCAAAGGTGATAGCCCTCGACTTGATAGAACTCGCCCTGATGCCGGACCTTGTGCACTTTCTCTGGCTGCGCATAGATCCGCTGCTGGCGGTCGTTGAGCACCGCGTCGTTTTCCCAACTGCCTTCCCAGAGTTTGTAGAGCACTTGCAGGTACTCGTCGGCCTGGTCGTAACGGCGGTCATGCTCGACTTGCGCAGTCAGGCCCATGGCTTTGGCGGCGCTGTCCAGGTAGCCAGTGACGATGTTCCAGCCGACCCGGCCGCGGCTCAGATGGTCGAGGGTGCTCATGCGTCGCGCGAACAGGTATGGCGGCTCATAGGTCAGGTTGGCGGTGAGGCCGAAGCCGAGGTTTCTCGTGACGGCGGCCATGGCCGAAACCAGCAGCAACGGGTCGTTGACCGGCAGTTGGATCGACTCTTTGAGCGTGACGTCCACCGACTGCTGGTACACGTCGTAGACCCCGACGATATCGGCGATAAACAGCCCGTCGAACAGCCCACGCTCAAGCAGCTGCGCCAGCCCGGTCCAGTATTCAATCGTGTTGTACTGAGTCGAAGTGTCCTGTGGATGGGTCCACAAGCCGTGATTGATGTGTCCGATGCAGTTCATGTTGAACGCGTTGAGGAGGATTTTTTTCTTGCCGTGGGCCATCAGAGGGTCCCCCGCAGCGGCGGCTTTTCATCGTTGAGGTAGAAGTTGCCCACCGCGTGATATTTCCAGCGCACCGGGTCGTGCAGGGTGTGCACCCGGGCGTTGCGCCAGTGGCGATCCAGCCCATGTTCGGCCAGGGTTGCCTGGCTGCCGGCCAGTTCGAACAGCGTGCTACCGGCGGCCAGGGAGATTTCGGTGCTGATGGCGCGGGCTTCGGCTACGGCAATCGAGGCGGCTGCGACCGTTTCGGCATTGGTATCGGCCTGGGCCCGATCGAGAAATTCGCCGGCGCGCTCCAGCAGGGCTTCGGCGGCGTGCAGGCGGATGCTCAAGTGGCCGAAACTCTTGAGGGTGTGCGGGTCTTCGGTGGCGACGTCGCTGGTGGCGTCGATCCATGGCCGGGTTTTGCTACGGACAAAGTGCAGGGCATCTTCATAGGCGGCGCGGGCGATGCCGGTGTCGATCGCGGCATGGAGGATCTGCGCCAATGGCCCCACCGGGGTCGGGCGCTCGAAGGCACTCTGGAATGGCACGATGTCTTCGGCAGCGACATAGACATCCTCGAACACCACCGAACCGCTGCCCGTGGTGCGTTGGCCGAAGCCGCTCCAGTCGTCGATCACCGTCAGGCCTTTGCTGTTGCGGGGCACGAACGCCAGTTGCTGCACACCATTTTCATCCACCACCGAGGTGGGAATGCGCTGGGCGTAGATCGCGCCAGTGGCGTAGAACTTGCGGCCGTTGATGCGATAACCCTCACCGTCGCGGCGTAGTTGGGTAATGCGGTCGTGGGCGGTCTTGGTGCCAAGCTCCGCCAGGGCGTTGCCAAAGCGCTGGCCGGCCAGCACTTCGGCGTACAGGCGCTGTTTTTGTGCTTCAGTGCCGTTTACCCGCAGCACTTGCAGGGCGTAAAAATGGTTTTGCGGAATCTGCCCGAGCGAGCTGTCGGCCTGTGCAATCAGCGCGATTACTTTGGCCAGCGTGACGTTGGAAACGCCCGCACCGCCATAGGCCTTGGGTACGCTGATGCCCCACAGGCCGGAGCGGGAAAAAACTTCCAGTTCCGGGTGCGGCAGGCGACGCTCGCGGTCGCGCAGGGCGCTGTCGCGTTTGAAGTCATCGGCCAGGTCGCTGGCCACGATCAGGGCTTGTTCATCGCTGGTGATCACCGCGACGTGTTGAGAAAGCGTCATGTGCTGCTCCAGAGGTCGGGTTGTCAGATCCAGGAATGCCGGGCCGGCAATGTGCCGTTCAGGTGGTAGGCGCCTACCGCGTGATACTTCCAGCGCACCGGGTCGTGCAGGGTGTGGACCCGCGCGTTGCGCCAATGGCGATCGAGGTTGAATTCGGCGAGGGTGGCGCGGCTGCCGGCCAGCTCGAACAGCTTTTCGCTGGCTTGCAGGGCGATCTCGGTGGTCAGCACCTTGGCCTCGGCCACGGCAATCGAGGCGCGGGCGGCAGACTGTGCGGTGATCGGTGCGGCACTGACTTGGTCCAGCACCTGCCCGGCTTTGCGCAGCAGCGCTTCGGCGGCGTGCAGTTCGATTTTCAGCTTGCCGATGTCGGCGATCACGTACAGGTCATCACTGGCTCGGTCGACCTTGGCGTCGATCCAGGGACGGGCCCGTTCGCGAACAAATGTGATGGCATCGTCGATGGCGCCACGGGCAATGCCCGCATCAATGGCCGCCTGGATCAGTTGCGAAATCGCGCCTTGTACGTTTGGCGTTTCGTTGATGCGCCAGTTGTCCAGCACCAGTTCGGCGTCGACCTGCACATTGTTCAGCAGCACGGTGCCGCTGGCCGTGGTGCGCTGGCCAAAGCCCGACCAGTCGTCGACGATCCGCAGGCCTGGCGTGCCGCGCCGCACGAACGCCAACACCTGCTGGCCCTCGTCATTCAGCGCCTTGACCGCGACCCAGTGGGCGAACAGTGCACCGGTGGAATAGAACTTCTGACCGCTGATGACAAAACCGTCACTGCCGGCGCTAATCCGGGCCTTGAGTTCAAGGGTGTTGCGGGTGCCGCGTTCCGGCCCGGCATTGCCGATGCGCCAGCCTTCGAGCACGCTCTGCAGAAGGATTTCTTTCTGCCGTTTGGTGCCCGTACCGAGAATCAGCTGGAGCACGCCGAACTGGTTCTGCGGGATCTGCCCGAGGGCTGGGTCGGCTGCGGAAATGATCGCGAACACGTCAGCGATGGTGACAAATGAAACTTGCGGGCCGCCGTATTCCCGGGGGACGGCGATGCTACCCAGTCCGCTGCGAGTGAATTGCTCGATCTCCACCCAAGGCAGCTTGCGCTGTTGATCGCGCCGGGCGGCCTGCTGACGGGCGGCCTGTGCCAGTTCCCGGGCGGCTTGAATGGCCTCGGTATCGTTGCGCAGCACCTGTGCGGGTAGCAACGGCGGTGCGATGTCCAGGTCGCTCTGGACCTTTGCTTGTGCCAAATCCGACATCACAGCCACTCCGTGGCTGCAGGCAGTGCCTTGGCGTTCTGCACTGGGGTGATTGTGTTCCGTACCATACCCACCTCACATTTCTGGAAAACGCCGCGATGAATGCGGCGAACGAAAATCAAGAATGTCCGGTGGTCCGGTTCATATACCCTAAACGCGTATAAATTATTTTTGAACTAACTTTTAGGAATATTAATAGAGATCTTTTGCCGAATGATGTTGTGGCGAGAGGATAAATCCCCTCGCCACAAAAGCTCCTTTGCCACAAAAGCTCGTGCCCAAGTGCTCACTCACGGCGGCGCGGCTCGGCGGCCATGAGCGTCTCTTTCGTCGGGTTTTTCAGATAAGGGTTGGCGCACCCTATTTTCAACGTCCGCGGCGGTGCCCAGTGAGAGTTGTTGCCCACGCGATCAAGGATGCAGTAGGTCACTTCCAGGCGCAGGTCTTCCCCGGCTTCCAGAATAATTTGCGGCGGGACCCAGATATTGATCGGTTGGCCTACCTCACAAGGTTTGACCTGGGGCAGGTCCATGCGCACATCGCCCCAGCGCAAGGTAATGGCATCGTCGGCGGCCATGTTCAGGTAGGGCTCAATCGTCAGCGGTACACCACGTTTGATCTGGTTGGGGTTCACACCCTGGCGACGGATGGTGTCAGGAATACGTACCGGCGCCAGGCCCTGGTTTTCATCGCCGCTCAGGGCCGACGGCTGGCCGCCGGGGCAATCGAGCTTGACCTGTACATGTTGTGTGGCCGAGACCGCCGGCCCGCGTCCGACCTGCATCACGCGATAATGGATGCGCGAGGTGCCGTTGACGATAAAGCTCTCTGGCACCCGCACCGTCACGCTGCTTTGCACATCGGCTTGTGACAGCAGACGGGAACCCACATAGCAGTTATCCCAGAACAGTTCGATCAGGTCGCCCGCGTCCATGCCCGGGTAAGGTGCAATGGCCACTTCCAGGCGAGCAGCGCTGGTGATGTTGATGCCGGTACGGGGGGCATTGGCCAGGGTGGGTGCGGCCAGTTCAGGACTATTCGACGTACTTGTCATGGTGTTCTCCTTGATGCTTGAAAACGAAGTTCGTTTCGGAAAGATCAAAGGCGCTTAATCATCGCGACATTAATTTATTCGCCCTGTCAAAACCCCTGTCAGTGGTTAATAACTACGCGAACTAAAATAATGTGCATCGCCTGTTGGCCACTAGATAAGGGGTCAATAGTTTCAGTGTCAATAGAGGCGCTGGCTTAATAATTAACTGTGCAAGTCTTCAGAAACTTCCTACGTGTTCGGGTTAGAAATACACAGCGCCGAACGACCTTTGCCTCGGCTGGACCGTCCCGGCAAGCGGCATACGGCAAGTCGGACGACGAAAGGAGAGCGGAGCCTAACCCAAGGGGAAGTGTTGCGAGAGGTATGTATATACCGCACATAAATGATCAGATGTGTTAAGTGTTCTGGACGTTGCAAGTTGTTTCGTTGCCCGTGAGCGGGAGGGGCGTTTGATTAGTTGTCGCACTTCCATCCTTGGAAGTGACGACAGTGCAAATAACTTACTGAACGCCGTGTCCGGCCGAAAGGAACTTGCTGAGAAACTGCCGAGTGCGTTCTTCCTTGGGGGCTGCAAACAAGGCTTTGGCTTCGCCTTGTTCGACAATCACGCCTTTGTCGAAAAACACCACGCGGTTTGCCACGTCCCGGGCGAAGCCCATTTCGTGGGTCACGATGACCATGGTGCGTTTCTCTTCGGCCAGGCCGCGAATGGTCGCCAGGACTTCGCCCACCAGTTCCGGGTCGAGGGCCGAGGTCGGCTCGTCGAACAGGATCACCGCAGGCTCCATCGCCAGCGCCCGGGCAATCGCCACGCGCTGTTGCTGGCCGCCGGAAAGGCGTCGTGGATAAGCGTCTTCCTTACCCGCCAGGCCCACCTTGGCCAACAGCTTGCGGCCCAGGGCTTCGGCGTCGGCACGCGGGGTCTTTTTCACCACCAGCGGGCCTTCGATGACGTTTTCCAGCGCAGTGCGGTGGGGAAACAGATTGAAGTTCTGGAACACGAAGCCCACCTGCTGGCGCAAACGGCGCACCAGGCTCTGCTGCTGGCTCAACGGGCGACTGCCATCGATTTCGATGTCGCCGACCTTGATTCGGCCGCTGCTGGGTTCTTCGAGGAAGTTCAGGCAGCGCAGGAAGGTGGTCTTGCCCGAGCCGCTGGGGCCGATGATTGCAACCACTTCGCCTTCTTCGATCTTCAGGTCGATGCCGTTGAGCACCACCTGACCCTTGAATTGCTTGGTCAGTTTTTCCACGACAATCATGGGTCAGGACTCCTGGTCATGCCGATTGACCCGTGCTTCCAGGACGTTCTGCAAGTGCGCGAGCATGCTCGCCAGAATCCAGTAGATCAGCGCGGCGGCAAGATACATGGTGAAGATTTCGAAGGTACGGGCGGTGATCAACTGCGCCTGGCGGAACAGCTCCGGCACCTGGATAGTCGCCGCCAACGCGGTGTCCTTGACCAGGGAAATGAAGCTGTTGCCCAGCGGAGGCAGGGCCGTGCGTGCGGCTTGCGGCAGGATGGCCCGGCGCAGGGTCTGGGCCCGCGTCATGCCGATACTTGCCGCCGCTTCCCATTGGCCGCGCTCGATGGAACTGATGGCGGCCCGCAGAATTTCACACGCATAGGCGGCCATGTTCAGCGAGAAGCCGATTAGGGCCGCCGGCAGCGGATCCAGCTCGATACCCAGTTGCGGCAACCCGTAATAGATCACGAACAACTGCACCAGCAGCGGCGTGCCGCGAAAGAACGACACGTAGATACGGGCGATCCAGCTCACCAGCTTGAAGCGCGACAAACGCATCAACGCCAGGCCGAACCCCAGCAGCAAGCCGAAGAACATACCACCCAGGCTGAGGATGACCGTGTAATACGCGCCCTTGAGCAGGAAGGGCGCGGAGTCCAGCGCGAGTTGAAAAGCCTCTTCCATTATTTCGTGACGTCAGCGTTGAAGTACTTCTGCGAGATCTTGGCCAGGGTGCCGTCGGCGCGCAGTTTGTCGATGGCCTTGTTTACCGCGTCCAGCAGCTCGGGCTCGCCTTTGCGCAGGGCGATACCGGCTTCCTGGCGGGAGAAGGCTTCGCCGGTGACGGTGGTGTCCTTGGCTTTCTCGGCGTATTCCAGCGCGGCCAGGCGGTCGATCAGAATGGCGTCGATGCGGCCCACGCGCAGGTCCTGAAACTTGGTCGGGTCATCTTCGTAGGTTCTGATGTCCGCGCCCGGCACTTCAGCTTTTACCCATTGTTCGTAGTTGGTACCCAGGCCGACGCCGACTTTCTTGCCAGCCAGGTCGGCGGCAGTCTTGATCTTCAGTTCGTCGACCTTCTTCTTCAGAACCAGCGCCTGGATACCGGAAACGGTATAAGGCTGGGAGAAGTCATACTTCTTCTTGCGCTCTTCGGAGATGGTCACCTGGTTGATCACGGCGTCCAGACGCTTGGATTCCAGCGCTGCGAGGATGCCGTCCCATTTGGTCGGCTGCAGCTTGACCTTCACACCCAGTTCTTTGGCCAGGGCTTCGGAAAACTCGACTTCGAAACCGGCCAGCTTGCCGTCGGCGTCGACGAAACTGAACGGTGGGTAAGTGCCTTCCAGGCCGACGTTGATCACGCCCGCGTCCTTGATTTTTTGCAGCTGCTCACCGGCAACCGCTTGCCCCAACGGACCGGCGCTCAAGGCCAGGCCCAGCGAACCTACTAACAGGTTGCGACGTAATGCAGAAAAATTCATGACAAGCCCCTGTGTTTTCTTATGAAGATATTTTTGGATAAGAAAGGCATAGCCGCGATCGAAAAGATTGCCACATCCTGCCTTAAAGCGACCTGTGCGTCTCGCGGCAAATGCGCCTGTGGCGAGACTATAAGATGGCTTTTATAGATTGGAAAATAATATTAAATCTTCCACATATTCCAATATGGAATTGGGTCCCACAAGAGCACTCACTAAGCCGAGAACGCCGCGTTATAGGCAAACAGCGCCGGCGCACCACCGGTGTGCAGGAAGATGATCGGGCCCTCGTCGAAGCGGTCGCGACCGATGCCATCGAGCAGGCCGGACATGGCCTTGCCGGTGTAAACCGGATCCAGCAGCAGGCCTTCGAGGCTTGCCAGCAGCTTGACCGCCGCCAGCGTACCGGCGTTCGGCTCGCCGTAGCGGGGGGCGAAATATTCGTCCCACAGGTTCACTTTGAAGGCCTCTGGAAGGGATACATCGAGCAACTGGGCGGTGCGTTCGGCCAGGCCCTGGACCTTAGGACACTGGTCTTCCTCGCTGCGCGAAACCGTTACGCCAATGACCGGAAGCTGCGCCAAGGTCTCGCTCAGCGCCAGCGCCAGGCCGCTGTGGGTTCCGGCACTGCCCGAGGCCAGCACTACGGCGGCGAAATCAAGCCCGGTGTCCTTGATCTGTTCGGCCAGTTCCAGGCCGGCACGCACATACCCCAATGCACCCAGGGCGTTTGATCCACCGATAGGCACCAGGTACGGTTTTTTCCCATTGCTGCGCAGGCGCCCGGCAAGTGCCTGCAATTGGTCGTCGGCGTTGTCCAGGTTTTCAACCAGTTCGACCTTGGCATCGAACAGCTCCAGCAGCAGTCGGTTGCCGTTGCCCAGGTAGTTGCTGTCCTCGGTACCGATGGGGTTTTCCAGCAAGGCCACGCAACCCAGGCCCAGCTTTGCGGCCAGGGCAGCGGTCTGGCGTACATGGTTGGACTGGATCGCGCCAGCGGTGATGAGGGTGTCGGCGCCTTGAGCCAGGGCGTCGGCGGCAAGGTATTCGAGCTTGCGCAGTTTGTTGCCGCCCAAGGCCAGAGGCGTCAGGTCATCGCGCTTGATATAGACATCGCGACCGAGCCAGGTGGAGAGGCGGTCGAGCTTTTCCAGCGGTGTCGGATGGCCGAGCAGGTCGAGACGATTAAAGCGGGCCAGCTGTTGTTTGATCATGGGTCCGTACTGATTGCAGGAGATGTCTGGACTATAGGCACGCGGATAATCATGGGCAACCGGCGATCGTTTATCCGGGAGTAAACCGGCGGTCGATCTGGCTGGCGCCTGATTTATACGCACTGAGAAAACTTGTGGGAGCGAGCAGGCTCGCTCCCACAGGGTCTGTATTTGGAAGGGACCACAACTGAACGAATGCTCTCCAAGCAACGTCATACCCTCCCGTAGGCTAGTGTAGGAAACGTACCGTCGAGCCCTGCGATTAGTCCTTAGCTGCCTATTCATGTTTAACTTGAACGTTCATTCAAGTTAAACCGTCGGTTTGCTGCCCGCTCACAACAGGAGGCTTGCCTTTGCCGAGTCCGTTTTCGACCGTCCCTCTTTCGCTTCCCGAGGTGCCTCGCTCATGAGTGCCTCGTCCCTTCCACCCAGCGGCCTGGTCCGCATGAATCCGCCGGTGTTTTACTTCGCGGCGACCTTCATCCTGCTGTTCGGCCTGGCGGTGATCGCCATGCCCGAGCAGGCCGGAGCCTGGCTGCTGACGGCGCAGAACTGGGCGGCCAATACGGTCGGCTGGTATTACATGCTGGCGATGACCCTGTATCTGATCTTCGTGGTGGCCACTGCCTTGTCCGGCTACGGCAAGATCAAGCTGGGGGCTGACCACGACGAGCCTGAGTTCAGCTACCTGTCCTGGGCCGGCATGCTGTTCGCTGCCGGAATCAGCATTACGTTGTTTTTCTTCTGCGTCTCCGAGCCGCTGACCCACATGGTGCAGCCGCCCCAGGGTGAGGCCGGTACCGCTGATGCGGCGCGCCAGGCGATGCAGATCCTGTTTCTGCACTGGGGCCTGCACGGCTGGGGTGTGTTCGCTTTCGTCGGCATGGCCTTGGCGTACTTTGCCTATCGGCACAATTTGCCGCTGGCCTTGCGTTCGGCGCTGTACCCGCTGATCGGCAAACGCATCAATGGCCCCATCGGTTACGCGGTGGACGGCTTCGGCATCATTGCGACTGTGTTCGGTCTCGGCGCGGACATGGGCTTTGGTGTGTTGCACCTCAACTCTGGCCTCGATTACCTGTTCGGCATCGCTCACACCCAATGGATTCAAGTCGGCCTGATCGTGCTGATGATGGGGGCGGCGATCCTCGTGGCGGTGGCCGGCGTCGACAAGGGTGTGCGGGTCATGTCCGACATCAACATGCTGCTGGCCTGCGCGTTGCTGTTGTTTGTGCTGTTCGCCGGGCCCACCCAGCATTTGCTCAACACCTTGATCCAGAACCTGGGCGATTACCTCGGCGCTCTGCCGATGAAGAGTTTCGACCTGTACGCCTACAACAAACCCAGCGACTGGCTGGGCGGTTGGACAGTGTTTTACTGGGCCTGGTGGATCGCGTGGTCACCGTTCGTAGGGTTGTTCATCGCACGGATTTCCCGTGGCCGCACCATCCGCGAATTCGTCTTTGGCGTGCTGCTGATTCCCCTGGGGTTCACCCTGGCGTGGATGTCGATTTTCGGCAACAGCGCCATCGACCAGGTGTTGAACCATGGCATGAGTGCCCTGGGCATGTCCGCCGTGGAAAACCCGTCGATGAGCCTTTATCTGCTGCTGGAAACCTATCCGTGGAGCAAGACCGTCATTGCGGTCACCGTGTTCATCAGTTTCGTGTTCTTCGTCACCTCCGCCGATTCCGGCACTGTGGTGCTTTCGACGCTGTCGGCCAAGGGCGGTAACCCTGATGAAGACGGGCCCAAATGGCTGCGGGTGTTCTGGGGCGCGATGACCGCCCTGGTGACCAGCGCGTTGCTGTTCTCCGGCAGCATCGATGCCTTGAAGTCGGCCGTGGTGCTGACGTCCCTGCCGTTCTCGCTGATTCTGTTGCTGATGATGTGGGGCCTGCACAAGGCGTTCCACCTGGAGTCCCAGAAGCAGATCGCGCAATTGCATTCATTGGCGCCAGTGTCGGCTTCACGTCGGGGCACGGGCGGCTGGCGCCAGCGCTTGAGCCAGGCGGTGCATTTTCCGTCGCGCGACGAGGTGTACCGTTTCCTCGACACTACGGTGCGCCCGGCCATCGAAGAAGTGAAGGCGGTGTTCGTCGAGAAGGGCCTGACGGTGGTGACTCAGCCAGACCCGGCCAACGACAGCGTCAGCCTGGAAATCGGTCACGGTGAGCAGCATCCGTTCATCTACCAGGTGCAGATGCGCGGCTACTTCACCCCCTCCTTCGCCCGAGGCGGCATGGGTTCCAAGGAACTCAACAACCGTCGTTACTACCGTGCCGAAGTGCACTTGAGCGAAGGCAGCCAGGATTACGACCTGGTGGGCTATACCAAGGAGCAGGTCATCAACGACATCCTCGACCAGTACGAGCGGCACATGCAGTTTCTGCATTTGGTGCGCTGATCGGATTATCCCTCAGACAAGGCCGCCGTTGGCTCGCAGGATTTGCCCGTTCACCCAACCGGCGGCCGGGCTCACCAGGAAAGAGATGATGCTGGCGATGTCCTCCGGTTGGCCGAGGCGTTCCAGGGGCGGCATCTTGGCGTAGTTCTGGATCTGTTCCTCGCTTTTGCCGTGCCGGAACAGTTCGGTCTCGACCGGGCCGGGAGCGACGGCATTCACGGTGATCTGGCGGCCACGCAGCTCCTTGGCGAACACTTGGGTCAGGGATTCCACAGCGGCCTTGCTGGCGATGTACACCGAGTAGCCGGGCAGGTTCAGGCCAACGGTGCTGCTGGAAAAGTTCACGATCCGGCCACCATCGTTCAGCCGAGTTGCGGCCTCACGCAAGGTGTTGAAAGTGCCGCGGGTGTTGATGGCGAACGTCTGGTCGAACAGCTCGTCGCTGTGCTGCGCCAGGGGCATCACCTGGAGGATGCCGGCGTTGTTAATCAACACATCGGCCTTGCCCAACTGCGCTTCGGTCTCATCGAACATCCGGCGTACATCAGCAGCAGAGGAAACATCAGCCTTGACCGCTATGGCCTGGTGGCCGTCCTGGTGCAACTGGGCCACCAGCTTCGAGGCTTCGGTGGCACTGCTTGCGTAGTTGATGGCGACGGCAAAACCTTCGCTGGCCAATTGCTTGGCGATTTGGGCACCAATACCGCGAGAGGCGCCGGTCACGATGGCAACTTTGGATGCTTGAGTAGGCATGGTCGTGGTCCTTTGAAGTGGGTGTGTCATTGAGGCGTGACACCAGATTTACATGTTTACTCCCGGCGATAAATGCACGCGGCGTATCCTGCACCACCCATCGCGAGCACGCTTGCTCCCACAGTTACCATGCGAACTTTCGGCCGGATAGACGCGTCTGTGAGATGTTAGCTTCTGCCATCCGCATCTGCCGCCCGAACAGAGAGCCTTTCGATGACTTATACCGCTGCCGAAAACCGCTACGAGTCCATACCTTACCGCCGTGTCGGCCGTAGCGGGCTGGTGCTGCCCGCGCTGTCGCTGGGGTTGTGGCACAACTTTGGCGACAGCACGCCGATCAGCACTCAACGCGCGTTGCTGCGTACAGCGTTTGACCTGGGCATCAACCACTTTGACCTGGCGAACAACTATGGCCCGCCCTATGGCAGCGCCGAGATCAATTTTGGCCGGTTGCTGCGCGAAGATTTCAAGCAGTACCGCGACGAGTTGATCATTTCCAGCAAGGCCGGTTGGGACATGTGGCCCGGCCCTTACGGTCAGGGCGGCGGCTCGCGCAAGTATGTGCTGGCCAGCCTTGACCAGAGCCTGCAACGCCTGGGGCTGGACTATGTGGATATTTTCTATTCCCACCGCTTCGACCCCGACACCCCGCTGGAAGAAACCGCCAGCGCGCTGGCCACTGCCGTGCAACAAGGCAAGGCTTTGTACATCGGCATTTCTTCGTATTCCGGTGTGAAGACCCGGGAAATGGCCGCCTTGCTCAAAGAGTGGAAAATCCCGCTGCTGATCCACCAGCCGGCCTACAACCTGCTCAACCGGTGGGTGGAAAAAGACCTGCTGGAGGCCACCGACGAACTGGGTGCCGGCGTGATCGCCTTTACCCCGCTGGCCCAAGGCCTGTTGACCGACAAGTACCTCAAGGGCATTCCGGCCGATGCACGGGTCAACCGTCCGGGCGGTGGCTCGTTGCAAGCTTCGCACCTGTCGCAAGACAACCTCGCCCATGTACGCGCCCTCAATGACATCGCCCAGCGTCGCGGCCAAAGCCTGGCGCAAATGGCCCTGGCCTGGACCCTGCGCGATCCACGGGTAACCTCCGCCCTGATCGGCGCCAGCCGGCCGGAACAGATTATCGAAAACGTCGGGGCGCTGGAGAATCTGAGTTTCAGCGCTGAAGAACTGGCGGAAATCGATCGGTTTGCCCAAGAGGGTGGTATCAATCTTTGGGAGAAGCCTTCGTCGGCGCAGTAACGCCTTTTTGTGAATCAGCCGGCTGCAAGTGATGGCCGGCTGAACACAAATGGGCTCTCTCGTCAGAGGCGGGCGCCTAGTTACTGATCGCCAGAATGCTCGCCTGATACGAACCCACAAACACGTCGAAATCCCCCACTTCGCTCTGCTCCAGCTCAGCTTGCTGAACCAACGATTGGCGGGCGGTTTCTTCGAGCGTGGCCTGTTCCCGGGCAGGTAAAGGCTCGCTGCGGAAGAATTCGGCGTGGGCCTTGCTCTGGCGCAGGGAGAATTGAGCGAAGCTTTCCTGATGCTCGGCCATGGCGGCCAGCACTTGGGCGGATGGGGTCAGGGATGGGTCCCGAACCTTGGCCAGTTGCGCGTCCAATGCCTGGCGGTGAGCGTCGCTACCCTGGCTCTGGTCGAGCAGCGATGCCAACGGCGCGATCTTTTCCAGCAGTTCGACGGCCCACGCCTGCATGTCCACCGGCTGGCCCCGGCGCTGCAATTGCAGGCCCGGTCGTCGGCCTTCCTTGACTACAGTCAGGAAGTTGCTCGTGGCGTTGCCGCACTCGTTGTTTTCGAGCAGCGGGCTGTCGTTGAGGCCGCAATACAGCAGGAACGCATCGAGAAACCGCGACTCGGTGAGGTCGATGCCCATCGGCAGGAACGGGTTGATGTCCAGGCAGCGCACTTCAACGTACTGGATGCCCCGGGCCATCAGTGCCTGGATCGGGCGCTCGCCGGTGTAGGTCACGCGTTTGGGGCGGATGTTGGAGTAGTACTCGTTTTCGATCTGCAAAATGTTGGTGTTGAGCTGCACCCAGTCACCGTTCTGATGCGTGCCGACTTCAACGTAGGGCGCGTAGGGCGTTGCCACCGCTTTGCGCAGGCTGTCGGTGTAGCTCGCCAGGTCGTTGTAGCAAGGCGTCAGGCCAGCCTGGGCGTTGCTCTGGTAACCCAGGTCGCTCATGCGCAGGCTGGTGGCATACGGCAGGTACAAGGTGTCCGGGTCCAGTTGTTCCAACTGGTGCGGGCGGCCGCGCAGGAAGCCGGCGTCCAGGGCCGGCGAGGCGCCGAACAGGTACATCAGCAACCAACTGTAGCGACGGAAATTACGGATCAGCGCGATGTAGGCCGACGACTGGAAGTCACGGTCGCTCACTTCGGCGGCTTCGGCCTGGCGGAGCAGGGGCCAGAGCTTTTCCGGCAGGGAAAAGTTGTAGTGAATCCCGGCGATGCATTGCATGGTCTTGCCGTAGCGCAGGGCCAGGCCCTTGCGGTAGACGTACTTGAGCCGGCCGATGTTAGAAGTGCCGTAATACGCGATCGGAATGTTTTCTTCGGCCGGCAGCGGGCACGGCATCGAAGGACTCCACAGGTACTCGTCGCCGAGTTTGCTGTAGGCAAACCGGTGGATCTTGTCGAGGCTGCTCAGGGTGTCGGCGGGGTTGGCCAGGGCCGGAGTGATGAACTCCAGCAGCGACTCGGAATAGTCCGTAGTGATCTGTTCGTTGGTCAGCGCCGAACCCAGGGCCTTGGGATGCGGGGTCTGCGCCAGGCGCCCATTGTCCGTGACACGCAGGCATTCACGTTCGATGCCGTGCAGGCACTGCTCGAGCAGGGAGAGGTTGGCGCGCTCGCCGAGCAGGGCCAGGCGGCGGTTTAAAAGGTCGCTCAAGTTGAATTCCTTCACGCGTCAGTCGCCCCAATATGGGGGTGGGCAGGACGGTCTACAAGGGTGAAGTTAAAACTGGCGTTATCGCCTGGTTTTTGTGCTGCCAAGGGCAAGTCACCGCATCCCTCTGTGGGAGCGAGCCTGCTCGCGATAGCGGTGGAGCAGTCAATATCAAGTTAACTGACATACCGCTATCGCGAGCAGGCTCGCTCCCTCAAGGGGTTTGGACATCATATTCGCAGCGCCGAAATTAACTCAAATTGATGGCAGGGAGCTATAGGACAGCGAAGGTGCCTTGTGCTTTTGCGACCAGTTTGTCGCCTTGCATCACCTCGGCCTCAACCACCAGCGTGCGCCGGCCCGGGTGGATGACCCGGGCCGTGCACAGCACTTCACCATCGGATACGGCGCGAATGTAGTTGATCTTGCATTCGATGGTCGCGCTCTGTTGGTCAAAGCCGTGGACACTGGAACAGGCCAGTCCCATGGCGATGTCCACCAGGCTGAACAGCGCTCCGCCGTGCAGCTTGCCGCCACGATTGCGCAACGGCGGCTCAAGGCTCAGGGCGACTTGCGCCACCCCATCCTCGATGCTGTGCAAGCGGCAGCCGAGCAGCTTGAAAAACGCACTTTCCACCAACCCGGCTGGCGCGTCCATCAGCGTTTCTTCAACTGCTTGGCGTTGGCGAACAACGAGGCCATGGCATTGTTAGCCGGGGCTGCGGTAGCGGTTTCCTTGCGCGGCGCGGTGTTCTGCGTCTGGCGCGGTGTCGAGCCCGGACGAGCGCCACGAGCACCGTCGACTTTCTCGCCCGGCGTGTCGCTCATGCGCATCGACAGGCCGACGCGTTTGCGCGGGATGTCGACTTCCATGACCTTCACTTTCACCACATCACCGGCCTTCACGGCTTCGCGCGGGTCCTTGATGAACTTCTCCGACAGCGCCGAGATGTGCACCAGACCGTCCTGGTGCACACCGATGTCGACGAAGGCGCCGAAATTGGTGACGTTGGTCACCACGCCTTCGAGGATCATGCCGGGTTGCAGATCCTTGAGGTCTTCGACGCCGTCCTGGAATTCGGCGGTCTTGAACTCAGGACGCGGGTCGCGGCCGGGTTTCTCCAGTTCCTGGAGGATGTCGGTCACGGTGGGCAGGCCGAAGGTTTCGTCGGTGAATTTTTTCGGGTCCAGGCGCTTGAGGAACGCGGCGTCGCCGATCAGCGAACGGATGTCGCGGTCGGTCTGGGCGGCGATGCGTTGCACCAGCGGGTAGGCTTCGGGGTGGACGGCTGACGAATCCAGCGGATTCTCACCGTTCATGACGCGCAGGAAGCCGGCGGCCTGTTCGAAGGTTTTTTCACCCAGGCGCGGGACTTTTTTCAGCGCGGCGCGGGTCTTGAACGCACCGTGTTCGTCGCGGTGGGTGACGATATTCTGCGCCAGCGTGGCGTTGAGGCCCGAAATACGCGCCAACAGCGCCACCGAAGCGGTATTCACGTCCACCCCCACGGCGTTCACGCAATCCTCGACCACGGCGTCCAGGCCACGGGCCAGTTTCAACTGGGAAACGTCGTGCTGGTACTGGCCGACACCGATGGATTTCGGGTCGATCTTCACCAGTTCCGCCAGCGGATCCTGCAGGCGACGGGCAATGGACACCGCGCCACGGATCGACACGTCCAGGTCCGGGAATTCCTTGGAGGCCAGTTCAGAGGCCGAATATACGGAAGCGCCGGCTTCGGAAACCATGACCTTGGTCATCTTCATGGCTGGATATTTTTTGATCAGCTCGGCGGCCAGTTTGTCGGTCTCCCGGCTGGCGGTGCCGTTGCCGATGGCGATCAAGTCCACCGAATGCTTGGCACACAGGGCGGCGAGCACAGCGAGGGTCTGGTCCCACTTATTGTGCGGTACGTGAGGGTAGACCGTGGCGTGGTCCAGCAACTTGCCGGTGGAGTCCACCACCGCCACCTTGCAACCGGTGCGCAGGCCCGGGTCCAGGCCCAGGGTGGCGCGCGGGCCGGCCGGTGCGGCCAGCAGCAGGTCGTGCAGGTTGTGGGCGAACACGTTGATCGCCTCGGTCTCGGCGTTGTCGCGCAACTCGCCCAGCAGGTCGGTTTCCAGATGGGTGTACAGCTTGACCTTCCAGGTCCAGCGCACCACTTCGGCCAGCCATTTGTCGGCGGCGCGGTTCTGGTTCTGGATGCCGAACTGCTGGCCGATCATGCCTTCGCACGGGTGCATGGTGCCGGGCAGCTCATCGCCGACCTTCAGCGCGGAGCTGAGAATGCCTTCGTTGCGACCACGGAAAATCGCCAGGGCGCGGTGGGACGGCATGCTCTTGAGCGGTTCGTCGTGTTCGAAGTAGTCACGGAATTTCGCGCCTTCCTCTTCTTTGCCGGCAATCACGCGGGCACTGAGGGTGGCTTCCTGCTTGAGGTAATTGCGCAGTTTTTCCAGCAAGTTCGCGTCTTCGGCGAAGCGCTCCATGAGGATGTACTTGGCGCCTTCCAGTGCAGCCTTCACGTCGGCCACGCCTTTTTCGGCATCGACGAAACGCGCGGCTTCGGTTTCCGGGGCCAGGGTCGGGTCGTTGAACAGGCCGTCGGCCAGCTCGCCGAGGCCGGCTTCCAGGGCGATCTGGCCCTTAGTGCGGCGTTTTTGCTTGTAAGGCAGGTACAAGTCTTCGAGGCGGGTCTTGGTGTCGGCCAGCTTGATGTCGCGCTCAAGTTGCGGGGTCAGCTTGCCCTGCTCCTGGATGCTGGCCAGGATGCTGATGCGCCGTTCGTCGAGTTCTCGCAGGTAGCGCAGGCGCTCTTCCAGATGACGCAATTGAATGTCATCGAGGCTGCCGGTCACTTCTTTCCGGTAACGGGCGATGAAAGGCACCGTGGAGCCTTCATCGAGTAGCGCGACGGCCGCTTCGACCTGTTGTGGGCGTACGCCGAGTTCCTCGGCGATGCGGCTGTTGATGCTGTCCATAAAACCACCTGACAAATTGTGAAATCAGGCTCGCCGCCGCACAAGCAGGGTTCGGCGAGACTGGTTGAGCGGCCTGGCGTGCGCCGCTGCCTGGGTCAAAAGGCTGCCTGTTGACCCGCGAAATTCAAAAAGTGCTGCCTGCCCAAGGGAAAAAATGGGTGCGCCGGGGAGTACGATCCGACAACTCCTGGCACAAAAGGCCGCGCATTATAACCAGCGTTCTGTCCTTAGGGGGGTCGTGGTCTGTAGGCTCGATACCCGGATTTGTGGAGATAGAGGAAAAATCTGCTAACAATGCACACGGTGCGTATAACGGCAGCTAGGCCATAATGCGCGCCGAGATCAAAGGAGCTTCCTATGAGCAGCACTGCACAAACTGCTGAAGGCGAAAAAATTCTTATTGTTGACGACGATCCGGGGCTGAGCAGCCTGCTGGAGCGTTTTTTCGTCAGCAAGGGCTACCGCGCCCGTACCGTACCGAACACCGAGCAAATGGATCGGCTGCTGGCCCGTGAAGTCTTCAACCTGGTGGTACTCGACCTGATGTTGCCTGGCGAAGACGGCCTGACGGCCTGCCGCCGCCTGCGTGGCGCCAACAATCAGATCCCGATCATCATGCTGACCGCCAAGGGCGACGAGCTGAGCCGTATCAAGGGCCTCGAACTGGGCGCCGACGATTACCTGGCCAAGCCGTTCAACCCGGACGAGCTGATGGCCCGGGTCAAGGCGGTACTGCGTCGTCAGTCGGCCCCGGTGCCTGGCGCGCCGGGTAGCGAAGATGAAAGCGTGACCTTCGGCGACTACGAACTGTCCCTGGCCACTCGCGAGCTCAAGCGCGGCAATGAGATCCACATGCTCACCACCGGTGAGTTTGCCGTGCTCAAGGCCCTGGTGATGAACGCTCGCCAGCCGCTGACTCGCGACAAGCTTATGAACCTGGCCCGTGGCCGTGAATGGGATGCGCTGGAGCGCTCCATCGACGTGCAGATTTCCCGTCTGCGCCGGATGATCGAACCCGATCCTTCCAAGCCGCGTTATATCCAGACCGTCTGGGGCGTGGGGTATGTATTCGTGCCGGATGGCGCCGCCAGCAAGTGATCGGCGATTTGTAGGAGCGGGTGGCCTGGTGGGGTGAATGTTTTCTTCCAGGCGACTCGCGGTCCGTCATTGTGCGAGCATCGCTCGCTCCTGCAAGTATTTAGCGGTTATTCATGAAAACCCCCGTTTGGTTTCCCCAGAGTTTCTTCTCCCGCACCCTCTGGCTGGTGCTGATCGTCGTGCTCTTTTCCAAGGCACTGACGCTGGTTTACCTGCTGATGAACGAAGACGTGCTGGTGGATCGGCAGTACAGTCACGGCGTGGCCTTGACCCTGCGCGCCTATTGGGCTGCCGACGAAACCAATCGAACGAAAATCGCTGAAGCGGCGACGCTGATCCGGGTTGTCGGTGCCGGTGTGCCGGAAGGCGAGCAGCACTGGCCTTACAGCGAGATTTATCAACGGCAGATGCAGGCTGAACTTGGCGCTGACACCGAGGTGCGATTGCGCATGCACTCGCCTCCGGCGTTGTGGGTGCGTGCTCCGAGTTTGGGGGATGGTTGGCTGAAAGTGCCGTTGTACCCTCATCCGCTGCGCGGCCAGAAAATCTGGAATGTGCTCGGCTGGTTCCTGGCCATTGGCCTGTTATCGACGGCTTCGGCGTGGATCTTCGTCAGCCAGCTCAACCAGCCGTTGAAACGCCTGGTCTACGCTGCCCGGGAACTGGGCCAGGGCCGCAGCGTGCGGCTACCCATCAGCGACACGCCCAGCGAGATGACCGAGGTCTACCGCGCCTTCAACCAGATGGCCGAGGACGTCGAGCAGGCCGGGCGCGAGCGTGAACTGATGCTCGCTGGCGTCTCCCATGACCTGCGCACACCGCTGACCCGGCTGCGGCTGTCACTGGAGTTGATGGGTGAGCACACCGACCTGACCGACGATATGGTCCGCGACATCGAGGACATGGACGCGATTCTCGACCAGTTCCTGGCGTTCATTCGCGACGGTCGTGACGAGTCTGTGGAGGAAGTGGACCTCAGCGAGCTGGTACGGGAAGTGGCGGCACCCTATAACCAGAATGACGAAAAAGTGCACCTGCGCCTGGAACCGATCCAGCCGTTCCCGCTGCGCCGGGTGTCGATGAAGCGTTTGCTGAATAACCTGATCGGCAATGCCCTGAACCACGCAGGCACCGGCGTCGAGGTGGCGGCCTATGTCTCCGGTGACACTAGCGCACCCTATGTCGTGTTGAGCGTCATGGACCGTGGCGCTGGCATCGATCCGTCCGAACTGGAGGCTATTTTCAACCCCTTCACCCGGGGCGATCGCGCCCGGGGCGGAAAGGGTACCGGGCTGGGCTTGGCCATTGTCAAACGCATCGCCTCCATGCACGGCGGCAACGTCGAACTGCGCAATCGCGTTGGTGGTGGGCTGGAAGCACGGGTGCGGTTGCCACTGGGGTTGATGCTGCCCAGGGATGCGGTGTAGGGGCAGCTACAAGCCGCAAGCTTCAAGCTGCAAGTTAGAAGCGGCTTGGCTTGCAGCTTAAAACTTGCGGCTTGCAGCTGCTTCTCAGCCTTTGCCTTTGGTCCGGGTCATGTTCGGCCCGCCATTCTTTTCCAGGTGTTCGATGATGATCCCCGCCACGTTCTTGCTGGTGGTGGTCTCGATCCCTTCCAGGCCCGGCGAGGAGTTGACTTCCATCACCAGCGGCCCGTGATTGGAGCGCAGGATGTCCACGCCGGCCACGGCCAGCCCCATGACTTTTGCGGCGCGCAGGGCGGTCATGCGTTCTTCCGGGGTGATCTTGATCAGGCTGGCGCTGCCGCCGCGATGCAGGTTGGAACGAAATTCCCCGGGTTTGGCCTGGCGCTTCATCGAGGCGATCACCTTGTCGCCGACCACAAAGCAACGAATGTCTGCGCCGCCGGCTTCCTTGATGTATTCCTGAACCATGATGTTCTGCTTCAGGCCCATGAATGCCTCGATCACCGACTCCGCCGCCGTCGCGGTTTCACACAAGACCACGCCGATGCCCTGGGTACCTTCCAGCACTTTGATCACCAGCGGCGCGCCGTTGACCATCGCGATCAGGTCGGGGATGTCGTCGGGCGAGTGAGCAAAGCCGGTCACCGGCAGGCCGATGCCGCGACGTGACAGCAACTGCAGCGAGCGCAGCTTGTCCCGGGAGCGGGCGATGGCCACGGATTCGTTGAGGGGAAAGACCCCCATCATTTCAAACTGACGCAACACCGCGCAGCCATAGAACGTCACCGATGCGCCGATGCGCGGGATCACCGCATCGAAGCCTTCCAGCGGTTGGCCACGGTAGTGGATCTGCGGCTTGTGGCTGGCAATGTTCATGTAGGCGCGCAGGGTGTCGATCACCACCATTTCATGGCCACGTTCGATGCCGGCTTCAACCAGGCGACGAGTGGAATACAGACGCGGATTACGCGACAGCACAGCGATCTTCATGCAACACCTGTGGCAGAGGTAGTGGACACCGGGAACGCCGGTTTGTCTTGAACGTATTTGATACCTGGATTGACCACCAACTGGCCGTCGATCAAGGCTTTGGAACCCAATAGCAGGCGATATCGCATGGATTTGCGGCAGGCAAGAGTGAACTCGACCCGCCAGATCCGATCACCCAGTGCCAGCGTGGTGCTGATCACGTAACGGATTTGAGCGTGGCCGTTGGAGCTCTTTATCGTCTTGCGCGCCACCAGGGGGGCCTCGCAGCGGCGATGGCGCAACTGCACCACCGTGCCCAGGTGCGCGGTGAAACGCACCCACTTTTCGCCATCGCGCTCGAACGGCTCGATGTCGGTGGCGTGCAGGCTGGAGGTGCTGGCACCGGTGTCAATTTTTGCCCGCAGGCCCGCGACTCCCAGATCCGGGAGCGCCACCCACTCGCGCAGACCGACAACGGTCAAATGGTCAAAAGTCTTCAATAAAAAAACCTGCGATCAGTACATCGGATCGTGGACTCCGCGAATCGCGGTATTCACGCAGAATAATCACAAAATGGCGACAGTTATCTACACACCTGTTTGTGTTTGTAACTTTCGATACCGCCAACCCCATGCCATGCCGGTGAGGTCGGTCCGGCGGGCATTCTATCTGTCGGACCGGATTCGTGCGCCCGACAAAAACGGTAGTACAGTTCTGACTATTGGCAGAAAGAGGAATTGCAGTGGCACAAAAAAAGGAAGAGGACGACAAGATCCGTCTCGATAAATGGTTGTGGGCGGCGCGATTTTATAAGACGCGCGCCCTTGCCAAGACCGCCATCGAAAGCGGCAAAGTCCATCACCGAGGTGAACGTTGCAAACCGGGCAAGGAGCCACGTATCGGCGATGAATTTGTCATCCGAGCGGGGTTCGATGAAAAGACCGTGGTTGTCGAAGCGCTGTCGATCGTGCGTCGCGGCGCGCCAGAGGCGCAGACGTTGTATCGTGAAAGCGAAGCCAGCATCGCCAAGCGCGAAGCCGCAGCCGCCCAACGCAAGGCCGGCGCCCTGGGTGTAAGCACCGATGGCAAGCCGAGCAAGAAGCAGCGCCGGGATCTGTTCAAGTTTCATGGCAGTAATAGCGAATAAAGGATTGCCGGCCTGAAGTTCGGGGGCCTGTGGCGGGGGAGCAAGCTCCCTTGCCACGATGTATCCCGAACCTTCTGGGCAGACAATCCCTCGCCTTGCTTGGAACCGACCCTGAATGTCCATAAAATGCCCGCCATCAATTGTCATCACCTCAGATACCAGACCCTATGACTGATTTACCGGATACCGACTACACCCAGCGTTTCATCTTCGATGACAGCGACGCCCGTGGCGAGCTGGTAGCGTTGGAGCGTAGCTACGCCGAAGTCCTCGCCAAGCACCCCTATCCGGAGCCGGTCGCGCAACTGCTCGGCGAACTGATGGCGGCGGCGGCCCTGCTGGTCGGCACTCTGAAGTTCGATGGCTTGCTGATTCTCCAGGCCCGTTCCGAAGGCCCGGTGCCGCTGCTGATGATCGAGTGCTCCAGCGAGCGCGAGATCCGTGGCCTGGCCCGCTATCACGCCGAGCAGATCGCGCCCGACGCGACCTTGGCTGACATGATGCCAAGCGGCGTGCTGGCCCTGACGGTCGACCCAACCCAAGGCAATCGCTACCAGGGCATTGTCGATCTCGACGGCGCGACCCTGGCCGAATGTTTCACCAACTACTTCGTCATGTCCCAGCAGACCAACACCCGCTTCTGGCTCTACGCCGACGGGCGGCGTGCCCGTGGTCTACTGCTGCAACAATTGCCGGCCGATCGCATTCGCGACTTGGAAGAGCGTGACGCCAGCTGGCAGCACGTCACCGCCCTGGCCAGCACCCTGAGCGCCGATGAACTGCTGAGCCTGGACAACGAAACCGTGCTGCATCGCCTCTACCACGAAGAGCAGGTACGCCTGTTCGACGGCCAGATGTTGCGCTTCCAATGCAGTTGCTCTCGTGAACGATCCGGCAATGCGCTTGTCAGTCTGGGTCTGGAAGATGCGCAGCAATTGGTGATCGAGCATGGCGGTGCCATCGAGGTCGATTGTCAGTTTTGCAACGAACGCTACCTGTTCGACGCGGCGGATATTGCGCAATTGTTCGCCGGTGCGGGTGTCGACACACCGTCAGATACTCGTCACTAAAACGATTCAGCGCAGGTAAATTACCTGGCAAACGCCGGATTTACGCCGTACTGACGGGAGGGCCCTACTTTTTTTGGGCTTTTCTGGCATAATCCGGCCCACTTTTTTCGGGTAGTAGTGCGCGACTTTCTACTACAAAACGTTTGGAGCACTCGGCCACGGGCCGACGGGGAATCTCATGACGCAAGCCAATAACGCCGTGTACACCGATCTGAGTGTCGATGATCTGGTCAAAGAAGCCCTGAGTCGCGGTGAAGGCGAGCTTGCCGATACCGGTGCGCTGGTTGTTCGTACCGGTCATCGTACCGGCCGCTCGCCAGTCGACCGTTTCATTGTAGAAGAGCCGACCACCCAGAACGCAGTTGCCTGGGGTCCGGTCAACCGCAAATTCCCGGCCGACAAGTTCGATGCCTTGTGGAACCGCGTTGAAGCCTACCTGGGCGAGCGCGAGCGTTTTGTGTCCCACGTGCATGTAGGTTCCGACCCTGCGCACTACCTGCCGGTCAAGATGACCACCGAGACTGCCTGGCACAACCTGTTCGGCCGTTGCCTGTTCATCAACCCCGAGCAGTACAACGACGGCGGCAAGGATGAATGGCAGGTCCTCAACGCGCCGAACTTCGTTTGCGAGCCAGCACGCGATGGGACTAATTCCGACGGCACTGTGATCCTCAACTTCGCGGCCAAAAAAGTGCTGATCGCCGGCATGCGTTACGCCGGTGAAATGAAGAAAGCCCTGTTTTCCGTCCAGAACTTCCTGCTGCCAGCCGTTGACGTGCTGCCGATGCATTGCGCTGCCAACATGGGCGAAGAGGGCGATGTGACCCTGTTCTTCGGCCTGTCGGGCACCGGTAAAACCACCCTGTCCGCCGATGAAAGCCGTTACCTGATCGGCGACGACGAACACGGCTGGGGCGTGGGCGTGGTTTTCAACATCGAAGGCGGTTGCTATGCCAAGTGCATCGACCTGTCCGAGAAGAACGAGCCGGTCATCTGGAAAGCCATCCAGCACGGCGCCGTACTGGAAAACGTCGTCCTGGATCCGGTCACCAAGAAAGCCGACTACGCCGATGACAGCCTGACCCAGAACAGCCGCGCCGCTTACCCGCGTGAGTTGATCGAAAAACGCGCACCGAAAAACCTCGGTGGCGAGCCAAACGCCGTGATCTTCCTGACTTGCGACCTGACCGGCGTGCTGCCGCCCGTGTCGATCCTCAGCGAAGAGCAAGCTGCCTACCACTTCCTGTCCGGCTACACCGCTTTGGTGGGCTCGACTGAAATGGGGTCGGGCAGCGGCATCAAGTCGACCTTCTCCACCTGCTTCGGCGCTCCGTTCTTCCCGCGCCCTGCCGGCGAATACGCTGAACTGCTGATCAAGCGTATCCGTGGCTTCGGTTCCAAGGTTTACCTGGTCAACACCGGTTGGACCGGTGGCGGCTACGGTGTCGGCAAGCGCTTCAACATCCCGACCACCCGTGCGTTGATCGCTGCAATCCAGAGCGGCGCGCTGATCGGCGCTGAAACCGAACACCTGGACATCATCAACCTGGACGTGCCACTGGTTGTTCCGGGCGTTGAGACTGGCCTGTTGAACCCACGCAACACCTGGGCCGACAAAGCTGCATACGACGAAGCTGCCAAGGCATTGGCCGGCTTGTTCACCGAGAACTTCAAGAAGTTCGAAGTGAGCGACGCGATCAAGGCCGCTGGGCCGCAGCTGTAAGGCTCGGTTAGGAAATAAAAAAGCCGCCCTTTTTAGGGCGGTTTTTTTATGAGTTACTATTTGTGTGAAAGCTGAAATGCGGACGCCATATTGTCCTGCTCACGCCTCGATAGCCCCAATGCTCCAGCCAGTACAGGCCATTGGCTAACCACCTCTTGGAATTGCGCAATGGTCTCCTGCGCATCCGTTTGACTGACCCGAAAATACTCAGCCACCTCCAGTGCGAGTTCCAGATCCAGGGCATTGTCAGCATCGGTGATGTTGAGTTTCAGTCCATCGGCGTGTGGCACCGGGTTCATGTCGTAGGCGGCGGACAGGCGCCATCCTCGACCTGGGTCAAGGATAAAACCGTGGTTGCGCAGATGGTCGTCGGTATTGGAGATCAGGATGTTGAACACAATCCGAGACCACAACTCACGTAGGTCCGCTTTGGCTTGCGAGCCATGTCTTATCAGGACCTCCGCCAGCTCTAGATAACTGGCGCCCGTCGAAGCATCGTCACCGTCGATTCTGTCGGTCATGGTCATGGCTCAGGCGAAGTGCAGCCGGCCGCCCCGTTCTGTGCGGTCAAAGCGCTTGACCATGAAGCAGTGATGATCGCTCGCATAACGTCGAGCTAGACCGTTAGCGACCCGTAATCCACAGTGATTGGCCAGGGCGTTTACCACCATTTCCCAGCCGCCGACATCGTAGTCATCGCGAGTGCTTGGGAACTTGGCTATCCACAGATGCCCATGTTCATCTGCGACGCTGGCCTTCGGTCTGGATCCCCCGAGTGAACCACCAGGCGCGATCAGCATTCTCAGCCACTCTCGGCCATTGAGCGATGTGTTGTCTGGATCATTCTCCAGGGCTCGACTCGCCTGCTCCAAAGCGCGCAACTCGAAAAAAGGGGGAGCTGCCACACCGTCGAGGTCATCGAGAAAGTTGCCTTCATCGTTGAGCTTGTATCGGATCGCGCCGACTCGATAGAGGTCATGTACCCCTAAAAGATAGTCGGACTCGTACAGCTTGCTGTCTCTGGGAAGCAATCCGTCCCGAATGTCTCGCTCCAATCGCCGCTTCATCAGCAGTTGCCCCCAGCGATCAGGGCTCGAATCGGCGAACACGCCAAAGCGGGTCTGGCGTTGGCCAGGAAACTGACGACCTTCAAAGAGCCTGATGCGAGGATCCAGGGGGGTGAAGCTCAACTCCGGATCGGACAGCGCGGCTGCGTCATACTCAAACTCGAACACATTGCTGGAGCGAGTTTTCCTCGCATGCAGGAAGCCAAGGCGTCTCGGACCACCCAGCGACTCCCAGTCGGCATACACAGCAATCAACGTCATTGTTCACCCGTCGAAGGTTTGGGATTTTTTTTCTTGCTCAACAAATTGGAAAGGGAGTGGGTATTGAAAGGAAAGTCAGCAGAAACCTCAGACATTTGACTGTTGCTCTCAATCACGTCTATTTTCTGGTCTTGGTCTCCAGGGGCGCTTTTTAAGGAGGTTGCCCTGCGGACTCGCGGACCTCTGCCGGTTACTGTGCTTGCTGAAGGGAGCAGTTGAGCATCCTGCAGCTGCCTTCCGATTTCATCGGCTGCTGCGAGTTTGTTCAAATCTCGCTCCAGACCCAACACCTGCATGACCGACAGGTAAGCGCCGATGGTGACTCCCGCGCCGCCTGACTCCAAGGAGCGCAAGGTTGTCAGGGACATGCCTGATCTCTCTGCGACTTGCTTGGCCGTCAGCTTGCGGCGTAGCCGGGCAAGCTTCAGCCGCTCGCCGAACGTGGACAGTAGCTTGGATGAGGCGGGTAAGAGAGGCGCTGTTTTCTTGGCCATATGCCAATATTCCTTCATTTTTCAGCATTAACTGCCAAAATATTAGCACTTATGTTGAGGCGCGACGCTCTGATTTGAGAATTCAAGGGCTGTGATTTTTACGATATGCCGCTTGTGTTAAATAACTGGACTGCCATTATTTCATCTGAAATCGATGTAAACAGCCAGAATAATGCCACTTAAGGCGTCCCGGTCGGCTAAGCCCCTTCCACCTCCAGCGTGTTCCATCGCTGTGCCTTGATTGCCTTGTAGAGCATGCCGATGGTCAGCGGAACCTTGTTGCCACGGCCCTTGGCCCTGCGCTTTTGAAACACATCAAATCCTTCCGGCTGAAAATAGCGGTAAGCGTCGTAGTCGACGAGGTTGATGGCGAACCGCTCCTCCAGCGTCTCCATCAGATGCCGGGCATCCGAGCCATCGCAGCCCAGGTCGAGATTGATCGCGGTGCTCAGGCGGATCGTCTTGCGATCAGGCAGGCCGATTTCTTCGTGGAGCAGTTCCATGAGTTGGCGCATGGCGTGGTCGTCGGGAAAATCTGAGGCGAGGTGCATGGCGAAGTGTCCGGGATGATGGGGCGCGTCTGTACGGGGAAAGTTTAGGGTGAAATCGTTGCCCATAGGAAAAAGAAGAAAGGTCTCACGACAGTTTCGGAACCGTCTGGTAAGCGCTCCTTTGGTTGCTCGGTAAGGTTCGCCACGCCCTTTCAGCAGGGTAATGGCGACCGAGTAAGGACGAAGCATGACCAAAGGAAAAGCCGGGGCTCCGCAGGTCTGGGAGCACCATGGTGGCGATTGGGGCTACAAGGTTCTGCGGGACATGACCCCCAGCGAGCTAGCGAAGAGAGACGCCAATCAACAGGCCTATGACGACATGCTCGCCAGGCAAGAGGCGTACATGCAAAAGCGCCTGGCCCAAATATGCGAAGAGCAACTTCCCGTTATGAAGGGCTGCGTATTTGCCAAGTCCTGCAAGCTGCCCAATGCGGCCATCGACTATCGCAACCCAACCAGCTACATCCCGACGGAACTCCTGAAAGAGTACGGCGCGTTTACCCTATTGGGCGGGCGTCAGGTCGATGAGTCGGGACGCGTACCGCTGAAGAAAATCAGCGGCGCGCTGCCGGCAAGCTTCGGTACGTTTGCCTTGGGCGGGGCGGCACTGTCCGCCATCGACGTCGGTGCCGCCGTTGGCGCGGTCACCGCCCCTGTGGCCGCGGGTGCACTGATTGGCCTGGTGGGGTTACTGGCGCCCACGAACCTGGATGACGGTTCGCTGTACACCGAAGAGCAACTGCGTTCTCTGGAACAGGCTCGCACCCGGGTTCGGTTGCGTGTCGAAACCCAGGCCGATGGAACGCTCAAGGGGTACGGCTACAACACTCAGACGCGACGTGACTGGGAAATGATCCCGGTGGTGACGTTCCAGGTTCGCGGCGAGCAGCAAGTGGCGGACTTCAGCGATGGGATCGAGTTGATCTGGACGCCGGCAGTGGACCCCAGCGCGACGTTGGGCATCCCGGCTTTGGAGGCCGCGCCACAGGCTCCGCACATCTGGATTTTCCCCCCGACACCTGCGGCGGATAGCATTATCGTTAACCCGGTTTATCCGCCGGAGTATAAGGATTTCATTCTTGTTTTTCCGGCGGATTCTGGGGTTTCGCCGTTGTATGTTGTTTTCAGCATTCGGCGCAAAGGTCTGCCAGAGGCAGGACATGATTATCATCGGGCACCGAAGACAGAGGAAATTACTGGGTTTTCTGACTTAAAGATCGCCAAACAAAAGACGCCTCGCCAGGGCGGCGGTGGTTTTCGAGAGCGCTGGACCGATAAAAAAGGGAGAACTATTTATGAATGGGATTTCATGCACGGTGAGCTAGAGGCATACCGTGCAAGCGATGGGAGCCATCTAGGTTCTTATGACCATTTAACGGGCGAGCAAATTGATCGCCCTAAACCAAATCGTAATATAAAAAAATATTTGTGAGGGAAGTATGGGGTTGAAGCTAAAGTTGAGTTGGTATGACAAAAAAACTGAGCTCGGTGAGGGGCGTGAGTATTCGAAGGATTTCGGCGACGATCCTTGGGTGCTTGATGCTCTTGGGGTTCCCGTAGAAAATAATATTAATGTGGGTGGTTTTGACGTAAATAATGAGTGGGCCGGGATACTACAGCCACATTTCGAGCATGCTTTGGATTTATCGATGTATGACTACCAAGTGTCTTTTGATTATCGGGATGTGTGGTAACCATCAAACTTAAATCCAACCCCAGGCGCGCGGCGAACAGCAAGTGGCGGACTTTGGCAACGGAGTCGAGTTGATCTGGACGCAGGCAGTCGACCCTTCTGTGACGTTGGGCATCCCGGCGTTGGAGGCCGCGCCACAGGCTCCGCACATCTGGATCTTTGGATTTATGAGTGGGATTTTTCAGCACGGAGCAGTTGAGGTTTATGACAGGCAAGGTAAACACTTAGGGGAGTTCAACGCCGAAACGGGCGAGCAAACCAAACCAGCGAAAGCCGGTAGAACTACACCAAAATGAATTGGGGAGATAAGCGATGTATTTACGTGTAACTGGTTTTTTTCCAGAGCCAGATGAGGATGACTCTTTACAATATAAATATATTATTCAGAAAGGTTTAGAGTTGTCGGTATTGGAAATAATGGGTTGGTCTTCACTTGATGATGGTTTGGGCGGTGAAACTGAGCTAACGTCCGAACAAACCAGCTTAATTGCTGAGCTTCTTGGTGAGTCGGCCATAGAAAGATTGAGCCTCTTCATAGGAGTTCATTCGTAGAGTGGACGGTGAATTGAGTTTGCAGGCAAAACCAGAAGCGTCGAATTTTCTGGTGATGGGTTTCCATCCGGGTAAGGATGAACTGGTATTGGAGCAAAGCATCAGCATATCAGTGGAAGACTTGACGCCCGTAATGCCATGGTTAAGCAAGGATGATCACATTGGTGTGGATTTCAGACTTTCCGCAACGCAGGTGAATGAACTTGAACGGTTGGCATCGTTAACGTTTCCCCAAGGGCTGGATCTTTATCTAACGTCTTATGGTTGACCACCATAACCAACCATCAACGCAACCGCTGCCGCACAACCTCCAGCAGCTCGCTGCCATCCTGAACCAGCAGATAAAGCGCGTGGACAATGCTATGTATGTCTTTCACATCGGCATGCTTGAAGGATAGACAATGAAGGGTTTCGAGCAGATCGCTGGAAGCGCGAACTCGTTGGGCGGCGGCGTCGCAGAGGTCGTGGATATCGGCCTCGGTGTCGATGGCCAGGATCGGTGTGCTGTTGAGCCGTCGGTATCGCT
This sequence comes from Pseudomonas sp. LBUM1664, assembly GCF_059695895.1. Lineage (NCBI taxonomy): Bacteria > Pseudomonadati > Pseudomonadota > Gammaproteobacteria > Pseudomonadales > Pseudomonadaceae > Pseudomonas > Pseudomonas sp. LBUM1664. The sequence goes on along the minus strand of NZ_CP166791.1, from coordinate 6,039,634 downwards.
CGACAGGCGGATTGTATGTTTGCATTTGAGCCTCTTCAGTACGATTTTCGAACCGCACCGCGGACTATAGAGAGCTCTGCCCAGGCGCCGCAATATGGCTTTGAGGGACAGATTGCGTAGGGCGTTTACCGACGTCTGACGCCTGGATGGGTGGCTACTCTCAGGCTCGGCAGCTTTTCTTCATTTTTCGCTCAAATATCAGGTGGATCTTACAAACACGCTGTAGGGGCTGCTTCAGAGGCTGTAGGCCGCTTCCGGCAAGCCCGTAACCCGATCAGCCCCAGGTATACAGTTTGTCCAGAGCAGAGTGGGAGCAGCGTGTTGGACTGGAGGGTCAAGCAGGCGATGAATAAACCGCCGACATCTCGACCTGAGCTTTAGAACTGGCGAGCAACGGCGGTTCTTCGGGAAGTTTCATGCATCCACCCAGCAGCAGGGAGGCGATAAGAGCGGCGGGTATGGTCAGTTTTTGCAGCATGGCTATTCCCTTTTTGAAAGTCCGCACGCATCGGGCGTCCTGCCCTTTACGGGTTTTGCGGCGTGAAGGCGCAAATTACCGTGAATCCGAGCATCTCGCGATGAACAAAGTGTTTGGTTTGTTTCATCCTGTGGCGAGGATCATCGGCGCAACGCAGTATCATCCGGTATCGTTTTTACCCCCAACCTTTTCTCGACTCGCTGCGCCGTCTGGCTAGGCTTTTGGCATCGCAGCAGTCAAAGGAGCGACCGCTTATGCACAGCACCCTGGAACAGGTTTTCGGTTATCCACAGTTTCGCCCCGGTCAGGAAGCTGCCGTCAGTGCAATACTTGCCGGGCGGTCGGCGGCGGCCATTTTCCCCACAGGGTCCGGCAAGTCCCTGTGTTATCAGTTGCCGGCCCTGCTATTACCGCACCTGACCCTGGTGGTCTCGCCGCTGTTGGCGCTGATGCAGGACCAGTTGGCGTTCCTGCAGCGCCACGGTATCGCGGCGGCCAGTATCGATTCAGCCCAGAGTCGTGACGAAGCCAACGACGCCATGGCACGGGCCCGTTCGGGCGAGTTGAAGATTCTGATGATTTCGGTGGAGCGGCTGAAGAACGAGCGTTTTCGTAACTTCTTGCAGCAGGTGCCGATCTCTTTGCTGGTGGTGGACGAGGCCCACTGCATCTCCGAGTGGGGGCATAACTTCCGCCCCGACTATCTCAAGCTCCCCGATTATCAGCGTCAGTTCAACATTCCCCAGGTGTTGCTGCTGACGGCCACCGCAACCCCCAAGGTCATCGCCGACATGCAGGCGAAGTTCGCCATCGCCGCCGAGGATGTGGTGACCACCGGTTTCTACCGGCCCAACCTCAACCTGCTGGTCGAGCCCGTGCGCGGTGCGGACAAGCGTCGGCGTCTGGTGCAATGGCTGGGCGAGCGTGCCGGGCAGCCGAGCATTGTCTACGTTACCTTGCAGCGAACCGCCGAGCAGATTGCCGAGCACCTGAGCCAGCATGGGATCGGGGCCGAGGCCTATCACGCCGGTTTGCCTCATGAGCAACGCGAAGCCATCCAGCGGCGGTTCATGGGCGGGCAGTCCAATTGCATTGTCGCGACCATCGCCTTCGGCATGGGCATCGACAAGAGCGATATCCGCAACGTGGTGCATTTCGACCTGCCCAAATCCATCGAAAACTACAGCCAGGAGATCGGCCGGGCAGGGCGTGATGGGGCGCCGTCCGATTGTCTGGTACTGGCCAACCGCGACAGCCTCAACGTGCTGGAAAACTTTGTTTATGGCGATACGCCGGAGCTTGACGGCATTCGTTGCGTGCTTGATGAGCTGAAGGCCGCGGCCCCCGACGGGCAATGGGAGTTTTTGCTGGGGCCGCTGGCGGATCAGAGCAACATCCGGCAGCTACCGCTCAAGACGCTGCTGGTTCAGCTGGAGCTGCGCCGGTTGATCGCGCCGCGTTATGCCTATTTCGCGGAGTACCGTTTCAAGTTCCTGGTCGAGCCACAGGCGCTGCTGGAGCGCTTCGAGGGTGAACGAAGGGACTTCGTCTCGGCCATCATCCAGACCTCCAGCCGCGCCCGTACCTGGGCCACGGTGAATTTCGACGGGATGTACCAGCAGTATCACGCTGAGCGTAATCGCGTGGTCAAGGCGCTGGATTATTTTCAGGAAAAGGGTTGGATTGAGCTGGAAAGCAAGCAGATGACCGAGGTGTACAGCGTGTTGGAAACGGACCTCGATCCACGGGCCCTGAGTACCGAATTACACGCCTATTTCACCCGGCACGAGCGCGGTGAAATCGTGCGGATCCACGCCATGCTTGAGTTGTTCGCCACCGACCGTTGCCTCGGTTATCGGCTGGCGCAGTATTTCGGTGATGAAAATGCGCCACAGCAGTGTGGTCATTGTTCGGTGTGCCACGGACAGGTTGCCCGTCTGCCGGAGCCGCCGTCGTTGCCGGCGCTTGTGGATAAAAGCTTCGAGGCACTGTGTGGCGCTTTTATCCACAGGCACGAGCAACACACCGGCAGCGCTCCGTCCGCAGAGCGGCTGACCCGGTTTCTGTGCGGGATCAGCGTGCCGCTGTTCACCAAGCTGAAGGCGCGGACGATTCCGGGCTATGGGGCGCTGGAAGAATATCCGTACGCCGAAGTTCGTCATTGGACTCAAGCGCACCTGTGAGTTGCGCCCATCCGATGAGTGCCCGCCGTCACACGAATAAATTTCAAAAATATTCGACCATTGAACAGCCGTAAAGGACACCTGATGCCCCAACGTACCGAATACCCACACTTGCAACCCATCACTACGCGCTGGCATGACAACGACGTGTACGGTCACGTCAACAACGTCACCTACTACAGTTTTTTCGATTCTGCAGTGAACACCTACCTGATCGAGGTCGGCGGCTTGGATATCCATGATGGAGAGGTGGTGGGGTTTGTGGTGAGTTCGGCCTGCGACTACTTTGCGTCGATTGCCTTTCCTGACCGCATTGAAATCGGTCTGCGCGTCGGCAAGCTGGGTAGCAGTTCCGTGCAATACGAACTGGCGGTATTCAAGGCGGGCGAGGAGGAGGCCTGCGCAGCGGGGCGCTTTGTGCACGTATTTGTGGACCGGGCGTCGAATCGGCCCGTGGCGATTCCGGATCGACTACGTGGGGCTTTGGAGCGGTTGGTGGTCTGAAACGAAAAAACGCAGCCTCCGGTTGCCGGAGGCTGCGTTTTTCAACGGCTGGTATTGGTCAGCCGTTAGTCGCGGTAATAGCGATGGTGTTTCTTGCGATGCCCGTAAGCATGGCCGCGGCCCGGGTGGCCGTCGCGGTAGTCGCGGCGGTCGTCGCGGCGACGGTCATAATGACGGCCGTCGTCATCGTCCTTGCCCATGTAGTTACCCAGCGCGCCGCCGGCGCCACCGCCCGCTGCCGCACCGATCAGGCTGCCGGTGGTGCCGCCCACGCTACGACCGACCACGTTACCGCCGGCTGCGCCCAGCGCGCCGCCGATCGCCGCTTCGCCGCGACTGTGTTTATCTGCACCGACCGCACTGCCACCTGCGCCGCCCAGTGCCGCGCCGATGGTGGAACCGGTATTGCCGCCCAGAGACTGGCCGACGACCGAACCCAAAACCCCGCCCAATGCGCCGCCCACGCCTGCTTCGGCGGTGCCACCGGCAGAAGCGACACCACTGACCAGGCCAAGGGACAACAAGAGAATGGAGGAGAACTTCATAGAGGAGCCTCAAAGGGATGACGGCGCGATCCTGAGGCTGGCTTCGCTTGGTTACAATCGAAATCCGACGAGTAACACGACCGATACACAAATCTCTAAGTTATTGTTTTGTGGGAGGAACTTAAGATATTTTTGTCAGTCTTTAGTTACTTCGGACAGGCCGTTTTTTATGATAAACGGCCTTTTTTGTGGGCGTTTGAAAAGTAAGTTGTGGCGAGGACCGCAGACGGTCAGGCCGACTTGGCCAAGATCAACCCATTCTCGCTCGCCGCTTCCAGGCGGATCGCGACGAATTTCGAGGTCGGGGTGTGGCTGCCGTCGCCGGTGCTTTCCAGCGGCACCAACGGGTTCACTTCAGGGTAGTAAGCGGCAGCCTGCCCGGCGGGGATGTCGAACGCCAGCAGGGTAAAACCCTTGACCCGCCGCTCGCGCCCGTCATCCCAGATCGAGACGATGTCGGCCTTCTGTCCGGGTTTGAAGCCCAGGCGGATGATGTCCGCTTCGTTGACGAACAACACGTCTCGCTGGCCTTTTACACCGCGATAACGGTCATCGAGGCCATAGATGGTGGTGTTGTACTGATCGTGGGAACGCATGGACTGCATGATCAGGTCTGGTAGCTGGCCGGTGGCGCGGGTACGTTCATGCACCAGGTCGGTCGGCAACAGGTTGGGCTTGAAGTTGGCGCGGCCCGAAGCAGTGTTCCAGCGACGCGCGCCGGCGCTGTTGCCCAGGTAGAAACCACCGGGGTTCTGGAGTTTCTCGTTGAAGTCCTTGAAGCCAGGAACGGTGTCGGCGATCAGGGCGCGGATGCGGCTGTAGTCAGCCACCAGCCAGTTCCAGTCCACCGGACGGCTGCCCAGCGTAGCGGCGGCGATACCGGCAATGATCCATGGTTCGGAGCGCATCTGGTTCGACAGCGGCTGCAACTGGCCCTTGGAGGCGTGGACCATGCTGAAAGAGTCTTCCACGGTCACTGCTTGCGAGCCTTCGGTTTGCAGGTCGATGTCGGTACGGCCCAGGCACGGCAGAATCAGCGCCTCCTTGCCGTGGGCCAAGTGGCTGCGGTTGAGCTTGGTGCTGATCTGCACGGTCAGGTCGCAATTGGCCAGGGCCTGGAAGGTCCGATGGCTGTCTGGCGTGGCTTGGGCGAAGTTGCCGCCCAAACCGATGAACACCTTCGCCCGGCCGTCGGCCATGGCATGGATCGCCTCGACCACGTTGTGGCCGTTTTCGCGTGGTACTTTGAACTGGAAGCGCCGCTCCAGCGCGTCGAGGAACGCCACCGGTGGACGTTCGTTGATGCCCATGGTCCGGTCGCCCTGGACGTTGCTATGGCCGCGTACGGGGCACAGCCCTGCACCTGGCCGGCCGATGTTGCCGCGCAGCATCATCAGGTTGGCGATTTCCTGGATGGTCGCCACCGAGTGGCGATGCTGAGTGATGCCCATGGCCCAGCACATGATCACGCTCTTGCTTTTGGCGTACATGCGCGCCGCTTGCTCGATCTCGGCCAGGGCCATGCCCGATTGCTCGACGATCTGCTCCCACGACGTGTCGTCGACCACCGCCAGGTAATCCAGCACGTTGATGCTGTGTTCGTTGAGAAACCCATGGTCGAACACCGACGGAGCGCCGGTGTTCTGCGCCTCGCGTTCCCATTGCAGCAGGAACTTCGCCATGCCCCGCAATATCGCCATGTCACCACCCAAGGCCGGGCGGAAATAGGCGGTGTTGGTCGGTTTATTACCGTTGGTGAGCATTTCGAGCGGGTGCTGTGGATGCTGGAAACGTTCCAGGCCACGCTCTTTGAGCGGGTTGATGCACACCACCTGGGCGCCACGTTTTACCGCCTCGCGCAGCGGTTCAAGCATCCGTGGATGGTTGGTGCCGGGGTTCTGGCCCCAGACGAAGATCGCGTCGGCGTGTTCGAAATCGTCGAAGGTCACCGTGCCCTTGCCCACGCCGACACTCTGGGACAGCGCCACGCCGCTGGCCTCATGGCACATGTTCGAGCAGTCGGGGAAGTTGTTGGTGCCGTAGGCGCGCACGAACAGTTGATACAGGTAGGCCGCTTCGTTGCTGGCCCGGCCCGAGGTGTAGAACTCGGCCTGGTTCGGGCTGCAAAGCCCTTGCAGGTGTTTGCCGATCAGGGCAAAGGCCCCTTCCCAACTGATGGGTTTGTAACGGTCGGTTTCGGCGTCGTAGCGCATAGGTTCGGTCAGGCGGCCCTGATATTCGAGCCAGTAGTCGCTCTGCTCCAGCAGCGAAGCCACGCTGTGCTTGGCGAAAAAAGCACCATCGACACGGCGCTTGGTCGCTTCCCAGTTCACGGCTTTGGCGCCGTTCTCGCAGAACTTGACCATGCCGCTTTCCGGCGAGTCGCCCCAGGCACAGCCTGGGCAGTCGAAACCACCGTTCTGATTGGTCTTGAGCATCATGCGGATGTTCTTCAGCGCATTGTCGCTGGTCAGCCAGGCCTGGGCGACGCTGATCAACGCACCCCAACCACCGGCCGGGCCCTTGTAGGGCTTGTAGCGCGGTACGGGTTTCTGGTCGGCTTGTTGATGATTGCTCACGCTTGATTCTCCATCGCAGGGCTGTAGACCCGCGGCGCACTTTTTTGCGGCAGGTGGATGAGATTGAGGTTGTGTTGACGGGCCCACTGGACGGCGAGGCCGGTGGGCGATGACAGGCTGACCAAGGTCTGGATCCCGGCGCGCAACACTTTTTGGATCAGTTCGAGGCTGCAACGGCTGGTGACGATCGCAGCGCCACCGGCTACCGGGATCTGTTGCCGGATCAACGCACCGATCAGCTTGTCGAGGGCGTTGTGCCGGCCGATGTCTTCGCGGCCCAGCAACAGTTCACCCTGGGCGTTCATGAACAGTGCCGCGTGTACCGCGCCGCAGTGCTGGCCCAGTGGCTGGAACAGACCGATGCGTTGACGCAGGCCATCGAGCCATTGCGCTGGCGGCAATGGTGCGCCGGGCAGCGCCTTGAGGTTTGGCAGCGCCTGCTCCACCGCTTCCACGCCGCACAGCCCGCAGCCGCTGGTGCCGGTCAGCTGTCGGCGTTGCTGCTTGAGGTTCCAGAAGGCACGGTTGGCGATGGTCACCTGGGCATATTGCGCAGAACCTGCGCCGCTCAGTTGCAGGTCATAGATGTCTGCTGGGTCTTCGATGATGCCGCTGCCGAGGCTGAAGCCGACGACGAAGTCTTCAAGGTCCGTGGGCGTGACCAGCATGACGGCCTGGCTGATGCCGTTATAGGCAATCGCCAGCGCCACTTCCTCAGCCAGCGCGGTGCTGTCTGATTGGGAGCGGTCCAGGTTGCAGTAGCGATAGCTCTGGCTGGCGGTGGGCACGGGTGTTTCCACCGCGGGCACCGGACGGGCCGGAGGCTTGACGTTCATGGCATCACCGACGGTTTGAATAGTGACAAGACTAAATGCGGCAATCTGCCACGTCTAATCGCTATTACTGATCTATCAATAGATGACGTCGATCAAGTTGTCGTCGCTGATTTCTGATAAAGGGCGAAACACGCCTCCGCCAGTGCCGAGCGTGGAGCGCCGCGCCGCATGATCAGGCCCAGCGGGACTAACGTCTGCGCGCTTTCGATGGGCTGAATGCACAAGTCTTCGGTCAACACATCCAGACCGCTGTCCAGAGGCATCACCGCGCAACACAACCCGCCGTGCACGGCTTGTAGCAATTGATGCACCGCGTCGGTTTGCAACAGGGGTTGAGGTGTGAGGCCCCGACTGTGGAAATTGTGGTCGATGGACTGGCGAAAATGCATGCCGCTGGTAAGCATGCCCAGAGGCAATTCCATCAGTGATTCCCAGCTCAGCGGTTGTTCGCCGAAATGGAAAAAGCGCTGGTCGTAAAGCAGTCCCATGCGGGTATGGCTGAAAGGCAGGGAGTCGAAGCGTTCGTTGTCCAGGCGCTCCAAGTAGGAAATGCCCAGGTCGATGCGGTTGTTCGCCAGCTGTTCGAGGACGCGCTCGGAACTCAAGGATGACAATTCGAAACGCAGATTAGGGTGTTCGGTGTGCAAGCGCTGCATCATCGACAACGGGTCGAAGTCCGACAATGGCACCACCCCCAGGCGCAGCGTACCCACCAGATTGCCGCGACAGGCCGCCGCTTCGGCCTGTAGACCGTCATAAGCCGCCAGCACCGTGCGCGCCCAAGCCAGTACCCGTTCCCCCGGCGCGGTGAAACCTTCAAAGCGCTGGCCTCGATTGACCAGCGGCAGGTCGAGTTCTTCTTCGAGGCTGCGCAGGCGCATCGACAAGGTTGGCTGGGTGATGTGGCAGCGTGCGGCGGCCTGTCCGAAGTGGCGGGTTTCGTCGAGCGCGATGAGAAATTTCAGCTGCTTGATGTCCATCTTCGCTCCAGGGCGCGGGAAGGTTCGGATTCTAGCGCTTTGCAGGTGGCGGGGTCATTGGTCGGCTCGGAACCGGGTTCGTCTGGCCTGGTCTAGTCTTTTACGTCTGGACACATGAACCCATGGAGAGAACACGATGAGCCTTTTCAGTTTTTTGAAAGATGCGGGCGAAAAAATCCTTGATGCGCTGACGCCCGACAAGGCACAGGCCAACAGCGAAGCGCTGACCAGGCACGTGCAGGATGCGCTGACGGGCATTGATACTTCAAAGATCCAGGTGAAGGTCGAGGGCGAAAAAGTCATTGCCACCGGTGAGGCCGCGAGTCAGGAAGAGAAAGAAAAAATCCTCCTGGCGTTGGGCAATGTGGCCGGTATCAGTGGTGTCGATGACCAGATTACCGTGACGGGCCCGGCGGCTCCACCGGCCAAATTCGTCACTGTTGAGAAAGGTGACACCTTGAGCGCCATCTCCAAGCGTGTTTATGGCGATGCGAACAAGTACCAGAAAATTTTCGATGCCAACAAGCCGATGCTCAAGGATGTGAACAAGATTTATCCGGGGCAGGTGCTGCGTATCCCCGAGTAACTCGGTCCCCTGTGGCGAGGGAGCAAGCCCCCTCGCCACATTGGTCGTTTCAGAGCCCTTCGATCAGTGCTCGGTAATCCCCCAACGCTTTAAACTCTCCCGTGTCCTTCGGCCCTTTGCGGCTGTCTGGCTCGCTGACGGCCAGCAGGTGTGCCACGCCAAAATCCCGGGCGCTGCGCAATACCGGCAGGGTGTCGTCGATAAACAGGCTGCGGGCCGGGTCGAAGTTCAGGTCTGCTTGCAGCGCATCCCAGAATTGCGGGTTTTCCTTGGGAAAACCGTAGTCGTGGGAGCTGATCAAACGCTCGAAGTAGGGGGCCAGTTCAATGCGTTCCAGCTTCAGGGATAACGAATCGCGGTGAGCATTGGTGATCATCACCACCCGTTTGCCGGCCCGCTGGATCGCCGCCAGGAATGTATCGGCGTCCGGGCGCAAGGCGATCAGGTGCGCGGTTTCCAGTTTCAGTTCGCGCACTGGCAGCTTCAGCTCTGTGCTCCAGAAGTCCAGGCAATACCACTGCAACTGGCCGGCGTTGCGTTCGAACAGTGGCTGCAACTCCATCTCGGCCATGGCCCGGCTCACGCCATGCAGTTCGGCGTAGCGCTGGGGCAGGTGTTCCATCCAAAAATGGTTGTCGTAATGCAGATCCAGCAAAGTGCCGTCCATGTCCAACAGAACCGTATCGATCTCATGCCACGGCAGCAAGGCCATAAAACTTCTCCAGCGGTAATCGGATATCCGACACAAACAATCAGAATAGGCCGGGTATAGTAGCCCGCTATCGCCCAGGGAGCCGTTTATGCGCCAGAAACCCACCGTACTCGATCGACGGATCGTCGCCACCAGCCGCCTGTTTTGCGTGGAAGAACTGAAACTGCGTTTTTCCAACGGTGTGGAGCGCACCTATGAGCGTTTGGCGAACAATGGCGCAGGTTATGGCGCGGTGATGATCGTGGCGATGCTCGACGCTGACCACGCGGTGCTGGTGGAAGAGTATTGCGGCGGCACCGATGCCTACGAGTTATCCCTGCCAAAGGGCTTGGTCGAGCCGGGTGAAGACGTGCTGGCGGCGGCCGAACGGGAGCTCAAGGAAGAGGCCGGTTTTGGTGCGCGTCAGTTGGAACACCTGACCGAGTTGTCGCTGTCCCCCGGCTACATGAGCCAGAAAATCCAGGTGGTATTGGCGACCGATCTGTACGAAGAACGGCTGGAGGGTGACGAGCCCGAGCCGATGCGCGTGGATAAGGTCAATCTGCGTGAGCTGTCGGCCCTGGCGCAAAACCCTCAGTTTACGGAGGGCCGAGCCTTGGCGGCGCTGTACCTGGCCCGTGACTTGCTGACCCAACGCGGAGCGTTCCTGTCATGAAATTCCCCCATCCCCTGATGGCCCCTGTGGTCGAACTGGCGCTCAAGGCCGGTGAGGCGATTCTGCCGTTCTGGCGAGCCAACGTGCAGGTCAACCACAAGGCCGACGAATCGCCGGTGACCGCCGCGGACATGGCCGCTCACCATGTGATTGTGGCCGGGCTGACGGCGCTGGCTCCGGATATCCCGATCCTCTCCGAAGAGGACGCCAATATTGCGCAAAGCGTGCGCGCCGGCTGGCAGCGCTGGTGGCTGGTGGACCCGCTGGACGGGACCAAGGAGTTCATTTCTGGCAGCGAGGAGTTCACCGTCAACATCGCATTGGTGGAGCAGGGCCGGGTGGTGTTTGGCGTGGTGTCGATGCCCACCAACGACCGCTTTTACGTAGGAGGAGCAGCGCTGGGCGCCTGGCGTGGCGACAAGGGCGCGGAGCCTTTACCTGTTGGGGTTCGTCACGTACTGGCGCCCGGTGAAACGTTCACCGTGGTGGCCAGCCGTCGTCATACCAGCCCGGAGCAGGAACGCCTTTTGGCCGGTTTGAGCGAGAGCCTGGGTGAGTTGCAACTGACCAGTATCGGCAGTTCGTTGAAGTTTTGCCTGGTGGCCGAAGGCGCGGCCGATTGCTACCCGCGGCTGGCGCCGACCTCCCAGTGGGACACCGCCGCCGCCCAGGGCGTGCTGGAAGGGGCGGGTGGCGAGGTACTGGATCTGAGCGGCGAGCCGTTCTGTTATCCGGCGCGTGAGTCGCTGTTGAATGCGTCCTTCCTGGCGTTGCCGGCGAAAGCGGCGTGGCGTGGCAAGCTGTTGGAACTTGCCCGCTCTTAAGCCTTGTCTGTCCTCTCGCCACAGGGTTTTTGGTGTTTTCAAGGTCAGCGGTGTAGCACGTACTGCCCCACAAACTGCACCGCCGCTTCCTCGCTGTCGGCATTCAACACCCGTGTTTGCAGGGTCAGCCGCGCTCGCCCGTAACGTCGGTAGGTGGCCAGGAAGCGTTTCCATACCTTTTCCTCAGGCGCGTCGCAGATGACTGCCGCGTCGCGGGTGACCGGCAGCGGATAGCTGATCTGTCCTTGCTGAATCACGATATGCCCGTCTTCAATGCCTTCTTCGCGCAGGGCCAGGTGCAGCCAGCCCCAGCCACCGAGCACCGCGCCGCAATACAGGCTGCCGCCGAACATGGTGCTCTTGTGGTTGACGTTGGCTTCCAGCGGCAAAAATAGGCGCAATTGCCGGGCCTGCCAATCGAGCACCTTGAGGCCCATGTCCCGCGTCAAGGGGATGTCGTGGTGCAGGATCGATTCCAGGTAACGGCTGTCACGGTTCATGCAGGGGCCTTTTGCTTGAAAGGAGGATGACAATAACTCAATCGGGCTCATCGGCATGGCCGTGGCTGCTGTCGCCGAAGGTCAGCCCATGTTTGCGCAACTTGTCGTGCAAGGTCTTGCGCGGAATGCCCAAGGCTTCGGCGAGGCTGCGTACCGAGCTGTGGGGGCGGGTCAGTTCGGCGGCGATCAGGGTTTTCTCGAAGTTTTCCACCTGTTCGCTCAGGCCGCCGCTGACCACTTGCACCGGTGCGCCATGGCTGCGGTCCGGCGCGCTGTTGTCCAAAGCCAGTTCCAGGCCCAGGGCAAAGCGTTCGGCGGCGTTCTGCAATTCCCGCACGTTGCCCGGCCAGGTATGGCGCAGCAGCAGCGCCCGTTGCGCCGGCTGCAACTCGTGGGGCGGCAGGCCATGGCGAGCGCTGGCTTCGTCGGCGAAGTGCTGGAACAGCATCAGCGCATCCTCACCCCGTTCGCGCAACGGTGGTATGCGCAGGGGCGCGACGTTCAGGCGGTAATACAGGTCGGCGCGAAAGCGCCCCTGGTCGGCGGCCTGACGCAGGTCTTCCTTGGTGGCGGCGATGACGCGGATGTCCAGCGGGATCTGTTGATTGCCCCCCAGCCGCTCCACCACGCGCTCTTGCAGCAGGCGTAGCAGCTTGACCTGTACATCCAGGCTCATGCTTTCGATTTCATCGAGAAACAAGGTGCCGCCATTGGCGAACTCGAATTTGCCGATGCGACGTTTCTGCGCGCCGGTGAATGCGCCTGGCTCGTGGCCGAACAGCTCGCTCTCCACCACCGACTCGGCCAGCGCCCCGGCATTGATCGCCACGAACGGCCCGTTGCGCCGGCCCGAAAGGTCGTGCAGCGCACGGGCGACCACTTCCTTGCCGGCGCCGGTTTCACCCAGGATCAGCACGTCGGCGCGGGTTGCCGCCAATGCACCGATCTGCTCGCGCAGGCGCAGTATTTGCGTCGACTGACCGACCAGCCGGGCGCTGAGTTCGTGACGGTCGCTGAGGGCCAGGCGCAGGCTGCGGTTGTCCAGCACCAGGCGGCGCAAGGCCAGGGCCCGGCGCACGCTGTCGAGCAGATGATCGCTGGCGAAAGGTTTCTCCAGAAAGTCATAGGCCCCGGCGCGCATTGCCTGGACCGCCAGCGGCACGTCGCCGTGGCCAGTGATCAGCAGCACCGGTAGCTCGGGATCCTGGGCATGAAGTTCGTTCAACAGTTCGAGACCGTCCATGCCGGGCATGCGAATGTCGCTGACCACCACGCCCGGCCAGTCACGCGACAGTTGCCCGGCCAGGCCCTTGGCCTCGGCCAGCGGCAGGATTTTCAAACCGGCCAGGTCGAGGGTCTGGCTCAAGGCCTGACGCAAGTGGGGATCGTCGTCGATCAGCACCACCTCAATCCGGTTATCGATGGTCATACACTACGGTCCTCGGACGGTTGCAGGCTCACCCCGGGCGCGCCGGCGCGTAGCTTCAGGGTGATCAGGGCGCCGCCTTCCTTGTGGTTGGCGAACGACAGTTCGCCGCCGAAGGCGCGCATCAGGGTGTCGCAGATCGCCAGCCCCAGGCCAAGGCCTTGGGTGCGGGTCTTGGTGGTGTAGAAGGGTTCGCCGGCACGGCCAAGGGCTTCCATGCAAAACCCTGGGCCGTTATCGCGGATGTACAGGTTGACGCCGGTTTCGGTGGCCTGGGCACTGAGCCAGAGTTTGCGCGGCGGTCCTTTTTCAGTCAGGGCGTCGAGGGCGTTGGCCAGCAGGTTACCGAGTACCTGGCGCAAGCGGGTCTCCCCGGCCTCGACCCACAGAGTGGCCGCTGGCAGGTCGCGGATCAGTTCCACTTCCATGCTGCGTCGGCGCTTGGCGAGCAGCGCCAGGGCATCATCCAGCGCCGGTTGCAGGGCGACGCTTTCCGGGGCGTGGCGGTCGCGCCGGGCGAAGGCGCGCAAGTGGGCGATGATCGAGGCCATGCGCCCGGTCAGCTCGCTGATCAGCTTGAGGTTGCCGCGGGCGTCGTCGGTGCGTTGGTGGTCGAGCAGTATCTCGGCGTTTTCCGCATAACTTCGAATCGCCGCCAGCGGCTGGTTGAGTTCGTGACTGATGCTGGCCGACATGGTGCCCAGGGCCGACAGCTTGCCAGCCTGTACCAGGTCATCCTGGGCGCGGACCAGTTCCTGCTGGGCCTGCTCGCGCTCCAGCACTTCTTGTCGCAGCCGCCGGTTCAAGCCTTCCAGGTCGCTGGTGCGCTCGGCCACCCGGCCCTCCAGCTCGTGGCGGGCCTTGGCTTCGAAGGCGATCCGGTCCAGGTAATGCCGCCTGCGCTGCATCATCAACCCGAGCAACAGCATCAAGACCAGCAAGGCCGCGCCGCCGATGGCGACCACGGTGCGTACCGGACGGGCAATCTGGGTGCGCGGGGCGAGAATGCTCACGCTCCAGCCCGTCTCCTCGATGGACTGGGTCTGGGTCAGCCAAGCGTTGGCATCCAGGTTCAACGGCTTGGGATCGCGGGTTGGGTAGGGTTGCACGGCGCTGATGGCCTTGCTTTCTTCGTCACTTAAGGGGCGGGTCGCGCGAAATCGCCATTCCTGCCGTGAAGTGAGGATGACCACGCCGTTGTGATCGGTCACCAGCAGTTGCTCCGGGGTTTTGCCCCACAGGCTTTCGGTGTGATCCAGGTCGACCTTGACCACCAGCACGCCGATGACTTTCTCGCGGTCGTGCACGGCGGCGGCGAAGAAATAACCGCGTTTAGCCGACGTAGTACCCAGGCCGAAGAAGCGCCCCAGGCGTCCGGCCATGGCCTCGATGTAGTAAGGCCTGAAGGCGAAATTACGCCCGACGAAACTGTCGTGTTTATCCCAGTTCGACGCCGCCAGGGTCTTGCCGGTGGCGTCCATCAGGTACATGACCTCGGCGCCGGTCTGGGCGCTGATGTTTTTCAACAAGCGGTTGGCATTGCCTTGGGTGACGCCATCGTCCGGGGCCGATAACGCGGCGCGCAAGGCCGGCAGGTCGCCGAGAATCTGCGGCAGCACCTCATAGCGATGCAAGGTGCCCAACAGGTTGGCGACATAGAGATCAAGGGTTTGGCGATTCTGCCCGACCAGTTCGCTGCGGTAATAACGCTCGGCCAGGTGCTCCAGTGGCCACAGTAACGGCGCCAGGCACAGCGCTAGCAAAGCCAGGCTGCGCCAACGGGGTCTGCGGGGAAGGGTGGCATTCATGAGCATCAGGCGCCTGTGGGGACAGGCGCATTATGCCTAGGCTTGTCCGGCAAGACACTCGTGCATCGCGCTTCGCCAGTCTGGCTGGCTCACACCCCATTCCTGGAGCAGGCGCGTGCAATCCAGGCGCGAGTTCATCGGACGCGGGGCCGGTGTTGGGTAGTCGCTGGAAGGTATGGGCTCAAGCACTGCACAAGGTTTGTGCTGCTCGATCAGGTTTTCACCGATGGCCTGGGCGAAGCCGAACCAGGACGTCTCGCCCTGGTTCGTCAGGTGATAGGTGCCCCAGGCGCCACATTCACCGTCCTGCCAGCGGTCAATGAGCTTCGCGGTGCTTTCGGCGATGCTGCCAGCCCAGGTTGGCGCACCGATCTGATCGGCCACCACCCGCATGTGCGGTTTTTCCTGGAGCAGGCGTTGCATGGTCAGCAGAAAATTGCGGCCTACGGTGGAGTACACCCAGCTGGTGCGCAAAATCAGATGCTGTCCGGCGACATGGCGAATGGCGTCCTCGCCAGCCAGTTTGCTGCGGCCATAGACACTCAGCGGGTTGGGCGTGTCGTCCTCGGTGTAGCGTCCGGCCTTGCGGCCATCGAAGACGTAGTCGGTGGAGTAATGGATCAGCGGAACGCCCAGCTCGGCGGCCGCCTGAGCCAGGACGCCCGGTGCGGTGGCGTTGATGGCGAACGCCAGCTCCGATTCGCTCTCGGCCTGGTCGACGGCCGTGTGGGCGGCGGGGTTGATGATCAAGTCGGGGCGTATGGCGTTGATAGACGAGCGGATCTGTTGCGGTTGCGCCAAGTCGAGTCGACCGCGTCCGCTGACGATCACTTCAGCCATGCCGGCAAGGCGCGACTGGAGGGCTCGGGATACCTGGCCGTTCTGGCCGATTATCAATATGCGCAAGGAAGCACTCATAGGTTGGCCCCGTGCAGGGCTTTGCTGTACCGGTCCTTCGGCTTGATGGTCAGGGCTTGCGAGATGACCCAGCCCTGTTTGTAGATGATTTCTTTCCGGCACGCTGCTTTCAAGCCTTGGCGATATTCGATGGTCAGCACGTTTGTGAAGTCTCCAGCAGGCTGTCGTGATCGAGGCCGCTCAGTGTTCGAGATTGCCGGCGTCCAGCGGCTTGTCGAGGTTCCGGACCTGGCGTCCGGTATCAAGGATCAAATGCCACCTGAGAGCCGGGCCGATGCAATCGGCACAGCCAGTAATGAGAGTGCGCATCCGGTTAAGTTCCGTGAGACACATAAAGCAGACACATAAAGCATAGGCGCATAGCTTGTCGGTGCGGTAGGGGCGGTGCAAGTGAAGATATTTCCATAAATGTGGTCCTCACCCCGCGGCAAGGAAGCTTGCTGTTGTGCAGAGGCCTTTAATAAAGAGGGGTTGCTTATCCCCAGACTCAGTGGCGAGATAGGCATTCAATAAAACCACCTCAGGGGTCGTTGTATGCCGCTCGCCACGTTGGTTCACCGTGCCAGTTTGCCAAGCCCACAGGTCAGCGCCGAACAGGCGTTGGTGCTGCTGCGCTCGAATTACGGACTCAGTGGTGACCTGCGACCCCTTGGCAGCCAGCAAGACCTCAACTACCGCGTCGACAGCGACCGCGGGCGGTTTGTGCTGAAAATTTGCCATGGCGACTACGCGGTCCAGGAGCTCCAGGCCCAGCACGCCGCCCTCAAGCAACTGGCCGAGCACCGCGCGGTTAAAGTGCCGCGCGTAGTGCCTGCCAGCAACGGTCAGGACCTGCTGACGCTGGATGTCGACGGGCAAGCGGTCCATGTGCGGCTGTTGGAGTACATCGACGGCCAGTCCCTCACCCAACTCAAACACCTGGCGCCCGAGCTGGTAACCGGCCTGGGGCGTTTGTGCGCGGAAATTGACCTGGCCCTGGCCACGTTCGACCATCCGGGCCTGGAGCGCACCCTGCAATGGGACGCCCGCCACGCCAATGCCTTGATCGGCCACCTGCTGCCAGTCATTCAGGACGATCAACGGCGCAATTTGATCGCCGAGGCCGCGCAACAGGCCGAACGGCGTCTGCAGCCGCTCAAGGCCAGCCTGCCGGTACAGGCCATCCACATGGATATCACCGATGACAACGTGGTGTGGCAGCGCGATGCCCAGCGTCAGTGGCAATTGCAGGGCGTCATTGATTTTGGCGATCTGATCCGCACCTGGCGCATCACCGACCTGTCGGTGACCTGTGCGGCGCTGTTGCACCATGCCGACGGCGATCCGTTCTTCATCCTGCCGGCGATCCAGGCCTATCACGCGGCCAATCCGCTGCTGCGTGAAGAACTGCTGGCGCTCTGGCCGCTGGTTGTGGCCCGCGCCGCGGTACTGGTGCTCAGCGGTGAACAGCAGGTTTCTATCGATCCGGATAACCAATACAGCCGCGACAACCTGGACCATGAATGGGAAATTTTCCGGGTTGCCCACTCGGTGCCGCTTGAACTGATGGAGGCGGCGATCCTCACCGCCGTCGGCCACAGCTTGCCACCCATTGCCGGCGAAGGTTTCGCGCCGCTGTTGCCGACCCTGGTGGGCCGAGAGTTTGCGCTGATTGATCTGGGTGTGCTGAGCCCACATTTCGAGGCTGGCAACTGGGAGCAGGCGGGGATCGATCAGCGCCTGCTGGGCGAAGCTGCCGCTGTTCATGGGTTGGCCGCCAGCCGTTACGGGCAGTACCGGTTGTCTCGCACCCGGCCGGACAGCGCCGTCGAACCCGACACTTGTCCGCTGCACGTGGAGTTGCAGGTACCTCACGGCACGCCGCTGGAGTCACCGTTCGCCGGGGTGGTGCACAAGACCGCCGACGGTTTGCTGCAACTGGACAGTGTGCAACTGAGCGTGCGGTTGTGGGGCGTGACATCGCCGCTGCATTCCGGGGCGGCGCTGGTCAAGGGGCAGGTGCTGGGCGAAGTGGTTGGCCCGTTGCGGGTTCAGTTGTGCCGAGGCGCGCAGCTCAATCCGCCGTTGTTCTGCACGCCGTCCAGCGCCCCTGCCTGGCAGGCGCTTTGCCCTTCGCCGGCGGTGCTGCTGGGGCTGGCGTGTGATGCCGAGCCGCAAATCGATTCCGAGGCGCTGCTGGCCCGGCGTGATGCAAGCTTTGCCCGTTCGCAAAAGCACTATTACGTCGACCCGCCGCGCATCGAGCGCGGCTGGCGCAACCACTTGATCGACATGCAGGGCCGTTCCTACCTGGACATGCTCAACAATGTCGCGGTGCTTGGGCACGGCCATCCACGCATGGCGGCGGTGGCGGCCCGGCAATGGTCATTGCTCAATACCAACTCACGTTTTCACTATGCGGCGATTGCCGAGTTTTCCGAGCGCCTGCTGTCGCTGGCGCCGTCCAACATGGACCGGGTGTTCCTGGTCAACAGCGGCACCGAGGCCAACGACCTGGCAATCCGCCTGGCCTGGGCCTACAGCGGCGGGCGGGACATGCTCAGTGTGTTGGAGGCCTATCACGGCTGGTCGGTGGCGGCCGATGCGGTGTCGACGTCCATTGCCGATAACCCCCAGGCCCTGAGCAGCCGCCCGGACTGGGTGCACCCGGTGACCGCACCGAACACCTACCGTGGCGAATTCCGCGGCCCCGACAGCGCGCCGGACTACGTGCGCAGCGTCGAGCACAACCTGGCGAAAATCGCCGAACACAAGCGCCAACTCGCCGGTTTCATCTGCGAACCGGTGTACGGCAATGCCGGCGGGATCGCGCTGCCGCCCGGTTATTTGAAGCAGGTCTACGCGTTGGTGCGCGAGCGCGGCGGCGTGTGCATCGCCGATGAGGTGCAAGTCGGTTACGGACGCATGGGAGAGTTTTTCTGGGGCTTCGAAGAGCAAGGCGTGGTGCCGGACATCATCACCATGGCCAAGGGCATGGGCAACGGCCAGCCGCTGGGGGCGGTCATCACCCGGCGGGAAATTGCCGAAGCGCTGGAAGCCGAGGGGTATTTCTTCTCGTCGGCCGGCGGCAGCCCGGTCAGTTGCCAGATCGGCATGGCCGTTCTGGAGGTCATGGAAGAAGAGAAACTCTGGGAAAACGCCCAAGTGGTGGGTGGGTATTTCAAGGCACGGCTGCAAGCCTTGATTGACCGGCATCCATTGGTCGGGGCGGTGCATGGTTCCGGGTTCTATCTGGGCGTGGAGCTGATCCGCAACCGCGACACCCTGGAGCCGGCCACCGAAGAAACCACGGCGCTGTGCAACCGCCTGCGAGAGCTGGGCATCTTCATGCAACCAACCGGCGACTACCTGAACATCCTCAAGATCAAACCGCCGATGGTGACTACTCGCCAGAGCGTGGATTTCTTCGTCGATATGCTATCGAAGGTGTTGGACGAAGGGCTGTAAATGAGCAAGAGCTGACGCTTTACCCTGTGGGAGCGAGCCAGCTCGCTCCCACAGGAAAGCGGCAACGCAAAATCGATTTTTGTCGGTGTTTTTCGCTATTCTTCTATCGCTATGAATTTTTTAGACTTTAAAAGCCGATTTTTATCGCTTATAAAGTCCGCATTGCACGACGTGGCCCACCTCGCGCGCTGTTACTCTTTTTGCATCGCTCACTGGAGTCCTGATTCATGACAACGTTGCACAGCACTCCCCGTGCGGATGGTTTCCACATGCCTGCCGAGTGGGCGACCCAGACCCAGGTCTGGATGGTCTGGCCCGAGCGCCCGGACAACTGGCGCCTCGGCGGCAAGCCCGTGCAAGCCGCTCATGTGGCGGTGGCCAAGGCCATCGCCCGTTTCGAGCCGGTGACCGTAGCGGTGTCCGCGGCCCAGTACGAAAACGCCCGGGCACGCCTCGACGTGCCGAATATCCGCGTGGTGGAAATGTCCAGCGACGACGCCTGGGTCCGCGATACCGGCCCGACGTTCGTCATCAATGACCACGGCGAAGTGCGTGGCGTCGACTGGGATTTCAACGCTTGGGGCGGTTTCGACGGTGGCCTGTATGCGCCGTGGAACCGTGATTCGCAAGTGGCCAGCAAGATCCTCGAGATCGAGCGCAGCCCGCGTTACTGCACCGAAGGTTTTGTGCTCGAAGGGGGTTCGATCCACGTTGATGGCGAAGGCACCCTGATCACCACCGAGGAATGCCTGCTCAACCGCAATCGCAACCCGCACCTGAGCCGCGAAGAAATCGAGGCGGTGCTCAGCGCGCAACTGGCGGTGGATAAGATCATTTGGCTGCCGGACGGTCTGTTCAATGACGAAACCGACGGCCATGTGGATAACTTCTGCTGCTATGTACGTCCTGGCGAGGTATTGCTGGCTTGGACCGATGACCCGCAGGACCCGAACTACGTCCGCTGCCACGCCGCGATGGACGTACTGCAAAACAGCACCGACGCCAAGGGGCGCCCGTTCATAGTGCACAAGATGCCCATTCCGGGGCCGTTGTATGCCACCGAAGAGGAATGCGCTGGCGTGGATGCGGTGCAGGGTTCCCAGGAACGCAATCCGACCGTGCGGCTGGCCGGTTCCTACGTGAACTTCCTGATCGTCAACGGCGGCATCATCGCGCCGAGTTTTGACGATCCGCTGGATGGCCCGGCCAGAGTGATTCTGCAGAACCTGTTTCCACAGCACGAAGTGGTCATGGTGCCGGGTCGTGAACTGTTACTGGGGGGTGGCAATATTCACTGCCTTACCCAACAGCAACCTGCGCCGCGCACAAAATGAGTGGCTATGTAACAGCCTGGTGACGTCGATTGCGCGGGCTCTACGCCGGCGTTTTTGGATCCATCGCGATGAGCCCGCAGCCCGATTGGGGTGCGGGCTTTTTTGTGTCCGTTTATTGGGTAAACAGATACATTGGCATAGCTCTTGTATCTGTAACCTTGCAGTTCTGGGGAGCGGAGCTGAGTTGTTTTGTCATAAACCTTGGATAAATTGGCCGCTCATCAACCAGGAGAGGGCGCTGGAATGAATATGACAAGCGAGCGCACATGCCATCCCTTGGCCGTTAATGGTGAGTCGCTTCAAGCCTTGGCACAGTGGTTGAAATCCAACGGAACGCGTCAGATCAGAGAACCCGATCCGCGCCGGATGATCACTGAGCGTTACCCTGCTGGCCTGTTCAGCGAGGCGGAGCTGGAAGCATTGTGGGATGTGATGCAAGGATAGAATTCGACGGATTGATAAAAAGCGCTGGCCGGGATGGCAGCGCTTTTTTTATGGGCGAATGATTTGAAATTTTACGCCAAGCCCCTGTGGGAGCGGGCTTGCTCGCGAAGAGGTCGTCACATTCCAAACATGCGTTGACGGACAGACCGCTTTCGCGAGCAAGCCCGCTCCCACAGTTCGGGGGGACAACCTCAATTGGGTATTCGACCGATCCACGAAACAAACTGAGAACCATCCCAGCCTTTTTCCGCAATGCCTGCGAGACTACCCTGCTGCCATTGAATCTTCACGGCTAGCGGAGCCACCATGACCACTGTTCATTATATCTACGACCCGCTGTGCGGCTGGTGCTACGGCGCCAAACCGCTGGTGCAGGCCGCCCGGGCTGTGCTGCCGGTAATCGCCCATGGCGGCGGCATGATGACGGGCGCCAATCGCCAAAATGTATCGCCGCAGTTACGCAATTACGTGATGCCTCACGACCAGCGCATCGCCGAATACACCGGTCAGCCGTTTGGCCAGGCCTATTTCGAAGGCCTGCTGCGCGACGACAGCGCGGTGTTCGACTCGGCGCCACCGACTGCGGCCATCCTCGCTGCCGAACAACTCGGTGGCCGAGGCCTGGAACTGCTGGGGCGCCTGCAAACCGCACACTACGTCGAAGGTCGGCGCATTGCTGACGAAACCGTGCTGCTGGAACTCGCCCAATCCATCGGCCTCCAAACCCAGCCGTTCCAGTCGGCGTTCAATGCAGCCGACGTGCAAGGGCATATCAAGGCCAGCCGCGCCTTGCTGGCCAGGGTCGGCGGCCAGGGTTTCCCGACCTTTGCCCTGGAGCAAGAGGGCCGGTTAACGCTAATCGACATCGGCCCCTGGTTCGGCAAACCCGAGGCATTTGCCGACTGGTTGAGGGGTGCCCTGCCGGCGCAGACATCTACCCCAGCGCCTGCGGCTTGCGGGCTGGACGGCTGTTCTGTTTGAGCGGTTCTTAGACGTTTTTCGCCTAATTACAGACGATTAACGAAATTGACACAATGTTGAGGGGGCGACTAGGATTCGTCCACGCCTGTGGCAAACAGCCATGACTCTTAAATAATAAAAAGGCCCGACACGATCACTCGTGGCCGGGCCTTTTCATTATTTCAGGAGCAAGAGTCCGAAAAAGAGTGCAACAAGCGCCGTTTCGGCTGCCAGTCGCAGTGCGTATCAACCCGTACAAGGAAAATAAACATGTTGAACAAACGCATTGGTCTGATCGCACTGGGGATTTTGAGCACAACACAAGCCATGGCTAACGACCAGGCTGAGTCCAAGGGCTTCGTTGAAGACAGCAGCTTGAAAGTGCTGCTGCGCAACGCTTACATCAACCGCGACTATAAAGACGGCAACAAAGACAAGGCCGAATGGGGCCAGGCGGCCATCGGTACGTTCTCGTCCGGTTTCACCCAGGGCACCGTGGGGGTGGGGGTGGACGCCTTCGGCCTGTACGCGCTGCGTCTGGACGGCGGCAAGGGTCGCAGCGGTGCCGGCGGCATCGACTTCTTCAAGCAAGGCGACAGTGGCAACGCGGCCGATGACCTGTCCAAGTTTGGCGCAGCGATCAAATTCCGCGTCTCCAATACCGTACTGGCCTACGGCGACCAGATGCCGGCCCTGCCGGTGCTGAGCTATGACAACTCGCGCCTGCTGCCGGAAAGCTACACCGGCACGCTGATCACTTCCAAAGAGATCAAGGGCCTGGAACTGAACGCCGGTCGTTTCACCGCCGAGTCGCGCAAGAGCGCCGAAGGCCGGGACAGCGGTGGCCTGAAGTCGATCAACGTATTGGGCGGCAGCTATCAGTTCACCGAGCAGTTCAAGGCTTCGCTCTACGCTTCGGACGTCGAAGACGTATTAAAGAAGCAATACGTGAACGCCAACTACGTGTTCCCGCTGGCCAAGGATCAATCCCTGACCCTGGACTTCAACGGCTATCGCACCAAGCTGGATAACAGCTACGTTCGCGAAAACAACGTCACCGGCGACGACAACAAGATCTGGAGCCTGGCCGCCACCTTCGCCACAGGTGCGCACAGCTTCACGCTCGCTCATCAGCGCAGCACCGGCGACAGCAACCTGGGTTACGCCTATGGCGGCTATCAGCGTGAGCAGAATCGTGTGGGTGACGGCGGTAACACGATCTACCTGGCCAACTCCTACTGGTCCGACTTCAACGCTGAAGACGAACGCAGCTGGCAGCTGGGTTATGGCCTGGATTTCACCACTTTCGGTGTACCGGGCCTGACCTACAACGTCGCTTACGTGCGTGGCGATAACATCACCACGTCCACCAGCGAAGGCGGCACTGAGCGCGAGATCTTCAACCAGTTCAAGTACGTGGTCCAGAACGGCCCGGCCAAGGACCTGAGCGTAAGGTTGCGCAGCTCGGTGCTGCGTGTGTCGCAAAAATCCAGCGAGTACAACGTCAGCGGTAATGAGCTGCGGGTGTTCGTGGACTACCCGATCAACGTCTTCTGACGCCTGGTCGCGTTACGAGCGCCGGATAAAAACCTCGAGCTTCGGCTCGGGGTTTTTTTATGGCCGTTGGCGCAAAAAATCCATTGGAATGACCTGTTAACCCAAGAAGAAGTCGCACTCATTAAACTTTAAACGCCGTTTCAAGTACGGCTTTAAATGCCTCAAATACTTTCTCATGGACGTAAATCCTGCACCCACTAGATTAGGCCGCTCAATGCAGCGGAGACTTATACAAAATGATCGTTCTGAACAGGGAAGTGGGCGAAGCGCTAAGGCGTGACAAATACGTCAACGTCCGCGGTGGAGACTTCAACCTCTACGGTCATTTCGGCGACTTTGTCCGGCTGACCAAAAGCTGGGAAAACATGGAGCCCGACAGTTACTACGGCCAGTCCGAGTCAGGCATGCGTTTTCGCCGCTACAGCGACTTCGAATACAACCCCATGACCCGTGAGCTCAAGCAGCTTGAGCACCGGGCCTACATGCAGTCCAAGGCCAACAACAGCTACGTCGGCGGACTGGAACGGCATTTCCAGGATTTCTCCAACGAAGTGATCAACTCGCCCGTGATGCGAAGCCTGATCGACACGGACTTCGAGGTGTACAAGAACGTCCTGCCGCAAGATCTGCACGATGAAATCTGGCAGTGCCAGATCCATCAGATCCGCATCGAGATCAAACCGGGCAAGCAGCTGGAAATCACGCCTGAAGGTATCCATTGCGACGGCTATCCGTTCAGCGGCGTGCACTTCTGGGGCCGCCATAACGTGGCTGGCGCAGAAAGCCGCCTGTACTCTGCCCAGGAAGAGCAATTGGCGGCGATTACCTACGAGGACATCCTCGACACCACGTTCTTCCTCGACCGCGACATGCGCCATTACGTCACCCCGGCTCGAAACGTCCACAGCCATGAAATGGCGTACCGGCAGATCCTGGCCATTTCCTTCTCGCGGCCGGGGACCGCTTTCGACATTGTTCGCTGAACGGCTCGAGCCCATGGACGACTCGGCGCAGCAGGTTCTGTTGCGTCGGGCCATGGTCAGGGACGCCGAACGACTGGAGCAGTTTTTTCGCGGTTTCGACGAAGTGTCGTTCTGCGAATGGCAGGATGCCCGATTCTTGCGCAGCGTATTGTTACAGGACACCACCACCGCGTACCTGGCCGTCGATGCCAACGGCGAAGTGGTGGGCGCGGTGATGGGTGGCATACTTGGCACCCGCGGCACGATCAATCACCTGGCGGTCAGCCCGAGGCATCGCACCCGAGGCCTGGGCCAGCGCCTGGTGGAAGCGGCATCGGCCGACATGAAACGGGTCGGCGTGCTGCGCATGTTCCTTTTTGTCGACGATGCTAATCTGGCCGGCAAGCGTTTCTGGGCTGCCCAGGGGTTCTGTGAGCCTCGAGGTGAAATCACTTTCGAGAGGGATTTATGAACAAGACTTCCAGCCAACCGCTGGTGGTCGAACCACAAGCCTCGCGTACCTTTGCTGAAGCCAGTCCGGTGGTAGCGGGTTATTTCACGGTTTCGTTTGTGTTCGGTCTGATGGCGGTCAACGCCGGCCTGCCCCTGTGGCTGCCGGTGGCGATGTGCCTGTTCGTCTACGCGGGCGCTTCGCAATTCGCGGCGCTGGCGTTGATCTCCAGCGGGGCTTCGCTGACCACCATCGTGCTCACCACGTTCTTGATCAATGCGCGGCACATGCTGATGTCGGTCTACATGGCCAAGGCCCTGCGTGCGCTGGGGCTCAGTCGTTTCGAGCGCTGGTGCTACGCGTCGGGGCTCACGGACGAATCGTTCGCCTTCCACAGCGTCAAGCTCGGCAGCGGGGCGCCGGTGAGTGTGCGCTACCTGATCGGCTTCAACCTTTTCTGCCACACGTCCTGGGTGCTCGGCGGCTTGTTGGGCGCCGTATGCGCGCAATACGCGGCGCACCTGATCAAGTATCAACTCGACTACGCCCTGACCGCGATGATGCTCTACGTGCTGGTTTCGCTGTGCAACACCCGTAACAAACTGATCGCTGCCTTGGCGGCTGTCGTCTGCATGGGCGGGCTGAGCCTGCTGGGCAGCTCGCCGTTCAACGTTTTCATTGCCACGTTCGTTGGCTGCGGGGTGGGCGTATGCCTGACCAAACGTTCCTGATCCTGGTCGTTGCGCTGATGATGGCCGTGACCTTCCTGCCTCGCGCCTTACCGCTGCAGGTCAACACGGAAAACTGGCCGCCCTTTGTCGCCCGAGCCTTGGAATACCTGCCGGTGGCGATCGTGGCTGCCATCAGCCTCACCCCGCTGCTGATCAAGGATCAGCACATACAACTCGACCGCCCGGAATTTTATGCCGCGATTCCGACGCTGTTATGTGCGTACTTCAGCCGCAACCTGTTTCTCAGTGTGGCGGTGGGTACGGCGGCGTACATCGCGCTCGGTTCGTTCCTGTAGCGTCAGGTCCACCACATCGTGCAGCGCCTGCTGGGACAATTCCGAATTGTTTACCGCCAGGCGCACTTCGAGAAAGTCCTCGAAGTCCGGGAAAATTGCCAGACCGTTGCGCAGCGCCGCCTCCCGAGACACCAGCCCCAAGCCATCGAGCTGAGTGATCAACGACAACGTCAGTGTTTCACTGCAGGAATACACCATCCGCTGGCTCGACCCGTACTCACCCAGGCCTGCATCGAGAAAACGAAGGAAGCTGTGGGAATACGGACATTCTTCTGCCGGGCGCACCTGAAACTTGTGGCCGAGCAAGCCGAGGGAGTCGTCCTCGTCGCCACAATGGGCACCGACCACCTGCACCTGTACATCCGGCATCGTAATGCTGGAAAAACCGTTCTGCTGCTGGCCGATCAGGATCGCCAGGTCAAAGTCTTCGTTCTTGAGCTTGCTCAGGTTCTCCATCGACTCGGCGTAACTGAACTCCAACTGATACTGGGGGAAAACCGCGATCAACCGATCGATCATCCGCCGGTTGAATTCCGCCGGCAGAGTGGTATTGAGCGCCACTTTCAGTGTGAGCTGGCGAGGCGTCTTGAGCGCCGCGACTTTCTCTTCCAACTGCTGGGTGGCCACCAGCACCTGATCCATGAAAGGGGTGAGCTCCGAGCCTTGGTTCGTCAACGTCAGGCCCTTGTTCGAACGTCGGAACAACCGGAAACCGAACTGCTCTTCGACCTTGTTCAACTGCGCCGCCAATGCCTGCACTGTGAGGCACGAATGCTCGGCCGCCGCCGACAACGAGCCGGTCTGCACAATGCGCATGAGGTTGCGTAAGGTTCTGCTATCCATGGGGTAATGCCCTCTGCTTAAGTGGGCTCGCTATTGGTGTGCACCTGGCCGGGCCAGGCAATGCATGCTGGCTATCATCATGCACCTTTTTATGATTGTCGCGATTTTGTAGTGAAAAGCTCCGGGGAGCTGATGGTTGGAGCTTATGCGGGATTTGGTTTTTTTGCCCGGTCTATGGTGCAGCAACTTCTAAAAATACGTTTGCGAATAAAAAATTATAAATTATCCGTATCTGTATTATCCTCTAGGCATCATCCAGTAACAAAGGAGCCCAAACCTAATGGCTACTTCCTCCATCACCCTCAACGCCCAGCAACAATTGGATTCCCCGGACGCGGGTCGAGTCGCGTTGAAGTTTTTCTTCAACCTCATGGCGCTGTGGGGCTGCACGGTCGAACAGCAGCGCACGCTATTGGGTAAAGTCGGCAACACGACGTTCTACAAGTACAAACAATTACCTGAAAACGTAAAGCTGCCTCGCGATACGTTGGAGCGTATTTCCTACCTGATGGGCATTCACAAGGCGCTGAGCATCATTTTCAGCAACAGCCGGGATCGCGCGTATCAATGGGTTAGCAGCCCCAACACCGCTGCGCCGTTCAACGGCCAGTCGGCGCTGTCCTATATGTTGGCCGGGCGGGTGGTGGACATTGCCGATGTACGGCGATACCTCGACGGAGTGCGCGGCTGATGACGCCACCACTGGCGGACCCGCGATGGAAACACGCCTATCGAATCGTCAACAGCAGCTTCCCGCCGATCACGCTGTTCGAAGACGTGCTCGACCCCGACGACCTGCCCACCGCCTATGCCCTGGAAGCGCTGACCAATGACCGGCTCATGGCCGAGGCCGGCGTATTGACCCGGGTGCGTCCCGAAGACCGCGTTTCCGGGCCCGGGTCCTCGCCCGTGATGGCGGCGTTTACCCACATCGGCAAAAGCAGCCGCTTCAGCGACGGCACCTTCGGCGTCTACTACGCCGCCAGCAGCCAGGAAGCCGCCATTGCCGAGACCTGCTACCACCAGGCGCGATTCCTCGGGGCTACCAACGAACCGGACCTGGAGTTGACCATGCGCACCTACGTCAACAAGGTCATCCAACCCCTGCACGACATCCGCCAAGACTACCCCCATCTGCACAATCCGGACCCCGCCGCTTACGGCCCGTCCCAGGTGTTCGCCCGGCAACTGCGCGAAACACTGTCGTGGGGGCTGCTCTACAACAGCGTGCGCCTGCCCGGCCATGAATGCGTCGCCGCGTTTCGCCCGCCGGCGGTTTCGATTCCGGTGCAGGGCAAGCATATTCGGTATGTCTGGAGTGCGCAGAAGCGGGAGATTTCGTTCGTGTTTGAGGTGAGTCAGGTGTGAGGCTGGGCTTTATTGAGTTTTATGGCTGGGCAATAATTTTCAATAATCCGCGATTGTTGGAAGAGGGCTGCTGCGCAGCCCAGCGGGGATAAATCCCCTCGCCACAAAAAGTGCCCTGATTGATCAGATCTTGAACTGTTGCACCGAAGCCTGCATTGAGCCCGCCGCGTCGTTCAGTTGATCCGCCGTTTGTGTCAGGTTGTGAATAGAGCGGGTGTTCTCTCGGGATTGCTCGGCAATCGACTCCACCCGCTGAGCCATTTCATCGCTGGCCTTGGACTGCTCGGCAATCGTTTGAGAAATTTCCTCCACCACTTCGGCGGCATGCCGGGCACCGGTGCGGATTTCGCTGATGGACACCCCAGCTTGCTGGGCCAGGTTCACACCTTCATCCACGCGGCTGACGCAAGCCTGCATATTCGCCACCGCATCCCGTGCGCTGGTCTGGATGCGCTCGATCATCGCGGTGATTTCCTGGGTGGACTGAGTTGTGCGTGCCGCCAGGTTGCGCACTTCATCGGCCACCACCGCAAAGCCGCGGCCCGCCTCGCCGGCGCGAGCGGCTTCGATGGCGGCGTTGAGGGCCAGCAGGTTGGTTTGCTCGGCGATGCTCTTGATCACCTGGATGATGGAATGAATGTCTTCGGACGAAGCGTCCAGCGCCGTGATCTTGCTGGACGACTGATTAACCACTTCGGCGATCCGGTTCATGCCTTCCACCACCCCGAGAATCACTTGCCCACCGCTGCTCGCCAGGTGCTCGGACTGCGCCGAAATCGTCCGCGCGCTGTCGGCGTGTTGGTTGATCTGGCTGATGTTCGCAATCATCTGCTCCATGCTCGCCGCCATGCTGGTAGCGCTGTGGGCCTGCTGATCGGCGCTGGACACAATCTGCCGCGCCGTGTCGCCCAAGGTCCTGGACGTACCATGCAACTCATCGCTTTGGCCGCGAATCGTGGCGATCATCTGCCGCAGATTGGCCTGCATTTGCTCGATCACGCCCTGCAACTGGCCCAGCTCATCTTTGCTATGAGTACCCATCGAACGCTGCAAATCCCCTTCGGAAATCGCCTGGGTGTTGATGAGGATTTTATTCAGCGGCGTGAGCACAGCCTTGACAAGGCTCCACGACAACAGCGCCAGCGCCACGCACGTGGCCAGCAGCGTCGCGATCAGCCAGCGCCCGGAGGTTTGAATACTACGGTCCTGAAACTCACGGGAGGCCTGCGCCTGGTTTTCGATCAACTCGCTTACTGCTTCATTGCGCTCCTCCAGCGCTGAAAACGCCCCATCGAACTCTGCCCGCAACGCATGACCATCCTGGTCGCCGCTCAGTGCCTTACCGATTACCTGCTTCGCCTTATCGATGTAGGTGTCGGCTTGGGGTTTCAACTCGGTAATGGCCTTGGCGACAGTCTGCGGCAACTTCGCCTCGGCGTTCTCGGCAATCACCTTACGCATCCGCTGCGAATGCTCGTCAAAAGCCTCCGTCACCTCCTTGGCCCCTTGAGCATCCCCAGGTGCCACGAGCAACGCGGCCAACACATCGCCACGAATGGCGTCGTGCATCATGTCCGCCTCCATGTGCTTGCGCATGGCCGAAATACTGGTCTCATTCTGCGCCAGGGCCTCGGTCATGGAGTGATAACCCCACAACCCGATACCGCCGAGCAATAGCGCAAAAAACATACTGACCAATCCCGAACCTATGATCTTGGTGCGGATCTTCATCGCTTACTGCTCCTGGGGCGGGGTTTTCTGGGGCAAGTGTAGTTGAGCGCCAGCGGAGCCTTGTGACAGGCGGGGCTGTTATGAGTGGGTATCGGCGGAAAAACGATTAGATTAAGTAAAAGTTCCGCAGAGCTGTTGTGGCGAGTGAGCTTGCTCGCGCTGGGGGGGCGAAGCAGCCCTCCTTAACCGAAGGACTCCCATCAGACAAACGCGCCTTGCCCGTTTATACGTCGACGCCGTATAGCCTCCTCATGAACACGATTATCGAAACCGAAATTTTCAAGCGTTATGCTGAATTCATCTGGGACGATGGCGAACGTCATGAATTTTTGTTTGGCTGGCGGCCAATCCGCTGGTCGGCGACGTAGTTCCTGGTAGTGGAGGCTTGCGAAAGGTACGTTGGTCCCGCAGCGGGATGGGCAAACGAGGTGGAACACGTGTCATTTATTACAACACGCTTGCCGAAGGCTCTATTTGGTTGCTGATCGCCTATACCAAGGCGAAATTCGACAATCTACCCGCAGCCTTCCTCAAGCAACTGAAGGAGGAAATCAGCAATGGTCAATGAACTGGAGCAGTTCCAGCAAGACTTGTTGGATTCTGTACGTCAAATGAAAGCCGGTAAAACGGCTCGTGTGACAGAAGTGCCTCTGTCAGCTGCCGCCGAAGCTCGAGCAAAAGTGGGCATTTCTCAAAATGCATTCGCCAAACTGCTTGGAGTCAGTTTGCGAACGTTGCAGGATTGGGAGCAGGGGCGCCGACAGCCAACGGGAGCCGCGCAAACATTGTTGCGAATCGCGACTCAGCATCCTGAAGCCCTGCGTGATTTGCAGGCGGTTTGACCCACCCCTGACAACTTATAACGCGTCCAATGTTGCCCCGCTCAAGTGAGCAGCATTGGACCTCCCGCCGGCCTAAGTTGGCATATTCCCCGGCGCCTCCAGCACCTTCATCACATCATCAATCACCGCTTTGCTTATGTCCTGGAGATAACACGACGCCCAGGCATACCGATCCGTACCGCGAATCATCGCCGCGTCCTCGGCCAACAGCTTGGCGACATGGAGCAGGTCGGAGGCATGGGACAGCGCTTCGCCGATGGGGACGCCGCTGTTGACGCGCAAGAGTGGACGGTCGGAGTGGATGGAGAAGGGGGTTAGGCCTGGGGTTTTGAGGTCTTGCAGGTTTGGCATTGTCTGGCTCCTTGACTGTGAGAGCCGCAACCGTCCTTTCCTACGGGATTGGGTGGCGGCCGTGCACGGGGTAGGAAAACCGGGAATCAAGGTACCCGGCACACCCGAAGGTGTCCCGCGCACAGCCGCCATAAAGCATTATCGCAGACACAAAAAAAGCGCCTGCAATAGTAAGCGGGGCGCTGCTGCTGCGCCTTGATTACTTCGGGTTTCCTACGCCCGGTCGCTGAATTTGCAGCGACCGTTGGAGAGTAGCGGTCGGGTAGGGAGGGTGCAATCGTGGCGAGGTGGTGGCTTGGTGAGATTCAGCCGGATAGGAAGAGAGCAGATATTTCGGTGATCTACTCATCGCGAGCAGGCTCGCTCCCACGGGGTCCAGTGTGTGGACAAAAAGTGGTGACCCCAAAAACAACAAAGCCCCTGCATTTCTGTAAGGGCTTTGTTTTGTATGGCACCAGGAGTCGAATAGAAAAATAACTGTCTGTTTTGCAAAAAATTATGGCTGTTTCAAAAAAAATATACCTCTACGATTATCCTAATACAGCACGTATTTTATGAGGTAGCAGGGCTCATATCGCTCCAATAATTCCCCGGTTTAGGGTGATTGCATATGATTACAAAGGCCGTGAAAAGTAAGCGTCAAGGGCTTCCGTGAGTATTGACTGAGCATCCAACATCTCTTGGCTAGGCTCGTTCACTGAACGGCTAAACCGCTTCCGAGCCCAGCTGAAAAAAGAAGGACCATCAATAGTAGGTTCATTGTGTTCCACCAAATATAATTTGGTCACAGACGCGTATCTTGGAAAAACATGGAAATGCAGTTCAGGATTTAACTCAGAAATACGCATTATGTATATCTTTTCAGGAGAGAAAGCACTTTGTAAGGCCCGTTCCGCAAACGCTAAACCATTCATCAATTCTGTACCTTCAGCCGAGCTGAGCTCCCCGAGTTTAGATACGGTCCGTTTAAACGAAATTATCATATAGCCAGGAATTTCACAGTCTCGACAGTGAGAGATTTCGATGTATTTTCCCGAGTAAATTTTTTGCGCTGACATGACTACCCTCCCATGAACCATCCATGATTAACGTGCAAGGTCTGCCCGGTCAAGCTCATGCCGGAGGTAAGCAAAAAATTGAGAGTGTTCACAATTTCTTCAGGGGTGCCAAGCTGATGACTGGGTATTTGCTCCTTCAGGTTTTTGATGAAGCTTTCGTCGAATTTGCCCATCCCACCAGAAACCGCACCGGGAGCAATAGCGTAGACCGGGACATTCGATTCGCTGAATTCTCGCGCCAATGACTTTGTCAAATTTATCACGCCAGCTTTTGATGCACTGTAGTGTGCTGCTGATACGCTATAGGGAAATATTTGGTTAGTGTCAACGCCAGAGCCAGTGACCCCCATCATGGAGGCAATATTTACAATTTTCCCTTTATCGCGTTTGAGCATATCGAAGAAATATTTACACATCAAAAAAACACTTTTTAAATTAGTTTCCATTACGAGGTCCCACTCATCATCATCGATACTCAGGGCCGGTATTCGCATGCCATTGGATAGCTTTGGAGAAATACCCGCGTTATTGATCAGTACGTCAATACCCTTAAATCTATTTTGGAGCACCCGTGACGCTTGTATCACTTCTTGGGGTGAAGTGATGTTAACGGTTAGTGCAAGGACTTGACTTTCAGGGTATTCTCTTTGGATCTTCGATTGAAGAGCATCCAGATTGTTTTTGTGAGTATCAATGATTACTAAATTATAACCCAGACCTGCCAAATGGGAGGATATGCATGTGCCAATTGTACCTCCCGCACCCGTTACCACTGCGGTAAAGTGTTCTGAATGCATGACTTATGCTCCTATCTGGTGCAATGTTGAAGTATAAGAATTAAGCACGGATTCAATGTGGTACTGTGATGCTGAGTCCTTGTTCAATACCTCCAGACTGACTGGAGCGTTTACACCCATTTCCCGAAGAGTTTTAAAAAACTGATTAAGAGGAAAGTCGCCCAGTCCAGGTGCTACTCGATAGCCGCGGGTTATTTCGATCAATGATAGCTTTGAAAAAAGATCGGTGTCTCTAAGTAGGTCATTGCCATGGATTAGAAAGATTTTTTCCGGTGGTATCCTCTTAAGCGCGTCCAAGTCCGGGTCCCCCATAAAGAAATGATAGGTATCTAAAAGGATGCCTACATTATCTCGGTCAACAACGGCAATTAACTCCTGTAACTTTGTGATTGAGGGAATCTCCGTCCAAGGTAGGAATTCGATTGCTAGGGAAAGGCCCTCCTGCTCTAGCTTTTCTGCTAACTTACTGATGTTCTCTCGGTAAAGAGACGGTTGAAGATCTTCTCCAAATGTCGCAGCCGTGAGAAAGGGCGCCCCGAATAGCTTCGCATAATAAATACCTCTCGAAATTTCATGTTGCAATTTAGGATTCTCATAGTCATGAGTAAAAAGACATCTTAAGAAGTTAATCTCAATTACGTCGACATTTTTTGTCTGCAATAGAGATTTTAGCTCCTGAGGGTCTGCATTTGCCTGATGAAACCAAAGATCAAGCTTTTCGAACCAAAAACCAATTCCAGAAAATTGCGAATTGGATATCAGGTCTATTTTTTCCAACGGCGACATATCAAATCCGAAACTACCTTCGTTAATATAAATTTTCATCGGTTAAACCTCCAATATCTCAAAACATTTTTTTATAATGCCAGGTGTATTAAGTGTGTGAAATTCTAAAGCCCGGTCATAGGTTTGATTTCGGACAATCGGATCACCAACCCCCAAGCAATGTATTCGGCTACCGGACTGTCTCGCGGCTGACAGAAAACCTATATAGGCCCCTACTCCGCAGAAAGCCAAGTGCTCTTCTACGATCAGCAGGTGTTGGTAACTGCCCAAATACGCTTGAGTTTGTGACTGCAAGCGCTTAACGTCCAAGTTGCTCAATGGATATACTGGGATATCAAGTTTTAGAGTCGAATTAATATTTTTTGAGGCTAATAAACTTCGTTTCACCGACTGGCCTGTCGCGAGTATCGCTAGCGCCTTGGAGTCGTTGAGTGTGGAATAGTCAAAGGCCATATAGTCGTCGAGATAATCGCCATCGGGGAGCGGATTCTCAATTCTTAAATATGACGGACCCATATACTCAAGCGCATCTTCAAGGCAGCGCTCCGCACTGGGAACACTGTAAGGCGAATATATGTTTAGGTTCGGTAGTGATCGGGTGACGTTAATGTCGTCTATTTGTAAGTGTGTATATCCTTGGTCGGAGTAATAGAGGCCACACCAAAGACCAACAAATATAATCTTGAGCTTGTTTTCGCAAATTATTGAGCGAAACTGTTCATACGCTCGGTACAATAAAAAGGTAGAAATTCCAAACACAAATACCGTTGCCCCTTCTCGGGCAAGTCCAGAAGCGACATCGAAGGCGTTTTGTTCAGCCACTCCTACGTCGATAAAACGATGCCCCAGTCGGCTCTTGAAAACGTGAAGATTTGAAGAGATAGCCGAGTCTACGGCCACAACGTAAATATCCGAGATTTCGGCGTTTAAAATAATATAGTTATTGATGATATCTCTCAAATCCCTCATCTGTGCGCTTCCTAAATTTATAATGTTCAGTGAAAATCCAATTCTTGTTTTACAAAATCCAATTCCAATTTGGTCGGAACTCTATAGTGCCAGCTGAGATCTTTTGCGCAAAAGCTGATGCCGTGCCCTTTAATCGTATGAGCGATCAGCACAGAAGGACCTTCAGTATTTTTTTGCTTGATGGAAGTTATAGTATCAATGATCTCTTTTGTATTATGTCCATCCACACTGAATACGTTGCATCCAAATGAAGTTAGCTTGTCAATCAAAGGCTCGATATTCATTACCGAGGCTGTAGTACCGTCAATTTGTACTTTATTGTAGTTAATAATGATGATGAGATTGCTGATCGAGAAATGGGCGGCAGCCATGATGCCCTCCCAATTACTTCCTTCATCAAGTTCGCCGTCACCTACAACCACATATAGCGTATCCCCTACGACTGCGTTAAATTTTTTGTGCAGGCCCATTCCAACAGCCATTGAAATTCCATGGCCGAGAGAGCCAGAAGTCATGTCTGAAAATGGTAGGTCTGTATTAGGGAACATTGTTAAATTTGAGCCTTCCTTTAAAAAATCAGTAAGTTTAAAATCTGGCGTTTTTAATGTGTGTTGCACGCAATATAGAGCTAACGCACCTTGGCAGGAGCTTAGTAAAAATCTATCATGTGGTGGTTTGTAGTGAGTGGAAAAGATAGACCATAAAATTTCCACCATTGATAGCGAAGAGGCAATATGTCCACCTCCCGCTTCGTGGCATAGTTTGAAAATCTGATAACGGATATCTTTTTCAATTCGGCCAAGCATATGAAATCCCTCCGCTTTTTTCAATTGAAGTTGAATGCTGATTTAACGCCTCTCTTATCCCGGGCAAAATTGAATGCTTGTTGATATTCGTTCGGGCTAAATAAGTTTGTCGTCAGTCCAGTGAGCTTATGACCACTAGTTTCTAGGTAGTTACATGCCGCTACCATATGATTGTGGTGAATGCCTTTGCTCGTCGATATTCGGCACCCGCTTTTAACGATATCAGAGGCGCTGATACCCTTCTCTGTCGAAAGATTCAGGATTCTGAGATGTCCACCAGGTTTACAGAGATTTAGTGCGAACGCTAAGCCAGAACTGGTGTCGCTAGAGTCAATGACGAGATCGTAATGGTGCAGTCCTGCCGGATTGGTGTCCGCTATGAAGGTGTTTCTCGCGCCGAGGCTGAGTGCTTTTTCGAGACGTTGATCGTCGCTGCTCAGGCCAAACACATCTACCGAGTGGCCGTTTTCCGCCAACAGAAGGGTATGCAGAAGCCCTAGGATGCCTGGACCTATGACAGCGACCGTCAATATCTCAGCTCGAAGCCCTTCAAAGATGTTGGCCATGGAATTCAGCGCAATAGAAAGCGGCTCAGTGAGAACACTGATTTCGGGAGGGATGTCTTTCGATATTTTGTGAGCCATTGACTCGTCAACGGTCAAGTACTCACAAAATGTACCGTTGGCATTTATACCGATATGCCGCCAGTTGCTACAGTAATTGGTGAGACTTTGTATACATGAATCACATTTGTGGCAGGGGAAAACTGTCTCAAACACCACATGATCTCCATTCTTGAAGAGACTATCTGGAGCAGCTTGAACAACGTGCCCACAACCTTCATGACCAAGGATCCCGTTGAGTTTTAACAAGGTTTTGTTATAGTACTTACCATCAACGATTTTCAGATCAGTCGAGCAAATACCTGCTAACTTAATTTTTATCCTAATAGGGCGCGGATAATATTCAGCATCGCACAGATCATCATCTTGGTAAATGATCCGTTCTCCATTATAAATTAGCGCTTTCATTGTTAACCTCCTGTTTTATTTTATCTACAACGACCATATTCCTCAGTGCGTCGTCTATATTGACCAAGGGCGTTTCTTTACCCTCAATTACTCTGATAAAATGATCCATTTCCAGTTTAAGCGGATCCTCGCAGAGCGCTTCGGAATTAACAAGTTTCGCCGAAAACTTAGAGTGCCAGTCCCCTGAGCCTTCATACGAGTATAAAGTTAAACTGGGAAAAGTAATGGCACCTTTGTCGCCAAAAATTTTTAGAAAATCCACATTACTCTTAGGGAATGCATGGTTTTCATTCATCGTTTTTTCGTAGCTAAACGGTGATGGAATATTGTCTCCTATTAAAAGAGTTCCGATAATCCCGTTATTTAGCTTAAAAATCGCAGTAATATTTTCTTCGATGGCTAAATGTCTGTTAGTTTGGCCTAGGATAGCCTTGGTTAGACCTATCTCACCAAAGAGGAACCTGACGGTATCTATCTCGTGTATGCCATTTATTGCTAAAGGACCACCACCTTGATTTGCATGAATTCTCCAATTGCTTTCTACATTCTTGAAATAGTCATCGTTTTTTTTAATGCACCATAGTGAATCAAAAGATATGACGTTGCCTATAACGCCTGAAGCGATTATTCGCTTGAGCTCCTGCATCTTTGGCGAGAACCTTCGGTGATGACCTATTAATGCTGTACAGTTATATTCATTAAGAATTTCCTTTATCTTTGTGATTTCTGCCGAGTCGTAAGCTACTGGTTTTTCAATTAAGAAAAATTTTATTTTTTCTGCGCTAAACTCTATGATCTCTTTAGTTAAATTGTGCGGGCCGGCCAGGATCAATGCATCTAAGTCGGCCTCGCGAATCATTTTTTTATAGCTATCGTATGTCCTAATTCCGCTTTCAATATCTGAAAATTTCGACATATTTTTGTAAGTTAGAGCTTTTACCATGGCTTTATTGGAGTGATAGCGCTGTATGTTATTCAGATGTTTCATTCCGTGATTACGACCAACGATACCGATGTTCAACATGGGTCGATTCCTCCTGGCTAGATTTATCTTCCACCGGCAACTCTGAATAGCTCACCTGTGATGTAATTAGCGTCAGAACTGGATAAAAAGAATTCGACGCCAGCGATATCTTCAGGCAGGGCAATCCTTCCTAAAGGAACTAGATTTACAAGTCGCTCTAAAGTTTCGGCAGGCAGGCCCAAGGCAGCATCTGTGAGGGTAAGGCTAGGCATGATCGCATTAACCCGGACGTTGTACGTCGCAAGCTCCTTCGCCAGGGACTTCGTCAGACCAATCAGAGCACTCTTGGAAGTCGCATAAGCGCTAGCCATTGGGTATCCGTCGGTGGCTGCCACGGACGCCATATTGATAATCACGCCTTGGCGCCTGCCTTTCATAGAGGGTATTACTGCTTTGCACAAGTGGAAGACGCCATCGAGATTGGTGGCGAGGACATTTCTCCAATCGTCCTGATCAATATATTCTAAACCCTCAGATGGCGGTTGCTGGATTCCGGCACAATTCACAAGGGCGTCAATCTTTCCTACTTCTAAAAGTATTCGATCTATACAGTCATTAACTACTCTTAAATCACGAACATCGCACTTTATTACGTGGATATTTGCATGCGTCTTGTTTTGTTTTTCAGGGTTTAAGCACAGTGAAAAAACAGTATCGCCGGCTATAGCGTGTCTCTCTGAAATTGCTAAGCCGATCCCCCTCGTTCCGCCGCTGACGACAATAACTCTGCTGGACATATATGCACCTCTTGAGGATTAATAAACTAAGTTATGATCCACCCTCCATTGCAGTCAAGTGTTGCTCCATGCACATAATCAGCATGCTTGGAGATTAAAAATAGGACGGTCCCTGCAATATCTTCTCCCTTACCAAGTCTGCCGAGAGGGACATGGTTTTTAGCCCATTCGTCGCTTAGGTCGGCGTCTGATATCATATCTGTATCTATCCGGCCGGGTGCTACAGCATTAACTGTAATGCCACACCCCCTTAATTCGTAAGCGAGCCCTTTAGTTAAACCAATAAGCCCCGCTTTTGACGAGATGTAGTCAACGGAGGCGAGTACTCCTCCAAATCTGGCAGAGGCTGAGGAGATATTTATGATTCGTCCATAGTGATTCCTTTTCATATGAGGAATCACTTGTTTGCAGGTGTAGAATGCGCCGGACAAGTTCGTGTTGATGACTTGATGCCAGGTCTCCTCTTGAATATCTTCAATCAGAAATCGCCCATCAGGCTTGATGTGAGAAATACCGGCATTGTTGACGAGTATGTCTATTTTGGAGTGCTTATCAATCACCTGCTTAATCATTGCTGTAACTGATTTTAAGCAAGATATATCGCATTGAACATATTCAACGCGCTCAGGAAGCTGAACTTTAGACTGCGCTTTGGTGCCGCAAGTGACGACTATTAAATTGTCTTCAAGTGCAAGCAGTTTGACGATGGCGAAACCGATACCTCTTGTTCCGCCCGTAATAAGGGCAACTTTCATAGCCGAACATTCCTGTAAGCATGAGAGATACTAGTTGAAGAGATAGCTAGCTATCTATTTGGCTGTATGATTTCTCGTGTGTGTTTATATTCTTGACGGTGCGAGGCTAAATTGTCAACGCCGGAATTGGATCCAATCATTGATTGATTTAACTAGGTTTTTTTGATTTTTATAAGCTCAGAGAATAAAGAGGGCGTGCTTATTGTTATATATTATTAGAAGGTGGTGTACGTTCTAGTGCGCTAGTCCGTCTGGGTAAGCATTGCGAATGCCGCGAACCTATGTCCTCGTCGCTGCCAGACCAACTGAATGAGAGCCTTAGATGTCCCGGATATTTTGTATGGCTCAGCTCTGTTTGATGTGCTTTCTCACATATTCTGACACGCTGAATTGCCAATTTTTTCCTAAGCGATGAGTGAGTAGGCGCACGGTCAGCACATAGTAATAACGCGTCAATTCAGTGCGGTGCATTAGGTGGTGATTCAAAAACCACGCAAGGTGTTTTCTCTTCCAATTCCATAAATTGTCACGCTGCCAGCGCTCAGCGATAGCTGCTTGGATTGCCTTTGCCTGGCGAAGGTGACGCTGCCGAGTAGCGTGCGATCCGGTCAGGACTCCTGCGAGGAACAGCTCCATATCGAATGCCGTTCTCATGCGCGGCCACCAATGTAAGCCGACACCACGTCGATACGACCGTGGCCCAGCTCATAGCTGATTTGTGCTCGGGCTTCCTGATCGAGGTGATGATCAAGTTGGTAGCAATTGCCACCGTTGACGGGCGCAGGATGCTGGGTGATTTGCTCATAGCGTTCGCACGCATAGGTCGCCCGCAATTCGTGGAAGCCCTTGAGGTTGTGCGTATTGAGAATTTCCCGTGCGGGCCGAACGATTAGCTGTTGGAAATCGAGGTAGCATTCATTTGCTGCAAGCAGATTGCGGCTACCATTCGGCGAGACTTGAAGGGCGAATGTCAGTGCGTCGCTGATGTGATCATCTACTGTAATCCAACGAGGGGCCGAGGCTCCCGAGCGGCCACCTTTGGTGCCGTCCTGGATGTTGATCTTGCCGTATTGTTTGGCTTCACTTTTTAGGCGTGGTAGGTCAGCCAAAATGGCCTCGCGCAAGCGCATGCCGGTGGCTCGCGCTAACTGAACGATGGCCGCAACGCGCGGCTGCTGATGTTCGCAAAGCACCTCGACCATCCGCTTCACATGTTCGCGGTCTTGGCCTTGAGGTGCCACGGTGCGAACGGATGTGCGCGGCATTCCCAGCGTCTTGCTCGGACTCGACACCTTCACATACTGATCACCGCGAAGGGCGGCCATGGTTCGGTTCACACTAGACAACCGATTTTGCGCGGTGGCGATGCCGATAGCGTCTTGTTCAACCTGCTGACGTAGATGTCCTGCGTAATCCAGTAAGGTCTGCCGATTAATCTGCCGCGCATCGTTAAAGCCCGGCCCATCATCCGAACGACACCAGCGCACGAAAGCCTGCCAGCGATCACTGTGCGCCTTGACCGTACCGTAGTGTCCGCCGCCGAACATGTTCTTCAATGCCTGCGGCCCGGCATAGCTCAGTTGCCGACCCCATCCAAAATTTCGCCCGTCTCGTCTACCGACCAATGCCATGATCGAACTCCTCTCGAAGCCAACACTTTTGAAAACTTCCCCACGTCATCCCGCCAAGAATGTTGAGTGTTATCAGGGATCAAGGCCCCTGCGACCTGTGAGGGTTGTCCACTAACGCGGGAATGACGGCTCCTTACGACCTGGAGCTTGGGCATCTCATGATCTGGCCTCCTGAACACTTCCGAGAAAGTGGGCGGGGGGAGGCTGCACTGGCTGACGAGACCAATGCCGCGAGATCCTGAGCCGGGTGAATGCAGCGATGCGATGACCGGGGCATGCCTGACTG
Organism: Pseudomonas sp. LBUM1664; assembly: GCF_059695895.1. Classification (NCBI taxonomy): domain Bacteria; kingdom Pseudomonadati; phylum Pseudomonadota; class Gammaproteobacteria; order Pseudomonadales; family Pseudomonadaceae; genus Pseudomonas; species Pseudomonas sp. LBUM1664. Next base: position 5,998,903 of record NZ_CP166791.1, on the reverse strand, counting down.
TCAGTCAGGTGCAGTCCATTCTGTAGGCTGCGGCACCATCATCTGCATCGCTGTTGCTGGTGACTTTTTGGTGTTTGTCACGCCGATTGTCACGAGGGGAAATGCCGCAATGCCTTGTACGAGGTGGGCTGCAGCAGTGGTAGGAGCGCCCGTCTCTTTCCGGGAGAAAGAGACGGGCGCAGTTTGGCGCACGGGAATGGCCAAGCGGATAGGTTGCTGCAGGGCAGCTATGAAAGGGAATGAGTTGCCGCAGTGGGCACGCTGGTAAAAGTAGGCATCCATCACATCGCTGTGACCGTGCGAACCGCCGGACGCTAATCGCACTTTGGGAGAACCACCACGGTGTGGCGTAGCCTTAAAGGTTCTGGCTACCTGGTTGCTATCAACGACAGCGCTTTGCCCGATCTTTTCTACGCCTGTGGATAATTCGGGTCAAGCTCGAATTTTCCGGAGTTCTGCGGCGGTGGATGAAATTATCCACCGGTGGAAATCTGTGGTTTTCCACAGACGGTTGCATGGGCTTTAGATTTTTTAAGTGAGGTCCATCCAAACAGGGCGGCTTTGCAGCCCTGTTTGGATGGACCCGCGTGGCAGAGCAGATTGCGAATGTCTTACGGATGTACGCTTACTTTGCTGCGGCACTTTAAAAGCCAAAGCAGTGTTAGCACCGTCGGCCAAAACAGCGTGTTGAGAACGTCGTGAGCGCTTGCCTGCCAGCGCCAGTATCCGAAGCTTCCAATATCGTCTCGCCGATCTACCCACTCGCCTGCACACGCAATGATGAAAACAACCAGCCAGCCAAGGTATGGCCTGAATCGTCGGATGCCGATGATCAACGTTAAATAGATCGCCATGCCCAAATAGATATGCAACGCGTCTTTTGACAGTCCGGTTGCCGACACGATGGCGAGCTTGATGCTTTGTGCGGTTGAGATATCCATGTCAATTCTTCCTTTCTGCGCCAGTGCCAGACTTCGCCTTCATCCGAGTAACGTTAACCCCAATCTGGTTGGCGAATTCGTGTGGGCTAACATGCTCCTGCCGGCTGGCCTCCAGATACCGACTCCACCAGTTCATGATCAGCCTACGCTCCTCGATGAACTCGGCCTTGTGGATGTAAGCGGCACGGACGTTGTTGCGCTCCTTATGGCTCATCTGCCGTTCAATGGCGGTCTCCGACCACAAGCCTGACTCGACCAGTGCGCTGCAGGCCATCGAACGAAACCCATGTCCGCAGATATCGGTTTTGGTGTCGTATCCCATCGTCCGTAAGGCGTTGTTCACGGTATTTTCGGACATGGGCTTCCAGGGCTTGGCATCGCCTGCAAACACCAGGTCGAATTTACCGGTGAGGGCGTGGATCTGTTCAAGCAGGGCCACGGCTTGCGGCGATAAGGGTACTAAATGGATATCCCCTGTCATCTTCGTACCCCTTGTGGAAAAGGGTACTCCCTCCAACGCGGGTCGAGTGTCCGGTATTTCCCAGGTGCCGCGCTTGAGGTCGAACTCGGTCCAGCGGGCGAAACGCAGCTCGCTGGATCGTACAAACACATGCAGTGACAGCATCACCGTCAGACGAGTAAGTGCCCGGCCTTTATAGGTGTCGATTCGCTCCTGCAGTTCCGGCAGTCGCGATAAGGGTAGAGCGGGGCGATGGACCACGCGCGGGGCTTTGATCAAGCCTTCGAGGTCGTAAGCAGGGTTGGCGGTGATAAGTCGGAGGCGTTTTGCCTCGCGCATGATGCTCTGCAGGTAGTTTTGTACCCTTAAAGCTACGTCTATCGTTCCGCGCTTTTTGATCGCTTCCAAGGGCTGCATTAGGTCATGAGTGTCGAGGTCAACAATGGCGCGGGCGCCGATCAGCGGGAACACGTGGGTTTTGAGGCGACTCATCACCGTCTTGGAGTGGCCTGGTGCCCACTTGGCCGACATTTCCGTGTGCCAGTCCAGCGCAACGCTTTCAAAGGTTCTGCCTTTGATCACGGCTTCCGCCTTGGCTTGGTACTTGGTCTCTATGGGATCAATGCCATCCGCCAGCATTCGCTTGACCTCCAAGCGCTTGCGGCGCGCGTCGGCGAGGCCAATGACGGGATAGTTGCCGAACGAGGTCAGTCCTTCGCGTCCGTCAGGTTTGACGTAACGGAGCCGCCAGCCTTTGCGGCCATTGGGTTGGACTAGGAGATAGAGGCCATCGCCGTCGAAAAGCTTGTAGGCGCGGTCTGTAGGTTTTGCCAAGCGGCAAGCTGCGTCGGAGAGTGGAGCTGTGGTGCGCGACATAAGGGTACTCCCTTTTATCGAAGTGACCTGTATCCCAAACTCTACCCCTAAAACGGTTGGAATCCACCAGTTTCTGACGGAAACCGATGGAATGCCAAAACGAAAAAACCCGCCAGAAGGCGGGTTTTCGGGGGTTCTAGAGATTTTGAAAGCCTTCTCTGGAGCTTTGTATGGTGCCGGCACCAGGAGTCGAACCCGGGACCTACTGATTACAAGTCAGTTGCTCTACCAACTGAGCTATACCGGCGTGTGGGCGACGATTATAGCGATTGGGTGAGTTCTGTAAACCCCTGAATTCTGACTATTTTTGCGCGGGTCCAGCTCAGGCGCGGCGTAGGAGGTTTCGCAGTTTGTGCAGGGCTCGCCAAGTGCGGCTGTTTTGCAGGGCGTGGAGTTGGGCTTCGGCCTGTTCGGCGCGTTGCAGGGCGGCGGTGAGTTGGGGGGCGGTGTCGTCTTCGGGGTGGCTGAATCTGTGGCCTTTGCAGAACTGGAAGCCGTCGAGGTTGCACGGCGGGAGATCGAAGGCGGGTTTGAGGGCCAGGTGTTCTTCGGCGAGGTAGAAGGTGTTGAGGCCGTCGAACAGGATGGACTGGTAGCCGGCGTCGGTGACGAGGGTTTCCCAGGTCTGGTCGCGGGCCCATGGGGTTTCGATGAGGATGATCCAGGGGCGCCAGCGGGTGAAATCCATGCCGCGCAGCACGGTTTCTTCGTGGCCTTCGACGTCGATTTTCAGGAAGTGGATGGGCCGGTCTTGGGCGTATTGCTCGCAGATGGAGGCCAGGGTGCGGGATTGGACGGTCTGGTTGCGCACGTCCAAGCCGGCGTCGCGGTGCTGTTGGGCGACGCTGGCTTCGACGGTGGACAGGCCTGTGTTGGCGATGGTGTAGAAGGTCAGGCTGTCGGCGTTTTCGCCGGCTACGCATTGCAGGTTGATGTCGTTGGGGCGTTGTTGGCTGAGCGCGTCGTAGTAGGCCTGCACCGGTTCTATATTGATGCCGCGCCAGCCTTGGTCGTAGAAGGCCCGGGTGACGGAATCATCGGTCGGATGGTTGGCGCCGACGTCGAGGTAAAAGCCGTTTTCCACTGTTTGAAGGGCGCGCCACAGGCGTATGTCTTCGAAGTTTTGTGCGTAGGAAATGAACGTCACGGCCAGCCCTTGAGTGTGTCGACATTGTGTCAATAACGATACGTTTGGCTGTTGTATATCACGGGCGCGATGGATGCAATTGTTGGCACGGGGCAGCACTGAATTCGGCGGTTATGTCGTTTTGTTTACGCGCTTATGCACAACAGGTAGGTTGAGGCGGGCGGTATTTTTCGATTTTGTGACAGCTTTCTCGGTTGCTCGCAAATGTCTGTTTTAATGGTTTTTTATCCATATGAACAAAAAATGATCAGCTTTTAATGGCTCAGAAAATCGCGGATTTCTTGGACTCAGGCAAATTTCATCAACAGAGTTATCCACAGGGTGTTTCGCCTCGTTAACGCTCTGCCAGCAACATCAGATTTCGCGGCGTCAGTGGTGTTTCGCAGAAGGTGCCGAGGCGAACGTCGTAGCCTTTGTCAGTGAGAAAAAGCGCTCGATCCAATACCAGCCAAAGTTCCAGCGGCCGTCGGAACAGGCCTCGTACCAGTTCCAGGTTGCGCACCTCGGCCAGGCGTTGATAGCCCGCCGCTTCCAGCGCGACCCAATCAGGCGAGCCGACTGTGGATAAGTCTTTCAGGGCTGCCAGATCGGTGCAGTATTGGGCGAAGGTTTTTTCCAGCCAGGCGCTGGGCAACGAAGGGGTGGGCAGGTAGTCGTCGCGCCCTCGGACGTGCCGTTGCAGCAGGTCGAAACCCAGGCGCCGGGCCATGGATTGGTCCCGTTGCCTTCGCACACGTGCGCCGGCGGTGACGGTTTCGGTCAACGGCAGGCCCAGATCGTCGAGTGACAGTTGTAGGCCGGAGCTTTTAGCGGTGTCGGACAGCGGTTGATAGCGTTCAGCGCTGATGCGGTTGTAGCAGCACGGCGCGATAGCCAGTTGCGCGCAGCCTGCGGTGCTGGCCAGTTGCATCAGTCGCACATGCAGGTCGCCGCAGGCGTGCAGGGCCACCGGTGTGTGGTTAGGGTGAATCGTCTGGGCTGTGTCTGCCGCCAGCACGTCTTGTCGCAGGTGCGTGGCGGGCAGGTGATGGTGTTGGCTCAGTTGTTGGCCGCTGGCAACCAGGGCCGGGTCGTATTCCAGGCAGGTCAGGCGTTGGGCGTCGTGCAGCAGGCGTCGGCCGAGGTGGCCTTTGCCGGCGCACCAGTCGAGCCAGTGGGTCGGTTGCGTGGCGAAGTGCAGGCAACTGGCGAAGGCTTCGATCTGCTGCCATTTGCGCCCCGGAACGTCGACGTTGAGGCGATGGGCTGGCGCCTCGAGCATCCTGGCCGGCAATTGTGCGACGGCGCTCAATGCGTGGGAAACAGCCGCCAGCTCTGGAAAGGGTGCTGGCGCATTTTCAATCAGCCAGGGCTGATGATGGTCGTTCTCCGCATCTTCCAGCGAACGCTGGCGTAGCCATTGGGCCAGTTCCGGGTAGGACGTTTCCCATGGCAGTTGCAGATGGGTGAATGGACGCGGTTTCCACAACGCCTGGTGCGCCGTGAGAAAAGTATCGAGCTCTGTGAAACGGGCGAGTAACGCCTCGCCCGTCAGCACGCCGGTTTCAGCGCCCTTGGCAGGCATCGACGCGCAACCAGCGCTCCAGCTGCTTGAAGCCCTGTACCAACAGGAACGCCATCAGCAGGTAGAACATGCCGGCCGCGAAAAAGATCTCCACCGGCAGGTAGGTCCGGGCAATGATGGTCCGGGCCATGCCGGTGAGTTCCAACAGGGTCACGGTGCTCGCCAGGGCGCTGGCCTTGAGCATCAGGATGACTTCGTTGCTGTAGGCCGGCAGGCCGATGCGCGCGGCGCGGGGCAGGATGATGTAGAACAGTGCCTTGGGCCGGGACATGCCCAGGGCCCGTGCGGCTTCGACCTCGCCACGTGGAATGGCCTGGATCGCGCCGCGCAGGATCTCGGCGATGTAGGCGGCGGTGTGCAAGGTCATGGTGGCTGTGGCGCACCAGAACGGGTCCCGCAGGTACGGCCACAACGCGCTGCTGCGCACGGCATCGAACTGCGCCAGGCCGTAATAGACCAGGAACAGCTGAACCAGTAACGGCGTACCGCGGAAAAAGAAGATGTAGGCGTAGGGCACCGCCCGCACGTACCACAGGCGTGAAGAACGGGCGATGCCCAAGGGGATCGCCAGCAGCAGGCCGGCGATCACGGCGATGGCCACCAGCTCCAGGGTCAGGGTTGCGCCTTGGGCCAGTTTCGGCAGCCACTTGATGATGACTTCCCAGTTCATTGGGTGCTCCTGGTAAAGCCGCGAGCGGCGCGTCGTTCCAGCAGGTGCATGCCGGCCATGGCGAGTACCGTCAGGCCCAGGTACATGAACGCGGCCACCATATAGAAGGTGAACGGTTGCTTGGACACGGTCACACCGATTTGCGCGTGGCGCATGATTTCTTCCAGGCCGATCACCGAGACCAGCGCCGTGTCTTTCATCAGGATCATGAACAGATTGCCCAGGCCGGGCAGGGCGATGCGCCACATTTGCGGCATGATCAACTTGGTGAAGATCCGCCACTTCGACAGGCCCAGGGCTACGCCGGCTTCACGATGGCCCTTGGGGATTGCCAGGATCGCGCCGCGAAACACTTCCGTGGCGTAGGCGCCAAAGCACAGGCCCAGGGCGATGACGCCGGCGGCGAAGGCATTGAGGGCAAGGTCGGGGTTGCCGAAGTACTCGCCCAACGCCCGCATCAGGTTGACGGTGCCGAAGTAGATCAGCAGCACCCAAAGCAATTCCGGGATGCCGCGAACCAGGGTCGAATAGGTGCCGCCAAGCCATTGCAATGGCTTGTATGGGGACGTCTTGGCCAAGGCGCCGAGCAGGCCGAGCACCAGCCCCAGGCACAAGGACGAGAGCGCCAGTTTGACGGTCATCAGTGCGCCAGCGGCAAGCGCCGGGCCGAATCCGTAGAGATCGATCATCATGGGTATGTGTTCATATCGCGGCAGGCTTTGCTAAGGGCCGGTGCTGCGGGGGAGCGGCACCGGCCAGGCACGTCAGCATCAATAGATGTTGAACGGGAAGTACTTGTCGTTGATTTTTTTATAGGTGCCGTCGGCAAGGATTTCTTTCAGCGCGGCGTTCAGCTTGTCGCGCAGGTCGGTGTCACCCTTGCGTACGGCAATGCCGATTTTGTCGCTTTCCACCACGGGATCGCCCTTGAACTCGTAGCTTTTACCGGCCTCGGTTTTCAGCCAGTCGTAGTTCACGTATTTGTCCGCCAGGATCGCGTCAACGCGACCGGAGGTCAGGTCCAGGTAGGCGTTTTCCTGGGTGTCGTAGAGCTTGAGGGTGATGTCGCTGTCTTGCAGGTCTTCCAGCCAGCTGCCGGCCAGGGTGGCGCGTTGTGCACCGATGATCTTGCCTTTGAGCGAGTCTTTATCGGTTTTGAATTCGACGTTTTTCGGCGCAATGAATTGCAGCTTGTTGGAGTAGTACGGGTCAGTGAAGTCCACGGCCTCCTTACGCTCGTTGGTGATCGACAGCGAAGAGATCAGGAAGTCGAACTTCTTGGCGTTCAGGGCCGGGATGATGCCGTCCCAGTCGGAGGTGATCACTTCGCACTCGACTTTCATCTTGGCGCACAGGGCATCGCCGATGTCTTTGTCGAAGCCGACCACGTTGCCGCTGGCATCTTTATTGTTGAACGGTGGATAGGCCGCTTCGATGCCCATCTTCAGTTTGTCGGCCGCCATGGCGCTGGCCGAGAACACCAGGCTGGCGAGAGCGGCCAGGAGAAACTTCTTGTAGGTCTGCATAAGTACTGCTCCGTTAACGGTTGCTAGACATAAATTGTTTGCAGCGTGCCGAAAGCGGGTTTTCGAAGACCTGCTGTGGCGACCCTTGCTCCTCCACCAGGCCCTGATGGAGGAACACCACTTCACTGGAAACCTGACGGGCGAAACCCATTTCGTGGGTGACCAGCAGCATCGTGCGACCTTCTTCGGCCAGTGCGCGGATTACACTAAGTACTTCCTGGACCATTTCCGGGTCAAGGGCAGATGTGGGTTCGTCAAACAGAATCACTTTGGGCTGCATCGCCAGTGTGCGGGCGATGGCCGCACGTTGTTGCTGGCCGCCGGACAGTTCGGCCGGGTAGGCGTGGCGCTTGTCGGCGATGCCGACCTTGGCTAGCAGGGCTTCGGCCACTTCGACGGCTTCGGCCTTGCTCTGGCCGAGCACTCGGCGCGGGGCTTCGATGATGTTATCGAGCACGCTCATGTGCGGCCAGAGGTTAAAGTTTTGAAACACAAAACCGATCTCGCTGCGGATGCGGTTGATCTGTTTGCCGTCAGCGGCCACCAGTTCACCGTTTTTTGCGGCCTTGAGCTTGAGCTCTTCGCCGGCCACCAGGATCTGGCCCTGGTTGGGGTTTTCCAGCAGGTTGATGCAGCGCAGAAACGTAGACTTGCCGGAACCGGAGGAGCCCAGGATCGAGATCACATCGCCGTCGCGGGCGCTCAGCGAGACGCCTTTGAGCACCTCCAGCTGTCCGTAGCGTTTGTGCAAGTTGCGGATTTCAAGCGCGGGCGTGGCCTGGGCCATGTGCGGTCCTCATGGTGTGTGCTCCCTTGCTGTTGGCGGCCTTCCTTGGCGAGGCGGCCAAGCTAGCATAGCGTCCGAATGGCAGCCAACAGCGCTACGGGTGGTAAACCGGTGATGTGTGGCAGGTTGTCGCATCGGCACAGCAGACTGTCGCGCCATCAACAACCGAACGGCCGTTTGATCCCTGTTTACCGGTAAAAATCCCGGGGAGTCGCGTAAAAAAAGGCGCGATGTTGCCAGCTTTGGGCGGGGGTTGGAAGGGTTAATCGGATGAGCGTGCCTATTGCGATCCGCAGTCGCCCCAACTTCCAATCGATCTAAACCCGTACGGGTGATTGGTAATCAAAAAGAAGCCACGATAGGTTTTTTCCAGAACGCGGGAGTTTCTATCATGAAGTCCCTCCAGCAATTGTTGCTGCCTTTTATCGCCATCGGCGCACTGCTATTCCCCATTACGCTCAACGCCACCAACCTCGCCCCGATAGACAACACAGGCGTGCAGGTCCAGCCACTGCAGCAGAACGGCATCACCTATTTGTCCGGTGGTATTGGCGAAGATGAGGCCCGGGCCATCGGGCAGGCCCAAGGCTACAACCTGCACATGACCTTCGCGATTGGCCCGCAAAACAAATACGTCCCGGATGTGGATGTGATCGTCCAGAGCGCGTCGGGGCAAACGCTGCTGACGCTGAGCGAGGCCGGGCCGCTGGTTTATGTGCAACTGCCGCCGGGCAAGTACACCGTAGTGGCGACCCGCAAAGGTGAGGAGCGCCGCGACACCGCCGAGGTAGGCAGCGGGGCCGCACGCAAACTGGTGTTCCATTGGAACAGTGACGAATAACCGGCCGGCTTATTCGCTGGCGGGTTCTTCCATCGACTGGCGATAACGGTCCAGCGCTTCGCTGAAGTCCTTGATGAACTCCGGGGTGCTGAGCCAGTGCTGCGCTGTCTCGCGGTCCATCTCGTCGACCCACATGCGGTAATCCACCAGCATGTCGGCGGCCAGGTTGGTGGCTGCCATGCTTTCGTTTTCCGCGTTTTTCAGGTCCAGCAAACCTGGGCGTTCGCTGATCATCACACTCAGGGATGCGAGCAGGGTGTCGAGCATTTCGCTGCGGCTGATGGCCTCGGCCTCGCGCAGTTTGGCGAACAGCTCCAGCACGTAGACCGGCGGCTGGGCAGTGGCGTGCGCCGGGTCGCCATACATGGCAATGGATTTGCGCCCGGTCACGCGGATTTGCTTGGCTTTGTCTTTGGCACGCTTGGCGCGTTTTTGCTGTTTGTTCAGTGAGGCCATTGGGCTTGTGTTTCCAATTTGTTAGGGGACGGTGCCCGGCTTAATTGATTTTCGGCACGGTAAAGCGGAATTCGCTGCCCTTGCCTGGCTGGCATTCGGCGTGCAGTTTACCGTCATGGGCCTGGACGATGCCCCTGGAAATGTACAACCCCAGCCCGGTGCCGTTCGGGTTGCCTTCCTTGACCGTCCAGGACGACGTGCTGTTCAGCGCCTTCGGTCCGCAATGCCTGGATCAGAGAGGGGGCGGCCGGTGATATGCAGGATAGAGCTCGTTGGTTGATTGGTCGGGAGGAAAAACAACTGATTTGTGCAGGACGGGTTTGACGTCGCCCTATGTTGATTACCCTCTGTTTGTAGGAGCTATCTCAGGAGGACGTCCACCGCGAGCGCGCTCATGACAAAAGCGCTTGGCGGGGCAATGGTCAGATCGGGGCTTGCTCCAGCGCCTTCGACGCAGCGACATAATCGGCCTGGAATTGCTTACTCTCGACCCAATCCAGCGCGGTCTGCTCATCGACGCCTGTGGTCAGGCGACGATATTCGATCAAGGCGGTAATGATGAAGTCAGTGGCTTCTTCCTCGCCTTCCTGCTCCAGCACGAGCGCCAGCAGTGGATGTGCGAGGAAGACTGCGCACATGACCTGCTGGCTGATTTTCTCGGCATTACGCATCAATTCGAACAAATCCGATAAGTCCACGGTTTCCAGATCGATGCGCTCATCGTTCGGGTCCAGGAAGTCGTTCGGCGCAGCGGCACGTTGAACCCGGTTCTTCTTGGCTTTCGTCTTGGCCCGCTGGTTTCGTTTCTGTTGTTTGTTCACCGATGCCATGGGTCGGGTTCCTGACGTGAAAATAAGGCCACCTATCCTACAGCTTCAAGGCGAATGCTTCGAATCTCAATCCACCACAAACAAGGTGGCACCCTGCGAGGTTGAAGAGCGATGGGGCTCGGCCTGGTCGGCCACCTGATAGCTCATGCCAGGCTTGAGCACGAAGTGCCGCCCGTCCTCCAGTTCGGTGTTCAGCTCGCCCTTCAGGCAAAACAGAATATGGCCCTTGATGCACCAGTGATCGGCCAGGTAACCCGCCGTGTATTCCACCATCCGTACCCGGATATTCCCGAACTGCCGCGTGCGCCAATAAGCGGTTCCGGTGACGCCTTTGTGTTCGGTGGGTTCGATGGCCGACCAGTCGGTGGTGCCAAAAGGGATGCCGGTGATGTCCATGTCGACTCGTCTGCTGGGGGGAGGGAACAACGAGGGTCGAATGTAGCTGAGTCGGCGGGGCGGAGGAAGAACAGCCCATTGTCTGAAAAAAGTAAGCGTTAGATTTTGCCGCCAAAACCACCGTCATAAGAATGTGGAAGCAGCTTTATACCCACAATAGGCTTGATCTTTGTCGGTAGGCTGAGAAAAGCCATATGCCAATAAGTTCTATGCGTCATAGCAAATTATTATATAAAGGATTGAAGTAATAGTTTCATTGGTAAAAAACATTATGTTAGTTTCACTCTGCCTTGCATGAAATGCGAACGGCATAATCTTTCAGAGAAAATGGAGTTTGTTATGAAACTTGATATGTCCAAACTGATCGTGTCTCAATCTGCACTGAGCCTGACCGCAATGGTTGCGCTGTCGAGTGTAAATAAATCTATCGGTGAGTAACACTCAACGGTGATTTGTTAGAAGGACTGTCATGTCGCTATGGCGGTCCTTCTTTGCTTATGGAGAAGTCGCTTTCATGGAGGAATGACTTGAGCATTCTAATCACAAACGAAGCGTATCGCCAAGATGCAGCCGTATTGCTCAAGCAATACAAAGCGTCAATGGCGTACTTGGCAAGTGTGTTTAATGAGGACTATCAACCCTCCGACTCTTTGATCAAGCTGCCTTGGAAGGCTTTCGCCTTTTACAATAAGTGCGTCAAAAGTCTGCAGGCCAACGATGTAGAGTCTGGCTTAAGTTTTTTTCACGAAGCCAAACAAAATGAAAGACTGGCCTCGGAAAATTTCAGCATTTCGGGTTTTTCTAAACACCGTCGTAAAGAAGAAATCGATTTGATTGTCGATGAGGTGAAAGAGGAAGCATCTGGAAAAATCAGTATTGGTTTTATCGATGCGGACGTTGTTGAAATTGAAAAAGCCAAACTGATCGCAGGCATAGAGCTTCTTAGAAGCCAATCAAGAAGCTTGTACAGTGAAGCAGAGGCGCTCATAGATGAAATAGTTCTGACGGGGCCTGGCGACGAATATCACGTCAGGTCGGCCAGTAGCTATAACTTATTAGGGCTGGTTTTGATATGGGCTGATGAAGTGCACAGCCCTGTCTATTACGCACAGCAAGTCGTCCATGAGGCCGCGCATTTAAGGCTTTTTTTGAAAAGTACTGACGACGCCTTTGTATTGAATCCAGAAAGTCAATTATACGCAGCGCCGTTTAGACCTGATGCACGTCCCATGTTAGGTATTTTTCACGCATTGTTTGTACTGGCTAGAATTGCACTCGCCATGGCTGACTTGGGAAAAATAGCGTCTGGAAAACTATCAGAAGAAGCCATTGAGAAAGGGCGAGTGGCTGAGAAAAGGTTTTTCGCAACCGCCGCTCAAATCAAGAAGGACGGCGTGTTGACGCCCACGGGCCAGCAGATTTTCGATGAGTGCTTGCGGGAAATCACCAAAATATCACCTTTGCGCAACGTTTATGATGACCTACTGAAAAGTGGGTTTTGATCGATGAGTAACCTAAAAAAAATCTCCCCAACGGATTATGCATTCCTATTGCTAGTGGCGCTGATCTGGGGTGGGAATTTTGCGCTAATCAAAGTTGGGCTTGAGCAAATAAAGCCATTTGTGATGACCTTCATAAGGTTTTTTCTATGCGTCTTTCCCTTTGTTTTTTTCATACCGCGGCCTAAAATTCCAGTGCATATACTCGCCGCTTATGGAATATTGTTCGGAGGCGGGATATGGGGGTGTGCCAATATTGCTATCTATACAGGCACGTCCCCTGGTACCGTATCGCTCATCATTCAATTAAGCGCATTCATTACGTTTGTCATTGGTCTGGTCGCATTTAAAGAAAGGGCTTCGACGGTGAGTGTCATTGCTCTTTCGATATCGCTCGTTGGGCTTTTCTTGATGCTGGTTAAAAACAATCTGGGTTCAGATCCTGTGGGGATCTTCATCTGTCTTTTCGCGGCTTTTTGTTTTAGTTTGTGTACGTTCATTATTCAGAAGCACCAACCCAAAGACCTTTTACCATTCATGATTTGGAGCTTCTTATTCAGCCTTCCTGTACTGCTTATGCTTGCTTTGTACTTTGAAGGTGTTGAGTCATTTTACAGTTTGAGAGACGCGGTCAATTACAAAACCATAATTTCACTGATCTCACAGTCTTACGTGACTACACTGCTGGGGTACTGGATTTGGAATTACAATATAAGAAAGTATTCCGGGTCCACGGTGGCGCCCATTGGTCTGCTGGTTCCATTTTTCGCGATAATAATTTCGTATCTGTTTTTCAGGTACCCGGTAAACGGAACGGTTGTTCTCTCGATAAGTTTGGTTTTCTGCGGTGTTATTTTGTTCAATTTACGACATAAAATTGAGTACCTATTAAATAAGTAGCTGGTTTTTAGCGCTGTTTAAAGACGACAGGGCCTTTTTTAGGTGCAGTAGGTATCGTTGAAAAATAAATGCGCACCAACGGGGTGCCCGTGTTGAATTACTCGCCCACAAAAAGTGCGTTTGTTTTGTGGCTTGGGGTCGGGTTTTGTTCGGTGATTACTTGCTCGTCGCTTGATTTTACATGGATAGGAATGCGGAAATTATGAGCTTTTAAGACACCCCAAAACGGATCATGGACAGTCGTTATCGAGGTCCTCGCTCTAGCTCAGAGTACCCAGAGATGCCGTTGTCTTCTGCCATGTCGAAATGCTTATAAACTGGAAATAGACCTTCATGAAAAACTTTCCAAGAGAATTGGCTATTTTTTTGGCCTGTTCAACGGCTTACCGGCTATGTTCCGGAGCATTGGTGGTCTCCCTGACATGGACCATCCTCAACCAGAACGAAGGCGGCTATTTGCCTTTGGCACTGGCGATTTTTTGCTCCTTCATTCCGGCCTTCGTCACGCCCTTGATGATCAAGCGGCTGTCAGCACGAATGAACGGGCGTAAAATGAGTAGCTGGTTTACGTTGTGTCTGGCCGGGCTCAGCCTGGTAGTAGGCGCTTGCCGGGACATCACCATCGCACTGTTAGTCGCCAACCTTCTTGTCTGGCTAGTTTTTATGCTGCTCGAGGCCAGCTTGGACATGTGGTTCACTCAGGTTCAGCGCGGTATGGATGAAGCCACTGTCAGGCGAATCAGTGGTGCAACTACGGCTACCGGTCAAGCAGCTCTGATGATTGGGCCTTTGCTGGCGGCGGGCCTGATGCCGATTCTACCGGGTATGGCGTTCTTCATTTTTCTGGGCGTTGGTTTTCTTCTGGTATCAGCGATTTGTTACACCCGCAACGGCCTGTCGGTGGTGGCTCAGGAGGCCAGCGAGACCGTGGCTCCAGCGAAGCTACCGCTAGCCCTGTTTGTGCCGATGGTGCTGATTTGGCCAATTCTCGGCGCATTCAATTTCATGCTCCCGGTGTATGTGTCGAGCAACGGCTGGGCGCTATTTGAGCTTGGGGTGCTGGATGCGGTATTCGGCATGGGCATGGCGTTGATAGGGGTGCTGATCATCCTTAGCAATACCGGGCGCAATCTGTTGGTGTTTCTTTCAGGACTTATCGGGCTGGCCGTTATCTCCACGGTCGTATGGTATCTCGTGCCAAATACCCTCGTGCTCAAGGCGCTCAGCCTGCTGATTCTTGGTATGGCCTTTGGCGGTGCGAGGGTACATATTCGAGCAGCTATCGCTTACCGCTATAGCGAGGCAGCCGTTGGCATGTGTATCAGCCGGGCGAATGCCCTCGCAACGCCAGTACTGCTGTTAATCCTCAGCCTGCAACTGGCATTAATCGAGAGTGCCTGGCTGATACCGTTCCTCATGGTCACCTTGTCCCTTGTTCTATTGCTGCAGACATCGGCGACTCGTTTCGCCCAAGGGCACACGAGTCCGGCAACGGTTGACGCTTGATAATTTCAAGCAACTGTCTGGACTCCTGCGGCGCTCTGGGGGAGACAATGTAGGGACGGGGCGGAACTGTGTTGCCGACGCCTCAGCTTGTCTGAGGTGGGCTCTCAGGCTGACTATTCTATTTCGGTTACCGCGTCGAAAGCCCTCGCTCAGCGTTCAATCGCGCTGCCAAAGCGCCTCGGTCCAGAAATACTCCAGCGGCCATCAAATCGCAGGCAATAAAAAACCCCAAGGACACATTGTTCCTTGGGGTTTCTCGGTATTAGTGGTGCCCAGAGACGGAATCGAACCGCCGACACGGGGATTTTCAATCCCCTGCTCTACCGACTGAGCTATCTGGGCAACGGGGCGCATTAAACGGGTTTTTCAGGGGGGCGTCAAGCACGTTTTCAAAAAATATTTAACTATTACCGTCGCTTACGTTCAGACCCCCGATAAATCGGGATTATTCAGCCGGTGGAATGTAGCCGTCGGCTTTGGCGTATTCCTCGCCAGAGAAGTACTTGTCCATCTCGCCCTGAAGAAATTTGCGGTCTTCGGCGTTCATCATGTTCAAGCGTTTTTCGTTGATCAGCAGAGTCTGGTGTTTCTGCCAGTCGGCCCAGGCCTTGGCCGAGACGTGGTCAAAAATGTCCTGACCTTTTGCACCCGGGTACGGAGCGCGTTCCAGGGCGGGCAATTCTTCTTTGTACTTGCGGCACATCACGGTGCGGGTCATTGCAACTCTCCTGCGTTCAATACGGCGGCCGCGCGTTCGAGCAAGGTTTTGACCGGGGCGGCGAGGCCCAGGCGCGGCGGGGTGGCGAGGTTATACCAGAGCCAGTCGGCTTCGGCCACGTGATGGCCGGTTTCCCGGACCCGGACCAGCCAGGGTTCGATGGCCAACTGGAAGTGGCTGAAGGTGTGCACCAGGCTTGGCATTTGCTGTTGCTTGCCCAGCTCCAGCGAGTGTTGCAGGGCCAGATGCTGCAAGTCGTCGAGGTCATCGAGTTCCGGCAGGCTCCACAAGCCGCCCCACAGGCCGGTGGAAGGGCGACGATAAAGCAGAATCGCGCCTTCACGATTGGCCAGCATCGGCATCAAGGTGCGTTTTTTCGGCACTTCTTTGCGTGGTTTAGGAATCGGGTAGCGGGTTTCCAGCCCCAGCATGTGGGCTTCGCAGCCCTTTTCCAGCGGGCAGAGCAGGCAGCTCGGTTTGCTGCGGGTGCAGAGCGTGGCGCCCAGGTCCATCATCGCCTGGGTGTAGGCGTTGACCCGGTCCTGGGGCGTGAAGCGCTCAGCGGTGGCCCACAACTGTTTGGCCACCTTTGGTTCGCCCGGGTAGCCTTCCTGGGCCGTAAAACGCGCCAACACCCGCTTGACGTTGCCATCGAGGATCGGCGCCCGCAGGCCCATGCTGATGCTGGCAATGGCGCCGGCGGTGGACAGGCCGATCCCCGGCAGCTCAGTGAGTTTTTCCACGTCTCGGGGGAATTCACCGCCGTATTGGTCGACGACGATTTTCGCGGTTTTCTGCAGGTTGCGCGCGCGGGTGTAGTAGCCCAGCCCGGTCCACAGGTGCAGCACTTCGTCCTCCGGTGCGGCGGCCAGGGCTTGGACGGTGGGCAGCGAGGCCATGAACCGGTCGAAGTAATTGAGCACGGTGCTGACCTGGGTCTGCTGCAACATGATTTCCGAGACCCATACCCGATACGGGGTGATGCCTTGTTGCCAGGGCAAATCGTGACGCCCGTGGCGGTCGAACCAATCCAGTACGGCGGCGTAAAACTGCTCGGCTCTCATCGCTTGAACAGCCCCTTGAGCGCGTCTTTGAGTTCGGGGCTGACCTTGTCGCCGAGCTTTTCATCGATCTTGTCGCCGAGGCGGTCGCCGGCCAGTTTCGCCGCGACCTTGCCCATCTCCTCGTTGTCCAGCCGGCACGCCTTCGCGCCCAGTTCCAGCGGGCCACGGCAGCGCAACGGCCATTGGACATCGGCGTAGCGTTCGTTGACCTGGCAGGCCGGGTCGGGCATGTCGCTTTTGTCGCCTTCGACGATGATGCCGACGCGGTAATCCATGCCCAGCACCCGCAGATCGATATCGCCGTTGCCGTTGACAGTCATGCCGGGGATACGGACTTTCAGGTCTGGGTTGCTGGCCACGCCATTGTGGAAGGTGAGGCTGCCGTTGAGTTGTTGGAACGGCGTGTCCTTGCCCCGGGGTTCGCCACTGAGGGTCTTGCGGTTCAGGGTGGCGATGCCTTTGCACAACTGCTGCTCAAGGTTGGCATTGAGCAGTGCGCCATCGTTGATGACGAACCCGGCGTTGCCGTTGAGGCTGTCGATCAGGGCCTTCTGGCTGTTACCGCTGGCGGTCACGGCGCTGTTGAGCGTCACCAGCCCTTTGACCGGCGGATTCTTGCCCTGGCTTTCGATGATTTTCTCGGCCGGCACCCGGTTGATGCGGGTTTGCAAGCTCACCTGCGGCGTGGGCTGGCGTACGTCCAGCGTGCCTTTGGCTTCGAAGTTGCCGTTGTACAGATCGCCCCGCAGGTTTTCCAGGGTCAGCAGGCCGCCCTGGCCAGTGGCCTTGAGGGCGGCGTTCTCTACCGGCAATTTATCGAGGGTCAGTTGGCCGAAGGTCAGGTCGGCATCGAGGTCCAGTTTGCTCAGGCGCTCCACCGGAAACAGTCGGTCGTTACTCCAGGCGCCCTGGGTTGGAGCGCTCGGCAGCGCAGTGCTGCCAGCGCCGGCCATGGCGCTGGCTTCGGTGTTGCTGACCTCGACCTCACGGGCCGCCCGGGAGCTGTCGGCCTCGGCGGATTTTGGTGGCAGGTAGCGGTCAACGTTGAATGTGTCGGCCTTGAGCTGCGCACGCAGGGACTGCTTGGCGATGTCTTCCACAGCGATACGACCGCTGAAGTTGCTGTCGTCGACTTTCAGGTTGATGTTATTGAATTCAACGCTGTTCGGTGTGCCGGCAATGCGGCTGACCAGTTCGACTTTGCTCAGGCTGCCTTCGGCCATGGCCGGCAGTTCCTGGCCAATGCTGTCGATAAATTTCGCCAAGTCGAACTGGGCAATCGATAAGCCGCCGTTCAATTGCGGGGTCTTGTCGAGATCGTTGACCTTCAGTTCGCCCAATGCACGCAGCTGGTTGAGGGACAGCTTGATGCCAGTCCATTCGGCGACGTTCGCCGCCTTGTCCAGGAATAGCTGGCCTTGGGCGGCAAACGTCAACGTCTTGCCTTGCAGCGGATCGCCCGTGGCTTCGCCGGACAGCTTCAGGTCTTCGAACTTGTAGCGCTGCAAAGCGCGTTCGAAGCGCAGTTCGCCAGCAACTTCGGTGCGTACGCGCACAGCTGGCTGATTGCTGGACAGGAAGGCGGTGAGGGTGACGGGGATGTTCGTGGAGTCGTGGACCGGGCCGGTACTCAGTTGGATACTTTCAGCGGTGAATTGCTTGCCGGTCTGCTCGTCGTTGTATTCAACCCGAGCGTTGTTCACGGTAAGGCTGTCGATATCCAGACGGGTCGGCGGGGTCGGTTTTTCTGCCGGGGTGCTGGTGGGCGGGACCGGTTGTTCGGCCGGTGCCGGTGCGTTCGCCGTCGTTGCAGAGGCGGGCACCTTGCCAATGTCTTCCCAGTTGCCATGGCCGTTCTTGTCACGGTTGAGTCGCAGGTTCAGGCCTTCGACCCGCACATCGCTCATCTGCACTTCGCGGCGCAGCAGCGGCAACACCCGCACCGAAAGACCGAGCATCTGCAGGTCGGCGAAAGGTTGTGTCGGGTTGGCCAGGGTCGCAACGCTGGCTTCGTGCAATTCCAGACCCAGCCATGGAAACAGGCTCCAGCCGATGTCGCCATTGAGGGTCAGCTCAATGTGGGCTTTGTCGCGGGCTATCTGGCGGATCTCTTCCTTATAGTCGTTGGGATCGAAGAGGTGGGTCAGGGCAAAGCCCAGGGCCACAATGATCAGCAACAGCCCGAGAAGTACCAGACCCAGGATTTTGCCGAACGCTTTCATGGGCGAATCCTTATAGGTTGAGTTAAAAATTTAGCCTGGGAGTATAACGCCCTGAATTGGTGGCGCGTTGGGTGATCGTTTCGTGAGCCGTAACCGGGCCAGCCAGCTCCCTCGCCACGGTGGCTCCTAGGCTTCATCCAGCGGCAGTTTCAGTTTGGCTGCCAGGGCCTGGGCTTCCAGATGTCCGGCAGGAGCCAGCAGCCGCAACTCGGCGCTGTTTTGCGCGGCCATTCTCTGCGCTTCGCTCACCAGTCGTTCGGCCACGCCACGGCGACGGGTAATGTTTCGTACGCACATTTGGGACAAGTGCCAGACGTTCTGCCGCTGTTGCAGACGCGCCGCGCCGAGCAGTCGGTCGTTGAAGCGTGCGGCAATCAACGAGCCGTCTTCCAGGCACGCCTGTATAAGCTGTTCTTCGCCACTGAAGGGCTCGAACAGCCAGGCCGGGGCATCTTGGTAGATTTTGTGCAGATCCTGCTGGTCCTGGCAGGTGGCTTCGCTCAGGTGCTCGACAACGATGGGCATATAAATTCCTGAAAAATAGACGATTGACGCCCTACAGAAAGCGAACAATGGCGCGATAAGACAGAGGACATAAAAAAGGTGATATCACTTTGGTTTATCTGTCACGAGCAAATGGTAACCTTTGCCAGTTCGCCCGTCCTTCTGCGACTTGATGTCGCACCAATATGGAGTTTCACCAGAAAATACAGCCATGCCTGCGTGCAATAAGGCTGAGGGTGAAGCGTGGCTGGCGAATCATTCTAATAACTGGGGGATCTACAATGAGCACGAGTACCATGGCGGGCGGCATCGCCGACCAGCCTGCGTTCCTCTCCAAGGAGCGCATTATCGCCAAGCCCGGTTTCAACCGGTGGTTGGTTCCACCGGCCGCATTGGCCATTCATCTCTGCATCGGTATGGCCTACGGCTTTTCGGTGTTCTGGTTGCCACTGTCCAAAGCCTTGGGTGTCACCAAGCCTGTGGCCTGCGCACCGGACATGAGCTTCATCTCGCAAGTCTTTTCGTCCCAATGTGACTGGCCGATTTCGATGCTCGGCTGGATCTATACCCTGTTCTTCATCTTCCTGGGTTGCTCGGCAGCCATCTGGGGCGGCTGGCTGGAACACGCCGGGCCGCGCAAGGCTGGCGTTGTATCGGCATTGTGCTGGTGCGGCGGTCTGCTGATTTCCGCGCTGGGTATCTATACCCACCAGATCTGGCTCATGTGGGTCGGTTCCGGGGTGATCGGTGGTATTGGTCTGGGCCTGGGCTATATCTCCCCGGTTTCGACGCTGATCAAGTGGTTCCCGGACAAGCGCGGCATGGCGACCGGCATGGCGATCATGGGCTTTGGTGGCGGTGCGATGGTAGGTGCTCCGTTGGCTGCAGCACTGATGAGCCATTTTGCTTCGCCGACTGGCGTGGGCGTGTGGCAAAGCTTCCTGGTCATGGCCGCGATCTACTTCGTGTTCATGATCGGTGGCGCCCTGTCGTACCGCGTCCCGCCGACTGGCTGGAAGCCTGAGGGCTGGACCCCGGCACCGAAGAAAGCCGCGAACGCGATGATCACTCATCGCCACGTGCACGTGAACGTGGCCTGGAAAACCCCGCAGTTCCGTCTGGTATGGCTGGTGCTGTGCCTGAACGTATCTGCCGGTATCGGCATCCTGGGCATGGCATCGCCACTGTTGCAGGAAGTGTTCGGCGGTAAATTGCTTGGCAACGATCTGCCTTTCGGTCAACTGGACGCCGTACAACTCGGTCAAATCGCTGCCATCGCGGCCGGTTTCACCGGTCTGCTGAGCCTGTTCAACATCGGCGGACGGTTTTTCTGGGCATCCTTCTCGGATTACCTGGGCCGTAAAAACACCTATTTCGTGTTCTTCGCCCTGGGCTTTGCCCTGTACGGGTTGATCCCGAACCTCGGTCACCTGGGCAGCGTCGCGCTGTTCGTGGCGGCGTTCTGCATCATCCTGTCGATGTACGGCGGCGGGTTCGCCACCGTGCCAGCCTACCTGGCAGACCTGTTCGGTACGCAAATGGTTGGCGCAATCCACGGTCGTCTGCTGACCGCTTGGGCGGCGGCGGGCGTGCTGGGTCCGGTACTGGTGAACTACCTGCGTGAATATCAGTTGAGCATCGGCGTTGAACGCGCCGCAGCCTATGACATCACCTTGTACATCCTCGCCGGTCTGCTGGTGCTGGGCTTCCTGTGCAACCTGCTGGTTCGCCCGGTCGCCGACAAGTACTTCATGACCGACGCCGAACTGGCCGCCGAACAGGCGCTGGGCCATGACAAGGGTGCCGACAGCACCACTTCGCTGGAGTGGACAGCCGCGCCGGGCAGCAAGCCTATGGCGATTGCCGCCTGGCTGGTGGTGGGCATTCCGTTGGCGTGGGGTGTTTGGGTGACCCTGCAGAAGACCGCAGTGTTGTTCCGCTAAGCAATAAACGAGGCTAGCCCGCAACCATGGGTTGCGGGTAAACCCTGTGGGAGCAAGCCTGCTCGCGATGAGGGAGTGTCAGTCGACTTCATTGTCTGCTGACCCACCGCTATCGCGAGCAGGCTCGCTCCCACATTTGTTTTATGTGTGGCGAATACTTGTATGGACATGTCTATCGCCGACAGCCCAGGATTCAGCCCGTCAGGGATATCACCTCTCGTGTTTCTGTTTGTCGCTCGCGCCCCTATAATGGCTGCCTTTTTCGCCCAATGATTTTGCGGAGCTGGTGATGGCCGAACGTAAGGCGTCTGTCGAGCGCGACACTCTGGAAACCCAGATCAAAGCCTCGATCAACCTGGATGGCACCGGAAAGGCCCGGTTTGATATCGGCGTGCCTTTTCTTGAGCACATGCTGGACCAGATCGCCCGTCACGGGCTGATCGACCTGGACATCGTCAGCAAGGGCGACCTGCATATCGACGACCACCACACGGTGGAAGACGTTGGTATCACTTTGGGACAGGCATTTACCAAAGCCATCGGCGACAAAAAAGGCATCCGTCGTTACGGCCACGCCTACGTGCCGCTCGATGAAGCGCTGTCGCGCGTGGTCATCGACTTTTCCGGTCGTCCGGGCCTGCAGATGCATGTGCCGTACACCCGTGCCACCGTTGGCGGCTTCGACGTTGACCTGTTCCAGGAATTCTTCCAGGGCTTCGTCAACCACGCCAACGTGACCCTGCACATCGACAACCTGCGCGGGCACAACACTCACCACCAGATCGAAACCGTGTTCAAGGCTTTCGGCCGCGCGCTGCGCATGGCCGTGGAGCTCGACGACCGCATGGCTGGGCAGATGCCTTCCACCAAGGGCGTCCTGTAATGCAGACGGTCGCGGTTATCGATTACGGCATGGGCAACCTGCACTCGGTGGCCAAGGCCCTCGAGCACGTGGGTGCCGGCAAGGTGCTGATCACCAGCGATGCCGACGTGATTCGCGAAGCTGACCGGGTGGTATTCCCCGGCGTCGGTGCGATTCGCGACTGCATGGCCGAAATTCGTCGCCTGGGCTTCGACTCGCTGGTGCATGAAGTCAGCCAGGACCGTCCGTTCCTCGGTATCTGCGTGGGCATGCAGGCCTTGCTCGAACGCAGCGAAGAGAACGACGGTGTCGATTGCATCTCCATGTTTCCTGGCCAGGTGAAGTTTTTCGGCAAGGGCCTGCATGAAGACGGCGAGCACCTGAAAGTCCCGCACATGGGCTGGAACGAAGTGAAGCAGACGGTGGATCACCCGTTGTGGCACAACATTCCGGACTTGGCGCGCTTCTACTTCGTACACAGCTACTACATCGCGGCCGGCAATGCGCGGCAGGTGGTGGGCGGCGGTCACTATGGCGTCGATTTCGCCGCGGCCCTGGCCGACGGTTCGCGATTCGCCGTGCAGTTCCACCCCGAGAAGAGCCATACCCATGGCCTGCAATTGTTGCAGAACTTCGCTGCGTGGGACGGTCGCTGGTAATGGCGCGCAAGAAACCGCCGATCCTCACCCTCACGCCCGAGCAGGAGAGTGAGGCGAACCGCAAGATCCAGCGGTTCATGGAGGATCGTTTCGAGCTGGACCTGGGGTCGTTCGAAGCGGCAGAAATTCTTGACCTGTTTACCCGCGAAATTGCTCCGCACTATTACAACAGGGCGATTTTCGATGTGCAGACGCACCTTAAAGAAAGGTTCGAAAGCATTGAAAGCGACCTGTGGGCGCTCGAGAAAAATTGATTTTCGAGCCAAGCTGAATATTCGTCTTTGAAGGTTTGCCAGATGCTGATTATCCCCGCTATCGATCTCAAGGACGGCGCTTGCGTACGTCTGCGTCAGGGCCGGATGGAAGATTCCACGGTGTTCTCCGATGACCCGGTGAGCATGGCCGCCAAGTGGGTGGAGGGCGGCTGCCGTCGCCTGCATCTGGTTGACCTGAACGGTGCCTTCGAAGGCCAGCCGGTGAACGGTGAAGTGGTCACGGCCATTGCCAAGCGCTATCCGAACCTGCCGATCCAGATCGGCGGCGGCATTCGCTCGCTGGAAACCATCGAACACTACGTCAAGGCTGGCGTGAGCTACGTGATCATCGGCACCAAGGCGGTGAAAGACCCGGGCTTTGTCGCCGAAGCCTGCCGTGCCTTCCCGGGCAAGGTCATCGTTGGCCTGGACGCCAAGGACGGTTTCGTCGCCACCGACGGCTGGGCTGAAGTCAGCACCGTGCAAGTGATCGACCTGGCCAAGCGCTTCGAAGCCGACGGCGTGTCTGCCATTGTCTACACCGACATCGCCAAAGACGGCATGATGCAGGGCTGCAACGTCCCGTTCACCGCCGCCCTGGCTGCCGCCACGAAGATCCCGGTCATCGCTTCCGGCGGTATCCACAACCTGGGCGACATCAAGGCGCTGCTCGACGCCAAGGCGCCGGGCATCATCGGTGCGATCACCGGTCGCGCGATTTACGAAGGCACGCTGGATGTCACTGAGGCTCAGGCCTTCTGCGATTCCTACAAAGGCTGAGGACTCACCATGGCGCTGGCCAAACGCATCATCCCTTGCCTGGACGTGGACAACGGCCGGGTGGTCAAGGGCGTCAAGTTCGAGAATATCCGTGACGCCGGTGACCCGGTGGAAATCGCCCGCCGCTACGACGAACAGGGTGCGGACGAGATTACCTTCCTCGACATCACGGCCAGCGTCGACGGCCGCGACACCACGTTGCATACCGTCGAGCGCATGGCCAGCCAGGTGTTCATCCCGCTGACCGTGGGCGGTGGCGTGCGCACCGTGCAGGACATCCGCAACCTGCTCAACGCTGGTGCCGACAAGGTGTCCATCAACACCGCGGCGGTGTTCAACCCGGAATTCGTTGGCGAGGCGGCCCAGCACTTTGGCTCGCAGTGCATTGTCGTGGCCATCGATGCGAAGAAGGTTTCCGGCCCGGGCGAAACCCCGCGCTGGGAAATTTTCACCCATGGCGGCCGCAAGCCGACGGGCCTTGACGCGGTTGAATGGGCGAAGAAGATGGAAGGCCTGGGCGCCGGTGAAATCCTGCTGACCAGCATGGACCAGGACGGCATGAAAAACGGCTTCGACCTGGGCGTCACCCGCGCCATCAGCGATGCGCTGGGCATTCCGGTCATCGCTTCCGGCGGCGTCGGCAACCTGCAGCACTTGGCCGACGGCATTCTTGAAGGCCATGCCAGCGCGGTACTGGCGGCGAGTATTTTCCACTTCGGCGAATACACCGTGCCTGAAGCCAAGGCCTACATGGCGCATCGCGGGATTGTCATTCGTTAAGCGCTCAACGTTTCACAAACAAGACCGGTTGGCCCAGTCAAGGGACAACCGGGGTTGCGTCAAGTGTGCCTTTGGTGGGGTTTAGCACATAGGCCCTCGGCTCGGATGCCTGCCCTGCTTTGTCGTAGGCGATAGAGCAGAGCTTCCCTGGTAGTTGATCGTCTCCAGCCACGAAGTCCATGTAGACGTTATGCTCGTATTGGTCACCTTTTGAACAGTCTGTTGTGTCCACTGGGCCGAACTTGAAAGCGTAGGTTCGATACGCGTCTGCGGTGCTTGCCAGTTCCACGTGCACGCCGACGCTGAACGACAAATCGGGCTTCTCTATTGGCGTGTCGTCCAGAATCTCAATCGGAAGTGAAAGGGCGTTCTTGAGAAGCCCGACTTCAGCATGTTGAGCCGCAGAGTCTACGCCGAGAATGCACAGGAAATAGAAGCCTGGAACGGTACCAATCTTGGAGTTGATAAAAGCATCGGTGGCACTTATTGGATCGCTATAGTGCCGGGCACTTTCGCAGTCCTTCGCGGTGCGGACGGTTTTATGGCGATAAAAAGCAGTGCTGATGAAAAAATGGTAATTCCAGGTTGGGGTGTCTATCGTCCCGTCAGCCTGTTTTTTGAGTTTTTTGTACCGTGCCGGCTCGTCCGGAGGCGCACTCACTGTAAACGCCGGGTAGAGTGGGCAGGACGAAGTCGAACTATTGGCTAGATAGCCGTCTATGAAGCACCTGTGGAGAAATGTTGTCGGGTTCCCGTACACATCCCCTTGAATCGCTTTATAGGCATCTCCAACCGGTGTGCAGGCGGTACTTTGGCACGGGATGCCTTCATACAGATTAGCTGTGCCTATTACGCCGATGATCTCGTTGGAATGACGATCAAGGACCGGACTTCCCGAGCTGCCGCCTGCTATGTCCTGGCAGCGCGTCATTAAAGTGTTTCGCCATACCCACGAACCTTCAACAAGCTCTTGGGCGGGTTGCAAAGTGCAGGCAGCCATGCGCAACGTTTCTTTATCGAAGCCTTTCGGGGCACCCACGATCAAGACATCAATGCCGTCAGCAGGTTTTGTCCGCGCCAGTTTTAAAGGCTGTATACCGTCGTTGATGAGTTTTTGAAGACTGACGTCCAGTTCAACGAGGGCCAGATCAACGCCTTGTATGCTTCGCCAAGCTACTTTTTTCAGTGGGTAGCTTTTGAACGGTACGGTGTCAGTGAAGTAGTCAAACTGCATGGTTCCACTGACTGCTCTGTCCGTCACAATGTTTCCGTTGCTTTTTTCGATACAGTGCCCTGCGGTGAGCACGTAGGCAGGTGTTGGCCCGGTGACGGTAGGAGCCTGGGTATCGAGCAGCGTCGCGGTACACGAGTTGTTGATATTCAACTGACCGATACTCCGCCAGTGGTTGTGTGAGCCATCAGCATTTTCAAGGACTTTTGAGGGCGTGAAGTTTTGCATGCTTTCGCCATAGTCCTTGCTCTGTGCAATGCTCTGCGAACCCTGTGCGCAAAGCGCGCCGAGCAGCAGAAAGGAGATCGATTTCATCGAGTGACACCTTTTATTAATTGAATGAAAACCGGCAGGTGCCGGTGTTCTCCAATTAATCAGGTGGGGGCTGGCGGTTGGCGGTAATTAATTACCTCAGTCGCAATCACGTTAGCCCATATTCTGAGCGGTTGAGCGGGAGAGGTAGCAAGGGCCGGTAGACATGATCGCGGGCCCAAGGCACTCTTGGGCACGCCATGGATTTCGGTAGCCAGACATGTTCAGACGCATTTTTTTCGTCCTTGCCAGCGCCCTTTTGTTGTTCATCAGCGGGGTACACGCTCAAGACCGCCGCGATGTTGACCTGGTGTTGCTGACGGAGAACTTTCCGCCGTACAACATGGCCAGGAACGGCAAGAACTTCGCCCAGGACGAGAACATCAATGGCATTGCCGTTGACATCGTCCGTGAGATATTCAAACGCGCCAATATTACTTACAGCCTGACGCTGCGTTTCCCTTGGGAGCGGATCTACAAACTCGCCCTGGAAAATCCCGGTTACGGCGTGTTTGTCATGGCGCGGTTGCCAGAGCGCGAAAAGCTCTTCAAATGGGTCGGCCCTATCGGCCCGGACGACTGGATCATGCTCGCCAAGGGTGACAGCAAGATTTCCCTCGACTCGTTGGAGCAGGCGCGCAAATACAGGATTGGTGCCTACAAAGGCGATGCGATTGCCGAGACCTTGGCCAAGCAAGGGATGAACCTGATTGTGGTATTGCGCGACCAGGACAACGCCAGAAAACTGGTCAACGGTCAAATCGACCTATGGGCGACCGGGGACCCGGCCGGGCGTTATCTGGCGCGTCAGGAAGGGGTGAGCGACCTCAAGACCGTGTTGCGATTCAACAGCGCCGAGTTGTACCTGGCGTTGAACAACGACGTACCCGACGACGTGGTCGCCCGGCTTCAAGCGGCCCTGGATGAGTTGCGCAAGGAAGGTGCGGTGGACGCGATCATGGCGAGTTATCTCTAGGCGCCCGCAAACCTGTGGGAGCGAGTCTGCTCGCGATGGCGGCGGCGCGGTTTGAGATAAAGCCAAGACAGCAAGCCCCGAAATGGCTGGTGACTACCGATAAACCCCGTCTTTCCCATGCCCAGCCATCGCCTGATTGCTGCGCAGGCTGATCATCGACTTGATGTCGATCCATTCGATGCCCTGGGCCTTGAGTCGCGGCAGTTCGCGCTCAAGCACCGCCAAGGTCTGCGGATAGGGATGGCCGATCACCACAGCCGTGCCCTGCCGGCGGGCCAGGTCGATGGCGGTCTGGAGCTGATGGGCGATGGCCGCTTCGGTGCGCTCGTCGTCCAGGAATACATCCCGCGACACACTCGCAAGGCCGATCTTCTGCGCTTCGGCGGCGGCGACGGTCTGGGCGCTGGTGCGGCTGTCGACGAAAAACTTGTGGCGCTGCTGCAAGTTCGCCATCAGCCACGCCATGGCTACGGGCTGGGCGGTCATGCGGCTGCCCATGTGGTTGTTGATCCCGCTGGTGTAGGGCACGGCAGCGAACGCGGCGTCGAGGCGCTTTCCCAATTCTTCAAGGGGCAGCTCAGGATGCCAGGCGAACGGCCCGGTGGCCGGGTCCATGGGCATGTGCAGCATGACAATCTTGCCGGCGCGATGGGCTTCGCGGGCGAATTCGGCAGCGTGGGGCGTGTCGGGCATGATCGCCGTGGTGACCGGGCCGGGGAGGGCCAGTACACGGCGATCCCGGGGCAGGTTTTGCCCCAGGTCGTCGATGATCAGGCTCAGGTAAGCCTTGTGCGATGTCGGTGGCGGTGTGGCGGGTGCAGCAAAGGCTGAGCCCGCCAGAAAGCACAACAGGGCGAGGATGAAGCGCCGGCCCATCTCAGCGGCCGGAGGTGATGTTCAGTCCTTTGAGCAGGCTCAGGGCCTGGGCCAACTGATAATCGTCATCCTGCGGCATTGGCTTGGCCTTGGCACCGGAACCGGTCGGTTTGTCGGCGCCGCCGTTGCCATTACCCAGGTGACCTTGCAGGTCAGCTTCCTTGAAGTATTCGCTGTCCTGCTCGTTGGTGATCTTGGCCTTGCGCACCTCGATGTCCGGGACGATGCCTTGGGCCTGGATGGAGCGGCCGTTGGGCGTGAAGTACAGCGCGGTGGTGATCTTCAGGGCGCGGTCGTTATTGAGCGGCAATACGGTCTGCACCGAACCCTTGCCGAAACTGGTGGTGCCCATGACGACACCGCGTTTCTGGTCCTGCAGGGCGCCGGCGACGATTTCCGATGCCGAAGCGCTGCCGCCGTTGATCAGCACCACCAGCGGCACAGCTTCGCTCAGGTCGTTGCCGGTGGCCGAGAAGCGCAGTTCGGAATTGGCGATACGGCCCTTGGTGTAGACGATCAGGCCCTTCTTGATGAAATGATCCACCACTTCCACTGCCGATTGCAGCACGCCGCCGGGGTTGTTGCGCAGATCCAGGACGAGGCCGTTAAGCTTCTTGCCGTTGTCCTTACGCAGCTTGGCCAAGGCCTTGGCGACTTCTTCGCCGGTCTTGACCTGGAATTGGGTGATGCGGATGTACCCGTAGCCCGACTCCAGCAGTTGGCTCTTCACGCTTTTGACCTGGATGACCGCCCGGGTCAGGGTCACGTCGAACGGCGTGCCACCATCGCGTACCAGGGTCAGGGTGATCTTCTGGCCGATCTTGCCGCGCATCTTGTCCACGGCTTCGGTCATGCTCTGGCCGCGAGTGGGCTGGCCGTTGATCTTGACGATGAAATCGCCGGCCTGGATGCCGGCCTTGGAGGCAGGCGTGTCGTCGATCGGCGACACCACTTTGATGAAACCGTCTTCGCTGCCGACCTCGATGCCCAGGCCGCCAAACTCGCCGCTGGTGCTTTCCTGCAGCTCGGTGAAATCCTCCGGCCCCAGGTAGGCCGAGTGTGGGTCGAGGTTGCTGAGCATGCCCTTGATGGCGTTCTCCAGCAGCATCTTGTCATCCACCGGTTCGACGTAGGCGGCCTTGATCCGGTCCATGACTTCGGCAAAGGTGCGCAGTTCGTCCAGCGGCAGCGGGGCCTTGGTGGTCGCGGCCGTAGCGGCTGAGGATAACGGGGCCGGTTCAGCGGCGAATGCCAGGGGCGCACCGATCACAAGGGCGATCGTCAGAGCCAGCGAGGTAAGGCGGGACAAGTGCAGCATGTCGAACGAACTCCTTAATAGGATGGGCGCGCTTATCCTTGCGCACGACACCATTGGGCCGGGTCGCTGGGGCGACCCTGCTGACGAATAGCGAAATACAGCGCTGGCGTGTCCTGCCCGCCACTGTTACCGACCGTGGAGATGGACTCGCCGGCCTTGACCACATCGCCCGCAGCCTTGAGCAGCGTCTGATTGTGGCCGTACAGACTCAAATAACCGTTGCCGTGATCCAGGATCACCAGCAGGCCGGCACCGCGCAGCCAGTCGGCGAACACCACGCGCCCGCCATGAACGGCATGCACCTGGCTGCCGGCGGAGGCGCTGATCATCACGCCGTCCCACTTGGTGCGGGTGTCGTCGCCGCGGGTTTCACCGAAGCGCGCAAGCAATCGACCATTGACCGGCCATGGAAGTTTGCCCCGGGCAGAAGCAAAAGCACCGCCGAAGGTTTCGCCATCACTGGAAACCAGCGCGCCTGGGCTCGATTTCACCGGTTTGCGCGGCGCATCGCCGACATCGGCGTCGGCCTGTGCCTCACGCAAACGCTTTTTTTCGGCTTCCTGCTGGGCGATCAGCGCTTTCTGACGCGCTTCTTCTGCCTCTCGAGCCTGGCGGGCCAGGGTTTCCTCGATGGTCTTCAATACTTTTCCCAGTTCGGCCTGGTCCTGCTCGCGGGCCTTGAGCTTGCTGTCGCGGGCTTTCACGTCGTCATTGAGCTTGGCCAAGGCCACCTGGCGTTCCTTGCGAACCTTGTCGAGCTCTTCGCGCTGGGTGTCGAGGCTGCTTTTCTGCACCAGCAACTGGGCTTGCTGCAGCTGGATGTCTTTTTCGACGTTAGCCAGTTGGCGCAGGGTCTCGTTGAAATTCTTGAGTTGCTCCAGGCGGGCCTGGCTCAGGTAATCGTAATACGTGAGGGTGCGGGCGAATTTCTCGGGGTTCTGCTGGTTGAGCAGCAGCTTGAGATACTCCTGGCGACCGCTCTGGTAGGCCGCCCGGGCCTGAATGGCGATCAGGTGTTGCTGTTCAGTGCGCGCGCTCTGGAGTTTTTTTTTCTCTCCATCGAGCCGCTGTAACTCGGATTCGCTTTTCTTCAGCTCTTTTTGCAGGGCGTCGACCTGTTTCTCCAGGTTGCCCATCTCGGTCTCGGTGCCGCGCAGGTCTTTCTGGACGCTGGATTTCTCTTCCTGCAACTTGCCCAGCAGTTTTTTCAGCTCGGCAATGTCCTGACGCGTGGCGTCCAACTGCTGTTGGGTTTGCGCGCGCTCGTCAGCGAGGGCCGGTTGGAGCAGGCAGATCAGAGCGAGGGCTATCAGAACGCGAAGCATAGAGGCGGGCGACACCAGGGAAAGGGACGGCCTAGTATGCCCGCCCCACGCCGCAAAAAAAACGCCCATTTGGGGCTGTGTGATAACTGGCCCAAAAAACACCCCAAAGCCAATATGGGAGCGAGCCTGCTCGCGATGAGGCCATAACATCCAACGGGTGTTGTCTGTTATACCGCTATCGCGAGCAGGCTCGCTCCCACAAGGGATATGCGTTGATCAGACGAGGATCGAAGTCCCGGTCATTTCCTTCGGCTTTTCCATTCCCAGCAACATCAACATGGTAGGTGCCACGTCAGCCAGCACGCCGCCGTCGCGGACGTTGAAATTGCGCTTGCCGACATAGATGAACGGCACCGGCTCGGTGGTGTGGGCGGTGTGGGCCTGGCCGGTGGATTCGTCGGACATTTGCTCGACGTTGCCGTGGTCGGCCGTGATCAGTGCTTCACCGCCGACCTTTTCCAAGGCTTCAACGATGCGGCCAACGCAGGCGTCCAGGCATTCCACGGCCTTGACCGCTGCGTCGAACACACCGCTGTGCCCTACCATGTCGCCGTTGGCGTAGTTGACCACGATCACGTCGTAGCGCTGATTCTCGATGGCCTCGACGATGCGATCGGTCACTTCTGGTGCGCTCATCTCGGGCTGCAGGTCGTAGGTGGCGACTTTCGGCGACGGGATCAGGATGCGCTCTTCACCCGGGAAGGGTTCTTCACGGCCGCCCGAGAAGAAGAACGTTACGTGGGCGTACTTCTCGGTTTCGGCGATGCGCAGTTGGGTCTTGCCGTTTTTCGCCAGGTAGTCGCCCAGCACGTTTTCCAGGCTACCGGCGGCGAAGGCCGACGGTGCGGGGATGCTGGCGGCGTATTGGGTCAGCATCACGAAACCGGCCAGTTTCGGCTGGCGGGCGCGTTCGAACTCCTTGAAATCGTCTTCGACAAATACGCGGGTCAGCTCGCGGGCGCGGTCGGCGCGAAAGTTCATGAACACCACGGCGTCGCCGTCTTCGACTTTGACCGGTTCGCCGATGGTGGTGGCCTTGACGAATTCGTCGCTTTCACCGCGCTCGTAGGCAGCCTGCAGACCTTCCTGGGCGGTGGCGGCGCTGAACTCGGCGCTACCGTCGACGATCAGGTTGTAGGCCTGGGAGACGCGATCCCAACGGTTATCGCGGTCCATGGCAAAGTAGCGGCCGACGATGCTGGCGATGCGGCCCCTACCCAAGGCCTGGAAGGTTGCATCCAGCAGTTCGATCGACGAGGTGGCGCTTTTGGGCGGGGTGTCGCGGCCGTCGAGGAAGGCGTGCAGGTAGATTTTTTCGGCGCCGCGCTTGAAGGCCAGTTCGGCCATGGCGATCAGGTGATCCTGGTGGCTGTGCACGCCGCCGTCGGACAGCAGCCCCATGAAGTGCACGGCCTTGCCGGCAGCCACGGCTTTGTCCACGGCGGCGCAGATGGTCGGGTTCTCGAAGAATTCGCCGTCGCGGATCGATTTGGTCACGCGGGTGAAGTCCTGATACACCACCCGGCCTGCGCCGAGGTTCATGTGGCCGACTTCGGAGTTGCCCATCTGCCCGTCCGGCAGGCCGACATCCATGCCACTGCCGGAGATCAGGCCGTTCGGCACGGTGGCCCACAAGCGGTCAAGAACAGGCTTCTTGGCCGAATACACGGCATTGGATTCGTGGCTGTCACTGTGACCGAAGCCGTCGAGAATCATCAGGACCAAAGGTTTAGGCGTGGTAGTCATGGAATCCACTCGTGGCTGATTAAAAGAAGACGATGGAAAAGGGACGGGCAGTTTAAAGGTAAGTTCCGGTGGCGTCACCGCCGGGCGGGGTTTGGCCGGCCTTGTGTGCTGTGTATACTGGCCGACATTTTAACGCCCTGGAACCTCCTTCGATGGTTGCTCACCTGATTCAATTTGCCACTAACCACTACATTCTCGTCGGTATCTTCGTCGTGCTGCTGGCGTTGCTGGTTGCTCACACGATGCAGGGCGGCGGTCGCAGCCTGAGCACCGGCGAGCTGACCGCGCTGGTCAACAAGGATGCCGGCGTGGTGGTGGACATCCGCCCGAGCAAGGATTTCGCCGCTGGTCACATTGTTGGCGCGGTGAATATTCCCCAGGACAAACTGATCGCTCGCATCGGCGAACTGGAAAAGTACAAGGCCAAGACACTGATTCTGGTGGATGCCCAAGGCCAGCACGCCGGTACCCACGCCCGCGAGCTGATGAAGTCCGGCTTCACCGCCGCCAAACTGTCCGGTGGCGTTGCGAGCTGGAAAGCTGACAATCTGCCCCTGGTGAAGTGAGATGACCCACGTCGTTGTCTATTCCAGCGATTACTGCCCTTATTGCTCCAGAGCCAAGTTCCTGCTCCAGAACAAAGGCGTGGTTTTCGAAGAGATCAAGGTCGACGGCAAGCCGCAGTTGCGTGCCGAAATGACCCAAAAGGCCGGACGTACGTCCGTGCCGCAGATCTGGATCGGCAGCACCCACGTGGGCGGTTGCGATGATCTGTTCGCCTTGGAGCGCGCCGGCAAGCTCGACGCAATGCTCAAGGCCTGAATTCCCTACTAAAGAACCTGAAAGTAAGAAGGATCTGCGATGACTGACCAACAGAACACAGCTGCCCGCGAAGAAGAAGCACCGCAATTCTCCTTGCAGCGCATTTATGTACGTGACCTGTCCTTCGAAGCCCCGAAAAGCCCGGCGATCTTTCGCCAGCAGTGGGAGCCGAGCGTAGGCCTGGACCTGAACACCCGTCAGAAAGCCCTGGAAGAAGACTTCCACGAAGTGGTGCTGACCCTATCGGTGACCGTGAAGAACGGTGACGAAGTGGCGTTCATCGCCGAAGTGCAGCAGGCCGGGATCTTCCTGATCAAGAACCTGGATGCCGATTCGATGAGCCACACCCTGGGTGCATTCTGCCCGAACATCCTGTTCCCATACGCCCGTGAAACCCTGGACAGCCTGGTGACCCGCGGTTCGTTCCCGGCCCTGATGCTGGCCCCGGTGAACTTCGACGCCCTGTACGCGCAAGAGCTGCAGCGCATCCAGGAAGAAGGCAAGGCGTCGACCGTCCAATAAGGCGGTCTGAGCGTCGACGCAAGTCCAATGTGGGAGCGGGCTTGCTCGCGAATGCGGTGTGTCAGTTGACATCAATGTCTCTGAAACACCGCATTCGCGAGCAAGCCCGCTCCCACATTTGTTATGCGGTGTTACTTGAAGCCGTTCTGTCGCCAGGCCTCGTAGACGGCCACCGCCACGGTGTTGGACAGATTCAGGCTGCGACAGCCTTCGCGCATAGGCAACCGCAGGCGCTGGTCGGCTGGCAGGGCGTCCAGCACTTCGGCTGGCAGGCCACGGCTTTCCGGGCCGAACAGGAACGCGTCACCCTCAACGAAGCTGGCGTCATGGAACGGCCGCGAACCCTTGGTGGTGAAGGCGAACAGGCGCGGGTGGCCGAGGCTTTCCAGACAACTGGCGAGGTCGGCGTGACGTTGCAAGGTGGCATACTCGTGGTAGTCGAGGCCAGCACGGCGCAGGCGCTTGTCGTCCATCTCGAAGCCCAGCGGTTCGATCAAATGCAGGTGGCAGCCGCTGTTGGCGCACAGCCTGATGACGTTGCCGGTATTCGGCGGAATTTCCGGTTGAAAAAGGATGACGTGAAACATGCACGGCTCCGCAGATAAAGATGAGCGGCATTCTACGCCGCAAACCGACCGACGTTCGAAGCTAATGCCTCGGGTGATTGGCTCTTTGGCAATCGTCGGCGTGATGATCGGC
Organism: Pseudomonas sp. LBUM1664; assembly: GCF_059695895.1. NCBI lineage: Bacteria > Pseudomonadati > Pseudomonadota > Gammaproteobacteria > Pseudomonadales > Pseudomonadaceae > Pseudomonas > Pseudomonas sp. LBUM1664. The sequence continues at coordinate 5,964,891 of NZ_CP166791.1, read as the reverse complement.
TTGATGATCGGCCGCCTGACCACGCCCGACCCGAGCGTGTTGCAGCGGATCGAGGTTAGCGATGGGGCGCTGGTGGCCTGGTTCAGCAGCGAACCCAAGCTGCACGGGGAAGTCATCGACGGCTCCGTGGCGCTGTTGTTCGAAGCCGAAGGCCGGCCACAGAAGGGCCAGCTCAAGCTCAATGGCAAAGACGTGAACTGGCGGGTGCGGTTGAGTGATAAGGGGCTGTTGCTGACGCTGGTGGCGGCGCGTCCATTGCGAGGGGAGTGGACCGGCAGCGAGGTCGATGACCGCTGGCGGCTGGAGGTCCGTCTCCAGGAGCAATAAAAGAGGGAATCCCCGGCCTGCCTGTACCAAGGTCCCCAAAACGGGAGGGCTCACCGCGAAGGTGCAGCCCTGGATGTAAAGAAGGGAAACCTTGACCTGCCTGTATCAAGGCCCCCAAAACAGTGGGCTCGATGAGCCCGGTATAAAGAGGGGAATCCCCGGCCTGCCTGTACCAAGGTCCCCGAAACTGGGTAGTGATTGAGCTATTGCAGGGCGCGTGCCAGTTTTAAATTATTTGTCACAAAAACACTTCGATGATGCGAAAGCCCCGTATTCCGGGGCTTTCGCGTATTTTGAACTGGTTTTGTTACGGCTTGCCGGTTGGTTTTCGGCTCGCGGGATGTGCGCAATTGCGGTTCACGGTGCATTGGGGCGGTGCACGAAGCTTATGCCGGGGTACTCACTGGTGCGGCTAACGCAGTTCTATTGTGGGAGCGGGCTTGCTCGCGAAAGCGGTGTGCCAGTCGACAGTTATGTGTCTGATACGCCGCATTCGCGAGCAAGCCCGCTCCCACCGTCAGGAAAAATCCATGCATTGAGCGAAGAGCTAAAGGCTACTCAGGCCTCATCCCCGTCGTCATCATCCCCACCATCGACCTTCATCCCCAATTCCTTGATCTTGCGGGTCAAGGTATTGCGGCCCCAGCCCAGCAGCACGGCGGCGTCGCGGCGGCGGCCGGCGGTGTGCTTGAGGGCGGTTTCGATCATGATCCGTTCGAAACTCGGCACTGCGCTGTCCAGCAGGCTCGATTGGCCGCGGGCCAGGGCCTGGTCGGCCCATTGGCGCAGGGCCTGTTCCCAGTTGGTCACTGGGGCCGAGTCTTGCGGCAGGCTCAACAGTTCCGGCGGCAGATCGCTGATGTGCACTTCGCGACCCGAAGCCATCACCGTGATCCAGCGGCAGGTGTTCTCCAGCTGGCGCACGTTGCCGGGCCATGGCAGGTTCTTGAGGTATTCCTCGGTTTCGCCCTTGAGCAGCTTGGGTTCCACCGCCAGTTCCTGAGCCGCGCGGCTGAGGAAGTGCCTGGCCAGGGTCGGGATGTCTTCGCGACGATCGGCCAGGCGTGGGATGTGAATGCGGATCACGTTCAGGCGATGGAACAAGTCTTCCCGGAATTTTCCGGCGTGAACCAGGGTTTCCAGGTTCTGGTGAGTCGCGGCGATGATTCGCACATCAACCTTGACCGGCGTATGGCCGCCCACCCGGTAGAACTCACCATCCGCCAGTACGCGCAGCAGGCGGGTCTGGGTGTCGGCCGGCATGTCGCCGATTTCATCGAGGAACAACGTACCGCCGTCGGCTTGCTCGAAGCGTCCGCGTCGCAGGTTGGCCGCACCGGTGAACGCACCTTTTTCGTGGCCGAACAGCTCGGACTCCATCAGGTCCTTGGGAATCGCCGCCATGTTCAGCGCGATGAACGGCGAAGCCGCCCGCGGGCTGTGACGGTGCAGGGCGTGGGCGACCAGTTCTTTACCGGTGCCCGACTCGCCGTTGATCAGCACGGTGATGTTGGAGTGGCTCAGGCGTCCGATGGCGCGAAACACTTCCTGCATCGCCGGCGCTTCGCCGATGATTTCCGGGGTGCGGGCCAGGGCCGGCACCTCTTCCAGGCCCTGTTGTTCCTGGGCGTGCTGGTTGGCTCGCTTGACCAGCGACACCGCTTCATCAACGTCGAACGGCTTGGGCAGGTATTCGAAGGCGCCGCCCTGGTAGGACGCCACCGCGCTGTCCAGGTCTGAATGGGCGGTCATGATGATCACCGGCAGCCGCGGGTGCTGCTCGCGAATCCGGGCCAGCAGGTCCAGGCCGCTGGCGCCGGGCATGCGGATGTCGGAAATGATGACGTCCGGTTGCTGACGGGCGAGGCGACTCATCACCCCGTCGGCGCTGTCGAAGCTCTGGGTGGTCATGCCTTCCTGTTGCAAGGCTTTTTCCAGGACCCAACGGATAGAACGGTCGTCATCGACGATCCACACGGTTTCACTACGGCTCATGTCGGTGTGGCTCCTTGTTCCAGTGGCAGGAAGATCGAGAAGGTGGTGTGGCCGGGGTGGCTTTCACACTCGATCAAGCCCTGATGCTGACTGATGATGTTCTGGGTAATGGCCAGGCCCAGCCCGGTACCGTCCGGACGGCCGCTGACCATGGGAAAGAAAATTGTTTCCTGCAGTTCCACAGGAATGCCCGGGCCGTTGTCGATGATCTCGATCTTGGTCACCAGGCGATGGCGTACGTGGCCAATGGTGAATTGGCGCATGGCGCGGGTGCGCAGGCTGATGCGGCCCAGGCGCAGCTCGTTCTGGCTGCTGATGGCCTGCATCGCGTTGCGCACGATGTTCAGCACTGCCTGGATCATTTGCTCGCGGTCGATCAAAACGTCGGGAATGCTCGGGTCATAGTCGCGCACCAATGTGATGCAGCCCTGGCTTTCGGCTTCCACGAGGCTGCTGACGCGCTCCAGCACTTCATGGACATTGCACGTCGCCAGGGACGGCAGCTTGTTCGAACCGAGCATGCGGTCTACCAGGTTTCGCAGGCGGTCGGCTTCTTCGATGATGACGTTGGTGTAGTCCTTGAGGCTTTCTTCCGGCAGCTCCCGGGCGAGCAATTGCGCGGCGCCGCGAATTCCGCCGAGGGGGTTCTTGATCTCATGGGCCAGGCCGCGCACCAGCATCTTGCTGGTTTCCTGTTTGGACAGTTGGGCCTCTTCCTTGGTGATGCGCAAAAGGCGATCACGGGGATGGACCTCCAGCAGCAACAAGGTGTCGCCGTTGCTCAGGATCGGCGTTACCGCGTAATCCACGGTCAAGGTCTGGCCAGTCAGGGCGGTGAGCATCGCTTCGCGCTTGGTGAACGGATGCGCCTGTTCCACAGCCTGGCGCAAGGAGTTGAGCGCTTCGGTGGATTCGGTGAACAACTCGCTGATGAACTGCCCGTGGCTGCGCTGGCCGCTGACGGCCAGCAGCATCTCTGCCGCCGGGTTCATGTACTCGAGGCGCAATTCGGCGTCGAGCAAGATAGTCGCGGTGGTGAGGTTGTCGAGTAGCAAGCGGTGTAGTGCGTCGCTAATGGTCATCAGGACCTCTTTTGGAGCGTAGCAAGCACGCGTATGACGCGCTGATGAAAGGAAACTGCAAAAACCAAACCAAGGCTCCGAAAAGAAGCGTTTAGAGCCTGAAATGAGCGTTTTTCGCCCGATTGCGTGGCGTTCTGCCAGTTTTTACGGGTATTTTCGAACCAAAATGGGTTGAAAACTGGGTAGGTCGCAAGAGTTTGCACCAATATAGTGCGCCAACCTGAACGGCGTCAGAAGAACGGCAGGATGCTGCTTTCTTCTTCTGCGGGCTTTTCGGCGAGGGGGCATTCAGGGCGCTGGCCGTAGTCGGCCGGGGCGCAGGGTTTTATCCGGCGCTTCTGTGCAAGGGACATACGCTGCATGTGAAACGGCTGGTTCGGAGTGCGCTCAACGATGCGGTCCTGCTCATCAAGGATTTCCGCCGCCAGATGATGGCTGCCCCGATCAATATTGCTCAGCGCAAACACCGGGCTGGTCCCCGGTGCGCCCGTGGGTTGGCCGTCGAGCAGCAGGCGGTAGCGGTGGCCTTTTTGTAGCCCGGGCTCGCTGGTGACACTGACGATCAGTTCTCCCGCGGTACTGCGTATCGTGGCGTCCGGCTCGGGGATCAATAGCCGGAGCATCTCGTAATGAAACAGTGGCTTGGGTTTGTTTTCGGGCGCGGGCGCCGAGGTTGTGCCAAAGGGTTGTGTCGGCATCCGGTTGCCGGGCGGCAGTTGGACTTTCTTCGCATTACCGGGGCGCGGCTGATCGGTGAAGACGCGATTGCCTTGGGCGTCGATGTAGGTATAGACCTGCGCCACTCCCGGTAGCGCGGCCAGGGACAGGCTCATTGCGAGCAGCCAACGGATCACGGACGGTGCACCCGCTGCACGGTGAAGGTCGAGGTGTCGCTCTGTTGCACAAGATCTTCTCCGTTGATGACTTGAACCGCCAGGCTGTGCTCGCCCCGGTCGATATTGACCAATTGCAGGCGCGGTACATTGGTCGGCTGGCCGTAGGGCTGGCCGTCCAGCAGCAGCCTGAACAGGTGGGGACTTTGCAGGCGCGGTTGAGCCCGAACGCCAACGGTGAAAGTACCGTTGTTGGCGCGCAGGGCCTCTTCGGTGGGGATGTCCGTCAGTTCCAGCACCTCGTAGGCATTACGCGGCTCGTCCCTGGCCGCAGGGGGCGGGGGCGCTTCCGGGCTGGCTGGGGTCTGGCGTTCGACGCTGTTGAGCGGCGGCAACTCCACCGCCTGAGCCGGTACGCCGTCGGGCGGCTGGTTGCTATAGGCGGTGTTGCCGTCGGCGTCGGTGTACTTGTAGATCTGCGCGACGGCAGGCAGCGCCAATAGCAGCAACAACATTCCTGGAAAACCACGACCCATAAAATCAACCGCAAACTGAAAGTGTTGGGTTGCAGCATAGGCCAGGGAGGGTGGTTGGCCCAGGTTGTTGTGTGTTGGGCCATGACCTGCCCGACCCCGAAGACGCCCCAGGCCCCTGTGGGAGCGAGCCTGCTCGCGATGGCGGTGTGTCGGTCACCGAGATATTGAATGTGCTGGCCTCATCGCGAGCAGGCTCGCTCCCACAAGGAGAGGTAGGGGGCCTCAGGATTTTGTGAAGATGCACAGCTCTGCGGTCGCCCGGATCAGGGCGAGCCGGTGCACCGGGTGCTGCTTGTTGTGGTGGGTGGCCTGGGCCAGCCATTGCGGGCACTGCGGGTCGGTGCGGTAGGGGGCGAAGTCGGCCAGTTGTTGCAGCAGGCGTTTTTGCAGTCGGTCGAGTTGCGGGCGGATCTGTCCCACCAGGTCAGGGCGTGGAAGGTCCGGGGCCTTGCCTGCCAGGGTCCAGTCGGACAAGTTGATGTATTGCACCATTTTGTTGGCTTCTATCTGAGCGGCGAAAAACGCTTCCACGGTTTCGCCAGGCAGCTTGTAGGCCGGCGCCTGGGCGACGGCGGCGGCAATGACTTCACGCTCGCGCTGACGGTCTTCTACCGGTTTATGACTGTCCCATTTGCTCAACGCCACTTGGTCGGCGAGGGCCAGGCGTTCGCCAATGGCGTTAAGCAGCGGGGTAAGGGCGTCAGGGGCGGGAGCAGAGGCAGCCTCGGCGGTGGTAGTCAGCAGCGCGGCAGACAGGGCAAGGCAGAGTTTGAAGCGGGAAGTCATGGGCAGTCTCGTCTTCTATGGGGGAGCGGCGAGCCATCATGCACGCAACCTGCGCCCATAAAAAAGGCCTCCCGAAGGAGGCCTCTCTTTATTCACGCCGCGTGTTGCAGCGCTACCGGATCAGCAGCTGTAGTACAGCTCATATTCCAGTGGGTGTACGAAGGTGCGAACCTTGATTTCTTCTTCGCTTTTCAGTGCGATGTAAGCGTCGATGAAGTCATCGCTGAATACGCCGCCCTTGGTCAGGAACGCACGGCCCTTGTCCAGCTCTTCCAGGGCTTCTTTCAGGCTGCCACAAACCTGTGGGATTTCCTTGGCCTCTTCAGGCGGCAGGTCATACAGGTTTTTGTCAGCGGCATCGCCAGGGTGGATCTTGTTCTGGATACCGTCCAGACCGGCCATCATCAGTGCAGCGAAGGCCAGGTACGGGTTGGCAGCCGGATCCGGGAAGCGAGCTTCGATACGGCGGGCTTTAGGGCTGTTCACGTAAGGGATACGGATCGAGGCGGAGCGGTTGCGAGCCGAGTAGGCCAGCATCACCGGCGCTTCGAAGCCTGGTACCAGACGCTTGTAGGAGTTGGTCGACGGGTTGGTGAAGCCGTTCAGGGCCTTACCGTGCTTGATGATACCGCCGATGAAGTACAGGGCGGTGTCCGACAGACCGGAATAGCCTTCGCCTGCGAAAGTGTTCTTGCCGTCTTTGGAGATCGACATGTGAACGTGCATGCCCGAACCATTGTCGCCGTACAGAGGCTTAGGCATGAAGGTCGCGGTGCGACCGTATGCATCAGCAACGTTGTGTACGCAGTACTTCAGGGTCTGGACTTCGTCAGCCTTCTTGACCAGCGTGTTGAATTTCACGCCGATTTCGTTCTGGCCGGCAGTTGCCACTTCGTGGTGGTGAACTTCGACGGTCTGGCCCATCTCTTCCAGTGCGTTGCACATGGAGGTACGGATTTCGTGGTCGTGGTCGAACGGAGGAACCGGGAAGTAACCGCCTTTGATACCTGGGCGGTGGCCTTTGTTACCGCCTTCCACGTCCTGGTCGGACATCCACGAACCCTGTTCGGAGAAGATCTTGAACATGGAGCCGGAGATATCGGACTTGAATTTGACCGAGTCGAAGATGAAGAACTCAGGCTCTGGACCGAAGAAAGCGGTGTCGCCGATACCGGTGGACTTCAGGTATTCCTCGGCGCGGTGAGCGATGGCGCGTGGGTCGCGGTCATAGCCTTGCATGGTGGACGGTTCGATGATGTCGCAGACCAGGATCAGGGTCGGCTCTTCGGTGAACGGGTCCAGGACGGCAGTTTCGTCGTCCGGCATCAGGATCATGTCGGAGGCTTCGATGCCTTTCCAGCCAGAGATGGAGGAACCGTCGAACATTTTTCCGATTTCAAAGAATTCGTCGTCCAGCGCATCACGGGCCGGCATGGTCACGTGATGTTGAGTACCTTTGGTGTCAGTGAAGCGCAGATCAATCCACTTGACGTCATGATCTTTGATGAGTTGAACCGACTTCGACATATGTCCTCCGGGTGGCTTCGGGCGGGTATTGGAATGCCCTTAGATATGGGTGATGCCGGCGCGAATACTCTGCCAAGGCAACCTGCCTCACAAGGGAGCAATTTGCATGCCAGTGCCCCAGCATGGGTTTTTTGCACCAAACCCACGCTTTTAAAGGCGTAAAAAGCAGATTAGCGGACATTTGCGCACTGCAATGTGGCGCGCCAGAAGGCGAACGACCTTTTTTGGTGCATGAAAAACCAGCTGCACATTAACTGGTTAAACCTTGAGCAATTTCCGCTATAATCCGCGCCCCCCTTTTTCGGCTGGCCGTTCGCGCGCTGTTTTCATGAAACTAATCGTAAAAGTCTTCCCCGAGATCACCATCAAGAGCCGCCCGGTACGGATGCGTTTCATCCGCCAGTTGGCCAAGAACATCCGTGCCGTGCTCCGTGATCTGGACCCGGCGGTGGTGGTGAACGGCGTGTGGGACAACCTCGAACTGGAAACCCGCGTCAGCGAACCCAAAGTCCTGAAGGAAATGACCGAGCGCCTGAGCTGCATGCCCGGCATCGCGCATTTTCTGCAGGTCGATGAATACCCCCTGGGGGATTTCGACGACATCCTTGCCAAGTGCAAGCTTCATTATGGCGATGCCCTGGCCGGCAAGATCTTTTCGGTGCGTTGCAAGCGTGCCGGCAAGCACCCGTTCAGCTCGATGGACGTGGAAAAATACGTCGGCAGCCAACTGCGCCAGCAGTGCGGCGCCGCCGGTATTTCGTTGAAAGACCCGCAAATCGAAGTGCGCATCGAAATTCGCGACCAGCGACTGTTCGTGATCCACAGCCAGCACAACAGCATCGGCGGTTATCCGCTGGGTTCGCTGGAGCAGACGTTGGTGCTGATGTCCGGCGGCTTCGACTCCACGGTCGCCGCCTACCAGATCATGCGTCGCGGGCTGATGAGCCATTTCTGCTTTTTCAACCTCGGCGGGCGTGCCCATGAATTGGGCGTGATGGAAGTGGCGCACTTCATCTGGAAGAAGTACGGCAGCTCCCAGCGCGTGTTATTTGTGAGTGTGCCGTTCGAAGAAGTCCTGGGCGAGATTCTCGGCAAAGTCGATAACAGTCATATGGGCGTCATTTTGAAGCGTATGATGTTGCGCGCTGCTTCGCGAATTGCCGATCGCCTGCAAATCGACGCGCTGGTGACCGGTGAGGCGATCTCCCAGGTGTCGAGCCAGACGCTGCCGAACCTGTCAGTGATCGATTGCGTGACCGAGAAGCTGGTCTTGCGTCCACTGATCGCCAGCCACAAGCAGGACATCATCGACCAGGCCAACGAAATCGGCACCGCCGACTTCGCCAAGCACATGCCCGAATACTGCGGGGTCATCTCGGTGAACCCCAAGACCCACGCCAAGCGCGGGCGCGTGGAGCATGAAGAGAAAGAATTCGACATGGCGGTGCTCGAGCGTGCGCTCGAAAACGCCAGGCTGGTGCCAATCGATCGCGTAATCGACGAGTTGGGCCAGGACATACAAATTGAAGAAGTCGGCGAAGCGCTGGCCGGTCAGATCATCATCGACATCCGTCACCCGGACGACGCTGAAGACGACCCGCTGAGTGTTGCCGGCATCGAGGTACAAACGATGCCGTTCTATGCAGTGAACGCGCGTTTCAAGGAACTGGAGCCTACTCGCCAGTACCTGCTGTATTGCGACAAAGGCGTGATGAGTCGCCTGCATGCCCACCATTTGCTCAGTGAGGGGCATGCCAATGTGCGCGTTTATCGACCGAGCTAAGTGCCCGGGGCTGTTTGCCTGTGGCCTGCGTCACCGGCCCCCCGACGCCGTCGACAAGCTGTAACGGCTTGCCGGACTCTACTGTAAATCGCTGCCACGACCTGTCAGCACACCGAATCCTCTGATCGAGATACACAAGTGATCGAAAATCTACGCAACATCGCCATCATTGCTCACGTTGACCATGGTAAGACCACCCTGGTAGACAAACTCTTGCGTCAATCCGGCACCCTGGAGCGCAACGAGCTCAACGACGAGCGCGTGATGGACTCCAACGACCAGGAGAAAGAGCGCGGTATTACCATCCTGGCGAAAAACACCGCCATCAACTGGAACGGCTACCACATCAACATCGTGGACACCCCGGGCCACGCCGACTTCGGTGGTGAAGTAGAGCGCGTGATGTCGATGGTTGACTCCGTACTGCTGCTGGTTGATGCCCAGGACGGCCCTATGCCGCAAACCCGTTTCGTGACCAAGAAGGCTTTCGAAGCCGGCCTGCGTCCGATCGTGGTCATCAACAAGGTTGACCGTCCAGGCGCGCGTCCGGACTGGGTTCTGGACCAGATCTTCGACCTGTTCGACAACCTGGGTGCTACCGAAGAACAGCTGGACTTCAAAGTCGTCTACGCCTCGGCCCTGAACGGTATTGCCGGTCTGGACCACACTGACATGGCCGAAGACATGACCCCGCTGTACCAGTCGATCGTCGACGACGTACCTGCGCCGAAAGTTGACCGTGACGGTCCGTTCCAGATGCAAATCTCGGCACTGGACTACAACAGCTTCCTGGGTGTAATCGGTGTTGGCCGTATCGCCCGTGGTCGTATCAAGCCGAACACCCCGGTCGTGGCTATCGACGCCGACGGCAAGAAGCGCAACGGTCGTATCCTGAAGCTGATGGGTCACCACGGCCTGCACCGTATCGACGTTGAAGAAGCAGCGGCCGGCGACATCGTCTGCATCAGCGGCTTCGACCAGCTGTTCATCTCCGACACCCTGTGCGACCCACTGAACGTCGAAGCAATGAAGCCGCTGACCGTTGATGAACCGACCGTTTCGATGACCTTCCAGGTTAACGACTCGCCGTTCTGCGGCCGTGAAGGCAAGTTCGTCACCAGCCGTAACATCAAGGAACGTCTGGACAAAGAGCTGCTCTACAACGTGGCACTGCGCGTTGAAGAAGGCGACTCGGCCGACAAGTTCAAGGTTTCCGGCCGTGGTGAGCTGCACCTCTCGGTTCTGATCGAAACCATGCGTCGCGAAGGCTTTGAAATGGGCGTGGGTCGTCCAGAAGTGATCATCCGTATGGTTGACGGCGTCAAGCACGAACCGTACGAAAACGTGACCATCGACCTGCCGGAAGAATCCCAGGGCGCGATCATGGAGCAAATGGGCCTGCGTAAGGGCGACCTGACCAACATGGTTCCGGATGGCAAGGGCCGTGTGCGCCTTGAGTACAACATCCCGGCCCGTGGCCTGATCGGTTTCCGTAACGAGTTCCTGACCCTGACCTCCGGTGGCGGCATCCTGACTTCGATCTTCGATCGTTACGACGTGATGAAGTCCGGCGACATGTCCGGCCGTCAGAACGGTGTTCTGGTATCGGTTGCGACCGGTAAGGCACTGACCTACTCGCTGGAAACCCTGCAAGCGCGTGGCAAACTGTTCGTTGAACACGGCCAGGATATCTACGAAGGTCAAATCGTCGGCCTGAACAGCCGCGACAACGACCTGGGTGTGAACCCGACTAAAGGCAAGAAGCTCGACAACATGCGTGCTTCGGGCAAAGACGAAACCATCGCACTGGTTCCGCCTGTCAAGTTCAGCCTGGAGCAAGCTCTGGAGTTCGTACAAGAAGACGAACTGTGTGAAGTGACGCCGAAGTCGATTCGCCTGCGTAAGAAAATCCTTGGCGAAAGCGAGCGTACCCGCGCTGCCAAGAAAAGCGGCAACTGAGTTTCGACTTAGTTAGCGGCTGAAAAAAACGCCCCTGATTGTGAGATCAGGGGCGTTTTTTTATGCCTTGAATGTGTGTGTCGCCTGTTAGGGCCTCATCGCGAGCAGGCTCGCTCCCACAGTTGATCTTCAGTGGCCACCGATTTTGTGTCCGACATAAATCCAGTGTGGGAGCGAGCCTGCTCGCGATGGCGATGGTCCAGGCGCCGCTGAACCATCAATAGATCAGAACTTGTCCAGTGTCCGCGGATTGCGCTCGCGCTCCACTTCCTTGGGCTTGTAGGCGCAATACCCCGGCCGTGGCCCGACCCGCGGATGGTTGCGGCAGGTGTCGGGGCGTTTCTCATAAATGGTGCACAAGCGGCTCTTGCGGTCCAGATACAGGCAATCATTGTTGCTCATGCGCTGAAGCGTGAAGATTTCCGACTTCTGGTTATAGCGTTCGACGATCCCTTCCTTTTGCAGGCGCTTGGCGATGTTCTTCGGCGGGTCGCCGAGTTCGAATTCATCGACGATGCCGATCCGGATCAGGTCCTTGATCTTGACCTCCACTGGGAGCGTGCAACAGCTCGACACGCAGGAACCGCACATCGGGGCGGAGTACTTGGCCCAGGTATCGAGTCGGTCGATCTCCGCGGCGGCGATCAGGTTGGGCTTCATCATCAAGGTTTACCAGCATGCATCAGGGCGCGCGATCATACCGGGACTGGTGAAATTTTGAACGACCATCTGCCGGTTTTTTTTCCATCGCGGCAAAACCCTCCCGGAGCGGCACGGCCCCTGCATTCATTCGCTCATACGGCACTTCACTGGCGGCGATTCTCCGACACCGTGGAAAAACCACCGAACCAGAGCCTGTACCGTCTGTCAGACCGACTAGGCTCAGACAATTCCATGCTCGCTCGAGGTCTCATCAATGACTCAAGAACCACTTGTTCGCGAAGCTGAAGTTGCTGCATTTCGCGACGCCGTGTTGACCAAACTCACTTACGCCGTCGGCAAGGACCCGGATCATGCGTTTGATCACGATTGGTTCGAAGCCATTGCCCTTGCCGCCCGCGACCACATGGTCGAGCACTGGATGGACCACACGCGGCAGATCTACCGAAAGGGCCAGAAGCGCGTCTACTACCTCTCCCTGGAGTTCCTCATCGGTCGTTTGCTCTATGACAGCCTGAGCAACCTCGGCCTGCTGGACACCGCGCGCGAAGCCCTGACCGAACTGGGTGTGGACCTGGAGCGCATCCGCCTGCTCGAGCCCGACGCGGCGTTGGGCAACGGCGGCCTCGGTCGGTTGGCGGCGTGTTTCATGGAAAGCATGTCCACCCTGGGCATTGCTGGTCATGGCTATGGCATTCGTTATGAACACGGGCTGTTTCGCCAGGCGATCGTCGACGGCTGGCAGCAGGAACAGACTGAGCACTGGCTGGATTTCGGCAACCCATGGGAGTTCGAACGGCCGGAGGTGGTTTACCCGATTGGCTTTGGCGGCAGCGTCGAGACCGTGACCGATGACGCCGGCAAGACCCGGCAGGTCTGGTCCCCGGCTGAAACCGTGCGAGCCATCGCCTATGACACCCCAGTAGTGGGTTGGCGCGGTGCCAGCGTCAACACCCTGCGCCTGTGGCGTGCCCGGGCCGTGGAAGACCTGCACCTGGAGCGCTTCAATGCCGGCGACCACCTGGGCGCGGTAGCAGAAGTGGCCCGAGCCGAAAGTATTTCTCGCGTGCTGTACCCGGCCGACAGCACCGAGGCCGGCCAGGAACTGCGTCTGCGCCAGGAGTATTTCTTCGTCGCCGCCTCGTTGCAGGATTTGTTGCGCCGCCATCGCAACATGCACACTTCGGTGCTGACCCTGGGCGATCACGCGGCGATCCAGCTCAATGACACCCACCCCTCGATTGCCGTGGCCGAGCTGATGCGTCAATTGGTGGACGTCTACGACGTGGCCTGGGATGCGGCCTGGCAGATCACCCAGGACACGTTGTCCTACACCAACCACACGCTGCTGCCCGAGGCCCTGGAAACCTGGCCGGTAGGGCTGATGGAGCGCATGTTGCCCCGGCACATGCAGATCATTTACCTGATCAACGCCCAGCACATCGATTCGCTGCGGGCCAAGGGCGTGCACGATTTCGATGTCCTGCGCTCGGTTTCGCTGATCGAAGAAGACAACGGTCGCCGGGTACGCATGGGCAACCTGGCGTTCCTCGGCTCCCATAGCGTCAACGGTGTATCCGCGCTACACACGCAGCTGATGCGCAGCACGGTGTTCTCCGAGATGCACAAGCTCTATCCGGATCGGATCAACAACAAGACCAACGGCATCACCTTCCGCCGCTGGCTGTTCCAGGCCAACTCCGAGCTGACATCGATGATGATCGATGCCCTCGGCCCGAGCGTGCTCGACAACCCTGAGGAGCGCCTGATCGAACTGGAGCCGTTTGCCGACAAGCCGGCGTTCCGCAAACAATTCGCCGAGCAGCGCCTGCACAGCAAGAAGGCCTTGGCTTATCTGATCCATGAGCGGCTGGGCATCGCCGTGAACCCAGCGGCGATGTTTGACGTGCAGGTCAAGCGGATCCATGAATACAAACGCCAGTTGCTCAACCTTATGCACACCGTGGCGCTGTACCAGGCGATCCGCGCCGAACCGGAAGTAGACTGGGTGCCGCGGGTGAAAATCTTCGCCGGCAAGGCCGCTGCCAGTTACCACCAGGCCAAGCTGATCATCAAGTTGACCAACGACATCGCCCGGGTGGTGAACAACGACCCGACCGTGCGCGGCTTGCTCAAAGTGGTGTTCCTGCCCAACTACAACGTCAGCCTGGCCGAAAGCATTATCCCGGCGGCGGACTTGTCGGAGCAGATCTCCACGGCCGGTTTCGAAGCGTCGGGCACCAGTAACATGAAGTTCGGCCTCAACGGTGCGCTGACCATCGGCACCATGGACGGCGCCAACGTGGAGATGCATGAGCGTGTGGGCGGTGAGCACATGTTCATCTTCGGCCTGACATCCGAGCAGGTGGAAGCGCGCAAACGCAATGGCGAATTCAGCGCTGCGCCGGACATCGCCGCGTCCCATCGCCTCAACGATGTGTTGCAGGCTATTCGCGGCGGGGTGTTCTCGCCGGATGATCCGATGCGTTATGCCGGGCTTGTGGATTCGTTGGTGGACTACGACCGTTTCCTGGTCTGCGCCGATTTCGACGCCTACTGGAACGCCCAGGCCAAGGTCGAAGAGCGTTGGCACGACTCCAAGCAGTGGTGGCGTTCGGCGGTGCTCAACACCGCACGCATGGGTTGGTTCTCCTCGGACCGGACCATTCGTGAATACGCCACCGACATTTGGAAAGCCCTGGAGTAGCTGTTGCAAGAAATGTGAGCGAAGCCCAACGGTGGTTGGGCTTCGTCGATATACTAGGCGCCAGTTTCACCGGGTTGTGGTGTTGTGGCTCAGTCAAAAGTATCCAATGTGGGAGCGAGCCTGCTCGCGATAGCGGTCCGTCAGTTAACAAAAATTTTGGCTGACGGACCGCTATCGCGAGCAGGCTCGCTCCCACAGGATTTTGGGTGGTTTCCACTAGACTGAGTCAGGCTCCACCCCGGTTACGCCCGCAACGGGCCGCTTAGGGATATCGACCATGCAATGGATTTTGACGCTGTTGGGCCTGGCACTCGGCTGGGTGGTGGATGAGTCGTTCGCCGATGCGCTGATAGGTGCGTTGGTGGGGCTTGGCATCGCTCAGGGCTTTGGGCTGAGCCGCCTCGGTGCCCAGGCGGCCAAGCAGCAGAGCCTGTTGCAAACGGCCCAGCGCAGCTTGGACGCGTTGGAACAGCGTCTGGCGGTGCTTGAGCGCAGCACCGTTTCAGTGCCGAGCGAGCCAGCGCTGTCCCCCGAGATCGTCGTGGCCCAGGCACCGGAGCCCGAATCTCAAACCGAGCCTGCGTTGTTATGGGAGTTGCCGCCTGACCTTGAACCCATCTCTGGGATGGTCACGCAAGCCAGCGAGCCCTTGCCCGACGACATCTGGAGTCCTGCGCCAGTTGCTCCTCAACCCACCGTCCGCAAACCGATTGCTTCAGAGCCCGTTGTTTCGAAACCGGCTGCCCCCCGTGGTCCGAATCTTATCGAACGCGTCCTGGCTGGCGCGCGCAACTGGCTGTTTGGCGGCAACACCGTGCTGCGGGTTGGCGTGGTGCTGTTGTTTCTCGGCCTGGCATTTCTGCTGCGCTATGCCACTGAAGGCATGGTGGTGCCGATCGAGCTGCGTTACGCCGGCGTCGCGGCCAGCGCCTTGGGCCTGCTGGGCCTGGGCTGGTGGCTGCGCCAACGCAACAGCAACTATGCGCTGATGCTCCAGGGCACCGGGATCGCGGTGTTGTACCTGACAGTGTTCGCCGCCATGCGCCTGCATCCATTGCTCGACTCGAAAGCAGCTCTGGGCCTGCTGGTGGCGGTCACGGTGTTCTCGGCGATCCTGGCGGTAACCCAGAATGCCCTGGGCTTGGCCGCCGCTGCGGCGTTGGGCGGGTTTGCCGCGCCGATCCTCACGTCCACCGGCAGCGGAAATCACGTCGCGCTGTTCAGTTATTTCATCCTGCTCAATGCCGGCATCCTCGCTATTGCCTGGTTCAAGGCCTGGCGCCTGCTCAACCTGATTGGTTTTGTCGGCACCTTCGGCATCGGTTTCGCCTGGGGCTTGCGCTCTTATGCGCCGGAGCTATTGTGGAGCACCGAGCCGTTCCTGATCCTTTTCTTCCTGATGTACTTGGCGATTGGTTTGCTGTTCACCCGCCGCAACCTGTTGGAAATGAGCGACGCGCCCGAGGACGACACCCGGGGCGCGATGCTGCGCTGGTCGGCCCGCAAGGGCGACTACGTGGACGGCACAATGCTGTTCGGCCCGCCGCTGGTGGGGTTCGGCCTGCAGTTCGCGCTGGTGCAGCACCTGGAGTTCGCCGCCGCGTTCAGCGCCTTGGCCCTGGGCATGATCTACATGGGGCTGGCCCGTGTGCTGATGGGCGGTCGTGCCGTGCTGCTGGCCGAAACCTGCCTCGCCCTGGGGGTGATTTTTGCCAGCCTGGCGATTCCGCTGGGGCTCGATGCCCGTTGGACCGCGGCGGCATGGGCCGTGGAAGGGGCGGGGATCTTCTGGCTGGGGCTGCGTCAGCAACGACCCTTTGCACGAGCCTTTGCCTTGTTGCTGCAATTGGGCTCGGCACTGGCCTTCATCAGCGAGTTGCGGCTCGGCGACAGCAGCCTGCTCGATGGGGCGCCGTTGGGGGCGTTGATGCTTGGCGGCGCCTTGCTGTTCAGCTTCTACCAATTGCGCAAGGCTACGCCTGAACTCACCTCCAACTGGGAGCGCCAAGGCTTGCCGGTGCTGGCCGTCCTGGGGCTAGGTTTCCTGTACCTGCTGGCGCCACTGTTCCTGTTTACCCACGGCACCGCTATCGCCTGGGCCCTGGCCGGGTTGGCGACGCTGTTCGCCGGCCTGCGCCTGCAATCGCGTAGCTTCCTGTTTACCGCGTTCGCGGTGCAACTGCTGGGGGGCGCGCTGTTTCTGTTGCGCCTGCAAGGCGCCGAGGGCGATTCGGCTGCTGTGTTCAGCGCCGGCTGGAGCGGTTTGCTCAGCGCTTCGCTGATCGGCCTGGCATTGATTGGCGGTATGTTGCTGGCGGCTCGCGACGACATGGTGCGCAACGATGTCCGATTGCTGCGCGGGTTGTCGGTGGTGTTGCTGGTGGGGCTTGTGCTGATCAACCTCGCGGTGCTGTTCGTCCTGCCTTGGCAAACGGCGAGCGGTGTGTGGGCTGCCAGTGGTCTGTTGATCATCTGGCTGAGCCTGTATCTGAAGCAACGCGTGAGCTTTGTGTTCGGCCTGCTGTTGCAACTGCTGGGCGGTGCGGCGTTCCTGGTGGCGGGGCCGGCACTGCTCGGGCCGCTCAATGCCGAGGATCTGCGGCCCCTGGCCCACAGTGGGTTCTGGACGCCCTTGGTGCTGGGGCTGGCAGCGTTGGTCGGGGCGTGGCGACTGCAGCGGGGTCAGCCGTCGGCGGTATTCGAAGCCTTGAGTGTGCAGCGTCTGTCCGAACTGCTGCTGATCTGGGGTGCCGGTTGGTGGGCCTTGGCATGGGTCAGCGAAGTGCTGCGCTTTGCCCCGGCGAACCTGCAGGGCAGCCTGCTGCTGATCGTCGCGGCGATCAGTGTGGCGGTGTGGACCGGCTTGGCGCTGCGTTTGAAATGGCCGGCGCTGGGGCTGCTGTGCACCTTATTGATTCCGGCGGCGGGCTGTGTGCTCGTCGCGGCGGGCCACAGCCGCTATCACCCGGCGGCGGATTTCGGCTGGTTGGCCTGGGTGGCCGTGTTCGGCGTGCATTTGCTTTCGCTCAAGCGCTTGGCAACGATGCTGCCGGCCCAGGCGCGCAGCACCGCCCATGTGCTCGGTTGTTGGTTGCTGATCGGCGTGCTGGCGCTGGAGCTGCGTTACGGCCTGCTGTTGTTGTCCGAGCAATACAACGCCTGGCGCTGGCTGGGCTGGGCAATCCTTCCGAGCCTGTACCTGGTGCTGATGGCCGCGCCGCGTGCCTGGCCGTGGCCAGTATCGGCCCAGCCGCGCGAGTATCGTGTGTACGCGGCGGCGCCCTTGGCGCTGTTGATGCTGGGCTGGTTCTGGTTAGCCAACACTTTCAGCGATGGCACCGCCGATCCGTTGCCCTATGTACCGCTGCTCAACCCGCTGGAACTGGGCCTGTTGTTTGCATTGTTCGGCGTCTACGTGTGGGCCCGCAGCGCGGTGGCGCAATTGGCGATCCGTTGGGTTCATGCCGAGCACGTCGCCCAGTTGATTGCCGGCGTGTCACTGTTCGCGTTCTTTACCGCCCTGGTGATGCGCAGTGCTCATCATTGGATCGGGGTGCCGTTCGAGCTGGATGCGTTGCTTGAATCCATGTTCGTGCAGGCCGGGCTGTCCATCGTCTGGACCCTGATTGCCCTGGGCCTGATGATCGGCGGGCATTTGCGGCACCGGCGTGAAGTGTGGCTGATCGGCGCGGCGTTGATTGCCGTGGTGGTGGCCAAGCTGTTCTTTGTTGAATTGAGTAACCGTGGCGGTCTGGCGCGGATTGTGTCGTTTATCGGCGTGGGTGTATTGCTGCTGGTGGTGGGCTACTTCGCGCCGCTACCGCCAAAACGCCCGGAAACGGTCTCGCAGGACGAGCCGCCGATGCCTGTCAGTGAGGGAGTGTCGTCTTGAGTCGCAAGTTGAGTCGGATCGGGCTGGGCGTGGTCGGTTTGTGGGTGGCATTGTCGGCTTCGGCCCAGGAGCAACCGGCAGACTTCGCCCATCAGGTGCCATTGGCCGTGAGCGGCGAGGGGCCGTGGTATCGCCTCCCGTTGCCACTGGACGTTCAGTTGCAAGCGCGGCAGACCGACCTGAGCGACCTGCGGGTCTTCAACGCGGCCGGGCAGGCCCAGGCCTACGCGCTGGTTCGCGAGACGGCCCAGAGCCGGGAAAACCGCACCCTCACCGACGTAAAGTGGTTCCCTCTGTACAACGCCGCCGACGACAGCGAGCGCGCGCCCAGCGTGCGAGTGCAATCGAACGCCAACGGCACGCTGGTGCAAGTCCAACCGTCCAGCCGGCTCGAGGCGGGAGAAGAAGTGTTGCGCGGCTGGCTGCTGGACGCCAGCGCGATCAAGGCGCCATTGCAGCAGTTAGTCCTCGACTGGACCAGCGAACGCGACGGCTTCCAGCGCTTCACCATCGAAGCCAGTGACGACTTGCAGCATTGGCAGGCGTGGGGCGAAGGCCAGGTGGCGCGCTTGACCTTCGCCGATGAACGGGTCGAGCAGCATGAGGTGAGCCTGCCGGGACAACCGGCGCGCTATCTGCGGCTGCTGTGGGATTCGCCGTCATCCGCTCCGGTACTGACCTCGGCCCAGCTGCAAAGCGCCAGCCGCGAAAGCCTGCCGCTGCCGCTGGCCTGGTCGCAGCCTTTGGCCGGCAGCACCACAAAGGCCGGCGAATACACCTGGCAGTTGCCCATGGGGCTGAATATCGAGCAGGTGCAGGTCGACCTGAGCCAGGCCAACAGCCTGGCACCAGTGACCCTGGCCGGGCGACGTGAAAGCAGCCAGCCGTGGCAATCGCTGGGCAGTGGCTTGCTGTATCGCCTGACCCAGAACGGCCAGGATGTGCTGCAAAACCAGTTGCAACTGTCCGGCCAGACCGTCCAGCAATTGAAGCTGACGGTGGACGAGCGTGGCGGTGGCCTGGGCGCCGAAGCCCCGGCCCTGCGCTTTGCCGTGCGCCCGACCCAAGTGGTGTTCCTGGCGCGCGGCGAAGGCCCCTACAGCCTGGCGCTGGGCAGCGCGACGGTGAAGGCGGCCAGCCTGCCTTTGACGACGCTGGTGCCCGATTACCGTCCGTCGCGTCTGGCGACGTTGGGTACGGCGACCGTGAGCGGTACGGCCACCTCAACGCCGACAGTGGCAACTGCAACTCCGCCAGCGTCCGTCGAGACCAACTGGAAGAAAATCGGCTTGTGGGCGGTGTTGCTGGTCAGCGTGCTGTTCCTCGCGGCGATGGCGTTCAGTCTGCTGCGCAAACCGCCGGTAAAGAATTGAGGTGCTTTCATCGCGAGCAAGCTCGCTCCCACAATTGACCTCTGCCGGTCATAAAATCCAGGTACAACACAGTAGATCCAAGGTGGGAGCGAGCTTGCTCGCGATTGGATCTGCCAGCCACCCAAAATTCGCAAGCGGCCGCCACCCGGTGAACTCAATCCTCCATATCCCGTCTCATAGGAGGAATTAAGTCCCGACTCGCGCTAAACTGCGCAGGTTTTTCCGCCCCCTATTTTTCGGAGCCGTCCATGTCCCGCGTTACCTTGAGTCGCTATTTGATTGAGCAGACCCGCAGCAACAATACCCCTGCCGATCTGCGCTTTTTGATCGAAGTGGTGGCGCGTGCGTGCAAAGAGATCAGCCACGCCGTATCCAAAGGCGCTCTGGGTGGTGTCCTGGGCAGCATGGGCACCGAAAACGTGCAGGGCGAAGTGCAGAAGAAACTCGACGTGATTTCCAACGAAATCCTGCTCGAAGCCAACGAATGGGGCGGTCACCTGGCCGGCATGGCGTCCGAAGAAATGGACAATGCCTACCAGATCCCGGGTAAATACCCCAAGGGCGCCTACCTGCTGGTGTTCGACCCACTGGACGGTTCGTCGAACATCGATATCAACGCGCCGGTCGGTACTATCTTCTCGGTGCTGCGTTGCCCGAACGAATACCTGAGCCAGAACGAAGCCTTGAATGAAAAGGCTTTCCTGCAGCCTGGCACCGAGCAGGTAGCCGCCGGTTACGCCATCTACGGTCCTCAGACCATGCTGGTGCTGACCCTGGGCGACGGCGTCAAAGGCTTCACCCTGGATCGCGAGATGGGCAGCTTCGTACTGACCCACGAAGACATCACCATTCCTGAAACCACCCAGGAATTCGCCGTCAACATGTCCAACCAGCGTCACTGGGAAGCTCCGGTACAACGCTATGTCGACGAATTGCTGGCTGGCGAAGACGGCCCGCTGAAAAAGAACTACAACATGCGTTGGGTCGCCGCGATGGTGGCCGACGTGCACCGTATCCTGACCCGTGGCGGTCTGTTCATGTACCCGCGCGACAGCCGCGAACCGTCCAAACCGGGCAAACTGCGCTTGATGTACGAAGCCAACCCGATGTCGTTCCTGGTGGAACAGGCTGGCGGCGCGTCCACCGACGGCCACCAGCGCATCCTCGACATCCAGCCTGATGGCCTGCACCAGCGCGTGGCGGTGTTCCTCGGTTCGAAAGAAGAAGTCGCACGCGCCACGGCCTACCACAAGGAATAAATCATGGCCGAGCCCTGGCAGCCGTTGCTCGATTGGTGGTTTGGTTCAGCCCAGACACCGGACGAAATAGCGGCTGACAAGGGCAAGCTGTGGTTCGGCAAAGGCCATGATCGCCAGGCGCGCGAGCGCTTCGGCGATCAGGTTGAGCAGGCACTGGCCGGCGAATTGACCGACTGGGCGCAACGCCCCGAAGGTTGGCTGGCCCTGGTGCTGCTGCTCGATCAGCTCCCGCGGATGATTTTTCGCGACACGTCCAAAGCTTTTTCCGGTGACCTGCGTGCCCAAGCCCTGGTGGCCCAAGGCATGGCAGCGGGTTTCGACCGGCAACTCAAACCCATCCAGCGTGTGTTCATTTATCTGGTGCTCGAGCATTGCGAAAACCTGGCGGTGCAGAACGAGGCCGTGTCGCGGTTTCTCGACCTGACCCGAGAGCAGCCCGAGGCGGATCGGGCGGTGTTTGAAGACAACCTCGATTATGCCGAACGGCATCAGAAGATCATTGCGCGGTTTGGGCGGTTTCCCCATCGCAATGCGGTGTTGGGGCGAGAGTCTACGGCTGAGGAGATGGAGTTCTTGGAGAGGCCCAGGTCCAGGTTTTGAACTTGCTGCGAGGCTAATGCCGTCTTCGCGAGCAAGCCCGCTCCCACAATCTGCGTTCAACGAAAATCCAGTGTGGGAGCGGGCTTGCTCGCGAAAGGGCCCTTTAGCGCGCTAGATTCGGAAGCTTCCTACCAACTGCTTCAACCGCGCCGCCTGCTGCCCAAGGTCGGCACAGGCCCGCAATGTGGCTTGCAGGTTTTCCACACCTTCCTGGTTCAACGTGTTGATCTCGGTGATGTCGACGTTGATCGACTCCACCACGGCGGTCTGTTCTTCGGTGGCAGTCGCCACGGACTGGTTCATGCCGTCGATTTCACCGATGCGCTGGGTCACGCTGCCCAACCGTTCGCCGGCCTGGTTGGCGATGCCGACGCTGCTTTCGCTCTGGCGCTGGCTGTCGGTCATGGTCAGCACCGCTTCCCGTGCGCCCACTTGCAGCTCTTCGATCATCTTCTGCACTTGCTGGGCCGAATCCTGGGTGCGATGGGCTAGGTTGCGCACTTCATCGGCCACCACCGCGAAGCCGCGGCCGGCGTCACCGGCCCGGGCAGCTTCGATGGCGGCGTTCAGGGCGAGCAGGTTGGTCTGCTGAGAAATACTGGTGATCACCTCAAGGATCTGGCCGATGTTCACGGTGTTGCTGTTCAGGGTTTCAATGTTGCCGCAAGAGTCGCTGATCTTGGCCGACAGCTGCTGCATGGCGGCGATGGTTTTATCCACTACGTGCTGACCGTCTTCGGCCAGGCTGCGAGCTTCGCTGGAATGTTGCGAGGCGAGGGCGGCGTTCTGGGCGATTTCCTGGGCGGCGGCGCCGAGCTGGTTGATGGCTGCAGCTACGCTGCTGGTGCGCGAAGCTTGCTGGTCGCAGTTGTGCATCGACGAGTTGGACGCACTGACCACTCGCAGGGCGACTTCGTTGACCTGCCCGGTGGCTGAGGCCACTTCGCGTATCGACGTGTGGATGCGCTCCACGAAGCGGTTGAACGAAGTGCCCAGCGCGCCGAATTCATCCTGGCCGTGAATGGTCAGGCGTCGGGTCAGGTCGCCTTCGCCTTCGGCGATGTCATGCATGGCGCGGCCCATGGTCAGCAGCGGCTGCATCAGCACGCGGATCAGCATGCCCAACAGGGTGATGATGAACACCACGGCGATGACCATGGCGATCAGCGCCGAGGTACGGAATTCGCTGAGCATCGCCAGCGCGGTGTCTTTGTCGAGCACCAGCGCCACATACCAGTCTGCCCCTGGCACGCCGTTGACGCGCGTGAAGGAGATGAATTGGGTCTTGCCGTCGAGTTCGACTTCCTTCATGCCCGGGCTGACTTGCAGCGCGCCGTTGGGGTAGGCCTCGGCGAGGGTCTTGAGCACACGCTTGCTGTCGGGGTGGATCAGGATCTTGCCGTCGGCGCTGACAATGAACGCATGGCCATGACCGCCGAAGTTCAGCGAGTTGATGATGGCGCTGATGCTCGACAGGTCGATGTCCGCACCGGCCACGCCGATCATTTGGTTCTGATGCTGTACCGGGGTGGCGACGGTGATCACCAGTTTGCCCGACGAGGCGGCGATGTAGGGTTCAGTGACGATGGTTTGTTGTGCACTGTTGGCGGCCTTGTACCAGCCGCGAGCGCGGGGATCGTAATCGGCGGGGCGATTGCCGGCCGGTACCGAGAACATCACGCCGTCGGTGCCGCCGAAATAGCTGAGCTGGAAGTTGCCGGTGTAGGCCGGAAGGTCAACGGCGCGTTTGAGGTTGGCGGTGCTGTTGCCGTCCACCGCGATCTGCTGGGCCAACGATTGCAGCAACTGGATACGGCCTTCGACCCACGTTTGAATGTTACGGCTGGTCAGGCTGCCGAGGTCCTGCATGGAGGTCTCGGTGCTGGCGTTCAGGCTCTGACGCTGACGATAGTCGTTGAACAGAATGAAACAGGCGAATGCAATGGCCACCACGAGGGCAGCGGCCAACAGGATTTTGTGGCTGAATTTCATATTTCTGGTCATTAAGAACGCTACCGCACAGGGGCTGGTCAGGAAGGGGGGCAAGCCATAACCCACGGCATTGCACTGTTCTTTTTATCGGCCCGAAAGCGTCAAGGATCAGGCTTTGGCAGACCAATCCCGACGAAATGCACGACTGCGTCACACGCTGAGTGACTCACGGATGAAACACCTGCTCGGGGCCCAACAAATACTGGGCCTGTCGGGGAACCAGATAGGGGTTTTCTCTTCTAAGGTTCTGGTTGGCACCCAGCCAACCCCCTTCCGCTCCAGGAGTTACACCATGTCGCTGCGATCTATCGCCTTGTTGTCGTTGTGCGTCTTGTTGACCGCATGCAGCAAGGTCAACCAGGAAAACTATTCGAAGCTGTCAGCCGGCATGCCCAAGGCCGAAGTCGAAACGTTACTGGGGAAACCGACCGATTGTTCGGGCGCGCTTGGCATGTCCAGTTGCACCTGGGGCGACCAGAAAAGCTTTATCAGCGTGCAGTACGCCGGTGACAAAGTGTTGATGTTTTCCGGCCAAGGCCTGAAGTAAACCGGGGCCAAGTGCCCGCGGGAGAAAAATAATGATGCGGTTATTGTTAGTGCTTTTTGCTGGCCTGGTATTGGCCGGCTGTGCCACTTCTGGCGAAGACCCGTTGGCGCCCAAGACTGTCAACAGCGTCAACCTCAAGCGTTACCAGGGAACCTGGTACGAGTTGGCCCGCCTGCCAATGTATTTCCAGCGCAACTGCGCGCAATCCGAAGCTCATTACACGCTCAAGCCTGACGGCAACGTGGGTGTGCTCAACCGCTGCCTGACCTCGGACTGGCAGTGGGAAGAAGCCAAGGGCGCTGCCACGCCACAGGTGCCGGGCAAGACCGACAAGCTCTGGGTCGAGTTCGACAATTGGTTTTCGCGGATCGTGCCAGGCGTGGCGAAAGGGCAATACTGGGTGCTGTACGTCAGCGACGACTACAAGACCGCGATTGTCGGCGACCCGAGCCGCCGCTACATGTGGCTGCTGTCCCGTACACCGACCGTCAATAGTGTCGTGCGCGAAGAACTGCTGAGCAAGGCGCGTCAGCAGGGCTATGACACGACGCGATTGATCTGGCGAGCGTCGGACCGACAGATGGCCAAGACTTCGAACTGACTGCCTGCAAATATCTAATGTGGGAGCGGGCTTGCTCGCGAAGACGGTTTGTCAGTTAACGATTATGTCGACTGATACACCGCATTCGCGAGCAAGCCCGCTCCCACATTTTATATGGGTGTCAGCCTAAGAGTTCGCGCAGGACTTGGGTAAACGCCCGGGCGCTTTCTTCTTCCCCGGCATGACGCCTGTCGCGCACAACCCACTGCCCGCCGACCATCACATCGCGCACCTGGCGATCCCCGCCGGCAAACAGCCAGCGGTTGAGAATCCCATCGCCGTTGGCCGTGGCCAGGTATGGGTCGTTGCCGTCGAGCACCAGCCAATCGGCGCGCTTACCGATTTCGAGAGCGCCGACAGGTTGGCCCAAGGCTTGGGCGCCACCTTCCAGCGCAGCATCAAACAAGGTGCGGCCGACCATCGGCTGATCCGCCCGATACAGCCGATTGCGTCGTTGATCCCGCAGGCGCTGGCCGTATTCCAGCCAACGCAATTCTTCGACCACGCTCAACGATACGTGGCTGTCGGAACCGATCCCCAGGCGCCCGCCCTGGGCGAGGAAGTCCACGGCCGGGAAAATGCCGTCGCCCAGGTTGGCTTCGGTGGTCAGGCACAGACCGGCAATCGCCCGGCTCCTGGCCATGAGGCTGACTTCCTGTGGGTTGGCGTGGGTAGCGTGGACCAAGCACCAGCGCTGATCCACTTCGGTGTTTTCGTACAGCCATTGCAGGGGGCGAGCGCCACTCCAACTCAGGCAGTCGTCGACTTCCTTCTGTTGCTCGGCGATGTGGATATGCACCGGACAATGCGGGTCACTGGCGGCCAGCACTTCTTGAATTTGCCCGGGCGTCACGGCGCGCAGAGAGTGGAAACACAAACCCAGTGCCTGAGCCGGTTGCCCGGCCAGGATCGGCTGCAAGCGTGACTGAAGCTTCAGGTAGTTTTCGCTGCTGTTGATGAACCGACGTTGCCCTTCATTGGGCGCCTGGCCGCCGAAGCCGGAATGGCTGTAGAGCACCGGCAGCAGCGTCAGGCCGATGCCGGCGGCGCTGGCGGCCTGGCTGATGCGCAAGGCCAGCTCTGCCGGATCGGCGTAAGGCGCGCCGTCGATGTCGTGGTGCACATAGTGGAATTCGGCGACCGAGGTGTAGCCGGCCTTGAGCATTTCGATGTACAGCTGTCGGGCGATGATGCCGAGCTGATCGGGGCTGATTTTCCCGACGAGGCGGTACATCAAGTCGCGCCATGTCCAGAAACTGTCGTTGGGGTTGCCCGCCACTTCCGCCAGCCCGGCCATGGCCCGCTGGAAGGCGTGCGAGTGCAGGTTCGGCATGCCCGGCAACAGTGGACCGCCCAGCCGTTCGGCGTCGTCTGCGTGGGAATCGGCCTGTATATGAGTCAGAACGCCCTCGGCGTTGACCTCAAGACGTACATCATTGGCCCATCCACTAGGCAGCAGCGCGCGTTCGGCAAAGAAGGCGGACATGGTTCAACCTCATCGTGCGTAATTTGTATATACATATACAGACGTTTGCCTGCTCGGTAAACTCCGGCAAGCTAGCATTCTAAATTTGCAGAACAAGGAACCGCCGTGCCGACTCCACCTGCCAAACCGCCGTTTGCTGCAAACATGGGTGACAGTCCTGCGCCCTTGTACGCCCGCGTCAAACAGATGATTACCCAGCAGATCGACAGTGGAAACTGGCCGCCGCATTACCGCGTGCCGTCGGAAAGCGAATTGGTCAGCCAGTTGGGCTTCAGCCGCATGACCATCAACCGCGCCCTGCGGGAAATGACCGCCGATGGCCTATTGGTGCGCATGCAGGGCGTCGGCACGTTCGTGGCCGAACCCAAGAGCCAGTCTGCATTGTTCGAAGTGCATAACATCGCTGATGAGATCGCCTCCCGTGGCCACCGCCACTCATGCAAGGTCATCACCCTGGAAGAAGAGGCGGCCGGTTCCGAGCGCGCCCTGGCCTTGGACATGCGCGAAGGCCAGAAGGTGTTCCACTCGTTGATCGTGCACTTTGAAAACGACATTCCGGTGCAAATCGAGGACCGTTTCGTCAACGCGCTGGTGGCGCCCGAATACCTCAAGCAGGACTTCACCCTGCAAACGCCCTACGCTTATCTGAACCAGGTTGCGCCGTTGACCGAAGGTGAGCATGTGGTTGAAGCCATCCTCGCCGAGCCGAGCGAATGCAAGCTGTTGCAGATTGAACGGGGCGAGCCGTGCCTACTGATCCGCCGCCGCACCTGGTCCGGGCGCCAGCCGGTGACTGCGGCGCGCCTGATCCACCCCGGTTCCCGGCATAGTCTTGAAGGGCGGTTTCATAAATAAAGGGGCGTCAATGAGTCACTTGAAGGTTCTCCGCGCCGCAGATTATCCACGCATGCCTTGGAAAAATGGCGGCGGCAGCACCGAGGAAATCACTCGCGATGCGGGTACCGGCCTGGAAGGTTTCGGCTGGCGCCTGTCGATTGCCGATATCGGTGAGTCGGGCGATTTTTCCACATTCGCAGGTTACGAGCGAATCATCAGCGTCCTGCAGGGCGTGGGCATGACACTCACCGTCGACGGCGAGGTTACGCGGCCTTTGCATCCCCAGGCCCCCTTTGCATTCAGTGGTGAGAGCCATGTGCATTGCACGTTGCTGGGCGGGCCGATTCGCGACTTCAACCTGATCTATGCGCCGCAGCGTTACCGCGCACGGTTGCAATGGATGGCGGGTGAGCAGCGTTTTTTCAGTGAGGCGGCAACGGTGCTGGTGTTCAGTGCGGCCCCGGCGTTAAGTGTCAAGGTAGGCGAGCCTGCCGCCGTGCTGGGCCTCTACGATTGTTTGCAGCTGGGCGGTAACACCGGCCTGCTGGACATCTCCACCTGCGGCCAGTGCTGCGTGATTGAGCTGACTGCCCACTAAACCATAGGCCGCTCGTTGTCCCTTCTGTGCGCACCAATTTGTTACCGAATGCCCCAGCGTGGCGCAAAGCGACGTATTCATAGCCGCCCCTCCACGCTCTAAAAATCCCCTTCAGAAATTTCATGCCCCTCGCTAACCCTTGATTTAAGGGCTTTTCAGCTATTTCTAAAATCGTTCTTGAACAAACCCTCAGCAAGTTGGCCGCTTGATTGCATATGCTTGTACATACAAGTAAAGACGTATGCGTATGAGTCACTGACATTCAACGCAACGTTCGCTAAATCGCTGCCCACTGCCAGGGCTGGTCTGGATTGATCGCTGAGGAGTTTTTGCTGTGACCGACGCTACCCGCAAACCCGAAAAATACCGTGACGTTGAAATCCGCGCCCCTCGCGGTAACACCCTGACCGCCAAGAGCTGGCTGACCGAAGCGCCGCTGCGCATGTTGATGAACAACCTCGACCCGGAAGTTGCTGAGAACCCCAAGGAACTGGTGGTTTACGGTGGCATCGGTCGCGCGGCGCGTAACTGGGAGTGCTACGACAAGATCGTTGAGAGCCTCACTAATCTGAATGACGACGAAACCCTGCTGGTGCAATCCGGCAAGCCGGTGGGCGTATTCAAGACTCACTCCAATGCCCCCCGAGTATTGATCGCCAACTCCAACCTGGTACCGCACTGGGCCAGTTGGGAGCACTTCAACGAACTCGATGCCAAGGGCTTGGCCATGTACGGCCAGATGACCGCCGGCAGCTGGATCTACATCGGCAGTCAGGGCATCGTCCAAGGCACCTATGAAACCTTCGTCGAGGCCGGTCGCCAGCATTACGATTCCAACCTCAAGGGCCGTTGGGTGCTGACCGCCGGCCTGGGCGGCATGGGTGGTGCGCAACCGTTGGCCGCAACCCTGGCCGGTGCCTGCTCGTTGAACATCGAATGCCAACAGGTGAGCATCGACTTCCGCCTCAAGACCCGCTACGTCGACGAACAGGCCACTGACCTGGACGACGCCCTGGCCCGTATTGAGAAATACACTGCAGAAGGCAAGGCGATTTCCATCGCGCTCTGTGGGAACGCCGCTGAAATCCTGCCGCAAATGGTGCGTCGCGGTGTGCGCCCGGACATGGTCACCGACCAGACCAGCGCCCACGACCCGCTCAACGGTTACCTGCCGGCGGGTTGGACCTGGGACGAATACCGCGCCCGCGCCAAGACCGAACCCGCCGCTGTGGTGAAAGCCGCCAAGCAATCGATGGCCGTCCATGTGAAAGCCATGTTGGACTTCCAGAAAATGGGCGTGCCGACCTTCGACTACGGCAACAACATTCGCCAGATGGCCCAGGAAGAGGGCGTCGAGAATGCCTTCGACTTCCCGGGATTCGTGCCGGCCTATATCCGTCCGCTGTTCTGCCGTGGCATTGGCCCGTTCCGCTGGGCCGCGCTGTCGGGTGACCCGCAGGACATCTACAAGACCGATGCCAAGGTCAAGGAACTGATCCCCGACGACGCCCACCTGCACAACTGGCTGGACATGGCCCGCGAGCGCATCAGCTTCCAGGGCCTGCCGGCGCGTATCTGCTGGGTCGGCCTGGGCCAGCGCGCCAAGCTGGGCCTGGCGTTCAACGAAATGGTGCGCAGCGGCGAGTTGTCGGCCCCTATCGTGATCGGTCGCGACCATCTGGACTCCGGTTCCGTGGCCAGCCCCAACCGTGAAACCGAATCCATGCAGGACGGTTCCGATGCCGTTTCCGACTGGCCGCTGCTCAATGCCTTGCTCAATACCGCCAGCGGCGCGACATGGGTTTCGCTGCACCACGGTGGCGGCGTCGGCATGGGCTTTTCCCAGCACTCGGGCATGGTGATTGTCTGCGACGGCACCGATGAGGCGGCCGAGCGTATTGCTCGCGTACTGCACAACGATCCGGGCACCGGCGTGATGCGCCATGCCGATGCGGGTTACCAGATCGCGATTGATTGCGCCAAGGAGCAGGGGCTGAACCTGCCGATGATCACTGGCAAGTAATGCTTGCCCAGTAGGAGCTGGCAAAGCTTGCGATCTTTTCTTCCAATGACCGTTGAGTCTCAAGTGGAAGATCAAAAGATCGCAGCCTGCGCCAGCTCCTACAAGGACGTTATCCAACACCCAGAACAATCCACCAGAGGTTGAACCATGGCCGTCACCCGCACAGGCGCAAGCAGCAAGCCGTTGATCGAGAAACGTTCGATCGACTACATCCCGGAAGCGGAGAGACACGGCCGATTGTTGAGCCAGTTCACCCTCTGGATGGGTGCCAACCTACAAATCACTGCAATTGTCACCGGTGCATTGGCGGTGGTGCTTGGCGGTGATGTGTTCTGGTCGTTGATCGGTTTGCTGATCGGCCAACTGCTCGGCGGTGGCGTCATGGCGTTGCATGCCGCGCAAGGACCCAAGCTTGGCCTGCCGCAGATGATCTCCAGCCGGGTGCAGTTTGGTGTTTATGGCGCGGCCATCCCGATCGTGCTGGTGTGCCTGATGTATCTGGGTTTCACCGCAACGGGAACGGTGCTTTCCGGCCAGGCGCTGGGCCAGTTGTTTGGCGTCAGCGACAGTGTCGGCATCCTCATTTTCGCCAGTGTCATCGTGCTGGTCACGGTGCTCGGTTATCGGGTGATTCACTTCATTGGGCGTGTCGCCAGCATTATTGGTGTAATTGCCTTTGTTTACCTGTTCGCTCGCCTGATTAGCCAGACGGACGTCGGCGCACTCCTGCAAATCCGCCATTTCAGCTGGAGCAGCTTCCTGCTTGCTGTGTCGCTCGCGGCATCCTGGCAGATCGCCTTCGGCCCCTATGTGGCTGACTATTCGCGTTACCTGCCGAGCAAGACTTCCTCGGTGAAAACCTTTTTTGCCGCAGGCGCAGGTTCAGTCATCGGCGCACAGGTGGCGATGATCCTCGGCGTGTTTGCCGCCGCCTCGGCCAATGGGCAGTTTGCTGGTCACGAAGTGGCCTACATCGTTGGCTTGGGTGGTACCGGTGCCACCGCTGCGCTGCTGTACTTCAGCATCGCGTTTGGCAAGGTCACCATCTCCACGCTGAACTCCTACGGCAGCTTCATGTGCATTGCGACCATCATCAGCGGTTTGCGTGGTCACCTGAACGTAACGCGCTTGCAGCGTCTGGTCTTCGTACTGGTCATCGTTGGCGCTGCGACCCTGATCGCGCTGCTCGGCCAGCACTCGTTCCTCGGTGCGTTCAAGTCCTTCATCCTGTTCTTGCTGGCGTTCTTTACGCCTTGGAGCGCGATCAACCTGGTGGACTACTACTGCATCACTCGCGAGCGCTATGACGTGCCGGCACTGGCCGACCCGAACGGTCGCTACGGTCGTTGGAACGCCCTCGGTATCAGCGTCTATGTCTTCGGTGTACTGGTTCAACTGCCGTTCATCGCCACCAAGTTCTATACCGGTCCGCTGGTGGAAGCCATGGGGGGTGTGGATATTTCCTGGATCATCGGTCTGGTGCTTCCCGCAGCCCTGTATTACGTGTGCGCGAAAAAATGGCACGGCGCAGTACCCGATCAACTGATTCTGCCGGTCGAGCAGACCTGCGTCGTACAACCTAAAACAAGTGGGGCTGGTCGCGCTGCGGCGCAGGCCTGATGGGACGTTGACAGGGCTGGATGCCTCTTGACTGCCGTAAGCCAATTCAATGATTAGGAGCGTCACACAATGAAATCGAACAAGACCCTGCTGACCACATTGCTTTCCCTGGGCCTGCTGGCCAGCGCCGGCGCCACGCAAGCGGCG
This sequence comes from Pseudomonas sp. LBUM1664, assembly GCF_059695895.1. NCBI lineage: Bacteria > Pseudomonadati > Pseudomonadota > Gammaproteobacteria > Pseudomonadales > Pseudomonadaceae > Pseudomonas > Pseudomonas sp. LBUM1664. The sequence goes on along the minus strand of NZ_CP166791.1, from coordinate 5,933,721 downwards.
GGTTGGTGCGAGTCGGGCAAACCGGTGAAGTTCGCCGGCCTGAACTGGGAAAGCGGCATGCTGCTGACCGACGTCCTGCAAGTGGTGCTGGAAAAAGGCTACGGCTGCAAGACCGACAGCCTGCCAGGCAATTCCATCACCATGGAAAACGCCCTGAGCAGCAACGACATCCAAGTGTTTGCCGAGGAATGGGTCGGGCGCAGTGAAGTCTGGAACAAGGCCGAAAAGGCCGGCAAAGTGGTCGGCGTCGGTGCCCCGATCGTGGGCGCCATCGAAGGCTGGTACGTGCCGCGCTACGTGGTCGAAGGCGATGCCAAGCGCAAGCTCGAAGCCAAGGCGCCGGGCCTGAAGAATATCGCTGATTTGGGCCAGTACGCTGCCGTGTTCAAGGACCCGGAAGAACCGTCCAAGGGCCGTTTCTACAACTGCCCGGCCGGTTGGACCTGCGAGCTGGATAACAGCGAAATGCTGAAGAGCTATGGCCTGGAAAAAACCTACACCAACTTCCGCCCAGGCACCGGCCCGGCGCTGGATGCAGCGGTGCTGTCGAGCTACAAACGTGGCGAGCCGATCCTGTTCTACTACTGGTCGCCAACGCCGCTGATGGGCCAGGTAGACCTGGTGAAACTGGAAGAAAAACCGGGCGTGGATAAAAGCGTGAGCATCAAGGTCGGTCTGTCCAAGGCGTTCCACGACGAGGCTCCGGAACTGGTGACGGTGCTGGAAAAGGTCAACCTGCCTATCGATATCCTGAACCAGAACCTGGGGCGCATGGCCAAGGAGCGAATCGAGTCGCCGAAACTGGCGAAGATCTTCCTGAAGGAACATCCTGAAGTCTGGCATGCCTGGGTCAGTGAAGACGCGGCCAAGAAAATCGACGCGGCTCTGTAGGTCGAATACCCCCGGCCAACCGTAGGGCTGGCCGGGACGTTCACTGCATCCACTTGATCGAGAGTCTCTTATGTTTCCCGAAAGCTTTACCTTCTCCATCGCCGATTGGGTCAACGGTTGGGTCGACTCCTTGGTGACCAACTATGGCGATGTGTTCCGGCACATCTCCGATACGTTGCTGTGGGCCATCGTCAACCTCGAAGGCCTGCTGCGCATGGCGCCCTGGTGGCTGATGCTGGCCATCGTCGGCGGCATTGCCTGGCACGCCACCCGCAAAGTCGTGGCCACGGCGGTGATCGTCGGGCTGCTGTTTCTGGTGGGTGCGGTAGGCCTGTGGGACAAGCTGATGCAGACCCTCGCCCTGATGCTGGTGGCGACGCTGATCTCGGTGTTGATCGGCATTCCGCTGGGCATCCTCTCGGCGCGCAGCAATCGCCTGCGTTCGGTGCTGATGCCGTTGCTGGACATCATGCAGACCATGCCGAGCTTCGTGTACCTGATTCCGGTGTTGATGCTGTTTGGCCTGGGCAAGGTCCCGGCGATTTTCGCCACGGTGATCTATGCCGCGCCGCCGTTGATTCGCCTGACCGACCTGGGCATCCGCCAGGTGGATGGCGAAGTGATGGAAGCCATCAACGCCTTCGGCGCCAACCGCTGGCAACAGCTGTTCGGCGTGCAACTGCCCCTGGCCCTGCCGAGCATCATGGCCGGGATCAACCAGACCACCATGATGGCCCTGTCGATGGTCGTCATCGCTTCGATGATCGGCGCTCGTGGCCTGGGTGAAGACGTGCTGGTGGGCATCCAGACCCTCAACGTCGGCCGTGGCCTGGAAGCCGGGCTTGCGATTGTGATTCTCGCCGTGGTCATCGACCGCATTACCCAGGCCTACGGTCGCCCTCGGCATGAGGTGAACACATGAACAACGCAGCCGTCAGCAAAATCGAAGTCAAAAACGTCTTCAAGATTTTCGGCAACCGCTCCAAGGAAGCCCTGGAGCTGATCCGCCAGGACAAAACCAAGGACCAGGTGCTGGCCGAAACCGGGTGCGTGGTCGGCGTGAACGACCTGTCGTTGAGCATCGGCACCGGCGAGATCTTCGTGATCATGGGCCTATCCGGCTCTGGCAAGTCCACCCTGGTGCGGCACTTCAACCGGCTGATCGACCCGACCAGCGGCGCGATCCTGGTGGACGGCGAAGACATCCTGAAACTGGACATGGATGCCCTGCGCGAATTTCGCCGGCACAAGATCAGCATGGTGTTCCAGAGTTTCGGCCTGCTGCCCCACAAGAGCGTGCTGGACAACGTCGCCTACGGCTTGAAAGTGCGCGGCGAGAGCAAACAGGTGTGCGCCGAGCGGGCACTGCACTGGATCAACACCGTGGGCCTCAAGGGTTACGAGAACAAATACCCGCACCAGCTCTCCGGCGGCATGCGCCAGCGCGTGGGCCTGGCCCGTGCCTTGGCGGCGGACACGGACATCATCCTGATGGACGAAGCCTTCAGCGCCCTCGACCCACTGATCCGCGCTGAAATGCAGGACCAGTTGCTGGAGCTGCAAAAGACCCTGCACAAAACCATCGTGTTCATCACCCACGACCTCGACGAGGCCGTGCGCATCGGCAACCGCATCGCGATCCTCAAGGATGGCAAGCTGATCCAGGTCGGCACGCCCCGGGAAATCCTGCACTCGCCGGCGGATGAGTATGTTGATCGGTTTGTGCAGCGCCGGGCTGCGGTGGTTTGAGGCCGAGCGCAGTTGTGGCAGGGCGCATGCTGTTGTGGCGAGGGAGCTTGCTCCCGCTGTGCGCAGCGGCCCCAGGATTTTGCGAGCGCTACGCACTCGAGCGGGAGCAAGCTCCCTCGCCACAAATGCACCTGATGAATTTTGGATGAGGTTGGAAATGTCCCAGGCTGAAAAAATCATAATCGCCGATGCCCCGCTGCGTTGGCAGGACGTGGTCGCCGTCGCCCGCTTCGGCGCAGCGCTTGAGCTGTCGGCCCAGGCCTGGGCGCGGATCGATAATGCCCAGGCCATCGTGCAGCGCATTGTCGAAAGCGGCGAGCGCGCCTATGGCGTCAACACCGGCCTGGGCGCCTTGTGCAATGTCTCGCTCAAGGACGAACAACTCAGCCAACTGTCACGCAACACCCTGCTCAGCCATGCCTGTGGCGTAGGCGCGCCGCTGACCGATGAACAGACCCGGGCGATTCTCTGCGCGGCCATCCTCAATTACAGCCAGGGAAAATCCGGTATTCATCGCCGGGTGGTCGAGGCCTTGCTGGCGCTGCTCAATTGCGGCATCACGCCGCAAGTGCCGTCCCAGGGGTCGGTGGGTTACCTGACCCACATGGCCCACATCAGCATCGCGCTGCTGGGCGTCGGCCAGGTCAGCTATCGCGGGCAAATCGTTTCGGCGCAACAGGCCTTGGCCGCAGAAGGCCTGCAGCCGGTGCAACTGGGGGCCAAGGACGGTTTGTGCCTGGTCAACGGCACGCCCTGCATGACCGGCCTCAGCTGCCTGGCCCTGGCCGATGCGACGCGGCTGGTGCAATGGGCCGACGTGATCGGCGCCATGAGTTTCGAGGCCCAGCGTGGGCAGATTGCTGCGTTCGATGCCGAGATCATCGCCCTTAAGCCGCACCCTGGCATGCAGCAGGTCGGCATCAACTTGCGGGCAATGCTCCAGGGCAGCGAAGTGATTGCTTCAAGCCTGGGCATCCGCACCCAGGATGCGTTGAGCATCCGTTCGATTCCCCAGGTGCACGGTGCCGCTCGCGATCAGTTGGCGCACGCCCGGCAACAGATCGAAACCGAACTCAACGCCGCTACCGATAACCCGTTGTTGTTGGGTACGCCGCAAAACTATCGGGTCATGTCCCAGGCTAACCCCCACGGCCAATCCGTGGCCTTGGCGGCGGACCTGCTGGCCATCGCCATGGCGGAAATCGGCTCCATCGCCGAGCGGCGTCTGGACCGCTTGATCAACCCCCACGTCAGCGGCTTGCCGGCTTTTCTGGTGGCCAACCCCGGGGTGAACTCGGGGATGATGATCGTGCAATACGTCGCCGCGTCCCTGTGTGCGGAAAATCGCCAACTGGCGCAACCGGCGGTGCTCGACAACTTCGTCACCTCGGGTCTTCAAGAGGATCACTTGAGCATGGGCACCAACGCTGCCCTGAAACTGCACCGAGCGCTGGAAAACTGCACACAGATCCTCGCCATCGAATACCTGTTGGCGGCCCAGGCCTTTGAGTTCCTCAAGGCGCAGCGCTTTGGTGTCGGCACCGACGTTGCCTGGAAACTGCTGCGCGAGCGTGTTCCGGCTTATGACCAGGACCGCTGGCTGGCGCCGGACATCGCCAGCGCCGCTGCGCTGCTCAAAGACCCAAACGTGCTGCACGACGCTTTACCGAATTTGAATTGATCAAAAAAACGCCAGCGTGCCAAGGCACCTATTGCCCATAAAGCATCGCCCAAAAAAGCGAGGGTGACGGATAACGGAACATTCCGGAGCGACTGGCGGGTAAATAACAAACGCTCAAAAGGAGCATTAAATGACAGCTTTGAACTTGATCCCCGGCCAACTGAGCCTGGCTCAATTGCGTGATATCTATCAGCAACCGGTGACCCTGAGCCTCGATGCCAGTGCTTCGGCGCAGATCGAAGCCAGCGTCGCGTGCGTGGAGCAGATCCTCGCCGAGAACCGCACCGCCTACGGCATCAACACCGGTTTCGGCCTGCTGGCCTCGACCCGCATCGCCAGTGAAGACCTGGAAAACCTGCAGCGCTCCCTGGTGTTGTCCCATGCCGCCGGTGTGGGCGAGCCGATCAGCGATGCACTGGTTCGGTTGGTCATGGTGCTCAAGGTCAACAGCCTGAGCCGGGGCTTTTCCGGCATCCGTCGGCAAGTGATCGATGCGCTGATTGCGCTGATCAATGCCGAGGTCTATCCGCATATTCCGCTCAAAGGTTCGGTCGGTGCTTCCGGCGACCTGGCGCCGCTGGCCCATATGTCCTTGGTGTTGCTGGGTGAGGGCAAGGCCCGCTACAAAGGCGAATGGCTGCCGGCCGTCGAGGCGCTGAAAGTGGCTGGCCTCGCGCCGCTGACCCTGGCTGCGAAAGAAGGCCTGGCGCTGCTCAACGGCACTCAGGTGTCCACCGCGTTTGCCCTGCGCGGCCTGTTCGAAGGCGAAGACCTGTTCGCCGGTGCCCTGGCCCTGGGCAGCTTGACGGTAGAAGCCGTTCTCGGTTCCCGCTCACCCTTCGACGCGCGCATCCACGCCGCCCGCGGCCAGAAGGGCCAAATCGACGCCGCTGCCGCCTATCGCGATCTGCTGGGCGAGCGCAGCGAAGTCTCCGATTCCCACCAGAACTGCGACAAGGTCCAGGACCCGTACTCCCTGCGCTGCCAACCGCAAGTGATGGGCGCCTGCCTGACCCAGTTCCGCCAGGCCGCCGAAGTGCTGGTGATCGAGGCTAACGCGGTGTCGGATAACCCGTTGGTGTTCGCCGCCGAGAGCGACGTGATTTCCGGCGGCAATTTCCACGCTGAACCGGTGGCGATGGCTGCCGACAACATGGCCCTGGCGATTGCCGAAATCGGTTCGCTGAGCGAGCGGCGCATTTCGCTGATGATGGACAAGCACATGTCGCAACTGCCGCCATTTCTGGTGGCCAATGGCGGGGTGAACTCCGGCTTCATGATCGCCCAGGTCACAGCCGCTGCCCTGGCCAGTGAAAACAAGGCGCTGTCCCATCCCCATTCGGTGGACAGCCTGCCGACCTCCGCCAACCAGGAAGACCACGTGTCCATGGCCCCCGCCGCTGGCAAACGCTTGTGGGAAATGGCCGAGAACACCCGTGGCATTCTGGCGGTGGAATGGCTGGCGGCTTGTCAGGGGCTGGATCTGCGGGGTGGTTTGAAGACCTCCGCGAAACTGGAGCGAGCTCGGGCCTTCTTGCGTGCAGACGTGCCGTTTTATGAGAAGGACCGGTTCTTTGCGCCGGACATCAACGCGGCCAGCGAGTTGTTGGCGAGCCGTTGCTTGAATGAGCTAGTCACGGCGAAGTTGCTGCCGAGCCTTTAACTCCTGAAGAGCATGCACCCTGTAGGAGCTGCCGAAGGCTGCGATCTTTTGATCTTGATCTGTTGTGCGTTCGCTCACGACTCAATTGTCTGGGGAAAGATCGCAGCCTCGTTGCACTCGGCAGCTCCTACGTGCGCGCTTGTCATTAATCACACGGAGACTCGGGATGAAAACCCTCTGGCAAAACTGCCACGCCGCCACCATGGCCCAGGGCGTCTACTCGATCATCGAAGACGCCGCCATCGTCACCCAAGACGAGCACATTCAATGGATCGGCCCGCGTGCCGAGCTGCCGGCGGGTGACTATCCGGCGGTTAACGACCTCAAGGGTGCCTGGGTTACCCCCGGGCTGATCGACTGCCACACTCACACGGTGTTCGGCGGCAACCGCAGCGGCGAATTCGAACAGCGTCTGCAGGGCGTCAGCTACGCCGAGATCGCAGCGGCCGGTGGCGGTATCGCCAGCACCGTACGCGCCACCCGGGCGGCCAGCGAAGACGAGCTGTTCGCCAGCGCCGCCAAACGCCTGAAAAGCCTGATGCGCGATGGCGTGACCACGGTGGAAATCAAGTCCGGCTACGGCCTGGACCTGGCCAGCGAGCGCAAGATTCTGCGGGTTATCCGCCGTCTCGGCGCCGAGTTGCCGGTCAGCGTGCGCAGCACCTGCCTGGCGGCTCACGCCCTGCCGCCGGAATACGCTGACCGCGCCGATGACTACATCGAACACATCTGCACTGAAATGCTCCCGGCCCTGGCGGCCGAAGGGCTGGTGGACGCGGTGGATGCATTTTGCGAGTACTTGGCGTTTTCCCCGGCGCAGGTCGAGCGGGTGTTTATCACTGCGCAACAGCTGGGCTTGCCGGTCAAGCTCCACGCCGAGCAATTGTCGTCGCTGCACGGCTCAAGCCTGGCGGCCCGTTATCAGGCGTTGTCGGCCGATCACCTGGAGTTCATGACCGAGGATGACGCCAAGGCCATGGCCGAATCCGGCACGGTGGCGGTGCTGCTGCCGGGGGCGTTTTATTTCCTGCGCGAAACCCAACTGCCGCCCATGGACGCCCTGCGCAAGCATGGTGTGAAGATCGCCGTGGCCAGCGACCTCAACCCCGGCACCTCGCCGGCGCTGTCGTTGCGCTTGATGTTGAACATGGCATGCACCTGTTTGCGCATGACCCCTGAAGAAGCCCTGGCCGGGGCGACGATTCATGCGGCCCAGGCCTTGGGCATGGCCCAGACCCACGGTTCGCTGGAAGCCGGCAAAGTGGCGGATTTTGTCGCCTGGCACATTGACCGCCCGGCCGACCTGTCGTACTGGCTCGGTGGTGATCTGGAAAAACGCGTCGTGCGTCACGGCGTTGAAATCGATTAAGGAGAACGGTTGTGGAGAAGGTCCTGAATTTCAAGCAAGGGCGCGTGCCGCTTTTGATCAGCATGCCCCACGCCGGCCTGCGCCTGACCCCGGCGGTGAAGGCCGGGCTGATCCCCGAGGCTCAGAGCCTGCCAGACACCGACTGGCACATCCCCCGGCTCTACGAGTTTGCCGCCGAGCTGGGGGCCAGCACCCTGGCCGCTGAGTATTCACGGTTTGTCGTCGACCTGAATCGCCCCTCCGATGACACGCCCATGTACGTCGGTGCCACCACCGGGTTGTATCCGGCGACCCTGTTCGATGGCGTGCCGCTGTTTCGCGAAGGCCAGGAGCCGTCCTTTGATGAACGGGCGACTTATCTGCAACAGGTCTGGACGCCGTACCACCAAACCTTGCAGCACGAACTGGCGCGGCTCAAGGCCGAGTTCGGCTATGCCTTGCTGTTCGATGCCCATTCGATCCGCTCGGTGATCCCGCACCTGTTCGACGGCAAGCTGCCGGATTTCAACCTCGGCACGTTCAACGGTGCCAGTTGCGCCCCGACACTGGCCAGCCAGCTCGAAGCCATCTGCGCCCGCCACGGCGAGTTCACCCATGTGCTCAACGGGCGGTTCAAGGGCGGGCACATCACCCGGCACTACGGCAGCCCGGCCGAGAACATCCATGCGGTGCAACTGGAGCTGTGCCAGAGCACTTATATGGAAGAGTTCGAACCGTTCAACTACCGCGCGGACCTGGCGGCACCGACCCAGGTGGTGCTCAGGGAGTTGCTGGAGGGCTTGTTGGCGTGGGGCCGGCAGACTTACAAGAAATAAAGACCTACCCAGTACTCCTGTGGCGAGGGGACTTATCTGTGGGAGCAAAGCTTGCTCGCGATACAGGCGCCTCTGTTTCAGAGCAACTGCGTCGTCTTCATCGCGGGCAAGCCCCTTGCTCCCACAGAACCATTCGCCACAGGTTTGTTTTGTCCTTGCGCCTCGGACGGGAACTGTCGCCACCGTGCAAAACCGAGTCGCCACAGGTCACCTTCCTCCCCTCGGCGCTGCGTAATGTTTCGGGCACGGTGCACCAAGACACCGACCCACAATAATCCGCTGCCGCACGAGACCTTCCCGATGAAAAGACTGTTCAAGCGCTGTCTGTCGATCCTCTGCGGTACCGCACTATTGAGCACCGGAGCGATGGCCGGTGAGCCGGCGTCCTGCCAGACCGTGCGCATGGGCGTGGTCAACTGGACCGACGTAATCGCCACCAGTGGCATGGCCGACGTCTTGCTCACCGGCCTGGGCTACGACAGCAAACAGACCAGCGCCGTGCAGCAGATCATCTTCGCCGGCATCCGCGACAAGCGGCTCGATATTTTCCTGGGCTACTGGAAACCGGCGATGGACAAGAACATCGCCCCGTTCCTGGCGGCCAACCAGGTGCGGGTGCTGGACAAGCCGAGCCTGGCCGACGCCCAGGCGACCCTGGCCGTTCCGGACTACGTGGCTGCGGCGGGGCTCAAGACCTTCGCCGACATCGCCCGCTTCAAGGATCAGCTCGGCGCCAAGATCTACGGCATCGAGCCGGGCAGCGGTGCCAACACCACCATCAAGACCATGATTGAAACCAACCACTTCGGCCTCAAGGACTTCAAGCTGATCGAATCCGGTGAAGCTGGAATGCTGGCCGCGGTGCAGCGAGCGGTAAATCGCAAGGAGTTCGTGGTGTTCGTTGGCTGGACCCCGCACCCGATGAACATCAACATGAACATCGCCTACCTGACCGGCAGCGAAGACGTCTACGGCCCGAACGAAGGCGCCGCGACCGTCTCCATCGTGACCGCGCCGGACTACGCTCAGCGTTGCCCGAACGTGAACCGGTTGCTGGAGAACCTCACCTTCACCGCCGCCCAGGAAAGTCAGTTGATGGTGCCGATCATGGAGCGCAAGACGCCCCAGGACGTCGCCCGGCAATGGCTGCGTGAGCATCCTGACGACCTTCAGCGCTGGCTGACCGGCGTGACCAGTTTCGACGGCAAGGATGGCGTGGCGGTGGTGCAGGCCAGCCTCAAAAATTGACCTGCCTATTTGTGGCGGGGTGATTTATCTGTGGGAGCAAGGCTTGCTCCCACATGGATTCTGCGCCCCAATGGTCAGTGTTCGTCCTGCTTTTTTTATCGGGTGGTGTTCTTCATGGCCTCATATCCACTCTCTGAACAGATGTCTGCCTTCATCGACAAAACCCTGGGCTTCAACGCCACGGACGACAGCATCACCAGCTCGCGCCAGGCCTACAGCCAAATGTGCCGGGCGTTCACCCCGCCATGCCCGGAGGCGCTGGCGGTCGAGGATTTCGAACTGGCCGGCGTGGCGGTTCGGGCTTATCACCCCCGGGTTGCACCGCCGCCCGACGGCTGGCCGTGCATGCTGTATCTGCATGGAGGCGGTTGGGTGGTGGGGAACCTGGACTCCCATGACTTCATCTGCATGGAGCTGGCCGCTACCCTCGACGTGCTGGTGGTGGCGGTGGATTATCGGCTGGCGCCGGAGCATCCGTTTCCGGCGGGTTTCGAAGATTGCCTCACGGTGTGGCGTCATCTGGCGGCCACCCCCTTTGCCATCGACCCACGTCGCCGGCTGGTGATCGGTGACAGCGCCGGAGGCAACCTTGCCGCCGCGTTATGCCTGGCCTTGCGCGATGCCGGGCAACCGTTGCCCCGGGCCCAGGTGCTGATTTATCCGGCGCTCGGTGGCCCGGCGCATCTGCCGTCGCGCCGCGAATGTGCCGACGCCCCGCTGCTGAGCAGCAGCGATCTGGATAGCTATCAAGCCCTCTACCTGGGTGACGCTCAACCGTCTTCCTTTGCCATGCCGTTGCTCGCCAATGACCTGAGCGACCTGCCACCGGCATTGATCGTCGTGGCGCAGTGGGACCCGCTGCGCGACGACGGCGTCCTTTATAGCAAGCGGCTGAACGCCGCAGGGGTGACTGCTACGTTGTATGTGGGCGAAGGGCTGGTGCACGGTTGCCTGCGTGGCCGTGGCCTGGTGCCGGAGGTCGATCAGATGTATCGCACACTGCGGGCGTACCTGGCTGACATGCTTTGACTGCGTAGGGGACATGCTCATTAAGGTGATTCGGGTTTATGATGCCGGACGGCAGACTAAATAGAAGTCCCTACAGGGATGACTCGACCCCTTACGGAGCGCTCAATGCAGACTTTGTACCCGCAGATCAAACCCCATGCCCGGCACGATCTGGCTGTCGATGACACCCACACGCTCTATGTCGATGAAAGCGGTTCCCCGGAAGGCCTGCCGGTGGTGTTCATTCACGGCGGCCCGGGTGCCGGTTGCGATGCGCAGAGTCGTCGCTACTTCGATCCGAACCTGTACCGCATTGTCACCTTCGACCAGCGCGGTTGTGGTCGTTCCACGCCCCACGCCAGCCTTGAAAACAACACCACCTGGGATCTGGTCGAAGACCTGGAGCGCATCCGCAAACACCTGGGCATCGAAAAATGGGTGCTGTTTGGCGGCTCCTGGGGCTCGACCCTGGCCCTGGCCTACGCTCAGAGCCATCCGGAGCGGGTACACGGCCTGATTCTGCGTGGGATCTTTCTCTGCCGTGCGCAGGAAATCGAGTGGTTTTATCAGGCCGGCGCCAGTCGCCTGTTTCCCGATTACTGGCAGGACTACATCGCGCCGATCCCGCTGGACGAACGCGACGACTTGCTCAGCGCTTTCCACAAACGCCTGACCGGCAACGACCAGATCGCCCAGATGCACGCGGCCAAGGCCTGGTCCACCTGGGAAGGCCGCACCGCTACCCTGCGCCCGAACCCGTTGGTGGTCGATCGCTTCTCCGAGCCGCAGCGCGCCTTGTCGATTGCCCGGATCGAATGCCACTACTTCACCAACAATGCATTCCTTGAACCTAACCAGTTGATTCGCGACATGGGCAAGATCGCCCATTTGCCGGGGGTCATCGTGCACGGTCGCTACGATGTGATCTGCCCGTTGGATAACGCCTGGGAGTTGCATCAGAACTGGCCCAACAGCGAACTGCAGGTGATCCGCGACGCCGGTCACGCTGCCTCAGAACCCGGCATCACCGATGCACTGGTGCGCGCCGCTGCGCAAATGGCCCAGCGCCTGCTCGACCTGCCGCCCGAAGAAGCATGAAGGGTTTGTTGCAACGGGTTCGCGGTGCCCGGGTCGAGGTTGCAGGTGAAGTCGTCGGGGCCGTGGATCAGGGCTTGCTGGTGCTGGTCGCCATCGAGCCCGAGGATACCCGGGCCAGCGCCGACAAACTCCTGCATAAGCTGCTTAACTATCGGGTATTCAGTGACGCCGCCGGCAAGATGAACCTGTCCTTGGCAGACGTCGGCGGCGGTTTGCTGCTGGTGTCACAGTTCACCCTGGCGGCGGACACCCAAAGCGGTTTGCGCCCGAGTTTTTCGACGGCCGCGCCTCCAGCGTTGGGAGAAGAGTTATTTAACTATTTGGTAAGCCGGGCGAAACAGATGCATAGCACTGTGGCATCAGGTAGATTCGGCGCGGACATGCAGGTGCATCTGGTCAACGATGGCCCGGTAACCTTCCTGTTACAGGTCTGAAAGCGTTTGAAACATCTTTTCGGTCCCGTTTCGAGGCAAAACAGGGAGTTTTCTCGATAAATACTTTGTTACCCCTGATGCGTTGTCACGCGGCCTACTAGATAATCGCGCGCTACGGGGGATCAGCGTTCGCTGGTCCATTTGACTTAGGTAGAGACTTGTCTCTGGGCCGTTTGGGGAATCATTTTGTCCCATCGGAGTCGGAACAATGCTCGCCAACTTGGCAAGAGTGGTCCGCAGGGTCGGTTTTTCAACACCGATACCATGCAGATACTTTATCTGGCCGTTGGTTTTTTGATCTGTTTTCGGCGAGGGTTGCTCGTGATTGTTAGTCCCTGTAATGCACCAAAAATGTCTGCCAAACGGTTTAAAAACGCTCTGGTAGCGGGCTCGGCTCTGTTGTGCCTGTTCGGCGCGGGTCAACTGTGGGCATTCAGCCTGGATGATGTATCGGCGAAGGCTCAAGAGCTGGCCGGGCAAAAATACGAAGCCCCGCGCAGCAATCTGCCGAACGAATTCCGCGAAATGAAATTCGCTGACTATCAAAAAATTCGTTTCCGCACCGAAAAATCCGAATGGGCCGATCAGAAGACTCCGTTCAGGCTGTCCTTCTATCACCAGGGCATGCATTTCGACACACCGGTGAAAATCAACGAAATCACCGCGACGACCGTCGAAGAGATCAAGTACGACCCGGCGCGCTTTGATTTCGGCGATGTGAAGTTCGATCCCAAGGCCACTGAACAGCTGGGTTACGCGGGTTTTCGCGTGTTGTACCCAATCAATAAGGCTGACAAGCAAGACGAAATCATGACCATGCTGGGCGCGAGCTATTTCCGCGTTATCGGCAAGGGCCAGACTTACGGTTTGTCTGCTCGTGGCATGGCCATCGACACGGCGTTGCCGTCCGGTGAAGAATTCCCGCGTTTTCGCGAGTTCTGGATCCAGCGTCCGAAACCAACCGACAAGCACCTGGTGATCTTCGCCCTGCTGGATTCGCCACGGGCCACCGGCGCCTATCGCCTGACCCTGCGTCCGGGCACCGACACCGTTGTCGATGTGAAGTCGCGCATGTTCCTGCGTGACCGGGTGACCAAGCTGGGCATCGCCCCGCTGACCAGCATGTACCTGTTCGGCGCCAACCAGCCGTCCAAAGTGCTGAACTACCGTCGCGAACTGCACGACTCCAGTGGTCTGTCGATCCATGCCGGCAACGGCGAGTGGATCTGGCGTCCACTGAACAACCCGAAACACCTGGCCGTGAGCAACTTCTCGGTAGAAAACCCGCGCGGTTTCGGCCTGCTGCAACGTGGTCGTGACTTCAGCCACTACGAAGACCTGGACGACCGTTACGACAAGCGTCCAAGCGCCTGGATCGAACCGAAAGGCGATTGGGGCAAGGGCTCCGTTGACCTGGTAGAAATTCCGACCGCCGACGAAACCAACGACAACATCGTTGCGTTCTGGAGCCCGGAAAAACTGCCAGAGCCAGGCCAGCCGCTGGACTTCAGCTACCGCCTGCACTGGACCCTCGACGAAGCCAGCCTGCACTCGCCGGACAGCGCGTGGGTCAAGCAGACCCTGCGTTCCACCGGTGACGTGAAACAGTCCAACCTGATCCGTCAGCCGGACGGCAGCGTGGCCTACCTAGTGGATTTCGAAGGTCCTTCTTTGCAAGACCTGCCGGAAGACGCCGATGTGCGTAGCCAGGTAAGCGTCGGCGACAACGCCGAGATCGTCGAGAATAGCGTGCGCTACAACCCTGAAACCAAGGGCTGGCGCCTGACGCTGCGGTTGAAAATCAAGGACTCTAAACAGGCCACCGAAATGCGTGCGGCGCTGATCCGTCCATTGACTGCTGTCGAAGCTCCAGCCGCATCGCATGTCGTGACCACTACCCTTGCCAAGGCCGACAAGGTCGCCAAGCAACAGAGCGAAAAAGAAACAGAAAAAGAAAAAGAAAAAGCGAAAGAAGAAGCCAAGGCCGTCAAGGCGGCGCAAGCCGCTGTTGAAGCGACCCCAACCCCGCAGGAACCGGAATCGACTGATCGAGTCCTGACCGAGACCTGGAGCTACCAGTTGCCAGCCGATGAGTAATACTCCCGTACAGCCAGAGACGCTCAGCGAGTACCTGGCCCATCTGCCAATGACCGACGAGCAGCGCGCCGAACTGGCGGGCTGCAAGTCCTTCAGCGAGTTGCACGAACGTCTTTCGTCTTCGACTTTCGACGCACCCACCGAGGCGGCACAAGCCTCGGTGGGCCGTCGCCTGACCTTGAGCACCACCGAAGAACTCGAAGACGCCGAAATGCTGGCGCTCGATTCCAGCGGTCGTGTGTGCCTGAAAGCCACACCGCCGATTCGTCGGACCAAGGTCGTGCCGGAGCCATGGCGCACCAATATTCTGGTGCGCGGCTGGCGGCGGCTGACAGGCCGTACCAACCCGCCCAAGCCTCCCAAGGATGAGCGTGTGCTGCCGCATGCACGCTGGCGCACCGTGGGCTCGATCCGCCGTTATATCCTGCTGATATTGATGCTTGGGCAGACCATCGTCGCCGGTTGGTACATGAAAGGCATCATGCCGTACCAGGGCTGGTCGTTCGTGGACCTGGAAGAGGTCCTCCACCAGCCGCTGATGCAGACTGCCACGCAAGTGCTGCCATATGCGCTGCAAACCAGCATCCTGATTCTGTTCGGGATCCTGTTCTGCTGGGTGTCGGCCGGTTTCTGGACCGCGCTGATGGGTTTCCTCGAATTGCTCACCGGCCACGATAAATACCGTATCTCCGGTGCCAGTGCCGGCAACGAGCCGATTCCCAAGGACGCCCGCACCGCGTTGGTGATGCCGATCTGCAACGAAGATGTGCCGCGGGTATTCGCCGGTTTGCGCGCGACCTTCGAGTCGGTGGCAGCCACCGGTGACCTGGATCGTTTCGATTTCTTCGTGCTCAGCGACAGTAACGAAACCGATATCTGCGTTGCCGAACAGCAGGCCTGGCTGGATGTCTGCCGTGAAGCCGGGGGCTTTGGCAAGATCTTCTATCGTCGCCGTCGCCGTCGCGTGAAGCGCAAGAGCGGCAACCTCGACGACTTCTGCCGTCGCTGGGGCAGTGACTACAAGTACATGGTCGTGCTCGACGCCGACAGCGTCATGAGCGGCGAGTGCCTGACCAGCCTGGTGCGGCTGATGGAAGCCACGCCGGACGCTGGCATCATCCAGACTGCGCCACGTGCCTCAGGCATGGACACGCTGTATGCGCGCATGCAGCAGTTCGCCACCCGGGTATACGGTCCGCTGTTCACCGCCGGCCTGCACTTCTGGCAGTTGGGGGAATCCCACTACTGGGGTCACAACGCGATCATCCGCATGAAGCCGTTCATCGATCACTGCGCCTTGGCGCCGTTGCCCGGTAAAGGCGCGTTCTCGGGTACGATCCTGTCCCACGACTTCGTCGAAGCTGCGCTGATGCGTCGTGCCGGCTGGGGCGTGTGGATTGCCTATGATCTGCCGGGCAGCTATGAAGAATTGCCGCCGAACCTACTGGACGAACTCAAGCGTGACCGTCGCTGGTGCCACGGCAACCTGATGAACTTCCGGCTGTTCCTGGTCAAGGGCATGCACCCGGTGCACCGTGCGGTGTTCCTGACCGGCGTGATGTCCTACCTGTCGGCGCCGCTGTGGTTCTTCTTCCTGGTGCTGTCCACTGCGCTGCTGGCCGTGAACACGCTGATGGAGCCGCAGTACTTCCTTGAGCCACGCCAACTTTATCCGCTGTGGCCGCAATGGCATCCGGACAAGGCGATCGCCCTGTTCTCGACGACCATCGTGCTGCTGTTCCTGCCCAAGCTGCTGAGTATCGTGTTGATCTGGGCCAAAGGTGCGAAAGCGTTCGGTGGCAAGTTCAAGGTGACGCTGTCGATGCTGCTGGAGATGCTGTTCTCCATGCTGCTGGCGCCGGTGCGGATGATTTTCCACACCCGTTTCGTCCTCGCCGCATTCCTGGGCTGGGCCGCGACCTGGAACTCGCCGCAACGTGACGACGACTCCACGCCCTGGAGCGAAGCGGTCAAGCGCCACGGTCCGCAAACCCTGCTGGGCTTCTTCTGGGCCTTGCTGGTGATCTGGCTGAACCCGAGCTTCCTGTGGTGGCTGGTGCCGATCGTCGGGTCGCTGATGCTGTCGATCCCGGTATCGGTGATCTCCAGCCGCGTGGGCCTGGGCTTGAAGTCCCGTGATGAAAGCCTGTTCCTGATCCCTGAGGAATACGCACCGCCACAGGAACTGCTGTCGACTGACCAATACACCCATGAAAACCGTTGGCATGCGCTGAACGACGGTTTCATCCGGGCGGTGGTCGATCCACAACAGAATGCCTTGGCGTATGCGTTGGCGACATCGCGTCACGGCCAGGCCGAGCCGATTGAATGGCTGCGGGTCGAACGTGTTCGTCATGCCCTGAAGGCTGGCCCTGCCGGGCTCAGCAACGGCGAGCGACTGGCGCTGTTGAGCGATCCGGTGGCCTTGTCCCGCCTGCATGAACAGGTCTGGAGCGAGGCTCACCCCGAGTGGCTGGCGGCATGGCGCGCATCGGTCAAGGCCGATCCCCATGCACCGCTGCTACCGCTTCAGCCGATAAGCGCACAGCCTCAACTGGCCTGATAAACAAAAAGCCCCGCTTCTGAAAGGAAGCGGGGCTTTTTGTTGGGGGCTATTTCAGTTTGTGAGCACCGCCCGTGGCGAGGTCAGGGTTGTGTATTGACGTTGTCCAGCACCCGATTCGCCAACAAACCATTCAGCTCGATCAGTTGCTGAATGCCAAGGGCAACATGGCGCCGTGAGCCTTCCAGGTCGAACGCAAGGTTGCTGACCATGGCATCGGCTGAAGCCAGGGTTTCGCTGAGATTGGCCAACAGGCTTTCGGTGTCGATGCCGGCGACGACAGTAAAGAGCTGGCCCGGCGGCTGTTCGTCCTCGGGTTTGGTCTGTTTGGGGTTCAGGTAGAAATCGAGCGCGCGATCAGTGGCTTCTTGGAGTTTTTTGGGGTCGGTTTCTGGTTCTGGTGGGTTGGGTGTGACCTTGAACATAGTGATGCTCCTTGATTAGTGGAGCCGCCACGATTCGCTGCGAAACGAAGGGAGGTGGCAGCTGTACGCAGGTTCGCAGACCGGGAATCAAGGAACCCGGCATACCCGAAGGTATCCCGCGCACAGCCGCCATGACGATCCAGTGGACGAAGAAGCGCCGACTGAAAAGAAACGGTGGCGCAATGCGCCTTGATAATTCCAGGCTGCGAAACCTGATCGCTGCATGATGCAACGACCGGAAAACAATAGGACCCAGCCCCAAGGCGCACAAGCCGGCGGATTTTGGCGTAGTTGTAGGTAATGGCGCAAGGCTGTGTAGCCTTGTGCTGGCTGTTTGTGGGCGTAGATGTTTTTGTGTGTATATCCGTTACCGCAGCAATGGATATACACACGACAATCCGAGTCAAGGCATCAAACCCTGAACCTACCCACCAACGTCTGCAAATGAACCCCCAACCGCGCCAGTTCAGCACTGGAGGCGGCGGTTTCTTCGCTGGCTGCCGAGGTTTGTTCGGACACATCGCGTACGTTCAGCACGCTGCGGTTGATCTCTTCGGCCACGGCGCTCTGCTGCTCGGCGGCGGCGGCGATCTGTTGGTTCATCGACTGGATCGCCGAGACCGTGCGGGTGATGTTTTCCAGTGAGTCACCGGCGCGGCGGGTCAGTTCGACGGTGCTGTCGGTCAGGCTGCGGCTGTTGTCCATAATGGTCGCGACCTTTTCGGTACCGTTTTGCAGGCCAATGATCAGTTCTTCGATTTCTTCGGTGGACTTTTGGGTACGCTGGGCCAAGCTGCGGACTTCGTCGGCCACCACCGCGAAACCACGCCCGGCTTCACCGGCACGGGCCGCCTCGATGGCCGCGTTGAGGGCCAGCAGGTTGGTTTGCTGGGCCACGGATTTGATCACGTCCAGGACGCTGCCGATCTTGTCGCTTTCTCGCTTCAAATCGCCCATGGCGGCGGTGGAGTTACCGACTTCGAGTGCCAGATGCTCGATCTGGGCAATGGCTTCACCGACGACTTTATCGCCTTCACGCGCCTGGGCATTGGCGGCGACGGCCGCCTCGGAGGCCTCTTCGGCATTACGCGCCACCTCCTGCACCGTGGCGGTCATTTCATGCATGGCGGTGGCGACCTGGTCGGTTTCCACTTTCTGGCTGTTGACGCCGGCGCTGGTCTGTTCGGTGACGGCCGAGAGCTGTTCAGCGGCGCTGGCGATTTGCGTGACGCCTTCGCTGATGCCTCCGATCAATTGCCGCAGGCTCACGGTCATGCTCTGCATGGCGCGTTGTAGCTGGCCCAGTTCGTCGCGGCGTTCGGCGGTGAGGTTGTGGGTCAAGTCGCCTGCGGCCACGCGTTCGGCGATCTTGAGGGTCTGGCTCAAGGGAGCGACTATCTGCCGGGTGATGACCAGGGCGGCGATCACGCCGAACAGCAAAGCCAGTACGGCAGCCGAGATCAGGAAGGTTTTGGCCTTGGCTGCGTCGCGGTCTCGTACTGCCGTCTGGGACACAGTCAGCTTTTGGCTGGCGTCGAGCAACACATCGCCTTGATCTGTCATGCGCTTGAGTGCGGCGGCGTTGTCGATCTGGGAGTCGCGGAACTGGCTGACCGCTGTACGGTAGGCGTTGATCGAGTCGCTGGCCTGTTGCAGGTTGGCAGCGTGCTCCTCGGGCACCTGCTCCGGCAAGCGTGCGAGAAGTTTGAGGACCGCGTCGATGGCCTCAAGGGCGGGTTGCTGGGCTTCGTTCTTGCCACTGTAGGTGTAGCCGCGAACTTGATAACGCGCTTGCTGGAGCGCCTTGCTCAGGGTTACCACGCTGTTGAACTGGGCGACGTTGTCGCCTTGCAGCAGCGATTTCTCCACTTCAGCCACGCGGGCCACGGCGTTGTCGGCACTGGCGCCGAGTTTGCTGCGGGCATCTTCGCGGCTGACGGTGGCGCGGGTCATTTCGGCGAAGGCGCTTTTGTACTCGGCGACGGCGGCCAATTGTTTATCGATCAGCGCTACATCGGCCGGTTGCTCGATCAGTTGGCGGGCGGTCTTCAGCCCGGCTTCGAGTTTGCCAAGCATGTCGTTGACTTGCTGCGGGCCATTCTCGCCCCTCGAGGTGTAGTAGTCCATGCGCGCCAGGCGCAAGTCCTTGCTCACGTCGTTCAGGCTGGCAATGAATCCCAGCTTGTCGCCACGGCTGATCACATTACCCAGACCGGTCCAGCCGGTGAAGGCGATCATCAAGGTTAAGAACAGCACCAGACCGAAGCCGAAACCTAGTTTTCGATTAACGCTGATGTTACCTAGCCATTGGAACATGCTGTTACTCCCCGCAGCGCTGGATTTACTTGCTGGGAGCTATATCGACCGTTTGGAAGGGATCTGTAGAAAATAGGGTTGGTGTGGTTTCAATCGCTCTGATGGCGTCAGTTGAAACACCAGTTTCCTGAGTGGCCGCAGCGTCGAAGACGCGGCGGCCACTCAGGAAGTCCAGGCCTGTGCGATTGGGTGGTTAGACGCGGAAGCGTCCCACCAACGTCTGCAAATGAACCCCCAACCGCGCCAGTTCGGCGCTGGAGGCGGCGGTTTCTTCGCTGGCTTCCGAGGTTTGTTCGGACACATCGCGTACGCTCAGCACGCTGCGGTTGATCTCTTCGGCCACGGCGCTCTGCTGCTCGGCGGCGGCGGCGATCTGCTGGTTCATCGCCTGGATCGCCGAGACCGTGCGGGTGATGTTTTCCAGCGAACCACCGGCGCGGCGGGTCAGCTCGACACTGCTGTCGGTCAGGCCGCGGCTGTTTTCCAGGCTGCTGGCGACCTTTTCGGTACCGCTTTGCAGGCCAATGATCAATTCTTCGATTTCTTCGGTGGACTTCTGAGTGCGCTGGGCCAGGCTGCGGACCTCGTCGGCCACCACCGCGAAACCACGCCCGGCTTCCCCGGCACGGGCCGCCTCGATGGCCGCGTTGAGGGCCAGCAAGTTGGTTTGCTGGGCCACGGATTTGATCACGTCCAGCACGCTGCCGATCTTGTCGCTCTCGCGCTTGAGGTGGCCCATCGCTTCGGTGGAGTGGCCCACTTCTTTGGAGAGCCGCTCGATCTGGGCGATGGCTTCGCCGACGACCCTGTCGCCTTCACGGGCCTGTTGGTCGGCTGCGGCGGCGGCTTCGGACGCTTCCTCGGCGTTGCGCGCGACTTCCTGCACCGTGGCGGTCATTTCGTGCATGGCGGTGGCGACCTGATCGGTTTCGATCTTCTGGCTGTTGACGCCGACGCTGGTCTGTTCGGTGATGGCCGAGAGCTGTTCGGCGGCGCTGGCAATTTGTGTGACGCCTTCGCTGATGCCGCCGATCAGCTGCCGCAGGCTGACGACCATCCGTTGCAGGCTACTTTGCAATTGGCCCATCTCGTCACGGCGAGTAATCACAAGGTTATGACTCAGGTCGCCTGAGGCGACACGTTCGACGGCAACCAGCGTCTGTTGCAGTGGAACAACGATCTGCCGCGTAATCAGCCACGCGGCAAGCAGGCCAAACACCAGCGCCACGACGGCTACGATAATCAGCGTGCTTTTCGCCTCAACCGTCTCAAGGTCGCGTTTCTCAGTCTGTGAGTGGGTCAATTGTGTGCTCAGGTCATTGAAGCGGATGTCTTGCTCTACCATTTTCTTGAGGGCGACGGCACTGGCCACCTGCGAATCGCGGAACAGGCTGACGGCCGCGCGATAGCTCTTCAGCGAGTTGGTGGCTTGTTGCAGGTTGGCGATGTGCTCTTGCGGCAGTTTGCCCGGCAGGCTTTCAAGGTTTTTCAGGGCGTTATCGATGGCATCCAGTGCCGGTTGTTCGGCTTCGGCCTTGCCGCTATAGGTGTAACCGCGAACCTGGAAGCGCGCCTGCTGGATCAGTTTGCTCAGCTCGATCACGCTGTTGAATTGAGCAACGCTGTCTCCCTGGAGCAAGGGTTTTTCGACTTCTGCCACGTTGGCCACGGCGCTGTCGGCGGTGGCTCCGAGCTTGGATCGGGCCGATTCGCGGTTCTGCGTCGCTTGCGTCATGTCGGCAAAGGCGCGTTTGTACTCATCGAGAACTGACAGTTGCTGATTGACCAGTTCCTGGTCTGAGGGCTGCACAAGTTTTTTGAGGGCGACTTGTAAGCCATCCTGGAGCTTGCCAAAAAGCTCGTTGACGGCGGCCGGACCTTGTTTGCCACGGCGCATTTCGTAGTCGAGGCGGGCACCTTGCAACTCCTTGTCTAACTCGTTGAGACTGGCGATATAAGCCTGTTTGTCGGCGCGACTGATCACACTGCTCAGGCTATGCCAGCCAGCGAAGGTGCTCAGGAGGGTCATAAGCAGCACCAGGCCAAAGCCGGCACCCAGTTTGCGATTGACGCTTACGTTTCCCAGCTTTTCGGTCAACCAACTGAACATGCCGATACTCCTCGAACCCTTTATAGGTTTTATGAAAACAGTATCGGCTATTTGGCGGGGTTCTGTAGAAAATAGGGTCGTGTGATTGCTGTGGCGAGTCGTAGAAGGTCAGAACAGCCGTGCGAGCAGCGCCGTCACCGCGGTTTCGACCCGCAGGATGCGTTCGCCAAGCTGCACCGGTTGCAGTCCGGCCTTGGCCAGCAGGTCAATTTCATAGGGAATCCAGCCGCCCTCAGGGCCGATGGCCAACGTCACTGGCTCCGTCAGTGCCCGGGGGCAGGGCGGGTAATTACCGGGATGACCGACCAGGCCCAAGGTGCCGTCCGTCATGGCCGGCAGTCGGTCTTCCACGAAGGGCTTGAAGCGTTTTTCGATGACGATTTCTGGCAGCACGCTGTCTCGGGCCTGTTCAAGGCCAAGGATCAATTGCTCGCGAATGGCTTCGGGCTCCAGGAATGGGGTCTGCCAAAAGCTCTTTTCCACGCGATAGCTGTTGACCAGCACCACGCGCGGCACGCCCATGGTGGCGATGGTCTGGAACACCCGCCGGAGCATTTTCGGGCGGGGCAGGGCCAGCACCAGTGTCAGCGGCAGTTTGGCCGGTGGCGGCTGGTCGAGGGTCACTTGCAGTTCGGCCTCGCGCGCTTCCAGGCGCAGCACTTGGGCCGTGCCCATCAGCCCACCGATGCGCCCGACCCGCAGGCTGTCGCCGACGGCACTGCGGTGGACTTCCTGCATGTGAGTCAATCGGCGATCGCTCAGGACGACCCGGTCGGGCCCGATGAAGTCGGCCTCTTCAAGCAGCAGCAGGTTCACGCTTGGGTCGCTGGCGGCTGATCGTTGTGGTCGTCGGCCGGCTGGTCGTCCGGGTCTTCGCTGCGTTTGCGCACCAGGCCACCGAACAGGATGCCGATCTCGAACAGCAGCCACATCGGCACGGCCAGCAGGGTCTGGGAGAAGATGTCTGGCGGGGTCAGGATCATGCCGACCACGAAGCAGCCGATGATCACGTACGGACGGATCTTCTTCAGGTACTTGACATCTACCACGCCGATCCACACCAGCAGCACCACTGCCACGGGGATTTCGAACGCCACGCCGAAGGCGAAGAACAGCGTCATGACGAAATCCAGGTAACTGGTGATGTCGGTCATCATCTCGACACCGGCCGGGGTGGCGGCGGCGAAGAACTTGAAGATCAGCGGGAACACGAAGAAATAGGCGAAGGCCATGCCGGTGTAAAACAGCAGGATGCTGGACACCAGCAGCGGCACGGCGACGCGTTTTTCATGCTTGTACAGACCCGGTGCGATGAAACCCCAGATCTGGTGCAGGATCACCGGGATCGCCAGGAACAGCGAAACCATCATCGTCAGCTTCAGCGGCGTCAGGAACGGCGACGACACGTCGGTGGCGATCATCGTCGCGCCCGCCGGCAGGTACTGGCGCAGCGGTGTGGAGACGAAGGTGTAGATCTGCTGGGTGAAGGCAAACAGCCCAGCGAAGATGATGAAAACCGCCGCGACGCAACGCAGCAGACGGGTGCGCAACTCGGTGAGGTGCGATACCAGCGGCATCGGCTGGTCGTTCTCTGGGATATCGCTCATGGGGCTCGCGGCGGCAAAGTAGGGTCGTTAGGCGCTGCTGGTGTCGCTGCCGTAGGGGCAGGCTCCAACGGTTTTGCGGGCTCAGGCACCCCAGGCGCCGTGTCATCCACGGGCACCTGGGGAACGATCGTCGGTTCGACTGCAGGCAGAACCGGCGTTGGTTCCTGCTGGGTCGGCGTGAAGATCTTTCGCGCTTCCTGCTCCAGGGACAGAATGTGCTCGTTGTGAAGTTGCCGACGGATTTCGTCGGCACCGATTTCACGTTCAACTTCCTGTTTGATTGCATTGAAGCTGCGCTTCAGACGCCCGATCCACAGACCGGCGGTGCGCGCAGCACCCGGCAGACGCTCGGGGCCCAGCACCAGCAGGGCGACGAGGCCGACGAGCAGCAGTTCAGTGAAGCTGATCCCAAACATTAGTCAGTGCTCACGAGTCTTTGCGGGCCGGCTCTTCGACTTTCTGTGCCTGCACGTCGATGGTGTGCGGCGCATTCACAGGCGCTGTGGCCTGGGGGTGTACCGGTTGGGTCGGCTGCGCGGGTTGAGCAGGCGCTGCCGTCGGGTCGGCACCTTTTTCGTCATCGTTCATGGCCTTGCGAAAGCCCTTGATCGACTCGCCGACATCGGTGCCGAGGTTCTTCAGTTTCTTGGTACCAAACACCAGCACCACGACCACCAGAATGACGATCCAGTGTTTCCAGTCAAAAATACCCATGTGGCGGTTCCTCTTAACAGTTGATCAGGCGGACGGACGCGAGGCTTTCTCGACGTGCCCGGACAGACCGAAGCGACGGTCCAATTCATCCAGCACAGCCTGCGGGTGCTGCCCCAGTTGGGCAAGCATGACCAGGCTGTGGAACCACAGGTCGGCAGTCTCGTAGATCACTTCGCTGCAGTCGCCGCTGATGGCGGCGTCCTTGGCGGCGAGGATGGTCTCGATCGACTCTTCGCCGACTTTTTCCAGAATCTTGTTCAAGCCCTTGTGGTACAGGCTGGCGACATAGGAACTGTCGGCCGCTGCGCCTTTGCGCTCTTCCAGCACCTGGGCCAGGCGGATCAGGGTGTCACTCATGGGTATGTCCTGAATAAATGGCATGCGGGTCCTTGAGCACCGGGTCGACGGTTTTCCAGTCGCCGTTCTCGAAGACGCGATAGAAGCAGCTTTGACGGCCGGTGTGGCAGGCAATCTCACCGACTTGTTCGACCATCAGGATGATGACGTCGCCGTCGCAGTCCAGGCGCATCTCATGCAGGTGCTGCACATGCCCGGACTCTTCACCCTTGCGCCACAGCTTGGCGCGCGAACGTGACCAATAGATGGCGCGGTTCTCGGCGGCGGTGAGGGCCAGTGCTTCGCGGTTCATCCAGGCCATCATCAGCACGCGCCCGGTTTTGTGATCCTGGGCGATGGCCGGCACCAGGCCGTCAGCGTCCCATTTGATCTCGTCCTGCCAGTTTTTCATCTTTGACTCCGACAATGGACCTCGCACCTCAAGTCGGCGGGCCCAGCGTTGAAACAGTGTGCCAGCGCGAACCTGTGCTGGCTATCGGCGAACGACCAGATACAAACCAACGGCCACCATGATACCGGCGGGCCAATGGCCCATTTGGCTCAACGGCCCGCCGGTGGCCAGTACCGCACCGCCGCCCAGGTGCGCGGCACCAAGCAGGCGCAGGAACCAGTCGTCCCGGCGTTTTTGCCAGGGTGGCGCCGGGTCGTGGGCGTGGGGTTGGGACATGCGTTCGAGCAGGTCGCGGGTCATGTTGGCCAGGTGCGGGATCTGCTCGAACTGGCTTTGCACGTTGCCCAGCAAGGTCCGGGGACTGACGCGCTCGCGCATCCAGCGTTCGAGGAAGGGCTGGGCGGTGTTCCACAGGTCCAGGTCCGGGTACAACTGGCGGCCGAGGCCTTCGATGTTCAGCAGGGTCTTCTGCAACAGCACCAGCTGCGGCTGAACCTCCATGTTGAAGCGACGCGCGGTCTGGAACAGGCGCATCAGCACCTGGCCGAAGGAAATATCCTTTAACGGTTTTTCGAAGATCGGTTCGCAGACGGTGCGGATCGCCGCTTCGAATTCGTTGAGCTTGGTCTCGGCTGGCACCCAGCCGGAGTCGATGTGCAGCTGTGCGACGCGACGGTAGTCACGCTTGAAAAAGGCGAACAGGTTGCGGGCCAGGTAATCCTGGTCTTCGGGGGTCAGGCTGCCGACAATGCCGCAGTCAATGGCAATGTACTGCGGACTCCACGGCTGCACGGTGCTGACGAAGATGTTGCCGGGGTGCATGTCGGCGTGGAAGAAACTGTCGCGAAATACCTGGGTGAAGAAAATTTCCACACCGCGCTCGGCCAGCATTTTCATGTCGGTGCGCTGGTCGGCCAGGGTCGCGAGGTCGGTGACCTGGATGCCGTAGATGCGCTCCATCACCAGCACCTTCGGACGGCACCAGTCCCAATAGACTTGCGGCACGTAGAGCAGCGGAGAGCCTTCGAAGTTGCGACGCAGCTGGCTGGCGTTGGCGGCCTCGCGCAGCAGGTCGAGTTCGTCGTAGATGGTTTTCTCGTAGTCCAGCACCACGTCCACCGGGTGCAGCAGACGCGCATCGGCCGACAACCGTTCGGCGGCGCGGGCGAGGATGAACAGCCATGCCAGGTCCTGGGCAATGATCGGCTTGAGACCCGGGCGGATAACCTTGACCACCACTTCTTCGCCGCTTTTGAGTTGTGCGGCATGAACCTGAGCCACGGATGCCGAGGCGAGTGGCTCGACGTCGAAGCGGCTGAAGACTTCGCTGATCTTCTTGCCCAGTTGTTCCTCGATCAGGGCCACCGACAGCTTGGAATCGAATGGCGGCACGCGGTCTTGCAGCCGCATCAGTTCATCGGCGATGTCCTCGGGCAACAGGTCGCGACGGGTCGAGAGGATCTGTCCGAACTTGATGAAGATCGGCCCCAGATCCTGCAAGGCCAGGCGCAGGCGCGCGCCGCGAGTCAAGTCCAGCGTTCGCCGGGGAAACCAGCGCCACGGCAGCACGAAGCGCAGTGCCAATAGAAACCAGGGCAGCGGCAGGGCGAACAGCAGGTCATCGAGGCGGTAACGGATCACGACGCGCTGGATGCGCAACAGACGGCGGACGGCAAGCAGCTTCATGCGTTATCGCTTGGTTTCAAGGGATCGGGAAAGGCGCTCGAAACGCGCCTCGAGACGTTCCAGATCAAGTTTGATCTGGTCCAGTTCACTAAAACGGGCTTCGGCTTCGCGTTGGCCTACGAGAGTACGCGATTCTTCGGCCAGGTATTCACTCAGATTCTGCCCCAGGCTGGCGAACCCCTGGCGATACCAGCGGGTGCGGCTGCGCAAGTGGCCGCTGAGCAATTGGGTGGCCACCGGCCCAAGCCAGCGGGACACTTCATATTCCCAGTCCAGAGCCAGGTCCTGGAGAATCGCCGCCAGCTCCAGCAGCACGCCGCTGTCGCCGTCGAGTTCGACTTCCGGCCCGTGCAGCACCGCCGTCTTGTCCTTGCTCAAGGCCAGGTTCAGCAGGCTCGCCGCCGGGGCGCGCAGGGTACAGTCCGCCTCGGCCTCCCAGTGCGCGGCGAGCATCAGGCCTTCGTCGCTGGGCAGAATAAACAGCTGCAACGCCGGGCTGCGGCAATCGACGGCAATCACCTTGCCGCTCAAGTGCGCCAGGCGCGCAAGCGCCGTGCTGTCCAGGCGCAGGACCCGGTTGATACCGAGTTCGACGCTGGCGAGCAGGCCCGTGAGCAGCATCAGGGTTTGATACCGCGGTGCAGGGCCACGATGCCTGCGGTCATGTTGTGGTAGGTCACGCGGTCGAAACCGGCCTCGACCATCATCGACTTCAGGGTTTCCTGGTTCGGGTGCATGCGGATCGATTCGGCCAGGTAGCGATAGCTTTCCGAGTCGTTGGTGATCAGCTTGCCCATCAGCGGCATGAAGGCGAACGAGTAAGCGTCGTAGGCCTTGGACATCAGCGCGTTGGTCGGCTTGGAGAACTCCAGCACCAGCAGGCGGCCACCGGGCTTGAGCACCCGCAGCATCGAGCGCAGGGCGTCTTCCTTGTGGGTGACGTTGCGCAGGCCGAAGGCGATGGTCACGCAGTCGAAATGGTTGTCGGGGAACGGCAGCTTCTCAGCGTCGGCCTGAACGAACTCGACATTGCCGGCCACACCCAGGTCCAGCAGGCGGTCGCGGCCGACCTTGAGCATGGACTCGTTGATGTCGGCGAGCACCACCTGACCGGTCGGCCCGACGATGTGGGAGAATTTCTTTGTCAGGTCGCCCGTGCCGCCGGCGATGTCCAGCACACGATTGCCGCTGCGTACGCCCGACAGTTCGATCGCGAAACGCTTCCACAGCCGGTGCATGCCGCCCGAGAGCAAGTCGTTCATCAAGTCATATTTGGCGGCTACCGAGTGGAAAACCTCAGCGACTTTTTCCGCCTTCTGGCTTTCCGGCACGTTCTTGAAGCCGAAGTGAGTGGTGGGTTCGGCATCGCTGCCTTTGCGCTGATCAGTCATATCGCGGTCACCAAAAAAGAATGCGGGACATTCTAATCCCGGTAGCGGGCTTTGTCTTGGCAAGGCTGAAGGTAAGATGGGCCACCGCCGGGACGTTTTGACGCAGCCAGGGTCTGAAACGTACAGGCAAGTCCCGATAAAACAGGAGTCATCAGATGGCCCGTATAAGTGTTGAGCGTGCCCATGGCCTGGGTAAGGAAGCGGCCCGCGCAAAGGCCGACCAGTTGGCGCAGAAGTTGTCCGATAGCTATGGCCTGGAGCCGCAGTGGGCGGGCGACACCCTGAAACTCAAGCGTTCCGGGGTCAAGGGCGAAGTGCATGTGGGCGAGGACTCGATCCGCGTCGATGTGGAACTGGGCATGTTGATGTCGGCCATGAGCGGCACGATCAAGACCGAAATTGAAAAGGCACTGGATAAAGCGTTGGCCTGATTGATCGAAGGTGCAATGCAGAACTCACATTCAACAGCCACCCTGTGGGAGCGGACAGGCCCGCTCCCACATAAAGTTCGACTCCCATAGGTTTTGTGTCAGTTGTTAGGGTGCTGTTTCTAATTATTGTCACTACTTTGTGCTTGAGCCCGACCCTGTACGGGCAGTTCCTCAAACCTGTTTGCGAGTGAGGTGCACCATGGCCAAAGTTATTCTGAAGAAAAAAACCGACGTTGAATCTTCCACGCTCAGCGACGTGAAAACGTACGCGCGCAAGATCTGGCTGGCTGGCCTGGGCGCCTACACCAAGGTTGGCCAGGAAGGCAGCGATTACTTCCAGGAGTTGGTCAAGGCCGGTGAAGTTATTGAAACCAAAGGCAAAAAGAACATTGCCGGAAAACTGGAAGCGGCCAACAGCGAACTGATTGAAGCCAAGGCGGACGTCACTACGTTCAAGACCAGGGTTGAAGGACAACTCGATAAAGTCGAGAAGGTATTTGACGCTCGTGTTGCAAGTGCCTTGAATCGTATCGGCATTCCGTCTAAACATGACGTTGAGACACTCTCTGCTAAGCTCGATGAGCTGACGGCATTGCTCGAACGTGTCGCGCGTAAACATTAAGGAGAACGGGATGGCTGGCAAAAAAAACACCGAAAAAGAAGGCAGCTCGTGGGTCGGGAAGATAGAAACGTACTCCCGCAAAATCTGGCTTGCTGGTTTAGGCGTGTACTCGAAGATCGACACTGACGGCAGCAAACTCTTCGAGTCCCTGGTTAAGGACGGCGAAAAGGCCGAAAAACTCACCAAGACGGCCGTCGTCAAACAAGTCGATGCGGCCAAGGACTCTGCCGAGTCCGCCAAGTCGCGAATCGGCGGCGTGAAGGATCGGGCACTGGGCAAATGGGACGAGCTGGAAGGGGCTTTCGACAAGCGCCTGAATAGTGCGATCTCTCGCCTGGGCGTGCCGAGCCGCAATGAAGTGAAAGCGCTGCACAGCAAGGTCGACACCCTGACCAAGCAGATCGAAAAACTCACCGGGGCCAAGGTTGCGCCGGTTGCGGCCAAGACTGCAGCGGCCAAGCCGGCAGCCAAACCGGCAGCCAAGCCACTGGTCAAGGCAGCGGCAAAAGCCGTCGCCAAACCTGTGGCAAAAGCAGCGGCCAAGCCAGCGGCTAAAACCGCTGCGGCCAAACCTGCCGCCAAGGCAGTGGCCAAACCCGCAGCCAAGCCTGCCGCAAAAACTGCGGCGGCCAAACCTGCAGCGAAACCGGCAGCCAAGCCCGCGGTAAAAGCAGCCGCCAAACCCGCCGCGGCGAAAAAACCTGCGGTGAAAAAACCTGCCGCACCCAAGGCGCCGGCCGCGGCCGCCAAACCGGCTACCCCGACGAGCACAGCGAACTCCGCCGCCGCTCCGACTCCGGTCGCCACCCTGACTCCAGCGCCGACTCCGTCGACGTCTACCAGTCAGTCCTGATCTTCAGGGCACACAAAAACGCCCGGCCTGTAAAGGTCGGGCGTTTTTGTTTGCATGCGTACTTTTGCTGCAATTCCAAATGTGGGAGCGAGCCTGCTCGCGATAGCGTTGGATCAGCAACATAGCATTGGCTGATACACCGCCATCGCGAGCAGGCTCGCTCCCACAGTTTGTGATCACAGGGACTTTATTCGTGCTCTTCCAGGTACCGCAACGCCAACTGTTCGGTCGCCACCTTGGTCGCGGGCGGCAGGTGCGGGGCCACCAGCATCATGATCTGGTAGACCACCAGTCGAACCTCGCCCTCGCGATCCAGGATCCGCTGATAGTCCAGCGAGAACAGCAATGTCATGGTGATCTGCTCCACCAATTGCCCCAGTGCCTGGGTGTCGCTGACCAGCAACCCCTGGGCCTTGAGATGCGCGAGCAGGGATGCCAGGGTTCGCTTCAGGGCATTGAGCAACTGCCGGATGCCCTTGGCCAGTTTCGGCAAACGCCCGGCCAGGTTTGACAGGTCCTGGAACAGAAACCGGTATTGGGCCAGGCGCTCGACGATCAGGTGCAGAAACAGCCAGTAGTCTTCCGGCGCCAATTGCACGTCTGCGGGTGGGTCCAGTAGCGGTGCCAGTTCGCCCTGGAATCGCTCGAACAGCCCGAGAATCAGCGGTTCCTTGCCATGAAAGTGGTAGTAGAGGTTGCCGGGGCTGATGCCCATTTCATTGGCTACCTCCAGGGTGGAAACGTTCGGTTCGCCCTTTTCATTGAATAACTGCAGGGCACATTCAAGGATACGGTCGCGGGTTTTCATCCGATCTTCTTAATGATGGAGTCGCGCCAGGCCAACAGCCTGGCCGTGGAGTGAAGCCGTTCAGCGCACGCGTACATAGGTTCCGGGAGCCGCCTCCAAGGGCGGGTAGTTCGCGTTGCCCACGGTCATCAGGGTTTCGCGCTGGGCACCGGAGCGCTCCTGGATCCAGCCCAGCCATTGGGTCCACCAGCTGCCGTCGACGTGCTTGGCGTCGTAGTACCAGGCCCGCGGGTCGCTGCTCAGTTTCGGGTTTTCGACATAATTGGCCTTGGGGTTGCCCGGCGGGTTGAGAATGCTTTGTACATGGCCGCTGTTGGACAGCACGAAGCGTCGTTCGCCACCCAGCAGCAGCGTCGAGCGATACACCGCATCCCACGGCGTGATGTGGTCGTTGATGCCGGCCACGCTGAAGCTGTCCACCGTCACTTTCTCCAGGTCGATCGGCGTGCCGCACACTTCCAGGCCGCCGGGGTGGGTCAAAGGGTTGTGCTTGAAGAAGTCCAGGAGGTCGCCGTGGAAGGCCGCCGGCAGCCGGGTGCTGTCGTTGTTCCAGTAGAGAATGTCGAAGGCCGGCGGTTCCTTGCCCAGCAGGTAGTTATTGATGAAGTACGTCCAGATCAGATCATTGGGGCGCATCCAGGCGAACACCCGGGCCAGGTCCCGGCCATCGAGGATGCCTTTCTGGTAGGAGCGGCGCTTGGCGGCTTCGAGGGCCTGTTCGTCGATGAACAGCGTGGCCGGGCTGTCCATCTGGCTGTCCATCAGGCTCACCAGGTAAGTGGCGCTGGCGACCCGGCGCAGCTGGCGCTTGGCTTGCAGGTGGCCCTGCAGGGCGGCGATGGTCATGCCGCCGGCGCAGGCGCCCATCAAGTTGACATCGCGTGCGCCGGTGATCGCCCGGCAGACATTCATGGCTTCTTCCGTCGCCTCGACATAGCTGGACAGACCCCATTCGCGATGGCGCACATCAGGGTTGCGCCAGCTGATGATGAACACCTGCAAACCGTTTTTCAGGGCGTATTGGACGAAGCTGTTGGACGGGCTCAGGTCGAATATGTAGAACTTGTTGATCTGCGGCGGCACGATCAGCAATGGCTTGGCGTATTGCTTTTCGCTCATGGATTTGTACTGGATCAGCTCCAGCAATTCGTTACGAAACACCACCGCGCCGGCCGTGGTCGCTACGGTCTTGCCGACTTCGAAGGCTTGGGGCGTGACTTGTCGCGGCAACCCGTTGTTGTGCAGCAGGTCGTCCATCAGGTGGCTGACGCCACGAATCAGGCTGGTGCCGCCGGAGTTGAACAGCTCCTTGATTGCCAGCGGGTTGAGCAAGGTATTGGAAGGCGATACAGCGTCATTGAGCAAGGTGAAGACGAAGTGAGCGCGGGCACGATCATCCGGGTTCATGCCGCTTTCGTCGATCCAGCTCTTTACCTGTTTCTGCCAGCTCAGGTAGGCCTGCAGGCTACGGCGGTAGAACGGATTGAGCTGCCAGGTAGGGTCGGCGAAGCGCTGGTCGTTGGGGTTGGTGGGGTGCAGGGTTTCCCCCAGCAGCACGCGGCCCAATTGACCGCCCAGCCTCAATGCATGCCGGGCACTGTGTACCGGGTTGCGCAAACCGTGTGCGGCAACGCTGCGCAACGTGGAAAGTAGATCCCTACCGCGCAGACCGGTAACCGCACTTTGTGCGTTGATGAAACTGGCAGGGGCGGGCATGGAGCCCGTCGCCGGTTTGTCGCGCATGAGTCGTCTCCTTTGTCATCAAGCTAAAAACAAACACACCGAACCAGACAACATAGTCGCTGTTTCAGGTTGCTGCGCGCTCCGGCGTCCTGCCGGGTGCTATGAGGCGGTGTCATCCGCCCAACGGCGCGGGATGCGGATGCATGACCGCGCGCTGACGTTCTTCCTCCAGGAATTTCATGATGATCGGCGCTACCGCCTCGGCCCGGGTAATTAGGAACAGATGGCCATCATCGATGATGTGTAATTGAGCGTTTGGGATGCGCCAGGCCAGCATGCGCATGTTGATCAGTGGGATCAGCGGGTCGTCATCACCGGCCAGCACCAGGGTCGGCTGGTGGATCTTGTGCAGCCAATGGATGCTGGTCCAACCAAGGCCGGCGAACAGTTGCCAGTAATAACCGAGCTTGCCCGCCGAACGAACCTTGGCCGCGTGACTGGCCGCCAGGCTCGGGTCGCGGCGGAACGAGCCGCCGTAGATCAGCGGAGCGATACGCATCACATGGGACGGCTGAATGTAGCGCCGAGGGCTGGCCATCATCCACAGCACTTTCGGCTTGCCCGGCACCATCACCGCTCCGGCGGCGGTGGCCGCCAGTACCAGCTTCTTGCAGCGCTCCGGGTAGTCATAGGCGAACTGCTGTGCCAAGGCGCCGCCCCAGGACACGCCGATCACGTTGACCTGCCCGTAATCGAGGTAATCGAGCATTCGCGCGGTGAGTTTTGCCAGGCCAGGAAAGCGATACGGCCGGCTGGGCGTCGACGAACCGCCGACGCCGGGCACATCGAAGGCGATGACTTCCAGGTCCGGATCCAGGGCCTGGATGAACGGGAACACCAGCTCAAGGTTGGCGCCGATGCCGTTGAAAATCAGCAGGGGCGTCAAGTGAGGCTTGCCGGGACGTACCGCGGTGCGCAAGGTCTGGCCATCCAGGTCGACGGTACGGAAGATGTACGGCTGCGGCATACTTCAAGCCCTGTGGGTTGGGTCGCTGTCTTTCATTTTTCCCGATCCCTTGTGGGAGCGAGCCTGCTCGCGATGACGGGGCCATATTCAACATCACTGTTGCCTGACACACCGCTATCGCGAGCAGGCTCGCTCCCACATTGGATCTGCTGTGAACATAAATTTTGCGTTCGTCAGTGTGCGGGTCTTGCATTTAATATCGGCTGTTGGAGTGCTTTCGTGAGCAAGCCCACTCCCGCAGCAGACGAGTTGCATCCGTTACCGCTCATGCACATAAGTGCCGGGCGCCGCTTCACCCGCCACGTAGGTCTTGTTGCCCAATACGGTGGGTGCTTTTTTCAGTTTGCCCGAGCGCTCGGCTTGCCAGGTTTGCCAGTGCAGCCACCAGGAATCGGTGTGCTTGGTGGAATTCTCCTGCCAGTCCTCGGCCTTGGCCGGCATGTCTTCACCGGTCATGTAGCGCGACTTGGGGTTGCCCGGCGGGTTGAGAATGCTCTGGATATGACCGCTGCTCGACAGCACGAATTCAACTTTTCCGCCAAACAGCTGCGCCGACTTGTAGCAGGACTTCCACGGTGTGATGTGGTCGTTGGTACCGGCCAGGGAAAAGATGTCGGCGGTGACCTGCTTGAGGTCGATCGGCGTACCGCACACTTCCAGTGCGTTGGGTCGGATCAACGGGTTGTTTTTGAACATTTCGATGAGGTCGCCGTGGAAGGCCGCCGGCAGCCTCGTGGTGTCGTTGTTCCAGAACAGGATGTCGAACACCGGCGGCTCGTTGCCCAGCAAGTAGTTGTTGACCCAGTAGTTCCAGATCAGGTCGTTGGGGCGCATCCAGGCGAAGACCTTGGCCATATCGCGGCCTTCGAGTACGCCGGCCTGGTAGGAGTGGCGCTTGGCCGCTTCCAGGGTCTGCTCGTCGACGAACAGCGCCACGTCGGTGTCCAGGGTGGTATCGAGCACGCTTACCAGCAAGGTCAGGGCATTGACCTTTTTCTCGCCGAGGGCGGCGTAGTGACCCAGCAGCGCGGTGCACGTGATGCCGCCCGAGCAAGCGCCGAGCATGTTCACGTCCTTGCTGCCGGTGATGGCCGTGACCACGTCCACCGCTTCCTTGAGCGCCTCGATGTAGGTCGACAGGCCCCACTCACGCTGTTCCTTGGTGGGGTTGCGCCAACTGACGATGAAGGTCTGCACGTTGCTGCGCAGGCAGAAGCGCGCCAGACTCTTCTCCGGGCTCAGGTCGAATACATAGAACTTGTTGATCTGCGGCGGCACCACCAGCAGCGGTCGCTCATGGACCTGTTCGGTGATGGGCCGGTACTGGATCAACTCCAGCACGTCGTTGCGAAACACCACGGCACCTTCGGTCACGCCCAGGCTCTTGCCGACTTCGAACGCGCCCATGTTGACCTGGCTCGGCATCCCGCCGTTGTTTACCAGATCCTTGGCCAGGTGCGACAAACCGTCCAGCAGGCTCTTGCCGCCGGTTTCAAAGAAGCGCTTGACCGCCGCCGGGTTGGCCGCCGAATTGGTCGGGGCCATGGCTTCGGTCATCAGGTTGATCACGAAATGCCCGCGGCTGATGTCCTGGGGCGAGAGGCTGCTGTCGTCGATCCACTCGTGCAGCTCCTTGCGCCACGCCAGGTAGGTTTGCAGATACCGTTTGTAGAGCGGGTTCTGGCTCCACGCCGGGTCGGCGAAGCGTCGGTCATCGCTCGAAGGTTGCAGCCCGGATTTGCCGAGCAGGACGTTCTTGAGCTCAACGCCGAAATGGGCGACGTGCTTGACGCTGTGCAGCGGTTGTTTGATGGCCTGGGTCAGCACCATGCGGGCAGAGGCCAGCAGATCTTTTCTGCGCAAGCCGACGACAGGATTCAACCCCAGGGTATTTTCCGAGGCTTGGTACTTCAGGTCATCGTTGTTCTTGTTGCTCATCTACGACGCTCCATTGTCCTTCAGACGAGTACCTGGACCGTGCCGTTAAGCCCAGCCAATACCAGGTACGCTGCTCGGGTGACCGTTAATTCCGCATCGAGGCCAATGAGGAAACTTGTGCAAGGAACTCGCCGGTTCCTTTGCAGGGAACTTGCCAGCTCCATTGGTTACCCGAGTTTAATTTTTTTCGCAAGCAGGCCAGTCATTGACGTTGCTGCGCGGGCATTCAAGCAGATGACTCTAGAAAATTCGCCCTAAAGTGCCAGCCCTTGAGTTAGAGCATCAGCTTGACGACGGACTCGTTCGGGTCGCGGGTTTTTCCGGCTGCTTTGAGTTCAGCAAGATAATCGTTCCACAAGTCATCCTGACGTACCGCCAACTGGTAGAGATAGTCCCAGGTGAACAGTCCGCTGTCATGGCCGTCGTCGAAGGTCAGTTTCAGTGCGTATTGGCCGGCCGGTTCAACCTTGGTCAGGCCGACGCCGAGCTTGCCGTGTTGCAGGATGGGGTTGCCGTGACCCTGAACCTCGGCCGAAGGCGAGTGCACCCGCAAGAACTCCGCGGGAAGGTGATACTCCTCGCCCGGCGCATAGTTGAGCGTCAGGGTTTTGGAGGCTTTGTGCAGGTTGATGGCGGTGGGGAGTTTGGTCATGAAAGCAGCTTACAAGCTACAAGCCACAAGCCACAAGCTGGAGGTAACCGGCTTGCCGCTTGTAGCTTGAGGCTTGCCGCTTAGAGGATATACCGCGACAGGTCTTCGTTCTGCGCCAATTCGCCCAGGTGGCTGTTGACGTACTCGGCGTCGATGAGGATCGGCGCTTCGTTGTGGGCGCTGGCCAGGTCGCCGGCGCTGAACGACACTTCTTCGAGCAGGCGTTCGAGCAGCGTGTGCAGGCGACGGGCCCCGATGTTCTCGGTCTTCTCGTTGACCTGCCAGGCGATCTGCGCCAGGCGCTTGATGCCTTCTGGCGTGAACTCGATCGCCAGGCCTTCGGTCTTGAGCAGCGCGCAATACTGTTCGGTCAGGGACGCATGAGGCTCGCTCAGGATGCGTTCGAAGTCTTCAGGTGTCAGTGCCTTGAGCTCGACACGGATCGGCAGGCGACCCTGCAGCTCCGGCACCAGGTCACTCGGCTTGCTCAGGTGGAACGCACCGGAGGCGATGAACAGGATGTGGTCGGTCTTGACCATGCCCAGCTTGGTGTTGACGGTGCAGCCTTCGATCAGCGGCAGCAAGTCGCGCTGTACGCCTTCACGGGACACATCAGCGCCGCCGACGTTACCGCGCTTGGCGACCTTGTCGATTTCGTCGATGAACACGATGCCGTGCTGCTCGACGGCTTCCAGGGCCTTGGCCTTCAACTCTTCTTCGTTGACCAGTCGGCTGGCTTCTTCATCACGCACCAGTTTCAGCGCTTCCTTGACCTTGAGCTTGCGGTTCTTGCGCTTGCCCTTGCCCATGTTGGCGAACAGGCTTTGCAGCTGGTTGGTCATTTCTTCCATGCCCGGTGGAGCAGAAATGTCGACGCCGGCGGCTTCCGCCACTTCGATCTCGATTTCCTTGTCGTCCAACTGACCTTCGCGCAAGCGCTTGCGGAACAGTTGGCGGGTGTTGGAATCCTGAGTGGCCGCGGACTCGGCGTTGAAGCCCATGCGTGCTGGCGGCAGCAGGGCGTCAAGGATGCGCTCTTCGGCGGCGTCTTCGGCGCGGTGGCGAACCTTGGTGATTTCCTGTTCGCGCAGCAGCTTGATGGCCGCATCGGCGAGATCACGGATGATCGACTCGACGTCGCGGCCGACGTAGCCGACTTCGGTGAACTTGGTGGCTTCGACCTTGATGAACGGCGCGTTGGCGAGTTTGGCCAGGCGACGGGCGATCTCGGTTTTACCGACACCGGTCGGGCCGATCATCAGGATGTTCTTGGGGGTCACTTCGACGCGCAATTCTTCGGGCAGCTGCATCCGGCGCCAGCGGTTACGCAGGGCGATGGCGACGGCGCGCTTGGCATCGTCCTGGCCGATGATATGGCGGTTGAGTTCGTGGACGATTTCGCGGGGAGTCATGGACATAATAGTTGGCGGTCCTCAAGCAAGAATGAGCCGTGGCTTATTCCGCGAGATCCTGCTCCTCAATGGTTTGGGTGTGGTTGGTGAAGACGCAGATGTCGCCGGCAATGCCCAGGGCCGTCTCGACGATCTCGCGGGCCGACAGGTCAGTCTTTTTCAGCAGGGCGCTGGCCGCCGCCTGGGCGTAGGCGCCGCCCGAACCCATGGCGATCAGGCCATCTTCAGGCTCAACGACGTCGCCGTTGCCGGTAATGATCAGCGATGCGTCTTTGTTGGCGACCGCGAGCATGGCTTCGAGGCGGCTCAGGGAGCGGTCGGTGCGCCATTCCTTGGCCAGTTCCACGGCGGCACGCACCAGATGGCCCTGGTGTTTTTCAAGCTGGCCTTCGAAACGTTCGAACAGGGTGAAGGCGTCGGCAGTGGCCCCGGCGAACCCGGCGATGACCTGGCCGTGATAGAGGCGGCGGACTTTCTTCGCGTTGCCTTTCATCACGGTGTTGCCCAGTGAAACCTGGCCGTCGCCGCCCATGACGACTTTGCCATGACGGCGGACTGAAACGATGGTGGTCAAGGGAGAGTCTCCACGCAGCGGGGCGAAAATGCCCGGATGGAACTCATATGGGGGTGGCGCGGGGTTTTTCAACCGTGGCGCGGGGGAGGGGACGAGTGGTGCGAGGCGCGTAGGAGCTGTCGAGCGGAGCGAGGCTGCGATCTTTCCCTTATCACTTAAGTATCAAGCAGAAGATCAAGATCAAAAGATCGCAGCCTCGCTCCGCTCGACAGCTCCTACGGGGCGCAGCCCAGCGGGAGCAAGCACCCTCGCCACAACAGGTCATCGCCGCAAGGGTGAGATCAGCGACTCTGGCGTTGTTGTAACAGCAGGTTGCTGAAACCGCTGCCGGCCAGTTGTTTTTGTGCCTTGGTCAGTTCTTCGCGGTTGCTGAACGGGCCGACCAGTACCCGGTACCAGGTTTCATCCTTCACGGTTCCGGATTCCACCGACACGGACTGGCCCAGCAAAATGATCTGCGCCCGCACCTTGTCGGCATCGGCTTCCTTGCGGAACGAGCCGGCTTGCAGGAAGAACTTCGTCACCGGTGCCGCCTTCTGCACGGGTGGGGCTGGTGGCGGTGTG
Source organism: Pseudomonas sp. LBUM1664 (assembly GCF_059695895.1). NCBI lineage: Bacteria > Pseudomonadati > Pseudomonadota > Gammaproteobacteria > Pseudomonadales > Pseudomonadaceae > Pseudomonas > Pseudomonas sp. LBUM1664. The sequence continues at coordinate 5,895,544 of NZ_CP166791.1, read as the reverse complement.
ATGCCCGCCAGTGCCGCCTGGGCACGGGCGGTGTCGATCTTCGCCGCTTCGGCCGGGGTCACCGGGGTGGTGGGCACCTGTGGCGTCGGCAGGGTTTTCTCCGGCACCGCATCGGGCGGCACGATGACTTCCGATTCTGGCAACAGAGTGTAGAAGTCGTATTTGGGCTTCACCGGTTGCGTCGGGCTCGGCGGGGTCTTGTTGGCCTCGGCGATGCGCGTGGCTTTCTGTTGCTCTTGCCGGACGCGCTTGACGTCATCGCCCTGGCCTGGTTCGAGCTTCATCAGAAACACAATGAAAGCGCCAACGGTCAGGCCGATGGCCATCCACAACCAACCTGGAATCGGCTTTTTGGCCGGAGGCTGGTAACGACTGGCGCCGCGTTTGGGTGCAGGTTTTTTCTTGGCTGCCAACTTACATGCGCTCCAGGGTTTCCAGGCCCAGCAGTTCCAGGCCTTGCTTGAGCGTACGCCCGGTCAGCGCGGCGAGGCGCAGGCGGCTCTGCATTTGCTCTGGGGTATCGGCGCTGAGGATCGGGCAGTTCTCGTAGAAGCTGGAGAACAGACCGGCCACATCGTACAGGTAAGCGCACAGGGTGTGTGGCGTGCCTTTGTCGGCAACGTTGTTCAGTACTTCACCGAACTGCGCCAGTTTTGCCGCCAGCTCCTGTTCATGGGCCGCTTCAAGCACAATCTGGCCGTCCACTTCGCTGAAGCTTTTGCCTAGCTTGCGGAACACCCCCGCCACGCGGGTGTAGGCGTACAGTAGATACGGCGCGGTGTTGCCTTCGAAATTGAGCATCAGGTCGAAGTTGAAGCTGTAATCGCTGGTGCGGTGCTTGGACAGGTCGGCGTATTTCACCGCGTCGATGCCCACGACCTTGGCGATCTTGCGCAGTTCGTCTTCGGCCAGGTCCGGGTTCTTGCCCTTGACCAGCGTGTAGGCGCGGTCCTGGGCTTCGGTCAACAGGTCGATCAGCTTCACCGTGCCGCCATCGCGGGTCTTGAACGGGCGGCCGTCGGCGCCGTTCATGGTGCCGAAGCCCATGTGCTCCATTTCCATCGGATGGGACACGAAACCGGCCAGGCGCGCCACTTCGAACACCTGCTGGAAGTGCAGGGCCTGACGCTGGTCGACGAAGTACAGGACCCGATCGGCCTTGAGCACGCCGTTGCGATAGCGCACGGCCGCCAGGTCAGTGGTGGCGTAGAGGTAGCCGCCGTCGGCCTTGACGATGATCACCGGCAATGGCTCGCCGTCGGCGGTCTTGAACTGGTCGAGGAACACGCACTGGGCGCCGTTGCTTTCGACCAGCATGCCCTTGGCCCTGAGGTCGTTGACCACGTTGATCAGGTCGTCGTTGTAGGCGCTTTCGCCCATCACGTCGGCCATGGTCAGTTTGACGTTCAGCAGTTCGTAGATTTTCTGGCAGTGGGACAGGGAAATGTCCTTGAACTTGGCCCACAGCGCCAGGCACTCGGCATCGCCGGCCTGCAGCTTGACCACCAGGCCGCGGGCACGGTCGGCGAACTCGGGCGACTCGTCGAAGCGTTGCTTGGCGGCGCGGTAGAAGTTCTCCAGGTCCGACAGCTCGTCGCTGGTGACTGGGTTTTCCTGCAAATAGGCCATCAGCATGCCGAACTGGGTGCCCCAGTCGCCGACGTGGTTCTGGCGGATCACGGTGTCGCCGAGAAATTCCAGTACCCGGGCCACGCCGTCGCCGATGATGGTCGAGCGCAGGTGGCCGACGTGCATTTCCTTGGCGAGGTTGGGCGCCGAGAGATCGACCACGGTACGCTGCAACGGGCCGGCCTTGCGTACGCCGATACGCGCATCGGCCAGGGCCGCATCCAGGCGCGAGGCCAGGGCCTGGGTGTTCTGGAAGAAGTTGATGAACCCGGGGCCGGCAATGTCAGCCTTGCTGACGTTTTCGTCGGCCGGCAGCGCGGCGATGATTTTTTCCGCCAGATCCCGTGGTTTCAGACCGGCCGGTTTGGCCAGCATCATCGCGATGTTGCTGGCGAAGTCGCCGTGGGCCTTGTCGCGGGTGTTTTCGACCTGAATCGCCGGCGACAGGCCTTCTGGCAGCACACCGTCAGTGACGAGTTGGGTGATGGCTTGCTGGATGAGCTGGCGAATGGTGTCTTTCATGGTCTTCTCTTTCAACCGCAGGCGCGGCGGCGCTTCGATGCGCTGGTGGAAAAACTGGGCATTATCCGTGGCGAAGGCGGGCTTGCCAACTGTAGCGGGTCGGTTGGGGTCTTTATGCATGTTTGCGAGGCGGCCTGACTTTCCCATTTACACCAATCCCCTGTGGGAGCGGGCTTGCTCGCGAAGGCGGTGGGTCAGCCGGCATCTAGGTCAACTGACACTCCCTCTTCGCGAGCAAGCCCGCTCCCACAAGGGGTATTGGGGGTGAATAAGTTCTGCGGTCACCCCAATCAATACAAATCCACCGGATCCACGTCCAGCGACCAGCGCACCGCCCGCCCACTGGGCATTTGTTCCAGCGCCAACAGCCAGGCACTTAATAGCCGATGCAACGGCGCCCGGGCATTGGCCTGTAATAAAAGTTGGGCCCGATAGCGCCCCGCTCGGCGCTCCATCGGCGCCGGTACCGGGCCCAGCAGTTCGATGCCGGTGAGGTTCTGCTCGGCCAGCAAGCGCTCTGCCTCGCTGCAGGCTTCGTCGAGGAAGGCTTCTGCCTGTCCCGGCTTGTGGGCTTCGGCCCGCAACAGCGCCAGGTGTGCAAAGGGCGGCAGACCGGCGCTGCGACGTTCGCTCAACGCCTGTTCCGCGAAGGCGAAGTAGCCCTGCTCGGTCAGTTGTATCAGCAGCGGGTGGTCCGCCAGGTGGGTCTGGATAATCACTTTGCCCGGCTCCTCGGCGCGTCCGGCGCGGCCTGCGACCTGGACGATCAACTGCGCCATGCGCTCGCTGGCGCGAAAGTCGCCGGAGAACAGCCCGCCGTCGGCGTCCAGGATCGACACCAGTGTTACCCGGGGGAAGTGATGTCCTTTGGCAAGCATCTGCGTGCCCACCAGGATGCATGGCTGACCCTTCTGGATTGTGGCGAACAATTGATTCATCGCGTCCTTGCGCGAAGTGCTGTCGCGATCCACCCGCAGTACCGGGTAATCGGGAAACAGGATGCCCAGACGTTCTTCGGCCCGTTCGGTGCCGGCACCCACTGGGCGCAGGTCCACTTTGCCGCATTGCGGGCAATGCCTCGGTACTCGCTCGGCGTGGCCGCAATGGTGGCAGCGCAGTTCGCCATGGCGCTGATGCACGGTCATGCGCGCGTCGCAGCGTTCGCAGCCAGACATCCAGCCGCAGTCATGACACAACAGGGTCGGAGCAAAACCTCGGCGATTGAGGAATACCAGGACCTGTTGACCGGCGGCGAGGGTCTGGCCGATGGCTTGCTGCATCGGCCCGGAAATACCGCTGTCCAGCGGGCGACTTTTCACATCCAGACGCAGGAAGCGCGGCTGCTTGGCGCCACCGGCTCGCTCATTCAGGCGTAGGAGCCCATAGCGGCCAGTGTAGGCATTGTGCAGGCTTTCCAGGGACGGTGTGGCCGAGCCGAGGACGATGGGGATATTTTCCTGGCGAGCGCGCACCAGCGCCAGGTCGCGGGCGTGGTAGCGCAGGCCTTCCTGCTGTTTATAGGAGCCGTCGTGTTCTTCATCGATGATGATCAGGCCGGGATTTTTCATCGGCGTGAACAGGGCCGAACGGGTGCCGATGATGATGTCGGCCTCGCCGTCCCGCGCGGCGAGCCAGGCTTCCAGGCGGTCGCGGTCGTTGACCGCCGAGTGCACCAGGGCAATCCGGGCGTTGAGGCGCTGTTCGAAGCGCGCCAGGGTTTGTGGGCCGAGATTGATTTCCGGGATCAGCACCAAGGCCTGCTTACCGGCTTCCAGAGTCTGGCGGATCAGCTGTAAATAGACTTCGGTCTTGCCGCTGCCGGTGACGCCCGCCAGCAGAAAGGCGTGATAACTGTCGAAACCTGCCCGGATTGCCTCGCAAGCGGCCCGCTGTTCGGCATTGAGTGGCAGTTCCGGCTGGGCCAGCCAATGTTCATGACGGGCGCCAGGGGCGTGCCTGCGCACCTCCACCTGGACCAGGTCCTTGGCCAGCAGCAGGTCGAGGCTGTCCTTGCTGAGCATCAGTTTGCTTAACAGTTGATGGGCCACCCCGTGGGGATGCTGGGCCAGGGTCGCCAGGGCCTCGCGCTGGCGCGGGGCGCGGGCGATGCGCGGGTCGTCCATCGAGGCGCCGGGCATCACCGACCAGAACCGCTCCTGCCGCGCCTCGGCCGGTTCGCCCTGGCGCAGCAGCACCGGCAGCGCCCAACTCAGGGTGTCGCCGAGGCTGTGCTGATAATACTGAGAGGTCCACAGGCACAGCTTGAACAGCGACGCGGGCAGCGGTGGCGTGGTGTCGAGCAGGGCCAGGGCCGGCTTGAGCTTATCGGCCGGGACCTCGCTGTGGTCGGCAATCTCCACCAGAATCCCGATCATTTCCCGCCGGCCAAACGGCACCCGCAGACGCATGCCCGGATGCAACTGGGCGCGCAGGACCCCGGCCGGGGCGCGGTAGTCGAACAGGCGGCGCAGGGGCGAAGGCAAGGCGAGGCGCAGAATGGCGTCGGGCACGCGGGGAGATCTCGATTGAACGGACGGTGAAGAAGGCCGGGAGCCTAGCAGACGGTTGGTACAAGTCATAGCTTGCGCGATTGATGTTGTCTGGTAGAATCCGCGGCCTAATTACGTGCGGTATTCAACAATAGTGTTGGGTGGCGGCACGCTAGCCTGAGGAAACACCATGAAAACCGATATCCATCCGGACTACCCACAAATTGCCGTAACTTGCAGCTGCGGCAACAAGTTCGAAACTCGTTCGACCTACGGCAAAGCCCTGTCGATCGACGTTTGCAACGAATGCCACCCGTTCTACACCGGTAAGCAAAAGACTCTGGATACCGGCGGCCGCGTTCAGAAGTTCGCCGATCGTTTCGGTGCTTTCGGCAAAGTTGCTCCAAAAGCCTGAGGCTGATCATTTTGGATGGTCGTCTCGACGGCTCCAGACTGATGAAAAAGGCGTCCCTTGCGGGCGCCTTTTTTGTGTCTGCGATTTGGCTGACCGGCGCCCAGGCCTTCTGTCCGGCACCGACGGGCCTTGCCCCAGTGACGGTCCAGCGGGTGGTGGATGGCGATACCCTGCGCCTGAGCGATGGCCGCAGCGTGCGCATGATTGGCCTCAACAGCCCTGAGCTGGGCCGGCAGGGGCGTTCCGACGAACCCTTTGCCGTTGCCGCCCGCCGCCGCCTCGATGCACTGGTGACCGCCAGCGAGGGGCGTGTGGGGTTGTTGCCTGGCAGGGAAGCCAAAGATCGCTACGGGCGCACTTTGGCTCATGTCTACAGCGCCGATGGCAAGAATCTGGAAGCGCAATTGCTCGCCGAAGGCCTGGGTTTTCACGTGGCGGTGGCCCCGAATGTCGATCTGGTGGACTGCCAGCGCGCCGCCGAGCGTCAGGCGCGCGAAGCGGGCCTCGGGCTGTGGAAGCGTTCGCCCGTGCTCAAGGCGCAGCAAATCAAGGCCTCGGGCTTCGTTGTACTCAGCGGTCGCGTGAGCGAAGTCAGGCGCAATCGTGGCGGCGTTTGGCTCGAATTGCAGGATTCGGTTGTATTGCGCGTTGCACCCAATCTTGTGAGCCGTTTCGGTATGGCTTCGCTTGAGAAACTCAAGGGCCAGAAAATCGAGGCGCGTGGTTGGGTGGTCGATCGTTCGCGGCGTGATGGGCTCAAGCAAGGTCAGGCGCGCTGGTTGCTGCCGTTGACCGATCCGACCATGTTGAGCGCGGCGTCTCAATAAAAAAATTGTAGACATTTTTCGTCAATATTGTATGCATATAACCCTTGTGTTTCGTGGCTCTTGGCCCAAAGTCGTAGGGCTGGGCGCTTGACAGGGGTGACTGGTCAGTCTTGTAGGGACTTTGCGAGGCGCGTATCCTCGGCGGTCCGTCTGTCCAACACAGTAAAAGCGGAATGCCCACATGTCTGATCTGAAAACTGCCGCTCTCGAATATCACGCTAATCCTCGTCCAGGAAAGCTGAGTGTCGAGCTCACCAAGGCCACCGCTACTGCCCGCGATCTGTCGCTGGCCTACAGTCCCGGCGTAGCCGAACCAGTACGCGAAATTGCTCGCGACCCTGAACTGGCCTACAAATACACCGGTAAGGGCAACCTGGTTGCAGTCATTTCCGATGGCACCGCGATTCTCGGTCTGGGTAACCTCGGCCCATTGGCCTCCAAGCCGGTCATGGAAGGCAAGGGCGTGCTGTTCAAGCGCTTCGCCGGTATCGACGTGTTCGACATCGAAGTCGACTCCGAAAGCCCGCAAGCCTTCATCGACACCGTCAAGCGTATCTCCATCACGTTCGGTGGCATCAACCTGGAAGACATCAAGGCACCTGAGTGCTTTGAGATCGAGCGCGCCCTGATCGAACAGTGCGACATCCCGGTGTTCCACGATGACCAGCACGGCACCGCAATCGTGACTGCGGCCGGCATGATCAACGCCCTGGAAATCGCTGGCAAAACCCTGCCGGAAGCCAAAATCGTCTGCCTGGGTGCCGGCGCTGCGGCCATCTCCTGCATGAAGTTGCTGGTGAGCATGGGTGCCAGGATCGAAAACATCTTCATGGTTGACCGTACCGGCGTGATCCATTCCGGCCGTGACGACCTGAACCAGTACAAGGCCGTGTTTGCCCACGCTACCGACAAGCGCTCCCTGGCGGACGCGCTGGACGGCGCCGACGTATTCGTCGGCCTGTCGGGTCCAAACCTGCTGAGCGCGGAAAACCTGCTGCGCATGGCGCCGACCCCGATCGTGTTCGCCTGCTCGAACCCAGACCCGGAAATCGCCCCGGAACTGGCTCACGCGACCCGCAACGACGTGATCATGGCTACCGGTCGTTCGGACTACCCGAACCAGGTCAACAACGTACTGGGCTTCCCGTTCATCTTCCGCGGTGCCCTGGACGTTCGCGCCAAGCGCATCAACGAAGAAATGAAAGTCGCGGCTGCCAATGCCCTGCGCGAACTGGCCAAGCTGCCGGTGCCTCAGGAAGTGTGCGACGCCTACGGCGGCATCAAGCTGGAATTCGGTCGTGAGTACATCATCCCGAAACCAATGGATGCTCGTCTGATCACCCTGATCTCCGACGCCGTGGCCAAGGCTGCGATCGAGACTGGCGTGGCGACCCTGCCGTATCCGAAGAACTACCCGCTCAAAAGCGTGGATGACGTGTTCAACGGTTAAGAGCAGTCGCCCATAAAAAACCCTGGCCTAATCAGCCAGGGTTTTTTTATGGGCTTGAAGCGGCAAGTTGATCGTTCCCAGGAATGCCGCCCGGGACGCTCCGCGTTCCAGAAACCGAACGCAGAGCGTCCGTAGAGGCATTCCCACGCCGGAGCGTGGGAACGATCATCTCAAGTGTCTCAGGGGCTGATCAGAACAAATCAATCGGCGCCGCTTCGTCCGCTGGCAGCGGGCTGCCTGGCGCGGTGCCGTTGCCCAGCTCGTTGACCGACGGTGGGGTGTCTTCGCTCTTGAACAGTTCGAAGTACGCGCCTGGCGTGCCCGGTGTGGCTGCACGGCCGCTGACAGGGTCGACTCGCAGGCTGAGGATGCCTTCCGGTTCCGGCTGGGTGTGGGCCGGTTTGTCCTTGAGGGCTGCGCCCATGTAACTCATCCAGATCGGCAGCGCCACGGTGCCGCCGAATTCGCGACGACCAAGGCTTTCGGGCTGGTCAAAGCCGGTCCAGACGGTGGTGACGTAATCGCCGTTGTAGCCCGAGAACCAGGCGTCCTTGGATTCGTTGGTGGTGCCGGTCTTGCCCGCCAGGTCTGTACGGCCCAGGGCCAGTGCGCGGCGGCCGGTACCGAGCTTGATCACGTCCTCCAGCATGCTGTTGAGGATGTAGGTGGTACGGCCGTCAACGATGCGTTCGGCGATGGCCGGTGCTTGCGGTACAGCTGGGGCCGTCGTGGCTTCGCCCGGTGTCGCGTTCACCGTGAAGGTCTCGGTGGCCGGTGCAGCGACGCCGTTGCTGGCCTGCTCGCCCGTGGGCACCCGTGGCGGGTTGGCGACGAACAGTGTGTCGCCGTTACGGCTTTCGATCTTGTCGATGATGTACGGGGTGATCTTGTATCCGCCGTTGGCGAACGTGCTCCAGCCCGTGGCAATTTCCATCGGGGTCAGGGTCGCGGTGCCCAGGGCCAGGGACAGGTTGCGCGGCAGGTCCTGCTTGTTGAAGCCGAACTTGCTGATGTAGTCGATGGTGCGGTCCACTCCCAGTGCCTGAAGCAGGCGGATCGACACCAGGTTGCGGGATTTGTACAGCGCTTCGCGCAGGCGGATCGGGCCCAGGAACGTATTGGTGTCGTTCTTCGGGCGCCAGACCTTGTCCAGGTATTCATCGACAAACACGATCGGTGCGTCGTTCACCAGGCTGGCGGCGGTGTAGCCGTTATCCAGGGCGGCGCTGTAGACGAACGGCTTGAAGCTTGACCCCGGCTGGCGCTTGGCCTGCAATGCGCGGTTGTAGTTGCTCTGCTCGAAGGCGAAGCCGCCCACCAGCGAACGGATGGCACCGTTCTGTGGGTCGAGGGACACCAGTGCGCCTTGGGCTGCCGGGATCTGACTGAATTTGAGGCTGTTGTCCGGCTGGCGCTGTACCCGGATCAAGTCGCCGACCTGGGCAACGTCTGACGGCTGCCGAGGGTTGGCACCCATGCTGTTGGTATTGAGGAACGGGCGGGCCCATTTCATGGTGTCCCAGCTCACGTGCTCTTCCAGCTCGCCATTGCGGGTCAGCACCTTGATGCCGTCCTTGTCCACCGACGTGACGATCGCAGGTTCCAGGCTGCTGATGGTGCGCTGCTTGGTCAGTTCCAGGGCCCAGGCTTCCTTGGTCTTGCCCGGCAGGCGCGATTCAGGCCCACGGTAACCATGGCGCTGATCGTAGGTCATCAGGCCTTCGTGCAGCGCGGTGTTGGCCATTTCCTGCAAATTGCTTGGCACCGTGGTGGTCACACGGAAACCTTCGGTGTAGGCGTCGCTGCCATAGCGGCCAACCATCTCGGCACGGGCCATCTCGGCGATGTACGGGGCGTTCACTTCCGGCGTCGGCACGTGATAGCTGGCGTTCAATGGCTCGTTGATTGCGGTGGTGTAGTCGGCTTCGCTGATCTTGCCGAGTTTGTACATGCGCCCCAGGATCCAGTCGCGACGCTCCTTGCTGCGCGCCGGGTTGGCCAGCGGGTTGAAGCGTGACGGCGCCTTGGGCAGGCCGGCGATCATCGCCATCTGCGCCAGGCTCACATCGCGGATCGACTTGCCGTAATACACCTGCGCCGCCGCCTCAATACCGTAGGCGCGGTTGCCCAGGTAAATCTTGTTCACGTACAGCTCGAGGATTTCATCCTTGGTCAGCTGCCGCTCGATTTGCAGGGCCAGGAGGATCTCGGTGGTCTTGCGCGAGAAGCTGCGTTCACTGCTCAGGAAGAAGTTCTTGGCCACCTGCATGGTGATGGTGCTGCCGCCGGACTGGATGTGACCACTCTTGATCAACTGGCTCGCGGCCCGCATCAGGCTGCCCGGATCGACACCATAGTGGTTGGCGAAGTTATCGTCTTCAGCACTTAGTAACGCATTGATGAAATTGGGGGGAATGTCGGCGAAACGGATCGGTGTACGGCGCATTTCACCAAATTCTGCGATCAACTTGTTGTCGCTGCTGTACACCCGCAGGGGAATCTGCAACTGAATGCTTCTCAGCGCCTCCACGGACGGTAATCCCGGACTAAGGTAAAGAAACGCGCCGCTCAGACCCAAGAGCAGTCCGCAGAAAACGGCGATGATGGACCATCCGAAAAATTTCAGCAGACGAATCAAGGCTTTTGGATATCCAGGCAAAGAATGGAAAAGGCGCCAGGTGCAGGGAGGAACCCGTGCTTGCAACAAAGCGAAAAAAAACGCTGGGCATTATAAGCATTTTTTTTCGTCGGTAACGCCATCCGGACGTCCGTCGGGCGGCGGTGATTGAACGCAACGCATATTAGAGAGTCCGTAACTCACGGATAGTCATAGGGAATTGGTAGTGCTACGACTCTTCAATAAAAAAGCCCATGCGCTTTTGGGGATAGACATCAGTTCCACGTCGGTGAAGCTGCTCGAGTTGAGCCGCCAGGGTGACCGATACCGTGTCGAGTCCTACGCGGTCGAACCGTTGCCGGCCAACGCCGTGGTCGAGAAGAACATTGCCGAGCTCGAAGGAGTGGGGCAGGCATTGTCTCGTCTGCTGGCCAAGGCCAGGACGTCCTCGCGAGGCGTGGCAGTGGCTGTGGCGGGTTCTGCGGTGATCACCAAGATCATCGAGATGGACGCCGGGATGTCCGACGACGACATGGAAAACCAGCTCAAGATCGAGGCCGATCAATACATTCCTTATCCGCTGGATGAGGTGGCCATCGATTTCGAAGTGCTGGGCGTATCGCCACGCAGCACCGAGCGGGTCGAGGTGCTGCTGGCCGCCTGTCGCAAGGAAAACGTCGAGGTTCGCGAGGCCGCGCTGGCCCTGGCCGGGCTGACGGCCCGGGTGGTCGATGTCGAGGCTTATGCGTTGGAGCGCGCCTTTGGCCTGCTCGCCACGCAACTGGCCGCGTCCCAGGAGCGGCTGACCGTGGCGGTGATCGACATCGGTGCCACCATGACCACCCTCAGCGTGCTGCACAACGGGCGCATCATCTATACCCGCGAACAATTGTTCGGCGGCCGCCAGCTCACCGAGGAAATCCAGCGCCGCTATGGCCTGACGCCCGAGCAGGCCGGCTTGGCCAAGAAACAGGGAGGCCTGCCGGACGATTACCTCAGCGAGGTACTGCAGCCCTTTCGTGAGGCCCTGGTACAACAGGTATCGCGGTCCTTGCAGTTTTTCTTCGCTTCGGGCCAGTACAGCGCGGTAGACCACATCCTATTGGCCGGAGGCACGGCCTCGATCGCCGGCCTGGATCGGTTGATCGAGCAGCGCCTGGGGACGCCGACCCAGGTGGCCAACCCGTTTACCAACATGGCCCTGAGCAGCAAGGTCAATGCCGGAGCCCTGGCCAGTGACGCGCCAGCGCTGATGATTGCCTGCGGGCTGGCCCTCAGGAGTTTCGACTGATGGCACGGATCAACCTGCTTCCCTGGCGTGAAGCGCTGCGCGAAGAGCGCCGCAAGCGCTTTTTGCTGGCATTGGTGGGCGCGCTGGTCGGTGCGGTGGGCCTGACGTTGATCGCGGTCCAGTACCTCCACAGTGCGATCGATCATCAACTGGCTCGCAACATTCATGTCTCAGAGCAGATCGCCGTGCTGGATGAGCGCATCAAGCAAATCAGCGAACTGAAAGCCCGTCGCCAGCAGTTGCTGGAGCGCATGCGCATCATCCAGGACTTGCAGGGTAACCGGCCGGTCAGCGGGCGCATCTTCGATCAACTGGCGCGGACCTTGCCGGACGGGGTGTATTTCACCGAAGTGAAAATGCAAGACAAGACCCTCTCCATCAAAGGTGCCGCGGAGTCGAACAACCGGGTCTCGGACCTGATGCGCAACCTGGACGCATCGGACCTGTTCGATGCACCCAGCCTGACGGAGGTCAAGGCCACCACGGCCGGTCAGGTCGATCAGGCCAACGTTTTCCAGCTGACGGTTCGCCAGACCCATCCGGCCGATGTGGAGGACGCCCAATGAAGCCAGGGGAGTGGTTCGACGCGTTGCGCAAGATCGATATCAGTGACCTGGACACCAACAACGTGGGTTCCTGGCCGGTGCCAATCAAGTGGCTAGCCGGCAGCCTGTTGGTCGTCCTGGTGCTGGGGTTGGGCTATAACTTTGCCTTGAGCGACCTGGAGGACCAGTTGCAGCAGGTGCGCGGGGAAGAAAACACCCTCAAGGCGCAATTCGCTGGCAAGGCCCACATGGCGGCGAACCTGGAGCGCTACACCGAGCAGATGAAACAGATGGAAACGTCTTTCGGTGTGCTGTTGCGGCAATTGCCCAGCGACACCGAGGTGCCGGGCCTGCTGGAAGACATCACCCGTACCGGCCTGGGCAGCGGCCTGGAGTTCGAGGAAATCAAACTGCTGCCGGAAGTCACTCAGCCGTTCTACATCGAGCTGCCGATCCAGATCACCGTGACCGGCGGCTACCATGACCTGGCGACATTCGTCAGCGGAGTTGCCGGGCTACCCCGGATCGTAACGCTGCACGATTTCGAGATCGCGCCGATGGAGTCGGATGCCGGGGCGAAGCTGCGCATGAGCATCCAGGCCAAGACCTACCGGTACAACGAGCAGGAGGCGCAGCCATGAGGCCGTTCTGCCGCATTTGCCTGCTGGCAGGGCTGGTTGCGCTGGCTGGCTGCAACGACAACAACGGTTTCAGCGACCTGGACGCCTACATGAATGAAATGCGCCTGCGCCCACCCGGCAAGATCGAGCCAACGCCGACGTTCAGGCCCTACGAAACCTTTACCTATAGCGCTGCCAACCTGCGCAGCCCGTTTTCTCGGCAAGCCCGGGTCGATCAGGCCGGTCGCCAGAAGGGCTCGCGTAACGTCCGGCCCGACCCCAGCCGGGTCAAGCAATACCTGGAAGGCTTCAACATCGAGCAGTTCGAAATGGTCGGTACGATCTCCAACGTCAGTGGCTCCTTCGCGCTGTTACGCGGCGCGGGCGGGGTGCACCGGCTCAAGGTCGGTGACTATCTGGGGCGCAATGACGGGCGGATCGTCGCCATCAGCGCCACCCAGGTCGATGTGGTCGAAATCGTTCCCGATGGCGACGGTGCCTGGCTGGAGCGACCACGGACCATTCCTTTGAAAGAGCACTCATAGTGGAACTCGAACAATGAACAGGTTTTTTTCAGCCCTCGGTATTTCGCTATGGATAGCGCTGTTATCGCCGATGGTTCATGCGGCCAGTCTGAAGACGCTGGATGTCGCGGCGTTGCCGGGGGACCGTATCGAGTTGAAGCTCACCTTCGACGGGCCGCCCCCGCCGCCCCGAGGGTATACCACTGAGCAACCGGCCCGGATCGCACTGGATCTGCCAGGGGTGACCAGCCAACTGGCCAGCAAGAGTCGCGATCTTGGCGGTGGCAATGCGCGCAGCGCCACCGTGGTCGAGGCGGGGGACCGTACCCGGTTGATCATCGGCCTTACCCAACTGGCGCCGTATAACACTCGGGTCGAGGGCAATAACCTGTTCGTGGTGGTTGGCAAGGGTGTGGTCCCCAAAACCGCTGCCCAGGCTTCGCGTCCTGCGGTTTCCAGTGCTGCGCCTGCCAGGGTCAACGCGCCGGTGGGCAAGGCCATCCGGGGGGTGGATTTCCAGCGTGGGACCCAGGGCGAAGGCAATGTGGTGATCGACCTGTCGGACCCTTCCATCGCTCCGGACATCCAGGAGCGCGAAGGTAAAATCATCCTCAATTTCGCCAGGACCCAGCTCCCCGAACCTCTGCGGGTGCGCCTGGACGTCAAGGACTTCGCCACCCCGGTGCAGTTCGTCAATGCCAGCGCCGGCACCGACCGGGCGACTATCAGCATCGAACCCAGTGGCACCTTCGATTACTCGACCTATCAGACTGACAACAAGCTGACCGTCAGCGTCCGGCCGATAACCGTCGAGGACCTGCAAAAGCGCAATAACGATCGTGACACCTACAGCGGTGAAAAACTGTCCCTGAACTTCCAGGACATCGAAGTGCGCTCGGTCCTGCAACTGATTGCCGATTTCACCAACCTGAACCTGGTGGCCAGCGACACGGTTCAGGGCGGCATCACCCTGCGGTTGCAGAATGTGCCGTGGGACCAGGCGCTGGACCTGGTGCTGAAGACCAAAGGGCTGGACAAACGTAAGATCGGTAATGTGCTGCTGGTGGCCCCAGCCGATGAAATTGCCGCGCGCGAGCGCCAGGAGCTGGAGTCCCAGAAGCAGATTGCCGACCTGGCGCCACTGCGGCGTGAGCTATTGCAGGTCAACTATGCGAAAGCGGCGGACATCGCCAAGCTGTTTCAGTCGGTGACCAGCGCCGAAGCGAAAGCCAATGAGCGGGGCTCGATCACGGTCGATGAACGAACCAACAACATCATTGCCTACCAGACCCAGGACCGGCTCGACGAACTGCGCCGGATCGTGGCGCAGCTGGACATTCCGGTGCGCCAGGTGATGATCGAGGCGCGGATTGTCGAGGCCAACGTCGATTACGACAAAAGCCTGGGCGTGCGTTGGGGCGGTTCGGTACAGAAGGGCAACTGGAACACCTCCGGGGTCACCACCGGCGACTCCACCACCACTGGCACGTCGGGCAGCACCAGTAGCAACCAGTCGTTCGTTGACTTGGGCGCGTCGGACAATACCTCCGGGATCGGCATTGCGTTCATCACCGACAACATACTGCTGGATCTGGAACTCACCGCCATGGAGAAAACCGGCAATGGGGAAATCGTCTCCCAGCCCAAGGTGGTGACGTCCGACAAAGAGACGGCAAAGATCCTCAAGGGCACGGAAATCCCTTATCAGGAAGCCAGCTCCAGCGGTGCCACCTCGGTGTCGTTCAAGGAAGCCTCGTTGTCGCTGGAGGTGACCCCGCAGATCACCCCGGACAACCGCATCATCATGGAGGTCAAGGTCACCAAGGATGAGCCGGACTACCTGAACAAGGTCAATGATGTGCCGCCGATCAAGAAAAACGAGGTCAACGCCAAGGTCCTGGTCAATGACGGCGAGACCATTGTGATTGGTGGGGTTTTCTCAAATACTCAGAACAAGGTTGTAGATAAGGTGCCATTTCTTGGCGATGTGCCGTATCTTGGCCGCCTTTTCCGGCGTGATGTGGTTTCGGAGGAAAAATCCGAGCTGCTGGTATTCCTCACTCCGCGTATCATGAACAACCAGGCGATTGCTGTGAGTCGTTGATTCTGTGCGAAATTTGATTCTTGTTGGGCCGATGGGGGCTGGAAAAAGCACCATCGGCCGTTTGCTGGCCAAAGAGCTGCGCCTGCCATTCAAAGATTCCGACAAGGAAATTGAATTGCGCACGGGCGCCAATATCCCATGGATTTTCGATAAGGAAGGCGAACCGGGCTTTCGTGAGCGTGAGCAGGCGATGATCGCCGAGCTATGCGCATTCGAAGGCGTGGTGCTGGCCACTGGCGGCGGTGCGGTGATGCGCGAAGCCAATCGTCGGGCGCTGCATGCGGGCGGACGGGTGGTCTATCTGCATGCTTCCGTCGAACAGCAAGTCGGCCGGACAGCCCGGGATCGCAACCGGCCGCTGTTGCGCACCGCCGACCCGGCCAAGACCTTGCGGGACCTGCTGGAACTGCGGGATCCGCTGTACCGGGAGATCGCCGATCTGGTGGTGGAGACCGACGAACGGCCGCCACGGATGGTGGTGCTGGAAATACTTGATCGCCTGCAGCAACTGCCTCCCCGTTAATGCGCCGCGCGAAATGCGCTATCCTCGGCGTCCTGTCGTGGCCCGCCTGGGGCATGGCGGATGGCCATCGAATGGCGTCACAGCAAGCTCCGTGGACTTTCGTTAATTGCAGGCAGGACGCCTGATTCCATCTTCACTGTGGGGACACATGCAGACACTTAAGGTCGACCTGGGCGAGCGCAGCTACCCGATTCACATTGGCGAAGGCTTGCTGGACCAGCCCGAATTGTTGGCGCCGCATATCGCCGGGCGGCAAGTGGCGATCATCTCCAACGAAACCGTCGCGCCTTTGTATCTGGAACGTCTGACCCGCAGCCTCTCGGCCTTCTCGGTCATTTCAGTGGTGTTGCCCGACGGTGAAGCGTTCAAAAACTGGGAAACCCTGCAGCTTATTTTCGACGGCCTGCTGACCGCACGGCATGATCGGCGCACCACGGTGGTGGCCCTGGGCGGCGGCGTGATCGGTGACATGGCCGGTTTTGCCGCGGCCTGCTATCAGCGTGGCGTCGACTTCATCCAGATCCCTACTACGCTGCTGTCGCAGGTCGACTCTTCGGTGGGCGGCAAGACCGGGATCAACCATCCGTTGGGCAAGAACATGGTTGGCGCGTTCTACCAGCCCAATGTGGTGCTGATCGATACCGCTACCCTCAATACCCTGCCGGCCCGCGAACTGTCTGCGGGGCTGGCGGAAGTCATCAAGTACGGGCTGATCTGCGATGAGCCGTTTCTGGGTTGGCTCGAAGAAAACGTCGACCGCCTGCGGGCACTGGATCAGACGGCCCTGACCTACGCCATCGAACGTTCCTGCGCCGCCAAGGCCGCGGTGGTCGGCGCCGATGAGCGTGAATCGGGCGTACGCGCCACGCTCAACCTGGGCCACACCTTTGGCCATGCCATCGAAACCCACATGGGCTATGGTGTCTGGCTGCATGGGGAAGCGGTTGCAGCCGGTACGGTCATGGCCCTGGAGATGTCTGCGCGCCTGGGCTGGATCAGCAAGCAGGAGCGCGATCGCGGCATTCGTTTGTTTCAGCGCGCCGGGCTGCCGGTGGTTCCGCCTGAGGAAATGAGCGAGGCGGATTTTCTTGAACACATGGCAATCGACAAAAAAGTGATCGACGGTCGTCTGCGTCTGGTGCTGCTGCGCCGCATGGGCGAAGCAGTGGTGACCGACGATTATCCGAAAGAGGTTCTACAGGCCACGCTGGGAGCGGATTACCGCGCCCTGGCTCAGCTTAAAGGTTAATAAGATTCCGATGACTAGTTTGCATGCCGACGAGGCTTTCCTCGGCCATTTCCAGTTGAGTCATGACCCTTTCGCTCCGCGGGTCCCGGGCTTCAAATTCTTTCCCGCCCAGCGCAAGCCGGTTCTGGGCCAGTTGCACCACTTGGCGCGCTACAGCCAGTTGCTACTGGTTGTCACCGGCCCTCAGGGCAGCGGCAAGACCTTGCTGCGCCAGGCCTTGGTGGCCAGCACCAACAAGCAGTCGGTACAAAGCGTGGTGGTGTCCGCCCGCGGTGCCGGTGATGCAGCCGGTGTCTTGCGTCAGGTGGCTCAGGCGCTGAATGTTGCCCGGGCCGAAATCGGCGCGATTCTCGATCAGATCGTGCAACTGGCACTGACCGGGCAGGAAGTCTATCTGCTGGTGGACGATGCCGAGCAACTCGACGAGTCGGCCCTGGAAGCGCTGCTGGCCCTGGCTGCCGGTGCACCGGAAGGTCGCCCCCATGTGTTCCTGTTCGGCGAGTCGTCGCTGATTGCCGAGCTGGATCAACTGAGCCTTGAAGAAGAGCGCTTCCACGTCATCGAACTGGCACCCTACACCGAAGAAGAGACACGCGAATATCTGGCCCAGCGTCTTGAAGGCGCTGGCCGGGGTATCGAACTTTTCACCGCCGATCAGATCTCTGAGATTCACGAGAGCTCCGACGGTTGGCCTGGCAACATCAACCAGGTCGCTCGCGATGCTCTGATCGAAGTCATGATCGCCAGCCGCTCCGCGGTGAAGCGTCCAAGTATGGGGTTCAACATGCCGAAGAAACACGTATTGGCGATTTCCGCCGTGGTCGTGGTCGCGGTTGCCGCCGCCTGGCTGATGCCGGGTCGCACCAAGGCACCGACCACGGGCGCACCTGCCAACGAACAGGCGCAACTGCCCCTCGGTCAGGGTACGCCGCAACCCAACGGTGGTGCACCGGCGGTGGAATTTGCCGGTAACACCCAGCCGATGCCGCTGCCGCTTGTCGGCCAGTCGCAACCGGTCATGCGCGGTCCGCTGGCCGAAGCCGCCGGCGGCATCACCGAAGGCGATGACGGCGCGGCGCCACCGATCGACGACAGCAGCGACACGCCGCCGACCGTGACCACCACTGCGCCGCCCGTGGGTGTGCCGGCGGGTCCGGCACCAACGCCAGCGCCAGTGCCTGCTCACGCCGCCAAGCCGACCCCGGCGCCTACCCAGGTAGCCACCGCCAAGCCAGCTCCGGCTCCAGCGCCTGCTGCCAAACCTGCCACCACGGCCAAGGTCGCGGGCGGTAGCTGGTATGCCGCTCAGGCACCGGGCAATTACGTGGTGCAGATCCTCGGCACCAGCTCCGAAGCCACTGCGCAAAACTTCGTCAAGGAGCAGGGCGGCGAGTACCGTTATTTCAAGAAAGTGCTCAATGGCAAGCCGCTTTATGTCATCACCTACGGCAGCTTTGCCAATCGTGATGCAGCCGTTTCCGCCATCAAAGCCTTGCCAGCGAAGGTTCAGGCTGGTAAACCTTGGCCTCGTACTGTCGCCAGTGTCCAACAGGAACTGGCAGCAACTCGCTGAAGATTCGGCGGCCTTACCCAGGCCGCCTCTCCCGGCAACCTCAACATTTCCGTAAGGGCGAGCGACCATTCAGGCCGCGCGCCTTGTGGTGTCTGCGTCACAGTAGCGTTTGAGTCGTAGCGGTCGAACCCAAAAAAGTTTTGACTAGCACAGCATATAGCTTTAAACCTTTCACAAATGCGACATGGATTTGCGACAGTTCGTCGTCAAATTTGTGAGCCTCTGTGTCGGTGTGTACAATGACCTCCCTTTTGCCCCCGCAAAGCTGGCGTACGTTCGGCGCGGCATGCAACTGGTTGAATTGAAAAGAAATTTGCCTCGATAAGGGGCAGCCTGGTGAGAAAGTGTCTATGAAAGCAGGTCTGTACCAACCAGATGAATTCAAGGATAACTGCGGTTTCGGCCTGATAGCCCATATGCAGGGCGAGCCCAGCCATACCCTTTTGCAAACGGCCATTGAGGCCCTGACCTGCATGACCCACCGTGGTGGGATCAACGCCGACGGCAAGACCGGTGACGGTTGTGGCTTGCTGATCCAAAAGCCAGACGAGTTCCTGCGTGCCGTTGCCCAGGAAACGTTTGGCGTGACCCTGCCCAAGCAGTACGCCGTGGGCATGGTGTTCTTCAATCAGGACCCGGTGAAGGCACAAGCGGCTCGCGAGAACATGAACCGCGAGATCCTGGCCGCGGGCCTGCAACTGGTTGGCTGGCGCAAAGTGCCGATCGATACCAGCGTCCTCGGCCGCCTGGCCCTGGAGCGCCTGCCGCAGATCGAACAAGTGTTCATCGCCGGTGAAGGCCTGAGCGACCAGGACATGTCGATCAAGCTGTTCAGCTCCCGTCGTCGTTCGTCCGTGGCCAACGCTGCCGACACCGATCACTACATTTGCAGCTTTTCCCACAAGACGATCATTTATAAAGGCCTGATGATGCCGGCGGACCTCACCGCCTTCTATCCGGACCTGAGCGACGAGCGCCTGAAAACCGCGATCTGCGTGTTCCACCAGCGTTTCTCCACCAACACCCTGCCGAAATGGCCGCTGGCCCAGCCATTCCGCTTCCTCGCCCACAACGGCGAGATCAACACCATTACCGGCAACCGCAACTGGGCCTTGGCCCGTCGCACCAAGTTCGCCAACGATTTGATGCCGGACCTCGAAGATCTGGGGCCGTTGGTCAACCGCGTGGGTTCGGACTCCTCGAGCATGGACAACATGCTGGAACTGATGGTGACCGGTGGCATCGACCTGTTCCGTGGCGTGCGCATGCTGGTTCCGCCAGCCTGGCAGAACGTCGAGACCATGGACCCGGACCTGCGGGCATTCTACGAATACAACTCCATGCACATGGAGCCGTGGGATGGCCCGGCCGGTATCGTCATGACCGACGGTCGCTACGCCGTGTGCCTGCTGGACCGTAACGGTCTGCGCCCGGCGCGCTGGGTTACTACCACCAACGGTTTTATCACCCTGGCTTCGGAAATCGGCGTCTGGAACTACCAGCCCGAAGACGTCATCGCCAAGGGCCGTGTAGGCCCGGGCCAGATCTTTGCCGTGGACACCGAAACCGGTCAGATCCTCGACACCGACGCCATCGACAACCGCCTCAAGTCGCGTCATCCCTACAAGCAATGGTTGCGCAAGAATGCCCTGCGCATCCAGGCGACCATGGAAGACAACGACCACGGTTCGGCTTTCTACGACGTCGATCAGCTCAAGCAGTACATGAAGATGTACCAGGTGACGTTCGAGGAGCGTGACCAAGTGCTGCGTCCGCTGGGCGAGCAGGGCTACGAAGCGGTCGGCTCTATGGGCGACGACACGCCGATGGCCGTGCTTTCGCAACGCGTGCGCACGCCGTACGACTATTTCCGCCAGCAGTTCGCTCAGGTGACCAACCCGCCGATCGACCCGCTGCGCGAAGCGATCGTGATGTCCCTGGAAATCTGCCTGGGCGCCGAGCGCAACATCTTCCAGGAGTCGCCGGAGCACGCCTCGCGTGTGATCCTCAGCTCGCCGGTCATTTCCCCGGCCAAGTGGCGCTCGCTGACCAACCTCGACCGCCCGGGCTTCGCCCGCCAGGTCATCGACCTGAACTACGACGAAAGCGTTGGCCTGGAAGCCGCCATCCGCAACGTCGCCGATCAGGCTGAAGAAGCCGCACGCGCCGGTCGTACCCAGATCGTGCTGAGCGACCGTCACATTGCGCCGGGCAAGTTGCCGATCCACGCCTCGCTGGCCACCGGTGCGGTGCACCATCGCCTGACCGAAAAAGGCCTGCGCTGCGACTCCAACATCCTGGTGGAAACCGCCACTGCCCGCGACCCGCATCACTTTGCGGTGCTGATCGGCTTCGGTGCCTCGGCGGTGTATCCGTTCCTGGCCTACGAAGTGCTGGGCGACCTGATCCGTACTGGTGAAGTGCTGGGCGACCTCTATGAGGTGTTCAAGAACTACCGCAAGGGCATCACCAAGGGCCTGCTCAAGATCCTGTCGAAGATGGGCATCTCGACCATTGCTTCGTACCGTGGCGCGCAACTGTTCGAGGCCATCGGCCTGTCCGAAGAAGTTTGCGAACTGAGCTTCCGTGGTGTGCCTAGCCGCATCAAGGGTGCGCGCTTCGTCGACATCGAAGCCGAACAGAAAGCCCTGGCGGCCGAAGCCTGGAGCCCGCGCAAGCCGATCCAGCAGGGCGGCCTGCTGAAGTTCGTCCACGGTGGCGAATACCACGCCTACAACCCGGATGTGGTCAACACCCTGCAGGCCGCTGTGCAGCAGGGCGACTACAGCAAGTTCAAGGAATACACGTCGCTGGTGGACAACCGTCCGGTGTCGATGATCCGCGACCTGCTCAAGGTCAAGACCCTGGACACGCCGCTGGACATCAGCGAAGTGGAACCGCTGGAGTCGGTGCTCAAGCGCTTCGATTCCGCCGGTATTTCCCTGGGTGCGCTTTCCCCGGAAGCCCACGAAGCCCTGGCCGAAGCCATGAACCGCCTCGGTGCGCGTTCCAACTCCGGCGAAGGCGGCGAAGACCCGGCGCGCTACGGCACCATCAAGAGTTCAAAAATCAAGCAGGTTGCCACCGGCCGCTTCGGTGTGACGCCGGAGTACCTGGTCAACGCTGAAGTGTTGCAGATCAAGGTTGCCCAAGGCGCCAAGCCCGGCGAAGGCGGCCAGTTGCCCGGCGGCAAGGTCAACGGCCTGATCGCCAAGCTACGTTACGCAGTGCCCGGCGTGACCCTGATCTCGCCACCACCGCACCACGACATCTACTCGATCGAAGACTTGTCGCAACTGATCTTCGACCTCAAGCAGGTGAACCCGAAGGCGTTGGTCTCGGTGAAACTGGTAGCAGAAGCTGGCGTCGGTACCATCGCCGCTGGTGTGGCCAAGGCCTATGCCGACCTGATCACCATCTCTGGCTACGACGGTGGTACCGGTGCGTCGCCGCTGACCTCGATCAAGTACGCCGGTGCGCCGTGGGAACTGGGCCTGGCCGAAACTCACCAGACCCTGCGCGGCAACGACTTGCGCGGCAAGGTTCGGGTGCAGACCGACGGCGGCCTGAAAACCGGCCTGGACGTGATCAAGGCGGCCATCCTCGGCGCCGAGAGCTTCGGCTTCGGCACCGCGCCGATGATCGCCCTGGGCTGCAAATACCTGCGCATCTGCCACTTGAACAACTGCGCCACCGGCGTGGCGACCCAGAACGACAAGCTGCGCAAGGATCACTACATCGGTACCGTCGACATGGTGGTGAATTTCTTCACCTACGTGGCCGAAGAGACCCGTGAGTGGCTGGCGAAGCTGGGCGTGCGTTCGCTCGAAGAACTGATCGGTCGTACCGATCTGCTGGAAGTGCTCCAAGGCCAGACCGCCAAACAGCATCACCTGGACCTGACCCCGTTGCTGGGTAGCGATCTCATTCCGGCGGACAAGCCGCAGTTCTGCCAGGTAGAGCGCAACCCGCCGTTCGACAAGGGTGAGCTGGCCGAGAAGATGGTCGAAATGGCCGCTTCGGCGATCAACGACCTGAGCGGTGCCGAGTTCGAACTGGATATCTGCAACTGCGACCGTTCCATCGGCGCGCGGATCTCCGGCGAAATCGCCCGCAAGCACGGCAACCAGGGCATGGCCAAGGCGCCGGTCACCTTCCGCTTCAAGGGCACCGCTGGCCAGAGCTTCGGCGTCTGGAACGCCGGCGGCCTGGACATGTACCTGGAAGGCGACGCCAACGACTACGTGGGCAAGGGCATGACCGGTGGCAAACTGGTCATCGTTCCGCCCAAGGGCAGCGTCTACAAGACTCAGGACAGTGCCATTATCGGCAACACCTGCCTGTACGGCGCCACCGGCGGCAAGTTGTTCGCCGCGGGCACCGCGGGCGAGCGTTTCGCCGTGCGTAACTCCGGGGCCCACACTGTGGTGGAAGGCACCGGTGATCACTGCTGCGAGTACATGACCGGTGGTTTCGTCTGTGTATTGGGCAAGACCGGTTACAACTTCGGCTCTGGCATGACCGGCGGTTTCGCCTACGTGCTCGACCAGGACAACACCTTCGTTGACCGGGTCAACCACGAACTGGTGGAAATCCAGCGGATCAGCGGCGAGGCGATGGAAGCCTACCGCAGCCACCTGCAACGCGTACTGGATGAATACGTCGAGGAAACCAACAGCGAGTGGGGGCGTAACCTCGCCGAAAACCTCGATGACTATCTGCGTCGTTTCTGGCTGGTCAAGCCCAAGGCTGCCAATCTGAAGTCGTTGCTTTCCAGCACTCGTGCCAACCCGCAGTGATATGCGCCTGAAGAGTTTGATGAGGTTTTAACAATGGCTGAACGTCTGAATAACGACTTCCAGTTCATCGATGTCGGGCGCAAGGATCCGAAGAAGAAACTGTTGCGTCAACGCAAGAAAGAGTTCGTGGAGATCTACGAGCCTTTCAAACCCCAGCAGTCGGCCGACCAGGCCCACCGCTGCTTGGGTTGCGGTAACCCGTACTGCGAATGGAAGTGCCCGGTGCACAACTTCATTCCCAACTGGCTGAAACTGGTGGCCGAGGGCAACATCCTCCAGGCCGCCGAGTTGTCCCACCAGACCAACACCCTGCCGGAAGTCTGCGGTCGGGTGTGTCCGCAGGATCGTCTGTGTGAAGGTGCGTGCACCCTCAACGACGGTTTCGGCGCGGTGACCATCGGTTCGGTGGAGAAGTACATCACCGACACTGCGTTTGCCATGGGCTGGCGCCCGGACATGTCCAAGGTCAAGCCGACCGGCAAGCGCGTGGCGATTATCGGTGCGGGCCCGGCGGGCCTGGGCTGTGCCGACGTGCTGGTGCGTGGTGGCGTGACCCCGGTGGTGTTTGACCGCAACCCGGAAATCGGTGGTCTGCTGACCTTTGGTATCCCTGAGTTCAAGTTGGAAAAGACCGTGCTGAGCAATCGTCGCGAAGTCTTCACCGGCATGGGCATCGAGTTTCGCCTGAACACCGAAGTGGGCAAGGACGTGACCATGGAGCAACTGCTCGCAGAATACGATGCCGTATTCATGGGCATGGGCACCTACACCTACATGAAGGGCGGCTTTGCCGGCGAGGACCTGCCGGGCGTCTATGACGCGCTGGACTTCCTGATCGCCAACGTCAACCGCAACCTGGGCTTTGAAAAGTCGCCGGAAGACTTCGTCGACATGAAAGGCAAGAAGGTGGTGGTGCTCGGCGGTGGCGACACGGCGATGGACTGTAACCGTACCTCGATTCGCCAGGGTGCCAAGTCGGTCACGTGCGCTTACCGTCGTGACGAAGCCAACATGCCCGGCTCGCGCAAAGAGGTGAAGAACGCCAAGGAAGAAGGCGTGAAGTTCCTCTACAACCGCCAGCCGATTGCCATTGTCGGTGAAGACAAGGTCGAAGGCGTGAAAGTGGTCGAGACCCGTCTCGGCGAGCCGGACGCCCGTGGCCGCCGCAGCCCCGAGCCGATCCCGGGTTCCGAAGAAATCATCCCGGCCGATGCCGTGGTGATCGCGTTCGGCTTCCGCCCAAGCCCGGCGCCGTGGTTCGAGCAGTTCAGCATCCAGACCGACAGCCAGGGCCGCGTCGTGGCCCCGGAACAGGGCCAGTACAAGCACCAGACCAGCAACCCGAAGATCTTCGCCGGTGGCGACATGGTGCGCGGGTCTGACCTGGTGGTGACGGCGATCTTCGAAGGCCGCAATGCCGCCGAAGGGATTCTGGATTACCTGGGGGTCTGACCAAGCGACACAAAACCCTGTGGGGGCGAGCTTTGCTCCCACAAGAAACTGTTCCCACAGGTGTTTTGTGGTGTTGCGAAGACTGCTTTCCACCGCGACAAATTGCCCCGATAGATAAAAGGCACGGCTCTTGCCGTGCCTTTTGCGTCGCGCTCTGAGAAAATGCCCGCACTTTTTTTCCGGATGCCGACATGACTGCCCTGAAGAACGACCGTTTCCTTCGCGCCCTGCTCAAGCAACCCGTAGACGTCACCCCGGTGTGGATGATGCGTCAGGCCGGTCGCTACCTGCCGGAGTACCGCGCCAGTCGCGCCAAGGCCGGTGACTTCATGAGCCTGTGCATGAATCCCCAGTTCGCTTGCGAAGTCACGATGCAACCACTGGATCGCTACCCGCAGCTGGATGCGGCGATTCTGTTCTCCGACATCCTCACCATTCCCGACGCCATGGGTCAGGGCCTCTACTTCGAGACCGGCGAAGGCCCACGCTTCAAGAAAGTCGTCAGCACCCTGGCCGACATTGAAGCCTTGCCGATTCCCGACCCGCAGAAAGACCTGGGCTATGTCATGGACGCGGTCAGCACCATCCGCCGCGAGCTCAACGGGCGCGTGCCGTTGATCGGTTTCTCCGGCAGCCCTTGGACCCTGGCCACTTACATGGTCGAAGGCGGCTCGTCGAAAGATTTCCGCAAGACCAAGGCGATGCTCTACGACAACCCGCAAGCCATGCACCTGCTGCTGGACAAGCTGGCCCAGTCGGTCACGTCCTACCTCAACGGCCAGATCATGGCCGGTGCGCAAGCGGTACAGATTTTCGACACCTGGGGCGGCAACCTATCGGCGGCGGCGTATCAGGAGTTCTCCCTGGCCTACATGCGCAAGATCGTCAGCGGCCTGATCCGCGAACATGAAGGCCGCAAAGTGCCGGTCATCCTGTTCACCAAGAACGGCGGCCTGTGGCTGGAAAGCATCGCCGAGGCCGGCGCCGACGCCCTGGGCCTGGACTGGACCTGCGACATCGGCAACGCCCGCGAGCGTGTCGGCCATAAAGTCGCCTTGCAAGGCAACATGGACCCGACCGTCCTCTACGCAAAACCCGAAGCCATCCGCACCGAAGTCGGGCGCATCCTCGCCAGCTACGGCAAGGGCAGCGGCCACGTGTTCAACCTCGGCCATGGCATCACCCCGGAAGTCGATCCGGAACACGCCGGTGCGTTCCTGCGGGCGGTGCATGAGTTGTCGGCGCAATATCACGAGTAACTCTTTGCTTTTGTGGGAGCGAGCCTGCTCGCGATAGCGGTAGATCAGTCAGCAGACATGTTGAATGTGAAACCCTCATCGCGAGCTGGCTCGCCCCCACAGTTCAGCGCAGCCGTCAGGCTTTTACGCCCTCCAGCGGCTGCAACTTCGCCAGCTTCAATGCCACCATTAGCGCAATCATCAGCAATGCGCCAATGAACAGCCCAACGCCGTTCCATCCACCCAGGTGCCAGGCTACGCCGCCCGCGGTACCGGCAACACTCGATCCGACGTAATAGCTGAACAGATAAAGCGATGAAGCCTGGGCCTTGGCCTGGGTGGCACGGCGGCCAATCCAGCTGCTGGCGACCGAATGGGCGCCGAAGAAGCCGAAGGTGAACGCCAGCATGCCCAGGATCACCAGAGGCAGCGGCGTAGCCATGGTCAGGGCGAGGCCGGCCAGCATCAATGCGATGGTCGCCCACAGCACTTTGCGGCGCCCGAGTTTGTCGGCCAGTGCGCCGATTTTTGCCGAGCTGTAGATGCCCGACAGGTACACCACCGACAGCAACCCGACGAATGCCTGGTCCAGGTGATAGGGCGCGGCCAGCAGGCGATAGCCGATGTAATTGAACAGCGTCACAAACGCGCCCATCAACACAAAGGCTTCGAGAAACAGCAGCGGCAATCCGGCGTCGCGAAAGTGTATGGTGAAACCGTCCAGCAGGCTGCGCGGATGCAGCGAGCGGGGGCGGAAGTTGCGCGATTCGGGAAGGATTCTCCAGAACACCGCCGCTGCGATCAGGGCCAGGCCGCCGATCACCAGCATTGCCGTGTGCCAGCTGACAAAGTCGATCAAGACACCGGTGATCAGGCGCCCACACATACCGCCGATGGCATTGCCTGCGATGTACAAACCCATCGCCAGGCCAATGTGTCTGGGATGGATCTCTTCACCCAGGTAGGTCATCGCGACCGCCGCCACGCCGCTCAACGACAGCCCCACCAAGGCGCGCAGCACCAGCACGCTTTGCCAGGTCGGCATCATCGCGCTGGCAATCGTGCAGATCGCCGCCGCGAACAACGCCGCGACCATCACCGACTTGCGGCCGATACGGTCGGAAATCGGGCCGGTGATCAACAGGCCGATGGCGAGCAGGCCGGTCGCCACGGACAGGATCAAGCTGCTCTGGGCAGCGTTGATGGAAAACTCTTTGGACAGCAGCGGCATCATCGGCTGCACGCAGTACAGCAAGGCGAAGGTCGCGAAGCCACCGCTGAACAGCGCCAGCACCGTGCGCATGAACATCGGCGTGCCTTTTTCGATGTAGATGTCTTTCAGTTCGGCGATGGCATCATCTTGCGCACGAGACGGGATTTCATGGGCCAGTGGAGCGACAGCGGTTTTCACGATGGACCTCGCAGGAGCACGGCCAGGCAGGCAATGAAAAAAGCATATAGCCGGCCAATGTTTCTATCCAATATATTATTCGACCTGTTTAAGACGTTTTACGACCTATTGGATTACCCATGGAATTGCGTCACCTGCGTTACTTCATTGCCGTGGCCGAAGAACTGCATTTTGGCCGCGCCGCGTTGGCGCTGGGCATCTCTCAGCCGCCGTTGAGCCAGCAAATCCAGGCGCTGGAGCAAGAGATCGGCGCGCGGCTGTTCGAGCGTACCAATCGTCGGGTCGAACTGAGTGAGGCCGGACGCTTGTTCCTTGAAGAGGCGCGGCGGGTATTGGCCCAGGTCGACAAGGCCGCCGACGTGGCCCGCCGCGCCCAGTTGGGTGAACTGGGCGAGCTGAAAATTGGTTTCACTTCGTCGGCGCCCTTCAATTCCACCATCCCCCAGGCGATCTTCTCGTTCCGCCAACGCTTTCCCGCCGTGCACCTGAACCTGCGGGAAATGAGCAGCACCCAAGTGGCCGGAGCGCTGGTGGACGAGGCCATCGAGGTGGGCATCATGCGGCCGTTACCGCTGCCCGACTCCCTGATCGAAATCGAACTCAGCCGCGAACCGCTAGTGGCCGTGCTCAGCTCCAAACATCCACTGGCCCAGGACAGTGAAGAGGGTCTGTTTCTCTCGGCGTTGGCCCAGGAGCCGTTCGTGTTCTTCCCCCGCAGCTACGGCAGCGGCCTCTATGCACAACTCCTGAGCCTGGCCCGCGACGCCGGTTTCAGCCCGCACTTCGCCCAAGAAGCCGGCGAAGCCATGACCATCATCGGTTTGGTCGCGGCGGGGCTGGGCGTCTCGGTGCTGCCGGCGTCTTACCAGCGGATGCGTATTGATGGCGTGGTCTATCGACCACTGCTCGACCCCGCGGCGGTGTCGGCGGTGTGGCTGGTGCTGCGCAAGGACCAGCGCTCGCCGATGGCGAAGGCTTTTGTAGAGTTGTTGAACAGCAATACCGGAAATATTTGAGATCATCTCGCATCAATGGGGCCGACTTGATGTTGCTTGAGCAGGTGTAGCGCAAAGGCTACACCGTGCCGCATGACGGAGATTATTCGAAGCTCTACCTTTTCCGGCTGGCTCTCAAAGCTGGCTGATAGCCGTGCCAGGATGCGTATTCAGGTTTGAGTCGATCGTATGGCCGATGGGAATCTGGGAGACGTCAAAGCCATTGGGGAAGGATTGAGCGAAGCTCGTATCGATTACGGTCCGGGGTATCGAATTTACTTCATGCAGCAGGGCCGACAATTGATCATCCTTCTGTGTGGTGGTGATAAAAGCAGTCAAACTCGCGACATCAAACAAGCCAGGCTCATTGCGAAATCCTGGCAGGAGCAAAACCCATGACCGAACAATTCACTCGCTGGGACTCTGCCGAGTACCTCAAGACCGAAGAGGACATGGCTAATTATCTGGATGCATGCATGCATGCATGGAGGAGGCAGGAGACGATCCCGCATTCATCGCAAAAGCTCTGGGGACCATTGCACGCGCTCGCGGAATGACCCAGGTAGCTCGTGATGCCGGGCTATCCCGGGAAAATCTCTATCGCGCCTTGTCGGGGGAAGGAAATCCTGAGTTCGGCACTATTTTAAAAGTGGTCAAAGCGCTGGGGCTGAAACTGCATGCCAGTACCTGAACAGGTCAGCATTTTTGTGAAGGGGCGCCGAAAGGCGCCCTTTTCTTTTTCACGTTGCAAGCTGCGTCTGTAATCGTCGGCCGACGACATCCAGCAAATCGCAGCCCTCGCGTAATGAAATGACCAGCACGCGAGCCAGTTCACTGTAAGCCCCTTCCTCGAAGGCCAGGCTCTCCAGGAGCTGGGTGGTCGCGCGTATGCGCGAAGCGGCGCTTTCGTGCAGTACGTCCAGTGGCGCTTGAGTGTCGATCAGTAACGATGCGATGGTGCAGTCGTTGTCGGTGACAGGCATGTATCGATCCATGAAAAAAAGATCTCCGTGACTGAGAGCGCTCATACATTTTGTGTCTGTTGCTAAGCGCCAGCAGTTGGCTTCCAGGGTTATCTGGTTGGAAGCTGGATATACCTTATAATGAGGTCATTATTT
This sequence comes from Pseudomonas sp. LBUM1664, assembly GCF_059695895.1. Taxonomy (NCBI): domain Bacteria; kingdom Pseudomonadati; phylum Pseudomonadota; class Gammaproteobacteria; order Pseudomonadales; family Pseudomonadaceae; genus Pseudomonas; species Pseudomonas sp. LBUM1664. The sequence continues at coordinate 5,866,153 of NZ_CP166791.1, read as the reverse complement.
AAGAAGTATATCGTTAAAGTACAGGTTGCGTGAGGTAGAGCGGATGAGCTACTGGTTAGTAGTTCATTTCACTCGATTCTATTATTTTTATAGGGCCAATTTGGCTTTTAAGTTGATGGTGATTTCAGTTCTATTTTCAAGGAATTCATTCAGCCCCCTAGCCCGAAGACTACAAGCATCACAACCCCCGCATCCACTCCCCTGTATGCCGTTGTAGCACGTCAGTGTTTGACTATTAATAAAATCTAACTGCTGATGATGATCGGCCAGTGCCCACGTTTCCGCTTTATTCAGCCACATAAGCGGCGTTTCAATGCGTAACTTATAATCCATGCCAGACTCAATGGCATTATTCATGGCTTTGACAAACTCATCACGGCAATCCGGATAGCCAGAAAAATCCGTTTCGCACACGCCGGTAATAACCGCTTCAGCGCGCACTTGATAAGCATAAATAGAGGCCAAGGTTAAAAACAGAATATTGCGGCCGGGTACGAAGGTATTTGGCAAACCGTTGCCTGCACTGCTTGCCAATGGAGCTGGAATGTTATCCCGAGTCAAACTGCTGACGGCTAATTCATTGAGCAGCGATGCATCCCAAACCTTATGCGCCGTCACCCCCAGCTTTTTGGCGAGTTGCCGCGCTACGTCGATTTCCGCACGATGGCGCTGGCCGTAATCAAAGGTAATGCAGTGAATTTCATCGTATTGCGGCAGCGCATGAATCAGGCAGGTGGTCGAATCCTGGCCGCCGCTGAACACGATCACGGCTTTTTTTGGCATTTCAGTCATATTGGAATGGTCCCGATGGGTCTTGAAAGACTGACCCTAGCTCGAAGTTCAAGCTCCGGTTGTGGGACATTTCCGAAATGATTGTCACCGTGTTCCTTTCCTCTCAGTCAACCTCCCCAGACAATCGTGCCTTGAGTGTGATAGTCATAAAAACCCTGGAGTGCCCAGGTATCACCCCGGCGTTCAAACGCGGCGCGCCATGCCCCCCTGCCACTGCCTGGGGTGAGTTGGGCCATGTCGTACCAGTAATATTTGTTGATTCTTTTTGTGGTGGTCCTGCCGGCGCGAATGTCCGCCATGATTTCGGTGATTTTCGTTCTGGCCACCTCGGGGAAGTTGTCGTATGACATCTGCATTTCAGCAAGCGGGGTGGTACTTACCGTAAATGTGTCTGTTGCGGTGGACGTGACGGGTGGAGCGCTTGGGTCAGTGGCCACGGGGGGGGCACCGGTCACCTTTTTAGATGGGAGTTTTGTAACGACGTCAATATCGGGCGCGTTATAGTTGGATAGATTTTTGCTGAAGTCTTTCACTGCGTCTTCGGTGATCAATATTGTGTTGCGCTGAGATTTGCCCTTGTTGACGATAATGTAGGGGATTTTATGGTTTCTGATTTCCGTCAATAATCCGGGTTTTCTTCTGCGTTCCATCTCATTTCTGAGTGCCGCCAGTATTTTCTTTTTACATTCATCACGGTGCTCGGGTGATTTTACATACGCTTCCTTGGCGGCGCGCCCTTGTCCCGGTAATAAAAATTCCAACTCGTCCAGGACGACGTTTTCGGCAATGTTTATCATCTCGATAAGGTCGTTCTGTATTTTGTCCAAGGCGACGTGTTTTCTCCCTTGTCCAGGCGCTGTCGCGATGAATACTGCGCCGGTAAAGTTATCGACTATCGACGCCATGTTGAGCTTGAAGTTGCCCGCGCCATCATAAAGCTCTGTTTTAAGTATCATAACTTTGTCGAATATGTTTATTCGTTGGTGGGGGGTGAGATGTATGTCGTCCACATTGGCCTCGATATCTTTCGTACAAGCGTCGACGGCTTCCCATACATTGTATTTATGCAGTAATTTTTGGTGCGGCGTTTGATCGTTGGATGAAGTGTTTCGTGGCGGGTACAGCGTCTTTATTCTCGAGCGATAAGTGTTCATATCGCTAATGCCTACGTCGTCCATGCTCTCACGCAGTATGCGTTCGGCCAGCACATTGGGCATCGAGTTGATAACGTCCGTTGCCTTCCCAGTCGTATTCGCAGAGGACCATCGCAGCACGCCTTCCAGCAAAGCATGCTTGTGCGGCGTTTCCAGGGCCCGACTGTATCGACCTAACCAAGAACCGCCCCCCAGTAGCCGTCTACGTTCTTCAAGCTGCCACTTGCCATTTTCCCAGGTCATCATTCGGTGGCTCGCACGGTCATTGGGCAGATAAATAATCCGTTCGCCGTCTTGTATCGTCGTTTTGTAGTAGTCCTTTTCCAACTTCAAATATTGGTAGCCACCGGCGTCCCTGTACAGGCCGCGGCCCTCGGGCACGAGCCCTTTACTGTCGAATTCTTTGAGGCGAAAAGGCTTGAGCTCCGGATCCGGCATGCGGGGAAGGCCCGCCAGCATCGGGCTTTGTTTGCTTCGATGCCGTCCAGCGCGAGTCATGATCAGGTCTTGCCCGGCCTCCGCCAGTACCTCACCCAACCCGCTGATGAAATCACCGATCCACTGGCTGCCGCTGCCGCCCTCATCCTTTATTGCCGACACCGCAACGCCGCCGGCCATCACGGGCAGGACCGCGCGCCCCAAGATCCCACCCAATCGGCCCACGGGGAATATCGACAGGGCACCCGTCAGCAGCGAGACCCCACGCCTGCGCCCTTCCTGCGCTGCCCCGCTGTCGCGCTCGGCGTTGGACACGGTCAGCGATTGCGCCGTGCTGATCCCATGGGTTATCTGGGTTTCATGCAGCGCTTGCAGCAAGTTGTCCTTGACGACAGGGGAGGCGATTTTCAACGCGAAATCATTCCGGGCCCGGTCCTTCGCCCACGCGAAGAAGGATTGCGTCACTCTTTTTATTTTCTGATCGCGTGTCAGGTCGTCCGGCGTCGGTGCCAGGCTATCGAGCTGCGCGGCTTGTTCGGTTAATGGCAGGTGTGAGATCAGCCAGCGGATCATCTGCGGCGTGGCCGTGAGCGCTTGGACCAAGGCAGGTTTGAGCCCCCGGACGCTTTGCGCATCCACGTCCCTGAACGTCTTGCCGTCCGGTGCCCCCGGCGTGTACAGCGTCAGCGAAGGCCGGCTCGCGAGTGCCCTCACCCCGAACGCCAATAGCTCTTTGAGCACGCTGTCGCCCCAGCGCAGTTGACGGACCACCACCTCGTGCCCGTTGACCTTGCGACGCCCCTGCGGCTCGGGGCTGTCCAGCGCCGCCAGTACCAGGTTCAGTCCGGTATCGAGCCGGTCGTGCCTGAAGTCGCCCGAAATATGGGCGGCCCATGCCTGTGCCCGTATCTGTTTGTCCTTAAGGAGCATCCATTCGGCCTGTCGTTTGCGGGCGGTGATTTGCAGCGCGGTCGGCAGCTTTGCACCCACGTCTGCCGTTTCAATGACGTCCTTGAATTGCTCATAGCTCATAGGCCCTTCCAGAAGAGGGTTGCGAACATTGCGTTCGTCCGGCGTCAGGTTGGACATCGCCCATTGCGTCATGGATTGGCGGTAGACCGCTGTCCCCTTCACCCCGCCTTGGGAGAGCCCTGAGTCAAACGGCGATGAGCCCGTCGGGGCGTGCGGGTCGATGATTTCCCGTTCGATACTCAGAAAGACCTGGTCTGGATCGGCCCGCAGGTGTTTGTGTTCAAGCTGGCGGGCAAGCAGCAGGCGGGTCCATTCCAGAAGGGCGTCGGGGGTAGCCAGCATGACCGGGTCCTGCGGCGGTGGCGACGCATCCGCCATGGCTTTGTGCAAGTCCTGCACTACGTTCCACCAAGTCAGGCGGTCGCCACGGGTGACGTGCGGATTGCCGCGCAGCCACTGGTCCAGTTTTTCCCGACTCAGCCGTAACTCGCGCTCGTCCATGACGCCCGCCAGGTCCAGCCGTTCGCCGACGTCCGCCGCCGCGTCCATCCTGGCCACCCAGGTGGTGATGTCCTCTTCACCTGCCGAGCCATTGAGTAAGACGTTTCTCACCGCTGTTTTTTGCGCCGTGCGCAGGTCGGCGACCAGGCCGGCCAGGAAGTTCTGCGCTATTGGCGCAGTGTTGACCTCATCTTCAGCGCTGCCGTCCTCCTTAAGGCCCGCTGTCAGCGCCGTCAGGTCGTCGTATATCTGCAGTGGATGACCCGGGCGGTACAGCACCGCGTCCCCCGGGCTGTGGATGTTGTCATGTCGCGTCAAGGCAACCACGCCCGACAGCGGCACGTTGAAGCCCCACCCTTGGGGGGTGAGACTCAGGCCATAAACCCCCGGACGGACATGCTCCGCCAACCCGACGCGGGACGCCGCGTCCGGTGCCGACAGCGCATAGTCTGTCACCGCCTTGTGCAGCCGCGGGCTCAACGTGGTGTCCAGCCTATGAAGATCGGCTTGCGTCTTGAGTTGTGTACTGAATTCATGGGCCAGCCAGTCGCTGACGTTGCGGTCCTGGCTGAAGCCGGCGGGTCTATCCCAGAAGTTGTCCAGGGCCTGTACCAGCATCGGTTCATATTGCATGGACGTGGTGTGCAGCAGCCATTTGATTTCGTTCTTCGCGTCTTGGCTATTCAGGGCCGCCGGTGCGGTCTCGACGTTGTCCTTATGACTGACGATGACAATGCTGCTCAAATCTCGAAAGAGTTCGCGGGTATTGATCTTGCCGGCGATGGCGCGCCAGAACAGCGCCTGCAGGGTGGTGGTATCGGCCCGCGTGGTGCGCTGCGAGGGGGGCATGGGTGCATTTCGTAGCATGCGCACTGACAGCGCTTCTACCATCATGTTGCCGGCCAACGCGGGAAAGGTTCTTCGGAACCAATAGTGCAGATGCAGCCTGGCGACTTCCGAGGGGCGTGCAAGGGCGTCGTTGAGCCGGATCATCTGTTGCTGTGAAGCCAGCAACCGGTTTGTCAGCAGGGCGCTTGGGGTAGTGGTGCTGTCGGCCGGCAGTGGCTCGTCGGCGTCAGGGGGCGACGCCAACCCGCCGGTGTAGACGGTGCCCAGAAATACTTCGAGCGATTCCACCAACGGGCGAGCGTCACCGTGAGTCAAAAACGCCTCACGAAAAGCCCGTCCGGTATCAGGGTCGAAAACGCCATTGCTGATAAATCTTTCAAACACGATGGTCGCCAGTACACCCGACCATTTTTGTGAATAGCCCCTGGCCGCATAACGTGAAGCCATACACTCACGGCTGTTGAACGGTCGTACAGTTTCCGGCCACTGCTGGTGTCCCACTTCAGCACTCAAGGTGTCAAAAACCTCCTGAACGCTACGCCCGTCGCCATGGGTGCGATGCACCTCAAAATCGAAAAGCATGGTGAGCAGTTCGTTTGCCGTCGCCCAACTGGGTTGGGTCTGACTATCAGTCATTAACTGCCCGAGCCCGTCGGTGGGGATCGTCTCGCCGGTTTGAAAGTGGCTCGACATCCAGATCAGGAATTGCTTGCTTGAACACCACTGTTCCAGCACCTGGCCGATGAACTCACGCGTGTCGTGCGCCAGCCCGTTGAGCCCGGAAATGTCTCGGTACGGCACTTGCGTTAAAAGCTGCTGTAAACAATGTCCAAATTCGCCCAGCAGCGTGCGCAATTGCTCATGGTCGAGCAGGCAGGGGCTGTTGCCGGTGCCAGGGCGGAGCTTGCCGCGAAGCACGGCGATCGGTAGCCGGGGTCGGCCTTCGGCGGTTACCCGGCGGTTGCGCAGCCCGAACGCCTCGGCCGTTGTGTCGTCCCCCTCACGTCGATACGGATCGATAAACAGATAACCGGTGGTTTGGTCATGTTCTCTGACCTCGAAGAGACGCACGTCTTCGTGCCAGCGATCAAAATTTGAACGCTCAAGCAGTTCGACGCCGAACAGCCGTTGGGTGAAGTGGCATAGGCGGCTCAGCACCGTATCCAACGGAAAATACGCACTCAGCTCTTTTTGGGAAAAACCTGTGTGTTGGCGGGCCTTTTCGGCCAGATATTCATAATCCCACGGCTCCATAGGGGTGACGCCTTGCTGCGCCGCCAGCTCCTTGAGTTGCTGTGCCTCCCGTGCAAAACCGCTGCGTTGTTCTGCGAGCACATTGCGTAAAAAGGCCAATACTTGTTCGCTGGACTCCGCCATCTGCTCCTCGAGGGCCAATTGGGCGAAGTTTTCGTAGCCCAGTAACCTGGCTTTTTGATGGCGAGCCTCCAGCAGCGACTTCAATACATCATCGTTATTGAATGGATCGGCGATCAGTCCCTGACCCGACGCTCGGGAGTAGTAGGCCACCCACATTTCTTTGCGCAAAGGACGGTGTTCGGCATGGCGCATCACGGCGCGAAACGGCTCTTCACTCAAGGTGAATAACCAGCCTTGCAGGTTTTTTGCCCGGGCCTGGTTCGCCATGGACCGTTTTACCGAGTCGGGAAGGCCCGCCAGCAGCGCCTCTTTTTCGATGTGTTTGCTCCAGGCGCGACCGGCTCGCTGCACACGTAACTTGAACTCGCGCTCCTGTCGATGGATGTCGCTGTTCAACCCAGCCAAGCGTTGTTGTTCGTTTTGAGGGAGCTGTATCCCGGACACTCGAAACTCACGCAGTATTTTTTCCAGGACCCTTCGACGAGGCTCATCAAACAGTGCCGCAATCTGGCTATTGGCAAGTTTCTGATACAACTCAAATAACTCATTGCTCCGTGCGAGCTGCGCCTTGTAAGCCGTTATCAGGCTGGTGCAGTGTTTCGCCGCGTTCGCCCACGCTTGCTGAGTCATCACGGGGCTGATGATGTCGATTACCTGGAGGGTGTCATCGAGCCGCGCCTTCACTTCGTCCATGCCCAGCACCAGGTCGTCCCACGTTGGGTCGGTTGTCTGGCTGGTGATGATCCCGGCGACTTTGAGGCGGCTGTCGGTGATGATTTTCTCAATGGCCGGCAGCAGATGCTCGGCGCGGATGGCCGAGAATGGCGGTAGGTCGTAAGGGGATATTAATGGGTTGGTCTCTAGCATGTTCTCTTCCTGAGAAAGCCTTCGGAAGAGACAACCTATTAAAGAAGAGCGAAGAGAGGGTGGTACATAGATACCGCACGCAGCGGTGGCAGGCGATGTATGAAAAGGACTCTGTCGTTAGGACTCCACAAACCCTGCGGGAGCGCGCTCGCTCCCACAGTTTTTTCGAGCCTATTGCACCTTCGCCAAATCCCCTTTCAACGCAACACCCGCCATGATCGCGCCGGCGTGGCATTCGTAGGTGGTGGGGTCCTTGCGTTCGTTGCTCTTGTAGAAGCTGACGATGTTGGTGACGGCGTTGGCGCCGGCGTTTTTGGCGGCCTGGTGCAGGCTGATCAGGGCCGATTGCAGCACCCATTCGCAGGCCACTTCATCGGACTTGTTGAAGGCATTGGTTTTCTTGTTGGTCACGGCACCGGGGCTGAGCACGGTGACGTTGCCGGCCGGTTTATTGCCTGCCAGGTAGAACTTCACACTGCCGTCGATTTTTCCGCTACGGATGGCTTCGGCGACGACTTTGTCGAAAGGCAGGAACAATGCGGTATCACGGGCCTGGCTGATGCTCGGTAGGGCGCTGAGCAGCAGGGCGGCGGTAACGGCGATTTTCTTCAACGGCATCATGGTCTCCTTGACCAGGGGTTATGGGTGTCTGGAATCAGCTCAGTGCCAGCGGCGGAAAATCAACGAGGTGTTGACCCCGCCGAAGGCAAAGTTGTTGTTCATCACGTATTCGTTACTCATGGAGCGGAATTCGTTGCGCAGGTAATCCAGCTGGCCGCACTGGGGGTCAACCTCGTCGAGGTTGAAGGTGTGCACATACAGGTCGCGGTTCATCATTTCGATGCTGAACCAGGACTCCAGCGCGCCGCAGGCACCCAGGGTGTGTCCAAGGAAGCTCTTCTGCGAACTGATGGGCATGCGTTCGCCAAACAGGCTGCTGGTGGCCAGGGTTTCGGCGATGTCGCCCTGTTCGGTGGCGGTGCCGTGGCCGTTGACGTAGCCGATGGCGGCAGGCGTGAGGCCTGCGTCTTCCAGGGCCAGTTCCATGGCCCGGCGCATGGTGAGTTGTTCGGGGCGGGTGGTGTGCTGGCCGTCGGCGTTGCTGCCAAAGCCTACAATCTCCGCATAAATCCGCGCGCCGCGAGCCAGGGCGTGCTCCAGTTCTTCGAGTACCAGCATGCCGGCGCCTTCACCGATCACCAGGCCATCGCGGTCTTTGTCGTAGGGGCGCGGGCTGGTCTGCGGCGCATCGTTTTTCAGGCTGGTGGCGTAGAGCGCGTCGAAGACCATTGCCTCGGTCGGGCACAGCTCTTCCGCACCACCGGCCAGCATCAGCGGCAGGCGACCGAATTTGATCGCCTCGTAGGCATAGCCGATGCCATGGCTGCCGCTGGTACAGGCGCTGGAGGTGGGAATCAGCCGCCCGGTAAGCCCGAAGAAAATGCTGATGTTGGCCGCCGTGGTGTGGGGCATCATTCGCACATAGGAGTTGGCGTTCAAGCCTTCGGCCACGCTGTTGAGCAGCATGTTGCCGAACGCCTTGATCTCGTCGGTGCTGCCGGTGGATGAACCGCAGGCCACGCCCATGCGTCCGTCCTTGATCGATTCGTCGCCCAACAGGCCCGCGTCGGTCAGGGCCTGCTCCGCCGCGCCCACCGCCAGGCGCGAGACCCGGCCCATGCTGCGCAGTTGCTTGCGCGTCCAGTGGGCCGGGACCAGGAAGTCATCGATAGGCCCAGCCAGACGGGTGTTCAGTTCGGTGAAACGGTCCCACTCAGCCATGCGTCGGATGCCGCTGCGGTTGGCGGCGAAGTTGGCGGCGATGGTGTCCCAGTCGCTGCCCAGTGAGGTGATGCCGGCCATGCCGGTGACGACAACGCGCTTCATCAGCACAGGCCTCCGTTGACGGCCAGGACCTGCCGAGTGATGTAGCCGGCTTCGGCGGACATCAGGAAATTCACCGCGCTGGCCACTTCTTCCGGGGTGCCCATGCGCTGGGCGGGGATCATTTTCATCAGTTCTTCCACGGGCACGTTTTCATCGAGCATGGCGGTGTCGATCAGGCCTGGCGCGACGCAATTGACGGTGATCTTGCGCTTGCCCAACTCGATTGCCAACGCTTTGGCCGCGCCGATCAAACCGGCCTTCGACGCGCTGTAATTGACCTGGCCACGGTTGCCGATCAGCCCCGAAACCGAGGTGATGCAGACGATCCGTCCGGCGGCGCGACGACGAATCATCGGCATCATCACTGGGTGCAGCACGTTGTAGAACCCGTCGAGGTTGGTGCGCATCACCTCATCCCAGTCGTCCTCGCTCAGGGCCGGGAAGGCGCCATCGCGGGTCAGGCCGGCATTGAGCACCACGCCGTAATAGGCACCGTGGGTTTCGACATCGGCTTCGAGAATGGCTTTGCACGCAGCGCGATCGGCCACGTCGAATTGCAACACCCGGGCATTGCGGCCCAGGGCCTGGATGTCGACCTGGACGGCTTCGGCCTCGGCACGGCCGCTGCGGCAGTGCAGCACGATGTCGTGCCCGGCCTGGGCCAGGCGCAGGGCGATGGCGCGGCCGATGCCACGGCTGGAGCCGGTGACCAGTACGGATTCAGTCATGGCTGGTTTCCTGTTGCGGACGGTTCATGGAGGTAATGGGCGGCCTGGGGCGGACGGAATACGTTCAGCCGGGCCGTGGCATGGATGCCGGGGGCATGGATGTGGCATTCGAACACGCCCATGCCGTTGTCGTCTTCCAGGGAACGCACGCCATGGATGGTCAGCTCGGCGCCGGCTGGAAAATATTCGACATTGCATTCGAACTTGCGGGTGCCGAGCAGGAAACCCAGTTCCACGGCATCGCCACGTCGGCGTGCATGACAACCGGCAAACGCCGCCACGCTCTGGGCCATCAGCTCGATGCCGACCCAGGCCGGCAGCGCGCCATCGTCGCGGCTGAACAAACCGCCGGGTTTGACGGTGGTGTGGGTTTGGATCTGTTCGTCATCGAAGGCCAGGATCCGGTCGATGAGAATCATGTCGCCTGCGTGGGGCAGCAGTTCGGCGAGCGGCCAGTCAATCATGGTGCGTCTCCGATAATCAGGCTGACGTTGTTGCCGCCGAAGGCAAACGAATTGCTCATCAGGCGGCGAGGTGATGTTGGGTTCAGACGGGTGCTGGCGTTTACCCAGTTCAGCGCCGGCAGTTCAGGATCGGCCTGGCCGTCCCAGACATGAGGTGGCAGGGCCTGGGCGGCGTTTTCGGCGCTCAGGCTCAACCAGCAGAACGCCGCTTCCAGCGCCCCGGCGGCCCCGAGGGTATGGCCGGTCATTGGTTTGGTAGACGAGCAGGGCACCCCTGCCGGAAACAGCCCGGCCACCGCGTGGCTTTCCATGGCATCGTTGTGTTGCGTGGCAGTGCCGTGCAGGTTCAGGTAGTCGATCTGGCTGGCTTGCAGGCCTGCGCAGTGCAAGGCTTTTTCCATGGCCTGGCGAGCGCCGCGACCGCTGGGCTCCGGGGCGGAAATATGGTGGGCATCGGAACTGGCGCCGTCGCCAAGCAGGGCAATCTGTGCGCCCTCTCCTGGCGTCTTGCTCATGAGAAACAGCACCGCCGCCTCGCCGATATTGATGCCGCTGCGGTTCACCGAAAACGGATTGCAGCGTTCGGTCGATACCGCTTCCAGCGCCGAAAAGCCATTGAGGGTCAGCTTGCACAGGCTGTCCACACCGCCACACAGCACCGCGTCGCACAGGCCCAGCTCCAGCAGGCGCCGGGCGCTCATCAAGGCGCGGGCGCTGGATGTGCAGGCAGTGGAAATCACATAGGAGGGGCCGCTCAGGTCGAGCCAGTCGGAGAGAAAATTGGCCGGCGCGCTGAGTTCCTGTTGCTGGTAGTCGTAACCGTCGGGGAAGTGCTGTTCGCGCAGGTAATGGGCAATGCCATGGCTGGCCTCATCGATGCCCGAGGTACTGGTGCCCAGTACGATGCCAATGCGCGTGCGCCCGTAGGCCTGAATGGCCCGGTCGATCTCGACGCGGATCTGCAACCCGGCCTCCAGCAGCAATTGATTGTTGCGGCTGCGTTGCGCCGCCAGGGCTTCGGGAATGGGGGCCAGTTCACCCGACACCGAGGCCACCGGCAACGCACGCTCAGCCACCCAGCCATTCTCCACGCGCAGGCCCGAGCAATCGCCGGCAAAAAGGTTGCGCGCAACGATGTGTTTGTCGCGGCCCAAGGCGCAGATTACCCCGAGGGCATTCAAATAGGCGGTCATGGAGCGCTCTCGGTTAACGGTGTGATGCGGTAGTGCGGGCCTTGGGGCAGGCTCAGTTCAAAATCCAGCGGCCGCTGGTAGCGCACCTGCCATCGAGCATCGAACGTTCGTTGCGCCTCCTGTTGCCGGGCGGCCGGGTAATTGCCGCGCAGTTCGGCGTCGGGTGTCAGGGCGAACAACAGCGCGGCGAACAACTCCCGGGCTTCGGCATTGGGGGGCAGCAGGCCGTCGGCCTGCCACTGGCCGTCAACCAGGCGTTGACGGGCCACGGGAATGCCCAGCGGGTCCATCATCGACCAACGGATGCCGGCGTCCTCGCGTTGGATCACCAGCAGCCAATCCTGGCGTTGCCCGGCCAATTGCCGCTCGATGTGCAATTGCAGCGGCAGTGCCAGGGTCGGTGTGCGCTCGGGCAGCGGCGCGTGACTGGCGCAGGCACTGAGCAGCAACAGGCAGCCGAGAAGCAGGGCACGAATCATCCGGCTGCTCCTTCGACGGGTTTGCGGGCCACCACATTGACCAGGGTTTCCTCTCGCTCGCCGAATGGCTTGGGGCGGCGCAGGCCAAAGCGCTCCAGCAGGCCGAAATCCTTGGCGCGGCTCCACCACAGGTACGGATAGGACACGTTGCCGGCCTCGAACTGGAACCCCTGGTTGCCGATCATCTGCAGGTACTGCGCGGCGCTTTTCTGCACGTGCATGGGATGACGGAACAGCCAGCGGATCACCCAGGTATCGATGTAGGCCTCGGTGGATTCGGCAAACATCAGGTAACCGCCGGGCTTGAGTACGCGATAAAACTCGGCAAGGGCTTTTTCCTGCTCCACCAGGTGATGGAAGGTCTGGTGGCAGAACAACAGATCGACGCTGGCATCCGGCACCGCCAACGTCGCGCAGTCGCTGCCGATCAGTTCCACGGTCATGCCCTGGCGTGCGGCTTCATCCAAGCTCAGGTTCAAGCTGTGGGGATCTGCGTCCACCCCGATCAGGTGTTGCGGCGCGAACACCTGGCGCAGGTACTGGAACGACTTGCCCTGGCCGCAACCGGCGTCCAGCAACACCGGGTTGGCCGGCAGCGGGTCGCTGAACAGGCTGCGCAGGTCATTGATCGCCACCCGCAACACATGGTGCTGCCAGGTATGACTGCGCAGGAACCAGAAGCCGAAGCGGGTTTCTTCGACGTAGTTGTCGCTCAGGTAGCTCATGGCTGCTTACTCATGGCGCCGGGCTCGCACAGATTTCCGAGAGCATGCGCAGGCGTCGCTTGGGTTCGCTGACGAACGGGTTGCGTTGATCCCAGGCATAGCCGGCCAGGATCGAGCTGATCATGCGGCGGATGTCGGCCGAGCCTTCGGTGTAGAAAATCACGTCCTGGAAGGTGCCGGCGTACCAGCCCTCGACGTAGCAACGGAAAGTATCGACGCCGCGCTTGAGGGGTTCGGCGAACTCGCTTTGCCAGTCCACGCTTTCGCCTTGCAGCTGACGATGCAGCACCCCAGCCGCCATGCTCGCTGAGCGCATGGCGATGGTCACGCCGGAGGAGAACACCGGGTCGAGGAATTCCGCAGCGTTGCCCAGCAGGGCGAAGCCTGGACCGTGCAGGGTTTTGACATTGGCCGAGTAGCCGCCGATGGTCCGCGCCGGGGTGTCCCATACCGCGCTTTTCAGGACACCGGCCAGGCTTGGGGCTTCGTCGATGAAGCCGCGCAGGCAGGCGTCCAGGTCGTCGGTGCGGCCGGCGAAATGTTCCGCTGCCGCGACCACACCCACCGAGCAACGCCCGCCGCTGAACGGAATGGTCCAGAACCACACGTCACGATTGTCGGGGTGAGTGGTGATGAGGATTTTCTCCCGGTCAAAAGCCGGGGCGTCGATGCGATCTTCGACGTGGGTGAACACCGCCTGGCGCACCGGGAAATTCGACGGCGCCTCAAGGTCCAGCAGGCGCGGCAAGACCCGACCGTAGCCGCTGGCATCGAGCACGAAATCGGCCTCGACCCGGTACTCGCTGCCGTCTTCACGCTGCACGCCCAGTTGCGGTTTGGCGAGGGTGAAGTCGGCATTGGTAATGGCTTGGCCATAACGGATTTCCACGCCTTGCAGCGCCGCCTGATCAGCCAGCAGCTTGTCGAAGTCGGCGCGTTGTACCTGGAAGGTGGTGGGCTTGCCGTTGCTGAAGGTGTCGCCGAAATCGAAGGCGCTGTAGCGCTCGCCCCAGGCGAAGGCCGCGCCGTTCTTGCGCTGGAACCCGGCGGCATTCACCGCTTCGAGCATGCCGGCCTCTTCGACGAAGTCCAGGCAATGGGACAACAGGCTCTCGCCGATGGAGAACCGTGGGAAATGCTGGCGTTCGATGACCAGCACATCGTGACCCTTGCGCTTGAGCAGCGCGGCCGCGATGGCGCCGGAAGGGCCTGCGCCGATGATGACGACCTGGCGACGTTCCATTTCAACTCTTGGCACTGGAGCTCCTGGCCGGGACGGCAATCGAGGGAATACGGTGGAAGCCGGCCATGGCCGGCAGCAATGTCGCGATCAGGCCCATCAGCATCAGCGCAAAGTACAGCGCCGGGCTGATGAGTTGTTGTTGCAATAGCAGGTTGAGAAATACGATTTCGCTCAAGCCGCGAATGTTCAGCAAAACACTTTCCCGCCAGCGACTGGCGCCGGTGAATGACGCTCCGGCCCAACCCAGGCCCAGCCAGTTGCCCAGCAGTTTGCTGGCAATGGGCAACAGCAGCAACGCGCCCAGCTGCACCCAGTCGAGGCTATTCATGGCGCTGTGGACGTTGATCTGCACAATGCCGAAGGTGAGGATCAGCGGGATCGCCAGGTAGGTCTGCAAGCCTTGCATCCAGCGGGCGTTGAGCGGCAACACCAGCGGCACTTTGAGCGCGGCCATGCACAGCAGATAACCGATGCCGACAATCAGTGCGTTGAGCCGGTAGTGTTCAGCCACGACCAGCAGCGCAAAGAAGAGGCCGCTGTGCAACAACGGCTGGCGCAGGCCCGCCAGTCGCAACAGCAGCGGCACGCAGGCGCCGGCCAACGGCAGTAACAGGCTGCTCAGGTGCAGGCTGCCCTGGGCCAGGCCAAACAGGCTCCAGCAGATCAGGTCGATGAGAATCGCGGTCTGCACCAGGCGCCGGGTGGCGGCGGGCGGGTAGTCAATGTGCCGCAAGTACAGGTACAGCACCGGTATCGCGGTAATTGCAAACAGCAGCCCCACGGCCAGGGAACTGATCCAGGGCTGGGGCGGCAGCAGCCAGAGCGCCGTCGCCAAACCGCAGGCGAACGGAACGCCGAAGCTTGGCAGGGCGATCTTCACGCTTTGGCGGTCCAGGTGCAGGTCGATCACATCGCTGAGGATGTGTCCCAGCAACAGGGCGAAGGCGATGCTGTAGAGATTCTTCAGCCACACCGGCGACACCAGTTGCGCGCCGCTGAGCTGCCAGCCGGGCTCGATCCAGGCATACATCAGCAGCGGCAGGCCGATCGTCGCCAGCAGCAACTGGCTGACAATCGGGATCAGCCCGAAGCGACGGCCCATGAGCGTCGCGGCCGCGAACAGCCCCAGGGCCATGAGCCAGAACGCCAGAATCATCATTGGGCGGGTTCCGGGACGGTAGCAGCGTGGGCCTGACGCCCGGCCCACGGCGCCAGCATGAAGCTGAACGCCAGACCCAGGCTCACCGCCAGGCCGAAATTACTCACCGCTGGCGTGCTGGAAAGCGCCAGCAAGCCGAACGACAGCCAGGTGGTGATCGCCGCCAGCAAGGTGCCCAGCAGGCTCACCGCCGCGCCGCCGATCTGTTCGCGCATCAGGATCGCGTAATCGACGCCAATAGCTGTTACCAGCAACAGGCCGAACAGGCTGAACAGCGTCAGCGGCTGTCCCAGCCAGCCGAGGCTTGCCAGGCTGCACAGCGCGGCGAGCAGCGGCAGGGCGACGATGCGCAAGGCGCCACCGACGCCAAACGGCCAGATCAACACCAGCACGATCAGCACGCAGGAGGCCAATTTCAACTCGGCGGCGCTGATCTGCGTGGCGGCAAACACCCGGTTCAGGTCCCCCAGGCGATCCACCAGTTGTACGCCGGGCAGATCCACCGCCTGCACCTGCAGCAGCGCGGCATCGCCCAAACCTTGCAGGCTGACCACGGCGGCCACGCCTTGCGACGTCGGGCCGAGCCAGAGCGTGCGATACGGTTCGGCCAACGGACCGATCAGCGCGGCGTCGATGTCTTCCACGGGCAGCGCCTGTAATTGCGCCAGCTCTGCTTGCAGCGCGGCGACCGGTACGCCCAGATCCAGCAGCGGCTGCCAGAACGCCGGCAACCGCGCCAGGGCCTCGCGCACTTGCTGCTGTTCGGCGGGAGGGCTGAGCAGTTGGTTCAGCGACAGGTAGCCCTGGAGTTTTTCCAGGCCGATCAACTGGTCCAGCCGCTCGTTGAGGGCTGTCTGGCGCTCCAGCAGTTGTGGCTGATTATCGGCGCTGATCAGGAAGAACTGGCTGGTGGGCTGGTAACCGGTGATGCGGGCGATGGCCCGGGCTTCGTCGGTCAGGTGTTGGGGCGTGCCGATCCACTGGCGGATGTCGTTTTTCGTGGTCAGTTGCCAGAGGCCGCCAGCACAGAAGATCAGCAACAGCGCCAACAGGGCCGGCGTGCACACCCGCGCCAGCAGCGCTTCGCGGGCCTTGAGCAGGTGCTCGCAGAGCCGCAGCGGCCACTGGGCCGGACGCAAGTCGGCGCCCTTGAGCAGCGCCGGTAGCAGGCAGACCGCCGTCAGGTAGGCGCCGATCAGCCCGGCGGCAGAAAATATCGCGATCTGGGTCAGGGCCGGGAAGGGTGTCCAGGCCAAGGCCAGGTAGCCGATGCAGGTGGTCACCAGGCTCAGACTCAGCCCCGGCAGGGTCAGGCGCAGGGCCGGCCAGCTGCGCCATGGCTTGAGACTCCAGCTCTTGGACAGGTAGTGCAGCGGGTAATCCACCGCCACGCCGATCAGGCTGGAACCCAGCACCAGGGTCATGACATGCATGCGTCCGAACAGCGCCACGCAGGCCACTGCGCCGAACAGCATGCCCACCAGCACCGGTACGAACGCCAGCCACACCCGCAAGCGCCGGAAGGCCAGCAACAGCAGCAACAAAATGCCGACCGTTGCGCCGCCGCCCACCCAAGTGATTTCCCGCGAGGCCTGCTGCTGGCCGCTGGCGGCGTACAGCAGGCCGCTGGCCGCGAGCATTTGCCCTTGGGCCTGGTCCACCTGATCACGGCTGTGTTGCAGCAGGTCGGCGACTTTCAGTGGCAGGTTCATGTCGAAAGCGTTGCCATGGGTGCGGGCCCGCAGCATCACCCAGTTTTTACCATCGGCTTGGGCGATCAACGCGCCGCTGCCCACATCCAGTTGTATCGCGCCGCGCTGAGGTTGGCTGTTCTGGATGCGCCCGGTCAAGCCCAGCCAATCGTCCTGGCTCGGCACCAGGCTGTAGCCGTTGAACGGGTCGAACAGGGCCTGCACCCGTTGTTGGATGAACGCTTGAGGCTGGTCGATCAGTTGCCGCCGGTCTGCCGCCGAGAGCATCGCTAGCCGTCCGTTAAGCAATTGCATGCGCAATGCCGGCAAGTCGGCTTGCAGCGTCGACCGAACCTTGTCGAATAGGCCACTGGCCTGCCACTGCTCGCCAAGGGTTTGCGCCAGGGCGATGGCTTGCTGGCGGTCGGTGTGACCGACCAGCACCAGCACCTCGCGGTTCAGCGGCTCCTGCATGCGCTGTTCGGCGATGAGTTCCAGCGCATCGGGGGCAGTGCCCGGCACCAGCTCCATGAGATTGGCCGACAGCGGTGCGCCGTTACGCCATTGCCAACCGGCGAGCGCCATCACCGCCAGCAATAGGATCAGGAACAGCCGTGGCAACATTCGTTCACTGGGCAAAGTCATGTTGCTCCGTGTCGCTCAAAGGTTGCGTGCTGGTGCTGTCCTGCATGCGCAGCACCGTGCTGTCACCCTGGGTTTCCAGCAGTTCGATGCGTTGCACCAGCTCGCCGCCGTCAATGTTGATTTGGTTGAAGATCTGTTTGAGCAGCACCGAGCGTGGGGTCAGGGTGAGCTTCCACTGTTGCGGTTCACCCGACAGGCTCAGCTCGAAATCCCGTTGCAGGCCACTGCTGTCGCCCTGCAGTACTGCCAGGAACAACTGATTCTGTTGGGCGCCAGCGCTCTTGTTCGGCAGCATCTGCCAGGCATTGCCGTCCCGCCGGGCAATGCCTTGGGCGGTGATGCGGTAGTCCTGTTGCAGTGGGGCTTGCAGCAGCCACAGCAGGCCTTGGTTTTTTGCCAGTACGAAACGGCCCTTGCTGGTGAGGGGCTGGGGCAGGGCGCGCAGGTGTTTTTCCTGGATGAACTGCCCATGGATCACCTCCGGGCGGGCCAGTTGTTCGCTTAACTGTTGCAAGTCGAACGCCTGGGCCAGGGGCGACAGGCAGCACAGCAATAGCCAGGTGGACAGGCGCTTCATGGCAGTTTCCTTTCAACGGCTTCGACAAAGACCCGGGGCGAGGCCAGCAGCATTTCGCGACTGGTGACCTCCACGGCCACTTGCACCGAACTGGCGCGGGTCAGGCGTTCGCCGGTTGCTGAGTCACTGATCAGGTAATTGATCTTCAACCGGTTTTCCCACTCCACCAGGCTGGCGCGCACGGTCAGGGTTTGGCCGAACACGGCGCTGCGCACGTAGCGCAGTTGCAGGTCGATCACCGGCCACGCATGGCCGGATTCGAGCATGTCGTTGTAGTTGTGGCCGATCAGGTCGAGCAAGGCGCAGCGGGCCACTTCCAGGTATTTGATGTAGTGGCCGTGCCAGACCACGTTCATCGAATCGACGTCAAAAAACGGCACCACGATCTGCGTGTCGACGTGCAGCACTCCCTGACTACGCATGCAGCCTCCAGTGTTGCTCGGCGATGCGTTGCAGGCACAGGCGCAGTTCGCCTTCCAGGGCGCGGTCTTCGATGACGGGCGCGAAATCTTCGGCCAGTTGTTCATGCATGGCGGCCAGGGCCGGTGGCAGTGGTCGCGCGTCTTCGGCACGGCTGCGCAGCCACACGCCCTGGTTGGCGGCCAGCAGCGTTGCGGCGGCCACTTGTTCGGTCAGCTCCAGCACGCGGATCGCATCCCGGGCGGCGATGGTGCCCATGCTCACCTTGTCCTGGTTGTGGCACTCGGTGGAGCGCGAAAACACGCTGGCCGGCATGGTGTTTTTCAGGGCTTCGGCGGTCCAGGCGCTGGTGCCGATCTGCACGGCCTTGAAGCCATGGTTGAGCATCGCCCGCTCGGCGCTGGCGCCGGACAGGTTGCTGGGCAGGCCATGGTTGTAGCGCTCGTCCACCAACAGCGCGAGCTGGCGATCCAGCAGGTCGGCGACGTTGGCCACCAGGTTCTTGAGGCTGTCCATGGCGAAGGCGATATGCCCGCCGTAGAAATGCCCGCCGTGCAACACCCGCTCGGCTTCGGCATCGATGATCGGGTTGTCGTTGGCGCTATTGAGTTCAATTTCGATGAACGAACGCAGCCAGTTCAGGCTGTCAGCCAGCACGCCGAGCACATGGGGGGCGCAGCGCAGGGAATAGCGATCCTGCAGGCGATGCAATGGCGCGGTCGGGGCGTCGATTGCCAAGTCCTTGCGCAGCCACGCGGCGACCTGCATCTGCCCAGGGTGCGGCTTGGCGGCAAACAGACGCTCGTCGAAGTGCTCCGGGTTGCCTTGCAGCGCGACGACGTTCAGCGCGGTGATGCGGGTCGCCAGTTGCAGCAGGTAATCGGCCCGGGCGAAGGCCAGGCAGGCCAGACCGGTCATCACGGCGGTGCCGTTCATCAACGCCAGCGCTTCCTTGGGCCGCAGCACCAGCGGGGTCCAGCCCAGTTCGCGATGGACATCGGCGGCCAAGCGGCGCTCGCCACGCCACATCACTTCCCGTTCACCGGACAGGGTGGCGGCGACATAGGACAGCGGCGTCAGGTCACCGCTGGCGCCCACCGAACCTTCTTCCGGAATCAGCGGCAGGATGTCGTGTTCGAGAAAGGCCTGGAGCCGTTCCAGCAGTTCTACCCGCACCCCGGACACGCCGTGGCACAGCGACTGCAAACGCGCGGCCAATACAGCGCGAGTGGCCTGGGCGTCCAGCAGTTTGCCCAGGCCGCAACCGTGAAACGTATACAAGTGACGCGGCAGGGCCTCGACGTGGTGCAACGGCACCGCCACCACGCAGGAGTCGCCGTAACCGGTGGTCACGCCGTAGATCACCCCTTCCTTGTCCAGCAAAGAGTCAAGGAATTGCGCACCCTTGGCGATGCGCTGGCGGAACGCCGGGTCATCCTGCAACTGCGTTGGCGCGTGACGGTTGGCCAGGGCCAGCACGTCCTCGATGCGCAAGGGGCGTTCGCCGAAGGTTACCGGCTCAAGAGTGGGCATCGTCATCGGTCTTCCAGAAAGGGTAAAAGTTGAACCACTGCTGCGGTGCCTGGAGGCAATACTGCGCCAGGCGCTCGGCGTAGCGGCCGGCCCAATGGGCGATCACGTGTTCGCGGTCGCTGCGTTTCCAGACCACGGCATCGGCGAAGGGTTCGAGGGTGACTCGATAGCGCCCTTCGTGCTTGAGGCACATCAGCAGGTTGACCGGGCATTTCAAAAGGCCGGCCAGCAGCCAGGGCCCTTGGGGGAAGGCGGCCGGGTGCTCCATGAAGTCCACGGTCACGCTGCGCCCGCCGTGCAGCGGCACGCGGTCGCCGGCGATCGCCAGCCACTCGCCGCGCTCCAGGCGCTCGCTCAGTTGCAGCATGATCACCGGGTTCAGCTCGCTCACCTGGATCAGCCGCAGGTGCGTGGCGCCGGCTTCGCCCAGCAAGCGATTGAACTGCTCGGCGTGCTTGGTGTGTACCAGCACGTTCATGGTCACTTTTTCGCCCAGCTCGGCCAGGGCCCGGCACATTTCCAGGTTGCCCAGGTGTGCGCCCACCAGCATCTGCCCGCGCGTGTCACGCAGGTGATTGCGCAGCAACGCGGTGTCGACGATTTCGATCTGTTCGATGCTCAGCTTGCCGTTCCATACGTCGAGCTTGTCCAGCAGGGAGTCGGCAAACGCCATGAACTGCCCGAACACCCGCCGGTGGGTCGGGCGCAGCTCGGGGCGAGCACTCCAGTCGGCCAGGCGCTGCTGGTATTGCCAGGCCGCGTGCCGGGCGCTGCGGCCGAAAATGAAGAAATACAGGACGATGCCGTACAGCACCGGGCTCAGTAAGCGGCGGCCCAACACCTTGGCGGCGAACGCCGTGAGTTTCATCAGCCAGAAGCTGCCGCGTTCCTGGCGGTCGGCCCAGTGCTTGTCTGCCTGAGGGTTCATGCCCGCCACCGTCGCCAGAGAATCAAGGGAGAACGCACCAGCATGCCGAAGAACAACCGCGTGTGCATGCTGGAAATCAGGACGTTGTCGTGGAATAGGCGAAAGTGCGAGACCCCGTCGAGGGGGTAATGGACCCGGGTGTGCACCCAGCGCATCGGCAGATTGCGCCAGGCCAGGCGCACCAGGATGTCCGAATCGAAATCCATGCGCTTACCGATGTTCGCCGAGTTGATCAGTGCCAGGGTCGGTGGCAAGGGATAGACCCGAAAGCCGCACATGGAGTCGCGGATTTGCAGGGACAGGGTGTTGATCCAGACCATGGCGTGAGTCAGGTAGCGCGCGTACAGGCGGCCTTTGGGCACGCTGGCGTCGTACTGCGGATAACCGCAGATCACCGCGTCTGGGTAGGCGCGCGATTGCTCGATGAAGGTTTTCACGTCGCCCAGATCGTGCTGCCCATCGGCGTCCACCTGCAATACGTGGCTGAAGCCCAGGCGCGAGGCCTCCCGCAGACCTGCCATCACTGCGCTGCCCTTGCCCTGGTTGACGGCCAGCCTGACCAGATGAACCCGCTCATTTTCGGCCAGACGCTCCAGCACGGCCGCGCAGGCCGGGCTGCTGGCGTCGTCCACCAGTACGCAGGGCAAGTCGTTGGCGAGCAATGCCTGGACCACCGTCGAGATGGCGGCTTCGTGGTTGTAGACCGGGATGACGGCGCAGGGGTTATGCATGCTTACCTACCCCCTCGCCACAGTGTTTTTTGCAGATATCTAGGCATTGTTTTCCCCCAGCACAATTCTGCCGCTTGAACAGGCCGCCGTATCGTTGCGGTAGGCGAAGTACAGCTTGCCGCGCTCGCGGTCGAAGCGCAGGTGCAGCTGGATTTCATCGCCGGGGCGGACCAGTTGCTGGAATTTCAGCACTTCCATGCCGACGAACCGCGGCGGCAGGTCCAGCCGTTGTCGGCCCAGGCTCAGGGCCCAGTCGACCTGCACCACGCCGGGCAGTACCGGCGCATTGGGAAAGTGGCCACTGAAGTACGCGAGGTCTGGAGGCACGACCAGTTGCAGGTTCCATTCACCGTCGGTTTCGACCTGGCTCAGTACTTCAGGCGCTTTTGGCCGCGATGCCATCAGCAGGCCTTCGACCTCGGCCTGGGGCAGCTTGCCTTGGGCGTTGAGCGGCAACTGTCGCACCCAGCGCCAGCGCCGTGGCAGGGCCAACGTTTCGCAGTGCCCGCTCAGGTGCTGACGCAGGGCCTCGGTCACGGCGCGCCGGCCCAGGTTGCGCAGGGCGTGCAGACCGGCTTCGCTCAGCACCAGCAGCGCCCCGAGGGAGGCGCGGTTTTCCTGCACCACCCCCAGCCGCGCTTCGCTGACCCAGTCGTGGGCCACCAGCGCCTGTTCCAGCATTGGCAGGGAAATGCGTTTTTCTTCGAGCTTGACGATGCGGTCCAGCCGGCCGAGCAATTCGAACCGCCCGTCGGCGGCGATCCGCGCCGAGTCGGCGGTATGTTCCACATGGCCAGGCGGCAGATAGGGCGAAGCAATCAGCAAGGCGCCGTCGCTGTCCTGACTCAGTTCGACACCGGCAAAGGGCTGCCACCAACCATCGCCCTGGCGCCAGGCAATGCCGCCGGTTTCCGAACTGCCGAGTATTTCCGTCGGCCATTGCCCCAGGCGTTGTTGCAGGCTTTGGGCGGCCTCGGCCGGCAAGGCGCCACCGGAAGAGAACACCCGGCGCACGCTGCTCAGGGCTGGCCAGTCGAGGTTATCGCCCATGCGCTTGAGCAACGCCGGGCTGGCGACCCAGGCAAAGGCCGGGTACTGGCGGCTGGCGCGTTGCAGGTCTTCCGGGAAAGCCAGTTGCCGTCGCACGAACGTACGCCCGGCGCACAGTGGCCACAGCACCCGGAACAGCAGGCCGTAGATGTGTTGGGTGGCGACGCTGCCGATCATGCAGGCCGGGCCCAGGTCTGCGCCCCACAATTGCTCCAGGGCCTGGACTTCATTACTCAACTGCCGCAGGTTTTTCTCGATGCGCTTGGGCTCGCCACTGGAGCCGGAGGTGCACAGGCTCAGCCAGCAGTGATCGAGGTCCAGTTCGGCAGGGGCCAGTGGGGCCTGTCGCAAGTCGCCAAGACGGGTGTCGGCGGGGTGATCGGTCAGCCACAGGTCAACGTCCGTCGACCAGCGCTGGCGGGTCTGCGCTTGCAGGTCGGCCGGGAGCAAGACGCTGACTCCGGCGCGCCAGGCGCCAAGCAGGGCGATTGTCAGGTCAGCCGCGTCTTCCAGGTGCACGGCCACACGCCGCACGCCCCGGGCTTGAAGGCCGGCGGCCAGGCACAACGCCTCGTCTCGCAGCTGCGAGTGACCCAACGCCGGATCGACGGCAACAGCGCGTTCCGGCTGGGCCCCGAGCAACATCTGCTCAAGTTTTATCCAATTCATGGGCGGCCTCTTACCCGTTGTCGTATGAGCCATTCAATGGCAAACAGCAGCCCCATCAATCCGTAGGAAATGAGGCCGGTGTACAACATCCACCAACTCAGCGGCGCCCAGAGGGTCAGGACGGCGGCGAGCAAACCGTTACACAGGAAGAACACACTCCAGACCACCGTGACCTGGCGGGTATACACCACCGCGTTGGCCGGCAGCTGCGGTTCGCGCAGGCGGGCCAGGCGTTCGACCATCGGCGGGCCGTATTTCAGGCTCAGGGCGAACAGCCCGAGCATGAAGGTGCTGATCAGCACCGGATACCAGCGCAGCAGGAGCGGGCTGTCGAACAGTGCAAGCAATACACAAAACACGATCGCCGTGCCCGCCATCCAGTGGCTGCCGGGCCCACCCTTGCCGAGCAGTGCCCGTGCCAGCCACAGGCTACCCAGCAGCAGGCCGAACTGCCACGGGGCGAAGTGCTCCATGCCGAAATACACCGCAAAGGGGTACAGCAGGCCTGCCAGCAGCAGGCCGAGGCCAATCAGCCGGCTCATGCGGCCGGTTGGACCAGTCGATAGACCGCCTCGACCACGTCATTGACGGTGCGCACCGACTTGAATTCTTCGGCAGCGATTTTCTTGCCGGTCTGGCGCTTGATGTGATCGATCAGGTCGACCGCGTCGATGCTGTCGATTTCCAGATCCTGGTACAGGTTCGATTCCAGTGTCACGCGCTCGGGGTCCAGCTCGAAGAGCTCTACCAGAGCATCGCGCAGGGTATTGTAAATGTCGTCACGAGTTTGCATGGTCCGGTCTCAGGGGCGTTTTGCAGTGACGAAGGCCGCAAGGCTTGCCACATTGCTGAAATGGTTACGGGTGTCCTTGGCGTCGGCATCTATTTTGATGCCGTACTGTTTCTGGATCGCCAGGCCGAGTTCCAGGGCATCTACCGAATCCAGGCCCAGGCCTTCGCCGAACAGGGTCTGGTCGTCGCCGATGTCGTCGATGCCAATGTCTTCCAGGCCGAGGGCGTCGATGATCAGCTGTTTGATGTCACGGTGCAGATCGCTCATCTTCGGCGAGCTCCTTGATGAAGTAGTGATGCAGAAAATCGTTGAGCCTGCGCGAAGCCTGGGGCGGAGGCCCGAGCGCAGCGAACGCTTGTGGGTCTATATCGGCCCCCACACAAAAACTGAAGTGCACGCGGCGTTGAGGAATGCGATACCAGGGTTCGGCCTTGGTCAGGGTGGTGGGGCTGACCTTGATCGTTACGGGCGTGAGGACTTTCGCACCCCGCAGGGCGATGGCCGCGGCACCCCGATGAAAAGCCGGCGCGTGGCCGGGCTGGGTGCGCGTACCTTCGGGGAACACGATCAGGGTCTGGCCGTCTTGCAGGGCATTGCTGGCGGCATCGAGCATGTCCATGCTGCCGTCGTTGCTGATGTATTGGGTCGAGCGCAGCGGGCCACGGATGAAAGGGTTGTTCCACAGGCTTTGCTTGACCACGCAGTTGGTGTCGCGCACCAGCCCGATCAGGAACACCACGTCGATCAGCGACGGGTGATTGGCGATGATCATCTGCCCGGGGCGGCCGAGTTTTTCAGCGCCGTCGATTTGATAGGTGAGCACGCCGGTGCGGGCCATGAACCGGATCAAGAACCAGAACAGGCGCCCGACCGTGCGGCGGGCCCGTTGGCGATGGGCCTGGGCATCGCCGGGCAACCAGGCGAGCAACGGGAACACCAGCAATCGCAGGCACAGCCCGCCCAGCCCGAACAGGGCGAAGCTTGCGGCGGTCGCGAACAGGCGCCAGTAATAGGCGTCGCGATGTTTACCGGTCACCGGCTGCGTTGCCAGGTCCATACACGATTCTTCCAGGTATGTTGGCAGGTGGTTTTATTGTCCAGCAGCGTACGTAACAGATCCAGGGCATGGGGCCAGTCGCTGCCTGGCATTTGACCGGTCCGCGCGGACAAGTCCAGTTGCCATTCGTCGCCCGGGGTCAGCAGCAGGCCCATCGCATAGGGAAACGGCACGTCATTGACCCACGGTGCGTAGACCTGGGGCGGCTGTTCTTCGGTGATCACCAGCAATACCGCCGGTGCCCCTTCATTCAATAGCGCGGCGGCTTCCAGCACGCCGTGTTCCAAACCATCGCCGGTGGCGGCCAGGGCGGTCATCTCGCTGGTTTCGCCGCGCATGATCGACCACAGGCCGATCACTGCGTTATGCACTGACAGGCTGAACTGGGTGGGCGACAAAGGTTGGTCGGCCGCCAGGTCCTTGAGAATCTCGAAAGTGCGCGGGGTTTCGCCGTGACGGGAAATAAAGACCAACGGTAGGTTGGGCCGGCCCTCGGCCAGTGGCCAGCCGACACCGAAGGCCATCCGTGCCAGGCGACTGAGGCGTCGGCGCTGCATGGCCGGCAGAAACGATACGTCAGGGGCGGCATCGCTGGCGGGGAGCACGACCGGCTGTCGGTTCCACGCCTGCCAATCGTCCACGCTTTCGAGCCCAGGGGCCCATGCGCGCCATTGGGCGATGTTGAAATTGATCACGAATTCATCCCACCCCTGCGGGCTTTTATTGTCACGGTTCAGTGGTTTGACCCGCGTCCAACCCTGCATGGTCTTGCAACCCAAGTGGCGCGTATTATCCCGGTGCGATTGGCTTGTAGCAAACACTGGTTACATTTTGCGCGGCAAAATGTACTGATTGGTCCGTCCAGGCTCGGATAGGGGGCATTGTCGCGATTATGACGGGCATGTCTGTCGGCTACTTCTGTCATTCTCAGGCTGAGTTGACGCTTCATTGTTCGAAAAGGCCGCCGACGCTGTAGTCCATCGACTCCGAAGGTAGCTAAGCGGTGTCGTGGCCTACTACACTCGGGAATCTTTGATGTACGGAGGTTTTGACATGCGGCGTGTGGTCTTCAATCAGAAAGGTGGCGTGGGCAAGTCCAGCATCGCCTGCAATCTGGCGGCGGTCAGTGCCAGCGAGGGTTATCGCACGCTATTGGTGGACCTGGATGCCCAGGCCAACTCCACTCAGTACCTGACCGGCCTTACCGGCGATGACATTCCCATGGGAATCGCCGATTTCTTCAAGCAGACCCTGTCATCCGGGCCGTTCTCGAAAAAGAACAAGGTGGATATCTACGAAACGCCGTTCGACAACCTGCATGTCATCACCGCCACGGCGGAACTGACGGATTTGCAGCCCAAGCTCGAGGCGAAACACAAGATCAACAAGCTGCGCAAATTGCTTGAGGAGTTGGAGGAGGATTACGACCGGATTTATCTGGACACGCCGCCGGCCCTGAACTTTTATGCGGTTTCTGCGCTGATCGCCGCCGACCGGGTGCTGATTCCCTTCGACTGTGACAGCTTCTCCCGGCAAGCGCTGTACGGCGTGCTCGCGGAAATCGAAGAACTCAAGGACGACCATAACGAAGGCCTGGAAGTTGAAGGCATCGTGGTCAACCAGTTCCAGGCGCGTGCCAGCCTACCGCAGCAGATCCTCGACGAACTGATTGCCGAAGGCTTGCCGGTATTGCCGGTGTACCTGGGCAGTTCGGTGCGTATGCGTGAGTCCCACCAGGCGAGCTTGCCGCTGATCTATCTGGACCCGCGGCACAAACTGACCCAGCAGTTCGTGGAGTTGCATGGCCTGCTGGAAGGCGCTTGACTGGCTTACACACCCAATGTGGGAGCGAGCCTGCTCGCGATGACGGTTGAACATTCAACATGGAAGTTGTCTGTCACTCCGCTATCGCGAGCAGGCTCGCTCCCACAATGATGTGACTCAAATCCCCTGACTACGCAGCCAGCTCATCAACTGCGGCATGGGCAGCGCGCCGCTCTGACGCGCCACTTCCCGGCCGTTCCTGAACAGAATCAGGCTGGGAATAGAACGGATCCCCAACTGCGCCGATAGCTGCTGATTGGCTTCGCTGTCGAGCTTGGCCAGCCGGCATTTGCCCGCCAGTTGCGCGGCAGCCTGTTCGAACACGGGCGCGAAGGACTTGCACGGCCCGCACCAATCGGCCCACACATCCACCAGCAGCGGCAGGTCGCCCTTGATCTGGCTGGCGTAGTCACCCTGTTTGAGTTCGAACGGTTTACTCAATAACACCGGGGCCTTGCATCGCCCGCACTTGGGCTGGTCGCCCAGGCGCTCGGTGGGTATGCGATTGAGGCCGTTGCAATGGGGGCAGGGAATCAGCATTGGGACAGGCTCCAGGAAGATCGTTGGCGAAGATTTGAACACCGTGTAAAGAACACTGCAAACCTCTGTGGGAGCGAGCAGGCTCGCTCCCACAGAGGTTACTCGTTGCCGGTTATTTCCCGCCGGTCAGGGTGTTGTAGCTGGTCATCAGGTTGCGGTAGTCCGGGATGTGGTTGGAGAACAGTGTCGCCAACCCTTCCACGTCGTTGCGCCAGTCGCGGTGCAGTTCGCAGGCCAGGCCGAACCAGGTCATCAACTGTGCACCCGAGGAGGACATGCGGTCCCAGGCCGATTGACGGGTCAGTTCGTTGAACGTACCGGACGCGTCGGTGACCACGAACACCTCGAAGCCTTCAGCCAGGGCCGACAGCGCCGGGAAGGCCACGCAGACTTCAGTGACGACGCCCGCAATGATCAGCTGTTTCTTGCCGGTGGCCTTGATCGCCTTGACGAAATCTTCGTTGTCCCAAGCGTTGATCTGGCCAGGACGAGCGACGTACGGGGCGTCCGGGAACAGTGTTTTGAGCTCGGGCATCAGCGGGCCGTTGGGGCCGGTTTCAAAACTGGTGGTGAGGATGGTCGGCAACTTGAAGTACTTGGCCAGGTCGGCCAGGGCCAGCACGTTGTTCTTGAAGCGGTCCGGGTCGATGTCGCGCACCAGAGACAGCAGGCCAGCCTGGTGGTCCACCAGCAGAACGGCGGCGTTATCTTTGTCGAGACGTTTGTAGGAAGTGGTCATGGTGCAGTCCTCATAAGTTTTGGCTGCCGAACGGTTCGGCACAGTTAAAGGTTTGAATGGCGGTACAGCGATAAATCAGTCGTCCATCCGGCTGAAGCGCCTGGCTTCGATCGGTGTTGCTAAGCGATGGATACAGATTAAAACCGACACCTTTGATGCGCTAGACTGCGAAAATTAGCCTTAGCGTTCTATTTAAAGAACGACTATCTAACCCGAATGCCGCCCCGGCCTACGCCATCGACCGCTGCCATGAACGTGATGAACTGACCCCCGAAGATGCCCGCGGCGTGCCCGGCTGTCCCGAGAAAAAACCGCCGGCCAAACCCGCTGAAAAGGGATGAGTGCACTGATAGAACAAGTCGCTGCCCATTGGGAGTTTGTATCGCCCCTGCTGCGTAAACCCAGGAATGAAGCGGATTATGACCGGCTGGCCGGCGCCCTTGATGAGCTGTTGGAGTTGGTTGGCGAAGACGAGGCCCATCCCCTGATGAGCCTGGTGGACATCATCGGCGAATGGATAGAGCTATGGGATCATCAGCACCGGCCAATGACCAAGGCCAGTGGCGTTGAGGCGCTTCGTTATCTGATACGAGAACATGGCTTGAGCCAAAGCGACCTGCCAGGCGTGGGCGCCCAGTCGGTGGTATCGGAAGTATTGAGTGGCAAGCGCCAACTCAACCTGCGGCAGATTCGCTGGCTGGCTGAGCGCTTCGGGGTGTCGGTTGAAACCTTCATTTAGCGGCTTGGCGTGCTGGTTGTGGCAAGGGGCAAGCGCCTCGCCACAGGGGCAGCGTCACGAAGAACAGCTGATTTCCAAATGCTTACCCCATTCCGGCGGTCGCTGCGCGTAGCTGTCCATGCCCGGTTGTTCTTCGAACGGGCGGCTCAGCACGGTGTGCAGGCGGCGGACTTCTTCGTAGTCGCCGGACTCGGCAGCATCGATGGCTTTTTGCGCCAGGTAGTTGCGCAGCACATACAGCGGGTTGACCGCGTGCATGCGGGCTCGGCGCTGGTCTTGCCTCACAGCGCTTTCACGGCTGACGCGGCCGATATAAAGCTCGCCCCAGGCGTCGAAGCCCTTGAGGTCGACGAAGTCATCCCGCAGGCTGGCGATGGCTTGCTCGGGGGCCTGATCGCCCAACCGACGGAAGAACAGGCTGTAGTCGACGCCGCTGTTCTGCATCAGTTGCAGCAGGCGTTCAACCAGTTTCTGGTCTTCGTCTTCGGCGATGGTCAGGCCGAGGCGGCGGCGCATCAGGTCCAGGTAGTGGGCCTGGAAAATCGGCAAGTACAAGCCAAGGGTTTCGCGCAGGGCTTCGACGCTGATGAAGGGCGTCAGGGCCTGGGCCAGGGCGCTGAGGTTCCACTGACCAATGGGGACCTGGTTGCTGAACGAGTACCGGCCCTGGTCATCGGAGTGGTTGCAGATGAAATTGGCATCGAAGTCGTCAAGGAAGGCGAACGGCCCGAAGTCGAAGGTGATGCCCAGGATCGACATGTTGTCGGTGTTCATCACGCCGTGGCAGAAACCGTAGGCTTGCCACTTCGCAATCAGTTCGGCGTTGCGCTCAACGATTTCGCGGAACATCGCCAGGTATGGCTCCGGCTGTTCGCGACATTCGGGAAAGTGCATGGCCAGCACCTGTTCGGCGAGGGCGGCATGCAGCTCGGGCTTCTTGGTGTAGTAGAAATATTCGAAATGTCCGAAACGCACATGGCTTGGCGCCAGGCGCAGCACCATGGCGGCGCGCTCCTGTTTTTCACGCCACACAGGGGTGTCCGAACCGATCACGCACAAGGCGCGCGTGGTGGGGATGCCCAGGGCGTGCAGCGCTTCGGACGCCAGGAATTCGCGGATCGAGGAGCGCAATACTGCCCGTCCGTCGCCCATCCGTGAGAACGGTGTCTGGCCGGCGCCCTTGAGGTGCAAGTCCCAGTGTTCGCCGGCCTCGTTATACACCTCTCCCAGCAGTAACCCACGACCATCGCCCAATTGCGGGTTGTAATGGCCGAACTGATGCCCCGAATACACCATCGCCCTAGGCTCGGTTTCGGCCCACAACTTGTGACCGCCGAACAGTTCGGCAAACAATGGTGCCTGAGCCTCGGCGGGGTCCAGATCCAGCAAGGCCATGGCGGCCGGGCTGGCCACGACCAGCCGTGGGTTGTCGATGGGCTCGGGCAGCACATGGGTCGAGAAACCGTCGCCCAGACGGGCGAAGCGGTTATCGAAGGTCAACGTTTCCAGCGTTTTCATGGCCGTCTCCGGCGCGATGCCTGCTGGCACCCCGCGATCAGTCGAGTGTCTCTTGTGGCGGCTCTTGCACCGGTTTGATGCCGGCTACGGTTGCGGGCTCAGGCGTGACGCTCTTTTTATCGGACTCGACGGGCACCAGTTTGTATTCCTGGCCCTGGAGGTTCTTCAGGTAAATTTCCATCTGCCGGAAGGAGATGTTGATGTGCTCCTTCTTGAACTCACGGTTGATGAAACGGTTGATCTCGTCCAGCACCGGGTTGCGGTCCCCGAGGTCGCGCACATGCATGCGCAACTCGTGGTCCAGGGTACTTTCACCGAAGTTCAGGAAGTACACGATCGGTTCTGGTTCCTTCAACACCCGTGGGTTCTCGCGGGCGGCCTTGAGCAGCAGTTCGCGGACCAGGTCCAGGTCCGAGCCGTAGTCCACGCCCAGTTTCAGGGTCACCCGGGTGACGGTGTCGGTCAGCGACCAGTTGATCAGTTGCCCGGTGATGAACGTCTTGTTCGGGACGATGATGTCCTTGCGGTCGAAGTCAGTAATGGTGGTCGCACGAATGCGGATCTTGCTGACCGTGCCCGACAGGTTGCCGATGGTGATGGTGTCGCCGATCCGCACCGGGCGCTCGAACAGGATCATGATCCCCGAGATGAAGTTGGCGAAAATCTCCTGCATGCCGAAGCCCAGGCCCACCGAGAGCGCGGCCACCAGCCATTGCAGTTTGTCCCAACTCACGCCGAGGGTGGACAGTGTAGTGACGAAGCCGAAGCCGGCGATCACATAGGACAGCAGCGTGGTGGCGGCATAGGCACTGCCCTGGGCCAGGTTCAGCTTGGACAGCACGAACACTTCCAGCAGGCCCGGCAGGTTGCGCGCCAGGGCGAAGGTGATGCCGATGATGATCAGCGCGCCGAGCATGTCGCCGATGCTGATGGGCACCATGCTCATGCTGGTGCCGGTGCCACTGGTGTATTCGTAGAGGGTGATGTTGTCCAGGTATGAGAACACGCTGATCAGGTCCGACCAGACCCAATACAGCGCGGCGATAAAGCCGCCCAGCAGCGCCAGGCGGATCAGGCGCAGGGACTGTTCGTTGACCTTTTCGATGTCCAGCGTCGGTTCCTCAACCACCGCTTCACCGTCGCCGGCCTCCTTGGCCGCCTGACGCTTGGCCAGGGCGCGCTGATAGGCCAGGCGCCGCGCCGCGACCGACAGGCCGCGCACGAAGGTGGCTTCGATCACCAGCCAGAACATCAGCAGGTATAGGGTGTTGATCAGCCGGTCGCTGAGCTTCAATGCGGTGTAGTAGTAGCCAAAGCACACGGCCACGAACAGCGCGATAGGCAGCGCGGTGAACATCACCCCGACGGCCTTGCGGAACATCGAGGTGTTCCGGTGCGTCGGGCTGTTGAGCAGCAGCCGACTGAGCAGCCACGCCATCAGGGCGTAACAGGTCAGCACCACCGGCATGCCAAGCACGTCGTCGGCCAGGGCCGAGGGTTGCAGTTCGGCCACGGCCACGACGGCCACCAGCGCCAATACCACCAGCCCGAGACGGCGGATCCAGCGTTGCAGGAATTCGACCTGGGGTTTTTCCCAACGGAAATGCAACTCGGCCACGCCACCGGGAGCCAGCACGCGATAGGCGGTGTAGAACACCAGCCAGGCCTGGCCAATCTGCAGCAGCGCCGCGCCGAGGTTGGCATTCTGGCCGCGGGCGTCGATCTGCAAGGCATAGCCGCACAGTGCCAGTGCCAGGGCCAGCGGCATCGCCAGCAGGATATTGATCAGGATCGCCTGGGGCGTGTGCCACTGGCTGTCGCGTTTGAAATGGCCAACGTCCTGGTGGACCTTGTTCAATCGAGCATAGAGGCTCTTGCGCCGCCACAGCAGTGCACCGATCACTAACGCCAGGGGCAGGAACAGCAGCGGCCGCTGTGTCAGGCCTTCGGCCAGTTCACTGAGGCTCGAGGCCCAGGGCAGCGAGTCGACCTGCTTTTCCAGGCGCATCGGCACGCTACGCATCCATTCGAAATCCAGGGGTATGTTGCTGGGAATCCAGAACATCTGCTCTTCGAGGGTCGCCCGCAGGTTCTGGGCCGTGCTGAGCAGTTGCTTCTGATTAAGCTGCAAGGTGATGGATTCGTTGAGCACCGCACTCAATTCGCGGTTCAGGCGTTCCAGCAGGTCGACGCGGGTCAGCGCCAGCTCCAGCAAGGTCTTGCGCAGCTGCGGGGTGACTTGTTCCGGCGGCTGGGATGCCAGCAGGTTGTCGACATAGGCGCTCGGATTGTTCAGCAACTCGCGCTGTTGGCTGACTTCGAACTGGTACAGACGGATGTCGGCGATCTGGTCGGCCAGGTTCTTGTCCAGCTTCAGGCGCGGTAAGGTCTGGCGCTGCTTATAGAGAATCTTGGAGAGCAGCAGGCTGCCTTTGAGTACGCTGATCTGCTCGTCCAGTGCGGCGTCGATCTGGGTGACGCTGTCCAGCTGCTGCTTGGTCTGCAGGTTCTGCTGAGTGACTTCGTTGAGGCGGTCGGTGCTTTTGAGCAGGTAATCGGAGAGCTTCAGGTTGGCCGAGCTTTCGGTCGCCAGCAGGCTGCTGCCGCCGGCCTTCTGGGCTTCGATGGATTGCTGGGTCACCGTTTCCTGGGACTGGGCCAGGCGCTTCTGGTTGATCAGGGTCTGCAGGTCCTGGATTTCCTGCTCCGCTCGCGCGACTTTTTCCGTCAGCAGGTCGTGCTGGCCGGTGCCCAGGTCCAGCAACTGGCCGTTGCCAGCCAGCTCCTGGCGGCGCAGCGGAATCAGCGCATTGAGTGCTGCCAGCTCGGCGGTGAGCAAATCGCGTTGTTCACTGCTCAGGGTCTTGCCGGCGTCCTTGCCTGCCTTGAGGATGGCGTTGATCTGCTGAATGCGAACCTGGCTGCTGGCGATTTCGCCCTGGGCGCGCTCGGGGCGGGTCTGGGCGGTGATGATCAGGCTGTTGGCGTCGGCCAGGGCTTTTTGCAGATCACTTTGCTGGGTGGAGCGGTCCGTCAGCATCTGCTCGAGCTGGGGAATCGGCAGGTTGGCGTAGCGTTGCGCCACCGGCACGACATTGGTGCCATTGAGCCGCCCCAGTTCGCGCTGGTTCTCGATGTTTTCTCTGGGCGCACTGGCCAATTGTTGCTTGAGGGCAAGCAGCTTTTGCTCGTACTCGGCCTTGTTGTTGAGTTGGGTCAGGGTGTTTTGCAACACCGCCTGTAAGGCTTTCTGGTCGGCTTCCGGCAGTTTGCGGTCGGCGATTTTGTCCAGGCTGGCCTGCACCGAATCGCTGGTGAGCGGTTCGGCGGCTTGCAGCGTGCAGACGGAAAGACTCAGGCCCAGCAGGGCGATGGAAAAAAAAGAGCGCAGGGTAGGCATAGAGACCGGTCAAGCAAGTGAGAGTGGGAGCAGTTTAGAGGAACAAGCCGGGACCCGGGCGACTTCCTTCGGGGAATCTGACGCCCACTTTGCCGATCTTGTTCCCGTCCATGGCCGCGACGGTCCACAGGGTGTTGTTCCAATCCACCTGGTCGCCGACCACCGGGGCGCCGCCCACTTTCTGCGCGATGAAGCGGCCCAGGGACATGTCTGGGTCGATGCCGTCCAGTTGCAGTCCGTACAGCGCAGCAACCGCGGCCAGCTGGGCGTCGCCTTCGAGTACGAAGTCGCCGAAGAAGCGCAGATCCAGGCCCCGTTGCGGCGCCTGGCTGAACAGTTTTCCCAGGGCCGACAAATCGTGTTCATGGCCGATAACACACAGCAAATCATCGACTTCCAGCACCGTACTACCCGACGGATGGAGCAGTTGCTGGCCACGAAACAGTGCCGCGATGCGTGTGCCCTCGGGCATTTTCAGGTCCCGCAGGGGCGAGCCGATGCACCATTTTTCTGCGCCAAGACGATAGATGAACAGCTCCCACTCGCTGGTGACATGGACTTCCAGCGCCGCCCGGGAAATGGGCAAGGGTTCCGGCGGGACGGTGACATGCAGCAGCTTGGCAACCCACGGCAGGCTCGTGCCCTGCACCAGCAGCGACACCAGCACGATAAAGAACGCCAGGTTGAAATAGAGCTGTGCGTGGGACAGGCCGGCCATCAGCGGGAACACCGCCAGGATGATCGGCACGGCGCCGCGCAGGCCGACCCAGGAAATGAACGCTTTCTCGCGACCATGGAAAGCCTTGAACGGCAGCAGGCCCACCATGACGGACAGGGGGCGTGCAAACAGAATCATCCACAACGCCAGGCCCAGGGCGGGCAGCGCGATTGGCAGCAGGTCATGGGGGGTGACCAGCAGCCCCAGCACCAGGAACATGCCGATCTGCGCCAGCCAGGCCATGCCATCGAGCATGTGCAGAATGCCGTGACGGCTGCGCACCGGACGGTTGCCCAGCACCAGGCCGCACAGGTACACCGCCAGGAAGCCGCTGCCGTGCAGGGCGTTGGTCAGGGCGAACACGGCCAGGCCGCCGCTGATGACCAGGATCGGGTAGAGGCCGTTGGCCAGGTTGATGCGGTTGACCAATTGCAACATCAACCAGCCACCGCCCAGGCCGAGTACCGAGCCGATGCCGAACTCGCGCACCAGGTGCCCCAACAGGCTCCAGTGCAGGCCGGTTTCACCGCTGGCGAGCATGCCGATCAGGGTGACGGTCAGGAACACCGCCATGGGGTCGTTACTGCCGGATTCGATCTCGAGGGTCGCGCTGACCCGCTCGTTCAGCCCCTTGCCACCCAACAGCGAGAACACCGCCGCGGCATCGGTCGAGCCGACGATGGCGCCGATCAGCAGCCCCTGGATCAGGTTCAGATTGAACAGCCACGCTGCCGCCAGGCCGGTCAGTCCAGTGGTGATCAGCACGCCAACCGTGGCCAGCGAAAGTGCCGGCCACAGCGCCACGCGAAAACTCGAAACCCGCGTTCGCAAGCCGCCGTCCAGCAGGATGACTGCCAGGGCGAGGTTGCCCACCAGATAGGCCGTTGCGTAGTTATCGAAAAGAATACCGGCGCCGTCGACACCGGCGACCATGCCCACAGCCAGGATGATCACCAGAATCGGGATACCCAGGCGGGACGAAAGAGAACTGACCAGAATGCTCGCACCCACCAGCAACGCGCCGATCAAGAACAGGCTGTTGATGGTTGTCGCAGTCAAAGGCAGTACTCCGGAGAAAGCTTGAGGGCGGGCACACACTGACCATGCAGTCTGCGTGCCAGCGATTCTAACCTGTTGAAATGTGATGCTGTCAAAAAAGGTTGGGCATGATCATTCCCAAGCTCTGCGTGGGAATGCAGCCAGGGACGCTCCGCGTCCCAAAAAGCCGAACGCGGAGCGTCCGTAGAGGCATTCCCACGCAGAGCGCGGGAACGATCGGGCCGTGTTAAAGGCTGAACCGCCCAACCATGCTGTTCAAATCCACGGCCAGGCGCGACAGTTCGGCGCTGGCGGCGCTGGTCTGGTTGGCGCCGGTCGCCGATTGCACCGAAAGGTCGCGGATGTTCACCAGGTTGCGATCCACTTCACGGGCCACTTGGGCCTGTTCTTCGGCGGCGCTGGCGATCACCAGGTTGCGTTCGTTGATCTCGACGATGGCCGTGTTGATCGTGTCCAGGGACATTCCGGCACCGCGGGCGATGTTCAGGGTCGACTCGGCACGTTCGGTGCTGTTGCGCATCGAATCCACGGCGTGTGCGGTACCGCTCTGAATGCTGCCGATCATGCGCTCGATCTCGCTGGTCGACTGCTGGGTGCGATGGGCCAGGGCGCGCACTTCGTCCGCCACCACCGCAAAACCACGACCGGCCTCACCGGCACGGGCTGCTTCGATGGCAGCGTTCAGGGCCAGCAGGTTGGTCTGGTCGGCCAGGCCACGGATCACATCCAGTACTTTGCCGATGTCGCGGGACTCATCGGCCAGGTTGCCGATCAATGTGGCGGTGCTTTGCACATCGGCGCTCATGCGTTCGATGGCGCTGACGGTTTCCTGCACCAGGTCCCGGCCGTCGCCAGCGGACGTGGTGGCATTTTTCGAAGCTTCGGAGGTGCTGACCGCGTTGCGCGCCACTTCTTCCACGGCGCTGGTCATCTCGTTGACCGCAGTAGCGGCCTGTTCGATTTCATTGTTCTGTCGGGTCAGGCCGCGGGCGCTTTCGTCGGTGACGCTGTTGAGTTCTTCGGCGGCGGAGGCCAGTTGCGTGGCCGAGCCGGAGATCCGCTGCAGGGTGTCGCGCAGTTTTTCCTGCATGGTCGACATCGCCCGCAGCAGGCGACCCGCTTCGTCGCTACCATCAACGGTAATTGGCCGGGTCAGGTTGCCCTTGGCGATTTCCTCGGCGGCGGTCAGGGCATTGCCAATCGGCCGTGTGATGCTGTTGGTCAGCAGCCAGGCGAACAGCAGGGTCAGGCCGGTGGCAATGACCAGCAGCGTGATCACCAAGTTGAAGGCTTTTGAATATTGCTGCGC
This sequence comes from Pseudomonas sp. LBUM1664, assembly GCF_059695895.1. Classification (NCBI taxonomy): domain Bacteria; kingdom Pseudomonadati; phylum Pseudomonadota; class Gammaproteobacteria; order Pseudomonadales; family Pseudomonadaceae; genus Pseudomonas; species Pseudomonas sp. LBUM1664. The sequence goes on along the minus strand of NZ_CP166791.1, from coordinate 5,829,385 downwards.
CGCGTCCTTATTGAGGTCTTCGGCTTGCTGGTTGTTGATGGCCAGCAGGCGGCCGATTACCGCGTTGATGGCATCGGAGTTGCTCAGCAGTTCAGTGTTGAGCAGCGCTTGCAATTCATTGAGTTGATTGTTGCGCGAGAGGTTTTTCATCCGCTCTTCGAGTTGATGGTACTGACCCAGCAATTGCACGTATTGATCGTAGGCGGCCTGCTCATCCGGGGCGCTGATGAGTTTTTCATACGCCTTCTGGGCGTCGCGGATCTGCTGGTTGCGTTGTTCGAACAGAGCGTAGGTTTTCTGCTGGATGTCCGGTTCGCGGTTGGTCAGCAAACGATAGGACAACACGCGCAGACGCAGGGTGAGTTGGGTGAACTCATCCAGGGTCTTGATGCTGGGCACGCTGTTGTCGACGATGTTTTCGCCCGACTCGCGGATTGTGCTCATCTGGTTCAGGGAAAACACCCCAAGGGCCAGCATCAGGGCGCCAATCAGGGCAAACCCCAGAAACGCCCGCGGTGCGATATTCATATTACGTAGGGACATGGAAAGTACCGTGAAGAGGCGTCCGTGCGGGACTGTGGCTAAGATCACTGACTTATCGGTCATACGACTAAAGTCTTGAGGGCGCTGCGTGCTTTTGTTGCCGCGCAACATCTTTGGCGCGACGAAGGGCAGGAACCAGATCGCCCATCCACAGTCTCTACAACTCGCCAGCGAAGCACCGCCACCCGGTAAAACGTGGCATCGGCGGTGACTTTTCTTTATCGTACGCGCCCCTTGAAAAAGTCTGGAAATCAATATGTTGGAAACATCCCTCAGCCAACTGGAGCAACTGGTCAACGACTTGGTGCAACAGAACCGTCACCTCACCGGCCTGAATGAAACCCTGAGCGTGGAACTTGCCAGGGCCAAGGATGAAAACGAAAGCCTGCAACTGAGCCTGATGGAACAGGAAGAACTGCACGGCACCACCGCCGCCCGCATCCAGGCCCTGATCGAGCGCGCCAGCGCCGGTCCTGTCAGCGCATGAAGCACGGCGCCGATGGGGTGACAGTCGTCTCGATCCTGGGAGAAGACTATTCAATCAAAGCGCCGGCCGGGCAGGAGCAGGCCCTGCTGGACGCCGCCTCGATGCTCAAGGCCGCCCTGGCCGACACCAAAAGGAAATACCCGACGCTGATTGGCGATCGTTTGCTGGTGCTGGCCGCAATGAATTTGTGTTCGCAACAGATCGAAATGCAAAAGCACCATCAAGCGGAACTCGACCGTTACCAAGAGCAAGTCAACGCCACGGTCGATGTCATTTCCAAGACTATTCAGCAGGCCTGAAGTCTTTAATCAAGGCCAAAGGTTGGCGGTGAACGCAGATTTTGTGTTCACCTGCAATCCATGTGGGAGCAAGCCTGCTCGCGATTGGTTTTCAGCCGCGCAACAGGACTTGGCTTAGAACCACTCATCCCGCATCTCGAGGCACGTATCATCCCGTGCCTCGAGAAGCGTCAGCTCATGATGGCAACCCGGCACTTCCCACGTCAGGAAATACCGCGCCGCTTGCAGCTTGCCGTTATAAAAGTCGCTGTCCGCTGCATCGCCCTTGGCCAAGCCTTGCTCGGCATGAATCGCCTGTTCCAGCCAGCGCCAGCCGATCACCATATGGCCAAACACCTTGAGGTACAGCGCCGAGTTGGCGAGGCTGCTATTGATCTTGCCCTGGGCCAAGTCCGTCAGCAGGCCCAGGGTGACCGTTTGCAGACGCGCCACCAAGGCTTCCAGTGGCTGACGTAATGGCGTCAGTGATTCGTGCACCTGGGCGCGTTCGGCGGTGTCGGCTACCAGGCGGATCAGTTGCTTGAGCCCGGCACCGCCGTTTTGCGCCAATTTACGCCCCAGCAAGTCCAGGGACTGGATACCGTGGGTGCCTTCGTGGATCGGGTTCAGACGGTTGTCGCGGTAATACTGCTCGACCGGGTATTCACGGGTGTAGCCGTGGCCGCCAAGAATCTGGATCGCCAACTCGTTGGCTTTCAGGCAAAACTCCGAGGGCCAGGATTTGACGATGGGCGTCAGCAGGTCCAGCAACTCATGGGCGCGCCTGCGTTCGGCTTCGCTTTCAAGGGTTGTGGTGTCGTCGAACAGTCGCGCCGCGTACAGGCCCAAGTCAAATGCCCCTTCAACGTAGGCTTTCTGGGTCAGCAGCATGCGACGCACGTCGGCGTGCTGAATGATCGCCACCGGCGCGGTGGTTGGATCCTTGCTGTCGGGCACCCGGCCCTGCGGGCGCTCGCGGGCGTATTCGAGGGAATACAGGTAACCGGCGTAACCCAGCATCACCGCACCCATGCCGACGCCGATCCGTGCCTCGTTCATCATCTGGAACATGTAGCTCAGGCCGTGGTGCGGTTTTCCTACGAGGTAGCCGACACATTCGCCGTTGTCGCCGAAATTCAGCGCCGTGGAGGTGGTGCCGCGCCAGCCCATCTTGTGGAACAGCCCGGCCAGCAGCACGTCGTTGCGCATGCCGAGGCTGCCGTCATCGTTGACCAGGAACTTGGGCACGATAAACAGCGAAATGCCCTTAACGCCGGGCGGTGCGTCCGGCAGTTTTGCCAGGACCATGTGTACGATGTTTTCCGACAACGGATGATCGCCGCCGGAGATAAAAATCTTGTTGCCTTTGAGCCGGTAAGTGCCGTCGGACGCTGGCTCTGCACGGGTCCGAATATCCGACAACGAAGAGCCCGCGTGGGGTTCGGTCAGGGCCATGGTGCCGAAGAAGCGACCGTCGATCATCGGTTGCAGGAAGCGTTGTTTCTGCTCCTCGCTGCCGAAGCTTTCGATCAGGTTCGCCGCGCCCATGGTCAGGAATGGATAAGAAGTCGAAGCGGCGTTGGCTGATTGAAAATGCGCGAAACAGGCCTGGGACAGCAGCGTCGGCAATTGCATGCCGCCGGCCTCAAAGCTGCGCGCAGCGTTGAGGAAGCCTGCCTCCAGGAAGGCATCCACCGCCGGTTTCACTTCCGGAATCAGAATGGCCTGACCGTTTTCGTAGCGCGGTTCGTTTTCATCATTCTTGCGGTTGTGCGGCGCGAAGTATTTCTCGGCGATGCTGCGGGCCGTACCGATGGCCGCGTCGAAGGTTTCGCGATTGTGCTCGGCGAACCGCTCGCGCTGAGTCAGGCCCTCGGCATCAAGGACTTCATACAGCTCGAAAGCCAGATTGCGGGAACTGAGCAGCGTCTCGGACATGGCGGCCTTACCTTTTTTGGAATGGGCCGAGTCTAAGTGTGCGAATAGGGACTGAACAGGATGATTGATGGCAGTGATAGAGAGGTGAGGGCGACACTAATCAAATGTGGGAGCGAGCCTGCTCGCGACGGCGTTCCAACACTCAACAGGGATGTTGAGTGTCAGGCCGCTATCGCGAGCAGGCTCGCTCCCACAGGGTTTGTTGTTACCCGATGGTCATCAGGCTGGCGTTGCCCCCCGCCGCAGCGGTATTGACGCTCAAGGCCCGCTCGATCACCAGGCGTTCCAGCGCGACTGTGGTTTCGCCTTGGGACAAACCATGCACCCCGACGATGGCGCCGGCACGCTTGGCCACTTGCTGGCAAACACGGCGCAGTTGATCCGAGTCGCCGTGATGCAGGACCGCGTCGAGCGCCACATCGTCCTTGGCCCAGTCGGAAACCCGCTGGATGCGTGACTGAATGTCTTTGGGCAAGCGTGCGAACAAGGCCTTGCTCGTGTCGGTTTCCGGCCACACAGCCGAGCCGCCTACGGCCAGTACCGCCGCCAGTTGCGTCAATAGATCGCCTTCCACCTCGGCCAGGCACAGCACGTGCTCGCGGGGCAGAATGGCGTAGCTGTTGCGTTCACCGGTCGGGCCGGTCAGTTGCCGGGTAATACCGCTTTGCGACTGGGCCGCGAACTGCACGCACAGGGCGCTCAGTTCGGCGAGTTTCTGACTGTCAGCCCAGGCTTGCAGGGCGCTCAGCGGTTTGCTCAGGGTGTCGCGCAGACGTAGATCCGGCGCACTGAGGGCATCGCCACGCGCGAAGGATTGCTGGATCGCGTCGCTAGGACGTGTCGACAGCAGACGGTACAGGTACAGCGGCCCACCGGCCTTGGGGCCTGTGCCCGACAGGCCTTCGCCACCGAACGGCTGCACGCCGACCACGGCACCCACAATGTTGCGGTTCACGTAGACGTTACCGGCATGGACGTTGTCGATCACCTTGGCAATGGTTTCGTCGATGCGGGTGTGCACGCCCAGGGTCAGGCCGTAGCCAGAGGCATTGATCTGGTTGATCAACTGATCCAGTTCCTTGCGCTTGTAGCGCACCACGTGCAGCACTGGACCAAAGATCTCGCGCTGCAGCTCGTCGAAGCTTTCCAGCTCGATCAGGGTTGGCATCACAAACGTGCCGCGCTTGCATTCGTTGTTGTCGGCGATTGCCATCTGGTACACGGTGCGACCTTTGTCGCGCATGGCCTGGATGTGTTTCTCGATGCCGGCCTTGGCTTCGGCGTCGATCACCGGGCCGATGTCTACCGACAGGCGCTCAGGGTTGCCGAGGCGTGATTCAGCCATGGCCCCCTTGAGCATTTCGATGACACGGTCGGCAGAATCTTCCTGCAAGCACAGTACCCGCAGGGCCGAGCAACGCTGACCGGCGCTGTCGAATGCCGAAGACACCACGTCGATGACCACTTGTTCGGTCAGGGCCGAGGAGTCGACGATCATTGCGTTCTGGCCACCGGTTTCGGCGATCAGCGGGATCGGACGACCCTGGTTGTCCAGGCGACCGGCGATGTTGCGTTGCAACAGGCGAGCGACTTCAGTGGAGCCGGTGAACATCACTCCCTTGACCCGATCATCACCCACCAGGCGGGCACCGACGGTCTCGCCACGGCCCGGCAACAGTTGCAACACGCCTTGCGGAATGCCGGCTTCGAGCATCAGGCGCACGGCTTGAGCGGCAACCAATGGCGTCTGCTCGGCGGGCTTGGCCAGCACTGGGTTGCCGGCGGCGAGGGCAGCGGCCACTTGGCCGCTGAAAATGGCCAGCGGGAAGTTCCAGGGGCTGATGCAGACCACCGGACCCAGTGGGCGGTGGGCATCGTTGGTGAAATCGTTGCGTGCCTGCACCGCGTAATAGCGCAGGAAATCTACGGCTTCGCGCACTTCGGCGATGGCGTTGGCGAAGGTCTTGCCAGCTTCACGGGCCAACAGGCCCATCAGCGGCTGGATCTCGGCTTCCATCAGGTCGGCGGCGCGCTCCAGGATCGCGGCGCGCTCGTCCGGCGGCGTGGCTTGCCAGATCGGCCCAGCGTTGAGGGCGCACTGGATGGCGTTGTCGACGTCTGCGACCGTGGCTTCCTGGACATGACCGACCACGTCACGGTGATCGGCCGGGTTCAGCACCGGTGCCGGTGCCTCTTCGCTGGCGGCGCAACCTAGCATCGGCGCGGCTTTCCAGTGGTTATGGGCGGTGGCAAGCAGGGCGCAGGACAGCGAAGCCAGGCGATGTTCGTTGGCCAGGTCGATGCCGCTGGAGTTGGCGCGTTCGCTGCCGTAGAGGTCGCGCGGCAGGGGAATACGCGGGTGCGGCAGACCGAAACCGCCTTCGCGCGTCGCCATCTGCTCGATGTTGGCCACTGGATCGGCCACCAGTTCCTGGATGGAAATGGACTGATCGGCGATGCGGTTGACGAACGAGGTATTGGCGCCGTTTTCCAGCAAGCGGCGAACCAGATAGGCCAGCAGTGTTTCGTGGGTGCCGACCGGGGCGTACACGCGGCACGGACGGTTCAACTTGCCTTCGGACACTTTGCCTACAACTTGTTCGTACAGCGGTTCGCCCATGCCGTGCAGGCACTGGAACTCATACTGGCCCGGGTAATAGTTCTGACCGGCGATGTGGTAAATGGCTGATAGGGTATGGGCGTTGTGCGTGGCGAACTGCGGATAGACGACTTCTGGTACCGACAGCAGTTTGCGTGCGCAAGCAATGTAGGACACGTCGGTGTACACCTTGCGGGTATAGACCGGATAGCCTTCCAGGCCTTCGACCTGGGCGCGCTTGATCTCGCTGTCCCAGTAGGCGCCTTTTACCAGGCGAATCATCAGGCGATGACGGCTGCGGCGGGCCAGGTCGATGACATAGTCGATCACATACGGGCAACGCTTCTGGTACGCCTGGATCACGAAACCGATGCCGTTCCAGCCGGTCAGCTGCGGCTCGAAGCACAGGCGCTCCAGCAGATCCAGCGACAGCTCGAGACGGTCGGCTTCTTCGGCGTCGATGTTCAGGCCGATGTCGTATTGCTTGGCCAGCAGGGTCAGCGACAGCAGGCGCGGGTACAGCTCGTCCATGACGCGTTCGTATTGGGCGCGGCTGTAACGCGGGTGCAGGGCCGAGAGCTTGATGGAAATGCCCGGGCCTTCATAAATCCCACGACCGTGGGACGCTTTGCCGATCGAATGGATGGCTTGTTCGTACGAGGCCAGGTACTTCTGGGCGTCATGTTCGGTGAGCGCGGCTTCACCCAGCATGTCGTAGGAATAGCGGAAACCCTTGGCCTCGAATTTACTGGCGTTGGCCAGGGCTTCGGCGATGGTTTCGCCGGTGACGAACTGCTCGCCCATCAGGCGCATGGCCATGTCGACGCCCTTGCGGATCATCGGCTCGCCGCTCTTGCCGATGATGCGGCTCAGGGAGGAGGTCAGGCCCGTTTCATTATGGGTGGCGACCAGCTTGCCGGTCAGCAGCAGGCCCCAGGTGGCGGCATTGACGAACAGCGACGGGCTGTTGCCCAGGTGCGGCTGCCAGTTACCGGTGCTGATCTTGTCGCGGATCAGCGCATCGCGAGTGCCCTTGTCCGGGATACGCAACAGCGCCTCGGCCAGGCACATCAGCGCCACGCCTTCCTGGGACGACAGGGAAAATTCCTGCAACAGGCCCTGAACAATACCGGCACGGCCGCCGGCACTCTTCTGGTTACGCAGTTTTTCAGCAATCGAAGCGGCAAGCTTGTTGGTGGCGTCGGCCATTTCGATCGGTAGGCGGGCCTGCTCGATCAGCATGGGCACCACTTCCGGCTCGGGGCGACGGTAAGCGGCGGTGATGGAGGCGCGCAGGACCGATTGCGGCAGGATGCTCTCGGCAAACTCCAGGAAGCACTGGTGGGCGTGATCGGCCTGGACGTCGCCAGCGTCATCGTTGTCGCCGCGGGTCGAACCGTTCAGCTCGGTCAGGGTTGCACCACCCTCGAGTTTTTCCAGGTAATTGAAAATTGCCTGCTTGATCAGCCAGTGAGGCGTGCGATCAATCGAGGTCGCGGCCGCCTTGAGACGTTCGCGGGTCGGGTCGTCGAGTTTGACCCCGAGGGTGGTGGTAGCCATATTTTTATCCTCATGTTTACCACGTATCGCGTGGCATCAGCTGGCGGCAAGATTAGCTGCGAGCTGAGTGAGGTGCAACCGGGTGCAACCCTTTTTTGTCGGAATATTAAGTAGCTTGCCAGGAATTATATTTTGCCGGTCATCGTCCCGCTCTTGCTTGGTGCTTTTGCTTCTCGCTAAACGTCATGCTTGCACTAAAAAGGAGCGAAAATCGACGTTTTGGCGAAAAAACCGATCAGGTGCAACTGAATCGAGCGAAACTGGTTGCACCTTATTTCGTTTGTTGCATAGCATTCGCGGCCAAGGTGCAACCGGCTCCAAGCCGAGGGGCATCGGCTGATGGCTTTCCTGGGGAAACATCAGTCATAAATTCGCGGGGCTGCTAATCGTCGCTACAACGTCCGCGTTGTCGGCGCTTTCAACTGCCACCGCTACATAAAAACAAAGCCAGGGCGTAACTCATGAGTGTTAGTAATCCCACCTTGATCACTTTTGTGATCTACATCGCAGCCATGGTCCTGATCGGTCTGATGGCTTATCGCTCCACCAATAACCTTTCCGATTACATCCTGGGCGGTCGTAGCCTGGGCAGTGTCGTGACTGCACTGTCCGCCGGGGCCTCCGACATGAGCGGCTGGTTGTTGATGGGTTTGCCCGGTGCTATCTACATGTCCGGCCTGTCGGAAAGCTGGATCGCCATCGGCCTGATCGTCGGTGCCTACCTGAACTGGCTGTTCGTGGCCGGTCGCCTGCGGGTACAGACCGAGCACAACGGTGACGCACTGACGTTGCCGGACTACTTCTCCAGCCGTTTCGAAGACAAGAGCGGTGTGCTGCGCATCATCTCTGCGGTGGTGATCCTGGTGTTCTTCACCATTTACTGCGCTTCCGGCATCGTGGCCGGCGCCCGTCTGTTCGAAAGCACCTTCGGCATGTCCTACGAGACAGCGCTGTGGGCCGGTGCTGCGGCGACCATTGCCTACACCTTCGTCGGTGGTTTCCTGGCAGTGAGCTGGACCGACACCGTACAAGCCACCCTGATGATCTTCGCGTTGATCCTCACGCCGATCATTGTGTTGCTGGCCACCGGCGGCGTGGACACCACGTTCCTGGCCATCGAAGCGAAGGACCCATCGTCCTTCGACATGCTGAAAAACACCACTTTCATCGGTGTGATCTCGCTGATGGGCTGGGGCCTGGGTTACTTCGGCCAGCCGCACATCCTGGCGCGTTTCATGGCGGCCGATTCGGTCAAGTCCATCGCTAACGCCCGTCGCATCTCCATGACCTGGATGATTCTGTGCCTGGGCGGCACTGTCGCCGTCGGTTTCTTTGGTATCGCTTACTTCTCGGCGCACCCTGAAGTGGCCGGCCCTGTGACCGAGAACCCTGAGCGTGTGTTCATCGAACTGGCAAAGCTGCTGTTCAACCCATGGGTCGCCGGTGTGCTGCTGTCGGCCATCCTGGCGGCGGTGATGAGCACCTTGAGCTGCCAGTTGCTGGTGTGCTCCAGCGCCCTGACCGAAGACTTCTACAAGACTTTCCTGCGTAAGAGCGCTTCCCAGCTGGAACTGGTCTGGGTCGGCCGTGCCATGGTGCTGCTGGTGGCATTGATTGCCATTGCCCTGGCCGCCAATCCACAGAACCGCGTGTTGGGTCTGGTGAGTTACGCCTGGGCCGGCTTCGGTGCTGCCTTCGGTCCTGTTGTCCTGATCTCCGTGATCTGGAAAGACATGACCCGTAACGGCGCGCTGGCCGGCATTCTGGTCGGTGCGATCACCGTGATCGTCTGGAAGCACTTCGAGCTGCTGGGTCTGTACGAAATCATCCCGGGCTTCATCTTCGCTAGCCTGGCCATCTACTTCGTCAGCAAGATGGGCGCGCCTACCGCCAGTATGCTGCAGCGCTTCGAAGCGGCCGAAAAAGATTTTCGTCTGAACCAGTAAGGCTCTCGGCGAGGCCTTGACGGCTCGCTTGAGGATAAGGAAACGGCCCGTCTCCCATGGAGGCGGGCCGTTTTTTGTGGGTGTCAGTCCGGGGTGGCGTCGGGCTGGTTGAGGAAGATCAGCACGCCCAGTAGCGCCATGTAGGACCTGAAAGCTGCGTCCTGGCCATTCCAGATTTCTGATTGCCACATCAGAAACCATTAGCACGCTCGGGTGCAGTCCCGAGGTCCGTCATCTTGTAGGAAGTTGCTGATTGTTTCGTGCGGGGGCCTCTGTGGTCTCCACCCAAGGAATGTCTGTCGGAAAGTACAGCGTGCTCTGCAGTTTTTATCTCTTTGGGTGTAAGGCAAATCTGTTTTTCATGACCGCCAATCAACTCTCCGGCTTGCTCATGCAGAATCGCCCGCCTTCATTCAGCAGAGGCACATCGGATGTTCGCGCCTGCCAACCAACCACGTTTCACGCTGACGCTCGACAGCGGGCCGAATGAGCTCAAGGTGCTTGAGTTCAGAGGCAAGGAAGCTGTCAGTCAACCCTATCGCTTTGACCTGGAACTGGTCAGTGAACGACCGGACCTGGCGCTGGAAGAGCTCCTGCATCGCCAGGCCTATCTGGGTTTTGATGAGCAGGGCTGCGGCATACATGGCCAGGTTTACAGTGTGGCCCAAGGCGATTCGGGAAAGCGCCTGACCCGTTACCAGATCAGCCTGGTGCCGCGCCTGGCTTACCTGAGTCACCGTATCAACCGACGGATTTTCCAGCACTTGAATGTGCCGGCAATCGTTGCCCGTGTCTTGAAGGACCATGGCATCCAGGGCGATGCGTACCAGTTCAGCCTTGGGGGGCAATACCCTGAGCGTGAATATTGTGTGCAGTACGGTGAAAGCGACCTGGCCTTCATCGAGCGGATTTGCGCCGAAGTCGGCATTCATTACCACTTTCGACACAGCCCTGATGGCCACCTGCTGGTGTTCGGTGACGATCAGACGGTGTTTCCCCGTTTGCCCGAGCCGACGTTGTATCTGCCGGGCAGCGGCATGGATGCCGGCGAGCCGGCGATCAAGCGCCTGGCTGTGCGGCTCCAGACCCGGACCACTGCCGTGACGCTGCGCGATTACGATTTTCGCAGGCCCGGCCTGTTGTTGCAGGCCCGCCTCGACAATCAGCAGCAACCAGTGCTGGAGGACTATCGCTACCCCGGCCAGTTTTCCGACCGCGAACATGGCCAGCGCCTGACCCAGCGTGCACTCGAACGCCATGGTGCCGAGTACCGTCTGGCAGAGGGGCGCAGTGATTGCAGCGCGCTCGCCAGCGGGCATTTCATGCAAATCAATGGTCATCCTCGAACGCAGTGGAATGACCTCTGGCTGCTGACGGAAATCACCCACCATGGCCGCCAGCCGCAAGTGCTGGAAGAAACGGTCAGCGACAGCCCGGATGAATTCCAGGGCTACAGCAATACGTTTCTGGCAACGCCGTGGGATGTTTTCTTTCGCCCGCCCCTGCATCACGAAAAACCGCCTGCCCACGGTTATCAGTCGGCGCTGGTGACCGGGCCTGTCGACAGCGAGATCCATTGCGACGAATTTGGGCGGGTCAAGGTGCAGTTGGTCTGGGATCGCGACGGCGAACGCAACGAGCATTCCAGTTGCTGGCTGCGGGTAGCCTCCGGTTGGGCCCATGATCGCTACGGCGCCGTGATGATTCCTCGGGTTGGCATGGAAGTGTTGGTGGGCTTCATCGATGGCGACGTGGACAAGCCATTGGTGGTGGGTTGCCTGCCGAACGGCGCCAACCCGGTGCCACTGGATCTGCCGGCGGACAAGACCCGCAGCATCCTGCGCAGCCAGAGCAGTCCCGGTGGGGGCGGTTATAACGAATTGCGTATCGAGGACCGCAAAGGGGCCGAGGAGATTTACGTGCGGGCCCAGCGAAACTGGACCCAGCATGTGCTGCATGACCAGCGAGTGCAGGTCGATCATGAGCGCAGTATCGTCGTCACCGGTACGGCGCGGCATGAACTCAAGGCCGATGAACAGCGCATCACCCATGGCCGGCGCCAGACCGAAGTCAAGCAGGACGATCACTTGGTGGTGACCGGTGAGCGGCATATCCGCGTGACCAGCCAGGCCCTCGGCGCCAGCCAGCATTTTCACGTCAGCGCCGGCCAACAAGTGGTGCTGGACGGCGGCGTCAGTGCGACCCTTCAGGCCGGCGGGCATTGGATCAGCATCGGGGCGGGTGGGATTTTCAGCAGCGTGCCGATTCAGGTCGGTGGTGCGCCGATGGCCGTCATGAGCGCGGCGCCCGGCTCGCCCGGCACTCCCGAGAAACTCTCTGGCGCCGCAGCCGCTCATCTTTCCCTCGCACAAATCCTCAGCCTGCAAGGCCAGGCGCCATTCTGCGAGGAGTGTGAGCGCTGCAAAAACGGCGTTTGCGAACCTTCGCCGGCTTCTGGCAAGCCTGTTGATGCTCAGGAGCGTCCATGAGCACCGGTCAGTCTCCCCGCGCTTGGCTTCAACAGTACCCCTTGCGGGCATCCGAGCAACTCTTCGCCATCTTCAGCAGCGCCAGTATCGCCGCGCCGCTGGCGGCCTGGAGGCGTTCGATGACTTCGGTACCGAGCCCGGTCTGGGTCGATACGCCATACGCCGGCTGGAAATCGGTCATGCCCTACGTAGCAGTTGTCACCGCAGACAGTGAGTTTCTTGACTGGGTGGCGGCCAGCGACTCGCTAGATTGGGGATGGTTGGCTGTGTCGTCTGTGAGCCAGGAAACCCTGGCTGAACATGTGCGTGGGCTCACGCAGGTCCTGTTGCCTGGGGGCAAGTCGGTTTTTTTCCGCTTTTGGGATGGGCGCTTTATGGGCACGATCCTGCAATCGACGGAGGTTGATGGCGGGCAGCTTTTGCCAGTCATCAGCCGTTGCCTGATCAACGGTCAGTCGTTTGAGGTTGTCGGAAATGTTCAGCGACCCGCTCGGGCTTTTCCTTGGTGGGAAGTGCCTGCGGTGTTGCTAAAAGAATTGGCCGAGGAGACCGCCGATTGCCTGTTGAATAACCTGCTCAGGTGGCTGGACGAGGAACATCAGTCTCTGTTCGAACGGGCCGAGGAGAGCATCCTGCGGTGCAAGATCGCACATTTTCTGAAGACACCTGGGCTGGCTCATGGGCCAAAAGCGCAATTGCAGGCGTACTTGATGCAGGAGCTGGGCTGACGGCCACCGGATCCAATCCTGGCTCGTCCGCTCGGCTGCGAACCCCTGACGTTCGACGCACTTCAAGGTAAACTCCTCGCCCTTCGCAGGAGCCGCCATGAATTATCGTCACGCCTTCCACGCCGGCAATCACGCCGATGTGTTCAAACACCTGACCTTGACCCGCCTCATCGCCCTGATGTCGCGCAAGGAGCAGCCCTTCGCCTACCTCGATACCCACGCGGGCATCGGGCTGTACGACTTGCAGGGCGACCAGGCCAATCGTACCGGTGAATACCTGGAAGGCATCGCGCGGTTGTGGGGCCAGGACGATCTGCCGCCGCTGACCGCCGATTACATGAAGGTGCTGCACGAGATGAACCCGGACGGGCAGTTGCGTTACTACCCGGGTTCGCCGGAACTGGCGCGGCGCCTGACCCGGCCGCAGGACCGGGTGCTGCTCAACGAAAAACACCCCGAAGACGGTGTGCTGCTCAAGGACAACATGAAAGGCGACCGTCGCGTGGCGGTGCACCTGGGTGAAGGCTGGCATGTGCCCCGGGCATTGCTGCCGGTGGCGGAGAAACGTGGCCTGATGCTGATTGATCCGCCGTTCGAGCAGCTTGATGAGATGCAGCGTTGCGCCGCCTCTCTGAAGGAAGCCATAGGCCGGATGCGTCAGACGGTGGCGGCGATCTGGTACCCGGTGAAGGACCAGCGGATGTTGCGCCGCTTCTACCAGGACCTGGCCGGCACGGGTGCACCGAAGCTATTGCGAGTGGAGTTGCTGGTACACCCGCTGGCCACGCCCAACAGCCTGAACGGCTCTGGTCTGGCGATTGCCAACCCGCCTTGGGGGTTGGAGCAAGAGCTGCGTGAGCTGCTGCCGTGGTTGTCGAAAAAGCTTGGTCAGACCCAAGGCGGCTGGCAGATGGATTGGTTGATCACCGAAAGCTGATCAGATGCACTGATCGTTCCCATGCTCTGCGTGGGAACGATCATCAAAGTCAGATCGGGCAAGTCACGCCCGTACCGCCAATCCCGCAATACCCTTCAGGGTTCTTCGCCAGGTATTGCTGGTGATAGGTCTCGGCGAAGTAGAACGTCGGCGCTTCTTCGATTTCGGTGGTGATGGTGCCTTTGCCAGCCTTGGTCAACTCCGCCTGAAATACTTGCTCGCTGTGCTTGGCCGCGGCCAGTTGAGCCGGGTTGGTGGCATAGATGACCGAGCGGTATTGGGTGCCGATGTCGTTGCCCTGGCGCATGCCTTGGGTCGGGTTATGCAGCTCCCAGAACATCTTCAGAAGTTCCTCATAGCTGACTTTTTCCGGTTCGTAGACCACCAGTACCACTTCGCTGTGGCCGGTAAGGCCGGAACAGACCTCTTCATACGTCGGGTTCGGAGTAAAACCACCGGCGTAACCCACCGCTGTACTGACCACACCTTCGCGCTGCCAAAACTTGCGCTCCGCGCCCCAGAAACAGCCCAGGCCGAAGATCGCGAAATCCACGTCCATGGCAAACGGGCCCAGCAGCGGCGCGTCGTGGACGAAGTGTTTTTCCGGCACGGTCATTGGGCTTTCACGGCCAGGCAGAGCTTGTTCTTGAGTGGGGAGCACGTTTTTGTTCACCAGAATTTCCGAGCGCAAGACCATCATCAGTCCTCTCAGTCAGATTGAGTTGAGCGAATAAGACCGTCAGTGTGCCTTAGAAAAGCAGGTTCAAGCTATAAGCTGCCAGTTAGAAGTGGCCTTGGCGCTGCTATTAGACGAGCGGCCCGCGAGGGTAGCGCTTGAGCTTCTCGATCAGCTCTGCACCGGGGATCGGCCGGTCGAACAGGTAGCCTTGGCCGACATCGCAGCGGTGACGCCGCAGGAACGTCAGTTGCTGGGCGGTTTCGATACCTTCGGCCACCACCTTGAGTTTCAGGTTGTGAGCCATGGCGATGACCGCAGAGGTGATTTCCATGTCGTCCTGGTTGTCCGGGATTTCGTGGATGAAGCTGCGATCGATCTTGATGATGTCGATCGGGAATTTTTTCAGGTAACTCAGGGACGAGTACCCGGTGCCGAAATCGTCCATGGCCAGGGTCAGGCCCAGGCGCTTGAGCTGGTCGAGCTGCAAGCGGGTGTCTTCGGTGGCTTCCAGCAGCAGGCCTTCGGTCAGTTCCAGCTCCAGCAGGCGGGCCGGCAGTTGTTCTTCCTTGAGGATGCTGGCGATGGAGGCGACCAGGTCCGGGTCGGAGAACTGCTTGGGTGACAGGTTGATCGCCACTTGCAGGTTGCCCAGGCCGGCGGCGGTCAATTGCTTGCTCATGCGGCAGGCCTGGCGGGCGATCCATTTGCCGATGGGGATGATCAGCCCGGTTTCTTCGGCCACGCTGATGAACTGATCCGGGCGGATCATGCCTTTTTCGGGATGGTTCCAGCGCAGCAGCGCTTCCATACCCAGCAGACGGCCGCTGCGCAGGCACAGCTTGGGCTGGTAGAACACGTCCAGTTCGTTCTGGGTCAAGGCGCGGCGCAGGTTGTTTTCCACAAACAGCTTGTAGCTGGCCTCGGCGTTCAGCGCCTCGGTGAATACCTGGACCTGGTGCTTGCCGTTGGCCTTGGCCTTGTGCAGGGCGAGCCCGGCGTTGCGCATCAGGGTCTGGGGGTCGCGGCCGTGCAGCGGCGCGCAGGCCAGGCCCACGGAGCCGGTCACGCTGATCAACTGGTTATCGACGAACATCGGCTTGTCGAGCGTCATCAGCAACTGGCTGGCGACCTGCTGCCCGGCTTCCAGGTCGGTGTCGTCCAGCAGCACGGCGAATTCATTGCTGGCGAACCGCGCCAGGCTGCCGCTGGGGCTCAGGCTGTTACGCAGGCGTCGGGCCAGGCTGATCAGCAACTTGTCGCCGGTCTGGTGGCCGAGGCTGTCATTGATTCGCTTGAAGTTGTCGATGTCTACCAACAGCAGGCTGATGGGCGAATTGCTGTCCCGGGCGAAGCGTTCATCAAGGTTGCGGATGAACGCGGGGCGGTTGCCCAGGTTGGTCAGGTTGTCGGTGTAGGCCAGGCGCTCGATGCGCTGCTGGGCCAGCTTGCTCTGGGTGATGTCTTCGTAGATGCCGATGTAGTGGGTCAGTTCGCGGTTATCGCCGTAGACCTTGGAGATCGACAATTGGCCCCAGTAGGGTTCCAGGTTCTTGCGTCGGCTCTTGAATTCGCCCTGCCAGCTGTTGCTCTGGGCCAGGGCCGACGGCGCGTCGAACAACAGTTCGCTGAGGTTCTCCAGGGCCGGCAGTTCGGATAGGCGCTGGCCGTGGACTTCATCGGTGGAGTATTGGGTGATCGCGGTGAAGCTCGGGTTGACGTATTCCACCACACCGTCGCAGTTGACCAGCAGGAACGCATTGGCGCTCTGTTCGACGGCGCGCTGGAACAAGTGCAGGGCGTTGGTCGCCGTTCGTCGATTGTGGTTGTTGATGACCTGGGCGAACTGGTCCGCCAACTCACCGGCAAAGGCGATCTCGTCCGACTGCCAAGCGCGCGTGGCGCCCACCTGCTCCAGGCACAGCACGCCAACCACCTGGCCGTCGATACGAATGCTGGCGTCGAGCATGGCGTTGACGTCACGGGAGCGCAGGCTTTCGGCCATTTCCCGGGTGCGCGGGTCGCGCATCGCATTGTGGGCGTCGATGGCACGGCAGGTCTGCAACGCCTCCATGTAATCGGGAAAATCGCTGGCGTTGATCACGTCCGGCAGGAAGTACTCCTGCGCGCCGCGGTTAAACGCAGAGATCGGCACCAGCTTGCCATCTTCCAGGTTCCAGATGCTGGCGCAGTCGATCTGATAGATGTCGCAGGCGCTGCGGGTGATAAGTTCGGCAGCTTCCTGCAGGGAGTTGTTGGCACTGTAGCGCTGACGGGTCAGCAGCAGGATCAGATCCTGTTGGGCACGCACCCGGTCCAGATGCTGGAGCTGCTCTTGCTGGGCGCGCTGGTTCAGTTCCAGGGCGATCTGCAGGCGTGAGTTCTGGGTTTCCAGGTCCAGGGCCGGCATCGATGGCTCGCTTTGCAGCAAGCTGTCCACCGCCAGCAGGTAACCGCGCAGCAGATGGCGATTGTGCTGCTTGTAGGCTTCACCCGTTTCCAGCAGGTTCATGGGGCCATTGGCGGTGTGGAGCGTGTAGCGGATCAGGTAATGCGAGGATTGGGCCAGTTGCTGCTGGATCGCGTCGTGCAACTGATAGCGCGCTTCGGGCTTCATCAGGCTGGCGTAGGGCGAGCTGACCAGCGAGCAAAGCTCTACTGCCGGCAGGCCGAAGTAACGTTCGCAGTTGGGATCGAGGAACAGCAGCGCCCAGCTCGCTTCATTCAGCCGCTCGAAACGCAGCATGCCGAGCCGCGAGGGCACCGGTAACTGCGTCACTACCTCGGCCGCCATACGGCTGGCGGCATCGGGTTGGCTTTTCATGGGGAAACTCGCTTCGAAAATGCTGATCGCGCCGGGCTGACGCCCTCGTTATTACGGACTGCCGCAAGGTTGCATCATTGCGGCACTGGCTGACAAGAGAGATGAAGGCCAAGTGCTATAAACCTTTATCGGCCGACAGAGGTATTTCTCCAGTTGCCAGCCGATCAGAGGGCATGGGTGGTGATACCGCCCGTCAGAGTAACGGAATCTCGACCGTCTGCAATGGGTTACCGTCACGGTCGTGGAACGTGACCTGGACGCTCTGCGCCGTGACATACAAGCGGGCGAAGTTATCCTGGCTGATCACTTGGCTGGTCAACGCGTACTGATAGTCACCGTATTCAGTGCGGGCCATGGGCTTGTCGAAAATAAAATCCGATGTTTTTGCAAAAGGCAGCAGTTTGCTGTTGTAAAACGGTGAGGAAACAATGGTGTTTACTTCGAAGTCAGGATCCTGGCTATGACTCAGGCGGCTGGTCATGGAACCGTGGATGTCGCCGGACACGAAAATCACGTTTTTGATCCCATGGCTGCGGATGGTCTCCAGCAGGCGCAGGCGTTGATTCGGGAAGGCCTGCCAGGCATCACCGTCATCGTGTTTGCTATCAGGGTAAAACATGACGCTGGTCACGATGAATTTGACCCGGGCCGGGCTGTGGATAAGCCATTTTCGCAATGATTGTTCCTGCGCCTCATCCAGAATGCGCCGGTCATCCTCCGACAGGTTGCGTTGGGTGCGGCTGTCGGTGACGAACCATTCGATATCGCCATGGGCGAACAGGTAGCTGTACTGTTTCACCCATTGACTTAATGTTCCGTCGCTTAAAAGTTCATGGGCCGGGCTGTGGCTGGCCTGATAAAGCGCATAAGCGTCCATGGCATTGGCGTATAAAAATTCGTCGTTGCTGTTTTTATTGGCGGGCCAGTTGTCTTCGATTTCATGGTCGTCGAGGATCATATAAGTCGGTACGCCAGACATTAACTTTTTGATGTGGGGCTGGGAAAAAGCAGTGCGGTACTTGAGTAGAATGTTTTTATAGGTCCGGTCCGGGGCGACAATATTCAAGTCGTCGAGATAAACCTGATCGCCGGTCATCAATAAGCCGCTGATTGGCGGGTTGGCCTGCTCCACGATGCGGTTGATGCCAGCGAACGTACGGTCCCCGAGTTCGGGGGCCGACGGGACACCGGCAGTGATTCTCAGGTAGCGGCAAGAACCCACGATGTAGGCGCGTGGCGTAGTGATTTCGCTGGAGGGGGTGCGCAACCGGTAAATGTCCCTGGGCCATTGCAGGGGTAGCTCCTGAATGCTTTCCACGGTATGGGCCGGGCTTAAGGGGGTAAACCAGCCGGCCTGATATTCATAGACGGTGTCGGCTTGCAGCCCCTTCAATACAATGACATCGGACATGTCGCGGTGGGCGTTCAGCTGTACAAATTGTCCTTTCGACCAGGTTGTATCCCCTTGGCATCTATGACGAATACCGGCAAATACCAGGTGATGGTTGTTGTTATCTCCGCGCAGGAATATGCGCGCGTGATCAGTTGTAGTGTGGCCAATGATTGGGCCGACGGTTGGTTTGAACATATTCGAATCCATTCGAAATTCAACAGTATTTTAAAGTTTTTGGCACGAGCGGTAAGTGATCTCGGTGGACTCATGCTAAAGCTCGGCGAGCCATAAATATTGATAGGGGAGAGGGCGCAAGCTGTGGGTAATGACTAATAGAAGGCGTAGTCATTTATGGTGGACGAGGTAGGAAAATTGGCAGCGGTTGGCCTGTCCGCGAAGTCGGGTTTTATTTCAGGCAAAAAAAGCCCCGCCAAATGAGCGGGGTTGAGGTACGAGCGTGGCGCTCGGAAAACAGTCGTCCGAATGGCCCTCCGCGAAGAGGGCCGTACGGCGTTACAGCAAGAGGGTGCGGATGTCGCCCAGCAGGTCGCTCAGACGTTTGGTGAAGCGTGCCGCTGCGGCGCCGTTGATCACACGGTGATCGTAGGACAGCGACAGTGGCAGCATCAGCTTCGGCTGGAAGGCTTTACCGTCCCAGACAGGCTGAATGGTGGCCTTGGAAACACCCAGGATCGCCACTTCCGGCGCGTTGACGATCGGCGTGAAGCCGGTGCCGCCAATGTGGCCGAGGCTGGAGATGGTGAAGCAGGCGCCCTGCATATCGTCAGCGGTGAGCTTCTTGTTCCGGGCCTTTTCGGCCAGGGCAGCGGCTTCGGCAGCCAGTTGCAGCAGGCTCTTCTGGTCGACGTTACGGATGACCGGTACCAGCAGGCCTTCCGGGGTGTCGACGGCAAAGCCGATGTGCACGTATTTCTTGCGGATCACAGCCTTGCCGCTTGGGGCCAGGGAGCTGTTGAAGTCTGGCAGCTCCTTGAGCAGGTGCGCACAGGCTTTGAGCAGCAATGGCAGCACGGTCAGCTTCACGCCAGCCTTTTCGGCCACGGCTTTTTGCGCGACGCGGAAGGCTTCCAGCTCGGTGATGTCGGCCTGGTCGAACTGAGTCACATGCGGAATGTTCAGCCAGCTGCGATGCAGGCTCGACGCGCCGATTTGCATCAGGCGAGTCATTGCCACTTCTTCGGTCTCGCCGAAGCGGCTGAAATCCACCGCTGGAATCGGCGGGATACCCGCGCCGCCAGCGGCGCCTTCGGCCGGTGCGTTCTTGGCCTTCTGCATCATGGCTTTGACGTAAGCCTGCACGTCTTCCTTCAGCACGCGACCGTGTGGGCCGCTCGAACCGACGGCAGACAGCTCGACGCCGAATTCACGGGCCAGCTGACGCACCGCAGGGCCGGCGTGCACCTTGGCACCGCTTGGCGCAGGTGCGGCGGCAGGGGCTGGGGCAGCTTCGGCCTTGGCGGCAGGCGCGGCAGCCGGAGCTGGAGCGGCTTCGGTCTTGGCAGCAGGCGCAGCGGCTTGGGCTGGGGCGGCAGGTGCCGCGGCCCCGGCTACTTTGAGCTTCAGGATCAGGTCACCGGTGCCGACTTCGTCTTCCAGCTTGACCTCGACGCTTTCCACCACACCGGCGGCCGGCGACGGGATTTCCATGCTGGCCTTGTCGGATTCCAGGGTGATCAGCGACTGGTCGGCCTCGACGGTGTCGCCGACCTTGACCAGTACTTCGATGATCTTGGCCTTGCCTGACGAGCCGATGTCCGGAACATGAATGTCCTGGACGGTGGCCGCGGCAGGTGCAGCGGCCGGGGCGGGAGCCGCCTCGGCAGCCGGTGCAGCGGCAGGCTTTTCAGCCGCCGCCGGGGCAGCAGCAGGGGTCGCCGCCTCAGGCGCCGCAGCGGCACCTTCGACTTCCAGCTCCAGCAATTCGTCGCCTTCTTTCAGGCGATCGCCCAGCTTCACTTTCAGGCTCTTGACGATACCGGCCTTCGGCGCAGGCACTTCCATGCTGGCCTTGTCCGACTCAAGCGTCAGGATGCTCTGGTCGGCTTCGATACGGTCGCCGACCTTCACAAACAGTTCAATTACTTCACCTTCACCGCTGCCGATGTCAGGTACGCGAATGAGTTCGCTCACGGAAATTCTCCTCAGCAGTCCAGTGGGTTGCGTTTTTCTGGATCGATGCCGAACTTGACGATGGCCTCGGCCACCACTTTAGGTTCGATATCGCCACGGTCAGCCAGGGCTTCCAGGGCTGCCAACACAACGAACTTACGGTCAACTTCGAAGAAGTGACGCAGCTTCTTGCGGCTGTCGCTACGGCCGAAACCGTCGGTGCCCAGCACCTTGAATTCCTTGGATGGAACCCACTGACGGATCTGCTCGGCGAACAGCTTCATGTAGTCGGTAGACGCGATGACCGGACCTTTGCGGCCGTTCAGGCACTCTTCGACGTAGCTCAGTTTTGGCTTCTGGCCAGGGTGCAGGCGGTTGCTGCGCTCTACGGCCAGGCCGTCGCGACGCAACTCGTTGAAGCTGGTGACGCTCCAGACGTCGGCACCGACGTTGAACTCTTCGCGCAGAATCTTCGCTGCTTCACGCACTTCTCGCAGGATGGTGCCGGAGCCCATCAGCTGGACGTGGTGCGCCGCTTCGCGGGTGTCTTCTTCGAGCAGGTACATGCCCTTGATGATGCCTTCCTCTACACCGGCCGGCATGGCTGGCTGCTGGTAAGACTCGTTCATCACGGTGATGTAGTAGAAAACGTCCTGCTGCTCTTCGGTCATTTTCTTCATGCCGTCCTGAATGATCACCGCCAGCTCGTAGCCGTAGGTTGGATCAAAGGTGCGGCAGTTCGGGATGGTGGCGGCCAGGATGTGGCTGTGACCATCTTCGTGTTGCAGGCCTTCGCCGTTCAGCGTGGTCCGGCCCGCGGTACCGCCGATCAGGAAGCCACGGGTGCGGCTGTCGCCAGCGGCCCAGGCGAGGTCGCCGATACGCTGGAAGCCGAACATCGAGTAGAAGATGTAGAACGGCAGCATGGGCTGGTTGTGGCTGGAGTACGAAGTACCGGCAGCGATGAAGGAGCTCATGGCGCCCGCTTCGTTGATGCCTTCTTCGAGGATCTGGCCCTTCTTGTCTTCTTTGTAGAACATCACTTGGTCTTTATCGACTGGCTCGTAGAGCTGGCCGACGGACGAGTAGATGCCCAACTGGCGGAACATACCTTCCATACCGAAGGTACGGGCTTCGTCCGGGATGATTGGGACGATGCGCGGGCCGATTTCCTTGTCCTTGACCAATTGCGCGAGGATCCGCACGAAGGCCATGGTGGTGGAGATTTCACGGTCGCCCGAGCCGTCCAGGATAGCTTTGAGGGTATCGAGTGAAGGCGTCGGAACGCTGAAGCTCTGCGCGCGGCGCTGTGGCACGAAACCGCCCAGTGCAGTGCGGCGCTCGCTCAGGTAGCGGGCTTCGGCGCTGTTTGGTTCGGGTTTGAAGAACGGCAGGTTTTCCAGTTCTTCGTCCTTGACCGGGATGTCGAAACGATCGCGGAACAACTTCAGGCTGCCGACATCGACTTTCTTGGTGTTGTGCGCCGTGTTTTTCGCTTCGCCGGCACCGGTGCCATAACCTTTGATGGTCTTGGCCAGGATGACGGTCGGTTGTTCTTTGTGGTTGACCGCTTCGTGGTACGCCGCGTAGACCTTGTACGGGTCGTGGCCGCCACGGTTGAGTTTCCAGATCTCGTCGTCGGACAAGTCTGCAACCATTGCCTTGAGTTCAGGCGTGTTGAAGAAGTGTTCACGCACGAACGCGCCGTCTTTGGCTTTGTAGTTCTGGTACTCGCCGTCGATGACTTCGTCCATGCGGCGTTGCAGGATACCGTCGACGTCCTTGGCCAGCAGTGGGTCCCAGAAACGGCCCCAGATGACTTTGGTGACGTTCCACTGAGCACCGCGAAACACGCCTTCGAGTTCCTGGATGATCTTGCCGTTGCCGCGAACCGGGCCGTCAAGGCGCTGCAGGTTGCAGTTGATGACGAAGATCAGGTTGTCGAGCTTCTCGCGGCCAGCCAGCGAGATCGCGCCCAGGGATTCCGGCTCGTCGCACTCGCCGTCGCCCAGGAAGCACCAGACTTTCTGCTTGCCTTGCGGGATGAAGCCACGGGCTTCCAGGTACTTCATGAAGCGTGCCTGGTAGATCGCCTGGATTGGGCCCAGACCCATGGAAACGGTCGGGAACTGCCAGAAATCAGGCATCAGCCATGGATGCGGGTAGGACGACAGGCCCTGACCGTCGACTTCCTGGCGGAAGTTGTTCATCTGTTCTTCGGTGATGCGGCCTTCCATGAACGCACGGGCGTAAACGCCTGGCGAGGTGTGGCCCTGGAAGTAGATCAGGTCGCCGCCGTGTTCGTCGGTCGGGGCCTGGAAGAAATAGTTGAAGCCGATGTCGTACAAGGTTGCGCTGGAGGCGAAGCTGGAGATGTGACCGCCCAGGTCAGAATCCTTCAGGTTCGTACGCATCACCATGGCCATCGCGTTCCAGCGTACCAACGAGCGAATGCGGCGTTCCATGAACAGGTCGCCAGGCATGCGTGCTTCGTGGGTAACGGGGATCGTGTTGCGGTACGGCGTGGTGATGGCGTAGGGCAGTTGCGAACCGCTGCGGGTTGCGAGTTCACCCATACGGGTCATCAGATAATGAGCACGGTCTTCGCCTTCTTTGTCGAGAACCGATTCCAGGGCGTCCAGCCATTCCTGGGTTTCGACGGGATCGAGGTCTTGCATGGCTTGCTCCAGGGCGGAAAGGCTACCAGAATCGGTTGCCTGAGTTTGCGACTGGCCTTGTGGGCAGACGATATAAATTCTTGGATTGCCGAAGGTTGTTTCGGCGGCGTGTAGTTTTACTACAAATCTTCGGCCGTTTCAGCCTTTCGAATGTATAGACGAGTAGTAAAACTACACATGAGCGGCTTGTGGCCCCTCGTTTCGTTGTGAGAATAATCGTTACTGTTGGTCTTTAGCCAACTCGAACAGGTAAAAACTTGATGCCGGCTGCCAATAAAATCAAATTTTCAGCTATTTATCATCTTTGTTCGACAGTCGACAAGGTAGTGTCTTTTGAAAAAACACTACATCCAGCCTTTCCCGCGCCGACCAAGGATAGACCATGAGCCTGCCCTCGCTTGCCAAAGTCCCGACCATTCTCCAGTCATTGGTCAGTCGTGCCGAGCAGTCGTTCCGTGCGGTGGTCGCCTTACTGGACGACGACCACGGTCTGTCCACCTGGACGCCCGAACGCTGGGACGAGTTCAACCGCATCGCCGCCGCCAGTGATTTTGTCATTGAGCAGAGTGTACGCGACCCATCGATGCTGCTGGAGCTGGTGCGCAGCGGCGAACTGGACCGCAGCTTCGCCCCCGGTGAAATGTGCGCGCAGATTGGCGCCGCGGTACAGGCCGCCGAGACGGAAGACGAACTGGGCCGCGTCCTGCGCCGCCAGCGCACCCGCCAGCAGGTGCGGATCATCTGGCGCGACCTGACCCGCCAGGCCGATCTGGTCCAGACCTGCCGCGACCTCTCGGACATGGCCGATGCCTGCATCGACCAGGCCTATCAATGGTTGTACCAGCGCCTGAGCCAGCAATTTGGCACACCCACCGGTCGACGCAGCGGTGAGCCGCAGCAGATGGTCATTCTGGGCATGGGCAAGCTCGGCGCGGTAGAGCTGAACCTGTCGTCGGACATCGACCTGATTTTCGCCTACCCCGAGGGGGGCGAAACCGTCGGCGTAAAGCGGCCGTTGGATAACCAGGAGTTTTTCATTCGCGTTGGCCAGCGCCTGATCAAGGCCCTGGACCCGATGACCGTCGACGGTTTTGTGTTCCGCGTCGACATGCGCCTGCGCCCCTACGGCTCGGCCGGTGCACTGGTGCTGAGCTTCAACGCGCTGGAACAGTATTACCAGGATCAAGGCCGCGACTGGGAACGCTACGCCATGATCAAGGCGCGGGTGGTGGCGGGCGATCAGGTGGCCGGTGCGCAACTGCTCGACATGCTTCGCCCGTTCGTTTATCGCCGCTACCTGGATTTTTCCGCCATCGAAGCGCTGCGGACAATGAAGCAGCTGATCCAGCAGGAAGTGCGGCGCAAGGGCATGGCCGACAACATCAAGCTGGGTTCGGGCGGCATTCGCGAGGTGGAGTTCATCGCCCAGGCGTTCCAGTTGATCCATGGCGGTCGCGACTTGAGCTTGCAGCAGCGCCCGCTGTTGAAAGTGTTAGGCACCCTGGAGGGCCAGGGTTATCTGCCAGCCAAGGTGATTGACGAGCTGCGCCAGGGCTATGAATTTCTGCGGTATACCGAACACGCGATCCAGGCCATCGCCGACCGCCAGACCCAAATGCTGCCGGACAGCCCGCAGGATCAGGCGCGCATTGCATTCATGCTGGGCTTTGCCGACTGGGCGGCGTTCCACGAACAATTAATGTACTGGCGCACACGTGTGGCCTGGCATTTCGGCCAAGTCATCGCTGACCCGGATGAAGAAGAGGGCAGTGAAAGCGAAGTGGTGGTGGGCGGCGAATGGTTGCCGTTGTGGGAAGACAGCCAGGATGAAGAGGCGGCGTGCCGTCAGTTGGAGGAGGGCGGTTTCGTCGATGCGCCCAAAGCTCTCAAGGCACTGGCCGCCCTGCGCGGCAGCCCGCAATTACGCGCCATGCAGCGCCTGGGGCGCGAACGCCTGGATGCGTTCATCCCGCGTCTGCTGGCCCAGGCGGTGGAGCATGCCAGTCCCGACCTGGTGCTTGAGCGGGTGCTGCCGCTGGTGGAAGCCGTGGCCCGTCGCTCGGCCTATCTGGTGCTGTTGACAGAAAACCCCGGCGCCTTGCGACGCTTGCTGACACTGTGCGCGGCGAGCCCGTGGATCGCTGAGCAGATCACTCGTTTTCCACTGCTGCTCGATGAATTGCTCAACGAAGGCCGCTTGTTCAAGCCGCCCCTGGCGCCGGAGCTGGCGGCGGAGCTGCGTGAGCGCCTGACGCGAATCCCCGAGGATGATCTCGAGCAGCAGATGGAGGCGTTGCGGCACTTTAAGCTGGCGCATCGTTTGCGGGTGGCGGCCTCGGAAATCACCGGCAGCCTGCCGCTGATGAAAGTCAGCGATTACCTGACCTGGCTGGCCGAGGCGATCCTCGAGCAAGTGCTGGCCCTGGCCTGGCGCCAGACCGCGGCCAAGCACGGCGTGCCGCTGCGTACCGATGGCAGCCTGTGCGATCCGGGCTTCATCATTGTCGGTTATGGGAAGGTCGGTGGCCTGGAATTGGGGCATGGTTCCGACCTGGACCTGGTGTTCATCCACGACGGCGACCCGCAGGCGGAAACCGACGGCCCGAAACCCATTGACGGTGCACAGTTCTTCACCCGGCTCGGCCAGCGGATCATTCACTTGCTGACCGCCCAGACCAACTCCGGGCAACTCTATGAGGTGGACATGCGCCTGCGCCCGTCCGGGGCGTCGGGGTTGCTGGTCAGTTCCCTTGGGGCGTTTGCCCGTTATCAGGAGAACGAAGCCTGGACCTGGGAACATCAGGCGTTGGTTCGGGCCCGGGTGCTGGTAGGCAGCCAGGACGTGGGCCAGGCGTTCGAGAAGGTCCGCGCCCAGGTACTGGGGCGCCAGCGTGATTTGCCGACGTTGCGCCAGGAGGTCAGCGAAATGCGCGCCAAGATGCGCGATAATCTCGGCAGCAAGGTCACCGCCGCCGGAACCGCGCCAAATGCCTTCGAGGCCACGGCGCCCTTCGACCTCAAGCAGGATGCCGGAGGTATCGTCGATATTGAATTTATGGTGCAATACGCGGCCCTGGCGTGGTCCGAGGAGCACCCGTCGCTGCTGCGCTACACCGATAACATCCGCATTCTGGAAGGGCTGCAAGAGGCCGGGCTGATGCCGGCCGAAGACGCTACCCTGTTGCGCGAGGCCTATAAGGCCTACCGCTCCGCCGCTCACCGCGAGGCCTTGCAGAAAGATCCCGGGGTGATTACAGGCGAGCAGTTCGTTGATGAGCGCCGGCAGGTGCTGCGGATCTGGCGCGAGCTGGGGTTAAGCTGAGGAATAAATGTGGGAGCGAACTTGCTCGCGAAAGCCGTGCGTCAGGCAACACAGAGGCTGGATGTGACGGCCCCTTCGCGAGCAAGCCCGCTCCCACAGTAAATTTGTGGTGTATTTGAGGGGGGGCAGCAGGCAGGAACTAGCCAGCGCCGCTCCTGAGATACATGAAAACCCCTGTGGGGGCGAGCCTGCTCGCGATGGCGATGTGTCAGACGACATTGATGTTGAATGTAATGGCCCCTTCGCGAGCAAGCCCGCTCCCACAGTTTTGGATTCGCGGTGTTTTTGAAGGCAGCAGGTAACGACCTAAGCCACAGTGATTCTCGAGGCGGGGAGGCGTAGGCCTCCCCGTATCGTTTTTGGAAACCACATGAATATTCTGATCGTTGGGCCCAGTTGGGTCGGTGACATGGTGATGGCGCAGACACTGTTCCAGTGTCTCAAGCAACGCCATGCGCATTGCGAAATCGACGTGCTGGCCCCGGAGTGGAGCCGGCCGATTCTTGAGCGCATGCCCGAGGTACGCAAGGCCTTGAGCTTCCCGCTCGGCCACGGCGTGCTGGAACTGTCGACCCGGCGGCGCATCGGCAAATCCCTGGCCGGTCAGTATGACCAGGCGATCCTGCTGCCCAATTCGTTGAAGTCGGCGCTGGTGCCATTCTTCGCAGGCATTCCCAAGCGCACCGGCTGGCGTGGCGAGTTCCGCTACGGCCTGCTCAACGACGTGCGCACGCTGGACAAAGATCGCTACCCGCTGATGATCGAGCGTTTCATGGCCCTGGCCTACGAGCCGGGTGTCGAATTGCCCACGCCGTATCCGCGCCCGAGCCTGCTGATCGACCCTGTGACCCGCGAAGCGGCGCTGGCCAAGTTCGGCCTGAGCCTGGACCGGCCGGTGCTGGCCCTGTGCCCGGGTGCCGAGTTCGGTGAGTCCAAGCGCTGGCCGGCGGACCATTACGCCCAAGTCGCCGAGGCGAAGATTCGCGACGGTTGGCAAGTCTGGCTGTTCGGTTCGAAAAAAGATCACCCGGTGGGCGAAGACATCCGCTCGCGGCTGATCCCGGGGCTGCGGGAAGAGTCGGTGAATCTTAGCGGCGATACCTCCCTGGCCGAGGCCATCGACCTGCTGTCCTGCGCCGATTCGGTGGTGTCCAACGACTCCGGCCTGATGCACGTGGCCGCGGCCTTGAACCGCCCGTTGGTGGCGGTCTACGGCTCAACCTCGCCAGGCTTCACGCCGCCGCTGGCCGACAAGGTCGAAGTCGTGCGCCTGGGCATCGAATGCAGCCCGTGCTTCGACCGCACCTGCCGCTTCGGTCATTACAATTGCCTGCGCCAGCTCATGCCGCCGTCGGTGAACGATGCCCTGGGACGTTTGCAGGGCACACCGGTGGAGGTTCAGTAACTTGCGGGTATTGCTGATCAAGACCTCTTCGCTGGGGGATGTGGTCCACACCCTGCCGGCGCTGACCGACGCGGCGCGGGCGATTCCTGGCATCAAATTCGATTGGGTGGTGGAAGAAGGCTTCGCCGAAATCCCTACCTGGCACCCGGCCGTGGGCAAGGTCATTCCGGTGGCGATTCGGCGCTGGCGCAAAAACCTCTGGCAAACCATCAAGAGCGGCGAGTGGCGACGTTTCAAGCAGAGCGTGCGCGCGCAAAAGTACGACCTGGTGATCGATGCCCAAGGGCTGCTGAAAAGCGCCTGGCTGACCCGCTACGTCAAGGCCCCGGTGGCCGGCCTGGATAAACACTCGGCTCGCGAACCCCTGGCCGCGCGGTTCTATTCCCGACGCCTGGCGGTGGCCCGTGGTCAGCATGCGGTAGAGCGCGTTCGGCAGTTGTTCGCCGTGGCGCTGGGTTATGACCTGCCCAAAACCATGGGCAATTACGGCCTGCGCGTCGATCGCCTGGTGGAATTGCCGCGCAAATACCCCTACGTGGTGTTCCTGCATGGCACGACCTGGGAATCCAAGCATTGGCCTGAACTCTACTGGCGTCAGCTCACCGAGCGCATGGGCCAGGTCGGCGTGGTGGTGAAGCTGCCGTGGGGCAGCCCGCTGGAGAAAGCCCGGGCCGAGCGCATCGCCAAGGGCCTGCGCAACGCCGAGGTGTTGCCGAAACTGAACCTGGGCGGGGTAGGCAAAGTGCTCGCCGGTGCCCAGGCTTGCGTGGCGGTGGACACGGGTCTCGGTCATCTGGCCGCGGCCCTGGACGTACCGACCATTTCGCTGCTCGGCCCGACCAACCCGATACTGACCGGCGCCTATGGCAAGGGCCAGATTCACCTCGCCAGCGATTTCCCTTGCGCGCCCTGCATGCAGAAACAATGCACTTACCCGCCGACCGCCGAAGATGCCCGTCGGTTTGACTTGAAACGCGAGCAGCCCCTGTGCTTCACGCGTCTGAACCCCGAGCGTGTTGCCAGCCGCCTGAGCACGTTATTGGCTGAGGAGCCGCGCTGATGCAATTGGCTTTTGTCCTTTATAAATACTTCCCCTTCGGTGGCCTGCAGCGTGACTTCATGCGCATCGCCCTGGAATGCCAGCAGCGCGGTCACCAGATCCGCGTCTATACGCTGATATGGGAAGGTGACGTGCCGCCGGGCTTCGAAGTGCTGGTGGCGCCGGTCAAGGCATTGTTCAACCACCGTCGCAACGAGAAACTCAGTGCGTGGATGGAGGCCGACCTGGCCAAGCGCCCGGTAGACCGCCTGATCGGCTTCAATAAAATGCCCGGCCTGGACGTGTATTACGCCGCCGACGGCTGCTTCGAAGACAAGGCCCAGAACCTGCGCAATTCGCTGTACCGGCGCTGGGGCCGCTACCGGCATTTTGCCGAGTACGAGCGGGCGGTCTTCGCCAAAGACGCAAAAACCGACGTGCTGATGATTTCCGAAGTGCAGCAGCCGCTGTTCATCAAGCACTACGGTACGCCGCTGGAGCGCTTTCACCTGCTGCCGCCCGGCATCGCCCAGGACCGTCGCCGGCCCGCCGACGCCGACGCGATTCGCACCGCGTTCCGTGCCGAATTCGGGCTGGCCGATGACGAGCTGCTGCTGGTACAGATCGGTTCCGGGTTCAAGACCAAGGGCGTGGATCGCAGCCTCAAGGCCCTGGCCGCGCTGCCTGGCGAACTGAAAAAACGCACCCGGCTGTTTGTAATCGGCCAGGACGACCCCAAAGTATTCCAATTGCAGAGCGCCGCGTTGGGGCTCGGTGACAACGTCCGGTTCCTCAAGGGCCGCAGCGACATTCCGCGTTTTCTGTTGGGGGCCGATGTGTTGATTCACCCGGCGTACAACGAAAACACCGGCACCGTGCTGCTCGAAGCGCTGGTGGCCGGGTTGCCGGTGCTGGTCAGTGCGGTGTGCGGGTACGCCCATTACATCGCCGAGGCCGACAGTGGCCTGGTGCTGGACGAGCCGTTCGAACAGGCACAGCTCACCGAGTACCTGGGCCGAATGTTGAGCGACGCCGACGCACGGGCGGCCTGGAGCCGCAATGGTCTGGCCTTCGCCGAGAAGGCCGACCTCTACAGCATGCCGCAGCACGCGGCCGATGTGATATTGGCGGAGCACGCACAATGAAATTGATGCTGGCCGAACCGTTCAAGAGCCTTTGGGCCGGGCGCGATGCGTTCGCCGAAGTCGAGGCGCTCAAGGGCGAGGTCTATCGCGAACTGGAAGCCCGGCGCACCTTGCGCACGGAGGTGGACGGTCGCGGCTTTTTCGTGAAGATCCACCGCGGCATCGGTTGGGGCGAGATCTTCAAGAACCTGCTCACCGCCAAGCTGCCGGTACTGGGCGCGGGTCAGGAATGGAAAGCCATCCAGCGCTTGCAGGAAGTCGGCGTGCCGACCATGACCGCCGTCGCGTATGGCGAGAAGGGCAGCAACCCGGCGGACCAGCATTCGTTCATCGTCACCGAAGAGCTGGCGCCGACTGTCAGTCTTGAAGATTTCAGCATCGACTGGGTCAAGCAGCCACCGCAGCCCAAACTCAAGCGTGCCCTGATCGCCGAAGTGGCGCGCATGACCGGCATGATGCACCGCGCCGGGGTCAACCATCGCGACTGCTACATCTGCCACTTTCTGCTGCATACCGACAAGCCAGTGAACGCGCAGGATTTCAAGCTCTCGGTGATCGACCTGCACCGCGCCCAGACTCGTCCGGCCATCACCACCCGCTGGCGCAACAAAGACCTGGCGGCGCTGTACTTCTCGGCGCTGGACATCGGCCTGACCCGTCGCGACAAGCTGCGCTTCCTCAAGGGCTACTTCCAGCAGCCGCTGCGCCGGATCCTGGCCGAAGAGGCTTCGCTGCTGGCCTGGCTCGAAGGCAAGGCCAACAAGCTTTATGCACGCAAGCAGCGGTACGGGGATGCGCTCTGATGTCGGGTTGGAAACTGGAACCGGCCTACGCTGAGCTTTCGCAGGATTTCGGTAGCCTCGACGCAGTGTTCGCCCTTCAGGGGGAGCGTCTGACTCGCGACCCGCTGTCAGAAGTGATCCGGGTGAAGCGCAACGGCGTGAATTATTACGTCAAGCGCTACGTCGGGGCCGGCAAGGGTTTGCGACGTTACCTGGGCAAGCCACGGGTCAAGTCCGAATGGCAGAACCTCAAGCGCTTCGCCAAGTGGGGCATTCCCACCGCTGAAATCATTGCCTGGGGCCTGGAGCGAAACGGCGCGGCCTATGCCCGTGGGGCGATGATCACCCGCGAGTTGCCTCGCACCGAAGACCTCTCGGCCCTGGCCGAACGTCACGATCCGAGGCTGACGGACCGCACTTGGGTCGATGGGGTGAGCCGGCAATTGGCCGATTACACCCGGACCATGCACGACCAGCGCTTCACCCATAACGATCTGAAGTGGCGCAACCTGCTGATCGATGACCAGGCCCGGCTGTTTCTGATCGACTGCCCGAACGGCGATTTCTGGCGCGGCTTCTGGCTCAAATACCGCATCACCAAAGACCTGGCATGCCTGGACAAGGTGGCCAAGTATCACTTGTCGGCCACTCAGCGCCTGCGCTTTTACCTGCAATACCGCCAGAGTGACCGGCTCGATGCGCGCGACAAAAATCGCATCCGTCACGTGGTGAGATTTTTCGAGGGGCGTGAATGACTGATTTTCTGGCCGCTGAAGACCGGGCGTTGTTGCAACGTCATGGCCTGGACAGCTTCGAGGCCTTGTGGGCGCGGCAACTGGATGCGGTGGACGAACCCAATACCTCCAATGACGGCTGGAGCAGCGTGTTCCGCCTGGAATTGGAAGGGCAGGGTTATTACCTCAAGCGTCAGAGCAATTACCTGACCCGAACCTTGTCCCACCCCTTTGGCGAACCGAGTTTTTCCCGGGAGTTTCGCAACATCAGCCGTTATCGTCAGTTGGGCATTCCGGCCCTGCAAGCGGTGTTCTACGGTCAGCGCAAAGTGGGCGGCGAGGTGCGGGCGATCTTGCTGACCCGTGCCCTGGACGGCTGGGATGACCTGGATTCACTGCTGCAGCGTTGGTCGACCCTGACGGCGGCGCAACACACCACCATCCTGAAAGCCTGTGGTCAGTTAGCGCGCAACCTGCACGGCATGCGCCAGGTTCACGGTTGCTTCTACCCCAAGCACATTTTTATGCAAACCACCGCCAGCGGCTATCAGGCGCAGTTGATCGACCTGGAAAAGACCCGGCCGCTGCTGTTCGGCCAGCGTGATCGGGTCAAGGATCTGGAGCCCTTGCTGCGTCGTGCGTCAATCTGGAGTAACGACGATATGCGTCAATTGCTGTCTGCCTATCTGGACCAGCCCCTCGACAGCGCGCTGGTCGACAGCTGGATGACCCGCCTGACTGCCCGGCGCAGCCACAAGGAGGCCCGTTGATGCATCTGTCCGAATTGAAGAGTGCCGGCCGCAGCCCGAGCCTGCCCCTGAGCCTGGAACTGGCGGACGCCGCCGGTCCGGCGCAATTGCAGCTGCTTTCGCTGTTGCGGGTGCTGCCGGGGCAGCGCTACGTCGGTGCGGGCGTCTGGCGTGGTCGGCCGGTGCTGGCCAAATTGCTGGTGGGCAGCAAGGCGGCTCGGCACTTTCAACGTGAACTGCAAGGCGTGCGAATGCTGGCCGAGCAGGGGCTGACGACGCCGTTATTGCTGGCCGATGGCCTGAAAGAGGGCGAGGGCGGCTGGTTGCTGTTCGAGTTGCTCGAACGTGCCCAAAGCCTGGGGGACGCCTGGCAACAGGTCGAACATCTGCCATTGCTGGCCGACGAACAAGCGGCGGTATTGGCCCAAGCCCTGGGGGCCATTGCACAACTGCACAGCAAAGGCCTATGGCAGGAAGACCTGCATCTGGACAACCTGCTGCGCCACGACGGCAAGCTCTATTTGATCGACGGCGCCGGTATCTGCGCTGAAACCCCGGGCCAACCGTTGTCGCGGCAGAAAGTCCTCGAGAACCTCGGGGTATTTTTCGCCCAGTTGCCCAAATCCATCGAGCCGTTCAACGAAGAGCTGCTGGTGCATTACCTGCTGAGTAACGCCGAACACGCATTGCCCATGCAAGCGCTGCAAAAGCAGATCGACAAGGTGCACACCTGGCGCCTGAAGGACTTTCTGGAGAAGGTCGGGCGCGAGTGCAGTTTGTTCAGCGTACAGCGCGGGCCGTTTGGCTTGCGGGCGATTCGCCGCGACGAAGAAGCCGCCATGACGCCGGTGCTGGAGCAGGCCGACGCCTTGCTTGACCAGGGCCACCTGTACAAGACCGGTGGCGCGGCGAGCGTCGGCAAAGTCGAGGTGAACGGCCGTCCCCTGGTCATTAAACGCTACAACATCAAAAGCTTCGCCCACTGGCTCAAGCGCTTCTGGCGCCCGAGCCGCGCCTGGCATTCCTGGCGCGAAGGCCATCGCCTGGCCTTTCTCGGCATCGCCACGCCCAAGCCGCTGGCATTGCTGGAAAAGCGCTTTCTGTGGCTGCGTCGCGGCGCTTATCTGGTGACCGAGCATCTGTCGGGGCCCGACATCATCGAGCGCTTCTCTCCTTACGTGGAAAGCGGCGAAGCGCCCGAGCCGCAATTGCTGGCGCTGGACCGGCTGTTCGCCGACCTGATACGCGAACGTATCAGCCACGGCGATTTGAAGGGCCATAACCTGTTCTGGCAGCAAGACCGCTGGGCGCTGATCGACCTGGACTCCATGTGCCAACACCGCACCCACACCAGCTTCGCCCCGGCCTACGCCCGTGATCGGGCACGGTTCATGCGCAATTGGCCTGAGAACAGTGCGTTGTATCGGGTGATTGATGGGCGGGTGCCCAAGGAAGCTGGGACTTCGGCTTGAGCTGATTATTCCCTCTTCCAGAAAGCGAAAAGCCCCGGTGAGACTCACCGAGGCTTAGACGCCGACCGGGATCCCCCAGTCCATTTGCGCGAAGCCTATGTTGGTAGCCAATAGCTGTCAATGAACACGCTATCGACAACCCGCCACAAGCTTGCCGCTTGCAGCTAGAGGCTTAAGGCTGCTTTTAAGCTATAATCCCGCCCTTTAGCTGCCCTTCGCCCCGGCGAGTGGCACATCAATTTTCGAGGCGCTTGTCGCCCGCATGCAGACATAAGAGGCTAGACCCCTGTGGCATTGACGATTCTTGGCCTGTCCGGCGCCCTTAGCCATGATCCTTCCGCAGCGCTGTACATTGACGGCAAGCTGATCGCGGCGGCCGAGGAAGAGCGCTTCGTACGCGATAAACATGCAAAGAACCGCATGCCCTATGAATCGGCGAAGTTCTGTCTGGAGCAGGCCGGCATCAAGCCGTCCGACGTCGATGTGGTGGCGATTCCGTTCGCCCCGATCAGTCTGTTCGGCGAAGCGCGCTGGCACTACGCCAAGCGTTACTGGTACGCCCCGGACCGCGCCCTCGACGCGATCCTGATGGGTAACCGTCGTTACAAGCGCTATCGCCGCAAGATCGTCTGGTGCCTGGAACAATTGGGCTTTGATCCGAAAAAAATCAAGATCGAGCCGGTCGAGCATCACTTGGCCCACGCCTCCAGCGCCTACCACTGCTCCGGTTTCCAAGAGAAAACCGCGATCCTGGGCATCGACGGCAAGGGCGAATACGCCACGACGTTCTTTGGCTATGGCGAAAACGGCAAGATCCACAAGATCAAGGAATTCTTCGACCCGGACTCCCTGGGCGGCCTGTACGGCGCGATCACCGAGTTCCTGGGCTTTGAAATGCTCGACGGCGAATTCAAGGTCATGGGCATGGCGCCCTACGGCGATGCCAGCAAGTACGATTTCTCGCGCCTGGCCTCGTTCGAAAACGGCGAACTGGTGATCAACACCGAGTACGCCAACGTGATTGGCCTACGTCGCTATAAAGAGAAGGGCAAGGGCTTCTACTTCACGCCGAAGCTGATCGAATGGCTCGGTCCGAAACGTGAAGGCGACATCGCCGACGAGCCGTACATTCACTACGCGGCCAGCATGCAGGCGCTGTTCGAGAAGCTTGCGCTGCAAATGATCGACCATTACCTGGGCGACGTGCTCAAGGAAACCGGCAAGCTGGCTTTCGCCGGCGGCTGCGCGTTGAACGTCAAGCTGAACCAGAAAATCATCGCCCGTGACGACGTCAAGGAGCTGTTCGTGCAACCGGCTTCCGGCGACGCCGGTACTGCGGTGGGTGCGGCGGCTTATGTGTCCCACGCCCGTGGCGTGCCGGTGGAGAAGATGGAACACGTCTACCTCGGCCCGGCCTACAGCAACGAAGACGTGATCGCCGCGTGCGCCCGTCATCCGAGCAAGCCGGTGTGGCGCAAGATCGACAACACCCCCGAGCGCATCGCCAAGATCATGGTCGACGGCAACCCGGTGGCCTGGTTCCAGGGCCGCATGGAGTTTGGCCCGCGTGCCTTGGGCGGTCGCTCGATCATCGGTTGCCCGAGTGCCAGTGGCGTGGCCGATCGCATCAACGAGCAGATCAAATTCCGCGAGCGCTGGAGGCCTTTCTGCCCGTCGATGCTCGACACCGTTGCGCCGCAGATGATCAAGGTCGATCACCCCGCACCGTTCATGACCTTCACCTTCGAAGTGGCCGAAGAATGGAAAACCCGCGTGCCGGAAGTTGTCCATGAAGACGGCACTTCCCGGGCCCAGGTGCTCAAGCGTGAATACAACCCGCGCTACTACGACATGATGAAGGCCCTGGAAGTCCTGACCGGCAACGGTGTGTCCCTGAACACCTCGCTCAACCGTCGTGGCGAACCGATGATCTGCTCGCCGACCGACGCGTTGAACATGTTTTTTGGCTCCGACCTGCAGTACCTGATCATGGAAGACATTCTGGTGGTCAAAGACGGCGTGGACGCTTATGACACGCTCGGCTGAGCGACATGTGCTGCAGTTCTGCCACGGTTATGACGGGCCGTTCCTGGACTGTGCCCGTCAGTACGCCAGCCTGTTCGCGGGCACTGGCTATCGTGTGACCACGGTGTTTCTCACCGGAACGGCCGATGCGCAAGTCGCCGCCGGTTGCGCCTCGGACGAGGTGCTGTTCATGGAGTACAGCTCCAGCGCCATTCGTGGCCTGAAGCTGGGCGCCATTGGCGATCTGCGCAAGATCGCCGCCTCGCGCAATTTCAGTTTCTGCATTGCCCACCGCTTCAAGCCGATTTACATCGCCTTGCTCGGCACCGGTCTGCCGGTGATTGGCGTGCATCATGCCTTTGGCGACTACCAGCGGCGTACCCGCCGGCTGTTTGCCCATGTTTTTCGCAAGCGCCTGAGCTTGCTCGGGGTTTCCGATGCGGTGCGTGATGACATGCGCCGCTGCCTGCCGAAATGGCCGGCCACCCAGATCCAGACCCTCTACAACCGTATTGACCTGGACGCCGTACAGGCCGGCCTGGTCTCCCGAGAGGAAGCGCGGCACACCCTGGGGCTGGATACGGACGCCTGGATTATCGGCAACGTCGGTCGCCTGCACCCGGACAAGGACCAGGCCACACTGTTGCGCGGCTTTGCCGCGGCGCTGGCGTATCTGCCGACCCACAGTCAACTGGCGATTCTCGGCAAGGGCCGACTGGAACAGGACCTCAGGGAGCTGGCACTGGAGTTGGGCATTGCCGACCGTGTTCTGTTGCTCGGTCAGGTGCCCGAGGCGCGGCGCTATTTTCGCGCCTTTGATGTGTTTGCCTTGAGTTCCGACCATGAGCCGTTCGGCATGGTGCTGCTCGAAGCCATGGCCGCCGGCGTACCGCTGCTGGCGACGGCCTGCGGCGGGGCCAGGGAAGTGGTCGAAGGCGTGGGTATTCTGTTTCCGTTGGGCGACGCCGAACACATGGCTCAGGGGCTGCAACACCTGGCCGCTATGGACGATTTGCAGCGTCGCCAATGCGCCGAGTTGATGCTCGACCGCTTGCGCGAACGCTTCTCGGATCGCGCCGTACGCGATGCGTTCTGGCGTTTGCCTCAAGTCACCGAACTGGCGCCGAGGGCCTGATGCTCAACCGATTCCAAGGCTGGCGCGAGCGCGGCTGGACAGCTGTAGACGCGTCGATTTATGCCCAGGCCTGGCAACGTTTTGGCGGCAGTGTGGCGACTCATCCCTTGGTGGTCGAGCGTCTGGCGGCTCTGGCCGGGATTCCCGTGCGTTACCTGGCCTTCGAACAGGACGGCGAACTCAAAGCGGCGATCCCGACCTGGGGCCGCGATCTGGCACTGTCCAAGGACGTGCTCAAGCGCAGCGGCAAAAAAGGCTTGTTCGACCTGGGCAATGCCGAGTTGATTCTGCCGGCGGCAGCCGATGCACAGGCGCCGTTGCGTCATCGCGGGCGTTACCTGTCGGCGCTCAACGAGGGGCGTTTCAGCGGCTTGAAACTGCAGAAAGAACAACTGGCCATGGCCCGCACGCCGGAGGAACTGTCGAAGAAGTTTCGCTACAACCAGCGCCGTGAGTTGCGTTTGCTGGAAGAGGCGGGCGGGGTCGTGCGGCCGGTCGGCGAGTTTTCCAGCGCGCAGTTGGCCTCGATCTACTGCGATCTGTTCCTGCGTCGCTGGGGTTTTGCGGCCACCGGCGCCGAGCGCATGGGCGAGGTGATCGAGTTGCTGCGTGAACTGTTGATCGGTTCGGTGATCTTTCTCAATGATGCGCCGATTGCCATTCAACTGGTGTATCGCGTCGAAGCACCCGAGTGGATCAGCGTCGAGTACATCAACGGCGGCGTCGACCCGCAGACCCGTGAATTCAGTCCCGGCAGCGTGTTGAGCTTTCTCAACACCCAAAGCGCCTGGGAACAGGCCCGTGCCGCCGGCAAACCGTTGCGTTTTTCATTCGGTCGGGCGGACCGGGAGTACAAGGACCGTTGGTGCAACCCCGTGCCGGTGTTTACCGTATGAACCCACCGATGAGCCGCAAGCAGCAGTTGCTCAAGCGCCACCGTCGCAACAAGCGCCTGGGGCTGTTGCTCGCGCTCGTCGTACTGGCCCTGCTTGGGGTGTGGGTGATCTGGTGGTTGCCACTGGTGCTTGCGCTGCTGGGCTGGGTCGCTCATGAGGCGTGGTTCGCCGATCATCTGTTTTATTCGCCCAAGGACGACTATCAGTACAGCTTCCCGCCGTTCACCCAGCAGCCCAAGGTGCATTTGAATGCAGGGCGGTTGCGGCTGGACGAGGGCGTGATTCTGGACGATGGCGCAACGCTGATCCTCGCGCTAAGGGTTAAAAGCACCTGGCTTGGGCGTTTCATTGACCCGGTCGTTGAATTGTCGGGCGGTGAATATCCGGATCGACAAACCTTCGAGCGCGGGGTCAACGGCTTGCGCTACCTCAACCTTAGCGAGCAGGGCCCGGCGATGTCCCGGGGCGAGCTGCGTATTCGCGGGCGCTTTTGTCGTTTGCTGGGCGAACCGATGTTGTGGTCTTTCACTTCGCCGCCGGTGCAGCGTCAGCGGGTGATGGTCATCGCTCCCCACGCCGACGATGCGGAGCTGGCTGCCTACGGGCTGTACAGCCAGGCTGAGGAAGCCTGGATCGTTACCCTGACCGCTGGCGAAATCGAAGCCGAGCATTATCAGCAGATGGGCCTGGACCGCGTCGAAGCCGCGCGGCTCAAGGGTCGTTTGCGAGCCTGGGACAGCATCGCCGTGCCGCGCTGGGCCGGAGTACCAGAAGCCCACTGCGTGCAACTGGGTTACTTCTGCCTGCAACTGGCGGCCATGCAAGCTGCACCCGGCCAGCCCCAGGGCTCTCGCGAGGCGGACCTGAGCGATACCCGGCTGTTTCGCCAGTTGAACCCGTTTGCCTTGCCCGGCGATGCCGACGGCGCACCGACCTGGAACAACTTGCTGGCAGACCTGCGCGAACTGCTGCTCAAGGCGCGCCCCGAAGTCATTGTGTTGCCGCACCCGGCCCTCGACCCGCACCCTGATCATCTCTGCGCGCACCATGCCGTCATGCAAGCGCTCGAAGGCCTGGAATGGCAACCCACCACACT
Source organism: Pseudomonas sp. LBUM1664 (assembly GCF_059695895.1). NCBI lineage: Bacteria > Pseudomonadati > Pseudomonadota > Gammaproteobacteria > Pseudomonadales > Pseudomonadaceae > Pseudomonas > Pseudomonas sp. LBUM1664. The sequence goes on along the minus strand of NZ_CP166791.1, from coordinate 5,790,379 downwards.
GCTGGGCTATGCCAATCACCTGCACGACAACGACCGCTGGCCCATGGGCGATGCGGGCGTGGGCATTGCGTTGCCGCCGTTTTTCGATCCGGCCCGGCCGATGCATCCCGTCAGTCTGCCGTTGGCGCTGGCCGAACAGCGCGACAAGGCCATGGCGCTGGGCATGATGCACGATCTGCAGCCGCCTGCACCGTTCAAGCGTCGCCTGCGCCGTGGCATCCAGCGTCTGCTGGCCGGGCGCGTCCGGTCGTCGTATGGCGAGAACGAATTTTTTCGCAAGGCTGTGCGTCGCCATGAACTGTTCTGGCGACTGTAAGGGCCCACGGTGGGGCGTCTTTGCGCTACGGCACAAAAAGGCCCCCGGTTATCTATCAAGTCGTTCGGTGCCGCAAGGAAGACGATGAAAGTTCTATTTCTGGTGCAGAAAGAACAGCGGGCCATCCTGGACCGACTTTACGAAGGCGTGGCCGCTCATTGCGAGTGCGACCTGCGCTGGCTCGACAGCAAGGAGCAACGCAACCTGCGGGGATATTTCCGACGCCATGTGGACGTATCGCGCTACGACCGGATCGTATTTTTCCTGCGCTTCAAGCAGGAGATCCGTCAGGCTGGGTTCATCCGCACGATCCCCAACCTGGTGATCCTCGAGCACGACGCCTATCAGAACTACATCCCGTGCAAATACACCGGCAAGTTCAGTGCCCACTATCGTCGTTTGCCGTGGGTGCGGGTCATCAGTTCTGGTTTCATGGTGACCGAACGTCTGCGCGCCGAAGGTTTCGATGCGGTGTTCGTGCCCAAGGGCTACGATCAATCGTTATTGCAGGATCAGGGGCGCGAGCGAGATATTGAACTGGCCTTTGTCGGCAGCACCAACAGCGTCGCCTACAGCGGCCGCAAGGCGTTGCTGGATGAGCTGGGACGCGTCGAACCGCTGGTGGTGACCCGCACCAAGTCCGGCGAAGAATATTGCGAGACCCTCAACCGTATCCGCTGTTTCGTCAGTGCCGACGTGGGCATGGGCGAATTCATGATCAAGAATTTCGAAGCCATGGCCTGCGGCTGTGTGCTGCTGGCGTTCGATCAGGGGGCCGATGAAGCACGTGCGCTGGGGTTGCAGGACATGCATAACGTGGTGCTGTATCGCGACATCCCGCAACTCCAGGAAAAGCTTTCCCGACTGCGTGCCGACCCCGAACTGGCGTACAGTGTTGCTCGAAACGGCCAGGCGCTGGCGTTGGAACAGTTCACCTTCGCGCGCATCGGGCAGAAGATCGTTGAAGCGCTGGCGCCGCCCTTGCGGCCTCGTGCATCGTTGAGCCTGCTGGAAAAACTGCGCCTGAAACTGGGCGTTTGACAGGAACCGTTCAGCCACCTGATGTTCAGATGGTGTTTGACTAAATGGTATTTCAGGTGCGATTTTCCGATGAAAGCGACATTACCCTGGTGGTGACCAGCTGCGGTCGGCTCGATCTGCTCAAGCGGACCCTCGAGAGCTTCGACCGTTACAATACCGCGTCGATTCGTGAAGTCTTCATTACCGAAGATGCCGGCGACGAAGGTGTACATGGCGTTATCCCCGCTCACTGGAAGGACCGCTGTACGGTATTCGTCAATCAACCGAAGCTGGGCCAATTGGCCTCGATCGATCTGGCGTATAGCCACGTCAAGACGCCTTATATCTTTCACTGCGAGGACGACTGGGAGTTCTACCGCCCAGCCTTCGTGGAAGATTCGCGCACGATCCTGGAACAACGCCCCGGTATTCTGCAGGTGTGGTTGCGCAACTATGTCTACGACTTGTGCGTACACAGTCCCTACATTCACCTGGGCGAGCGTGAAGTCATCGGTGGAGTGCCTTGTTATCCATTGATTTCAGACAAGCCCGAATGGCAGAGCTTTTCTCTCAATCCTGGTCTGCGACGGCTGAAGGAATATCAACTCTGCGCACCTTTTGCCGGTTTTGGTGGCGAAAAAGCCCTGTCGCTTCGCTATGCACAGCTCGACTTGACGGCTGTAACACTGGAAGGGGATGCTGTTTTGCACACCGGATTCGGGGTTCATGTGGAAGTGCCCGTGGAGCGCGAACGCAAGGCACGCCGCAGGCGCCGCGAGCAAGTCAAGCTGTCTCTGGTTCTCTTGCTCGGAGTCTGCATTGGCTGGCTTATCAATTATTAAATGTCTCGAAGCACGAATCCGGGCTCGCGATAAAAGGTTTGCTGCTCGATGAGCATTATTAATGTCATGTGGGCGGGTGGTCCTCCGTTCGCTTCGGTACACAAGGTTCATCAGCAGATACTGTCCCGGATCGAGCCTGCGATGCCCATCAAGACCTGGCTCTTGCAAGGCACGGCGTCTTCCTGCCAGGTCGATGTGGGGCCGGCGCGGGAGTGGAACCTTACTTCCGCCCGCCTCAAGGGGCGACATGTCTGGCGCCTGTTCAAGCCATTGATGCGCAGCCGTTTCCGTCAGGCATTGCTCGACAGTGACGCTCGTGTCGTGTTGCTCGATGGTGTCGGCGTGGCGCGCACCTTGCTGCCGGTCCTCAAGGACCTGCCGCAGATTCGCGTGGTGGTGATCTTCCATGGCTCGACTCGGCTCAACGCCGCGGGCCGCGAGCTGATGCGCGGGTTTCCTGCTTCACGCCTGACCTTGGCGGCGGTCTCCCAGACCCTGGCGGCCTCGCTTCAGGACGAACTGGATATCCAGGTCACGACGCTGCGCAGCGCGTTCGATCCGCAGGCCTTTCGTTCTGCACTCGTGCCTCGCGAAGAAGCTCGCGCCCGACTGGGCTTGCCGTCAGCAAACCTGCGGGTGTTTGGTGCTGTCGGCCGGCTGGTGAGTGACAAGGGGTTCGCCTGCCTGCTGGAGGCGTTTGCCCGGGCCGCGGTGAACCAGCCCGACTGGCGCCTGGTCATTGCCGGTGAAGGGCCGAAACGCGAAGCGCTGCAAGCGCGGATTGCCCAGCCGGATCTGGTGGGCAAGGTGTTGCTGGCGGGGCATCTTGAGGACGTCGCAACGCTCTATAAAGCGTTCGACTGGGTGCTGATCCCGTCTCTTGACGAAGGCCTGGGCCTGATCCTGCAAGAGGCGGTCATGGCCGGCGTTCCGGTCATGGCCAGCGAGCTGGCGGTGTTCCGTGAACAACTGGGCGACGCTGGCTGGTACGCCCCGGTCAACGACGCCGCGGCCTGGCGCGATGCGATTGTGCGGGCTTCACAGGCTCCGGCTGACGCGGTCGCGGCGGGCCAATACCAGGCACTGGCGCCTGACGAGGCCTGGCTGAGTTTCAGCCAGACCGCTCGGCAGCTATTCTCAGACAGGCAGTAGGGCGTTTTCCAGTGCCTGCATCGGAAAGCTCCCGTTCAGGTTCTCCCGGCTAATATAACGAGCGAAATGCTGCAAGTTACGGCGCGCCAGGTAGCGCGGCAATGGAGCGCGCAGGAAGCGCATATCGGCCACATCGATCAGTCCCAGTTTGTTTTCAGGGGTGACGACGATGTTGCCCAAGTGCAGCGAGCGGAAATAAATGCCGCAATCGTGCAGGCTGCGGATCAGCTCAACCAGCGCCGGAAGGGTCTGCTGCCAGCTGAAGTTTTCCTGATTCGATAGTTGACGCAGGGTTTTTCCCGGAAGAGGCCGGTACAGTACGGCGGTCATACCGGGCTTTGGCAATGTGTAGAAGGCCAGCACTTCGAGGGTCGGTACGCCAAGTGTCTGCAAACGGGCCGCGTTATTGATGAATCGCGTTGAATAAGGCCGTAAAAGAGCCGAAGAAAAAAGCCGCTTGCGGCGAAACAATTTAAGGATATTCCCATCCTGCAACAGATAGACTTTTGGGCCATAGCTGTCGGCCTCCAGAATGTTGGCGCCTTCAATCAATTGATTCAAAGCGGCTTGGGGAAGCCGTGAGGATTGCATCGTAGGGAAACCTTGTTGAAAGAACCGGTGCCGTGGCGGGCCATGATGCCCAAAAGTTTTTGTTTTAACCATGCCGGTTTGGCTGGTAGACCGTTTAGGAGCAACAGATGCAAGCAACACGTTGGGCGCAGGTGTGGATGGCCTTCGGCTTGTTATGGTTTTTGCTGGCGATAGCCCTGGCACCGACCAATAAGGTCTATCAGCAAGGGCTGGTCGCGTTTGTCTGGGTGCCAGCGATCATGTTCGCCTGGCCAGCGCGTCATCGATTGGTGGAGCTGTGGCGTGCACAACGCTTGATTTACATGACGTTGCTGGCGCTGGCGGTCTGGGCGCTGATCACCCTGCTCTGGTCCCAAGTGCCGGAGCCCGCCCGCGAAGCCAAGCGGTTGCTCTATATTCTGGTGTTTCTGTTGTTTTTCCCGATTTTTGCCGACGGTCAGCCCGAGCGAGTGATTCGTATCATGCAATGGGGTGGCGTAGGGCTTGCGCTGACAGCCTTGATGGCCATCGTCCATTTCTACGGCATTGAACACAACCACTGGGTGGCGCGCCTGGAAGGGCTGGGTGAGTTGGCCCATCCGATTCTTGGCGGCTACGTGATCGGGTTGGCGGCGATTTGGATGCTGCATTGGGTACCGCGTCATATCGGCCTGCAAGTACTTTGGGCGGTGGCCTTGGCGCTGCTGGGGGTCTTTGTGGTGATGTGCCAGAGTCGCGGCGCGGCGCTGGCGTTGTTGCTCAGCGTGCTGGCCATGCCGATTTACCGTCGAGACCCGCGCGCGCGCTTCATCGCGGGCACGGCTTTGGTGCTGGCAATGCTGACTTTCTGGTTGCTCGAGCCGCTGGTCATGGCGCGCGGTGCTTCCTATCGGCCCGAGATTTTCATGTCGAGCCTGCACATGATCGCCGAACGTCCGTGGGGCGGTCTTGGGTTGGCGGGAGACTACAAGATCGTGTCTCACGGCCTCTCTTTCGATCACTCCCACAATCTGTTCAGCCACGTCGCCATTCAGCTCGGGCTGCCAGGGCTGTTGCTGTGGTGTATCGTCTGGTTCGCCGTGCTGCGTGAAGCCTGGCGGGCCCGCGAGACCCAATTGGGCCAGGGTGTACTTGGCATGTGGGTGTTTTCGTTCCTGGCGATGCAGTTCGACGCCGCGAGCCTGACCGGAACCCCTCGTGCCGAATGGTTCATCAGCTGGCTGCCGATTGGCCTGGCCAGCGTTTTGGCCTGGGCGCAGGTCAAGTCCGATGGCTGTGATAAAATTCCGCGTTCTTCCTAACCAGTGAGCCCGACGATGAGTGACGCACCGCCCCAAGCGGAACAGGATTCCAGCCTGAAGATCTATTTTCGGTTGCTGGGATACGTCAAACCCTACGCGGGCATTTTCCTGCTGAGTATCGTGGGTTTCGTGATATTTGCTTCCACCCAGCCCATGCTGGCCGGGATCCTCAAATATTTTGTCGACGGCTTGAGCAACCCCGATGCGGTGCTCTTTCCCAACGTGCCGTACCTCAAAGACTTGAAACTGCTGATGGCGGTGCCGCTGCTGATCATTCTGATCGCTGCCTGGCAGGGCCTCGGGTCGTTCCTGGGCAACTATTACCTGGCCAAGGTTTCCCTCGGGCTGGTACATGACCTGCGAGTCGAGTTGTTCAATAAATTGCTGGTGCTGCCCAACCGCTATTTCGACACTCACAATTCCGGGCACCTGATTTCCCGCATCACGTTTAACGTGACCATGGTTACCGGTGCTGCCACCGATGCCATTAAAGTGGTGATACGCGAAGGTCTCACCGTGGTGTTTCTCTTCGCTTACCTTGTGTGGATGAACTGGAAGCTGACGCTGGTGATGCTGGCGATCCTGCCGCTGATCGCCGTGATGGTCAGCAATACCAGCAAGAAATTCCGCAAGCAGAGCAAAAAGATCCAAGTGGCCATGGGCGACGTGACCCACGTCGCGTCCGAGACCATCCAGGGTTACCGCGTGGTGCGCAGCTTCGGCGGCGAGACCTACGAAGAGCAGCGCTTTACCCGTGCCAGCCAGGGCAATACCGATAAACAGTTGCGTATGACTCGCACCGGCGCGGTCTATACGCCGATGTTGCAACTGGTGATCTACACCGCCATGGCGGCGCTGATGTTCCTGGTGCTTTTCCTGCGCGGTGACGCGACGGCCGGTGACCTGGTGGCCTACATCACGGCCGCTGGCCTGTTGCCCAAGCCGATTCGCCAGCTCTCGGAAGTCAGCTCCACCATCCAGAAAGGCGTGGCCGGTGCCGAAAGCATCTTCGAGCAACTGGACGTCGAGCCGGAAGTGGACAGGGGCACGGTTGAGAAGGAGCGCGTCAGCGGCCGTCTTGACGTGCGCAACCTGAGCTTCACCTACCCTGGCACCGACCGGGAAGTGCTCAAGGACATCAGCTTCACGGCGGCACCTGGGCAGATGATTGCACTGGTGGGCCGCTCGGGCAGCGGCAAGTCGACCCTGGCAAGCCTCATCCCGCGCTTCTATCACCATGACGTCGGCCAGATTCTGCTCGACGACGTGGAAATCGAAGACTACCGCCTGCGCAACCTGCGTCGTCATGTCGCCCAGGTGACCCAGCACGTCACGTTGTTCAACGACACGGTGGCCAACAATATCGCCTACGGAGACCTGGCCGGTGCGCCACGGGCCGACATTGAAAAGGCCGCCCTGGACGCCTACGCCATGGACTTCATTGCGCAGTTACCCAAAGGCCTGGACACCGAGGTGGGCGAAAACGGCGTGCTCTTGTCCGGCGGCCAGCGCCAGCGCCTGGCCATTGCCCGGGCGCTGTTGAAGAACGCGCCGCTGCTGATCCTCGACGAAGCCACCTCGGCGCTGGACACCGAGTCTGAACGGCATATCCAGGCCGCGTTGGACCAGGTGATGAAAGGCCGTACGACCCTGGTCATCGCCCACCGTCTGTCGACCATCGAAAAGGCCGATATGATTCTGGTGATGGATCAGGGGCGCATCGTCGAGCGGGGTACCCACGGCGAACTCCTGGCGCAGAATGGCTACTACGCTCGCCTTCATGCCATGGGGCTGGATGCTCCCGCTCAGAATATCGCCTGAGTGCAAGATGAAACCTGTAGGCGCTGAGTGTATTCAGCCCTACAGGTGTTTGTATCTAAACCGTTACACTTCTTGACCAATCCACAATAAATCTGCGATCCGTGCTTGTTAAGGTTTCGGCCACAGGACTTTCCTGAACGAACTCTAATGATCGAGGGGGCCAACCCCTTCGCGCGGGTACTTGAATGCTGCAACGTTACCTGTGGAAGCTACTGCCAAAGTCGCAGCGCTCCTTTCTGTTGGGGCGCCTGTCGGTTGTCGATCGACAGGTGGTGAATAAATCGATGTCGGCCAATTGCCGTTTCCCCCAAGCCTTCGCCCAACGCTCCTGCCTGTTCATCCATGTGCCCAAATGCGCCGGCAGCAGCATTTGCGTGGGGATGTTTGATGGCTACAGCCCAGGGCATCTGCCGCTGTACTGGTACGAAGAGCAGTTTCCGGAGCAGTACGCGGCCAGTTTCAAATTTGCTTTTGTTCGCGACCCGCTGGAGCGTGCGTATTCGGCCTATGCTTTCCTGCGGGGCAACAAGTTGGGGCTGCGCGATCACGCTGCGCAGAAACTGGTGAGCCATTACCGCGACTTCGATGATTTCGTCGCCCGCTGGCTGCATCCAGAGAACATTACGCGGCAATTGCATTTCGCAGCCCAGACGGATTTCCTCACCGACTCCCTCGGCCACCTGGCGATGGACTTTATCGGTTATCAGGAATATCTGGACCGTGATTATCAGTGGGTGTGTGAACATTTGGGCCTGGCCGCGACGTTGCCCCACGTGAACCGCACGCAGCAACGAGCTACGGTGCCGGTCAGGGACATCTGCTCAGTGCGAACCCGCCGGCTGGTGCGGCGGGTGTACCAACGTGACTACGAGATGCTCGGTTATGAATGAGACGTCAAAGGTATTGATGCAACAGGCGCAGATTCGCCCTTACGCGCTGGCGCTCACACCTGCGGATCGGGCCGCGATCAAATCCCAGCGGCCGCGTTGTATCTGGCTGACCGGGTTGTCGGGGGCCGGCAAGTCGGCGTTGGCCAATGCTTTGGAAGTGCAGCTCAACCAGCAAGGCTTGCATACGTGCCTGCTCGACGGCGACAACCTGCGTCAGGGGTTGTGCCGTGACCTGGGAATGGATGCCGAGGCCCGCAAAGAGAATGTCCGGCGGATCGCCGAAGTGGCGCGGTTGATGGTCGATGCCGGCTTGATTGTGATCGTTGCGGCCATTTCCCCTTTTCGCGCCGACAGGGAGGCGGCTCGGCAATTATTTCGCCAGGGCACCTTTATGGAGGTGTATGTGAGCACGCCCTTCGAAATCTGTGCCCAGCGTGATCCCAAGGGGTTGTACCGCGAAGCCCGTGCCGGGCGAATCAAGAATTTCACCGGGCTCGACAGCCCCTACGAAGCACCGCTTGCGCCTGACTGCGAGATCAATACGTGCGAGGTGGAACTGGCCCAGGCCTGTGAGCGGCTCTCGGTTTTGCTGCAAAAAGAATGAAGAAAACGCAGGTCTCGGCAGCCATGGACGAGCCTTTGCCCACCCTGTGCTAATATCGCGGCCCTGTTCATTTTGTATGTGGGATGCTCCATGAAGTTGTCCATGCCGCGATTCGATCAAGCCCCTGTATTGGTGGTCGGCGATGTCATGCTCGACCGCTATTGGCATGGCGGTACCTCGCGGATTTCCCCTGAGGCGCCGGTGCCGGTGGTCAAGGTCGAGCACATTGAGGACCGCCCCGGTGGTGCCGCCAACGTTGCCCTGAACATCGCCGCCCTCGGCGCGCCGGCCTCCCTGGTGGGCGTGACCGGTGACGACGAAGCCGCCGACAGCCTGAGCAACAGCCTCAAGGGCGCGGGCGTGCGGGCGATATTCCAGCGAATCGCGCACCAGCCGACCATCGTCAAGCTGCGGGTCATGAGCCGTCACCAGCAACTGCTGCGAATCGATTTCGAAGAGCCTTTTGCCACCGACCCCCTGTCCCTCGGTGCCGAGGTTGATAAGCTGCTTGAAGGCATCAAGGTGCTGGTGTTGTCGGACTACGGCAAAGGTGCGTTGAAAAACCACCAGGCGCTGATCCAGGCCGCCCGTGCCCGTGGCATTCCGGTCGTGGCCGACCCCAAGGGCAAGGATTTTTCCATTTACCGAGGTGCGAGCCTGATCACGCCGAACCTCAGCGAATTCGAAACCATCGTCGGCGGTTGCGTCGATGAGCATGAGTTGGTGAGCAAAGGCGCGCAGTTGATGCAAGACCTTGAGCTCGGTGCCTTGCTGGTGACCCGTGGTGAGCACGGCATGACCCTGCTGCGTCCCGATCACCCGGCGTTGCACCTGCCGGCCCGGGCCCGTGAAGTGTTCGACGTGACCGGTGCCGGCGACACGGTGATTTCCACCGTGGCCGCAGCGATCGCCGCCGGCGAGGAGCTGCCCCATGCGGTGGCCCTGGCGAACCTGGCGGCGGGCATCGTCGTCGGCAAACTCGGTACGGCGGCCATCAGCGCCCCGGAACTGCGGCGCGCCATCCAGCGTGAAGAAGGCTCCGAGCGCGGCGTGCTGGGCCTGGAGCAATTGCTGCTGGCGGTTGACGATGCCCGTGCCCACAACGAGACAATCGTGTTCACCAACGGCTGCTTCGACATTCTGCATGCTGGCCATGTGACCTACCTCGAGCAGGCCAGGGCTCAGGGCGATCGTCTGATCGTTGCGGTCAATGACGATGCATCCGTGAGTCGTCTCAAAGGGCCGGGTCGGCCGATCAACAGCGTCGACCGGCGCATGGCGGTCCTGGCCGGCCTTGGTGCGGTGGACTGGGTGATCAGTTTCAGCGAAGGCACGCCGGAAAACCTGCTGCGCGAGGTCAAACCGGATGTGCTGGTCAAGGGTGGCGACTACGGGATCGAGCAGGTCGTGGGGGCGGACATCGTCGCGGCCTACGGCGGTACCGTGAAGGTGTTGGGTTTGGTGGAAAACAGCTCGACCACGGCGATTGTCGAAAAAATCCGCAATAACTGAAGCGATGTGTTGTTGAATGAGCTTCGGAGTTTTTCGTGGCGAGGGAGCAAGCTCCCTCGCCACAAAAGCGCTCCAAGGCCAGCGACAGCTAGCGAGCCGCCTTGTGCGGCACGATCTTCTTGAGCAATTGCCGGGCCTTGCCCTTCAATCGGGTCAACCCCGACTCCTTGCCCGGTGGCGTCATGCCTTGCTGGCGCAGCCAGTCTTTCCAGCGAATCCGCTCGTCTCGCACCAGCCAGCCGTCCTGCTTGGCGAAACTCTCCGCCAGGTACAGTCCGCGTGTGCTGGCCGGGTATAGCTGATCCTTTTTCAAGGTATACAGCTCGGGCAATGGTTGTCCGTCCTGCAGCGGCATCAGGTAAAGGTCGGGTCGTTTGCGGTCCAGGCGCGCCACCAGTTGGTCACCCTCCAGGCGTTCATCGACATGAAACAGGCTCAGGGACTTGGCTTCCTTGGGCACATCCAGGCGCAAATCGTAAATCAGCTGCAGCGATGCCGTCGGCAGATGCACGTAAGCCCGTGGCCGCTCGATCAACTGCAGGTTGGCACTGCGCACCGGGCGAGCCGAGCCGGACAGCGGTGTCAGGCGAAACGGCAAGGCTTCGCGATAATGCAGGGCGGTGGCGTAAGGGGCTGGCAGCCAGGTGTCGTTGAACCGGCCGCCGAGCCAGCCTTCAGGGGTTTCCAGAAGGCATTCTTCGGCAATTTCATTGATGGCAGTGAGCAGCGGCAGGTTCAGTTCGTGGGCCGGGACGTAACCGGAAATCAACTTGAGTACCACGTCGCCGCGATCCTGCCGGCGCTGGCGCACCAATACCCAATAATCGCGGTTCTGCCAATGCAGGGTCAGGCGTACCGAGACACCCAGGTTTGCCAGCTCCAGGGAAAAGCGCTCGGCATTGTCCACCGTCACCGGGCGGCGACGCTGCAAGGTCTGGGAAAAATTCAAAGGCATCCCGACACTCTGGTAAGTCAGGCCTTCAGGTGTTGCTTCGACGAACAGGGGCAGGGTTTTGAAGTTGCTCGGGTTTTTTCTGATGAGCGTACGCGGCATGTCGGCTCCTGCTTAATGCCGCGTAGAGCGGCGTCAATTTTTACGTAGGACCTTGGCTACGGTCGAGACGTTATGGGCGAGGTGCAGCGGATTGATGGTGCCGACAATAGCACTGGCGATCCCGGGATGCTCAAACAACAGTTCGAAGCTGGCACGGACCGGGTCGATCCCCGGGCTCAGGCAGACGTGGCCGCTGGCCAGGGCTTTCTTCACCAGGATTGCTTTGCCGTGCTCGGCTGCGTAGTCAATGACAGCCTTCTCGTTTCGTTCGTTCAGATTGTAGGTGACCATTGCGCAATCGCCTTGCTCCAGGGCTTTCAAACCACCGTCTACGGTTTTGCCGGAAAAGCCGAAGCCACCGATCTTGCCTTCGCGCTTGAGCGCCGCGAGGGTCGGGTAGACCTCGCTGTCGTTGAGGATCGCCAGGTCATTGCCGTCGGAGTGCACCAGCACCAGGTCGATATAGTCTGTTTCCAGACGCTTGAGGCTGCGCTCCACCGAGAACCGGGTATGGTCGGCGCTGAAGTCGTGGCGTGACTGGCCGTCGCTGAATTCTTCACCGACCTTGCTGACAATCACCCAGTCCTGACGCTGGCCCCGCAGCAGCGGGCCGAGGCGTTCTTCACTGCGGCCATAGGCCGGCGCGGTGTCGATCAGGTTGATGCCCAGATCGCGCGCCAGTTTGAGCAGCATGCGCGCTTCGTCATCATCGGGAATCTGGAAGCCGTTGGGGTACTTGACGCCCTGGTCGCGGCCGAGCTTGACGGTGCCCAGGCCCAGGGGAGAGACCTGCGGGCCGTTATTACCAAGTGGGCGATACAGGTCGTGCAGGGTCGGTTGGCTCATGGCAGCAGTTGTTCCCAGGCCGGGACGCCCATGGGCGGTTTCGGCAGGTCCGGCAGCGCAGCCGGGTGGCTTGGCTGGATGCCATCGCGTTGCAGCGCTGTGAACACCCGGTCGGCGAAATCCGGGGCCAGGGCCAGTTTGGTCGGCCAGCCCACCAGCAGGCGATCCTGCTCGGCGAGGAAGGCGTTGTCTGGGCGGGTCAGGCCCGATTGCAGCGGTTCGGCACGGTCGACCCGCAGCGTGGCCCATTGCGCGGTGCTGAGGTCGACCCATGGCAGCAATTGGCCGAGCTCTTTCTGGGCGGCGGCGATCTGCGCGGCGGGCTCGCGGGTTACGCCGTCACCTTCGGCGAGGTCGCCGCCCAGGTACCAGACCCATTGGCCATCGGCGGCCGGATGGGTGGTCACGGTGACGCGCGGCTTCGGTCCGCCGCCCAGGCAATGGGCGTAGAGCGGCTTGAGGCTCGGCCCCTTGACCAAAACCATGTGCAGCGGCCGGCGCTGCATGGCCGGTTGGTCCAGGCCCAGGGCGCTCAGCAAGTCGGCGGTGCCGGCCCCGGCACTGAGGACAATGCGCTGGGCGCGGATCTCACGGCCGTCTACCTTCAGGCCCACCAGTTCGCCGCCTTCGCGCAGCGGCTCGATGTGTTGCCCGGCCAGCAAGCCGTCGCCGGCCAGTTCCGCCAGGCGGGCGATCAGGCTGGGTACGTCCACCACCAGTTCGGCCAGGCGATAGACCTTGCCCTTGAAACGCTTGTCTTGCAGGGCCGGCGGCAGTTGCTCGCCCTTGACCTGATCGACTCGCCCGCGCACGGCCTTGCTGGCAAAGAAGCTGGTGAGGTTGCCGGCCAGGGTGCCGGGAGACCAGAGGTAATGGGCATCGGACAGCATGCGTACGCCGGACAGGTCCAGCTCACCTTCGCCGCTCAGGGCCGCGCGCCAGCGGCGTGGCATGTCGGCGATGGCTTCCGAGGCACCGGTCAGGGCGCCGTGCAAGGCGTACTTGGCCCCGCCATGGATGATGCCCTGGGATTTGACGCTCTGCCCGCCGCCGAGGCTGGCGCTTTCCACCAGCACGGTCGAAAAGCCCTGGCGGCGCAGGCGTGCATTCAGCCAGAGGCCGGCGACTCCGGCGCCGACAATCAGAACGTCGGTGGAAATAACGGATGGCATGCAGCGACCTCAGTGTTCAAGACGAGGGCGCAGTATACAGACTCGATGCAACAGGGATTTGTTGTCGATCAACAGTAGCCAAACCCATGGCGAAAAAAGCTTTTGTGGCGAGGGAGCTTGCTCCCGCTGGACCGCGAAGCGGTCCTCGCTTTGGTGGGCGCTTCGCACCCAAGCGGGAGCAAGCTCCCTCGCCACGGGTTCAGTGTCCAGCCGTTTTGGAAAAAAGTTGAATCACGACAACTCCGAGAACAATCAACGCCATCCCCAGCATCGCCGGCACGTCCAGTTTCTGGCCGTAGATGAACAACGCCGCCACGCTGACCATGACGATACCCAACCCGGCCCAGACCGCATACGCCACACCCACCGGGACGGTGCGCACCACCAGGGTCAGCATCCAGAAAGCGGTGCCGTAACCGACAATGACCAGCAACAGCGGCAGGGGTGTGCTCAGGCCTTTGATTGCCTTCATCGAAACGGTGGCGATCACTTCGGCGCAGATGGCGATGGCCAGGTAGTAGTAAGCGTTCATGGGCAACTCCTCTTTGAATACGGCGTCTTTCGATGTCGGTATTTTAGGGCGCGCTCAGGTGCGGTAAAGTCATTACCTATCTGTTTTGAAGATGGGTTGGCGATGAATGTTCAATGGAATCTGGAACAACTGCGGGTGTTTGTCGGGGTTGCCGAGAAACGCTCGTTTTCTGCCGTCGCCCGGGACCAACGCAAGGCCCAGTCGGCCATCAGCAGCGCGATTGCCCTGCTGGAAACCGACCTGGGCGTGAGCCTGTTCGAGCGCAGCAGCGGCCGCCAACCGAAGCTCACCGAAGCCGGCGAGGCGCTGCTGGAAGAGGCGCGGGAAGTGCTGCGCCAATGCGAACGCCTCAATGGCCGGGCCTTGGCCCTGATGCGCGGTCAGGAAGCGCGATTGCGCCTGGCCCAGGACGAGGCGATGCCCTATCAGCCGGTCATCGACAGCCTGGTGGCCCTGGCCGAGCAGTTCCCCACCCTCGAAGTGCAACTGGCCAGCGCCGCCCAGGGCGATGTGGCGCGCAAACTGGTGGAGCGCCGCGCCGACCTGGGGCTGTTGTTCTATCACGACCAGATCCCCGAGGCGCTGGAGCGTCGGGTGTTGGGCAGTGTCGAGATGGTCACGGTGTGCGGCAAAGGGCATCCCCTGGTCAATTCTGATTACGTGACCTGCCTGGAAATGGCCCGGCATCGGCAATTGCTGATGGCGACCCAGTCCAGCGTCTACCCCGGCAGTGAGCAGGCCAGCCCGCAGGTCTGGCGTGCCGACAGTTTCTACGTCATGGCCGAATGGTTGAGGCGCGGCCTGGGCTGGGCCTGGCTGCCACGGCACGTGGTGCAGTACCCGGCGTACCTGGGCGAGATGGTCGAGCTCAGCAGCGAATGGACCCCGCCGGCCCTGGTGGTGGAACTGGTCTGGCGCCGCGACGAACCGTTGGGCCCGGCCGCGCGCTGGCTGGCGGAACGTTTTGCCGTGCAGTTGCAGGCGATCGGCTGAAAAACCGATAAACTCCGCCGCCATGAACAGAACTCTCTATAGCGCGTTGTTTTATCTGGGGCTGCCACTGGTAGCGATTCGGCTGTGGCTGCGGGCACGCAAGGCGCCAGCTTATGGGCAGCGTATCGGCGAGCGTTTTTCCTTGAGCTTGCCGATAATGGCGCCGGGCGGCATCTGGGTCCATGCCGTGTCGGTGGGTGAAAGCATTGCCGCCGCGCCGATGATCCGTGCCTTGCTGCAACGTTATCCACAGTTGCCGATCACGGTCACCTGCATGACGCCCACAGGTTCGGAGCGGATCCAGGCGTTATTCGCCAACGAGCCACGCATCCAGCATTGCTATTTGCCTTACGACTTGCCCTGTGCCGCCAAGCGTTTTCTCGACCGGGTTCGCCCGTCACTGGCGGTGATCATGGAAACCGAGCTGTGGCCCAACCATATCCACCACTGCGCTAAACGCGGCATTCCTGTGGCCCTGGCTAACGCTCGCCTGTCGGAACGCTCGGCACGCGGTTACGCACGATTTCCCAAACTCACCCGGCCGATGCTCACCGAGATGAGCCTGTTCGCCGTCCAGACTGAAGCCGAAGCCGAGCGTTTTCGCCAGTTGGGTGCCCGGGCGGAAACTGTCGAGGTCACCGGTTCCATCAAGTTCGACCTGACCATTGACCCGCAATTGCTCGAAAACGCCAGCGCCTTACGTCACCAATGGCACGCGGCGGAGCGCCCAGTGTGGATCGCCGCCAGTACCCATGAAGGTGAAGACGAAGTGGTGCTGGCGGCCCACCGCCGGCTGCTCGCCAGTTATCCCGATGCGTTGCTGATCCTGGTGCCGCGCCACCCCGAGCGTTTCGATTCTGTGCACCAGCTGTGTGAAAGCGAAGGTTTCGCCACGGTCCGGCGTTCCAGCGCGCAGCCTGTCACCGCGCAGGCCTCGGTGCTGCTGGGCGACACCATGGGCGAACTGCTGTTTCTCTACGCGCTGGCCGACAGCGCTTTTGTCGGCGGCAGCCTGGTGCCCAATGGCGGCCACAACGTGCTGGAGCCGGCGGCGCTGGCGAAACCGGTCCTTAGCGGGCCGCACCTGTTCAATTTCCTTGAAATCGCCGCGCAACTGCGTGCCGCCGGGGCGTTGCAGGAAGTTGAAGATGCCGAAAGCCTGGCCTTGGCGGTACAGCGCCTGTTCGAACTGCCCCGCGATGCCCAGCGCATGGCCGAGGCCGGGTTGAAAGTGATGCACACCAATCAGGGCGCGTTGCAGCGGTTGCTGGACGGGTTGGGGCGGTTGATCGACTGAGCGCAGGTGCTGCATGTGTGGCGAGGGAGCAAGCTCCCTCGCCACAACAGCTCTTTTGCCCCCTTACTGGGAGGAGGGCCGCGACCGCAACTGCTCCGCCGCAGCCTGCGCCAGGTCCGGCGGCAGGAAGTCCTTGTCGGGGTTGTAGTCGGGTTTGAGATAGCGCGACAGATCCTGCAGATCCGCCGGGCTCAAAGTGCCGGCGGCCTGCTTGAGGCGCAGGTTGTCGAGGATGTAGTCGTAGCGGGCGTTGTTGTAGTTGCGCACCGAGGTGTACAGCTGACGTTGAGCGTCGAGTATGTCGACGATGTTGCGAGTGCCTACCTGATAACCGATCTCGGTGGCTTCCACCGCGCTCTGATTGGAGATGATCGACTGGCGCCGGGCCTGGACCTGTTCCACATCGGTGTTCACCGCGCGATGCAGGTTGCGGGTGTTTTCCACCACCTGTCGGCGCAGGGACTCGCGTTGCTGTTCGGTCTGGCTGAGCTGCGAGTAGGACTCGCGAACCTGGGAGCTGGTCAGCCCGCCGCTGAAAATCGGAATGTTCAGTTGCAACGCCAGGGTGCGCTGCTCGGCGTCGCCGCCGTAATGAGTAAGCGCGTTCGGGTTGCTGAAACCCAGGGCGTCGTTATCGCCTTTTTCGTATTTCACCACGGCATCCAGGGTCGGTGCGTGACCGGCCTTGCGCTGGCGCAAGGTGTCTTCGGCGGCGGTGACCGCGTAATTGCTGGCCAGCAGGTTGAGGTTCTGTTTGGCCGCGGTGTCGACCCAGGCCTTGGCGTCGTTCGGTGTCGGCGGCAGGATCGGCAGCGTGTGGACGATGCCCTGAAGCGAGTTGTATTGACGGTTGGTCAGGGTGATCAGCGCTTCGAAGGCATCGTCTACCTGGCGTTGAGCGACGATGCGATTGGCCCGGGCAGTGTCATAGCTGGCCTGGGATTGCAGCACGTCGGTCTTGTCCGAGAGGCCCACGTCGAAGCGTTCGTTGGATTGGTCGAGCTGGCGCTTGAACGCCGCTTCCTCGGCCTTGGTCGAGGCCAGGTTGTCCTGGCTGCGCAGCACGTTGAAATAGCTCTCGGCGCTTTGCAGGATCATGTTCTGTTCGGTGGCCGACAGTTGCAGCGACGCTTGTTCGCTCACCGACTTGGCGGCCTGGAGCTGGAACCAGCGGTCAGCACGAAACAGCGGCTGGGAGAGCGTGGCCTGATACGAGCGGGCGCTGCGGTTTGCAACGCCGGAAGGCTCGTCGAGATCGGTGCGCACGCTGGCAACTTCCGCGCCGCCGGACAGGTTGGGCAACAACCCGGCACGAGCCTGGGGCACCACTTCCTTCTGGGCGCCATACTGGGCACGGGCGGCGGCCAGGTCGGCGTTGTTGTCCACCGCTTCCTGATACACGCTCACCAGATCGGTTTTGGTGGTCAAGGGCGCTTCGGCAGCCCAGGCCATTCCATTGGACGCACAAGACACGGCAAGGGCCAGTGAGAGTTTGCGCAGCATGAGGCGTTCCCTACTTCTCAAATGATTGCGCACAAGAGGCGCGGCGTAGCGAGTGTAGTTGCGCGCACGCACGGCAACAATCCTGTATATGCACCATTCATCACGCCTTTTGCCCTGGCGATGGCGTTCTTTGGTGGTTGTGGCTAGACTGGCCGGGTTCTTGTCGGGGTGCCTTGCTATGAGGCTGAGATCGAATAATTTCGGATCCCGTTGAACCTGATCAGGTTAGCGCCTGCGTAGGGAACAAGATTTCTCGTCACCCGGCGAGTCCTCTTGTGCTTCGTCCGGGATGTTGTTCGACCATCGACTTTCGATCTTCGAGCATACTCGAGCAGCAAGCACAGCATCCGCACTTTCGTGCTGGGGTGCGTCCATTCGTTACAGGTTCGCTCCGACAAAAATCCACTGCCTGGATGTGTGTCTGGAGAGCCCGTGATGACGACAAAATCAAAAAACGCGACCAACCTCAGTGATTCGGCCAAGGTCGATCAGCAATCGGTTCAGCCCTTTACCCGCTCGCAAAAAATCTATGTCCAGGGCAGCCGTCCGGATATCCGCGTGCCGATGCGCGAAATCAGCCTCGATGTGACCCCGACCGACTTCGGCGGCGAAATCAACGCGCCCGTGGTGGTGTACGACACCTCGGGCCCCTACACCGACCCGAACGTGATCATCGACGTGCGCAAAGGCCTGGCCGACGTGCGCTCGTCGTGGATCGAAGCCCGTGGCGACACGGAGCGCCTGTCGGGCCTGAGCTCCAACTTCGGCCAGGAGCGCCTGGCCGACCCCGAACTGACCAAGCTGCGCTTCGCCCACGTGAACAACCCACGTCGCGCCAAGCCGGGCGCCAACGTCAGCCAGATGCACTACGCGCGCAAAGGCATCATCACCGCCGAGATGGAATACGTCGCCATCCGCGAAAACATGAAGCTGGAAGTGGCCCGCGCCGCCGGCCTGCTGGACCAGCAACACGCCGGCCACAGCTTCGGCGCCAGCGTGCCGAAAGTCATCACCCCCGAATTTGTGCGTGACGAAATTGCCCGTGGCCGCGCGATCATCCCGGCCAACATCAACCACACCGAACTGGAACCGATGATCATCGGCCGTAACTTCCTGGTGAAGATCAACGGCAACATCGGCAACAGTGCGCTGGGTTCGTCCATCGAAGAAGAAGTGGCGAAACTGACCTGGGGCATTCGCTGGGGTTCGGACACGGTCATGGACCTGTCCACCGGCAAGCACATCCATGAAACCCGCGAGTGGATCATCCGCAACTCGCCGGTGCCGATCGGGACCGTGCCGATCTACCAGGCCCTGGAAAAAGTTGGCGGCGCGGCCGAAGACCTGACCTGGGAGCTGTTCCGCGACACGCTGATCGAGCAGGCCGAGCAGGGCGTCGACTACTTCACCATCCACGCTGGCGTGCTGTTGCGCTATGTGCCGATGACCGCCAAGCGCGTCACCGGCATCGTCAGCCGTGGCGGTTCGATCATGGCCAAGTGGTGCCTGGCGCACCATAAAGAGAACTTCCTCTATACCCACTTCGAAGACATCTGCCAAATCATGAAGGCCTATGACGTCAGCTTCTCGCTGGGTGATGGCCTGCGTCCGGGCTCGATTGCCGACGCCAACGACGAAGCGCAGTTCGGCGAGCTGGAAACCCTCGGCGAGCTGACCAAGATTGCCTGGAAGCATGACGTGCAGTGCATGATCGAAGGCCCGGGCCACGTGCCGATGCAGTTGATCAAAGAGAACATGGACAAGCAGCTCGAGTGCTGCGACGAGGCGCCGTTCTACACCCTCGGCCCGCTGACCACCGACATTGCGCCGGGCTACGACCACATCACCTCCGGCATCGGTGCGGCGATGATCGGCTGGTTCGGTTGCGCCATGCTTTGCTACGTGACCCCGAAAGAACACTTGGGGCTGCCGAACAAGGATGACGTGAAGACCGGGATCATCACCTACAAGATCGCCGCGCACGCCGCCGATCTGGCCAAAGGGCATCCGGGCGCACAGATCCGCGACAACGCCTTGAGCAAGGCGCGTTTCGAGTTCCGCTGGGAAGACCAGTTCAATCTCGGCCTGGACCCGGACACCGCCCGTTCGTACCACGACGAAACCCTGCCGAAGGACTCGGCCAAGGTGGCGCATTTCTGCTCGATGTGCGGGCCGAAATTCTGCTCGATGAAAATCACCCAGGAAGTGCGCGAATACGCGGCCAACCAGCGCATCGAAGCGGTGGACGCGGATGTTGCACAGGGATTGGCGGAGCAGGCTGAGCGGTTCAAGCAGGAAGGTAGTCAGCTTTACAAGAAAGTGTGATCGGTGCTGATGACGGCGGTGTCCTTACCGCCGTCATCGCGAGCAGGCTCGCTCCCACAGTGGATCTCGGTCGTTCACAAGTGTTGTGTTCACCACAGGCCCCCTGTGGGAGCGAGCCTGCTCGCGATAGCGGTCGATAGAACAACAAGTATCCCTCTGAGATAACAACCCTTGAACATCCAACCCAGCACCTATTCCCCAGACACCGCAGTGCCCCTGGACAAGCGCGTCTTCGGCGCCCGCGATCTGTTTTCCCTGTGGTTCTCCCTTGGCATCGGCCTGATGGTCTTGCAGGTCGGAGCCTTGCTGGCGCCGGGCCTGGGCCTGAGTGGTTCGTTGCTGGCGATTTTCCTGGGCACGTTGGTGGGCGTTCTGCTGCTGGCGGCCGTTGGGGTCATTGGCAGCGACACCGGCCTGTCGGCCATGGCTGCCCTCAAGCTCAGCCTCGGTGGCAAGGGCGCGAGCGTGCCGGCGGTGTTGAACCTGCTGCAGCTGATCGGCTGGGGCTCGTTCGAAATCATCGTCATGCGTGATGCCGCCAGTCTGCTCGGCACACGGGCCTTCAGCGAAGGCAGCCTGTGGTCGAGCCCACTGTTGTGGACGTTGTTCTTCGGCGCCCTGGCGACCCTGCTCGCGGTGAGCGGGCCGCTGACGTTCGTGCGCAAGGTCCTGCGCAAGTGGGGCATCTGGCTGCTGCTGGCGGCGTGCATCTGGCTGACCTGGAACCTGTTCGCCAAGGCTGACCTGGCGGCGCTGTGGGCCCAGGCGGGCGATGGCTCGATGCCGCTGGCGGTGGGGTTTGATATCGCGATTGCCATGCCACTGTCCTGGCTGCCGTTGATCGCCGATTACTCACGCTTCGGCAAGCGCGCCAAAAACGTCTTCGGCGGCACCGCGCTGGGCTTCTTTATCGGTAACTTCTGGCTGATGAGCCTGGGCGTTGCCTACACCCTGGCGTTCGCGCCGAGCGGTGAAGTCAATGCATTGTTGCTGGCCCTGGCCGGTGCCGGGTTGGGTATTCCGCTGCTGCTGATTCTGCTGGACGAGTCGGAAAACGCTTTCGCCGACATTCACTCGGCGGCGGTGTCCAGCGGCATGTTGTCGGGGCTGAAGGTCGAACACCTGGCCTTGGCGATTGGCGTTATCTGCACCTTGATCGCCTGCTTCGCGCCGTTGGCGCAGTACCAGAACTTCCTGTTGCTGATCGGCTCAGTGTTCGCACCACTGTTCGGCGTGGTGCTGGTGGACCACTTCATCCTGCGCAAGCGCAGCAGCCAGGTGATGTCAGCCGCGTTGCGCTGGCCGGCACTGCTGGCCTGGCTGGGCGGGGTGAGCACCTATCACGTGCTGGCCAATTTCTACCCGGACATCGGCGCAACCCTGCCGTCGCTGATTCTGGCAGGGTTGCTGCAACTGCTGCTGGGCCGGGCTTTCAGCTACGGCCGGGGAACAGCTCAGGCTTGAGGATGCCATTAAGGCGTGGGTAAGCGATCTTCAGTTCGATGTGGCCCAGGGCGTATGGCGCGATGGTGCTCACTTCGTACTTGAGGATCACTCCGCCGTAGGTCAGCGCCACGTTCGGGGTTTTCTGGAAATGCCACTGTTTCATGAACTCGGGTTCCTGATCCAGTTTGGTGCTGATCAGCCAGCTGTTGTGGGCGACCTGCGCGGCTTTCCAGAAAGCCTCTTCCTGGCCCGGCAGCAGCATGTCCGACAGTGTCAGCACTTTGTGCTGCTGGCGCGAATAGTTGATGAAACCGCGACCCGGCGTGCCGTGGGCTTCGCCGATGTCCAGGTAACTGGACAATTCGATGATCACCAAGCCGTCATGCTGCTCACGTACCTTGGCTTGCAAATAGCTGCTGCTGCGCGGGGCGGCGTTGCGCAAAAACTGCTCGCGATAGGCAGCAAGCGTCGCCGCCGCCGGGGCGTCCGGGGTGGTGCGGGTCAGTTGCAGCAGGCGTTTTTCGACGATGCCGTCCAGGGTCGGTTCGGCAGGAAAGCGCAAGGTATCGATGTTCACCAATGGGCAATCAGCGCTGGCGCAACCTTGTTTCAGTTGCTCCGAGGCGTCGCGGGTGGTTTCCAGCGGGGCGCGGTAATTGGGTTGGAACAGGCTTTGGCAAGCGCCCAGGGTCAGGGCAATAGCAGCCACGGAAGCGGTTTTGAAAAGCGACATGGGCGTCCTTCATGAAACAGGGAAAGGCGAAAAAGTTACCCGCTTCGACTGTCAGCAGGGCAATCAGTTCGCCACTAAGCTCATTAGAGTTCTTTCACCTTCTGCCGTCCATCCCGATGAGTGGAAAGGGGCTGCATCAAGGGTACGGGCGCGTTAGGATGGCGCGAAGCCGAGGTTGGAACCTCGTATTGATCCGCTGCAAACGAGGATTGTCATGACCGATTTCGCCAACGCCACACCGAACGCTGTGGACATCGTCAAGCGAGAGACCTGCTTCCAGGGTTTCTACAAACTCGATCGTGTCCTGTTGCGCCACGAGTTGTTCGCCGGTGGCATGAGCCGTGAAATCAGCCGTGAACTGTTCGTGCGTCATGACGCAGTATGCGTTCTGCCCTACGACCCGAAGCGTGATGAAGTGGTGCTGATCGAGCAGTTTCGCGTGGGCGCCATGGGCAAGACCAGCAACCCTTGGCTGGTGGAGCTGGTGGCCGGCCTGATCGACAAGGACGAGCAGCCGGAAGAAGTTGCTCATCGCGAAGCGCAGGAGGAAGCTGGGCTTGTCTTCGCTGCGCTGTGGCCGATGACCCAATATTTTCCATCGCCGGGCGGCAGCAATGAATTTGTGCACCTTTACCTGGGGCGTTGCGACAGTACGGGGGCCGGTGGCCTGCATGGCCTGGTGGAAGAAGCCGAAGATATCCGCGTGAGGGTCTGGGCTTTGGAAGATGCCCTGCAAGCGGTGCGCGACGGGCATATCTGCAACGCGGCCAGCATTATTGCCTTGCAATGGCTGGCCTTGAATCGCGATGAAGTGAGGGGGCTATGGTCTTAAACAAGCTGCGCGATCGTTATCGTGTCGATCTGGTGGGCCTGCAAGCCGCCTGTGAGGCCAATTACGCTCGCCTGATGCGCTTGTTGCCGGAGATGCGCAACGACCCGGCGCCGCGCCGCATCGCCGTGACCCACGGTAACCAGATGCTTGGCGTGCTGGCCCTCGAAGTGCTGCAAACCTGCCCCTACACCACTACGTTGCAAGTGCGCCAGGAACACAGCCTGCCTTGGTTGCCGGTGCCGCAGCTGGAGGTTCAGGTCTATCACGATGCGCGCATGGCCGAAGTCGTGAGCGCCGAATATGCACGACGCTTTCGCGGCATCTATCCTTATCCCAATGCGTCGATGCACCAGCCGGACGAAAAGGCCCAGTTGAATCTGTTCCTGGGTGAATGGCTGAGTCATTGCCTGGCGCTGGGCCACGAGTTCGAAGTCGTTCGCTAGCGTGCTGTCTGGCACATACTGGACGCTGGTTGTGAACCGGTTCCGGTTCGCGGGTTTCCCCTTTCGATCATCCCCAGCATAATTGCGGCTTCATCCAATGGCGTGACGGCGCCTGGGAGAGAGCGATTTGCCGAGCGTATCCAACTTGACCACCGCCGATGCGGCGTTGCTGGTCCAACTGTCCGACAGCCATCTGTTCGCCGAGGCCGACGGCTCGTTGCTGGGCATGTACACCCGCGACAGCCTGCGGGCGGTCATTGAGCTGGTGCTCAGGCAGCAGCCCAAAATCGATCTGGTGCTTGCCACGGGGGATTTGTCCCAGGACGGGACGCTGGAGTCCTACGAGGCGTTTCGGCAGTTGAGTGGGCGCATCGATGCGCCGGCGCGCTGGATTCCGGGCAACCATGACGAGCCGCAGGTCATGCTTGAAGCCGCGGTCAAAAGCACGCTGCTTGAGCCAGTGGTGGATATTGGGAACTGGCGCATCACCTTGCTCGACTCTGCCGTACCGGGTTCTGTGCCGGGTTTTTTGGCTGAAGAACAACTGATTCTATTGGCCAATGCCTTGAGTGAGGCGCCGCAGCGGCATCATTTGGTGTGCCTGCATCATCATCCGGTGTCGATTGGTTGCGTGTGGATGGAGCCTATCGGCTTGCGTAATCCTGAGGCGTTGTTTGCGGTGCTGGATCGGTTTCCTCAAGTGCGCGCGGTGCTTTGGGGGCATGTGCATCAGGAGGTTGATCAGGTGCGCGAGGGGGTTCGTTTGTTGGCTTCGCCTTCGACCTGTATTCAGTTTGAGCCTGGGAGTGAGAGTTTTGCGGTGGGTGAGCAGGCGCCGGGGTATCGGTGGTTGCGGCTTTGGCCGGATGGGCGGTTGGAGACTGGGGTTGAGCGGGTGGTGGGGTTTGAGTTCGTCGTGGATTACGGATCCAACGGGTATTGAAGACGAGGCGGCCTGACAGCCGGCCAGGATTTTGTTGACGGAGTACATATCCATTGCTGCGGTAACGGCCGCTTAGGGTTCCGCCCTTACGGCGGCTCACTTTCGAAAAGCGCGAAAGTAACCAAAGCGCTTTTTCCCCCACCACTCGGTGCCTCGCCTAGGCTCGGCATGCCCGAACGCAGGCATTGCTCCGTGGGCCCGCCGCGAAGGGCCATCCATGGCCCAGCGCGGCTATCCCGGCATCCATGCCGGGATGCCCACTGCGCAATACCTGCGTTCGGCCATCGTGGTTAACGGGGCGCCGAGATCAACGTCCACCGCGAGGCGGCCTTATAGCCGGCCTGGCTCTTGCGGGTGTACCCAGTCCAATTGTGGGAGCGGGCTTGCTCGCGAAGGCGGCGTTACATTCAGCATTGATGCAAGCAGACCCACCGCTATCGCGAGCAAGCTCGGCTCCCACAGGGATCGGCGGTGGACACTGATCTTATAAACGACCAAAAACCTGTGTGGGAGCGAGCTTGCTCGCGATGGCGGCCTGACAGCCGACCAGGTGTGTGGGAATGGTCGGACAAACTCCCTGACTCAAGCAGATTTTTCCGACGAGCTCTGGCGGTTGCCGGGTGGGAAGGGCTGTCGCTAACCTTTTTCCGTCGCTGAAAATTCAGCGGCCGGGCCTGGAAACCCGAAAGTAGGGGGCGTTATTTCAATTCCAGTGGAGCGCCAGCATGTCTGCAAACAACTCTGAATCAACGAAAAACGATCCCATTTTCCCCGAAACCAACCTGAACCCAAAACAGCTTGAAGAGGCCGCTAATAGAGCTTTGGATTTCTATCTCAAGCCAAAATCGGACACACCGAATCCTTCAGATTCTTGCCAACTGTTCATTGTGAACAAAAGCCTCGACACCGAAACCCTCCTCGCCAACCTCAGCGAAACCCTCGCTTCCGCCAATGTCATGCTCAACGAGCTGGCCTTCGACCTCGAAGGTTCGCCCCGGCATTTTGCCCTGGGTATCCAGCAGATGATCGAACTCAGCGAACTGCTGGCAAATCGGGCGTTGGACATCGTCGAGCCCAGACAATGAAATTTAATGGCTGACAAAGTACCTGTGGCGAGGGAGCTTGCTCCCGCTGGCCTGCGAAGCAGGCCCAAAACCAATCAGCGCGTTCCGGCAATTGGAAGGGTGAATATCGGTTCAGGGGCTACTGCGTAGCCCAGCGGGAGCAAGCTCCCTCGCCACAAAAGCTGTCCATCACACCATGGGTGACATTGACCTTATAAACGACCAAAAACCTGTGTGTGCGAGCCTGCTCGCGATGGAGATGCCCCATTCCAATATGGGAGCAGGCTTGCTCTGAAGGCAGCACAACATCCAGCCCTGACACAACTTGACTCACCGCTTTCGCGAGCAAGTGGGCTCTTACAGGATAAACGCGATCCCACTAACGCCAGGTCGGCTATCAGGCCGCCTCGCGGTGGACGTTGATCTCGGCGCCCCGTTAACCACGCTGGCCGAACGCAGGTATTGCGCAGTGGGCACCTCGGCATGGATGCCGAGGTAGCCGCGCTGGGCCATGGATGGCCCTTCGCGGCGGGCCCACGGAGCAATGCCGGAGTGAGGGCATGCCGAGCCTGGGCGAGGCACCAAGTGGTGGGGCAAAAGCGTTTTGCTTACTTTTGCGCTTCTCAAAAGTGAGCCGCCGTCAGGGCGGAACCCTAAGTTGCCGTGACCGCAGAAATGGATATGTACTCAGTCAACAAAACCCTGACCGGCTGTCAGGCCGCCATCGCGAGCAAGCTTTGCTCCCACAGGTACCGTGTTCGACTGATCATCGGCGACGACAAGACGGTCAATTCCCCCAACCCCCCACAATCTCCCTGTAAACTCCGCCCTTTGCCCAACACCCAGGGAGTCGGCAATGTCGGGTTCAATCCTTTATATCCATGGCTTCAACAGCGCCCCGGCCTCGACCAAGGCCTGTCAACTGATCGACGTGATGGCACGCCTGGGCCTGAAGGACCAGTTGCAGGTGCCAGCCTTGCATCACCACCCCCGCCAGGCCATCGGTCAGTTGGAACAGGCGATTACACAACTGGGAGGACCGCTGCTGGTCGGCAGCTCGCTCGGCGGCTACTATGCGACTCACTTGGCCGAGCGCCATGGTCTCAAGGCCCTGTTGATCAACCCTGCTGTCAGCCCGCACCGGATGTTCGATGGTTACCTGGGCACACAGAAGAATTTGTACACCGATGAAACCTGGGAGTTGACCCACGACCACGTCACGGCCCTGGCCGAGTTGGAAGTGCCGGCGCCCCAGGATCCGCAGCGGTTTCAGGTATGGTTGCAAACCGGTGACGAAACGCTGGATTATCGCCACGCCCAGCAGTATTACCGCGCCTGTGCCTTGCGCATCCAGGCTGGCGGCGACCACAGTTTCCAAGGGTTTGCACAGCAGTTGCCGGCGCTGTTGAGTTTTGCCGGCATTGGCGCCGATTTGTACCGGGCGATCGACTTCACGTCGCTGTGAGCCATCGCCCCTTTTTCATTTGAACACTGACGACGAGACCCCATGGCCACTCCCAGCGCTAGCTCTTATAACGCAGACGCCATCGAAGTCCTCTCGGGCCTCGACCCGGTGCGCAAGCGCCCCGGTATGTACACCGACACCAGTCGGCCGAACCACCTCGCCCAGGAAGTCATCGACAACAGCGTCGACGAAGCCTTGGCCGGGCACGCTAGTTCGGTGCAGGTCATCCTGCACGCCGATCACTCGCTGGAGGTCAGCGATGATGGTCGCGGCATGCCGGTGGACATTCACCCTGAAGAAGGCGTGTCGGGCGTCGAGCTGATCCTCACCAAACTCCATGCGGGCGGCAAGTTTTCCAACAAGAACTACCAGTTCTCCGGCGGTTTGCACGGGGTGGGTATTTCCGTGGTCAACGCCTTGTCGACCCAGGTGCGGGTGCGGGTCAAGCGTGACGGCAACGAATACCAGATGACCTTCGCCGACGGCTACAAGGCCACCGAGTTGGAAGTGGTCGGCACCGTCGGCAAGCGCAACACCGGGACCAGCGTGTATTTCGCGCCGGACCCGAAGTATTTCGATTCGCCGAAGTTTTCCGTCAGCCGCCTCAAGCACGTGCTCAAGGCCAAGGCCGTGTTGTGCCCGGGACTGTTGGTCAGTTTCGAGGACAAGGCCACCGGCGAGAAAGTCGAATGGCATTACGAAGACGGCCTGCGCTCTTATCTGGTGGACGCGGTCAACGGTTTCGAACGCCTGCCCGACGAGCCGTTCTGCGGCAGCCTGGCCGGTAATAAGGAGGCCGTGGACTGGGCGCTGTTGTGGCTGCCTGAAGGTGGCGAAAGCGTTCAGGAGAGTTACGTCAACCTGATCCCCACGGCCCAGGGCGGCACCCATGTCAACGGGTTGCGCCAGGGCTTGCTCGATGCGATGCGCGAGTTCTGTGAGTTCCGCAGCCTGCTGCCCCGTGGCGTGAAGTTGGCGCCGGAAGACGTTTGGGAGCGCATTGCCTTCGTGCTGTCGATGAAGATGCAGGAGCCGCAGTTCTCCGGCCAGACCAAGGAACGCCTGTCGTCTCGCGAAGCGGCGGCGTTTGTTTCCGGTGTGGTCAAGGATGCGTTCAGCCTGTGGCTCAACGCCAACCCGGAAACCGGCCTGGCCTTGGCGGAACTGGCGATCAACAACGCCGGCCGTCGTCTCAAGGCCAGCAAGAAGGTCGAGCGCAAGCGCATCACCCAGGGGCCGGCGTTGCCAGGCAAGCTCGCCGATTGCGCCGGGCAGGACCCGATGCGCTCCGAGCTGTTTCTGGTGGAAGGTGACTCCGCCGGTGGCTCGGCCAAGCAGGCGCGAGACAAGGAGTTTCAGGCGATCCTGCCGTTGCGCGGCAAGATCCTCAACACGTGGGAAGTGGACGGCAGCGAAGTGCTGGCCAGCCAGGAAGTGCATAACATTGCGGTGGCCATCGGTGTCGATCCGGGCGCTGCGGACATGAGCCAGCTGCGCTACGGCAAGATCTGCATCCTCGCCGACGCCGACTCCGACGGTTTGCACATTGCCACACTGCTGTGCGCCTTGTTCGTCCAGCATTTCCGCCCGCTGGTGGACGCCGGTCACGTCTACGTCGCGATGCCGCCGCTGTACCGTATCGACTTGGGCAAAGAGATTTACTACGCCCTGGACGAAGCCGAGCGCGATGGCATCCTCGACCGTCTGGTCGCCGAGAAGAAACGCGGCAAGCCGCAGGTCACCCGATTCAAAGGCCTGGGCGAGATGAACCCACCGCAACTGCGCGAAACCACCATGGACCCTAACACTCGCCGTCTGGTGCAGTTGACCCTGGATGATTTCGAAGCAACGTCGGAAATGATGGATATGTTGCTGGCGAAGAAACGCGCCGGTGATCGCAAGTCCTGGCTCGAGTCAAAAGGTGACCTGGCCGAGGTGCTGGGCTGATGCGCAACGGTTTCGCCCTGGCGTTGTTGCTGTGGGTGGGGGTTGCTGTTGCCGGGCCGGCACCGGAACTGAAATTGCTGTCCGAGCATGCCGTCGAGGGGATGCGCGGCGGCAATCTGTCCGGGCTGGCGCTGTGCGGCAATGAAATGTGGACGGTGTCTGATCGCGACGATGACCGGATCTACCGTCTTGAGCCGTCCAGTGCTCCGGTCTGGCAGGCTGAAGTGGTGGGTATCGACGTGCCGACAGTGCCGGACAGCGGTTTGCCCTGGGGCTTGAGTTCCCGGACCTGGGCGTCGTCGTTCCTGCGCGGTGGCGAGCTGGATTTCGAAGGCATCAGCTGCGACAGCGCCGGCAATCGCTATGTGGTCAGTGAGTCCCATGCCGCGGTGTTGCAGGTGCCGCCGTCGGGGGCTGCGTCCTGGTTGAAGATCGCGCCGGCGCTGATCCGT
This sequence comes from Pseudomonas sp. LBUM1664, assembly GCF_059695895.1. Taxonomy (NCBI): domain Bacteria; kingdom Pseudomonadati; phylum Pseudomonadota; class Gammaproteobacteria; order Pseudomonadales; family Pseudomonadaceae; genus Pseudomonas; species Pseudomonas sp. LBUM1664. Next base: position 5,761,304 of record NZ_CP166791.1, on the reverse strand, counting down.
CAGGCCCGGGCCAGTGGCATGTTGCTGCATTTCAATGCCTTGTTCGAAGGCTTGGCGATCAACCCGGCCGGCGATCAGCTGTGGCTGGCGGCTGAGCGCGAACGGCGTGGTCTGTTGCTGATCAAGCGTCAGCAAACGGTGTGGGACTGCGATGGCAATTGCGTGTTGCTGAGCGAAGCGGGGCAGGAGATGCAGCCCGCGCAGTTCCCCAATGCCAAGGCGGTATCGCGCGATTTCGCCGATTTGTCATTGTTCAACGGCAAGCTGTTTACCCTGGAGCGCAACGCTTTTCAGATCTGTCGGCGTGACCGGCAGACCGCCAAGGTGGAGCGCTGCTGGTCGTTCGCCGCCGAAGCGTTGCAGGACAACCGTCGTTATCCACAGGCCTATGGCCTGGCCGAAGCACTGGTGGTGGACGCCGAGGGCGCCTGGATCGGCTTGGACAACAACGACGGTGCGCGAGCCGACGGCGAGAAGCGGCCAATCATCTGGCGCTTTGCCGCGCCGAACGGTGGCTGGAGCGCCTCGCCGTGAGCCAGCAGGCGCCGGGCAAGCGCGCCGGCCGGGTGTTGATGGTACTGGCGTGGTGCGCGGCGTTGTTTCTGGCAACGCGGTTTTTTGCCCAATGGGAGCAGCGCCAGCAAAACCCGAATACCCAGGTGTATTCGCAAAAGGGTGACGGTTTTATCGAGGTGAAGCTGGTTGGCAATACGCAGGGGCATTTCGTTGCCAGCGGCCATATCAACGGCCAACCGGTGGACTTCATGCTCGACACCGGCGCCACCGATGTGGCGATTCCGGTCGAACTGGCCGAGCGCCTCAAGTTGGAAAAAGGTTTCGGCGTGACGTTAAGTACCGCCAACGGTTTGAGCGAGGGCTATCGCACCCGCATCGACCGGCTGCAATTGGGTGACATCGTGTTGCGCGATGTCCGTGCCCTGGTGGCGCCAGGCCTGGGTGGCACGCAAGTGCTGCTGGGCATGAGTGCCCTGAACAAACTTGAATTTACCCAGCGCGACGGCACCATGCTGCTGCGCCAGACAACGAACTGATGAGGCCCGCATGAGCGACATTCTTGCAGACAGCTTAGACGGCGTAGAGCGCCGATCGCTGGCTGACTTCACCGAAAGTGCCTACCTCAATTACTCCATGTACGTGATCATGGATCGTGCTTTGCCGCACATCGGCGATGGTTTGAAGCCGGTTCAGCGGCGGATCATCTATGCCATGAGTGAGCTGGGGCTGGACGCCGATTCCAAGCACAAGAAATCGGCGCGGACCGTCGGTGACGTGCTCGGTAAGTTCCATCCCCACGGCGACTCGGCCTGCTATGAAGCCATGGTGCTGATGGCCCAGCCGTTCAGCTATCGCTACACCCTGGTGGACGGGCAGGGTAACTGGGGTGCGCCGGACGATCCCAAGTCCTTCGCCGCCATGCGTTATACCGAGGCGCGGCTGTCGCGTTACTCCGAAGTGCTGCTCAGCGAATTGGGCCAGGGCACGGCGGACTGGGGCCCGAACTTCGACGGCACCCTCGAAGAACCCTTGGTGTTGCCGGCACGTTTGCCGAATATCCTCCTCAATGGCACCACCGGCATTGCCGTGGGCATGGCCACTGACGTGCCACCCCACAACCTGCGGGAAGTGGCCACGGCTTGCGTGCGTCTGCTGGACGAGCCGAAAGCCACGGTGGAGCAGCTCTGCGAGCACATCCAGGGCCCGGACTACCCGACCGAAGCAGAAATCATCACGCCACGCGCCGACCTGCTGAAGATCTACGAGACTGGCCGCGGTTCGGTGCGCATGCGCGCCGTGTACCATATCGAAGACGGCGACATTATTGTTACCTCACTGCCGCATCAGGTCTCCGGGGCCAAGGTAATAGAGCAAATTGCCGCGATGATGCAGGCAAAACCGTCGAAAGCACCACAAGTTGCTGACCTTCGCGACGAATCCGACCACGAAAACCCGTGCCGCATCGTGATCATCCCGGTCAACAGCCGGGTCGACCACGACGCGCTGATGCAGCACCTGTTCGCCAGCACCGACCTTGAGTCCAGCTACCGGGTGAACATCAACATCATCGGGCTGGACGGCAAGCCGCAGCTGAAGAACCTGCGGGCATTGCTGGTGGAATGGCTGGAGTTCCGGGTGAGGACCGTGCGCCGGCGCCTGCAATTTCGCCTGGACAAGGTCGAGCGTCGCCTGCACCTGTTGGACGGTTTGCTGATTGCCTACCTCAACCTGGATGAAGTGATCCACATCATCCGCACCGAGGAGCACCCCAAGGCCAGTCTGATCGCGCGCTTTGCCCTGAGTGAAATCCAGGCCGACTACATCCTCGATACCCGCCTGCGGCAATTGGCGCGGTTGGAAGAGATGAAGTTGCGGGCCGAGCAGGATGAATTGCTCAAGGAGCAGGCCAAGCTGCAAGCCTTGCTGGGCAGCGAAGCCAAGCTCAAGAAGCTGGTGCGCACTGAACTGCTCAAAGATGCCGAAACCTATGGCGACGACCGTCGCTCGCCCATCGTCGAGCGCGCCGAAGCCAAGGCGCTGACCGAGCATGATCTGCTGCCGAACGAGAAAGTGACTGTCGTGCTGTCGGAAAAAGGCTGGGTGCGCTCCGCCAAGGGCCACGACATCGACGCTACGGGGCTTTCCTACAAGGCCGGGGATGGTTTCAAGGCCTTGGCGGCCGGGCGTTCCAACCAGTTTGCGGTGTTCGTCGACTCCACTGGACGCAGTTATTCGGTGCCGGCGCACACCCTGCCATCGGCTCGCGGCCAGGGCGAACCGCTGACCGGTCGTTTAACGCCACCACCGGGTGCAACTTTTGAATGCGTGCTGATGCCTGATGATGACGGGCTGTACGTTATCGCATCGGATGCCGGCTACGGGTTCGTGGTCAAGGGTGAGGATCTGCAAGCCAAGAACAAAGCGGGCAAGGCGTTGTTGAGCCTGCCGAACAACGCCAAGGTCATTGCGCCGCGGCCGGTCACCGATCGCCAGAACAACTGGCTGGCTTCGGTGACGACCGAAGGTCGGTTGCTGGTCTTCAAAATCAGCGACTTGCCACAGCTGGGTAAAGGCAAGGGCAACAAGATTATCGGCATCTCTGGCGAACGTGTTGCCAGCCGCGAGGAATACGTCACGGACATCGCGGTGTTACCGGAAGGCGCCACACTTGTGCTACAGGCTGGAAAGCGTACGCTTTCCTTGAAAGCCGACGATCTTGAACATTACAAGGGTGAACGCGGTCGGCGGGGCAACAAGCTTCCGAGGGGTTTTCAGCGGGTCGATGCACTGCTCGTCGAAAACCTCAATTAAGCGTGCTAGAGCGTTCGGTCTGCGATTAAAAGCCGCAGATCGGCGCTTTCGCGCTGGAGTCGGAGCGCATATTCACGGATGATAGGCCCTTTCAAGCGCCGGCGTGGCCGAGCGTTCTTCATAATGACCGAGTATTTTTTCACTGTGGTAAGCCTTGTGGCCGCCACCTGGACGGGACGATGACTGCTCTGCGCCTTCCTATTTTGTGGCTCGCTGGCCTGCTTGGCCTGGCGGGTTGCAGCGTCAATCAGCCTGTGTCGCTGTATCAACTCGACAGCGGAAGCCCCGCTCAGCCGGCGCAAAGCGCGGGCATGGCGGTATTGCTGGGCCCGGTGTTGATCGCCGACTACCTGCAGCGCGAAACCTTATTACAACGCCAACCGGATGGCAGCCTGCAGGCCGCCACAGACGGTCGTTGGGCTGGCAGCCTGTCTTCGGACATCGACCAATTGCTGTTGCGCCAGCTTGCCGGGCATCTGGACAGCCAGCGTGTCGTATTGGCGCCGGCCACCCAAGGCTTTACGCCGGATGTCCAGGTACTGCTGTCGATTACCCGACTGGATTCGGGCAAATTGCAACCGGCGGTGCTTGATGCTCAATGGCGGTTGATCGACCGTCGCGGCAAGGTGCGCGAGAACCGCATCGTTCATCTGCAAGAGCAACATACTGGCGGCACCGCCGCACAGGTTCAGGCTCAGGGCGTGCTACTGCAACGCCTGGCCGAGCAGCTGTCCGTGTCTCTCAAACCGTTGGCCAACCAGCCGCGAGTGGCCGAAGTCCCACGTAAAGCTGCCCCGGCGCAGACCAAGCCCGCCGGATCTGAGAAGTCCCCGAAGACCCCGATGGCCTTACCGATTCGTACGGATATGGAAGTGTTCAGGTTCTGATGGTTGGACTGGATGCAAAACAAGGCCCGCGTTGATGCGGGCTTTGTTGTTTCTGCAAGGTTTATTCCGGGTGCCTGGGGCGGCCTCATTGCGAGAAGGCTCGCTCCCACACTGGGTTTGTGGCTGGCAGAGATACCTGTGGGATCGAGCCTGCTCGCGATGGCATCAGAGAAGGCAACGAAAAGCCCGCAGACGATCACTCATCTGCGGGCTTCTTTTTGCTTCAAGTACTGAGTATCAGGCCAGTCGCTCATGCATCCGCGCCAGTTGCCGCTCCAGCATCGATGGATAAGGCTCCATCAGGCGCTCCACGCAGCACGCACCTTCGGGGCTGGCGATGGGGCGGATGCGGGCGCGCTGGCGGATCAGGGCGTCGTCGTTGATCTTGCGCTCCACCAGCAGCAGGTTGCGGCTGTGTTGCGACAGGGCCAGGGCGTCCTGGGCGGTTTCGGTCAGTAGCAGGTCGATCTGGCTCAGGCCGAACAGCCCATCACCCAGGGTTAGGCCCAGTTGCAGTTGCAGGGTGATGCCGCTGTCGGCGACTTCAATCTGCAATTGGTGGCCCAGGGCCCGCAGTAACTCACCGCAGCAGATGGCGTTGGTCAGGTAGTCATCGCCGCTGTCCTCGGTATGGAACAGCATCAGCGTGCTGCCATCGTTCAGGGTGTGCAATTCGCCCTGATAAAGCGATGCGGCCTGGTCGAGGCAGTCGCGGTAGCGCTCGAGCAGTTCCTTCAGGCGTGCCTGAGGCAAGCGACGCAGTTGCTCCTGAGCGCCCAACTGCACGGCCAGCACAGCGCTGTGCTGTGGCAGGTTCGAAGCCACAGGCCTGGCGACCGGTTGCGGTTCCCCGGCGACCGTTTCGTCCCGCAGGTCGGCGAAGGCGTCGTCGTCTTCATCGTCTTCGACCGTGCGTACTACATGGCGTGGAGCGGGTTTGGGCACGGGCATCGGCTGGCTTTCGTCGAAGCCCGGGTCTCGCAGGTTGCGCACCTCGAAGCCTGGTTCGGCATCGTCGTCATCAACGTAGTCGATCTCTTCAGGCTCCGGCACGGGTGCAGGTTCCGGCGCGAAGCTGGTGTGCAGTTGCCGGGCCAGATCGCCGATTTCGTCCTGGCGCTGGGTGGCCGGGGTGTGTTCGTCGATGTCCCGCAGCCAGACGCGCAATTGCAGCAGTGGCGTGGAGATGTGCCGTCCCAGGCGCAGACTCAGTGCCAGGGCCAGCGCCAGCAATATCGCACTGAGGATGCCCATGCTTTGCAGGCTGATGGTCATTGGCTGCTGGAACTGGTCCATGTCCAGGCTGATGCGCAGTTGCCCGGCGGTCACGTCCTGGAAGGTGATCTTGCTCTGGTACATCCCGCCGGATTCGCCCAGCAGGCCTGGCTTGGGACGCTGGCCGGCCTCGGCGAGGATGCGGTTGTCCACGCTGTAGATGGCGGCGTGGGCCACCAGTTTGTTCTTGGTCAGGTTATTGAGCAGCACGTTGAGGCTGAGGATGTCGTTGGACACCAGCAACTCGGTGGCGGACGTAGCGGTCTGGGTGGTGAGGCTCTCACCCAGGGCATCGGCCTGCTCATGCATCGCCTGCTTGAACTGCAAACCCATCACGCAGGCATAGATAACCAGGGCCAAGGCGACCAGGATCACGTTATGGCTGGCAATGCGTAATGCAATCGGTACACGGCGGTGGCGCAGTGCACGGAAGATCAGCAGAAAGAAATTGTCGGTTTTGACTGGCGTGGGCCGGTTCACTGAGCTCGGCTCTTTGTCCGTGAAATTGACGCGCAGTATAGCGACAGGCCCATGACCGGCAAAGCACTGGCGGTGCCCGATGGTCACCGAAAGTGGGTAGAATGCGATTTTTTCCACCTGCGGGGGTGCGCCTTGCGCGAAATCGTCCTGATAAACATCACTGGCAGTGACCGTCCGGGTCTGACTGCGGCCATTACCGGCGTTCTGGCCCAGGGTGGTGTGAACATTCTCGACATCGGTCAGGCGGTGATTCACGACACGTTGTCGTTCGGCATCCTGGTTGAAATTCCGGACGCCGAGCAAAGCAAGTCGGTGCTCAAAGACATCCTGTTCACCGCTTACAAGCTCGACCAACAGGTGCGCTTCACCCCGGTTTGCGAAGCCGATTACCAGCAATGGGTGTCCGGCCAGGGCAAGACGCGTCACATCGTTACCCTGTTGACCCGTAAGGTTACCGCCGAACAGTTGCAGCGAGTCAGTTCGATCACCGCCAAATATGGCCTGAACATCGACCACATCGACCGGTTGTCCGGGCGCATGCCGTTGGACACTCCGGATGACAAGGGCAAGGGCTGCATCGAGTTCTCCGTGCGCGGCGAGCCGGCCGATCCTCAGGCGTTGCGTGCCGAATTCCTGAGCGTGGCCCAGGAATTGAACGTCGACATCGCATTCCAGGAAGATTCGCTGTTCCGTCGTAACCGTCGCTTGGCGGTGTTCGACATGGATTCGACGCTGATCGAAGCCGAAGTCATCGACGAGCTGGCCAAGGCTGCCGGCGTGGGCGACAAGGTGTCGGCTATCACCGAGCGGGCCATGGCCGGTGAGCTGGATTTTCGCGCCAGCTTCAAAGAGCGCCTGGCGCTGCTGCAAGGCCTGGACGTCAGTGTGCTGGACTCCATCGGTGCTTCCCTGCGCCTGACCGAAGGCGCCGAAACCCTGTTCGCCGAACTCAAGCGCCTGGGCTACAAGACAGCGATCCTGTCCGGCGGCTTCACCTACTTCGCCAAGCAGTTGCAGGCCAAGCTCGGCATCGACTATGTGTTTGCCAACGAACTGGAAGTGGTCGACGGCAAGGTGACCGGCGTGGCCGTCGAGCCCATCGTCGATGCCCAGCGCAAGGCGGACCTGCTGCGGGAGCTGGCCGAGAAGGAAGGCCTGCGCCTGGAGCAGACCATCGCCGTGGGCGACGGCGCCAACGACCTGCCGATGCTGGCAATCGCGGGCCTGGGTGTGGCGTTCCGTGCCAAGCCGCTGGTCAAGCAGTCGGCCAGGCAAGCGATTTCAACCCTGGGGCTGGATGGGGTGTTGTACTTGCTGGGCTTCAGGGATCGCGACGGGCAGCTCTGAGTCTCATGCTCGAGCGCGTATAACCGTGGCGAGGGAGCTTGCTCCCGCTGGGGCGCGCAGCGGCCCTAAAACCTGACACCTCGGCGTGTCAGGTTGATTGGGTTGTCTGCTTCAGGGGGGGCTGCTTCGCAGCCCAGCGGGAGCAAGCTCCCTCGCCACAGGGTTATTGTGTTGGGCTTTAAAGCGACTTCCATAACGAATCGAAATCCCCTTCGTTGTCACTGCCTTCCCCGGTGGTGCCTGAATCCTCCTGGTGATATGCAAACTGGTTGAAGCTGTGGGTGCTGGTGACCCGCCGGTCCAGGCCGGCGCGGCGTTCCTGGCCGTTGGTATTGATCAGCACGTGCTGGCCCTCCTGGAAGGGCAGGCGTGGGGCGATCATGGTGGGCGGAAGGTCAATGGCGCTGATTTCGGGCAGCAACAGACCGCGCAGATAGTGACCGTGCTCGTCCTGTTCCCGGAGCAGTTGCAGCCCACAAGGCTGGGCATGGGGCGCGACCAGTTCGATGCCCATTTGCATGGCGCCATTGCGCACCTGTCGGATCCAGCGCACCACGGCGATGCTCCAGGCCTGATCGTTGGCGTCCCGAATGCCGACCATTTCCCCTGCCTGCAGTTGTTCCGGCATTTCTTTCGGCCAACCGAGGCAATAACCTCCGGGGCTGTGGTTAATGACCGGCAGATCGTAGGTCGCAAAGTGATGCTGGTTGTCGGAGCTGATGCCGTCGTCATCGGCCGGGTTGACCGGATACTCGATCTCTTCATAGGGCAACAGGTCGCTGTCGCCGGCAGGGGCGGCGTCGAAGGCCTGTTTCCAGGTGTCGTTTGTCTTGCTCGGCGACGCTTCGAACCGGGCCTTGCGCGTGGCGGGGTTCTTCAGGATCTCGCTGAAAGAGCGTTCGCCACCTAGGTAATAGTGCAACGCGCTCATGCCCACGCACAGCGTCAGCGTGCCGTTGCTCTCAGTGCGCTGGAAGCTGCGTTCGGCTGCTTCGCCCCAGGCGGCCTGCAGGTGGTGCAAGGTGTCGGTGCTCATGCCACCCGGTACTGGCAGGGCCTGATCGGCCGGTTGTTCCCGATGGGTGGTGATGGCGTGCACCAGCGGCTGTGGATCGAACCCCTGCAGGCTGGGCTGCTGCTCGGCCCTGAACTTGGAGCGATAGCGTGGCCCGACATCCAGTTGCGGTGAGACAGCGAACAGGCTGGTGGCGGCCGGGTCCAGCTTGACCCACTGGCTCCACGCTGGCAGCACTTCGCCCAGCCGCGCGATCTGACCCTGACGCAGCTGATTGCTGCGTGATGCGCCCAGCAGCAGAGCGACGGCATAGGTTTGCTCGGCGCTCAACTGATGGTCCTGGCTGGCCAGTTCGTCGTTCACGCGAAGGTGCTGCAACCGGTGCTGGCAGGCGATTTGGTACAACTGGTGCAGATCGAGCCACAGCCCTTCGGGCACAGGGCTGTACAACTGGCTGGCACGCAGCAGCGGGCCGTTGAGGACGTGCATCGCCCGTTGCAGCGCCGTGCTCAACAGGCGGGCTCGGTCCTTGGTATATTTCGGCGCGATGTTCGCCACGACCTGTTTGTAGCCCATTGCCAGGTGGGTTTGCAGGGCCTGGCACAGGTTCACGATCTTGCGTGAGCGGTCATCCAGCACAATGGCCTGTTGCAGGAAATGGCGCTCCAGGTGCTTGCAGACGTAATACACCTCGGGTCGCAGCAGTTCGAGCAATTGCAGGCGATTATCGCTGGGGGTAAGCAGCAGGTTGAGTTCGCCGATGGCCTGATACAGCAAGCGGGCGGTTTCGCCGATGTTGGCCTTGGGCAGGTTGGCGATCCAGCGCTTGAGATCGCGTGGCGTGGCCTCGCAGAACGATAGGCGTGACTGCGTTGGGGTCAGAACGCGCAATAGCTGGAGAGGGCTGGTCTCATTCATGCCGTGGACGGGCTCCGGCGGGAAATGAAAAGGATATTTCCAACTCTAGCAGCTGACAGGTAGGCGTGTTGCCCTGAATGTGCTGTGGGAGCAAAGCTTGCTCGCGATGAACGACAACGCGGTCTAAAAGAGACCGCGGCGCCTGCATCGCGGGCAAGCCTTGTTCCCACAGGCCTGCTTTAACAGGTCAGGCGTAAATCAGGCTTTTGGCAGCGCCAGCCCCTGGCCCATTTGCACTGGCGAACCGGCCACCAGGTCTTCGGCCCATTTCACCTGGTCCGGCCCGAACAGCACGATAGCGGTCGAACCCAGTTTGAAGCGGCCCAGCTCGGCACCTTTTTCCAAGTGGATCGGTGCACGGGCGGCTTCGTCGTAGCGCAAGGTTTTCAGTTCGCGCTTGGGTGGTGTCACCAGGCCGGCCCAGACGGTTTCGATGGACGCCACGATCATCGCGCCCACCAGCACCACGGCCATCGGCCCGCGCTCGGTGTCGAAAATGCACGCTACGCGCTCGTTACGGGCGAACAGCTCCGGAACGTTTTCGGCGGTGGTCTGGTTGACCGAGAAAATCCGCCCTGGGATGTAGACCATCTCCCGCAGGGTGCCGGCCAGCGGCATGTGCACGCGGTGGTAGTCCTTGGGCGACAGGTAGATGGTGGCGAAATCCCCGCCCATGAATGGCGCCGCGTTGGCCGCGTCACCGCCCAGCAGTTCCAACACACTGAAACTGTGGCCCTTGGCCTGGAATACCCGGCCGTGTTCGATCGGGCCGAGTTGGCTGACGGCACCGTCGGCGGGGCTGAGGATTGCGCCCGGGGTTTCATCCAGCGGGCGTGCACCGTCTTTCAAGGCACGGGTGAAGAATGCGTTGAAGTGCTCGTAAGCCGTCAGGTCTTCCACCAGGGCTTGGGACATGTCCACCTGATAACGCTTGGCGAACCACTGGGTGAAGGCATTTTTGAACCAGCGCACGCGGCATTCGGCAATGCAGCCGGCCAGTCGCGACAGCAAGTGGTGGGGCAGCAGGTACTGAGTGAGGATGAACAAACGGTTTTTCATTAACTGTCCTTAAGAACCTTCAAAGCTCGATGGGGGTGTCAGGGTGGTTGCCCCATTCGCCCCAGGAACCGGCATAGCCTTTGACCCGCGGATAACCGAGCGCCTTGGCCACCAGATAGGTGAAGCCAGAGCGGTGGTGAGTCTGGCAGTGGGTGATGATCTCTTTGTCAGGGGTGATCCCCAGTTGTTGCAGAATCTCGCGCATGTCGGTGCGGATGCGCAGGTTGCGCGCCTGATCCATGCCGGCCGTCCATTCGAAGTTGACCGCGCCGGGAATGTGCCCGCCCCTGGCCGCCACGACTTTCTCGCCGCAATATTCCAACGGGCCGCGTGCATCCCAGATCGCCAGGTCGGCGGCACCGAGACGGCTTTGCAGGTATTCGCGGGTGGCGGTGGGGGCTTCGTGCAGCGTCAGGCTCACCGGGCCTGCGACAGGCGCAGGCACGTCGATGGACACCGGCAGGCTTTCGTCCAGCCACGACAGCAGGCCGCCGTCGAGATAGTGGTAGTTCGAATGGCCGATCACGTCCAGCAGCCAGATAAAACGCCCGGCCCAGCCGCCGCCTTCATCGTCATAGACCACGTAGACCGCATCCGGGTGATGCCCGAGTTCGCCGAACAGTGCTTCCAGATCGGCTTTGGCTGGCAACAGGCCTGGTGCTGGGGGCTGGCCCAGTTGCGTGCGCTTGGGGTCGACGAAGCGTGCGCCGGGGATGTGCCCGGTGCTGTAGCGGGCAGCGCTGGTCAGGTCTACCAGGATCAGTTCGCGGGCGTTGAGGCGCGGGAGCAGTTCGCTCGGCTCGATCACCAGCGGCAAGCCAGAGAAGTCAGGCATGTGAGGTCTCCAGGGGCGCAAAGGGAGAGGATTGTAGCAAGATCAGCGGCCGCGGTTGGTAAAGCTGTGCAGGGCTCGCTCGATGCACTGCACGGTTTTGCCGAAGGCCTGCACGGTCACGTCCGAGAACGGCCCGCCACCCTGGTCTACCGCCACCAGCATGATCACCCGACCATTGCAGGTCAGTGAGCGCAACAGCATGTGCTCACCCCGGAACAGGCTGCGCAGGCCCGCCGGCAGCAATGCCGAAAACTGCGCATTGTTCTCTGGGTTCAGACGAATCTGGGCCTGTTGGGCCAGCAACCGCTGCAACACCTTGCTTTGATTGATGGAGAAACTCATGGCCGCTGCCTCTTTGGGCAGACCGGCGGTCTGATGCACGCGTACGTTGGTTTGGTCGCGGTCGGCCATCAGAATCATCACCCGGTGCATGCCACACGCCTCCAGTGCATCCCGGGCCGAGGTGGTCAGGCGCATGGCGTTGCTGAAGGGACTCGGCTCCAGCAGCAGTTCAGCACATTGTTTGCGCCACTGGGTCAGGTCTTCGGCGCTTGGCGTGGGGGCTGGCAGCAGCCCGGGGTGGACGCGGCGGCTGCCCCACGGCCAGATCAGCGCCACGGCCGGGTGCCAGAGGTCCGGCATGGTGTGATGGCGGGCACTGTTGGCGGCTTGTTGGTGCAACTGCTGCTGGACCTCATCCATCGAAATCTGCAGATACAAACTGGTGAGGTATTGCCAGCGGGAACTGTGAGGGCAGTCCCAGGCCTGTTGCGCCGAGAGTGCCAGGCCGTTGGCCAGCAACACAGTATTGGCCGGCTGATTGAGCCAACGGCGCAGCGTCGGATCATCGTCCAGGCGATTCTGCTGACGCAGCGGGTGTTCACTGTCTCGGGCGATGCGCAGCACTTTCACCAGTTCGCGGCGTTCGTTGAGCAACAGGCGATAGCCCTGCGCCACCCAGATCGGCAGGCGCCAGACTTCTACCAGGGCCAGGCATATTTTCAGCAGGCCGACGCCGAACAGTTCGCGTTCCACCTTGCTTGCTGACTGGCCTTTATGGATGACCCGCAATTCCCACTCCCCTAGCAATCGCGGGTGAGTCAGGGCCAGTGGCCAGAGCGGTGACAGAAACAACAGGCTGCCCCAGTGGATGTCCTGCCACAGCCGCGCCAGGCGGCTGGAAAAAAAACCATTGGCCTGTTGCGTTGCGTGCTGGCTGATTAATTGCAGTTGGCGCAGGGCGACGGGTATTTGTTGCTCCGGCAACGAAGGTAGGCGGGCGAGCAGTTCTTCGGTGCGCTTGAGGCCGAGGCGGTTGATGGCCACTTCGAGATTTTCTGCCGGTTCGGCGAAGCTGCCATGGGTGTGATGGTTGGCTTCACGGATAACGCTCAGGGCCAGGGCGGGGCTGTCCTGTATCAGCTCGGCGATGTCACGCAATGACCGGCGGCTGTCGGCAATGGCCTTGCAGACCAGGTCATGACTGGCCTGGGGCACCGGCAGGTGCACGCCCGCGAGCAGCTTTACCCAGCCTTCAAGCGTGGTCGGTCGCGGAGTTGGAACCTTCGTTTCGTTAGTCATGGCTGGACGTGATCATCCTATGAGGTATCTACGCCCGGAACGGGGCAAATTGGCTTTTCGCCAGAACTGGCTATAGTCTGGCGCAGTTTCGCCGATAAGTAGAAGAAGAGATTTTTCAGCTTCCGAATATGACCTTGAACCCGACTTAAGTAAGTACTTTCTACCTATGGCTAAAATTATCGGCATCATTGTCGTGTTCGCGAGCGTGCTCGGCGGATACGTGCTCTCCCATGGCAAGATTGCCGCCCTGATCCAGCCCTTCGAGGTGCTGATTATCGGCGGTGCTGCCCTCGGCGCATTCTTGCAGGCCAACCCCGGCTATATGACGATGCACGTGCTCAAGAAATCCCTGAGCATGTTCAGTTCGCGTTTCAGCCACACTTTTTATCTCGAGGTGTTGGGGCTGATCTACGAAATTCTCAATAAAAGTCGTCGCGAAGGCATGATGGCGATCGAAGGCGACATTGAAGACGCCTCCGCCAGCCCGATTTTCGCCAAGTACCCTGCGGTGCTCAAGGACGCCCGCATGACGGCGTTCATCTGTGACTACCTGCGCATCATGTCGTCCGGCAACATGGCCCCCCATGAGCTCGAAGGCCTGTTCGACATGGAGCTGTACAGCCTCAAGGAGGACCTGGAGCACCCGTCCCACGCGGTCACCGGCATCGCCGACGCCATGCCCGGCTTCGGTATCGTCGCGGCGGTATTGGGGATCGTGGTCACCATGGCGTCCCTGGGCGATGGCGACCAGAAATCCATCGGCCTGCACGTGGGTGCGGCGCTGGTCGGTACCTTCTTCGGTATTCTCGCTGCGTACGGTTTCTTCGGCCCTCTGGCTACTTCCCTGGCCCATGACGCCAAGGAAGAACTCAACATCTACGAAGCCATCAAGGCTTCGTTGGTGGCCTCGGCCTCGGGCATGCCGCCATCGTTGGCGGTGGAGTTCGGTCGCAAGGTCCTGTACCCGGCGCACCGTCCAAGCTTCGCCGAGCTAGAACAAGCGGTTCGCGGTCGCTAAGATGGAAAACAACCAGCCGATCATTATCAAGCGTGTCAAGCGCATAGCTGCGGGGCATCACGGGGGCGCCTGGAAAATTGCCTTCGCCGACTTCGCGACGGCGATGATGGCGTTCTTCCTGGTGCTGTGGCTGCTGTCCACTGCGACCCCGGAGCAGAAGATTGCCATCGCCGGTTACTTCAAGGACCCGGTGGGTTTTACTGAAAGCGGCACGCCGTACATCATTGACCTGGGCGGCTCACCGACCCTGGCGCCGGAAACCACCCTCAACCCTGAAGTCAAATCCCAGCCTCAGCCCGACAAGGTGACGGTGGATTCCGAGCAGGTAGAAGGCATGGCCGAGCAGGTCGAGCGCGAACGCCTGGAATTGCTGTTGCAGGAATTGCAGAACAAGGTCGAAGAGAACCCGCAGCTGCAGAAATTCAAGGACCAGATCCTGTTCGAAATCACGCCGAACGGCTTGCGCATCCAGATCATGGACGCCGAGAACCGTCCGATGTTCGACTCCGGCAGTGCGCGGCTGAAGCCTTATTTCGAAGACATTCTGCTGGCCATGGCCGACACCATCAAAGCGGTGCCGAACAAGATCAGCATCAGTGGGCATACCGATGCCAAGCCCTTCGTTGGCAAAGGCGATTTCGGTAACTGGGAACTGTCTGCCAACCGCGCCAACGCGGCACGCCGGGCCTTGGTGGCCGGCAGTTATCCGGACGAGCAGGTGGCGCGTGTGGTCGGTTACGCCTCCTCGGCGTTGTTCGATCGCAAGGACCCGTTCAACCCGGTCAACCGGCGTATCGATATCGTGGTGTTGACCAAGAAGGCCCAGCAAGCCATCGAAGGTTCGCAAACCGATGACCCGGCGCCCGAGCCGACCCAGGGTGAGGGTGCCCCGGGTGAAGTGCCGGCAACACCGGCAACGCCTGACGCGGCGGCTGATCCGAACGCCTTGCCGGCGGACCAGCAGCCGGTGCCGGCCCATGAGCTGCGCGAGCGTCTGAACCTGTTCGAGGCCCCCGCGACGAAACCGGCCGAGCCGCCGGCGCAGTGATCTAACCGTCGTACAGAACTTGTGGCGAGTGGCTGTGGGAGCAAGGCTTGCTCAGGCACCAAGTGCCTGTTTCGCGAGCAAGCTTTGCTCCCTCAGATCTTTGCGCCACAACAGTGTCGGGGTCACATTCTTTTAAGGTCAGTAACTGCTTTCCGGCAAGCTGGCGATGATCGAGCGGTAGCTGTTCATCCGTTGCTGATGCACGCGGCCTTCTTCCAGTGCCTTGAGCAGGGCGCAACCAGGTTCGCGGTCGTGCTTGCAGTCGCGGAAGCGGCAGGTGCCGATCAGGTCGTTGAACTCGATGAAGCCGGCTTCGACATCGGCCCGGCTGACGTGACCCAGGCCGAATTCGCGGATACCCGGCGAGTCGATCAACTCACCGCCGCCGGGGAAGTGGAACAGCCGCGCGGTGGTGGTGGTATGGGTGCCCTGGCCGGACAGTTCAGACAACGGCCCGACGCGAGTCTCGACTTCCGGCAGCAGGCTGTTGACCAGCGAAGACTTGCCGACGCCGGACTGGCCGACGAACACGCTGATGCGTGCGTCCAACTGCCGCTGCAATTGTTCCATGCCATCGCCGTGATGAGCCGAAACTTCGAGCACCGGGTAACCCAATTGCCGATAGACCGACAGCAAGGCGTTCAGCGCGGGGGCGTTGTGCTCGTCGATCAGGTCGAATTTATTGAGCAACAGCAGCGGTCGGATGCCGGCATGTTCGGCCGCTACCAGGTAACGGTCGATCAGGTTGGCGTGGGGCTCGGGCAGCGGGGCAAACACGATGACGATCATGTCGACGTTGGCGGCCACGGGCTTGAGCTGGCCTCGGCTGTCCGGGCGGCACAACTCGGTGTGGCGCGGCAATTGCGCCACGATCACACCGATGCCCTGATTGCCGGCTCGCCAGACCACTTGGTCCCCGGTTACCAGCGCCGGCAGGTTGGCTCGCAAGTGGCAGCGGAATACCTGGCCGGCCAGTTCGCCTTCACAGGCCTCGACCTCGACCTGCACACCGAAGTGGGCGATCACCAGACCGGTCTGTTCAGGGCCCAGGTCGCCGCCCTCCAGGGCTTGCACAGCGCTGGATTCGCGTTTGGCGGCGCGGGCTGCGCGCTCGCCCTGGATCTTTTCGATGCGCCAGTTTTGACGACGATTGAGTTGGCGTTTGGCCATGGGTGTTCCGTATGAAGAATGCAGCGATTAGGTAAAACGGCCGCGAGTTTAGCACGCCCAAGGGCCTGCCTAAGCTAAACTGCGTGGCTACGCCGAGGAGCTCCCCTATGCAAAACCCGCAGAACCTGATCTGGATCGACCTGGAAATGACCGGTCTGAACCCGGACACCGACGTCATCATCGAAATGGCCACCATCGTCACCGACAGTGACCTCAATACCCTGGCTGAAGGCCCGGTAATTGCGATCCATCACAGCGACGAGATTCTGGCCGGCATGGACGAATGGAATACTCGCCAGCACGGCGGCTCGGGCCTGACCCAGCGGGTGCGCGACAGCAAAATCAGCATGGCCGAGGCCGAGGCCCAGACCATCGCCTTCCTGGAGCAGTGGGTGCCGAAGGGCAAGTCGCCGATCTGCGGCAACAGCATCTGCCAGGACCGTCGCTTTCTCTATACCCACATGAAATCTTTGGAAAGCTACTTCCACTACCGCAACCTGGACGTCTCCACCCTCAAGGAACTGGCCGCCCGATGGGCTCCTGAGGTGCGTGACAGCTTCCAGAAGGGCGGCAGCCACCTGGCGCTGGACGACATCCGCGAGTCCATTGCCGAGCTGCAGCATTACCGCAAGCATTTCATCAAGTTCTAAGCCGGTTCGCAGGCTCTGTGGCGAGGAAGCTTTTGTGGCGAGGGAGCAAGCTCCCTCGCCACAGGGATCAGTTTGGACTGGGGGACATGGTGTTCAGGCAGGAGTCGTTGCCTTGCCCTCTTTTGGTGCCTGCCCGAAATGGCTAGACTGCGCGCCTTCCTGTAAGGACCGCCATCATGTTGCTGATGCTTTATCTGATCGCCATCACCGCCGAAGCCATGACCGGCGCCTTGTCTGCCGGGCGTCGCGGCATGGACTGGTTCGGCGTGGTGCTGATTGCCTGCGTCACGGCGCTGGGTGGCGGCTCGGTGCGCGACGTGTTGCTCGGGCATTACCCGCTCACGTGGGTCAAGCACCCGGAATACCTGGTGCTGACCACTACGGCGGCGATGCTGACGGTTTTTCTGGCGCGCTGGATGCGCCATCTGCGCTCGCTGTTCCTGGTGCTCGACGCGGCGGGCCTGGTGGCGTTCACCCTGATTGGCTGCATGACCGCCCTGGAAATGGGCCACGGCATGTTGGTGGCATCGGTTAGCGGGGTGATCACCGGCGTGTTTGGCGGCATCCTGCGGGACATTTTCTGCAACGATATTCCGCTGATCTTCCGCCGCGAGCTCTACGCCAGCGTCTCGTTTGCCGCGGCCTGGTGTTACTTGCTGTGCGTCTATCTGCAATTGCCGAGCGAGCAGGCGATTCTCATCACCTTGTTCGGCGGTTTCTTGCTTCGGCTCCTGGCGATCCGCTTCCACTGGGAAATGCCGAAGTTCGTCTATAACGACGAGGTCTGACGCTCGGAGTGCTGGCGCAAGGCCCATTCCACATGCTCGCGCACCAGTTCCGAGGGGTAATCGCGCCGCGCCTCCAAGGCTTGCACCACCGGAATCGTTGACGGTGCATTCCCCAAACCCACCGCCAGGTTTCGCAGCCAGCGTTCGTAACCGGCGCGGCGCAGCGGTGAGCCCTCGGTGCTGCTGAGAAATTTATCCTCGTCCCACATGAACAGCTCGGCCAACCCGGCATTATCCAGGTTGTGCCGTGGTTTGAAGTCGCTTTCCGTGGACGGACGGGCGAAGCGGTTCCACGGGCAGACGATCTGACAATCATCACAACCGAACACCCTGTTGCCGATCAACGGTCGCAGCTCTTCGGGGATGGCGCTTTTCAGTTCGATGGTGAGGTAGGAAATGCAGCGCCGGGCATCCAGCACGTAAGGCGCGACGAAGGCATTCGTCGGACAGATGTCCAGGCACGCGGTGCATTTTCCGCAGTGTTCGCTGGCGTGGGGCGGGTCCATCGGCAGCGGCAGGTCGACAAACAGCTCGCTCAAGAAGAAATAACTGCCCGCCTTGCGGTTCAACACCAGGGTGTTTTTGCCGATCCAGCCCAGCCCAGCCTGTTCGGCGATGGCTTTTTCCAGCACCGGTGCGCTGTCGACGAAGGCGCGATAGCCGAAGGGGCCAATGATTGCCTGAATTTTTTCTGCCAGTTGTTGCACACGTTTACGGATCAATTTGTGGTAATCGCGGCCCAAGGCATAACGTGAGACGTAGGCTTTTTCCGGTTGGGCGAGCATCTGCGCCATTTGCGTGTCGCCTGGCAGGTAGTCCATGCGCAGGGACACCACGCGGAGCGTGCCCGGCACCAGCTCCTCGGGGTGCGATCGTTTGCTGCCGTGGGCACCCATATAGTCCATTTCGCCGTGGTAGCCCGCGTCGAGCCAGCGCTGCAGATGTTGCTCATGCTCGGCCAGGTCCAGGCCGCTGATGCCGACTTGCTGGAAACCCAGCTCGCGGCCCCAGTCCTTGATGGATTGGGCGAGGGCGGGCAGGTCTGTGGGAATGACAGGCATGAGGCGAGAGAAACCGGAGCTGAGGTGCGTATAATTCTGCCAGACATCGGAGCCCGAAGACGCATGCCGCACACTAAAGATGATTTTCCCGACGCGCTGTACAGCGCTGCGCAGGTCCGGGCCCTCGATGCACAACTGATTGCGGCGGGCACCGCTGGCTTCGAATTGATGCAGCGCGCCGCCCGCGCCACCTGGCGAGCGGTTGTCCGGCGCTGGCCGCAGGCCCGTGAGCTGACGGTGCTGGCCGGTCATGGCAATAACGCCGGCGATGGTTACTTGGTGGCATCCCTGGCCCGGCGCGCCGGCTGGTCGGTGCGGGTGCTGACGGTAGTCGAGCCCCGGCGTTTGCAGGGCGACGCCGCCAATGCCCACGCCGAAGCCGTCGCGGTGGGCGTGCCCGTGGAGCCGTGGTCGGACGAATCCCAATTGCGTGGCGTGCTGCTGGACGCCTTGCTCGGCACGGGGTTGAGTGGCGAAGTGCGCGAGCCTTATATCCGCGCCATCGACACGATCAATATCAGTGGGCTGCCGGTCGCCGCTGTGGATATCCCCTCTGGGCTGTGTGCCGACACCGGCCGGGTGCTGGGGACTGCGGTGGCGGCCGACCTGACCGTGACCTTCATTGGTCTGAAACTGGGCCTGTTCACCGGCGAAGCGGCGGACCGGGTCGGTGACCTGGTATTCAACGATCTGCACGCCGATCCTGATCTCGTTGAATTGGCGCCCGCCAGTGCCCGACTGCTCTCACCTCATAATCTGCCGCGTCTGACGCCTCGCCCGCCCGCATCACACAAAGGCCGGTTCGGTCATGTCCTGCTGATCGGCGGCGACCGGGGATTTGGCGGCGCGATCCAGATGAGTGCCGAAAGCGCCTTGCGCAGTGGTGCAGGGATGGTTTCCATGGCGACTCGCAGCGAGCATGTCTGCGCTGCGCTGACGCGTTTGCCGGAGGTCATGGTGCAAGGCACCCATTCGGCGAACCAGTTGATGGGCTTACTCAAGCAGGCCACTGTGCTGGTGGTCGGGCCGGGCCTGGGCCAGGCCGCGTGGGGACGCAGCCTGTTGTCGGCGGCGGCCAATGCGCCGTTGCCGCAAGTGTGGGACGCCGATGCGCTGAACCTGCTGAGCAACGCCAGTGTCTGTTTGCCCGAGCATTGCGTGATTACCCCCCATCCGGGCGAGGCGGCGAGGCTTCTGGGAATATCCACAGCCCAGGTACAGGCAGATCGGCCTGCGGCGGCCCACGCATTGAGCAAAAAATACACAGCCACGGTGATTCTCAAGGGCGCCGGCAGCCTGGTTGCCAGTCCGGACGGTCGCCTGGCCGTTTGCAGCCAGGGCCATCCGGCCATGGCCACCGCCGGTCTTGGGGATGTGCTGGCGGGGCTGGTTGGCGCCTTGCTCGCCCAGGGCCTGGAAGGTTTTGAGGCCGCGTGCCTGGCGGTCTGGCTGCACGCCAATGCCGGCGCGCAGGCCGGTCGCTTGGGCCGTGGGCTGGCGGCAACCGATCTGATCCCAGCCATTCGTCAGTTGTTGGAGGAGCACTCACCGTGTCTGAAGTAACCCTGTACGTGGCGGACGAACACGCCATGACGGAATTCGGGGCGCGCATCGCGCGCACCACCGCTGGCCATGGTCTGATTTTTCTCGAAGGCGACCTTGGCGCGGGGAAAACCACCTTGTCCCGTGGCATTATTCGCGGCCTCGGGCACGTCGGCGCGGTAAAAAGCCCGACGTTCACTTTGGTCGAACCCTACGAGATCGGCAACATTCGCGCCTTCCATTTCGACCTGTATCGATTGGTAGATCCCGAGGAGCTGGAATTTCTCGGTATTCGCGATTATTTCGAAGATGACGCCTTGTGCCTGATCGAATGGCCCCAGAAGGGTGCAGGCTTTTTGCCAAAGCCCGACCTGACCATTACCATTGGCGCGCAGAACGGCGGGCGTTCGCTGAAACTGACGCCACAAGGCTCGCGCGGCGAGTCGTGGTGTGCCGCTTTGGCATTGGAAACTAATTAATGATGGGGTTTGGTATGCGCTTTCGCGCGGTGGTTGCTGTCGTAGGACTGTTGCTTACGGCACTGGCCGTCGATGCTGTGGCCGAAACAAAGGTCAACAGCGTTCGCCTCTGGCGGGCGCCGGACAACACACGGCTGGTATTCGACCTGACGGGACCGGTGCAGCACAGCGTATTCACCCTGACCTCCCCGGATCGCCTGGTGATCGACATCAACGGCGCGTCCCTTGGCGCGCCGCTGAACGTGCCTACCGCCAATACGCCGATTACCGCGATGCGCTCGGCCCAGCGTACGCCGACCGACCTGCGGGTGGTCATCGACCTGAAAAAAGCCGTGACCCCGAAAAGTTTCACCCTGGCCCCCAATGCCCAGTACGGCAACCGGCTGGTGGTGGATCTGTTCGACAACCCGGCTGACGCTGCGCCACCGCCGCCACCACCTCCTGCCAATGCCACGGTGCCGGCTATACCGGTTACGCCGACCGAACCTGCGATCAAGATGCCCCCGGCCCCGGCCGGCAAGCGCGACATCATTGTGGTGATCGACGCCGGTCACGGTGGCGAAGACCCGGGGGCCTCGGGCTCGCGCGGGCAGCGTGAAAAGGACGTGGTACTGTCCATCGCCCGTGAGTTGCAGCGCCAGGTCAACGGCATGAAAGGCTTCCGCGCCGAACTGACCCGCACCGGCGACTACTTCATTCCATTGCGCGGCCGTACCGAAATCGCCCGCAAGAAAGGCGCCGACCTGTTTGTCTCCATTCACGCCGACGCCGCGCCTTCGGCGGCAGCGTTCGGTGCTTCGGTGTTTGCCCTGTCCGACCGTGGCGCTACTTCCGAGACCGCCCGCTGGCTGGCCGACAGCGAAAACCGTTCCGACCTGATCGGTGGTGCCGGCAACGTCAGCCTCGATGACAAAGACCGCATGCTCGCCGGCGTGTTGCTCGACCTGTCGATGACCGCGTCATTGACGTCCAGCCTGAACGTCGGCCAGAAGGTCTTGAGCAACATCGGCCGCGTCACGCCGCTGCACAAACAGCGCGTCGAGCAGGCCGGGTTCATGGTGCTCAAGTCACCGGATATTCCGTCGATCCTGGTGGAAACCGGGTTTATCTCTAACGCCAACGAAGCGTCCAAGCTGTCGTCTTCCAACCACCAGCAGGCGCTGGCCCGCTCCATCAGCAGCGGCGTTCGGCAGTTCTTCCAGCAGAATCCGCCGCCGGGCACCTACATTGCCTGGCTGCGAGACTCCGGCAAAATCGCCCAAGGCCCGCGGGACCATCGGGTCAGCCCCGGCGAAACCCTGGCGATGATCGCCGTGCGTTATCAGGTGTCGCCGGCTGCCTTGCGCAGCGCCAATAACCTTCGGAGCGACGAACTCAAGATCGGCCAGAACCTGACCATTCCGGCCAATGAAGTGGCAGCCAAGCAATGAGTGATGAAGTGATCGGCAGCAACGCTCGCATCGAACTGCTCAGCCCCCGGCTGGCGAACCAGATCGCCGCCGGTGAAGTGGTCGAGCGTCCGGCGTCGGTCATCAAGGAGTTGCTGGAAAACAGCCTCGACTCCGGGGCCAAGCGCATCGATGTGGACGTCGAGCAGGGTGGCGTCAAGCTGCTGCGGGTGCGCGATGACGGTGGCGGTATTCCTGCCGACGACCTCCCGCTGGCCCTGGCGCGTCACGCCACCAGTAAAATTCGCGATCTGGAAGACCTCGAACGGGTCATGAGCCTGGGGTTTCGTGGCGAGGCGCTGGCGTCCATCAGTTCGGTGTCGCGCCTGACACTGACCTCCCGCACCCGCGAGGCCGATCAGGCCTGGCAGGTCGAGACCGAAGGCCGGGAGATGGCGTCTCGCGTCCAGCCCGCGGCCCATCCGGTAGGCACCTCCGTGGAAGTGCGCGACCTGTTCTTTAACACCCCGGCCCGGCGCAAATTCCTCAAGGCTGAGAAGACCGAATTCGATCATTTGCAGGAAGTCATCAAGCGCCTGGCCTTGGCGCGTTTTGACGTGGCGTTCCATTTACGCCACAACGGCAAAACCATCCTCAGCCTGCACGAGGCCAATGACGATGCGGCCCGCGCTCGGCGTGTCGGCGCGGTGTGCGGTGCGGGTTTCCTGGAACAGGCATTGCCCATCGAGGTGGAGCGCAATGGCCTGCACTTGTGGGGCTGGGTCGGGCTGCCAACCTTCTCCCGCAGCCAGGCAGACTTGCAATACTTCTACGTGAACGGCCGGGCGGTGCGCGACAAACTGGTGGCCCACGCAGTGCGCCAGGCCTATCGCGACGTGCTGTTCAACGGTCGGCATCCAACTTTCGTGCTGTTTTTCGAAGTCGACCCGTCGGTGGTGGACGTCAACGTGCATCCGACCAAGCATGAAGTGCGTTTCCGTGACGGGCGCATGGTGCATGATTTCCTCTACGGCACCTTGCACCGCGCCTTGGGCGACGTGCGGCCGGAAGATCAACTGGCGGCCCCGGCCGCGGTGGGCGGCATGGTCCGGCCTACGGGGCTGGAAGCGGGTGAATTCGGCCCCCAGGGCGAAATGCGCCTGGCCGCCAATGCGCTGCTGGAACAGCCCCAGCCTCAACCGAGCTACAACGCGGCCGGGACCGGTGCGGGCAGCGGCTATCAGTATCAATACACTCCGCGTGGGCAATCGAACGTGCCGGCGGCCGAGTCCCAGGCGGCTTACCGCGAGTTCTTCAAACCCTTGCCGCAAGCCGGTGCGGCGGCATTGCCCGACGGCCAGGGCGACATCCCGCCGCTGGGGTATGCCCTGGCGCAACTCAAGGGCATTTATATCCTTTCGGAAAATGCCCAGGGCCTAGTCCTGGTGGACATGCACGCCGCCCACGAGCGGATCATGTACGAGCGGTTGAAAATCGCCATGGCCAGCGAAGGCTTGAGCGGCCAACCGCTGTTGGTGCCCGAATCCCTGGCGGTCAGCCAGCGCGAAGCCGATTGCGCCGAAGAACACGTGAGCTGGTTCCAGCGCCTGGGCTTTGAATTGCAGCGCCTGGGCCCGGAAACCCTGGCGATCCGTCAGATCCCGGCCTTGTTGAAACAGGCCGAGGCCAATCGACTGGTCAGCGACGTGCTGGCGGACTTGATGGAGTACGGCACCAGCGACCGGATCCAGGCGCACCTGAACGAATTGCTCGGCACCATGGCCTGCCACGGCGCGATTCGCGCCAACCGCCGCCTGGCCCTGCCGGAAATGAACGGCCTGCTGCGGGACATGGAAAACACCGAGCGCAGCGGCCAATGCAACCATGGCCGGCCGACCTGGACCCAACTGGGCCTGGACGACCTGGACAAACTGTTCCTGCGCGGTCGCTGATGAGCCAGTTGCCACCTGCGATTTTCCTCATGGGGCCGACGGCCGCCGGCAAGACCGACCTGGCCATCGAACTGACCAAAGTCCTGCCCTGCGAGCTGATCAGCGTCGACTCGGCCCTGGTTTACCGGGGCATGGACATTGGCACCGCCAAACCCTCGAAAGAGCTGCTGGCCGAATTTCCCCACCGCCTGATCGACATCCTGGACCCGGCCGAGGCCTACTCGGCTGCGGATTTTCGTCGTGATGCCCTCCAAGCCATGGCCGAAATCACCGCGCGGGGCAAGATTCCGCTGCTGGTGGGTGGCACGATGCTGTATTACAAGGCCTTGGTCGATGGGCTGGCGGACATGCCGGCGGCCGATCCCGAGGTGCGCGCGCAGATCGAAGAAGAGGCTGCGCGCCTTGGCTGGCAAGCCTTGCACGAACAATTGGCGGTTATCGACCCGGAGTCGGCGGCGCGTATTCACCCCAACGACCCGCAGCGGCTTAGTCGGGCCCTGGAGGTTTATCGGGTCAGCGGCCAGAGCATGACGGCCCTGCGGCAGCGACAATCTGCGCAAAGTACTGAAGCAGCCGCTTCGGGACTGCAACAATTGCCCTATACTGTCGCCAATCTGGCCATCGCTCCGGCGAACCGGCAAGTGCTGCATCGGCGAATTGAACAAAGATTCACATTAATGTTGGAACAGGGATTCATAGATGAGGTCGTAGCCCTGCGTGAGCGAAGTGACCTGCATGCCGGGTTGCCGTCTATACGTGCGGTAGGTTATCGACAGGTCTGGGATTACCTGGACGGCAAGCTGACGTCAGCCGAGATGCAGGAGCGTGGGATCATTGCCACGCGCCAATTGGCGAAACGCCAGTTCACCTGGCTACGCAGCTGGACTGACTTGCATTGGCTTGACAGTCTCGATTGCGACAATCTGCCACGCGCCTTGAAATACCTTGGGACCATCTCCATATTGAGCTGAGTCTTTACAATTGCCGTCTATCCTTGGGGGTGTGACGGCCCAAGCCATCTGATTCCGATTTTTATTATTGATCCTTAAAGGAGTGCGGCACATGTCAAAAGGGCATTCGCTACAAGACCCTTACTTGAACACTTTACGTAAAGAGAAAGTTGGGGTGTCCATCTATCTGGTCAACGGGATCAAACTGCAAGGCACGATCGAGTCTTTCGACCAGTTCGTCATCCTTCTGAAAAACACCGTCAGCCAGATGGTTTACAAGCACGCGATCTCGACAGTAGTGCCAGTTCGTCCAATTCGTCTGCCTAGCGCAACCGAATCCGAAGGCGGTGACGCTGAACCGGGTAACGCCTGATAGGAGTCTCCTTTGTTCTTTGAGCGCCACGGTGGTGGTGAGCGGGCCATTCTCGTTCACTTGGATGGACAGGACCCTGAGGCGCGCGAAGATCCGCAGGAGTTTCAGGAATTGGCAATTTCGGCCGGCGCCGAGACCGTCGCGTTTTTCAACGTGCCGCGTCATCGGCCAACCGCCAAATACCTGATAGGCAGCGGCAAGGTCGAGGAGTTGCGCGACCTGGTCAAGGCCGAGCAGGTTGATCTGGTGATTTTCAATCACATCCTCACGCCCAGTCAGGAGCGTAACCTCGAACGTGTTTTCGAGTGTCGCGTGATCGACCGTACGGGCCTGATTCTCGACATCTTTGCCCAACGCGCCCGTACCCATGAAGGCAAGCTCCAGGTCGAACTGGCCCAGCTTGAGCACATGAGCACGCGGCTGGTTCGCGGCTGGACTCACCTTGAGCGGCAGAAGGGCGGTATCGGTCTGCGCGGCCCGGGTGAAACCCAGTTGGAAACCGACCGGCGCCTGTTGCGGGTTCGCCTGCGCCAGATCAAAGGGCGGCTGGAAAAGGTTCGCAGCCAACGCGAGCAGTCGCGGCGCGGTCGCAAGCGTGCGGACATCCCGACGGTTTCACTGGTGGGTTATACCAACGCCGGCAAATCGACCCTGTTCAATAACGTGACCCAATCCGACGTCTACGCTGCCGACCAATTGTTCGCCACGCTCGACCCGACCCTGCGCCGGCTCGATCTGAACGACCTCGGGCCGATCGTGCTGGCCGACACCGTGGGCTTCATCCGGCACCTGCCGCATAAACTGGTCGAGGCTTTCCGGGCTACGCTCGAAGAGTCGAGCAACTCCGACCTGCTGCTGCACGTGATTGATGCCGCCGAGCCGGACCGGATGCTGCAGATCGAGCAGGTGATGGTGGTGCTGGGTGAGATCGGAGCCCAGGACTTGCCGATCCTCGAGGTATACAACAAACTCGATTTGCTCGAAGGCGTGGAGCCGCAGATCCAGCGCGATGCCGATGGCAAGCCGCAGCGGGTCTGGTTGTCGGCCCGGGACGGTAGCGGCCTGGACCTGCTCAAGCAGGCCGTGGCGGAACTGTTGGGCGACGACCTGTTTGTCGGCACCCTGAAATTGCCACAACGTTTCGCCCGGTTGCGTGCCCAGTTCTTTGAGCTGGGGGCGGTGCAAAAAGAAGAACACGACGAAGAAGGCATCTGCCTGCTGGCTGTTCGCCTGCCTCGGTCGGAGCTGAATCGACTGGTCAGTCGCGAAGGGTTGCAGCCGATGGAATTCATCGAGCAACACACTTTGCAATAAAAGCCTGAGAAAGCTGTGTCAGGCATTCTGTAGCATTGGTCGGCGCGCCGTGGGTGCGTCTTTGCTTTATCAGATGGAGAGCGCTATGGCTTGGAATGAGCCGGGTGGCAACTCGAATAATCAGGATCCTTGGGGTGGCAAGCGTCGTAACAACGGCGACCGCAAGGGGCCACCAGATCTCGACGAGGCCTTCCGAAAGCTGCAGGAAAGCCTGAACGGTTTGTTCGGTGGTGGTAAGAAACGCGGTGACGATGGCGGGGGTCGTGCGGGCAAGGGCGGCGGTTTCGGCCTGCTCGGCATCGGTCTCGTCGTGCTCGCAGCCGTTTGGCTGTACAGCGCGGTTTATGTCGTGGACGAGCAGGAGCAGGCCGTGGTGCTGCGCTTCGGCAAGTACTACGAAACCGTCGGCCCGGGCCTGAACATCTATTTCCCGCCGATCGACCAGAAGTACATGGAAAACGTCACGCGTGAGCGTGCCTACACCAAGCAGGGCCAGATGCTCACGGAAGACGAGAACATCGTCGAAGTGCCGCTGACCGTGCAATACAAGATCACCAACCTGCAGGACTTCGTGCTGAACGTCGACCAGCCGGAAATCAGCCTGCAGCATGCGACCGAAAGTGCCTTGCGCCATGTGGTGGGTTCCACCGCCATGGACCAGGTGCTGACCGAAGGCCGTGAGCTGATGGCCAGCGAAATCAAGGAGCGCCTGCAACGGTTCCTCGATACCTATCGCACCGGTATCACCGTTACCCAGGTCAACGTTCAGAGCGCAGCGGCACCGCGTGAAGTCCAGGAAGCCTTCGATGACGTGATCCGTGCCCGTGAAGACGAGCAGCGTTCGCGCAACCAGGCTGAAACCTACGCTAACGGCGTCGTGCCGGAAGCCCGTGGTCAGGCCCAGCGCATCATCGAAGATGCCAACGGTTACCGCGATGAAGTGGTCTCCCGCGCCAAGGGTGAGGCTGATCGCTTTACCAAACTGGTGGCCGAGTATCGCAAGGCCCCTGAAGTCACCCGCGAGCGTCTGTACCTGGACACCATGCAGGAAGTCTTCAGTAACACCAGCAAGGTCCTCGTGACCGGCAACAAGAACGGCCAGAGCAATCTGCTGTACCTGCCGCTGGACAAGATGGTCGAGGGCGGTCGCAGCACCAGCCCCGCGCCGGCCAGCACCGCAGGCGCCAGCAATGAAGCCAATGCTCGTGCGGCGGCGGACCTGCAGCAACAGCAAGCACGTACCAGGGAGAGTCGCTGATGAGCAATAAATCGCTGATCGCCCTTATTGTCGGTGTCGTCGTGGCGATCGCTGCCTGGAACTGCTTCTACATCGTGGCTCAGACCGAGCGTGCGGTGTTGCTGCAGTTTGGTCGCGTGGTCCAGGCTGATGTCCAGCCGGGGCTGCATGTGAAGGTGCCGTACGTCAACAAGGTGCGCAAGTTCGACGCTCGCCTGATGACGCTGGATGCGCCGACGCAACGCTTCCTGACGCTGGAAAAGAAAGCTGTCATGGTCGACGCCTACGCCAAGTGGCGCGTGAAAGATGCCGAGCGCTTCTACACCGCGACCTCCGGCCTCAAGCAGATCGCTGACGAGCGTTTGTCCCGCCGTCTGGAATCGGGCCTGCGTGACCAGTTCGGTAAGCGCACGCTGCATGAAGTGGTGTCCGGTGAGCGTGATGCGCTCATGGCCGACATCACCCGTTCGCTGAACACGATGGCAGAGAAAGAACTGGGTATCGAAGTGGTCGATGTCCGGGTCAAGGCCATCGACCTGCCGAAGGAAGTGAATCGCAGTGTGTTCGAGCGTATGAGCACCGAGCGTGAGCGTGAAGCCCGCGAGCACCGCGCCAAGGGTAACGAGCTGGCCGAAGGCATCCGTGCCGACGCCGATCGCCAACGTCGCGTGCTGCTGGCCGAAGCCTACCGTGAATCGGAAGAGGTCCGTGGTGATGGTGATGCCCAGGCCGCTTCGATCTACGCCAAGGCCTACGGCCAGGATCAGGAGTTCTACGCGTTCTACCGTAGCCTGCGTGCCTACCGTGAAAGCTTCGCGAGCAAATCCGACGTCATGGTCCTGGACCCAAGCAGCGACTTCTTCCGCTACCTGGAAAAGGCCAAGCCTTGATGCGACGTTGACCTGAGGCACTCCGCCCGGCGGCTAAAGCGTCGGGCGGGGTGATCCTTTGGGAAAACGTGTGTATCATGCGGCAGCCGGGAAATTCCCGGCTTTTTTGCGTCTGCACGTTCGATTGCGGTTTTTAGTTGCAGGCGTCGGGTTGAACGACTCGACAGGTTTTTCGAGGAAAGTGCTGGACGAGGCCGATTGCGGGCCATTCGTCACGTCGCCCTTGCGCGTGTTTTGCGCATGATTTGCGTACGGCGCAGGCATTTTCTGCTTCACTCAAGGCCAGCCCGAAAGCTGGCCGCCCGGACCATAGGGGAATGGCGTAATGGCAACGGTAGACCGCTGGCTGCTGCCAGATGGCATCGAAGAAGTACTGCCACCAGAAGCTGCGCGTATTGAAGTAGCGCGTCGGCAGGTGTTGGATCTGTTCCAGAGCTGGGGTTACGAGTTCGTCGTCACTCCGCATATCGAGTACCTGGAATCCCTGCTGACCGGCGCGGGCCAGGACCTGGATCTGCGTACCTTCAAGGTTATCGACCCACAATCGGGCCGGCAGATGGGCTTTCGCGCCGATATCACGCCACAAGTGGCGCGCATCGACGCCCACACCCTACGTCGTGAAGGTCCGAGCCGCCTGTGCTACGCCGGCAGTGTGCTGCATGCCCAGCCGCGTGCCTTGTCGTCTTCTCGCAGCCCGATCCAGCTGGGTGCCGAGTTGTATGGCGACGCCAGCCCGAGCAGCGACGTGGAGGTCATCAGCCTGATGTTGGCCATGCTGCAACTGGCTGACGTGCCGGATGTCCACATGGACCTGGGCCATGTCGGCATCTATCGCGGCCTGGCCCGGGCGGCTGGTCTGTCTGGTGAAGTGGAGCAACAGTTGTTCGATGCCTTGCAGCGCAAGGCCATCGATGAAGTCATCAGCCTGACCGAAGGCCTGCCGGCCGATCTGTCGGGCATGTTGCGGGCGTTGGTGGACCTGTGTGGCGGCCGTGAAGTGCTGACCGCTGCTCGCGAGCGCCTGGCCCATGCGCCGGCGCCTGTGTTGGCGGCATTGGACGATTTGCTGGCGATTGCCGAGCGTCTGTCGGTGCGTTTCCCCGAGCTGCCGCTGTATTTCGACCTGGGTGAATTGCGCGGTTATCACTACCACACCGGTGTAGTGTTCGCGGTGTTTGTACCGGGCGTGGGCCAGTCCATTGCTCAGGGCGGTCGTTATGACGATATTGGTGCCGACTTCGGTCGCGCCCGTCCGGCGACCGGCTTCTCTACCGATTTGAAAACCCTGGTGACCCTGGGGCGTGCTGAAATCGAGCTACCGTCTGGCGGTATCTGGATGCCTGACAGTACGGATGCGGCACTCTGGCAGAAGGTCTGCCAGTTGCGCAGTGAGGGTCAGCGTGTCGTCCAGGCTTTGCCTGGGCAACCTTTGGCCGCCGCCCGTGAAGCGGACTGCGACCGGCAATTGATTCAGCAGAACGGGCTTTGGCAAGTATTGCCGCTGGCTTCTTGAGTTTTCCTGCCGGCTGCGGCCGGCACCAAGTTTGCGCGAATGAGGACAAGTGTTATGGGTAAGAATGTCGTAGTCCTGGGCACCCAGTGGGGTGATGAGGGCAAAGGCAAGATCGTTGATCTGCTGACCGAACATGCTGCCGCCGTAGTGCGCTACCAGGGTGGCCACAACGCAGGTCACACCTTGGTGATCGACGGTGAAAAAACCGTTCTGCACCTGATTCCGTCGGGCGTACTGCGCGAAGGCGTACAGTGCCTGATCGGCAACGGTGTGGTGGTTGCTCCCGACGCCTTGCTGCGGGAAATCATCAAGCTGGAAGAGAAGGGCGTACCGGTGCGCGAGCGCCTGCGTATCAGCCCGTCCTGCCCGCTGATCCTGTCCTATCACGTTGCGCTGGACCAGGCCCGTGAAAAGGCCCGTGGCGAGCTGAAGATCGGTACCACCGGTCGCGGTATCGGCCCGGCCTACGAAGACAAAGTGGCCCGTCGCGGGCTGCGCATCGGTGACCTGTTCCACCGTGAGCGTTTCGCCGCCAAGTTGGGCGAGTTGCTGGACTACCACAACTTCGTCCTGGTCAATTACTACAAAGAGCCGGCCATCGACTTCCAGAAGACGCTGGACGAGTGCATGGAATACGCCGAGCTGCTCAAGCCGATGATGCTCGATGTCACTGCCGAGCTGCACGAGCTGCGTCGCGCCGGCAAGGACATCATGTTCGAAGGTGCCCAGGGTTCGCTGCTGGACATCGACCATGGCACCTACCCGTACGTCACCAGCTCCAACACCACCGCGGGCGGCATCGCCACCGGTTCGGGTTTTGGTCCGATGTACCTGGACTACATCCTGGGCATCACCAAGGCCTACACCACTCGCGTCGGTTCGGGTCCGTTCCCGACTGAGCTGTTCGACGACGTCGGTGCCTTCCTGGCCAAGCGCGGCCACGAGTTCGGTGCCACCACTGGTCGTGCTCGTCGTTGCGGCTGGTTCGATGCCGTCATCCTGCGTCGTGCCATCGACGTCAACAGCATCTCGGGCCTGTGCCTGACCAAGCTGGACGTGCTGGACGGCCTGGAAACCATCAACATCTGCGTGGGCTACAAGAACCAGGACGGCGCCGTCATCGACGCACCGACCGACGCTGACAGCTACATTGGCCTCGAGCCGGTGTACGAGCAGATGCCGGGCTGGACTGAATCCACCGTGGGTGCCAAGACCCTGGAAGAGCTGCCAGTGGCGGCCCGTAACTACATCAAGCGCGTTGAAGAGTTGGTCGGTGCGCCGATCGACATTATTTCGACAGGGCCAGACCGCAACGAAACCATCGTTCTGCGTCACCCGTTTGCCTGATAAGCCTTTGATGTAAAACACAAAGGACCCTCGTTTGGGTCCTTTGTCGTTTCTGGCGGTTGGCGGCACGACACTTGCTATGGATCTCCATTACAGGCACATCTTGACGAGTGCCATCAATTTAATGGCGTTTGGTAGAGGGATTTCACTTGTCGGCTGTTCTCTCACTGTTACAAAGCCGTTTATTGCGGCCTGTGTTCATTACTCTCGGTATCGCCCTTTTGGTGCAGGTATTGGTGGCTGTTGCGCTGACTCGAAGCACGGTCACGGCGCTGGAAGCCGACCTGGGTGCCGGCCTTGGTGCTGACAGCCAGAAGCTCTCCGCTGAGCTGGAACAGGCTGGGCGTGAAGTTACGTCGAGCCTGGACAGTCTGTCCGCCAATACTCGCCAGCGGTTGAACGCCGGTTTGTCCTCCCGCCTGAAGGACGAGCAGGTGCAGTTGCGTGGGACATTGGAGAAAGACCTGCGCGATTCCGCCAATGATATGGCACAGCTCCTGGCCTCGGTCGCACCCCGCGCCATGTGGGACAGCGACGTGCCGACCCTGTCCGAATTCGCCCGCCGGGCCCAGCGCAATCCCAATGTGCTGTTCGTCATTTATGACGACGCTGCCGGCGAGCACTTGACCCGCTATCTGAACCGGGAAAACCCGATCAACAAGGCCCTGTTGGAAAAAGGCAAGGGCGAGCGGGCGCTGGACAAAGTGCTGGATGCGGCGAAGAACGATCCGTCGGTGTATTACCTCGAGGCATCGATCAATCCCAACGGCGTGGAAATCGGCAAGGTGTTGATGGGCGTTTCCACGGCCTCCGTTGAAACCGACTTGAAGGCGCTGGATCAGCGCTTCTCGGCCTTGATCGCCAGCAGCGATCAGTTGGTCGGTGACAGCCTCAAGGGCGCGGCGGCTGACAGCGCCACCGCCATGCGCGGTCGTCTGCAGTCGGCCCAGGCTACGGCCACACAGATGCAGGCCAATACCGCCTCTACCGTGCAAGAAGCTGCGGGCACTTTGCGCTGGCGCATCGGCCTGGGCCTGGCGCTGGTTGGCTTCGGCGTGCTGGTGCTGCTGGCTGTGGTGTTGGGGCGTCGGGTGGTCAATCGCTTGAAGCTGCTGATCGCGGCGATGAACGATCTGGCGGCGGGCGAGGGCGACCTGACCAAGCGCGTGCAAATCAGCAGCAAGGACGAAATTGGCGACATGGCCTCGGCGGTCAATCGCTTTGTGGATAAGTTGCAGCCCATCGTGCGAGAAGCGGGTGACGTGGCCCAGCGCACTGGTGTGGAAATCGGTGCGATGACCTTGCGTAACTCCGGTGCCGATGCGGCAGCCGGTTTGCAGCGTGATGAAGTGGCCGAGAGCCTGCGTGCACTGTCGCAAATGGCTGACGAAGCTCAGTCGGAAAGCCAGGCGATGCAGGCTGCCTTGCGGCAAGTGGTGGAAATTCGCCAGGCCACGGATGAAAACACCCGCACCTCGGCCAAGGTCGGCGGTTTGATTGAAGCGCTGGCCGGGCAGGTCGACACCGGGGCGAAAGTTATCGAACGGCTGGCGCATCAAAGCGAGCAGATCGAAGTGGTGCTGACCGTGATCCACGGCATTGCCGAGCAGACCAACCTGCTGGCCTTGAACGCCGCTATCGAGGCGGCGCGGGCCGGGGAAACCGGCCGCGGGTTTGCGGTGGTGGCGGACGAGGTGCGGGCGCTGGCCAGCAAGACCCAGAGTTCGACCGGTGATATCCAGGCCCATATCGTGGCCTTGCAGCAGGGCGCCCGTGAGGCTGTGGCGGCGATCGGCCAGGCTGGGCGCCAGGCCAACGAAGGCCTGTTGGTGCTGCGTGACAGTGTGCGCTTGCAGCAGTCGGTTCAGACCTCGGTAGAGCAAGTGCATGCGGCCATCGGCCTGGCGACCCAGGCGGCGGCCCATCAGGCCCAAGGCGCCCAAGCGGTGCGCGGGCGGGTGGAAACTATCCATGCCCAGGCCGAGAAAGCGGCCCAGGCCGTGGTCCAGACCACCGCCAGCGGCAAGGTACTGGACAGCCTGGCGGCGCAGTTGAAGGCGAGCCTGGGGCAGTTCAGGGCCTGATCGCTGCCTGGGCTGGCCTCATCGCGAGCAGGCTCGCTTCCACATTGGATTGCAGTGAACACAAGCTCTGTGAACGCTCGAGATCAATTGTGGGAGCGAGCCTGCTCGCGATAGCGGTTTCAGCGACTCAGATTTATCTCCCCCAGAAACGCAAAAACCCGCTTTCGCGGGTTTCTGTGAGGTTCAAGGTTGTAACCTTGAAGCTTGAATTGGTGCCCAGAAGAAGACTCGAACTTCCACGACCTTGCGGTCACCAGCACCTGAAGCTGGCGTGTCTACCAATTTCACCATCTGGGCAGCATCTTCAGCGTTGCCGCTGTCGATGTGGCGCACTATACGGAGCGCGTTTTGATCTGTAAACCCCTGTTTTTGTTTTAGTAATTGCAAACGAAATTGCAGGGGCCAGAAATGCAAAAACCCGCTTTCGCGGGTTTTTTTTGAGCTTGCAAATCGTTGATCTGCTGCTCGAAATTGGTGCCCAGAAGAAGACTCGAACTTCCACGACCTTGCGGTCACCAGCACCTGAAGCTGGCGTGTCTACCAATTTCACCATCTGGGCAGTATCGGCAACGTGTGTACGTCGTCGATGGCGCGCACTATACGGAGCGTGTTTTTAACTGTAAACCCCCTCCCGGCAAAAAAACCGCTAAATTTCACGAGCGGTGCTGTTCTGGGCTTCAAAGGTTGGTCAAAAGACTTTAGAACAGGCATCGGGCGCTTGAAATTTCCCGTTTCATTACGCCTATGCCAAACTAACCCGTATATAGACAAGGTGAAAACTCTCTAATGGCCGATTGGCAGTCCCTCGATCCCGAGGCCGCTCGTGAAGCGGAAAAATATGAAAACCCTATCCCTAGCCGCGAACTGATCCTGGCGCACCTCGCCGATCGGGGTTCGCCTGCTAGCCGCGAGCAGTTGGTTGAAGAGTTCGGTCTGACCACCGAAGACCAGCTCGAAGCCCTGCGCCGCCGTCTGCGCGCCATGGAGCGCGACGCTCAACTGATCTATACCCGGCGTGGCACCTATGCGCCCGTGGACAAGCTCGACCTGATCCTGGGCCGCATCGCCGGGCACCGTGACGGCTTCGGTTTCCTGATCCCGGACGACGGCAGTGACGACTTGTTCATGAGCCCGGCGCAAATGCGCCTGGTGTTCGACGGTGACCGTGCCCTGGCCCGTGTGTCCGGCCTGGACCGCCGCGGTCGTCGTGAAGGCGTGATCGTTGAAGTGGTGTCCCGTGCCCACGAAAGCATCGTCGGCCGTTACTTCGAAGAAGGCGGCATTGGTTTTGTTGTCGCGGACAACCCGAAGATCCAGCAGGAAGTGCTGGTGACCCCGGGGCGCAACGCCAACGCCAAGGTCGGTCAGTTCGTCGAGGTGAAGATCACCCACTGGCCAACCCCGCGTTTCCAGCCGCAAGGCGATGTGGTGGAAGTGGTCGGTAACTACATGGCGCCGGGCATGGAAATCGATGTTGCCCTGCGTACCTATGACATCCCGCACGTCTGGCCTGAAGCGGTCCTGAAAGAAGCCGCCAAGCTCAAGCCGGAAGTCGAAGACAAAGACAAAGAGAAGCGCATCGACCTGCGCCACTTGCCGTTCGTCACCATCGACGGTGAGGACGCCCGGGACTTCGACGACGCGGTCTTCTGCGAAGCCAAGCCTGGCAAGCTGCGTCTGTTCTCCGGCGGCTGGAAGTTGTACGTCGCCATTGCTGACGTCTCCAGCTACGTGAAACTAGGCTCGGCGCTGGACGCCGAAGCCCAGGTGCGCGGCAACTCGGTGTACTTCCCCGAGCGCGTGGTGCCGATGTTGCCAGAGCAACTGTCCAACGGGCTGTGCTCGCTCAACCCTCACGTCGATCGCCTGGCCATGGTTTGCGAGATGACCATCTCCAAAACCGGTGAAATGACCGACTACTGCTTTTATGAAGCGGTGATCCATTCCCATGCCCGCCTGACCTACAACAAGGTCAGCGCGATGCTGGAGGCGCCAAAACTTGCCGAATCGCGCAAGCTTCGCGGCGAATACACCGACGTCGTGCCGCATCTCAAGGAGCTGTACTCGCTCTACAAAGTGCTGCTGGCGGCCCGTCATGTGCGCGGTGCGATCGATTTTGAAACCCAGGAAACCCGGATCATCTTCGGCACCGAGCGCAAGATCGCCGAGATTCGTCCGACGGTGCGCAACGATGCTCACAAGCTGATCGAGGAATGCATGCTGGCCGCCAACGTGGCCACTGCCGAATTCCTGAAGAAACACGAAATCCCTGCGTTGTACCGGGTCCACGACGGCCCGCCGCCGGAGCGCCTGGAAAAACTGCGCGCATTCCTCGGTGAGCTTGGCCTGTCCCTGCACAAAGGCAAGGACGGCCCCTCGCCCAAGGATTACCAGGCCTTGCTGGCCAGTATCAAGGATCGCCCGGATTTCCACCTGATCCAGACCGTCATGCTGCGTTCGTTGAGCCAGGCGGTGTACAGCGCCGATAACCAGGGCCACTTCGGCCTGAATTACGAAGCCTATACCCACTTCACTTCGCCGATCCGTCGCTATCCCGACCTGCTTACGCACCGGGCTATCCGTAGCGTGATCCATTCGAAGATGAACACCCCGCACGTCAAGCGTGCCGGTGCGATGAGCATTCCCAAGGCGCGCATTTATCCGTACGACGAAGCGGCGCTGGAGCAGCTCGGCGAGCAGTGCTCGATGAGCGAGCGCCGTGCCGATGAAGCGACCCGCGATGTGGTGAACTGGCTCAAGTGCGAGTTCATGAAAGACCGCGTGGGTGAGTCGTTCCCGGGTGTGATCACCGCAGTGACCGGGTTCGGCCTGTTCGTCGAATTGACCGATATCTACGTCGAGGGCCTGGTGCATGTCACCGCGCTGCCGGGTGATTACTATCACTTCGACCCTGTGCACCACCGCTTGGCGGGCGAGCGCACTGGCCGCAGCTTCCGTCTTGGCGATACCGTCGAAGTGCGGGTGATGCGCGTCGATCTCGACGAGCGCAAGATTGACTTCGAGATGGCGGAAAAAACCATCAGCGCGCCGATTGGCCGCAAGAAACGCGGTACCGAAACCGCTGCGCCTGCGGCCAAAACCGCCGCCGAGCCTGCGCCGTCCAAGTCTGGACGTCGCGGCCCAGCCAAGGAAAAAGCCGTCGAAGCCTATCGCCCGAGCGATGCAGCGGCGAAAAACGCCGAGCTGCGCAAAAGCCGTGAAATGAAGCAGGCGTTGCTGGCCGAAGCCAAAAGCGGTGGTAAAGCGGCGTCTGGGGGAAAGACCGGACGGTCGGCCCCGGCGGACAAGGCGACCAGCAAACCGAGCAAACACCGTAAAGGTCCGCCCAAAGCGGGCTCGGCCCCAGCCAAAAGCGGCGGGGCGCGTAAACCCAAGGCCAAGTCATGAGTCAGTTGGAAAAAATCTACGGCGTGCATGCCGTGGAAGCGTTGCTGCGTCATCACCCCAAGCGGGTCAAGCAGGTCTGGCTGGCGGAAGGCCGCAGTGACCCGCGGGTCCAAACCCTGATCGAGCTGGCCAACGAAAATCGCGTGGCGGTCGGCCAGGCCGAGCGGCGCGAGATGGATGCCTGGGTCGAAGGCGTGCACCAGGGTGTCGTGGCTGAAGTCAGCCCGAGCCAGGTGTGGGGCGAGGCGATGCTCGACGAGCTGCTCGATCGCACCGAGGGCGCACCGTTGCTGCTGGTGCTGGACGGCGTGACCGATCCTCACAACCTCGGGGCTTGCCTGCGTTCGGCGGACGCGGCCGGTGCATTGGCGGTGATCGTTCCTAAGGACAAGTCGGCGACGTTGACGCCCGTGGTGCGTAAAGTCGCCTGCGGCGCGGCGGAAGTCATCCCGCTAGTGGCTGTGACCAACCTGGCGCGCACCCTGGAGAAACTTCAGCAGCGCGGATTGTGGGTTGTGGGCACGGCGGGCGAGGCCGAGGTCAACATTTATGATCAGGACCTGACGGGGCCGACCATCCTGATCATGGGTGCCGAAGGCAAGGGCATGCGTCGCCTGACCCGCGAGCATTGCGACTATCTGGTAAAGCTTCCGATGGCCGGCAGCGTCAGCAGCCTCAATGTCTCGGTCGCGACCGGTGTGTGCCTGTTCGAGGCCCTGCGCCAGCGTAGCGTCAAGGCTGCCGCCAAAAAGCCCTGAGCCAGTTGTAGCCCCTGTGGGAGCGAGCTTGCTCGCGATAGCGGAGTGTCATTCAGCGCAAATGTTGAATGTAACGCACTCATCGCGAGCAGGCTCGCTCCCACAGTGTTTTGTGTTTGGGTGAAAGTGGGGGGTTGTTCAAATAATCACCAATTGCCTTGCGCCTCCCTCGACCCTTCTCTACAATTGCGCCCCTTGCTGCGATGGCAGGCACTTATGTGTCTAGCGTCCACAAGTCCATAAGTGTCATTCACTCCTTGTCTGACCGTTTTTGAGCGGCAGGCTACAACCCGTAAGGAGCATTCATGCGTCATTACGAAATCATCTTTTTGGTCCACCCGGATCAAAGCGAGCAAGTCGGCGGCATGGTTGAGCGTTACACCAAGCTGATCGAAGAAGACGGCGGCAAAATCCACCGTCTGGAAGATTGGGGCCGTCGTCAACTGGCCTACGCAATCAACAATGTTCACAAGGCTCACTATGTGATGCTGAACGTTGAATGCACTGGCAAGGCCCTGGCCGAGCTGGAAGACAACTTCCGCTACAACGATGCAGTGATCCGTAACCTGGTCATCCGTCGCGAAGAAGCCGTCACCGGCCAATCCGAGATGCTCAAGGCTGAAGAAAACCGCAGTGAGCGCCGTGAGCGTCGCGACCGTCCTGAGCACTCTGACAGCGCCGAAGGCGATGACAGCGATAGCGACAGTGACAACAGCGATAACGCTGACGAGTAATCCACGGACCTTTTAAGGAGCCAATCACATGGCACGTTTCTTCCGTCGTCGTAAATTCTGCCGCTTCACCGCTGAAGACGTGAAAGAGATCGATTACAAAGATCTCAACACTCTGAAAGCCTACGTATCCGAGACCGGCAAAATCGTTCCAAGCCGTATCACCGGTACCAAAGCTCGTTATCAGCGTCAGCTGGCCACCGCTATCAAGCGCGCCCGCTTCCTGGCCCTGCTGGCCTACACCGACAGCCACGGCCGCTGAGACCAGGCAGTCGACGAGTAGTAAGGGATTGAATGCATGCGCGCCTTAGCTGAGTTCATCATGCGCGGTCGTATGCAGGCCACTCTGGTAGTGGCCGGATGCGCGGCATTGCCGTTGTTGTATTGGTTGGGTGCTGCCGCCGGGAGTCTTGTACTCCTGCGGCGCGGATTGAAGGACGCCCTTGGCGTTCTTGCTCTGGGACTGCTGCCGGCCTTGCTCTGGTGGCTGTATTCCGCTGACCCACGGGCACTTATGGTGCTGCTGGGGTCTTCGGCGCTGGCGTTGGTGTTGCGCGCAAGTGAATCCTGGAACCGCGTGCTGCTGGTCAGCATAGCGATAGGAGTGGTGTTTTCAGTGGTGCTCGGGGTGGCTTTTGAACCCCAGATCGAGATGCTGTCGCAGGCTTTGATAAAAATCCTGCCCGAGGCCCTCGGTGATCTCTACCAAAAGATGTCGGTAGAGGAGCAGGCGCGTTTCGCGTCCCTGATCGCACCGGTCCTGACCGGCCTGATTGCGGCTTTGTTGCAAATCGTCAGTGTGCTGAGCCTGATTATCGGGCGCTACTGGCAGGCGTTGTTGTACAACCCGGGTGGTTTTGGTCGCGAATTTCGCGCCATCCGTTTCCCGCTTGGGCTGGCGATGTTGCTGCTGGCGGGCATGCTTCTGGGGCCGAATTTCGGTCCGCAGATGGCCATGCTCACGCCGTTGTGCAGTGTACCGCTGGTATTCGCCGGGCTGGCCCTGATTCACGGGCTGGTGGCGCAAAAGCGACTGGCCAGGTTCTGGCTGGTGGGGTTGTATGTCACGTTGTTGCTGTTTATGCAGCTGATCTATCCGTTGCTGGTGGTCTTGGCCATCGTCGACAGCCTGATTGATTTTCGCGGTCGTATGGCGCCGAAAGACGCCGACAACGCGAACGGTGAAGGTTAAAAGTTAGAGGATTTTCACATGCAACTGATCCTTCTGGAAAAAATCGCCAACCTGGGCAACCTGGGCGATAAAGTAAACGTTAAGGCCGGTTACGGCCGTAACTACCTGCTGCCTTTCGGCAAAGCCACCGCTGCGACCGCTGCCAACCTGGCTGCGTTCGAAGAGCGTCGCGCTGAGCTGGAAAAAGCCGCAGCAGACCGTAAAGCATCGGCTGAAAGCCGTGCTGCCCAACTGGCCGAGCTGGAAGTGACCATCACTGCCACCGCTGGCGACGAAGGCAAGCTGTTCGGTTCGATCGGTACTCACGACATCGCTGACGCACTGACCGCCTCCGGCGTTGAAGTAGCGAAAAGCGAAGTTCGTCTGCCGAACGGCACCATCCGCAACGTAGGCGAATTCGACGTAGCCGTGCACTTGCACGCCGAAGTTGAAGCCACCGTACGCGTTGTCGTGGTAGCAGCCTAAGCAGCACCTGTCGGCTGGCACCCTCGGGTACTAGTCGGTAACATCGGGCACGATCCTGTTTACAGGTCGTGCCCTTTGTCTTTCTGCAATTGCTGATTTTCATACCCCCCTGCGTTTCCAAAAGAATCAAGTGGCCATGAACGAAATCACCGCTCCCGAGCAATACGATCTGCAAACCGCTGCCCTGAAGGTGCCGCCGCATTCCATCGAGGCCGAACAGGCCGTGCTCGGTGGCCTGATGCTGGACAACAACGCCTGGGAACGCGTGCTGGATCAAGTGTCGGATGGCGATTTCTATCGGCATGACCACCGTTTGATCTTCCGCGCGATCGCCAAGCTTGCCGACCAGAATTCGCCGATCGACGTCGTGACCCTGGCCGAGCAGCTGGACAAGGAAGGTCAGACCTCCCAGGTCGGCGGTCTGGGTTACCTTGGCGAGCTGGCAAAAAACACGCCGTCTGTCGCCAACATCAAGGCGTATGCGCAGATCGTGCGCGCACGGGCGACCTTACGACAGCTGATCGGCATCGCCGCCGAGATCGCTGACAGCGCTTTTAACCCGGAAGGCCGCACGGCTGAAGAGATCCTCGACGAAGCCGAACGGCAGATCTTCCAGATCGCCGAGGCCCGGCCAAAAACCGGCGGCCCGGTGAGCGTGAACGACTTGCTGACCAAAGCCATCGACCGAATCGATACGCTCTTCAACACTGACAACGCCATCACTGGATTGTCGACCGGTTACACCGACCTCGACGAGAAGACCAGCGGCCTGCAGCCCGCCGACTTGATCATCGTCGCTGGCCGTCCGTCGATGGGTAAAACCACCTTTGCGATGAACCTGGTGGAAAACGCCGTGCTGCGCAGCGACAAGTGCGTGCTGGTCTATTCGCTCGAGATGCCAGGCGAATCGCTCATCATGCGTATGCTTTCGTCACTGGGCCGGATCGACCAGACCAAGGTCCGCGCCGGTCGCCTGGAGGATGACGATTGGCCGCGCCTGACCTCGGCGGTCAATCTGCTCAACGATCGCAAGCTGTTCATCGACGATACGGCCGGCATCAGTCCGTCGGAAATGCGCGCACGGACTCGACGTCTGGTGCGTGAGCACGGCGATGTCGCGCTGATCATGATCGACTACCTGCAATTAATGCAGATCCCGGGTTCGGGCGGCGACAACCGGACCAACGAGATTTCCGAAATCTCGCGTTCCTTGAAGGCTCTGGCCAAGGAATTCAACTGCCCGGTCGTGGCGTTGTCCCAGCTCAACCGTTCCCTGGAACAACGCCCGAACAAACGCCCGATCAACTCCGACCTCCGGGAATCGGGAGCGATCGAGCAGGATGCTGACGTCATCATGTTCGTGTACCGGGACGAGGTGTATCACCCGGAAACCGAGCACAAAGGCATCGCCGAGATCATCATTGGCAAGCAGCGGAACGGTCCGATCGGTACGACACGACTCGCGTTCATCGGTAAGTACACCCGCTTTGAAAACCTCGCGCCGGGTAGCTATAACTTCGACGACGAATAACCCAGCAGAAACCTGTGGCGAGGGAGCTTGCTCCCGCTGGGATGTAGGAGCTGTCGAGTGCAGCGAGGCTGCGATCTTTCCTCAGACACTTGAGTCTCAAGCGAAAGATCAAAAGATCGCAGCCTTAGGCAGCTCCTACGGCGCAGCCGGGCGGGAGCAAGCTCCCTCGCCACAATTGGTTATTTTTTGTGCTATATTCCGCGCCCGCGATTTTTCATCTCAACACCGGTCATCGTCATGCAAACAGCCAAGCCGTTATTTGACTATCCCAAGTACTGGGCCGAATGTTTCGGCCCGGCGCCGTTCCTGCCCATGAGCAGGGAGGAGATGGATCAGCTCGGCTGGGATTCGTGCGACATCATCATCGTGACCGGTGATGCCTACGTCGATCACCCGTCGTTCGGCATGGCTATCATCGGCCGTTTGCTGGAAGCCCAAGGCTTTCGCGTCGGGATCATCGCGCAGCCGAACTGGCAGTCCAAAGACGACTTCATGAAGCTCGGCGAGCCCAACCTGTTTTTCGGCGTCGCGGCCGGCAACATGGACTCGATGATCAACCGCTACACCGCCGACAAGAAAATCCGTTCCGATGACGCCTACACCCCCGGTGGCCTGGCGGGCAAGCGGCCGGACCGTGCGAGCCTGGTCTACAGCCAGCGCTGCAAGGAGGCCTACAAGCATGTGCCGATCGTGCTGGGTGGTATCGAGGCGTCGCTGCGGCGCATCGCGCATTACGATTACTGGCAGGACCGGGTGCGCAATTCGATCCTGATCGACGCCTGCGCCGACATCCTGCTCTACGGCAACGCCGAGCGTGCGATTGTCGAAGTCGCCCAGCGCCTGTCCTACGGCCATAAGATCGAAGACATTACTGATGTGCGCGGCACCGCGTTCATCCGTCGTGACACACCGCAAGGGTGGTACGAAGTCGATTCCACGCGCATCGACCGTCCGGGCAAGATCGACAAGATCATCAACCCGTATGTGAACACCCAGGACACCGCTGCCTGTGCCATCGAGCAAGAAAAGGGACCGGTTGACGACCCGAGCGAAGCCAAGGTCGTACAGATTCTGGCGAGCCCGAAAATGACTCGCGATAAAACCGTGATTCGTCTGCCATCGGTGGAAAAGGTTCGTGGCGACGCGGTGCTTTACGCTCACGCCAACCGCGTACTTCACTTGGAAACCAACCCGGGCAATGCCCGTGCCTTGGTGCAGAAGCACGGCGACGTCGATGTCTGGTTCAATCCGCCACCCATTCCGATGACCACCGACGAAATGGACTACGTGTTTGGTATGCCTTACGCACGTGTTCCGCACCCGGCGTACGGCAAGGAAAAGATTCCGGCCTACGAGATGATCCGTTTCTCGGTGAACATCATGCGCGGCTGCTTCGGCGGCTGTACTTTCTGCTCGATCACCGAGCACGAAGGCCGGATCATCCAGAACCGTTCCGAAGAGTCGATCATTCGCGAAATCGAAGAGATCCGCGACAAGGTCCCGGGCTTCACCGGTGTTATTTCCGACCTCGGCGGCCCGACCGCGAACATGTACCGCATCGCTTGCAAGAGCCCGGAAATCGAATCCGCGTGCCGCAAGCCGTCCTGCGTGTTCCCTGGGATCTGCCCGAACCTGAACACCGACCATTCCTCGCTGATCCAGCTGTACCGCAGCGCCCGGGCATTGCCAGGCGTGAAGAAAATCCTGATTGCCTCCGGCCTGCGTTACGACCTGGCGGTCGAGTCGCCGGAGTACGTCAAGGAGCTGGTGACCCACCACGTCGGCGGTTACCTGAAGATCGCTCCGGAGCACACCGAGGAAGGTCCGCTCAACCAGATGATGAAACCGGGCATCGGCAGCTATGACAAGTTCAAGCGGATGTTCGAGAAGTACACCAAGGAAGCCGGGAAAGAGCAGTACCTGATTCCGTACTTCATCGCCGCCCACCCGGGCACCACCGACGAAGACATGATGAACCTGGCGCTGTGGCTCAAGGGCAATGGTTTCCGGGCCGACCAGGTGCAGGCGTTCTATCCGTCGCCGATGGCCACCGCGACTGCCATGTACCATTCGGGCAAGAACCCGCTGCGCAAGGTCACCTACAAGAGCGACGCGGTGACCATCGTCAAGAGCGAAGAGCAGCGCCGTCTGCACAAGGCGTTCCTGCGTTACCACGACCCCAAAGGCTGGCCGATGCTGCGCGAAGCGTTGACCCGCATGGGCCGCGCCGACCTGATTGGGCCGGGCAAGAATCAGTTGATCCCGCTGCACCAGCCGGCCACCGATAGCTACCAGAGCGCCCGTCGCAAGAACTCGACGCCGTCCGGCAGCCACAAAGTGGGCAAGGAAACCACCAAGATCCTGACCCAGCACACCGGCCTGCCACCGCGTGCCAGCGACGGCGGTAACCCGTGGGACAAGCGCGAGCAAGCCAAGGCCGAGGCATTCGCCCGCAACCAGCAGGCGTCGAAGGAACGCAAGGACGCCGCCAAGGGCAAAGGCCC
Source organism: Pseudomonas sp. LBUM1664 (assembly GCF_059695895.1). Taxonomy (NCBI): domain Bacteria; kingdom Pseudomonadati; phylum Pseudomonadota; class Gammaproteobacteria; order Pseudomonadales; family Pseudomonadaceae; genus Pseudomonas; species Pseudomonas sp. LBUM1664. The sequence goes on along the minus strand of NZ_CP166791.1, from coordinate 5,717,187 downwards.
CAAGCCTGCGCGCAAGCCTGTCGTGCCGCGCTAATCGTCGAGCGACATCGTAAAACGCCAGCCTGAGGGCTGGCGTTTTGCTTTCTAGCGGCGGTGCTGGCCGTTTGTTATCGTGGCGGCCGCCAATACCAGTCAGTAGGCACAACAAGGCCGGACATCGCACACAGCAGCCCTAAAACCTGTCGCCTCGGTGAGTCAGACTGATTGCGTTAGGCCTTTTTGGGGCTGCTACGCAGCCCAGCGGGGATAATCCCCTCGCCACAGGGTTCAGTGTGGATAAAGTCTCACCCTCCGATTTTCAAGGACGATTGATATGAGCACCCCCTTACCCGGCATCGGCATGGACAACAGCATCTCCCAGTTGATGGCCCGCCGCCGCATCGAAAGCCAACTCGACCTGCCGCGCCTGTTCGCTGCTATTGACGCTGATCCAGGCATTGTCGGCGCGGGTGTTGTGTACATCGATGCCGAATACAATGTAGTGGTCCTGCGCGAGTTCAAGCCGATCTGCAGCATCAAACCCAAGCGAATCATTTTGCATGAGGCGCAGAAGTACATCGCGCCGGCGCAATTTGCCCAGCAGGTGCAAGACAATCCCCGACAGTCGCGTCTGGTGGGAGAGGCGATCAATACCACCTTGTCCTGCGCTGGAGCGGTATTGGGTTGGATTGTCGTGCTCAGTGGTTCGGTTGCGGTTCCCTTCAGTGCCGGGGCCAGCTCGGTGGTCGTGGCTCTGGGGTTTACCGCTGCGGCCGCGAGCTCAGTGCAGTGTGTTGCCGGTGGCATCCGCACGGTAGCTGAAGTGACCAACCCGCAGTTCAACGACAAGCTGGACAGTGAGGAATGGTATCAATACGCCTCGATCGGCCTGGATGCTGCCTCTCTGCTGGGCGTGGGGGCTTCCACATTGACCACCATAAAACTGGTGAAGGTGGCCAAAGCCACTACCGGCAAAAGCCTGCGTGAAGTCTTGCGGGGACTGACTCGCCAGGAAAGGTCGAAGTTGACCAAAGAGTTGCTGAGCATCAACGATCCCCGGTTGACGCCGAAGATGCTCAAGCTCAAGCAACTGGCCGGCGAGCTGCCCAAGCGCTTCACTGCGACCCAGCTCAAACACGCTACGGTTACCCAGATCAAGGACTCCTTGGGCGCGGCAATTGGTTTCACCGGCAGCAGTTTGTCGGGCAATGTCAAAACCATTGCCGTCGGCTTGTATGAAGAGCTGGAGGAATAGATGGACGATCTCAGTCTTCCGCGTTTTCTGGCGCGTTATTTCCCGACATTCATGGGCGGTATTTTCGCGGCGCTGTTCTCGCTGGCTTGTGCTATTCCCTTGGTGTCGGCGTCCTATTTCGCCGGGGCCTCACTCGACGATCAAGTCACCTGGTCGATGCTGGGGGGCGCGGCGGTCACCATGGTCGTGGTGCACTGCAATTTCATGGTGGTGCGTGGCAGGCCGCAATGGGTATGGGGTTTGGTTGGGGTGCTGGTGTTATGCCTGCTGGCGGTATTACCGACCATCGAGGATCGTCCGCATAAGGTCATCTATGCGTTAGCCTTGTTGTTTGCGCTATCAGGCTTACTGTTGCTCAACAGCAAGCGCCATCGCGAGATGCGCAGCAAGCTCGTCGAGATTCGTCAGCAGCGTGAATCGCTGAAGACAGCCCTGAAGGAGACCCCGAAGAAGGCCTCACGCACACGCCGCTGAGTCGATTCTCCACCGCCGCGCCACATTTATGTGCGTCCCTTTGCACGTGAATGTGAGCATTGCGCGTTTTTAGTGCTCTACTGCCCTGAGTAGACAAAGAAAGTGTCCGCCGTGCCTGCATGGCATAAGTCTTGCGCCGCTTTCGATAACGCCCAGGCTCGCAGGAGGCACGCCGTGTCGATCCATGTCGCATTGCATCACGTCACGCATTACCGCTACGACCGCGCTGTCGAGCTCGGCCCGCAGATCGTTCGCCTGCGCCCGGCGGCCCATAGCCGCACGCGCATTCTTTCGTATGCGCTGAAGGTCTCGCCCGATCAGCACTTCATCAACTGGCAGCAGGATCCCCAGGGCAATTATCTGGCGCGACTGGTGTTTCCGGAGAAAACCAAGGAGCTGCGGATCGAAGTCGATCTGCTGGCGGAAATGGCGGTGTTCAATCCGTTCGATTTCTTCCTCGAACCCTACGCCGAAAAAATCCCGTTCGCCTATGCCGCCGATGAGCGCAAGGAGTTGGCGCCTTACCTGGAAACCCTGCCGCTGACGTCGCGGTTCAAGGCTTATCTGGACGGTATCGACCGCACACCGCTGCCGGCGGTGGATTTTCTGGTGGCGCTCAACCAGCGCCTGAGCGAAGACATCAACTACCTGATCCGCATGGAGCCTGGCGTCCAGACACCGGAGCACACCCTGGAGCATGCGTCCGGTTCCTGCCGCGACTCGGCCTGGTTGCTGGTGCAACTGTTGCGCAACCTTGGCTTGGCCGCGCGTTTCGTTTCCGGTTACCTGATCCAATTGACCGCCGATGTGAAAAGCCTCGATGGCCCGTCCGGTACCGAGGTGGACTTCACCGACCTGCATGCCTGGTGCGAGGTCTACCTGCCCGGTGCCGGCTGGATCGGCCTGGATGCGACGTCGGGGCTGTTCGCCGGCGAAGGGCACATCCCATTGGCGTGTAGTCCTGATCCGTCCTCGGCGGCCCCCATCAGTGGCCTGGTGGAACCTTGCGAATGCGAGTTCAGCCACGAAATGTCCGTCGAGCGAGTTTGGGAAGCGCCACGGGTCACCAAGCCTTACACCGAAGAACAATGGCTGGCGATTCAGGCGTTGGGCCGACAGATTGATACTGACCTGCTGGAAGGCGACGTGCGCCTGACCATGGGCGGCGAACCGACCTTCGTCTCGATCGATGACCCGGACGGCGACGAGTGGAACACTGCGGCGCTGGGGCCGGACAAACGCCGGCTCTCCGCCGAGCTATTCCAGCGCATGCGCAATCACTATGCACCCAAGGGGCTGGTGCACTTCGGCCAGGGCAAGTGGTACCCCGGCGAACAGTTACCGCGCTGGTCGCTCAACTGTTATTGGCGGCGTGACGGGGTGCCGATCTGGCACAACAGTGCGTTGATCGCGGACGAGCAGCAGGACTACGGTGCTGACGGTGAGCTGGCTGGACGCTTTCTGACCAGCGTCGCCGAGCGCTTGAGCATTCCTGCGCGATTTGTGTTTTCAGCCTACGAAGACAATTTCTATTACCTCTGGCGCGAGGGCGCATTGCCTTCGAACGTCACGGCCGAGGACCCACGCCTGGAAGACGCCTTGGAGCGGGCACGGTTGCGTAAGGTCTTCAACCAGGGCCTGGACAAGGTGATCGGCCAGGTCCTGCCGCTGGCGCGCACCGCCAAGGGCGATCAATGGCAAAGCGGTCGGTGGTACCTGCGGGACAATCATTGCCGATTGGTGCCGGGGGATTCGCCCCTGGGCTATCGCTTGCCGCTGGCGTCCCAGCCATGGGTGACGGCGGCCGAGTACCCGTTTATCCACCCCACCGACCCGAACCAGGACTTGCCCGAGCTGCCCGACGCCGAGCAACTGGCCCGTCACGGCGAGGCGGCAGCCGAGCAGGATCGTGCGCCGCAGATCGATGAGTCCGCCGACTGGCTGACTCGCACTGCATTCTGTGCCGAGGCCCGCGAAGGTCGGTTGTACCTGTTCATGCCGCCGCTGGAGCGGGTTGAGGATTACCTGGAACTGGTCAGTGCCATCGAAGCCACGGCTGAGGAGCTGCACTGCCCGGTGCTGTTGGAGGGCTATGAGCCACCGAGCGACCCGCGCCTGAGCAACTTCCGCATCACCCCCGACCCCGGTGTGATCGAGGTCAACGTGCAGCCCTCGGCGACCTGGGATGAGTTGGTCGAGCGCACCGAGTTTCTCTACGAGCAAGCTCGACAAACCCGACTGACCACCGAGAAATTCATGATCGATGGTCGGCACACCGGTACCGGCGGCGGTAACCATTTCGTACTGGGAGGCGCGATACCGGCTGACTCACCGTTCTTACGGCGTCCCGACCTGCTGCGCAGCCTGATCAGTTATTGGCATAACCACCCGTCGTTGTCCTACCTGTTTTCCGGATTGTTCATCGGCCCGACATCCCAGGCTCCTCGGGTGGACGAGGCGCGCAACGACGCGTTGTACGAGCTGGAAATCGCCTTCGCGCAAATGCCCCAGCCCGGCGAGGAATGTCCCCCCTGGTTGGTTGATCGGCTGTTGCGCAATCTGTTGATCGACGTGACCGGCAACACTCACCGTGCTGAATTCTGCATCGATAAGCTCTATTCGCCGGACGGCGCCACCGGGCGTCTCGGCCTGTTGGAGTTGCGCGCTTTCGAGATGCCGCCCCACGCCCGCATGAGCCTGGCTCAGCAACTGTTGCTGCGGGCGCTGGTGGCGCGGTTCTGGCGTGAACCCTATGCGCCGGCGAAACTGGCGCGTTGGGGCACCGAGCTGCATGACCGCTTCCTGTTGCCACACTTTATCGAACAGGATTTTGCCGACGTCATTGTCGAGCTGAACGCGGCCGGCTACCCGCTACGGGCCGAGTGGTTCGCCGCACACCTGGAGTTCCGCTTCCCCAAGGTGGGCGACTACGCGGTCAGCGGCATCGAGCTGCAATTGCGCCAGGCCCTCGAACCCTGGCATGTGTTGGGAGAGGAGGGCGCGGTGGGCGGTACCGTGCGCTATGTGGATTCATCCCTGGAGCGCTTGCAGGTCAAGCTCAGCGGATTGGCGCCGCAACGGTATCTGCTGACCTGCAACGGCGTGCCGGTGCCCTTGCAACCCACCGGTCGGATCGGTGAGTTCGTCGCCGGGGTGCGTTTTCGCGCCTGGCAACCGGCCAACTGCCTGCAACCGACCATCCCGGTCCATGCGCCACTGGTCTTCGATTTGCTCGACACCTGGATGCAACGTTCCGTGGGCGGCTGCCAGTATCATGTGGCCCATCCGGGCGGGCGTAACTACGACAGTCTGCCGGTGAATGCCAACGAGGCCGAGAGCCGGCGAATGGCGCGTTTCTTCCGTCTCGGACACACACCTGGGAAACTTCCGATACCCAGCTTGGCAATGGACGACGAGTTTCCCCTCACTCTCGATCTGCGACGTTTCTAAGTCTTACATGACGCCCGGATATTTCATCTATCCGGGCGTCATGCGCTTGCGCTAGTCTCACCTATCATTGCCGTCTGCCGAGCTTTCCATGCCTGACCTGCTTGACCGTTACCCGCTGACGACGGGCACCTATCACGAACTGCTGGACGACAGCGGCGCTGTGCGTCCGCACTGGCGGCGCCTGTTCGACCAATTACAGCGCAGCACCCCGGCCCAACTGGTCCAGCGTCAGGCGTTGCTGGCCCGGCAGATCCAGGAAAACGGTGTCACCTATAACGTCTACGCGGACCCGAAGGGGGCCGACCGGCCGTGGGAGTTGGACCTGCTGCCCCACGTGATCGACGCGCAGGAGTGGAAGCAGCTGTCGGCCGGCATCGCTCAGCGCGCCCGGTTGCTCAACGCGGTGCTGGCCGACCTGTACGGGCCGCAGCGCCTGATCAGCGAAGGGCTGTTGCCCGCTGAGCTGGTGTTCGGGCACAACAATTTCCTTTGGCCTTGCCAGGGCATCACGCCGCCGGACGGCATCTTCCTGCACCTGTATGCCGTGGATCTGGCACGTACGCCCGATGGTCGCTGGTGGGTCACGGCGGATCGGACCCAGGCGCCTTCTGGGGCCGGTTATGCGTTGGAAAACCGCATGATCGTCTCCCGCGCCTTCCCTGACTTGTATCGCGACCTGAAGGTGCGGCACCTGTCCGGTTTCTTTCGCACCTTGCAGGAAACCCTTGCACGACAGGCCCCCAGTGATGGCGAGGCGCCGCTGGTGGTGCTGTTGACGCCGGGGCGCTTCAACGAAAGCTATTTCGAACATCTTTATCTGGCGCGCCAACTGGGCTATCCGCTGGTGGAGGGGGGCGACCTGACCGTTCGGGATGCCACGGTTTACCTGAAAACCCTCAGCGGGCTGCGCCGGGTCAACGCCATCATGCGCCGGCTCGACGATGATTTCTGTGACCCCTTGGAGCTGCGTACCGATTCGGCCCTGGGTGTGCCGGGCTTGCTGGAAGCGGTACGCCAGGGCCGGGTGCTGGTGGCCAACGCCCTGGGCAGCGGCGTGCTGGAGTCACCGGGCCTCTTGGGGTTCCTGCCAAAGATCAACCAGTTTCTGTTCGGCGAGGAGCTGATGCTGCCGTCCATCGCCACCTGGTGGTGCGGCGAGCCGCCGGTGCTGGCCCAGGCCCTGGAAAAATTGCCTCAGTTGTTGATCAAGCCGGCGTTTCCTTCCCAGAGTTTCAGCCCGGTGTTCGGGCGTGACTTGAATGAGGAGCAGCGCGGCCAGTTGGCGGCGCGAATGCAGGCGCGGCCCTACGCCTATGTCGCCCAGGAACTGGCGCAACTGTCCCAGGCACCGGTCTGGCAGGCCGAAGACGGTCAGATCCAGCCTCGGGCCATTGGCATGCGCGTGTATGCCGTGTCCGGGAAGGACGATTATCGGGTGCTTCCCGGTGGCTTGACCCGCGTGGCAGCCGACGCCGACGCCGAAGTGGTATCGATGCAGCGCGGCGGCGCCAGCAAGGACACCTGGGTGCTGGGGGAACAGGCACCTGGCAGTGAGCAATGGAAGGCCCAGCGAACCGTGGGCGTCCATGATCTGGTTCGGCGCGATCCGTACCTGCCGTCCCGCGTGGTGGAAAACCTGTTCTGGTTCGGCCGCTACTGCGAACGCTGTGATGACAGCGCGCGGCTGCTGAGGATCATGCTGGCGCGATATGTCGATGGCGACGACCCGCAGGCCTTGCAATCGGCCGTCTCCCTGGGCGAAAGCCTGATGCTGCTGCCCGAAGAGGGCGACCTGCCCGAGCGTCTGCTGGCGGCGCTGTTGGGGGACGACTGGTCATTCAGCCTGCGCTCCAACTTGCAGCGTTTGCAGTGGGCGGCCTCGCAGGTTCGCGGCAAGCTGTCCCGGGAGAACTGGCAGGCGCTGGTGGAGTTGCAGCGTGAAGCCATGGAACTGGATACCGACGAACCGGACTTCGGCGAGCTGCTGGATTTCCTCAACCGACTGGTGATGTCCCTGGCGGCGTTGTCTGGTTTCGCCCTGGATGACATGACCCGCGACGAGGGCTGGCGCTTTTTGATGATGGGTCGGCGCCTGGAGCGCCTGCAGTTTCTCAGCAGTAGCCTGGCAGCCTTCCTGCGGGGCGAGGCGGTGTTCGATCAGGCCGGGCTGGAGTGGTTGCTGGAGCTGGGCAACAGTAGCATCACCTACCGCTCGCGTTATCTGGCGGTGGCCCAGTTGATCCCGGTGCTCGACCTATTGCTGCTGGACGAACAGAACCCCCATGCGGTGCTCTTCCAGTTGAAACTGGTGACCCGCACCCTCAAGCGCCTAAACGATGATTTTGGTGTGCCCAGGGAAACCGCACTGCCAGAACTGGTGACGCGCCTGTCACGCTTCGACCTGCGCTGCCTTGAAAATCCATTATTCGGCGAAGCCAGCCTGCGCGCAGCGCTCGATGGGCTGGCCGATCTGTTACAGGAAGTGGCTGACGTCAGCGGCCAGGTTTCCGATCGCCTGGCCTTGCGCCATTTCGCCCACGTCGATGACGTCAGCCAGCGCACGGTGTCCGTCTGATGAACGCTCGTTACCAGATCCTCCACGACACTCATTACCACTACGACAGCCCGGTGTCCCTGGCCCAGCAGCTTGCACACCTGTGGCCGCGGCCCTGTGACTGGCAGCGTTGCACCGAGCAGCAGTTGTTGATCAGCCCGGAGCCGACGACCCGTCGCGATGAGCTGGATGTGTTCGGCAATCCGCTGACCCGCCTGGCGTTCGAGCGGCCCCATGACGAGTTGTTGGTCAACGCGCGACTGAGCGTCGAAGTGCTGGCTCGCCCCGTGCTGGATTTCAACCTGTCCCCAGCCTGGGAGTCGACTTCTAACGCGCTGACTTACAGCGGCCGGCCGCTCGCTGCGCCGCTGCTGGAAGCGTGCCGTTACCGTTTCGAATCGCCCTACGTGCACCTCAAGCGTAGCTTCGTCGAGTTTTCCGAAAGCTGCTTCCCTCAGGGACGCCCATTGATGGTCTGCGTTCGGGCGCTGATGGAAAAGATCTTCGAGGAGTTCACCTTCGATGCCGAGGCGACCCAAGTGGCGACGCCGCTGATGGAGGTGCTGGAACGGCGACGGGGCGTATGCCAGGACTTTGCCCACCTGATGCTGGCTTGTGTGCGCTCCCGCGGACTGGCGGCGCGTTACGTCAGCGGCTACCTGCTGACCCAGCCACCGCCCGGCCAGCCACGGCTGATCGGTGCCGATGCGTCCCACGCCTGGATCTCGGTGTTTTGTCCGGTGCTGGGTTGGGTGGACTTCGACCCGACCAACAACGTGCAGCCGGCCCTGGAGCACATCACCCTGGCCTGGGGTCGGGATTTTTCCGATGTGTCGCCGTTGCGGGGGGTGATCCTGGGAGGCGGGAGCCATGATCCCGAGGTGCGCGTGACGGTGATGCCGCTGGAGTAAAGGCCCGCTGATTTTTTGTGTTTGAGTGAGCCCTGTGGAAGCAAAAATAGCAGTGGGAAGCAAAGTATGCTCCCACAGGATCTTTGGTTTATTGGAGGGTGAGATGTTCCCGGTATCCATCAAAGGCGTGCTGCAATCCCCTGAAGGCCTGGTCGTGCTGATGCTCAACGAAAGGGATGAATGGGAGTTGCCCGGCGGGCGGATCGAGTTGGGCGAAACGGCGCCGCAATGCCTGGCGCGCGAAATCGACGAGGAACTGGCTGTTGAAGTGAGCGTGGGGGAGCCGCTGGATTCGTATCTGTTCGAAGTCATTCCCGGCAAGCACGTCTTCATTTCCACTTACCGCTGTCAGTTACTGGGCGGTTTCGTGCCGACGATCAGCCATGAGCACAAGGAAATCGGGTTGTTCGAACCGAGCCAGTTGCCGGTTAATCTGCCACGGGGTTATCGCGAGTCGATTATCAAAGCGTTGGGCCTGTGAGGGCCGGCAGCGGGGCTGCCAGCCCTGGACACATAACCGAGGGGCCGGATCGGATCATCGGGCCCGGAGGGGTTCAGGCGTCGGGCGCCTGGTCTTTCGGTGCATCAACATCATCTTCTGCCGCCACTTCACCTTCGGTATCCGGGGTCAGTGCTGCTTCTTCTTCAGCTGTAGCTTTCTTGCGCTGAAGTTTTTCCTCTTTCTTCTGCTCCTTGGCCAGGTCTCTCTGACGTTTGGCGAAGGAATAATTAGGTTTAGCCATGGGCGATCCTCTGGGGTCGAAGGTGAGGTTGAGCGGCGCGTATTCTGCCCTGTATCGGGGCCGAGCCGTTAGCTGGGTTTTTGTTCGGCCCACTTTGGTTGCACCGACGGTTGCCATTCGTCCAGCGCGTTGAGCAGGTTCTGCGGTGATTCGCTCACTTGCAGCATGTCACGATGCGGCGCGCGGACGAAGCCTTCGCCGACGATATGATCGAGAAAGCCGGTGAGTTTGCTGTAGAACCCGTTCACTTCCAGCAGGCCCAACGGTTTGCCGTGGTAGCCGAGTTGGCCCCAGGTCCACACCTCGAACAGCTCCTCCAGCGTGCCGAGGCCGCCGGGCAGGGCGATGAAGGCATCGCTGAGTTCGGCCATGCGTGCCTTGCGGGCGTGCATGCCGTCCACCACTTCCAGGCGGGTCAGGCCGCTGTGGCCGATTTCCTTGTCTTTCAGGCTTTGCGGGATGATGCCAATGACTTCGCCGCCAGCCTCCAGCGCCGCATCGGCGACGATACCCATCAGGCCCACCGCACCACCGCCGTAGACCAAGGTCAGCTTTCGTTCCGCCAACGCTCGTCCCAGGGCCTGAGCCGCTTCACGATAGGCCGGATTCGTACCGGTGCTGGCGCCGCAAAATACACAAACAGACGCTATGGTCATGCTTCACTCCGTGGTCAGTAACCGCTCCAGAGTAAAGCCTGGCCTTTCTTGCGCAAAGGACTAAACCTCGTACAAGGTTTTTTCGTAGGTGCCACTGGCGCCGCAGGCGTAGGCGGCGAGCAGGCTGCATAACAGGCTGTTGAAGTTCATGACGGGCGCTCCAGAGGGGTGATGTGGCCGATCATAGAAGGGTGTCATCCGTCTGGCTGGTTGATTGTATCCATCAGGCTGATAGCCTTAAGTTGTATACAATCTTTGATTCAGGTCATAGGAACTTGTCTCAAATTCAGGCAGTCTTTGCCCTTGAAGGAATTTTGTTAACCATGCCTTGGAGATTAGCGATGTTTGCCAAACTTGTTGCAGTATCCCTGTTGACGCTGGCCAGCAGCCAACTGATGGCAGCGGAGTGCAAGACCACCATCGATTCGACCGACCAGATGTCCTTTAACACCAAGGCCATCGAGATCGACAAGAGCTGCAAGACATTCACCGTTGAGTTGACCCACTCGGGCAGCTTGCCGAAAAACGTCATGGGCCATAACTGGGTGCTGAGCAAAGAGGCTGACATGCAGCCGATCGCTACCGATGGCCTGGGCGCTGGCATCGACAAGAACTACCTCAAGGAAGGTGATGCTCGCATCATTGCCCATACCAAAGTCATCGGTTCCGGCGAGAAAGACTCGGTGACCTTTGACGTCTCGAAACTTGATGCCGCCGAAAAATACGGCTTCTTCTGCTCGTTCCCGGGCCACATCTCGATGATGAAAGGCACTGTTACCCTGAAGTGATGACCCCAGGCACAAAAAAGCGCCCCATGCAGGGCGCTTTTTTGTGTCTGGCAAATAACCGCACCTCCTGTGGGCGCTCGCTCCCACAGGAATTACCAATCAAGGCGCGTACGGCATCACCCGCTTGTGCTCAGTCTTGCGATAGGTCTCGCAAATAATTTTGGCCGCTTCTTCCCGTATCGTTTGGCCATGCAAAAAGGCATCGATCTCGCCATAGGTCACGCCGTGGGCTGCTTCGTCGGGCTTGCCGGGGGACAGGTCTTCGAGGTCGGCGGTGGGGACTTTTTCCACCAGCGATTCCGGCGCGCCGAAGTCACGAGCGATGGACCGGACCTGGTGTTTCACCAAGCCGCTCAGCGGAGTCAGGTCACAAGCGCCGTCACCGAACTTGGTGAAGAAACCCATCACGGCTTCGGCCGCATGGTCGGTGCCGATCACCAGGCCCTGCTCGGCGCCGGCGATGCTGTATTGCGCCACCATGCGCATCCGCGCTTTGGTATTGCCCACCACGAAATCCCGCATGCCTGGCGCTTTGCCTTCGAACGCCAGGATTTCGTTGGCCAGTGCCTTGACCGCCGGGCCAATGTTGACGGTATGGCGTTCGTCCGGTTCGATGAAGTCCACACAGGCTTGTGCTTCATGCTCGTCGAACTGGGTTTCGTAGGGCAGGCGCACGGCGATGAACTTGTAGGCCGCGTTGCCGGTTTTCTCCCGTAGTTCGCGCATGGCACGCTGGGCCAGCAGGCCGGCGGTCAACGAGTCGACCCCACCGCTGATGCCTAGCACGAGGGACTTGAGCCCGGAGTTGACCAGGCAATCCTGAATAAAGCTCACCCGGCGAGCGATTTCGGCCTTGAGGGCGGCGTCATCGGCGAACGGTGGCTGGACCTTGAGCTGTTCAGCAATCTCACGCTGTACGGCTTGCATGAATTCACTCCTTGCTTGATGTGTCAGAAAGGGCGGCAGGTACTTGGAAAACGTGTCGCATGTAGGCGACAAAATTCGGGTCTTTGCAATGGGTCTTGCCGGGCTCGTCTGAAATCTTGGCCACGGGCTGCCCGTCACAGCTGATCATTTTAAGCACGATGCTCATGGGCTCCACACCTGGAATGTCACAGGTCAGGTTGGTGCCAATGCCGAAGCTGACATTAATGCGACCATGCAATGCCCGAAAAATCTCCAGGCATCTGGGCAATGTCAGACTATCGGAGAACACCAGGGTCTTGCTCATCGGGTCGATACCGAGCTTGTGATAGTGAGCAATGGCTTTTTCAGCCCAGATGATCGGGTCACCCGAGTCATGGCGCAAACCGTCGAACAGCTTGGCGAAGAACAGATCGAAGTCCGTCAGGAAGGCGTCCATGGTGATGCAATCGGTCAGTGCGATCCCCAGCAGGCCCCGGTACTCGCGCACCCAGCAATCGAGGGCGGCGATCTGGCTGTCGATCAGCCGAGGGCCCAGTTGCTGGTGGGCCATGATCCACTCATGGGCCATGGTGCCCAGGGGTTTCATGTCCAGCTCGCGGGACAGGTGCACATTGCTGGTACCGACGAAACGCCCGGGGAAGTCGTGTTTGAGCACGTTCACCACTTCTTCTTGGGTGCGGTAAGAAAACCGACGACGGGTGCCGAAGTCCGCTACTTGCAATTCGGACAATTCGTCGCTGCTGGCGTTGGCGGTCAGCCAGTCGAACTTGCGGTACAACTGCTCCCGCGCCTGCTCCAGGACGATTTCACGGTAGCGATAGCGATTGCGCACTTCGCTGACAATGGCCAGCAGCGGTACTTCGAACAGAATGACATGTAACCACGGCCCACGCAGGCGGATAAACAGCTCGCCGTTCTCGATGCCGGTGTGTACGTACCGCAGGTTGAAGCGAAACAGCCCCAGAAAGCGAAGGAAATCCGGCTTGAGAAAACTGATGCGCTCCAGGAAACCCAACTGGTCGGCGCTCAGGCTCAACTCGGCCAGGCGTTCGATCTGGAAGCGGATTTCCGCCAGATACGGGCGCAGGTCCTCGCTGTTGCGGCAGCGAAACTCCCATTCGACTTCGACGTTGGGGTAGTTGTGCAGCACCGCCTGCATCATCGTCAGTTTGTAGAAGTCGGTGTCGAGCAGGTTCTGCACGATACGATCGGCAAACACACTCTCGCTCATAGCGGGGTCTCCAGACAGGCCACTGCGCTGGGCAGTGGGATGCAGCGGTTTGTAGTGAAGGGGCTAGTGGCGCATAACCTTGGTGGGTATTGCCAGCGATTTTTTAGCAGCAACGGGTACCACGCTGGAGTGTCTGGATACGACAACTGGTCTCATCGCGGGCAAGCCTTGCACCCACCACAACCCTGTGGGAGCAAGGCTTGTCCGCGATAGCATTCTCAAGGTGCCATTGGAGCTTCGATCTGTTCCAACATCCACTTCACAAAATCGCGCACCTTGGGCACTTCTGCCGAATGCTCGGGATAGGCCAAATAATAGGCGTTGGTACTGGGCATCGCATGCTGCCACGCGATTACCAGTTTGCCGTCGGTCAGTTCCTCTTCCACCAGAAACCGTGGCAGCAGGGCTACGCCGCAACCGACCTGGGCGGCACGGATGCACATGTAGAAGGTTTCGAAGCGCGGCCCGTGGTAGCTGTGTTCAGTGTGGTAGCCCTGGCTGTCGAACCAGTCGTGCCAAGCCTGGGGGCGCGACGCGTTTTGCAGCAACACCAGGTCGGCCAATTGGGTCGGGTCGGTGAAGGGCTGATCCGGCAGAGTGCCCGGCGCGCAGACTGGCACCAGTTCTTCGCCGAACAGTTTCAGCGATTCGGTGCCCGGTCGTGAGCCCTGGCCGAAGTAGAACGCCAGGTCGCTGCGTCCTTGCACCAAGTCGTCAGCCTCCTGCTCACTGCACAAATCCAGATGAATTGTCGGATGCCGCAGGCGCCAGCCCTTCAGGCGTGGGACCAGCCATCGGGCACCGAAGGTCGGTGGTGTGGAAACCCGCAGGACTTCGGTATCGCCGCCGTAGGAGCGCAGATAGTGGGTGGACATTTCCACCTGTGTAAGGATTTTTCGCACTTCCCCCAGGTACAAATTCCCGGCTGGTGTCAGCTGCAAGCGTCGGCGTACGCGCCGGAACAGCAGGTGCTGCAGCAATTCCTCCAGTTGGGCGACCTGTTTGCTGACGGCGCTCTGGGTCAGGTTCAGCTCTTCGGCGGCGCGGGTGAAGCTCAGGTGACGGGTCACCGCTTCAAAGCACTGCAGCGCCGTGATCGACGGCAAATAGCGTTTATTGAGCATGATGAGGCCTTATTTCTTGTCGCTCTGCTTATCCGGTCATGGCCAGCATGAATAAACGGAATGATATCTCGCTTAAAGGTCGTTTGTTGGCAAGTCTCGGGCCAGCTACAACTACAGGTCTGATCAGCCGTGATCGTCCGGCTGCCAATCCTTTGTTTTTCGTTTGAGGAAATTCCCCATGGTTGCTGCATTGCTTGATCGTCTGGGCGTCAATCCGGCCCTGTACCAGAACGGCGCACAACCGGTGCATTCGCCCATTGATGGCAGCCGCATCGGCGCCGTGAACTGGGAAGGTGCCGCTGAAGTCGAGCAGCAAGTCAGCCGGGCCGAGCACGCCTTCGACCTGTGGCGCCAGGTGCCGGCCCCACGTCGCGGCGAGCTGGTGCGCCAGTTCGGCGACCTGCTGCGCGAATACAAAACCGATCTCGGCGAGCTGGTGTCGTGGGAAGCCGGCAAGATCACCCAGGAAGGCCTGGGGGAAGTGCAGGAGATGATCGACATCTGCGACTTCGCCGTCGGTCTGTCCCGTCAGTTGTACGGCCTGACCATCGCCTCCGAGCGTCCGGGCCACCACATGCGTGAATCCTGGCATCCGCTGGGCGTGGTCGGGGTGATCAGCGCCTTCAACTTCCCCGTGGCGGTCTGGGCCTGGAACACCACGCTGGCCCTGGTGTGCGGCAACGCGGTGATCTGGAAGCCGTCGGAGAAAACCCCACTGACCGCCCTGGCTTGCCAGGCGCTGTTCGAGCGTGTGCTGAAGAACTTCAGCGATGCGCCGCCGTACCTGAGCCAGGTGATCATCGGCGGTCGCGATGCCGGCGAAGCGCTGGTGGATGACCCGCGTGTGGCGCTGATCAGTGCTACCGGCAGCACTCGCATGGGTCGCGAAGTGGCGCCGAAAGTCGCCGCGCGTTTCGCCCGCAGCATTCTGGAACTGGGTGGCAACAACGCCATGATCCTGGCCCCGAGCGCCGATCTGGACATGGCCGTGCGCGCCATCCTGTTCAGCGCCGTCGGCACCGCCGGCCAACGTTGCACCACCCTGCGCCGGCTGATTGCCCATGAATCGGTGAAGGAAGAAATTGTCACCCGCCTCAAGGCCGCCTATTCGAAAGTGCGCATCGGCCATCCGCTGGAAGGCAACCTGGTCGGGCCGCTGATCGACAAACACAGCTTCGACAACATGCAGGATGCATTGGAGCAAGCGCTGAGCGAAGGCGGGCGGGTGTTTGGTGGCAAGCGCCAGCTTGAAGATCAGTTCCCGAATGCCTACTACGTGTCCCCGGCCATCGTCGAAATGCCGGAGCAGAGCGACGTGGTGCGCAGCGAAACCTTCGCGCCGATTCTGTATGTGGTCGGCTACAAGGACTTCGCCCAAGCGCTGGACCTGAACAACTCAGTGCCTCAGGGCCTGTCGTCCTGCATCTTCACCACCGACGTGCGTGAAGCCGAGCAGTTCATGTCGGCAGTGGGCAGCGACTGCGGCATAGCCAACGTCAACATCGGCCCGAGCGGCGCGGAAATCGGCGGCGCGTTCGGCGGCGAGAAAGAAACCGGCGGCGGTCGCGAATCCGGCTCCGACGCCTGGCGCGGATACATGCGCCGCCAGACCAACACCGTGAACTACTCGCTGCAATTGCCGTTGGCCCAGGGGATTACCTTCGACTGAGGGAGCACATTGAATTGTGTAGTGGTTGGGTTTCATTTCCGGAGTCTGGCAATGCCGTTACGCGAAGAATGTCTGTGGGAAAAACTGACGCCGCAAAGGCCTGAAAATACTGCGCTCAATGGTGAAGTCACGGTCGATGTCTGCGTGATCGGTGCCGGCTTTACCGGGTTGTCGGCGGCGGTGCACTTGCTGGAGCAAGGCAAGCGTGTCGCAGTGCTCGAAGCTCACCGGGCCGGGCATGGCGGGTCGGGACGTAACGTAGGCCTGGTGAACGCCGGCCTGTGGATTCCACCGGACGACATAGAGGCCGGGTTCGGCGAAGCGGTGGGCAGTCAGCTCAACCGCATGCTGGGGGCTGCGCCGGCACTGGTGTTCAGCCTCGTCGATAAATACAACATCGATTGCCAACTGCGCCGCGAAGGCACCTTGCACATGGCCCATAACGCTCGGGGCGAGGCAGACCTGCGCAGTCGCGAAGAACAATGGAAGCGCCGCGGTGCTCCGGTGGAACTGCTCACCGGCCAGGCCTGCCTTGATGCCACCGGCACTTCGAAAATCGCCGCGGCATTGTTGGACCGGCGCGCCGGCACGCTCAATCCGATGGCCTACACCAGCGGATTGGCCAAGGCCGCCACGGACCTTGGCGGGCAGCTGTTTGATCATTCGCCCGTGACACGCCTGGAGCGCCAGGGCCAACGCTGGTCGGTGCAGACTGCCGAGGGTTCGGTACTGGCCGAGCAGGTGGTCATTGCCTCCAACGCCTACACCGAGGGCGACTGGACCGAGCTGCGGCGCAATTTCTTCCCTGGTTATTACTATCAGGTCGCCTCCGTCCCACTGACCGACGAGGCGGCGCAACGCATTCTGCCGGGCGGCCAGGGCTCGTGGGACACTCGCCAAGTGTTGAGCAGCATCCGTCGGGACAAGGACGGCCGCCTGTTGCTGGGCAGCCTGGGCAATGGCAACCGCAAGCCGACCTGGTTTCTCAAGGCCTGGGCCGACCGGGTGCAGCAGCACTATTTTCCCTACCTCAAGCCGGTGGAGTGGGCGTGCACCTGGACCGGTTGCATCGCTTTCACGCCCGATCACCTGATGCGCCTGTTCGAGCCGGCGCCCGGCCTGGTGGCGGTAACCGGTTATAACGGCCGGGGCGTGACCACCGGTACGGTGGTGGGTAAAGCGTTTGCCGATTACTTGTGCCATGGCGACACCAAGGCGCTACCGATCCCCTTCGCTCCCATGCAGCCGTTGGCCGGTGTTGGTCTGCGCAGTTGTTTGTATGAGACGGGTTTTTCGCTGTATCACGCGGGCCAGTGCCTGCGGATTGTCATTTGAGTGTTGAAAAGTGTTGCTGGAACCGGCTTTTTTTTCCGCAGCGTCTAGCCTGTTATGGTGCGGGTTGTAGCAGTTGCGCACCGCCAGTGTGCAGTTCGGTGACGTGGGTTGTTACACGCGGGTTGCACGTCGTTTCGCGGGAAGGTTGCAATGATGGCTCGTGAAGGGTTGCTCCTATTTAAATAGTAGGTTGTACCTCGTGCGGTTTAGACGGTTGCACGCCCTATGAAAAAGGGCTCGAAACAGTCGAAATAACAATAAGGCAGCGACTTTTTTCAGAATAAAAAACCGATGGCACGGCCCTTGCTCTGAGCTTCTCCGTGAAGCGCTTTTCAGTGAAGTCGCAGTGCCAACTAAAAAAACCTAGGAGCACCACCTCATGTCCCAGACGTTTTACAAGAAAGGCTTTCTGGCCCTCGCAGTGGCAACTGCGCTGGGTGTTTCTGCGTTTGCCCAGGCCGACATCAAGATCGGCGTAGCGGGTCCCATGACCGGTGCCAACGCGGCATTTGGCGAGCAGTACATGAAGGGTGCACAGGCCGCGGCAGAGGAGATCAATGCCAAGGGCGGCGTGAACGGGGAAAAAATCGTGCTGGTCAAGGGCGATGACGCCTGCGAACCGAAACAGGCTGTGACGGTTGCCAAGGACCTGACCAACCAGAAAGTGGCAGGTGTTGTCGGTCACTTCTGCTCCTCGTCGACCATCCCGGCCTCCGAGATCTACGACGAAGCGGGCATCATCGCCATCACTCCGGGTTCTACCAACCCACAGGTGACCGAGCGCGGCCTGAGCGCCATGTTCCGTATGTGCGGTCGTGACGATCAGCAAGGCATTGTCGCCGGTGACTACATCGTCGACGTGCTCAAGGGCAAAAAAGTCGTAGTGCTGCACGACAAGGATACCTACGGCCAAGGCCTGGCGGATGCCACCAAGGCTCAACTGGTAAAGCGCGGCGTTACGCCAGTGCTGTACGAAGGCCTGACCCGTGGTGAAAAAGACTTCAGCACCATTGTCACCAAAATCCGCGGTGCTGGCGCCGATGTCGTGTACTTCGGCGGTCTGCACCCGGAAGCGGGTCCTCTGGTTCGTCAACTGCGTGAGCAAGGCCTCAAAGACGTCAAGTTCATGTCCGACGATGGCATCGTGACTGACGAACTGGTCACCACCGCTGGCGGCCCGCAATTTGTCGATGGCGTGCTGATGACCTTCGGCGCCGACCCGCGCATGCTGCCAGAGAGCAAGGCTGTGGTGGACGCATTCCGTGCCTCGGGCACCGAGCCGGAAGGCTACACCCTGTATGCCTACGCTTCGGTTCAAACCCTCGCGGCTGCCTTCAATGGCGCCAAGTCCAACAGTGGCGAAAAAGCTGCCGAGTGGCTGAAGAAAAACCCGGTTAAAACCGTGATGGGCGAGAAGAGCTGGGACGCCAAGGGCGACCTGAAAGTCTCCGACTACGTGGTTTACCAGTGGGACAAGGATGGCAAATACCACCAATTGGAAAAACAGAAGTAATTTGAAGGGATGACCGGCCGGTGGCGAGGGAACTTGCTCCCTCGCCACCGAGACTGTGTTCACCCTTCCCGGATTGGCATTAGCCAGAAGGCCCGTCTGTTTTTTCTCTACGAGCCGCACATCCCCGGGGAGCGCGGGGCCTCGGGCCCGTTGCCGCGCTTTGCGAGGTTGTGCAGTCTCTTACTGCGTGAGATTGCGTTATGGATGGTATTTTCCTGCAGCAACTGGTCAATGGCCTGACCCTCGGGTCGGTCTATGGCCTGATCGCCATCGGCTACACAATGGTCTATGGCATCATTGGCATGATCAACTTCGCCCATGGCGAGGTTTACATGATCTCTGCGTACCTCGCGGCGATCAGTCTGGCTCTGCTGGCATACTTCGGTATTGAATCCTTCCCTCTGCTGATGCTTGGCACACTGATCTTCACCATCGTCGTCACGGCGGTATATGGCTGGGTCATCGAGCGTGTCGCCTACAAACCCCTGCGTAACTCCACCCGACTGGCACCGCTGATCAGCGCCATCGGTATTTCGCTGATCCTGCAAAACTATGCGCAGATCGCCCAAGGCGCGAAGCAACAAGGCGTTCCAACCTTGCTGACGGGTGCCTGGCGCGTCGAAGTCGGTACAGGTTTCGTGCAACTGACTTACACCAAGGTTTTCATTCTGGTCGCAGCGTTTGCCGGGATGGCCCTGCTGACCTACGTCATCAAATACACCAAACTCGGCCGTATGTGCCGCGCGACCCAGCAAGACCGCAAGATGGCCTCGATCCTGGGGATCAACACCGACCGCGTGATCTCCTATGTGTTCATCATCGGTGCAGCAATGGCCGCACTGGCCGGCGTGCTCATCACCATGAACTACGGGACGTTCGACTTCTATGCCGGTTTCATCATCGGGATCAAGGCATTCACCGCCGCGGTACTCGGCGGCATCGGCTCGCTACCCGGCGCGATGCTCGGCGGGATCATTCTCGGGATCTCCGAGTCGCTGTTCTCGGGTCTGGTCAACTCGGACTACAAAGACGTTTTCAGCTTCTCGCTGCTCGTTCTCGTTCTGGTCTTTCGGCCCCAAGGCCTGCTCGGCCGTCCTCTTGTGTCGAAGGTGTAAGCGATGTCTTCAACCACTAAAAAAACCATTGATATCAAAAGAAGTCTGGTTGACGCGATTCTTGCCGGTCTGGTCGCCCTCATTGTGTTCGGCCCGATTGTTGGCGTCGTCCTCGACGGCTACGGCTTCAACCTGCAGCCGACCCGTGTGGCTTGGATTGTCGCCATCGTCATGGCTGGCCGCTTTGCCCTGAGCCTGTTCCTGCAAACGCCCAAGGGTTTGAAAATTCTTGAAGGCTTTGAAAGCACCGGCTCCGGGGTTCATGTACTGCCGCCCGATTACAAAACCCGCTTGCGCTGGATCATCCCGCTGGTGATCGTCATCGCCGTGGTGTTCCCGTTTTTCTCCAACTCGTACCTGCTGGGCGTGGTCATCCTCGGGCTGATCTACGTGCTGCTGGGCCTGGGCCTGAATATCGTGGTCGGTCTGGCCGGCCTGCTCGACCTGGGTTACGTGGCGTTCTACGCCATTGGTGCCTATGGGCTGGCGCTCGGTTATCAATACCTGGGGCTGGGTTTCTGGACGGTGCTGCCACTGGCGGCGATCACGGCGGGGCTGGCCGGTTGCATCCTTGGTTTCCCAGTGTTGCGCCTGCACGGAGACTACCTGGCGATCGTGACCCTGGGCTTCGGTGAAATCATCCGGTTGATCCTCAATAACTGGCTGAGCTTGACCGGTGGTCCGAACGGCATGCCGGCACCGTTGCCAACCTTCTTCGGCCTCGAGTTCGGCAAAAGAGCGAAGGACGGCGGTATACCGTTCCATGAGTTTTTCGGCATCGCCTACAACCCGGACGTGAAGTACTACTTCATCTATGCGGTGTTGTTCCTTGTCGTGCTGGCCGTGCTGTACATCAAGCATCGCCTGACCCGCATGCCGGTCGGTCGCGCCTGGGAAGCCTTGCGTGAGGATGAAATCGCCTGCCGCTCGATGGGCCTGAACCACGTGCTGGTCAAGCTCTCGGCGTTCACTATCGGGGCCTCGACGGCCGGTCTGGCCGGGGTGTTCTTCGCCACTTACCAAGGCTTCGTCAATCCGACGTCGTTTACCTTCTTTGAATCGGCGTTGATCCTCGCCATTGTGGTGCTGGGCGGCATGGGCTCGACTATCGGCGTGGTGATTGCGGCCTTCGTGCTGACTGTGGCCCCGGAACTGCTGCGCGGATTTGCCGAATACCGGGTGCTGCTGTTCGGCATACTGATGGTGTTGATGATGATCTGGCGGCCTCGCGGCCTGATTCGCATCAGCCGTACCGGCGTGACGCCGCGCAAGGGGGTAGCGCCATGAGCGAAGTCGTACTCAGCGTTGAAAACCTGATGATGCAATTCGGTGGGATCAAGGCCCTCAACGACGTCAGCCTGCAAGTTAAACGCAACTCGATCTTCGCTCTGATCGGCCCCAACGGTGCGGGCAAGACCACGGTGTTCAACTGCCTGACCGGGTTTTACAAGGCCACGGGGGGCAAGATCGAACTCAACGTGCGTGGCGAGCAGACCAATGTCATCCAGTTGTTGGGCGAAGCGTTTCGCCCGACGGACTTCGTGTCGCCGAAATCCTTCGCCAGCCGGATGTACTACAAGATGTTCGGCGGCACCCATCTGGTGAACCGCGCCGGCCTGGCGCGCACTTTCCAGAACATTCGCCTGTTCAAGGAAATGTCGGTGTTGGAAAACCTGCTGGTGGCCCAGCACATGTGGGTCAACCGCAGCTTGTTGGCGGGCATCCTCAACACCAAGGGCTACCGCAAGGCCGAAAGCGATGCCCTGGACCATGCCTTCTACTGGTTGGAAGTGGTGGACCTGGTGGATTGTGCCAACCGCCTCGCCGGGGAGCTTTCCTACGGCCAGCAACGGCGCCTGGAGATTGCCCGGGCCATGTGCACCCGCCCGCAGATCATCTGCCTCGACGAGCCGGCCGCCGGCCTCAATCCTCAGGAAACCGAAGCGCTGAGCGCGATGATCCGGCTGCTGCGCGACGAGCACGATCTGACCGTGGTGCTGATCGAACACGACATGGGCATGGTAATGAGCATTTCCGACCACATCGTGGTGCTGGACCACGGCACCGTTATTGCCGAGGGCGGTCCCGAGGCGATTCGCAACGATCCGAAAGTGATCGCGGCCTACCTGGGTGCCGACGAAGAGGAGCTGGTATGAGTGGACCTATCCTCGAACTCAAGGAGCTGGACGTGTTTTACGGGCCGATCCAGGCCCTGAAAAAAGTATCGATGCACATTGGGGAAGGTGAAACCGTGAGCCTGATCGGCTCCAACGGCGCCGGCAAGTCCACGCTGCTGATGTCGATTTTTGGCCAGCCGCGCGCGTCGGGCGGGCAGATCCTTTACCGGGGGGTGGACATCACCCATAAGTCGTCCCACTACATTGCGTCCAATGGCATCGCGCAATCGCCGGAAGGGCGACGGGTGTTCCCCGACATGACCGTCGAGGAAAACCTGCTGATGGGCACCATCCCCATCGGTGACAAGTACGCCAGCGAAGACATGCAGCGCATGTTCGAGCTGTTCCCGCGGCTCAAGGAGCGGCGCAACCAGCGGGCCATGACCATGTCCGGGGGCGAGCAGCAAATGCTTGCCATCGCTCGGGCGTTGATGAGCCGGCCGAAGTTGTTGCTGCTCGATGAGCCGAGCCTGGGGTTGGCGCCGATTGTGGTGAAACAGATCTTTGCCACCCTGCGTGAACTGGCGTCCACCGGCATGACCATCTTCCTGGTGGAACAGAACGCCAACCACGCCCTCAGGCTGTCGGACCGGGCCTATGTCATGGTTAACGGCGAAATCCGCCTGACTGGGACCGGCCAGGAACTGCTGGCCAACGAGGAGGTGCGTAACGCGTATCTGGGCGGACATTAAGCCTGGTGCTGCAATGAAAAAAACCGGCGAGTGATCGCCGGTTTTTTATGTCTTGAAATCAAGGGATTTGTTGCTTTGTAGCAATTGTGGACAACAATCTCGAGCCCCTGCGAAACCGCGACATAAAGTCGCCGCAAATAGTTGTTTTGTCACGGTTTTGACTTGTCCCCGTTTGCTGTGGAACCGGCTGTGGGTAACGTGGGAGTAGCTGGCTGAAAGCCTTTGAATACGTGGCTTACAGGCTTGTGATCGTTTTTTGATCAGGCGTTTTTGGTCAAGCGTGAGTAGCGGTTGTCAACCCTTTTATGAGCACTGGAACAGGCTCGAAAAACGGTGTGCGGGCCTGTGGATAAGTCTGTGACTAAACTCTGGAAAGACCGCGCTGAGGGCCGTGGTTACTGGCTTGGAGCCATCGCCCTGTCGAGCATCGGCTTATAGCAGATAACTCGAGCTGCACAACCGCACTTGCAGGGTCAAGGGAAAAAATTTTCCAAACACCCCGCAAAGCCTTATGCACAGCGGCTTGTGGCATTTGCACTTGCCCCCGATTACTGTGGACCCGCCTGTGGATAAGGTGCGGGCAGTCGGCTGCGGGCCCCGTTTAATAAGGCCTGGCGGCGATTGGTTGTTTTATGAGCAGTCATTGGGCAACGCTTGCCTTCACAAGCCTTGCCCCTACCGTGCCAGGCCGGGCATTCTGTTGGCCGATTTCCATTCAATGGCTGCCTTAAGCCCCAGCAAGGAGAACACGATGTCCAACACCCTATTTATTACCGGTGCGACGTCCGGTTTTGGTGAAGCCTGTGCCCGTCGTTTTGCCGAGGCCGGCTGGAAACTGGTACTGACCGGTCGTCGTGAGGAACGCCTCAATGCCCTGTGTGCCGAGTTGTCGAAGCAGACCGAAGTCCATGGCCTGGTCTTGGACGTGCGTGACCGCAAGGCCATGGAAGAGGCCATAGCCAACCTGCCACCGTCCTTCGCCAAACTGCGTGGGCTGATCAACAACGCCGGGTTGGCCCTGGGCGTTGACCCAGCGCCCAAGTGCGATCTCGATGACTGGGACACGATGGTCGACACCAACGTGAAAGGGCTGATCTACAGCACTCGCCTGCTGCTGCCGCGTCTGATCGCCCATGGCCGTGGTGCCGGGATTATCAACCTGGGTTCCATCGCCGGTAACTATCCGTACCCGGGTAGCCACGTGTATGGCGCGAGCAAGGCGTTCGTCAAACAGTTCTCGCTGAACCTGCGCTGCGACTTGCAAGGTACCGGCGTGCGGGTGAGCAACATCGAGCCGGGCCTGTGCGAGAGCGAATTCTCCCTGGTGCGCTTTGGTGGCGATCAGGAGCGCTACAATGCGACCTACGCCGGGGCCGAGGCGATCCAGCCGCAGGACATTGCCGATACCATTTTCTGGGTGCTCAACACACCGGCGCATATCAATATCAACAGCCTGGAACTGATGCCGGTGAGCCAGACCTGGGCCGGGTTTGCCATCGAGCGCAACAAGGCATAAGACCGCGTTATCGTTCATCGCGGGCAAGCCTTGCTCCCACGGGGATTTGAGCAGTCTTGCTCCCTAGAGATGAATCAAACCTGTGGAAGCAAGGCTTGCCCGCGATAGCGATTTACCGGTCAGCCTAGATAGTCGGCCAACCCGCGATAGCAGGTCAGCAGGTGATACGGCGTGGTGGACGGCATGTCCAGGCGGCTGACGGTGCCATCGGCGTCCAGGCATTCATTCCAGCCTTGGGCATGCAGGAAATGTTGCTGCAGCGCCTGCAACTGACTCAGCAGCAACGCCTGGTTTTCGGGGCGCAGGGTCAGCGCCCGCAGGTACTCGGCCTGGGCCCAGATGCGCTGGGTGGCGTCGCGCGGCGTGCCTTGGGATTCCAGGCTCAGCATGGCGCACACCGCGCCGGACTGCGGGTTCACACCTTGTTGCTCGGTATGGCTGAAGCTGTGTTCCAGGGCTGTGTGCAACTTGCTATCTCGCAGCAGGGACGAGGAGGCCAGCAGGAAATACCACTCGAACTGGTGTCCCGGCTCGAACCAGTTATCCACAGCCTTGAGCGGCTTTTCCATCATGACGCGCTGCTGCGGGTCGATGAAGCGCTTGAACATCCCGTCGCACAGACTCAGCAACGCTTGACGAACGTAGGCGTCTTCGCGAACCGAGAGGGTGGCGAGGAAGGCTTCGGCCAGGTGCATCAGCGGGTTTTGCAACGGCCCGGATTCGACAGTTGACCAATCGCGCTTGAGGCTGGCTTCGTAGAGACCGTCTGCGGTGGCAAAGCGCCGGGCGATGACTTCCAGGGTGGCGTTGAGCACCGATTCCACCAGCGGTTCGCGGACCTTGCCCCAGTAATGGGCGCAGGCGAACAGGATGAAGGCGTGGGTATAGAGGTCTTTGCCGGTGTCCAGCGGCGCGCCTTGCGGGTCGATACTGTAGAACCAGCCGCCGTGTTCGGCATCGTGAAAATGCCGTTGCAGCGAGCGAAAGAGTGCGGCGGCCCGTTCTTCGGCTGCCGGCACTTCACCGATCAGGCTGGCGAACACATACAGCTGCCGTGCACAGGCCATGGCGCGATAGCGCTGGGGTGGCAGCGGCGCATGTCCGGCGTCCAGGGATTCATGGGGCAATGCCAGCTCGGCATTCCAACCCGGGCCTTGCCACATTGGCACGATCACGTCGTGAAAATGCTGACGCACCGTTGCAAACAGGGCGGTCAATTCAGGCAGAGGAGCAGAGCGGGAAGCATCAGGCATTGGCGGACGTCGTCACGGCAGGGGCGATTGCGCGACATGGTAGCAGAGTGACTGGCTTCAGAGAGATGGCGCCTGTAAGTCCGTCATCGCGAGCAGGCTCGCTCCCACATTAGGTACGGTGTACACCGATCAAACTGTGGGAGCAGGCTTGCTTTGAAGGTGCTGGAAAAATCAGCCCGCCAGCAACCAAACCCCAGCCGCCGCCGAAGCCGCACCGGCCACGCGCACCAATGGCGCGGCTGCTCGCGGCAGGACGCGAACCAGGGCAAAGCCTGCGCCATGCAGCGCCGCCGTGGCAGCGACGAAGCCAACCGCGTAGGCCCATGGGCTCGACATGTCTGGCAACTCCAGGCCGTGGGCCACGCCGTGGAACAGTGCAAACAGTGCCGTCGCGCCGACCGCCAGGCTCAGCGGCGGACGCACCGCCAGCGCCACTGCCAGGCCCAGGGCCAGCACCGAGGCGGCAATCCCGCTTTCCAGCGCCGGCAGGTTCAGGCCTTCAAAGCCCAGCAAACCGCCGATCAGCAGGGTGCCGACGAAGGTGCACGGTAGGGCCCAGCGCGCCGCGCCTTGTTGTTGCGCGGCCCACAAGCCGACCGCCAGCATCGCCAGCAAATGATCGAGCCCGCCGAAGGGGTGGCCGAGGCCGGCGATCAGGCCATTGTCGCCGTGGCCGGGGTGGGCGAAGGCCAGGGCCGGGGTCAGCAGCAGGGCGAGGGCGCCGAGGATGCGTTTGAATGTCATGGATAAGCTTCCTTGTTGAAAGTGTAAAAGTTGACGTTGAAAAGTCAGGCGGCAGTCAGCAGGCCCTGGCGCTCGATGAAAGCAATGATGTCGTCCAGGCCCTGACCGGTTTTCTGGTTGCTGAACACGAACGGCTTTCCGTTGCGCATCCGTTTGGTGTCGCTGTCCATCATTTCCAGGGACGCGCCCACCAGTGGCGCCAGGTCGATCTTGTTGATCACCAGCAGGTCGGATTTGCAGATGCCCGGCCCGCCCTTGCGTGGCAGCTTGTCACCGGCCGATACGTCGATCACGTAGATGGTCAGGTCCGACAGCTCCGGGCTGAAGGTCGCCGAAAGGTTGTCGCCGCCGGATTCCACCAGGATCAGATCCAGGCCCGGGAAGCGCCGGTTCAACTGGTCCACTGCTTCGAGGTTGATCGAGGCGTCTTCGCGAATTGCCGTGTGCGGGCAGCCGCCGGTTTCCACGCCGATGATCCGCTCCGGCGCGAGGGCTTCGTTGCGCACCAGGAAATCGGCGTCTTCGCGGGTGTAGATATCGTTGGTGACCACCGCCAGGTTGTAGCGTTCACGCAGGGCCAGGCACAGGGCCAGCGTCAGGGCGGTTTTGCCGGAACCCACCGGGCCGCCGATACCGACGCGCAGAGGTTGTGTGTTCATGTGTGTCTCCTAGGAACGGAACAGGCGGCTGTATTGGCGCTCATGGGCCATGCACGCCAGGGACAGGCCAAACGCGGCGCTGCCGTAATGATCGGGGTCGATGGTCGAGGCGTTGTGCTGGGCCTGTTGCAGCAACGGCAGCAGTTCGCTGGTCAGGCGCTGGGCGGCTTGCTGACCCAGGGGCAGGGTTTTCATCAGCACCGCGAGTTGGTTTTCCAGCCAGCTCCACAGCCAGGCGGCGAGGGCGTCCTGGGGGCTGATATGCCAGGCGCGAGCAGCCAGGGCCCAGCCCAGGGCCAGGTGCGGCTCGGCGCGTTGTTCGAGAAAACCTCGTGCGGCGGCGTCGAGTTCTGGCAGGCCGTTGAGCAATTGCTGCAACGAGTAGCCCATCTGCCGGCTCTCCTGATACAGCTCGCGGGTTTCCCGGCTGGCGCGGTGTTCTTCACAGTGTTGCAGCAGGGCATCCCAGTCGTCGGCGGCAGCTGCGGTGCAGTGAGCCAGCAGCATGGGCGCCTCGAACCGCGCCAGGTTCAGCAGCAATTGGTCGCTGATCCAGCGACGTGCGTCGTCGCAGGTTTTGACCTGGCCGTTATCCACCGCCATTTCCAGCCCTTGGGAATAGCTGTAGCCGCCAATCGGCAATTGCGGGCTGGCCAGACGCAGCAGCGCCCAGGCCGGGTTCATGTGCGCACGCCGAACTGATGCAGGCGCGGCGCGTAGTTGAAATCGTCGTCGCCGTGCCGCGAATGATGATGGCCGCCGCCATAGGCGCCGTGTTCCGGCTGGAACGCAGCTTCGAGGTGCTCAGTGCTGGCACCCAGTTGTTCGAGCATCGCCTTGAGCACGTAATCGTCCAGCAGGCGCAACCAGCCATCGCCCACTTGCAGGGCGACATGGCGATTGCCCAGGTGGTAGGCCGCGCGGGTCAGTTCGAACGCGTTGGCGCAAGTGACATGCAACAGTTGTTCGGGGCGGGCGCAGACACGCACGATGCGTCCGTCTTCGGCCTGCAGGCATTCGCCGTCGTACAGCGGCGGTTGGCCTCGCTCCAGAAACAACCCCACGTCTTCACCCTCGGCACTGAAACAGCGCAGACGGCTCTTGCTGCGGGCGTCGAAGGTCAGGTGCAGCTCGGCATCCCAGCGGGGTTGAGTGTCGATTCTGCGATGAATCACCAGCATCGGAGTGCTTCCAGCAATGAACGGTGCTGTGTTTAGAGCAAGGGGCTTGCCAATCGAAGGGGGTGTAGGAAATAGTGGTAGGAATGCTGGGGAAGGTGTTTCATGGTGCGCCTTTTTGGTGCTTATACTAATGGGCGTGCACTATTTTGTGGCTTGTCGAGAACTTGTGGGACAGGGATTACTCGGTGCTACCCAAACCTTGCCAATGCTTGAGGCCAATAAAGATAAACCGCAGCTGCTGGGTGATCTTCACCTGGGGGGTGAGGTGTTCGGGCAGGGCTTCGGCGGGTGGATCGATGATGTCGGGCAGGGTGGCGAACACGCTTTTGACGATGAGGTCGGCCATCACGCTCAACCCGGCAAGGTCCAAGTGCTGCAATTTAGGCATCAATGCCAAGTCGGCGGCCAAGTCAGAGCTGATGTCTTCGCGCAGCCGTCCGATAGCCTGGCGCACCGGCAGGGAGCCACCGTATTGCTCACGGGCCAGGAACAGGAACTGCGAGCGGTTGGCTTGCACCACATCGAGAAAAATCCGCACCGACGCATCGATAATGCCGCCCATGACGAATTCGTTGTGGCGCACCAGTCGGATGGTTTCGCGGAAGGTCTGGCCGACTTCGCAGACGAGCGCCAGGCCCAGTTGGTCCATGTCGTCGAAGTGCCGGTAGAACCCGGTGGGCACGATGCCGGCGGTCCGGGCGACTTCTCGCAGGCTCAGGCTGCCGAACCCTCGACCGCACTCCATCAAATGGCGGGCTGCATCCATCAGGGCATTTCGGGTCTGTTGTTTCTGTTCGGCGCGGGGCAGCATCGCAAGGCTGACTTCTGATTCACGGGATCGACGCACTCTAGCAAATCGGCTTTGCCGACGTCGAACGGTAGAGAAGGATCAAGCGGGGAAAACGAAGCTCTTGAAAGTCAAAAGCCCGATTGGGGGAATCGGGCTTTTTTCTGGGCCACCATGGGCTCAGCTCACTGTGCCGTTGCGTTCGATCACACGATCACCACCGCCTTCGGCAACAACCTGGCCTTGATGGGTGCGCTCGTAGCCGTCTTCAACCAGGCCTTTTTGCTCCAGACGATCACGACCACCTTCGGCAACTTCCTGGCCTTGAAGAGTGCGTTTGTAGCCGTCTTCGGCAACTTCCCGGCCTTGAAGGGTACGATCATAACCACCTTCGGCAACTTGGCCTTGATGGGTGTGCTCGAAACCGTCTTCAGCAACGGTCTGGCTGTAGACCGAATGGCTGTCCCTGACTTGTGGCGTGGCTTGTTCGGCGGCTGGCAGTGCGAAGGCAGTGGAGGCCAGCAGTGAAAGGCTCAGGCTCAACAGTAATTGGTTTTTCATGATCATTGCTCCTTGGGGGGGCGATAAAGTGGGTACGAGGGCAATGCTACTCTCGATAAATCGATATAAAAGTTCATAAGCGCAATGGTAATAATCAACGGAATTGATTGTTCTGTGGGGAGGCTCTAGAACGGGCCTTTCAGCGGTGCGGTTTTGCACTGTGGTGGGTATTTTGTACCCAGCGGTGCCTCGCAAAAGTGCGGGGTCGGTAACAGGTAGCTGTCGGGTCGGTCAGGATTTTAAGAATTTTTTATGCCGTTCATCGCCTGTGGTGTTAAACCTGTTGGCCGTTTCACCGGTCTTACTCTTCACAACGAGCCGACTACAGGCTCGTGTTTTCCAGGCGTCGCGGTTCGGACGCTGACTTGTCATCAGGAGCCTTGTGCATGACGCGCACCTCAAAAATCCTTGCCTGGAGCTTTGCCAGCCTTGTTGTCCTGCTGGCCGTGCTGGTGCTCATCATCGCCTTCTTCGATTGGAACCGGATCAAACCTACGCTCAACAGCAAGGTTTCCGAGGAGTTGCATCGGCCGTTCGCCATCAATGGCAACCTGGCGGTGGTCTGGCAACGCGAGCCAGAGGAAGGTGGCTGGCGGGCCTGGGTACCGTGGCCGCATGTGGTGGCCGAAGACTTGAGCCTGGGTAACCCGCACTGGTCGAAAACCCCGCAAATGGTCACGCTCAAGCGCGTCGAGTTGCGTGTTTCCCCCCTGGCCTTGCTGGCCCGGCGAGTGGCGATTCCCCGTATCGACCTGACCGAGCCCAACGCCAACCTGCAACGCTTGGCTGACGGGCGTGCCAACTGGACGTTCCAGTTCGACCCGAAAGACCCGGATGCCGAGCCATCCAGTTGGGTCGTGGACATCGGCGCCATTGGCTTCGACAAAGGCCACGTCACGCTAGATGACCAGACCCTGAAAACCCGGCTCGATCTGCTGATCGACCTATTGGGCAAACCCATCCCGTTCAGCGATATCGTCGGTGAAAAGGCCGCAAAAAAAGTCCGGGACCAGGGTGTGGCTCTCCAGGACTATGTGTTCGCCTTCAAGGTCACCGGGCAGTATCACGGGCAAAACCTTACCGGCTCTGG
Organism: Pseudomonas sp. LBUM1664; assembly: GCF_059695895.1. Lineage (NCBI taxonomy): Bacteria > Pseudomonadati > Pseudomonadota > Gammaproteobacteria > Pseudomonadales > Pseudomonadaceae > Pseudomonas > Pseudomonas sp. LBUM1664. The sequence continues at coordinate 5,686,803 of NZ_CP166791.1, read as the reverse complement.
CAAGGTTGGCGGTCTGCTGGCGCTGCAGGATGCATCGAAACCCTTTCCATTGCAGGCCCAGGCGAAGATCGCCGATACCCGCGTCGAACTGGCCGGCACCCTCACCGATCCGATGAACCTCGGCGCCCTCGACCTGCGCTTGAAGCTGGCTGGCAGCAGCCTGGCCAATCTTTATCCACTGACCGGCGTGACCCTGCCGGATTCACCGCCCTATGCCACCGATGGCCGCCTGATCGCCAAGCTCCACGAGCCGGACGGAGCGCTGTTTCGCTATGAGGACTTCAACGGCAAGATTGGCGACAGCGATATCCACGGCAACCTGGCCTACGTCGCCAGCCAGCCCCGACCGAAACTCAGTGGCGCGCTGGTTTCCAACCAACTGTTGTTCAGCGACCTGGCGCCGTTGATCGGCGCTGACTCCAACACCGAGCAAAAGGCCCGAGGTGGCGCCAGCAAACAGCCCTCCGACAAAGTGTTGCCTGTGGAGGAATTTCGCACCGAGCGCTGGGGCGTGATGGACGCCGACGTGGAGTTCACTGGCAAACGCATCGTCCACAGTGAACAGCTGCCGTTCACCGACCTTTACACTCATCTGGTGCTCAACGACGGTCAGCTCAGCCTCGAACCCCTGCGCTTCGGCGTGGCCGGTGGCCGGCTCGATGCGCAGATCCGCCTCAACGGCCACACCCAGCCTCTTGAAGGCCGGGCGAAGTTGACGGCGCGGGGTTTCAAGCTCAAGCAACTGTTTCCCGGTTTCGAGCCGATGAAAACCAGCTTCGGTGAACTGAACGGCGATGCCGATATCGCCGGGCGCGGCAATTCGGTGGCGGCGTTGCTGGGCACCTCCAACGGCACGCTGAAAATGCTCATCAACGATGGTGCCATCAGTCGCGAGCTGATGGAGCTGGCGGGGCTGAACGTCGGCAACTACGTGGTGGGGAAAATCTTTGGCGACAAGGAAGTGAAGATCAACTGCGCGGCAGCGGACTTCGGCATCAAGACCGGCCTGGCAACCACCCGACTGTTCGTGTTCGACACCGAGAGCGCAATCATCTACGTCGACGGCACGGCGAACATGGCCACCGAAAAACTGGACCTGACGGTCACCCCGGAGTCCAAGGGCTGGCGGCTGATTTCCCTGCGCTCGCCGTTGTACGTGCGGGGCACGTTCGCCAAGCCCGCCGCCGGCGTCAAGGCCGTGCCGCTGATGCTGCGCGGTGCCGGGATGGTGGCGCTGGGTCTGATCGCCGCGCCGGCGGCAGGGTTGCTGGCCCTGGTTGCTCCCAGCGGTGGCGAGCCGAACCAGTGCGCGCCGCTGCTGGAGCAGATGAGGGCTGGCAAGGCACCGGTGACGGTCAAGCCGACCCGGTAGCCAGACTTTGCGGTGAGGCTACCGACCCTATCGCGAGCAGGCTCGCGATGGCGGTATTACAAATCCGCGATCTTTCCCCGGACAATTGAGTCGCGAGCGAGCGCCCACAGATCAAGATCAAAAAATCGCAGCCTTCGGCAGCTCCTACAACGGCGACGGTGTCAGGAGTGATGCGCACTGCCGCACCTCTTCGCGCAACCACTGGAAGAACGCCCGCACCGGCGGATGACGTTCGCGGCCCGGTACGCACAGGGCGCTGTAGCCGGCGCCGTTGACCTGGATCTGCGGGCGATAACCCGCCAGCAAACCGCTGGCAACGCTTTCCGAGACCAGGATATTGCTCGCCAGCACCAGGCCTTGCCCGGCGATCGCTGCTTGCAGGGCGTAGTGTTCCTCGTCGTACTCGCGTACGCAGGGCTGCCGGGCCATCCAGGTTTCCCCGGCCTGGGCGCACCAGGCATCCCAGCCGTGGGCATACAGCTTGGTGTTATGCCAGCGCACACTGATCAACGTCGGCGCTTGCCGGGCCGCCAGGACCACCTGTTCGGGCGAGCCATACACGCCGAAGCTTTCATCGAACAGACACAGGCCGTACAGGTTCGGGTAGGTGTCCAGGCTGTAACGCACCACCAGGTCGACGCTGGCGTCCTGGTGCAGGTCAATCACTTCGCAATGGGTGTCCAGACGCACGTTGATGTTCGGGTGGCGTGCATAGAACCGGCCCAGGCGCGGCACCAGCCAGAGGGCGGCAAACGCCGCGGTGGTAGAGATCGTCAGGTGGTTGCCGCTGCGTTGCGGGCGCAAGGTGTCGACGCTTTGCGCCACCTCCAGCAAGGCCCCGTGCAGGCTGTGGAACAAGCGTTGGCCGCCCTCGGTGAGCCGCACCTGGCGCGGCAGGCGCTCGAACAGCGGCATGCCCAGCCAGGTTTCCAGGGTGCGAATCTGATGGGAGATCGCGGTGGGCGTCACGGACAGTTCTTGGGCCGCTGCCTTGAAACTGAGCAGCCGCGCGGCGGACTCGAAAGCACGCAGGGCGTTGAGGGGCAGGTTGGCGAACATCTGTAACCTCCAGAATCCAAATGGATGAAATAAATTCATCCAGATGAACTAGCGCTCATTTGAATGAAAGCAGCGATGCGCTCCAAGCTCAAAGGCACAGGCGGTGTTAATTCTAGTCGCAAAAAAGGAGATTCAGATGAGCAGTATTCTTGTAGTGCATGGCAGTCCCCGTGGTGAGCGCTCTCATTCCCGGCGCTTGGCAGAAACGTTTTTATCGGCTTGGCAATCCGTCCATCCGCAAAACCAGCTGACCCGCCGCGAAGTCGGAAGGGCCATGATTGCTCCCGTCAACGAAGCCTTCATCGCGGCAGCGTTCTACCCCGAACCCCAGGCTCGACCCTTGATCATGCAGGCGGATCTGGCGCTGAGCGACGCGTTGGTGGCGCAACTGCTGGCCCACGAGCGGCTGGTGATCTCCGCGCCCATGCACAACTTCAGCGTACCCAGCGGCGTAAAGGCCTGGATCGACCAGATCGTGCGCATCGGGCTGACGTTCAACCACAGCCTGGACAACGGCGTGTCGCAATACGAGCCGTTGGTGCTGGGCAAGAAGGCCTTGATCGTGACCAGCCGTGGCGATTTCGGTTTCGGGCCCGGTGGGCAGTTGGAGGGGATGAACCATGCCGATACACTGCTGCGAACGGTCTTGGGTTTTATCGGCATCACCGATGTGACAGTGGTGGCCGCCGAAGGCGAAGAGTCGGCCGAGCGCAGCTTTGCGCTGTCCTGCGCCGAGGCCGAGCAGCGCTTGCTGGCGTTGGCGCGGACGTTCTGATGGCGTGGATTGTGGCGGGGGCGGGCTGAAGTGACGCGAGTGTCATAGACTGGTCATCATCGATACCGATGCTGACCACCTATTGATCACAGGATGTCGTTATGTCGCAACAGTGTGCCACTCGCTACCCGCTGGTGCTGGTTCCGGGAATGCTCGGGTTCATTCGTCTGGTGTTGTATCCGTACTGGTATGGGATCGTTTCGGCGCTGCGTCGGGGTGGGGCGGTGGTGATTGCCGTCCAGGTATCGCCGCTCAATTCGTCCGAGGTGCGCGGTGAGCAATTGCTCGCGCGTATCGAGGAAATTCTGCGGCAAACCGGTGCGCAGAAGGTCAACCTGATCGGCCACAGCCAAGGCGCCCTCACTGCCCGCTACGCGGCGGCCAAACGCCCGGATCTGGTGGCATCGGTGACCTCGGTGGCTGGCACCAACCACGGCTCGGAGCTGGCTGATTACCTGCAAATCCATTACCCGGCCGACAGCGCCAAGGGCCGCTTGCTCAGCGCTTTGTTGCGGCTGATCGGCGCCCTGATGAGTCTGCTGGAAACCGGCTATCGCGGGCCGAAGCTGCCGGTGGATATCCATGCTTCCCACAACTCGCTTACTACGACGGGCGTGGCGCTGTTCAACCAACGTTATCCACAGGGCCTGCCTGAAACCTGGGGCGGGCATGGACCGGAAGAGGTCAACGGCGTGCGCTATTACTCCTGGTCGGGGACGTTGCAGCCGGGCAAGACCGATAAGGGACGCAACCTGTTCGACGGCACCAACCGCAGCTGCCGGCTGTTCGCCCGCACCTTTGTGCGCGAGGCAGGGCAGTGCGACGGTATGGTCGGGCGCTACAGCTCGCACCTGGGTACGGTGATCGGCGATGACTATCCGCTGGACCACTTCGACATCGTCAACCAGTCGCTGGGGCTGGTGGGCCGGGGCGCCGAGCCGATCCGGTTGTTCGTCGAGCATGCGGCGCGGTTGAAGGCTTCGGGGGTGTAGCCAGTCGGTCCGCGTTCTCGTTCATCGCGAGCAGGCTCGCTCCCACATGCGACCGAGGTTCTGCAGAAGGAATGCGGTCAACTGTGGGAGCGAGCCTGCTCGCGAAATCGGTAGGACCAGGCACAGAGAATCAAGCAGATGAAGGTGTAACGGGCTTTGTCTACACTGCAACCCATCGCCGTCCCCATCGGACGGCAATCAGGAGAAATACTATGAAGATGTTGCGCGTGCCCTTGTTGATGATCGGTTTGTTGCTGTGTTCCCAGGGCTTCGCCGCCACGGCTCAACAGACCAAGATGACCACTTGCAACGCCGACGCCTCCGCCAAGGCTCTCAAGGGCGACGAGCGCAAAGCCTTCATGAGCAACTGCCTCAAGGCCACTCCGGCTACCCCGGCCGTCGCTGCCCCGAGTACGCCGCAGGAACGCATGAAAACCTGCAACGCCACGGCCACCACCCAGGCGCTGAAAGGCGATGCCCGCAAGGCTTTCATGAGTGATTGCCTGAAGAAAAAATAACTGCTGGGATTTTCTTGAGCCTGTGAAGGCCTCATCGCGAGCAGGCTCGCTTGCACAATGGGCCCAGCAATGAAAACGCCTGAGGGAGCGAGCTTGCTCGCGATGGGGGCGGGGCGCAGGCACTACAAGAACTCCGACCAAGGTCGACCAATACAATCTCTAGTGCTGTTGGTGGAAGGCTGGCAGACTGCCAATCCTTTCACGCCGTTTCGTTCTGAGGCTGTATGCCAACGTTTTCTCAGCGTCATGTATTGTTGGTGATCAGTTGGGTGATCATTTTTGGTGGGCTGCTGCTGGTTCTGCCGCTGCGCCTGCTACCGAGCCTGCTGGCCGGGTTGTTGGTGTTCGAACTGGTCAATATGCTCACCCCGCAGTTGCAACGGCTGATCGAAGGCCGGCGAGCTCGCTGGCTGGCGGTGGCGTTGCTGGGCACGCTGGTGGTCAGTGTGCTGACATTGATTTTCGCCGGGGCCTTCAGTTTTCTGCTGCATGAAGCGGAAAACCCCGGCGCCTCTCTGGACAAATTCATGGTGGTGGTCGACCGCGCCCGCGGGCAGTTGCCGCCGTTCATCGACGCCTACCTGCCGGCCAGCGCAGCCGAGTTCCGGGTGGCGATTGGTGACTGGATAAGCAAGCACCTGAGCGACCTGCAACTGGTGGGCAAGGATGCGGCCCACATGTTCGTGACGCTGCTGATCGGCATGGTGCTGGGGGCAATCATCGCCTTGCAGCGCATCCCCGACCTGACCAAGCGCAAACCCCTGGCCGCCGCGCTGTTCGATCGCCTGAACCTGCTGGTCAAGGCGTTCCGCAACATTGTCTTCGCCCAGATCAAGATTTCCCTGCTCAACACCTTCTTCACCGGGATCTTCCTGGCGGTGGTGCTGCCGCTGTTCGGTATAAAACTACCGCTGACCAAGACCCTGATCGTGATGACCTTCCTGCTGGGGCTGCTGCCGGTCATCGGCAACCTCATCTCCAATACGCTGATCACCATCGTCGGCCTGTCGCTGTCGATCTGGGTGGCGGTGGCGGCGCTGGGTTACTTGATCGTGATCCACAAGCTCGAATACTTCCTCAACGCCCGCATCGTCGGCGGACAGATCAGCGCCAAGTCCTGGGAGTTGCTCCTGGCGATGCTGGTGTTCGAAGCCGCGTTCGGCCTGCCGGGAGTGGTGGCGGGGCCGATTTATTATGCGTATTTGAAGAGTGAGTTGAAGCAGGTGGGGATGGTTTGACTCAAGGGATGTGTTGTCTGTTCTGACGCCATCGCGAGCAGGCTCGCTCCCACATTGATCGGCATTCCGTCTGAAGGAACTCGGTCTATTGTGGGAGCGAGCCTGCTCGCGACGGATCAGACCTGGGTGCCGTAGCGCTTCATCGCCTCAATCGCCAACCCGCTGCCGATGCTGCCGAAGATGTTGCCTTCCACATGCCGCGCCAGGGGCAACATGGCCGAAACGCTGTTGCGCAGCGCCGGGATACCGCTGGAGCCGCCGGTAAAGAACACCGTATCGACCTGATCGACGCGTACGTTGGCATCGTTAAGCAATTGCGTGACGCTGCCGCGAACCCGCTCCAGCAAACCGTCGATGGAGGTTTCGAATAACCCCCGGCTCAGGTCCACGCTCAGGCCTGGCTCGATCCGGTCCAGGGCCACATGGCGGTGGTCAGTCTGGGTCAGGTGGATCTTGGTTTCTTCCACTTCCATTGCCAGCCAATGCCCGGCGCGCTGTTCGATCAACTTGAACAGCCGGTCGATGCCGCCGGTGTCTTCGATGTCGTAGCGCATGCTGCCCAGGGCCAGGGTGGATTTCTGCGAGTACACCGCGTTGATGGTGTGCCAGGTCGCCAGGTTCATGTGGTGGCTGGTGGGCATGTAGGCGCCGCTTTTCATGCGGCTGCCGTAACCGAACAACGGCATCAGGCCGGCCAGCGAGAGTTGTTTATCGAAATCGGTCCCGCCGATGTGCACGCCGCCGGTGGCGAGGATGTCGGCGTGACGGTTATCGTGGGTGCGGCGTTCGGGCGACAGGCGCACCAGGGAGAAGTCCGAGGTCCCGCCGCCGATGTCGACGATCAGTACCAGCTCTTCTTTCTCGATGGTCGATTCATAATCGAATGCCGCTGCGATGGGTTCGTACTGGAATGACACTTCCTTGAAACCGATGGCGCGGGCCACATCCACCAACGTGTTTTCGGCTTCCTGGTCGGCCAGTTCGTCGTCATCGACGAAAAACACCGGACGACCCAGTACCACTTCTTCGAATTCCCGACCGGCGGTGGCCTCGGCGCGCTGTTTCAGCTGACCGATGAACAGCCCCAGCAGGTCCTTGAATGGCATGGCCGTGCCCAACACGCTGGTGTCGTGCTTGATCAGCTTGGAGCCCAGCAGGCTCTTGAGCGAGCGCATCAGCCGGCCTTCATAACCTTCCAGATACTCGTGCAGCGCTAGGCGGCCGTACACCGGGCGACGCTCCTCGAAATTGAAAAAGACCACCGAGGGCAGGGTAATCTTGTCGTCCTCCAGCGCGATCAGCGTTTCCATGCCGGGGCGCAGCCAGCCGACAGTGGAGTTGGACGTGCCAAAGTCGATACCGCAGGCACGGGCCGGGGATGCGTTTTTCATTCTTTCGGGTTCCAGTTGAAAAAACGGCCGCGCAGTGTATGTCAGTGCGGCCCGGATTCGAAGGCCGGTTATCTGCTAATTCGCAAACTCTGGTCTTGAAAGATGCCCTTTTACCCCCAAACTTGCTGGCATGGGTCTGGCAGCCACAGGTCGGGTACAAGAACCGCCGCCAGCTGCCGATAAACTTCTGATGCACCGCCCGGTCACAAACCTTGAGATCGGTCAAACCCCAGGACTTGTACCACGAGCATGCTGCGGGTGGCGGTGCGATATCGATAACGGTGGTGATACTTAGATGGACTTCAAAGACTATTACAAGATTCTGGGTGTGGAGCCGACCGCGGACGACAGCACGATCAAGGCCGCCTACCGCAAACTGGCGCGCAAATACCACCCGGATGTGAGCAAGGAAAAGGACGCCGAGACCAAGTTCAAGGACGTCTCCGAGGCCTATGAAGCGCTGAAAAGCGCCGACAAACGCGCCGAATATGACGACCTGCGTCGGTACGGCCAACATGGCCAGCCGTTCCAAGGCCCGCCGGGCTGGCAGAGCCGTGGTGGTTTTGGCGGTCAGGACACCGGGGATTTCTCGGACTTCTTCAGTTCGATTTTCGGTAATCGCGGGCCGGGTTTCGGTGGCGGACAATCAGGTCGCAGCACCGGCCGTCGAGGGCAAGACGTGGAAATGGAATTACCGATCTTCCTGGAAGAAACCCTGTCGGACGACTCGAAGAAGGTCAGCTTCCAGGTGCCGCAATACAACCCCGCCGGCCAGCACGTGAGCAACACCAGCAAAAGCCTGAACGTGAAAATTCCGCTGGGCGTGACCGACGGCGAACGCATCCGCCTCAAGGGCCAGGGTGCGCCCGGCGTCGGTGGTGGCGCCAATGGCGATTTGTACCTGACCATTCGTTTCGCGCCGCACCCCAAGTTCGATGTCGAAGGCCAGGACCTGATCATCACCTTGCCCCTGGCACCGTGGGAACTGGCGCTGGGCGCTGAAGTGGCGGTACCGACCCTCACCGGCAAGATCAACCTCAAGGTCCCGGCCGGCAGCCAGAACGGCCAGCGCATGCGCGCCAAGGGCCACGGCCTGCGCAACAAGGCGAGTGAGCGCGGTTACCTGTTCGTGCAGCTCAAGGCTGTGATGCCTAAGACCTGCGACGAGGAGGTCAAGGCGCTGTGGGAGGAGTTGGCGAAGAAAGCCGCGTTCGACCCGCGGGAGAACTTTTGACGGCTAGGCTATTCGCACCGAGCCTGTAAGCATTGGGAGAAGCAGACCATGGACAACCCGATCATTGAACTGAACCTGATGGAGTTTTGCGAGGCCGCTGCGTTGGCCGATGTCCATGTGATCGAAATCATCGCGCATGGCATCCTCGAACCCCACGGCGCGGCCCCGGCGGATTGGCGTTTCACCGATTACGAACTGGTCCTGGCCCGGCGCGCCGCCAAGCTGCGACGCGAGTTGGAGCTGGGATGGGAAGGCGTCGCCCTGGCGCTGGACCTGTTGGAAGAGGTGCAGCACCTGCGCAACGAAAACCGCATGCTCAAGCAGCGGTTGGGGCGGTTGGTGGAGTGAAAAGCGGTCAATGAGCAAGCGCCAACCTGTGGGAGCAAGGCTTGCCCGCGATGAATTCAACTCGGTTCCAAAGAGTTGAGGCGCCTGTATCGCGAGCAAGCTTTGCTCCCACAAGTCTTGCTCTCAGGTCCTTACTCCATTCAAAACAGAAAATACCGCTGCGCCATCGGCAGCACGTCGGCCGGTTCGCACCAGAGCAACACGCCGTCGGCCTTGACTTGGTAAGTCTGCGGATCGACGTCGATGCTCGGCAGGTAATCGTTGTGGATCAGGTCGGTTTTCTGCACGTCGCGGCAGCCTTTGACCACGGCGATTTTCTTCTTTAGCCCAAGCTGTTCCGGTAGCCCCGCCTCGGCGGCCGCCTGGCTGATGAAGGTCAGGCTGGTGGCGTGCCGCGAGCCACCGTAGCTTGCAAACATCGGCCGGTAGTGCACCGGTTGCGGCGTCGGAATCGAGGCATTGGCGTCGCCCATCAGGCTGGCGGCAATCGCCCCGCCCTTGAGGATCAGGGTCGGCTTGACGCCGAAGAACGCCGGACGCCACAACACCAGGTCGGCCCACTTGCCCACTTCGATGGACCCCACTTCATGGCTGATGCCATGGGTGATCGCCGGGTTGATGGTGTATTTGGCGATGTAGCGCTTGATGCGGAAGTTGTCGTTGCCTTCGCCGTCACCGGGCAGGGCGCCGCGCTGTTTCTTCATTTTGTCGGCGGTCTGCCAGGTGCGGGTGATGACTTCGCCGACGCGGCCCATGGCCTGGCTGTCGGAGCTGATCATCGAGAACGCACCGAGGTCATGGAGAATGTCTTCGGCAGCGATGGTTTCACGACGGATGCGGCTTTCGGCGAAGGCCACGTCTTCGGCGATGCTCGGGTCCAGGTGATGGCAGACCATCAGCATGTCCAGGTGTTCGTCGATCGTGTTGCGGGTGAACGGTCGGGTCGGGTTGGTGGAGCTGGGCAACACGTTGGGGAAACCGCAGGCCTTGATGATGTCCGGTGCGTGACCGCCGCCAGCGCCTTCGGTGTGGTAGGTGTGAATGGTGCGGCCCTTGAACGCGGCCAGGGTGGTTTCCACAAAGCCGGACTCGTTGAGGGTGTCGGTGTGGATCGCCACCTGCACGTCGTACTGGTCGGCCACGCTCAGGCAGTTGTCGATGGCCGCCGGCGTGGTGCCCCAGTCTTCGTGCAGCTTCAAGCCGATGGCGCCGGCCTTGACCTGCTCGACCAGCGGCTCTGGCAGGCTGGCGTTGCCCTTGCCGGTGAAGCCTAAGTTCATCGGGAAGGCATCGGCGGCCTGGAGCATGCGCGCCAGGTGCCAAGGGCCGGAGGTGCAGGTGGTGGCGTTGGTCCCGGTGGCCGGGCCCGTGCCGCCGCCAATCATGGTGGTCACGCCGCTCATCAGCGCTTCTTCGATCTGCTGTGGGCAGATGAAGTGGATGTGGGTATCGATACCGCCGGCGGTGAGGATCATGCCTTCGCCAGCAATCACTTCGGTGCTGGCGCCGATGGCGATGGTTACGTCGGGTTGGATGTCCGGGTTGCCCGCCTTGCCAATGGCCGCGATGCGCCCGTCCTTGAGGCCGACATCGGCCTTGACGATGCCCCAGTGATCGATGATCAGCGCGTTGGTGATCACGGTGTCCACGACCTCGGCGGCCAATAGCTGACTCTGGCCCATGCCGTCGCGAATCACTTTGCCGCCGCCGAATTTCACTTCTTCGCCGTAGGTGGTGCAGTCCTTTTCCACTTCGATCCACAACTCGGTGTCGGCCAGACGGACCTTGTCACCGACGGTGGGGCCGAACATGTCGGCGTAGGCTTGGCGGGAGATTTTCATGTGTTCGCCTTGGGATTCAATTGGATGTTGGACCGCTTGCATTACTCGCTATCGCAGCCTTCGGCAGCGCCTACGGGGCGTACGCCTTCCTCTGTAGAGCTGCCGAAGGCTGCGATCTTTTGATCTTTAATCCAGGTCGCCCATGATGCGCCCGGCAAACCCGAACACCCGGCGATGGCCGGCCAAGTCCACCAGTTCCACCTCGCGACTCTGGCCCGGCTCGAAGCGCACGGCGGTGCCGGCCGGGATGTTCAGGCGCATGCCGCGGCTGGCGGCGCGGTCGAAGGTCAGGGCGTCGTTGGTTTCGAAAAAGTGATAATGCGAGCCGACCTGGATCGGCCGGTCGCCGCTGTTGGCGACGTTCAGCGTCAGGGTGCGGCGGCCGGCGTTGATCTCGATGTCGCCGGGCTGGACCTGGTATTGGCCTGGAATCATTGCGGTTGCCCCAAAGTCTTGTAGTAAATGGTGGTCGGGGTGTATGTCCCGTCGGGGCTCTGGCAGTAGTCGGGCAGTTCACCGACGCGGGTGTAGCCCATGGCGCGGTAGAACGCCTCGGCCTCGGAGCCGGCCTCGGTGTCGAGGTACAGCAGGCCGCGCTTGTGCTGGTGGGCGCCGAGTTCCAGGGCGCTCATCAATTGCTGGCCCAGGCCTCGGCGGCGGGCCTCACCCCGCACGAGCAGCTTCTGCACTTCGGCGCGGTTGAGCCCGTTGGGTTTCTGGCACAGGGCAAGCTGGACGCTGGCCTGCACCTGCTCGTCCTTGACCACCACCCACAGCAGCAGGCTGCCCTGGTTAAGGCTGGCCTGGACCTCGTCAAAGTACGCACGGGCCTGGACGGCATCGAGGTCGGCCATGAACCCCACACTGGCGCCATACCCGACGGCGTCGAGCAACAGATCGATCAGGCCCTGGCGATAATGCGCAAAGCTTTCAGCGTGGACTCGACGCAATTGGGCGGCGTTCATCGGTTTCACTCCTTGTTGAAGGCAGGCGGTAGCGCCCCGGGGTTGAGGCTCAACTGCATGAAGGTCAGGTCCAGCCAACGGCCGAATTTAGTACCCACTTGGGGCATTTGCCCCGTGGTGGTGAAACCGGCCCGTTCATGTAAACGAATCGAAGCCGCGTTGCCGCTTTCGATGGCCGCGACCATGATGTGTTTGCCGCAGGCCCTGGCGCGCTCGACCAGCGCCGTCATCAACAGTGGACCGAGGCCATTGCCGCGCTGGTCGCTGCGCACATACACCGAATGCTCCACGGTGTACCCGTAGCCGTCGAAAGGCCGCCAGTCGCCGAACGAGGCGTAGCCGAACACGTTCTCCTCGCCATCGACGATCACCAGCACCGGATAGCCTTGGGCTTGCCGGGCGCTGAACCAGGCCTGGCGGTTACCCAGGTCCACGGTCTGTTCGTTCCAGATCGCCGTGGTATGGAGCACCGCATCGTTGTAGATGTCGCGGATCGCCGGCAAGTCCACAGGCTGGGCATCACGAATGTGGTAGGTCATGACACGGCCTCAGGCGATGGGCTGGTGGACGGTGACCAGTTTGGTGCCGTCGGGAAAGGTCGCCTCGACCTGGATCTCCGGGATCATCTCCGGGATGCCTTCCATCACCTGCTCGCGGGTCAGCAAGGTGGTGCCAAAGTGCATCAGCTCGGCCACGGTCTGGCCGTCGCGGGCGCCTTCGAGCAGGGCCGCGGAAATATAGGCCATGGCTTCCGGGTAGTTGAGCTTCAAGCCGCGAGCCAAGCGCCGCTCGGCGACGAGGCCGGCGGTGAAGATCAGCAACTTGTCTTTTTCGCGTGGGGTCAGGTCCATGTGCAGTCCATAAGGGCAGATAAATAATTCAAACTCAAAGCACGAATCCCTGTGGGATCGAGCCTGTGGGAGCAAAGTCATTGCTTCCACACCATTGCTCCCACAGAAAAGCAAATTCATGTGCTCCAGATTCTCGGTGGTACGGCCTCTCTTCCGAGCAATGCCGGGCGCAAAAGCCGCCACAATGCAATCAACCACCCCCGCGCCAGCAATGCCTCTTTCGCCAGGCAGCGGGCTACAACCAGCCCGGGCAATTGGGTCAGGTCGCCGCGTACGTCATGGCCCAGGGAGCGGCATTGCTCCAGCAACGCGCTATCGATATCCCCTGTCACCAGCAACGTGGCAAAAACCGGATCGCCACCCAACCCGATTGGCGAGTCGAGCAATCCATCACCGCCCACAATGCGCTGGCGCTCATGCCACAGCAACTGCCCGTCGCGGCGAATGTCCAGCCGCGCCTGAAAATGCCCAAGGTCAAACCGCTCGCCGCTGGCCGGTCGGCCAAGGGCAACCATGTCCCAGTAGAACAAACGTCCGTCGCCCTGCAGTTCGATGGAGGTGCTGAGTTCAGCCTGGGCCGCGCTGAAGACGATGGTCTCCTGGGGCAGCCATTCCAGCGTCGCACCGGCGGCCACACTCAGGCTCAGTTGCTGGTACGCCGGGCCGGCGGCGCGATACCACTTGGCCGCGCCGGGGCTGGTCAGCTGCGCCCAGGCGCCAGTGCCGACGTGGGCCGAGATGTCCAGCCGGTCACCGCCGGCAATCCCGCCGGGCGGGTGGACGATGATGTGCTGGCACACCTCGGGGCCTTCGGCGTACAGATGCTTTTGCACCCGCAGCGGACCTTTATGGCGACGCTGTACCGGGCGGGTGCAGTCGCCGAATCGGGCGTAACCCAGTTCCAACTCGGCATGCCAGCTGGGGGTGAACAGGGCCGAAGGCGCCAGTAAAGAGACAGGTAGGTTCATGATTTCTGATTATCGTCAGGACGCTACAGACTAGATCGTAACCAGCCCGCGCACACCCTCGGCTTCCATATTTTCTCCGCGCCCCTGCTGCACGATCTCGCCCCGGGACATCACCAGGTATTGATCGGCCAGTTCGGCGGCGAAGTCGTAGAACTGCTCCACCAGCAAAATTGCCATGTCGCCCCGGGCCGCGAGTTTCTTGATGACCACGCCGATCTCCTTGATCACCGAAGGCTGGATGCCCTCGGTGGGCTCGTCGAGAATCAGCAGGCGCGGGCGGCTGGCCAAGGCCCGGCCAATGGCGAGCTGCTGTTGCTGGCCGCCGGACAAGTCACCGCCCCGACGCTGTTTCATTTGCAGCAGCACCGGGAACAATTCGTAGATAAACGCCGGCACCTCTTTGGCCTCGGAGCCGGGAAAACGCGACAGGCCCATCAGCAGATTTTCTTCCACCGTCAGCCGCCCGAAAATCTCCCGGCCCTGGGGCACGTAGGCAATGCCGGCATGGACCCGCTGATGCGGTTTGAAGGTGGTGATCGGTTTGCCTTCCCAATTCACCGCGCCTTCCTTGGCCGGCAGCAGGCCCATCAGGCATTTGAGCAGGGTGGTCTTGCCCACGCCGTTGCGACCCAGCAGGCACGTCACCTCGCCGACCTTCACGTCGAACGACAGGCCCCGCAGGATGTGGCTACCGCCGTAGTACTGGTGCAGCTTGTCGACTTGCAGCATGTCTTAAATTCCCCTCAAGTCCCCTGTGGGAGTAATAGCTTTCTGTGGGAGCAAGCTTTGCTCCCACAGGCCCGCTCCCACAAGGGAATGTGTTCACAGGCCTATCGACCGAGGTACACCTCGATCACCCGCTCGTTTTCCTGCACCTGTTCCAGCGACCCTTCGGCCAGCACGCTGCCCTGGTGCAGCACGGTGACGTGGTCGGCAATCGCGCCGACGAAGCCCATGTCGTGTTCCACCACCATCAGTGAATGCTTGCCCGCCAGGGATTTGAACAGCTCGGCGGTGAAGTCGGTTTCGGCGTCGGTCATGCCCGCCACCGGTTCGTCGAGCAGCAGCAGTTGCGGGTCCTGCACCAACAGCATGCCGATCTCCAGGAACTGCTTTTGCCCGTGGGACAGCAACCCGGCGGCGCGATTGACCGAGGCACTGAGGCGGATGGTCTCCAGCACTTCGCTGATACGATCATGCTGCTCGCCGGTCAGTTTCGCCCGCAGGCTGGCCCACACCGATTTGTCAGTTTTGAGCGCCAGCTCCAGGTTCTCGAACACGCTCAGGGCTTCGAACACCGTGGGCTTCTGGAACTTGCGACCGATGCCGGCCTGGGCAATCTGCACTTCGCTCATGCTCGTCAGGTCCAGGGTTTCGCCGAACCAGGCCTTGCCGTGGCTGGGACGGGTTTTGCCGGTGATCACGTCCATCAGCGTGGTCTTGCCCGCGCCGTTGGGGCCGATGATGCAGCGCAATTCGCCGACGCCGATGTACAGGTTCAGATCGTTCAAGGCCTTGAAGCCGTCGAAGCTGACGCTGATGTCTTCCAGGGTCAGGATGGTGCCGTGACGGGTGTTCAGGCCAATGCCGGCTGCCTGGCCGAGGCCGATGGCGTCGCGGCTGCTGCCTTGGTCCCGATTGGCATCGACAGGGGGGTCAAGGATGGGT
The DNA here is from genome assembly GCF_059695895.1 of Pseudomonas sp. LBUM1664. Classification (NCBI taxonomy): domain Bacteria; kingdom Pseudomonadati; phylum Pseudomonadota; class Gammaproteobacteria; order Pseudomonadales; family Pseudomonadaceae; genus Pseudomonas; species Pseudomonas sp. LBUM1664. The sequence continues at coordinate 5,671,583 of NZ_CP166791.1, read as the reverse complement.
TCGAGCATGAATTCGGCCGTTGGAGTGATTCTCATGATTCGCCCCTTTTCTTCAGCAACCCGATCACGCCCTTAGGTAGGTACAAGGTCACCACGATGAACAGCGCGCCGAGGAAGAACAGCCAGTACTCGGGAAACGCCACGGTGAACCAGCTTTTCATGCCATTGACCACGCCAGCGCCCAGCAGCGGGCCGATCAGCGTGCCGCGCCCGCCGAGCGCCACCCACACAGCGGCTTCGATGGAGTTGGTCGGCGACATTTCGCTGGGGTTGATGATGCCCACCTGTGGCACATACAGCGCACCGGCCAGGCCGCAGAGGACCGCACTCAATACCCAGACGAACAGCTTGAACCCCCGGGGATCGTAGCCGCAGAACATCAGGCGATTCTCTGCGTCTCGCAGTGCGGTCAGCACCCGACCGAATTTGCTGCGGGCCAGGCGCCAGCCGATGAACAGGCTTGTCACCAGCAACAGCACGGTGGCCAGGAACAGCACCGCCCGGGTGCTGGGCTCGGTGATGCCAAACCCCAGGATCGAGCGGAAATTGGTGAAGCCGTTGTTGCCACCAAACCCGGTTTCGTTACGGAAAAACAGCAGCATCCCGGCGAACGTCAGGGCCTGGGTCATGATCGAGAAATACACGCCCTTGATCCGCGAGCGAAAGGCGAAGAAGCCGAACACCAGCGCGAGTAAACCCGGCGCCAGCACCACCAGGCACATGGCCCAGAGGAAGCTGCTGGTGCCGGCCCAGTACCAGGGCAATTCGGTCCACGACAAAAAGGTCATGAACGCCGGCAACTCATCACCGGAGGCCTGGCGCATCAGGTACATGCCCATGGCGTAGCCGCCCAGGGCGAAGAACAGGCCGTGGCCCAGAGACAGCAGGCCTGCGTAACCCCATACCAGGTCCAGCGCGAGGGCGACGATGGCGTAGCAAAGAATCTTGCCCACCAGCGTCAGGGTATAAGCGGAGACGTGCAGCGGGTTGTCCGCCGACAACAGCGACAGCAGCGGCAGGCTCAGCAGCACTGCCAGGATCACCGCGCCGATGGCGAGGGTGACTTTGGGGCCGGCCTTTTGCGTGGCCGTGAGCATCAGGGGCTGGTTCATCAGTCGATTACCCGTCCTTTGAGCGCGAAGAGGCCTTGCGGACGCTTCTGGATGAACAGAATGATCAACGCCAGGATCAGGATCTTGCCGAGCACGGCGCCGATCTGCGGTTCGAGAATCTTGTTGGCGATGCCCAGCCCGAATGCAGCGAATACGCTGCCGGCCAATTGGCCGACCCCGCCGAGCACCACCACCAGGAACGAGTCGATGATGTAGCTCTGGCCCAGGTCCGGACCGACGTTGCCGATCTGGCTCAGCGCCACGCCACCCAGCCCGGCGATGCCCGAGCCGAGGCCGAAGGCGAGCATGTCTACGCGACCAGTGGGCACGCCGCAGCAGGCGGCCATGTTGCGGTTCTGGGTCACGGCACGCACGTTCAGGCCCAGGCGGGTTCTGTTCAGCAGCAGCCAGGTGAGCACCACCACGAACAGCGCAAAAGCGATGATCACGATGCGGTTGTACGGCAGCACGAGGTTGGGCAACACCTGGATCCCGCCTGACAGCCAGCCCGGGTTGGCGACCTCGACGTTCTGTGCGCCGAACACCAGGCGCACCAGTTGGATCAGCATCAGGCTGATGCCCCAGGTGGCGAGCAGGGTTTCCAGCGGACGCCCATAGAGGTGGCGAATCACCGTGCGCTCCAGGGCCATGCCGATGGCGGCGGTGATGAAAAACGCCACCGGCAGGGCGATCAGTGGATAGAACTCGATGGCGTTCGGGGCGAAGCGCTGGAACAGCATCTGCACCACATAAGTGGAATAGGCGCCGAGCATGAGCATCTCGCCGTGGGCCATGTTGATCACCCCCAGCAGGCCGAACGTGATTGCCAGGCCGAGGGCGGCCAGCAGCAGGATCGAGCCCAGGGACATGCCGCTGAAGGCCTGGCCCAGCAGTTCGCCGACCAGAAGCTTGCGCTTGACCTGAGCGAGGCTGGTTTCGGCGGCGGTGCGCACCGTGGCATCGGCTTCGACGCCAGGTTCGAGCAAACCTTCGAGGCGCGTGCGGGCCAGCGGATCGCCGGTTTCCCCCAGCAGCCGGACGGCGGCCAGGCGCACGGACGGGTTGGCGTCCACCAGTTGCAGGTTGGCCAGGGCCAGGCTCAGGGCGGCATGCACGTCTTCGTCCTGCTCGCCGGCCAGTTGCCGGTCAAGAAAAGCCAGTTGGGCCGCACGCGCGCTTTTTTGCAGTTGCTGTGCGGCGCCCAGGCGCAGGCGGGCATCGGTGGCGAGCAGTTGATGGCTGGCCAGGGCGGTTTCGATCAGCCCGCGCAAGCGGTTGTTCAGGCGCAGGGTCTTGGGCTGGCCATCGACGGTCAGTTGGCCTTGCTGCAAGGCGTTGATCAGTTCGACACGTTCAGGCTCAGGCTGCGCGGCCCAGGCTTCCAGGAGTTTGGCCTGCTGGGTCGGGTTGGCGGCGACGAAGTCTTCGGCGTCGCCGGCGTGGGCGGCCATCGGCAATAACAGCGCGATGGCGAGGATGAGGCGGTAAAGGGCAGTGGGCATATTGTTGGCCTTGCGCAAACTTCTATGTGGGAGCGAGCCTGCTCGCGATTGCGGTATGTCAGTCACATCTTTTCTGGCTGACCCACCGCAATCGCGAGCAGGCTCGCTCCCACAAGGTTGTGTGTCGGTCCTGGGATCCGGGACCGACACCCATGGGCTCAGTTGCTCTTCACCGCATAGTCAGGCTTCTTGTCGTTGCCGGCGATGAACGGGCTCCACGGCTGGGCGCGGATCGGACCTTCGGTCTGCCAGACCACGTTGAACTGACCGTCGGCCTGGATCTCGCCGATCATCACCGGCTTGTGCAGGTGGTGGTTGGTCTTGTCCATGGTCAGGGTGTAGCCCGACGGTGCAGCGAAGGTCTGGCCGGCCAGGGCTTCGCGGACTTTGTCGACGTCGGTGGACTTGGCTTTTTCAACCGCTTGCGCCCACATGTGGATACCCACGTAGGTGGCTTCCATCGGGTCGTTGGTCACCGCTTTATCGGCGCCTGGCAGGTTCTTGGCCTTGGCGTAGGCTTTCCAGTCGTCCACGAATTTCTTGTTCACCGGGTTATCGATGGATTCGAAGTAGTTCCACGCCGCCAGGTTGCCCACCAGCGGTTTGGTGTCGATGCCACGCAGTTCTTCTTCACCCACCGAGAATGCCACGACCGGTACGTCGGTGGCCTTCAGGCCCTGGTTCGCCAGTTCTTTATAGAACGGCACGTTGGAGTCGCCGTTGACCGTGGAGATGACCGCAGTCTTGCCGCCGGCCGAGAATTTTTTGATGTTGGCCACGATGGTCTGGTAGTCGCTGTGGCCGAACGGGGTGTAGACCTCTTCGATGTCCTTGTCCGCTACGCCTTTGGAGTGCAGGAACGAGCGCAGGATTTTGTTGGTGGTGCGCGGGTAGACGTAGTCGGTGCCCAGCAGGAAGTAGCGTTTGGCGCTGCCGCCTTCTTCGCTCATCAGGTATTCCACCGCTGGGATCGCCTGTTGGTTCGGCGCTGCGCCGGTGTAGAACACGTTTGGCGACATCTCTTCGCCTTCGTATTGCACTGGGTAGAACAACAGGCCGTTGAGTTCTTCGAACACCGGCAACACGGATTTGCGCGACACCGAAGTCCAGCAGCCGAACACCACCGCGACCTTGTCCTGGGTCAGCAACTGGCGGCCTTTTTCCGCGAACAGCGGCCAGTTCGACGCCGGGTCCACGACCACTGCTTCAAGCTTCTTGCCGTTCACCCCACCCTTGGCGTTGATCTCGTCGATGGTCATCAGCGCCATGTCCTTGAGGGACGTTTCGGAGATCGCCATGGTGCCGGACAGCGAATGCAGGATACCGACCTTGATGGTCTCGGCTGCCTGGACGGTCCAGGTCATGCCCATCGCGGCAATGCTTGCCGTGAGTGTAAAAGCCTTGATCAAGCTACGACGCTTCATGGTGCGATCTCCGTGGATTTATGAGTTTTTTTCGAAGGTAGATGCGGACGCTGAAGGCGCTTTTGCAAGGGGTGTGCCCGGTTGGGAAAAGTCCCGTAAATACGGGGTTGGCGCACAGGGGATAAACGACGATGCACCATGAGCGACCGCGTCATGGGGGTTGGTGCGAAGAGATGCGCCACTTTGGAGCGCAGGCTTGCTCCCACAGGTTATTTTGCAAGTCAGGGGAAAGGGGGACGTTCAGCGGCGGCGCATCAGGCCGATGAAGAACAATCCGCCAATGGCGGCAGTGGCGACGCCAATCGGCAGGTCCTCCGGTGCGATCAAGGTCCGGGCGGCCACGTCCACCCACACCAGGAACAGGCTGCCCAGCAGCACGCAGGCCGGCAGCAACCGACGATGCTCGGCGCCCACCAGGCGCCTGGCAATGTGCGGCACCATCAGCCCGACAAAACCGATGGAGCCACTGATGGACACCAGCACGCCGGTCATCAGCGACGCGATCAAAAAGACCCACAGCCGCACCTTCGGCGCGTTCAGGCCCAGGGTCACGGCGGTTTGCTCGCCCGCCATCAGCGCATTCAGCGGGCGGGCCATGCCCAGCAGCAACACCAATCCCAGCAACACACTGGCGGCCGGTACTGCCAGCAGTTCCCAGCGCGCCAGGCCCAGGCCACCGAGCATCCAGAACATCACTGCGGAACTGGCGCGATGATCACCCAAAAACAGCAGCAAATTAGCCGCCGCCATCATCACAAATGACACCGCCACGCCGCACAGCAACAGACGATCGCTTTCCAGGCGACCCTGGCGGCTGGCGATGGCCAGCACCAACAGCATGCTCAGCAGCGCGCCGATGAACGCGGCGAGGGGCAGGGTCAGCAGGCCGATGATTTCGCCGACATGCAACACCACGATGACCGCCCCCAGGGTCGCGCCGGACGTGACACCCAGCAGGTGCGGATCGGCCAGCGGGTTGCGAGTCACCGCTTGCAGCACCGCACCGATCAACGCCAGCCCCGCGCCCACCAAGGCACCGAGCAGCAAGCGCGGTACGCGAATCAGCCACACGATGTGTTCCTGGCCGGGCGTCCAATAGACGTTACCCACACCGAAAGCCTTGTTCAGCAGAATGTCCCAGACCACAGCCACCGGCACCCGCGCCGGACCGAAGCCCAGGGACACCACGCAGGACACCAGCATCAGTGCGCCGAGCAGCATCAGCAGAGCGCCATAGCGACGATCGTTCATGGGGTGTGAAAACCCTTCGCCAGGGTTTGTACCGCCAACACGTTATCGATGCCCGGCGTGGCCTGGACGTAGGGGATCACGATGAAGCGCCGATGCTTGATCGCATCCACCGATTGCAGGGCCGGGTTGTTCAGCAGAAATTGCTGCTTTTGCTCGGCGGTGACTTCGCCGTAGTCGACAATCACGATCACTTGGGGGTTGCGTTCGACCACGTTCTCCCAGTTCACCCGGGTCCAGCTGGCCTCCACGTCATCGAGGATGTTGCGCCCGCCGGCCGCGTCGATCAGGGCCTGGGGCATGCCCAGGCGGCCGGAGGTCATGGCGCGGTCTTCGCCGCTGTCGTACAGGAACACCCGTGGCTGCTGGGCAGGCAAGTGCTTGCGGACTTCGGCCACCTGAGCCTGCATCGTGGCGATCAGGTCGTTGGCGCGGTCCTGGACGTCGAAAATCTTCCCGAGATTGCGCAGGTCGTTGTAGGTGTCTTCCAGCGAGGCGGCGGGACGTTTCATCACGAACGCGCAGGACTCGGTCAATTCGTACACGTTGATGCCCAGCGGTTGCAGGGTCTGTGGCGTCAGGTCGCCGCCCACCCGCATGCCGTAGTCCCAACCGGCGAAGAAGAAATCCACGTTGGCATTGAGCAGGGTTTCCACCGACGGGTATTTGGCGGCCAGTTCTGGCAGGCCATCGAGGATTTTCTCCATCTGGGGCGTCACCGACTTCCAGCCACTGATGCCGCTGTAGCCCACCATGCGTGACTTGAGGCCCAGGGCGAGCATCATCTGGGTCATGTTGATGTCATGGCTGACGGCGTGCCGGGGGGCCTCGTTGAACACGACCTGGCGGTTACAGCTCTGGATTGTCAACGGGTAGCGGGTGGCCTCGGCCAGGGCATGAGCACTGCCCAGCAGCAGAGGGAGACACAGCAGGTGACGCAGATTCATGGTTGGGTTATCCAGGTGATTCGTGGGTAGCCGGACAAAGGGTGTTCGTCCACCAGCGCTTCGACGCCGAACACGTCACGCAACAGCCCTGCGGTGAGGACGTCCTTGGGCGTGCCGCTGGCGACGATATGTCCGTGTTCGATCACGTACAGCCGGTCACAGAACGCGGCGGCCAGGTTCAGGTCATGGATGCTGGCCAGGGTGCCGATACCCAGGCCTTTGATCAGTTGCAGCAATTGCAGTTGATAGTGCGGGTCGAGGTGATTGGTCGGCTCGTCGAGGATCAGCAACTGCGGCTGCTGGGCCAGGGCGCGGGCCAGGATCACCCGTTGTTTTTCACCGCCCGACAGCGTGGCGAAGGCATGGTCGCCAAAACCTTCAAGCCCCGCCGATTCCAGTGCCTGGATGACCAGGCGCCGATCCTCCTGGTTATCGCCGTCGAACAGGCCTTTGTGGGGCGTGCGGCCCATGGCGACCACCTCTTCGACCGTCAGGCCGAAGGCGTCGGGAAACTCCTGCAACACCACGGCGATGCGCTGGGCACACCAGCGCGAGGACTGTTTCCAAACGTTGTGGTGCTCGAGTTTCACCTCGCCGCTTTCCGGCTGGCTGAACCGATAGGCGCAGCGCAGCAGGCTGGTCTTGCCACTGCCGTTGGGCCCGATCAACCCGACGAACTCCCCGGCCGCCACCTGCAACGTGACGTCACGCAGCTGGAACTGGTGATGGCAGTGGCCATGGCCCAGAGGTGTCCAGGCGAGGTGGGAGAGGGTCAGCGAGGTCATGCGTGCACTCAAGTTATTAGGTTGAAACACAATCCCATTGTGGGAGCGAGCCTGCTCGCTCCCACAGGGAATTGTGTTCGTAGTTCGAAAGGCGGGCGCGATTGTAGAGGTTTCGCACCCTTTCCGTTAACGCACTGTCTTCAGCTTGAAGATGAAGCCGACTCAGGCTGGCGATTGACCCGGGTGACGAGCCAGTCCAGCAACCACACCCCCACCAGCGAAGCCCCCACCAGCGGAAATACCACCGCCAGCGCCAGCATGATGAACACGCCGGTTTTCCACGTCGGCAGATCGTGACGCAACGGCGGCACGCCGAACTTGCCCTGTGGCCGGCGCTTCCACCAGATCACCACGCCACTGACGGCGCTGAGCAGGATCATCAGGCAAATCAGCAGCACGATGATTTGGTTCAGCGGGCCGAACATCTTGCCTTCGTGCAGCATCACCCCGGTTTCGGTGGCGCGGGCCACGGTGCTGTAGTGGGCCCAGCGCACGTCGGCCAGGACTTTGCCGGTGTACTGGTCCACGTGCAGGGTCGCGTCGTTGCGCGGGTCGTCGGCGAACATGGCGATGGTGAACACCCCCGTGGAGGTGGTCGGCAGGGTGATGCTGTAGCCCGGTTCGACCTTGCGCTCGGTGGCGATGTCCTGCACCGCTTGCAGGCCGACGGTCGGAGCGGCGGGGCCTTCGTGCATGCCGCCGTGGCCCATGTGCTCGGCATGGTCGCCAGACATCGGCATCGGCGTGTTTTCCATGGCCCAGGGCACGGTCTGGCGGTGGGCGTTGTTGAGGCTGCCGGCCTCGACGTCGGACTTGGGCACGTCGTTCCACATCGCCGCCGGGAAGCGGTTCCAGAGGTTGGCGTATTGCTTGCCCCAGAAGCCGGTCCAGGTCATGCCACTGAGCAGCATCACCAACAGCAACGCCGAGCCCCAGAAGCCGATAACCACATGCAGGTCGCGCCAGAACAAGCGGCCGCGACTGCTCCAGCGTGGCCACAGCACACCGGCCGGCGATTGGCCGCGCGGCCACCATAGGAACAGCCCCGACACCACCAGCACCACGCCCCAACCGGCGGCCATTTCCACCAGCCGGTCACCGACGGTGCCGATCAGCAATTCGCCGTGGATGGCCCGGGCCATGGCTTGCAGGTTGTTTTTCGCATCCTGTTCGCCGAGTACATCGCCATGGTACGGGTCGATGAAGACGTTCAGCTCCCGGCCCTTGTCGATCACCACGAACTGCGCGCTGCGCTCGGCGTTGACCGGCGGCAGGTACTGTTTGACCTGGCCTTCGGGGTAGGCCTGGCGGATCTGTTTGAGCAGATCGTCCGCCGCCAGGGTGTGATGGCCGGCCGGCACGTTCAGCAGGCTGCCGTACATCAGTGGATCGAGTTGTGGCTTGAACAGGTAAATGATGCCGGTCAGGGCCAGCATCACCATGAACGGCGCCACGAACAGCCCGGCATAAAAATGCCAGCGCCAGGCTAGGTTGTAGAAGTTCGGTTTCGGTTGGCTCATCAGAAAGCGCTCCGCTTGGCAAATTGGGTTGTTATGTTTTTTGCGGTTGCCGTGCAACCGATCGCGGGCAAGCCTTGCTCCCACAGTATTTGTCATTGCTGTGGGAGCAAGGCTTGCCCGCGATGCTTTTTAGAAACTCATATCCACCTTGGTCCAGAGCGTACGCCCCGGTTCGTTGATGGCCTGCGAGTCGTTCGCCGGGTAGCCGAACCCGGCATTGCCGGCCAGGTTCAGGTGTTCGGCGTAGGCTTTGCCAAACAGGTTGTCGACGCCGCTGCTGACCTTCCAGTGTTTATTGATGCGGTAGGCGCCGTTGAGTGAGAACACACCGAACCCCGAGCTTTTGCCGTAATCCTTGCCCACCACGTTACCCTTGTTTTCGTCGACACGGTTCTGCGCCGCCACCACGCGCCACAGGGCGCCAGCGCTCCAGCGGTCTTCGCTGTAGGTCAGGCCCAGGCGTGCGTCCAGCGGCGGCATTTGCGCCAGGGCGGTGCCGTCGCTGCTGTTCTTGCCCCAGGCGTAGGCCAGGGTTGCGTCGGCTTTCCAGCGTTCGGTCAGCTTGTAGGCCGCGCCCAGTTCACCGCCCATGATCCGCGCGTCGATGTTCTCGGCCTGGGAGGTGGTGCCCATCATGCCGGAGGTGTAATTGAACAGGATGTAGTCGCGCACCTGTCCGACATAACCCGACGCCCAGGCTTCAAGGGTGTCGGTCTTGTATTGCAGGCCGAAGTCGAGCTGGGTGGTTTTCTCCGGCTTGATCGAGTCGAAGGCATTCAGCGAGCCGGCGGGGCCGGCATCCGGCGAAAACAGTTCCCAGTAGTCCGGGAAACGTTGCGCATGGCCCAGGCCCGCATAAACGGTGGTGGGGCTGTCGGCCAAGTCGTGTTCATAGCGTACGAAACCGCTGGGCAGGGTGTCGGCACGGGTCTGATCGGCGGTTGGGTTGGGACTGGAGTCGACACTTTGCCGGTAATCCTTGGCCGAGGCGCGGTCAAGCCGGGCACCGGTGACCAGCCTGTCGCGGTCGGCGGCGTACCAGGTCAATTCACTGAACACACCGTAATTGTGAAAGTCGGCGTCTTGAGTGCGCGGCAGTTCTTTGTAGGTGTCGACGCCCATGCTGCTGCGTTGGCGATGCTCGTTGGTCTGGGCGTCCAGGCCGCTGATCAACTGCACATCGGCCCAGCGCCAAGTGGCCTTGATGCGCGCGCCGAGGGTGCGGCGGTCGACGTTGGAGGCCATGGGGCCGGCCATCATCCCGGTGCCGGAGGGCGTGCGCAGGCTGTAGTTGTCCATCACATGGTCGGCGTAGTTGTAGTAGACCTGCGCCTCGATCTTATCCAGCACGTCGCCGATGTTCGATCGCTCGAAACGCAGCCCGAGGCTTTCACGCTTGAACTGCGAGCCGTCCATGCTGCGCCCGGCGTACCGCGCTTCACCGTCGCCCTTGCCGGCCGTCAACTCCAGCAGCGTGTCGGCATCTGGCGTCCAGCCGAGGGTAACGTCGCCATTCCACTTGTCGTAGCGCGACGCCACGGTGTCGTTATTGCCGTCACGGTAATCGTCCGAATGGGCGGTGTTACCGATTACCCGCACATAGCCCAGCGACCCACCGGCGGCGGCATCCAGCACCTTGTCGATTCGCCCGTTGGAGCCGACCAGGACGCTGGCATTGACCCGGCTGCCCAGTTCGCCGAACTGTTGCGGCTCACGGTCGAACAGGATGGTCCCGGCCGATGCGCCGGGGCCCCATAGCACGGTTTGCGGGCCTTTGATCACGGTGAGTTTGTCGTAAGTTTCCGGGGAGATATAGGACGTTGGCGCATCCATCCGGCCCGGGCAGGCGCCCAGCAGCATGCTGCCGTTGGTGAGGATGTTCAGCCGCGAGCCGAACATGCCCCGCAACACCGGGTCGCCATTGGTGCCGCCATTGCGCACCAGGGCGAAGCCGGGGATGGTCTTGAGGTAATCGCCGCCGTCGCTGGCCGGTACCGGCTGACGTGGGTCCTTGGGGTTGGTGACGACGGTCAGGGGCGAGCTGGGCGCAACGGCGGTAATGACCGTCGGGCTGAGCTCTTCGACCTGGCCCTCATGATGATCGTGCTCGTCGGCCAGCGCGTAGGGCGTGAGCAGCAGGCCGCACAGCGCGGCGGCAGTGTGGCCTAAACGAGCCCGTGGCTCGCTCGTGGGGCATCGAACCTGGGCAGAACCCAAAGCGATGCCAGCAGAAAACCTGGACATGATGATTCCATCAAACAGACGTAAACGACACGGTCGGGCAGTTTTTTGCGACCGGGTTAGGTAAGTGTCGGGTTTACGCTGTAAGAGGGGGCGCACGGGTGCGGGCACCCGGGAAGAATGACTGCCGGGCATGACCCAGGCGCGGGGACGGGCTGGTGTAGGTGTTGGCCGGTGGCGTGTCGAAGACGACAAAGGTGTGACCGCCAGGCAGCGCCGGGCAGTTAAACAACAGGCTGCAATAGCCGCACTTTTCCCATAACGCGTGATGCTCGCTCTGCGGCGGGCAGTGTTCAGCTGCCGGTGCCTCATGCTCGGCGTGGGCGCCCGCCGACATGTCCATGTCCATACTCATGGTCATGGACGAAGACATGCGTTGATCCATCGGCATCGACTGAGAAATCAGTGGACCGATAAAGATCATCAGCATGGCGAACAGGCTGATCCAGCTGCCGCGTGCCAGGCTCAGGGGCTGACGGCGGGGCATGGACAGTCTGGCGCGAAGAGGTTGCACGAGCGGCTACGTTTACTGGGCGTGCATGTGCGTTTTCGTGCCATCAGGGGCTTTTTTCTGCACCGCGACGTCGACGACGATATCCCCTGCTTTTTCGAAATGCAGGGTCATGGAGAAGCGTTTGCCGTCGCTCAGCAGGCTGCGGCCCTTCAGCTCCAGCAGCATCACGTGATAAGCCATCGGCGCGAAGGTGACGGTAGCGCCGGGGGCAATATCGACAGCGGGCACGGGCTGCATCTTCATCATGTCGTCTTGCTTCACATGCTCATGGAGCTCGGCCTTGCCGGCAATCGGCGAGTCGACGCTGAGCAATCGGTCGGCGGTTGTGCCGCCGTTATGAATCACGAAATACGCGGCCACGGTCGGTGCGTTGGGCGGCAACTCCTGGGACCACGGATGGGCGATCTCAAGCTCGCCGATCTTGTATTGGTGAGCATGGGCGAAGCCAACGGGAAGCAACAAGGCAGCCAGCAGGATGAGTCTGTTCAGCATGGTAATTCTCCGGAACGATTCAGGACGCAGATGTAATGCGGAGGAATCAGACCAGAGGCGAGGCGCGGGGGTTGAGGCTCGGCCATTGCTGGCGTGGCGTGGGACTGTCGAGCGGCGCATAGGCAACACCACGATGGGTCGACCGTGCATCCAGGTACAACTGCGGGGCATGCCCGGTAAGCGCCACCAGCGACGCCGAACCTGCGCAGCACCAGCAATGCTGCATCGTTGAGTGATCGTCTTTGTGCGGCGCGCTCTGCTCGAACTTGCCCAGGGAAATCGCCACCATTTTCGTGCCGCTGGAGGAGCAGAAACTGCCCCACAGCAATTGCTCTGCCGGCGACTGGGCCTGAGAATTCGCCATCGCACCACCGTTGCCGGAAAGCGGCATGGCAAGCATGTTGAACAGCACTGCGAAGCAGGCGATCCAGGCAAATGCAAGCCGTTGTCGGGACATGGGCGAATACGCTCGGTTGGGCGATCAGGTGGCGGTATTTAGCCTGATCGGGGTTCAGAAGTAAAAAGGCCACGTGCGGTGTAGGGTCGCAGGGCTTGTGTTGACAGTAGCAACAGATCGTTAAGTGGGTGCTGTCGTGGCGAGGGGACTTGCTCCCGCTGGGGCGCGAAGCGGTCCTGAACCTGACATTGCGCGGCTTCAGGAGAATGGCGTTCACCTTTTTGGGGCTGCTGTGCAGCCCAGCGGGAGCAAGCTCCCTCGCCACGGGGATTTTTATCAGTCGATACTTGATCGTTCCAAATCCTCATCGGGGGCCACTTGCGTCCTACCTTTTGCCCGAGCGATATCGTTAAGGGCTGCTCGAACCAGTACGCCGTCACCCGCATCTTCTTCGAAACAGGCATCCAGATAAGCCACCATTTCCCCAGGCGTCTTGAGATAGGTAGCAGTGTTGAAGCGCGTAGCGGCTTCATCTCGCAGGATGCCGGCGAACTCCGGAGCACGCTTGGCGCGCTCCGCAATCGTATGTTTATAGCTTCGTGTAAGGGCCATTTCGTTACCTTTCGAATCTAATGGCGTGTGTATCTTTGTGGCGAGGGGATAAATCCCCTCGCCACAGGGTTGGGTTTGACCAATCGATTTTGATCAAACCCAAGACCCTGTCGCTTATCTCGGGTCGACCACATCCAGTGCCCGATTCGCCAGCAACTGGCCCAGCTCAATCATCTGTTGGACCCCTAGCGCGATATGCCGTCGCGAACCTTCCAGATCGAATGCTAGGTCGCTGACCATGGCATTGGCCGAGGCCAGTGTTTCGCTGAGGTTGGCGAGCAGGCATTCGGCGTCGATGTCGGGAGCGATGACGAAAAGGGTGTCGAGTGTGTCGGACTTTTCTTTATCGGAGGGCGGCTTGAGGTAGTAGTCCAAGGCGCGGGTGGCGGCGTCGTGGGGTTTTTTTGAATCGAGGCTGCTATAAGCGGATGCGGGGTCGTCGGTGACGGGGGGATTCGGTGTGATCTTGAACATTGCTGAAAACTCCATAGATGGAGCCGCAACGGTTTCGCGACTAAACGAGGGGTGGCGGCTGTACGCAGGTTAGTCGACCGGGGAGTTCAGCATTACCGGCGCGCCCGGGGGCGCCCTGCGCACAACCACCATCAAGTGCAGGGATGAGATACCTGACTGGACGGAGCTTATGAACCTGCTGAAAACCACGGGCGACTAAACCCGATCACAGTGACGCGAACCAAGTTACCGACGAGCCTCCAGGCGCACAAGCCGGCGGATTCTGGCGCAGTTGTAGGCAGCGGCGCAAGACGATGTAGCCTGCTGTTGTAGTTTGGATGGGGCAGAATCCTGGAGGTGTGTAGGTTCAAAAGAATGACCCTGCTGAGCCAGTCAGCTCGCATCCCTCAGCGCCAGCAGCACGTCATCCACCGTCCCAAATTCCCGATCAGCTTTTGGCAACATCGGCCGCTTCAACACTAACACCGGCACCCCACGCTCCCGCGCCACTTCCAGCTTCGGCTCAGTGGCCGTACTCCCGCTGTTCTTACTGATCAGCACATCGATCCGCCGTCGCTCAAACAGCTCGCGCTCATCCTCGATGTGGAACGGCCCACGGGCACCAATGACTTCGCAGCGTTCATTTCCGGGATAAACATCGAGGGCGCGCAGGGTCCAGAATTGCTCTGGCGGAATTTCGTGCAGGTGTTGCAGCGGTTCTCGGCCGAGGGTGAACAGGGGGCGGCGGAAGGGTTTCAGGGCCTGGATCAGTTCGGCCCAGTCGGCCACTTCGCGCCAGTCATCTCCAGCCTGGGGTTGCCATGCCGGGCGGCGCAGGGCCCAGCAAGCAATGCCGCAGGCGCGTGCCGCATGGGCGGCGTTGTGGCTGATCTGGGCTGCGTAGGGGTGGGTCGCGTCCAGCAGCAGGTCGATGCCCTGATCGCGAATGAATTGCGCCAGGCCATCGGCACCGCCGTAACCGCCGACGTGCACCTGACAGGCCAGGTCCGTAGGAACGCGGCCGATGCCCGCCAGGCTGTAGATGTGTTGTGGTCCAAGGGTGCGGGCGATGGCCAGGGCTTCGGTGACGCCACCCAGCAGCAGGATGCGTTTCATGGCAAGGCTCCGGCGTGGCCGACGATCCCGCCCTGGCGGTCGATGGCGAACACTTCGACCTGAACCTGCGCGGGCACCACGCTGCGAGCGAACGCCAGGGCGTGCTCGCACACCGCGTCGCCGAGGGCGATGCCGGCGGCGCTGGCCATTGCCAGGGCTTGCTGGCTGGTGTTGGCCTCGCGGATGCCTTGTTGCAAAGCTTCGTCGGCGCCGACTGCGGCCGCCCATTCAGCCAGCTGTGGCAGGTCGATGCTCGAATGACGGCTGTGCAGGTCCATGTGCCCGGCAGCGAGTTTGCTGATTTTGCCGAAGCCGCCGCAGAGACTGAGTTTTTCCACCGGCACCTTGCGCACGTGTTTGAGCACGGCGCCGACGAAATCGCCCATTTCGATCAGGGCGATCTCTGGCAGGTTGTAGACCCGGCGCATGGTGTCTTCGCTGGCATTGCCGGTGCAGGCGGCGATGTGCAGGTAACCGTTGGTTTTCGCTACGTCGATACCTTGGTGGATCGAGGCAATGTAGGCCGCGCAGGAGAACGGTCGGACGATGCCGCTGGTGCCGAGGATCGACAGGCCGCCGAGAATCCCCAGCCGTGGGTTCATGGTTTTCAGTGCCAATGCTTCGCCGCCCTCGACGTTGACCGTGACCTCGAAACCGCCGGCATAACCGCTTTCTTCGGCCAGCCGACCGAGGTGATCGTTGATCATTTTGCGCGGCACCGGGTTGATCGCTGGCTCACCGACTTCCAGCACCAATCCCGGTCGCGTCACGGTGCCTACGCCTCGCCCGGCGACGAAACGCACTCCCGGCTCGGGCATCAGCCGCACTTGGGAGAACAGCAGTGCACCGTGGGTCACGTCTGGATCGTCGCCGGCGTCCTTGATCGTCCCGGCCTCGGCGCCTTGTTCGGTCAGCCGGCAGAATTCCAGACGCATCTGCACCTGTTTGCCCTTGGGCAACATGATCTCCACGGCATCGGCAGCGGTGCTGCAGAGCAGCAGGCGGGCCGCCGCCAGACTGGTGGCGGTGGCGCAACTGCCGGTGGTCAGGCCGCTGCGCAGGGGGGCGGGCTGTTCGGCGGTTTCGTCACGCATCGAAGGGTTTCACCAGGTCCAGCAAGGTGATCGGCAATGCCTGGCGCCAGGTGTCGAACTCGCCTAATGGCTGGGCCTGGGCGATGTGGATACGGGTCAGTTCGCCGCCGTGAAGTGCGCGCCAGTTCATGAGCGTCATCTCGCTTTGCAGGGTCACGGCGTTGGCCACCAGCCGTCCGCCGGGCTTGAGTTGGGCCCAGCAGGCATCGAGTACGCCTTCGCGGGTCACACCACCGCCGATGAACACGGCGTCCGGGCGCTCCAGCCCTTCCAGTACCAGCGGGGCTTTCCCACAAATCAGTTGCAGGCCGGGCACGCCGAGGGCGTCGCGGTTACGTTCGATCAACCCTTGGCGGCCTTCGTCGGCCTCGATGGCCAGTGCTCGGCAACTGGGATGGGCGCGCATCCACTCGATGCCGATGGAGCCGCTGCCGGCACCGACATCCCAAAGCAATTCGCCGGGCGTCGGGGCGAGGCGGGCCAGGGTAATGGCCCGCACGTCGCGCTTGGTCAACTGGCCGTCATGCTCGAACGCGGCGTCCGGCAAGCCGGCCAGGCGTGACAGGCGCAACGCCGAGGGTTCGGCCCGGCATTCGATGGCGATCAGGTTCAAGTCCGCGATGGCTGGATCGGACCATTGCGTTGCGCAGCTTTCTATCCGTCGTTCTGCCGCGCCGCCCAGGTGCTCCAGCACGGTCATGGGGCTGGGGCCGAACCCGCGCTCGCGCAGTAACGCCGCCACCGCAGCAGGCGTGTGTCGGTCATTGCTCAGCAGCAACAGCCTGACGCCTGTGGATAAATGAACGTTGAGCGCCGCCAACGGGCGCGCTACCAGCGACAGCGTGACCACATCCTGCAATGGCCAACCCAGGCGTGCCGCCGCCAGCGAACAGGAGGATGGTGCCGGGATGACCAGCATCTGCTCGCCAGGCAGCTGTTTGGCGAGGCTGGCGCCCACGCCGTAGAACATTGGGTCGCCGCTGGCAAGTACGCACACCGGTTCGCCCCGCCGTGCCAACAGCGGCTCAAGGGAAAATGGACTGGGCCACAGCTCCCGTTCGCCGCGGATGCACACCGGCAACAGCGCCAGTTGACGGTCGCTGCCCAGAATGCGCGACGCCTGCAGCAATGCGTGACGGGCCGTTCGGCCCAGGCCCTTGAAGCCGTCTTCACCGATGCCCACTACGGTCAGCCAAGGGGTCATCTCTGTTCCTCGAATCTGATGTGTTTGATCGGCGGGCCCGTAGCGTCCGCCAACCGGGCCGCCATCATACCGCGCCCCTCAGATTAAGGCGTGAACCTGTGGCGCAGGTTTGGTCGGGGTTATCGGTACACATACCTGAGGATATAGGTGTAGAGATCGTTATAGAGGGAGTCGGGCGGCTGTGTAGTCGATGTCTGAATGTTGAGCAATGCCAAATGACATTCTTTTACCATTTCTTCGCGATCCTTCAGTTCATAGATAGGGCGATGGGTGATCGTTTCAAAAAGGCTTGCATAATTGTGCTCGGCCCCAGTGATGGTCAGGTTTCCTTCCGCATCTTTGGTATAAGTGCTTTGCGCGCGTAAGGCCCGCTCTTTGAGCGCGCCAAGTCCGCGTTCATAAAAAAAGATCGACGAACCGCTGACTGCTTTGGCGGCCGTATCCAGGGCAGGAAGAGCCGCTTTCGCATGGTCCAGGCTGGCATCAAGCATCGGCACAGTGACGAACCTTTCCATTTCACTCTCTTGGATGCTTTTGAAGGCTCTTTTGATGCTTGATAAATGAGCGAAGTCTTTACTGCAGGCGACGATGTGCGTTTCGAATTGATAGCCGGCTGCCGTGGCTACTGGAGGGAAGGTCGCAAAGTCCTGACTGTCGAAGGCGGCTTCCATGATGATATTGTATTTTTGAGCAAACGCTTCCTCGAAGATTTTTTTGCCGATTTCCCGAATGAATGCTTCGGTGTGCTGATAAGCATGCAGGACACTCTTGTCTTTCAGTTCTGCGTAGTGCGGATGTTTTTCTCGGTATGCGGGCAAGTACAACCGAACATAATTCTTGTAGCTGTTGGTGCGCAGCAGTTTTTTTTCCAGCAGGTAGGTTTTGCCCGAGCTTTGCAGACCCGCGACAACCAGCATTTTAGGGACTGGCTCGGCAGTGATGTCTTTGAACAGTGTGAGGGCGATTTCTTCAAATGCAGCTGTGAGCTGTTCCGGAGTGTAATTTCGATCCTGCGACATAGCTTGATTTCCTTATCAAAAAGATTCGCTTGAAGTGATTGCTGCTCTTTGAATAAAGCGGTGTTTTACGATTTGCTCAAATGGGCATTGATTTCAAGATATATATCTGTTTTTAAAGGTGAAAATACCTACGGGAGAGAAGGCGAAAACCTACATGTCTGTGCCGTCATAGATCCTTGGTGGGAGCGGGGTTGTTCATAAGTTTGGTGCTCATCCCAATATCCTGTGGGGGCGAGCCTGCTCGCGATGACGGCGGCACATCCAGCATTTTCATCACAGACAAACCCCAATCGCGAGCAGGCTCGCTCCTCAGCTTTGATTGGGGTTATTCAAAAGTTGTGTCTGCCACCGGATTCCTGTGGTGAGTTCGCCGCAATCGGACCAGTAAGCTTTTCATGCCCCCCGGCAAAGCAGGCATAATGGCCGTCCTTCGCCGTTGCGGCGTGCCTAAACTAGCGGTTTTTCCTTGAACGAACGTCCATCCTCCTGCGTCATACGCCCCTCGGGTTGCCCGGGGTTGTTGCGTGTCGTCCAGGCGCTGGACGGTGGTATTTGTCGGATCAAGCTCGATGGCGGTTCCATCCACGCGGATCAGGCCGAAGCCGTGGCGTCGGCAGCCGAGCGGTTTGCCGGTGGTGTGATCGAGGCGACCAACCGTGGCAACCTGCAAATCCGTGGCATCGGTCCTGAACACGGCGCGCTGATCGAGCAATTGCTGGGCGCCGGGCTTGGCCCCCGAACACCGGCGGGTGATGACGTACGCAACCTGATGCTCAGCCCCTCGGCCGGTATCGACCGGCAGATGCTGCTCGACACCCGTCCGTTGGCCGCGCAGGTCCTCCTTACCCTGCAAACCCATGAACGTTTTCATGAGCTGTCGGCCAAGTTCGCCGTGCAACTGGACGGTGGAGAAGCGCTGGCGATGCTCGAGCATCACCACGACTTGTGGCTGTCGACCCTCATTCGCGACGGCGAGCCCTGGCTGGCCTTCGGGCTGGCGGGCTCTCCGCTGGATGAACCGGCAGGCGCGGTGCCCTTGGCCCAGGGGCATGGGTTGGTGGTGGCGGTGCTGGAGCTATTTCTCGACCTGGCCCGCCCGGACCAGATACGCATGCGTCACTTGCTGGCTGAAATCCCCACAGATGAATTCATGACCCAGTTGGCCCGTCGCGTGCCGCTGCAACCTTGCCCTGATTGGCAACGGGGCGCGTCCATCGACGGATTGCACATCGGCATCCATCCCCAGCGCGACGACCGGGTCTACGTGGGCGCAGCGGCGCCCCTTGGCCGGCTCGACGCGGTCATGCTGCGAGGGGCAGCTCAACTGGCGCGGGAGAAGGGCGACGCCAGCCTTCGTTTCACTCCCTGGCAAAGCCTTCTGCTTCCCGACGTGCGTCGCGAGGATGCGGATGCAGTGCTGGCGCGGCTCCAGGCGTTGGGCCTGTTGTGTTCGGTCGATCAACCCCTGGCGCAACTCATCGCCTGCACCGGCTCCAGTGGCTGCGGCAAGGCGCTGGCCGACACCAAGGCCGATGCCCGGCAACTGGCCGACCTGCTGCAACGCCAGGGTCATGCCCTGAAGGTTCATCTGTCCGGTTGCCCGCGCTCCTGCGCGGCGGCCCACATTGCGTCTGTCACCTTGCTGGCGGTCGCCCCCGGTCGTTACGACCTCTATTTTCGCGATGCTGCGTTGCCGGGTTTCGGCACGTTGCAGGCGCACAATCTGACTATTGAAGCGCTCGGCCATTGGCTCGACGCTCGCCCCCGGAGTCCCCTTGATGCTTGATTACATCCGCGACGGTCAGGAGATCTATCGCAACTCCTTCGCGATCATTCGCGCCGAGGCCAACCTGGCGCGCATTCCGGCCGATCTGGAAAAACTCGCGGTGCGGGTGATCCACGCCTGCGGCATGGTCGAGGCGGTCGACGGCCTGCAGTTTTCCGCGGGCGCGGGCACGGCGGGGCGCCAGGCGTTGGCCGCTGGTGCGCCGATCCTGTGCGATGCGCGGATGGTCTCTGAGGGCGTGACCCGCGCTCGCCTGCCGGCCAACAACCCGGTGATCTGCACCTTGCGCGACGAGAGCGTGCCGGCGTTGGCCCTTGAACTGGGCAACACCCGTTCGGCGGCCGCCCTGGAGCTGTGGCGTCCGCACCTGGAAGGCAGCGTCGTGGTGATCGGCAACGCGCCGACCGCGCTGTTCTACTTGCTGGAAATGCTCGATGCCGGCGCGCCAAAACCGGCGCTGATCCTGGGCTTTCCGGTGGGCTTCGTCGGGGCCGCCGAGTCCAAGGCGATGCTGGCAGCCAACAGCCGTGGCGTGCCGTTCGTGATCATGCAAGGCCGGCTTGGCGGCAGCGCCATGGCCGCCGCGGCCGTCAATGCCCTCGCCACGGAGGTTGAATGATGCAGCAGCCTGGACGTCTGATCGGCCTCGGCGTGGGCCCCGGAGACCCGGAACTGATTACAGTCAAGGCCCTGCGCCTGCTGCGCGAATCGCCGGTGGTGGCGTACTTCGTCGCCAAGGGCAAGAAGGGTAACGCCTTCGGCATTATCGAGGCCCATTTGCAGGGCGCGCAGACCTTGCTGCCGCTGGTCTACCCGGTCACCACCGAAGCGTTGCTGGCGCCGCTGTCCTATGAACAGGTGATCGCCGACTTCTACGACACCGCCGCCGAACAGTTGGCCGTGCACCTGGATGCTGGCCGCGACGTGGCGGTGATCTGCGAGGGCGATCCGTTCTTCTACGGCTCTTATATGTATCTGCACGATCGCCTGGCCGAGCGCTATGACGCCGAAGTCATCCCGGGTGTGTGCTCGATGCTCGGTGGCGCCTCGGTACTCGGCGCGCCGCTGGTGTATCGCAACCAGAGCCTGTCGGTGCTCTCCGGTGTGCTGCCCTTTGAGGAACTCAAGCGCCGCCTGGCCGATGCCGACGCGGCGGTGATCATGAAGCTGGGGCGCAACTTCCCCAAGGTCCGCCAAGTGCTCCAGGAACTGGGCCTGGACGGACGGGCGCTGTACGTTGAACGGGCAACCATGGCCAACCAGAAAATCGTGCCGCTGGACGAAGTCGAGCCGATGTCCTCGCCGTACTTCTCGCTGATCATCGTGCCGGGCGAACGGTGGCAAGGCTGATGACATCCAAGACACCGGCCATCGTCATCCTCGGCCCGGGCAGCCTCGCAACGGCCCGGCGTATCCAGCAGGGCTATCCCGACGCCTTGATCCACGGCCTGGCCGGGCGGGTTGAGGGCGCGGATCGTCAATACCTTGAGTTCGGCGCAACGTTGCGCGAGCTCTATCAACAAGACACACCGATCATCGCCCTGTGCGCGGCCGGCATCGTCATCCGCACCTTGGCGCCGCTACTTCTGGAAAAAGGCGCCGAGCCGCCAGTGCTGGCAGTGGCCGAGGATGGCAGTGCCGTGGTGCCGCTGCTGGGTGGCCTGGGCGGTGTGAATGTCATGGCCCGGGAAATTGCCGCAGCGCTGCAAGTCGCGCCGGCGATCACCACCAGCGGCGAATTACGGTTTGGTACATGCCTGCTCAATCCACCGAGCGGTTACAGCCTTGGCGACCTGGAGCAGGGCAAGCGCTTCGTGTCCGATCTGCTGGCCGGTGAGGCGGTGCGTATCGAAGGTGCCGCGCCGTGGCTGGATCAGGCGCAGTTGCCCCAGAATGAACAGGCGCGGTTGGCGATCCGCATCGACAGTGCTGCGGGTGCGCCTGCTGGGCACGAATTGCGTATTTATCCGCGCAATGTGGTGGTGGCGGTGAGTGCGGGTGCATCAGCGGCTATCGACCAGGTCTTGCGTGAGGCAGGTCTGGCGGAGCAATCGCTGGCGTGTCTGTTGGCGGTGGACAGCGACATGGCACGTTCAGAATTGCATGAAGCCGCATCGGCATTGAATGTACCGCTGCGTTTCGCAACGGCCAGTGGTGAGGTCACCCAGTGGTTGAGCGCCGCTCTCGATCAACCGTCATCGGTCCGAGCGGTGGGCGATTGTGCCGTCGCGGTGGCTGAGCAGCCCCTCGATCCACAGCGGATCGGCCGCCCGCGCGGGCGTCTTGCGGTGATTGGCCTTGGCCCTGGGGCGGCCGAATTGATGGTGCCGGCGGTGCGCGCCGAGCTCGACCGCGCCACCGACGTGCTGGGCTACGAAACCTACGTGCGCATGGCCGGCCCGTTCCGGGCTGATCAGGTGCAACATTGCACCGACAACCGTGAAGAAATGCAACGTGCCCGACATGCCTTCGAACTGGCCGCCCAAGGGCGATCAGTGGTGGTGGTGTCGTCCGGCGACCCAGGTGTGTTCGCCATGGCCGCCGCTGTACTCGAAGCGCTGCATGAGTCGACGGATGCCCAGTGGCACACCGTCGACCTGCAAATCCTGCCGGGCGTCTCGGCCTCCCTCGCCACCGCCGCCCAGGCCGGTGCGCCGCTGGGTCATGATTTTTGCGTGATGTCGCTGTCGGACAATCTCAAGCCATGGTCGATCATCGAAAAGCGCCTGGACCTGGCGGCTGAAGCGGATCTGGCGTTGGCCTTCTACAACCCGATCTCCCGCGCGCGGCCGTGGCAATTGGGGCGGGCACTGGAAATTGTCGCGCAGCACCGCACCTCCGATACGCCGGTGGTGCTGGGACGGGACATCGGGCGTGCGGGGCAGACGCTTCGCGTTACAACGCTGGGGCAGTTGACCCCGGATCAGGTGGACATGCGCACGATGGTCTTGATCGGCTCATCCACCACCTGCGTATTTGCGCGCCCGGCGGGAGGAAGCTGGGTGTATACGCCACGCTGGTACGGGCTCAAGCCTGTTTCCTGAAATTGGTGCGGCCCGTCCGGGCCGCTCGTCTATTCATGGTGTTGATTAATATTCGATTAAACAAACTATGAATGTGCGGTTAATTAACTGCTCTTTGACATGCGTTGAAAGCCTTAAGGTTTGAACTGCCGGTTTTTAAACGTTAGGGTTTTGCTTGCCGAAAGATTCTTTGAAGTGTGCTGTAACGCCGCGTATCCATGGGTTTCAAGGGGTTAAGTTTTACAATTTTTTTTGATGTAAAAAGGGTCGCCGGACTTTCGTGCTTGCGACAATGCTTTTATAGGTTTGTTTGTTAATGGAATGAGGTTTGGAGTGCGTTTTCATGGAAGAATTTAACGTCAAAAACAACGGCGCCTATGTCAAGTTCGTCAATCTCTTCAAGTTGACTGAGCTTGAACAGGGGCTATTGCCGTATAAAAATACCGAGCAATACGAGTCGGTTATCCGTTATTACTTTGCCTGTATCGGTATGCAGGATTCACCCAGGCTGCTGGAGCCACTGTGTCTCTTGAAACAGGCGCTGTCACAGTTTCAAGGCAGCCGTCGAGTGACGCGCAGCCCGAAATCGCGGACGGCTGGTTCTGTTGCAGGTGTGTCACGGATATCTGGCGAATTAGAGCATTTTTCATCGCGTGTTGAGTTCAGTGTTGAGCGAATGAAAGAATTGCCAACGAAGGTGCCGAAAACGTTGCACTTTGTCTGGCTCGGCGGCGGGCTTGGCGATATTCAGCGCGATTATCTTAATGTCTGGAAGCAGGTGTTGGCCGAGCAGGGTTATATCCTTAACCTTTGGTATGACAGCGATGCGCTGCTGGCTTGGGAAACTAACAGACTGATTGTCGAGGCCGCCAAGGCCGATGCTTTTTTACAGGGGGTGGACGACAGTATTTCTTCAAATGAACTGGCTACCCTGTATGAGGAGCGCGCGATTGTTTTGAAGCAACAGATGTATGCGCATATTAATGAAATAGTGGCAAGCGATGGGTCAGCCGATGCAGCCCGGATCGATTTACTGAGCCGTGCCTACAGCCAGGATGCTGCGCAGTTGCAAGTATTGATGGAAAACAATCGTCGCAGCGTCTTGGCTATGGCCGAGGGTGGCTTTCAATTACGCGATCTTGCTGCCGGAACAGTTCCCTTGCAGGCGCAGGACATCTATGAACAGGAGATGCGTTTGCGCGGCAATATGGCGGCGGCGTCCGATGTTGCGCGCGCCGAGATCCTGTATGCCGAAGGTGGCAGTTATGCCGATATCGACCATCTTCCTCCGTTCTCCAGGACCCTCGGTGGAGTCGACATCAGCGGCCTGGGCCACGATGCCCGTGTGGGAATTTTGCAGTTGCTGCTGAACAACAATCCGGAATGGATGCCTGGGCGTCAGGCATCTTCGCGCTATTACGCGCGTATTCCTTCGGAACATTTTCCTGCACTTGAAGTTTTCGCCAAGAGCCGGCCAGACCTGAGCAGGGTTTTCCAGGCTCCGGCGGATCGGCTTGTGCGTCCCTTCGCGCTGCGGGCCGCGGCCATACGTCAATCATTAACGAATGCATTTCTGATGGCTCATCCAGGCTGCGCAATACTCAAGGCCGTGATTGACCGTTTCCGGTTCAATTATGGGGTGATGGAGGCCTCGACCCGTTTGGCCATTCAGCGCGGTGTTGCATTGAGCGATTTTGGCGCCATGGCACTGCTGGTGGAGGAGGTATTGGAAAAAACCTATGGGCCGCTGACTGAGCTACCGTCGGAAGAAGGGATGATCGCGGCACTTCTGATAGATGCGATGGCGACCTATTTCCGCGACGGCATCCGGCTTCAGAGCGAAGGGACTATCTATCTGACGGGGCCCGTGGCCATTCGCGATGGAATGGGCGACTACGCGAAAGCACACTTGACCCCTTCAATGGCTGAGACCCTGCGCAAAGAGGCCGCCATTGCACCTTATTTGACAGTTAATGGCGCCACCGAAGAGGAGCAAGATCATTCCTGGAAAGACAATGAAACCGATCCCAAAAAATGGGTCAATGACGAGCAGGCGCGTTGGAAAAATGGCCGGTACAAGACGCGTTACAAGGGTGATATCGCGCAGCTTCTCAAGCAATCGACGATAGAGTTCGAACAGGGATGGCCGGTGATCGAAGGACGGGCGGTGCTGCTGACCGACGTGCTGGAGCGGTTGGCCGAGGGGCTCGGCGAGCGGTTTATCGAGGCAATGAGCCAGGGGCACGATGGTGAAATCCGCTTCGAGAAACCTTTACCGTTGAGCTTTAACGATCGCCAGGCCATCAGAAACCAGGCCCCCGAAGCGCTGGCTCCAGCCTTCCTGAGCGATGCGCAAATTGGAGGCCTGGGGGTTGACGAAGTGTTGAGCGATATCGCCAGTGGCTCCCGACGTTTTATTGAGGTGAGTCCTTCGCAAAGGTTGTCGTTGGGTGTGTTGTTGGGCTTGGATTTGTTGGACAACCGGCGCTTTACACAGTCCGCCAGCGAGTTGGAGAACCTCGCCAACAGCGTTGCCGAGCAGGGCGTGTCCGGCCGATATGCTGCCATTGAGCGGCAACTTTACAAGCGTAAGGCCAGGGGGTTCACGGATGGCCTGTCCAGCGAGCCGGATCAGGCGCCGATGCCGTCCGACAACGCGCTGGAGCTGAAAAAAACCGCCTTGAAACAGGCGAGGACGCTGTTTCAGTGGGGCTGTCATGTGGCGCGGATTCAGAAAGTGGCCATCCTTGAACATCGTATTCAGATCGTCGAGCGGTTGGGGTTACTGCTGGATGTATTCGGGCATACCGGCGTCCAAATGATTCCCCAGGATCTGTTGCTCAATAGCGATGGAGAGGCAATTGGTGGGCGGTGTTACCCGCTGGCGCTGGTG
Source organism: Pseudomonas sp. LBUM1664 (assembly GCF_059695895.1). Taxonomy (NCBI): domain Bacteria; kingdom Pseudomonadati; phylum Pseudomonadota; class Gammaproteobacteria; order Pseudomonadales; family Pseudomonadaceae; genus Pseudomonas; species Pseudomonas sp. LBUM1664. The sequence continues at coordinate 5,646,202 of NZ_CP166791.1, read as the reverse complement.
ATGAGCGCGGCGTTTGCGCAGGATGATAGGGCTTCCCAACAGTTGCGCATGCGTTTCCATCTGGCAGGGGCGACACCTGGGGAAGACGATTCGCAAGCCTTTGTGCAAGCGCTGGAAGAGTTGCGGGACGTGCCACTGAGTGATGTCGGGACGCGGCTTGGACATGCGGATCTGGAGCAGGTCACTGCCGCACTCCAAAGCCACGTCGGCCCCCGTACGCTGATGCTCAATTCTGCCAATCATTCGATGCTGGTAGCCAAGACCGTCAACGGAGAGCGCCTCACTTATCATTTTTTTGACCCCAACTTCGGTTTGTGCAAATTCGAGCGCCCGGAAGCGTTCCAGCTGGCACTGAAACAATTTTTCCTGGAAAAGGACATGGCCAGGTATTACGAAGCCTATGGTCACGAACGACCTGAATTTGATTTGATCGAGCTGCAGGGTGAAAAAATTTCTGCCTTGAAACTGTCTGACGGATTCACGGTGGAGCACCTGCTCAAACCCGATCCTTTGCCAGGAAAACCGGCCCAAGGGATTCGCCAGCGCCTGAACCTTGCTCATGGAAAATCCCTGGTCGACAACTCGCACTTGGGCAGCAGCTTGCTGGAACTGGACAGCCACTGGTGGGGCCAGCAGATCGCCCATGCAACGGTCGCTTTACAGGAACTGCATCCCTCGGCAACACCGTTGGTGCCACTGTTCGAAACGCTGGAGATCACCCCCGAGGGCAAATACCGGGTGAGTCTGATCAACCCGTCAGACCCGCAACACCTGGTTCAGGTGTTCAGCGACGATCATCGCTTGTTGCGGATCAAGAACTGGTTGACGGAACAGTTTTCGACCCTGGCGGGCAAACCGGTCGAGACGGGTGGCGTCCCGGACCCGACCGAAGCCGGCAGCGTCCACACCCTTAACGCAGGCTTCACCATCCAGGCATTGATGATTGCCTTGCGAGGAAGGGAAGGGGATGGTCGGACATTGACCATGGCTGTACGTCTGCATGCTTACGTCAACTATGCGCAGTTGGTACATGGCAACGTCGTGGATGTGGCGGGTCTGGTGCAGTTGGTTCGCACTGCGTTGGCTGAAGAAAAAAACATTGCCCGCACGTGCGCACCGATAGTCGGCGAGGCCTTGGGGCATGCGGCTAACGAGGGGGTCGGCGCCGTGTTGGGGCTGGCCAATGTTGGTTTTGATATCTATCAGTTGACGACGGCGCAAACTGAAGTCGAGAAAGCTCAGTTCGGCACTCAGCTGACATTCGACTCTGCCAGCCTGGCGCTGATGGCAGGCGGCCTCGGTGCCGGGGCGGCTGGTGCTTCGACCGCCGCTGCGGTGCTCGGTGGCGCGGGAGTGATTCTCGGTGGGTTGGCCGTGGGTGTTGCGGCGCTGGCCCAAGGGTTTGCCACTATCGCGCGCGAGGCGCAGGAGGTCGGGAAGTTTTTCGCCGACATGGAGCAGGCCTATCGCGGGGACGCCTATCATTTCGACCACTCCCTGTCCGCGTGGGTTGTACACCCTTCATTGATCGTGAAAAGCATCGACCTCAGCGAGGGGAAGGTGATGCTCGACAGTCCGAAGCTGTACCCTCTGCGCGATCATTTCGGTGTGCCGGAGTACGAACCCGATTACGCAAGGGCGATCAATCTCCGCCAACAATTCGCACTGCCCGGACAAATGGAATTTACACCGCCCGCCGGACAACTCATCGTACTGCCGTGTACGCCGCGGACCTGTTATGGCTATGCGTACAAAGCGCTGCCCTTTGCCAACTGGCGTCACGATCGCGGTTTTGACACCGCCCGGCGCCTGGAAAAGAAAACACCGGACGGCCAATGGCAGTTTCTGTTTTCGTTCTATTCCTTTCCCTCGGATTACATTCTCAATCGCCTGACCCCCGAGTATCGCGAAACGGTTATCAAGGTGTATCTGGATGCGGTGGAGCGTGCGCTGTTAATCCCCCTTTTGCCAAAAGTCTGGCACGGCAAATTGTCCTATTGGCTCAGAGGCGCAGATCACGCCCGCTGTACAGTGACGCTCAATCCCGGGGCTAATCTAAGCCTCGTCGCACCGAGTCAAACGTTTTGCCGCTGGGTGTTGCAGGCCAGTTGGGCCAGTGAGAGTGATATCCGGGTCGAGCCTTCCGGCGAACTGTACATCGGCACCGTTCAGGTGATGCGTTTGGGAGGCGGTCGGCATGAGGTGCTGATCCGAACGCGTGACCAGCTGTTCAGCGTCACTCAAGATAAACGCGAGTTGGACCTTATCGAGCAGACGGCGGCAGAAGGACTCGATGAGCAAAAGTTGCTTGAGCGCTACAAGACCCTGACGCAGGAGCATCGACTGGCGCTGCCGTATACGCCGGTTCATCACTATCTGATCCCGTTCGAAGATCCGCAGGTACCGCGCCATACCACCGCCTGGTATGACTCGCGCGAAGATCGCTTTCTGTACGTTCGCGACGAGGAGGTGTTGGGGATCAATGAGCCGCAGCTGTCGGCAGTCATCGGTGGCGCTGCGTATTTCTACGACCCGGAGAGTTTTCAGATTTGGCAAACGGACTGTGTCACGGGCTTGCTCACACATCGGTATCGGTTATTGATTGAGGATGGAAAAAGCACGATTAGCAGTGTCGAAGCCGACGCCCAAGGGGTGATTCATGTCGTGCAGGAATGCACCGTGGGCAATCAACCCTCCAGGCAATACCGTTATCTGATTCATGATGGGCAACTGTTGTTGAGTTCCGTCACTCACGACAGGGCCCCGCAACTGCAGGCACTGCTGTCGGGCGGCGATACCCTGGCCGAGTGGTCAACGGTACTGGGCAATTTTCAGCGGCTCAAAGCCCCCTCCTTGAGCAACGGTGCCTCAACGGTCGAGTGGCAGCCGGCACCCTATGTGTCGATCTGCTGGAAGATTGATTCGCAATACCGGGACATGGTGTGGGTGCGCAGCCGCGATCGACTTCTTATCCCCGCGCAGCCCGGTCGCAACCATGCCCGTGGCTGGGACGATTCAATCAAGAACCTGAACGGCCTGATGCTGTTTGCCATGGCCGACGACAGTGATGTGTTCTTCATTTACCAACGAGTCGCCCTCAACCAAACACTCTGCCGGCTGCAACGCAACGTAATCAACGGCGAAGTACGATGGACGCACAAATGGGTGCAACCCAACGGGCTCAAGGACGTCTTCGCCGTCGAGGGCGGCTATGTATTAGTTGATAAAAACGGGCTGTTTTTCAACCTGACCGAGCAAGGCGAGGCGCAACTGGGGGGCTTGAGTGCGCAGTGGCTCAAGGATCGTGTTCAGTGGTGGCAGGCGCTCGAGCCGATTGCCAAGCGATACCCGGGCAAAGATTTTGCCATTGTCGGTTTGCGCAATTTCCAAGGTAACGGCAACTTGTGTGCCTGGTACGTGGATAACCGTTTGCTGCTGTGCGATCCAGGCCCCGGCAAGGACGTCCGTTTGCTCGGCGTAACCCCGGACAATCAGGCGGTCTGGTTATTCGATCTATCGAACGGTGAGATCTGGAGTCAGACATTCATCGATCTGCAACAACTTGATCAGGCATTCGGCACCGGTTCGCAATTGTTGCTAAGCGCCAGTCTGCCGCCTTATCAACGGGAGTGGGAGGACTGGCGGTTCGCCGATGTTACTGTCGATGGCGCCGGATTACGCGGGACAACCATCGACGGCGTGTCACTGACGCTTCGTCATCAGGAGATGGATGTCATCACCGGGGTCAAGCACGTTTGGGTGACCGCCCATAGCGACCGCTTGATCGAAGATCTCCAGCTATTGCTGGAAGAGGCGGAACATGGCGAGTTTGTGTCGGTGGAGTCCGAGCCTGGCAGCTTGCAATGGTATGACGTGAAATGTACTCGACTGATTCTGATCGCCGATACAAACCTGCCCAGGGATTATGCGCTGCTGGGTACTCAAGACCAGGTCAATGTGTTGCTGCATGAGCGCGAGGATGGACGGGTGCATATCTATCCGGACACGAGCAGTATCGGGCCGTTCGATTATGTCCAGCGCAACGCCGGAGTGCTGGTTGTCGAGGGGCAGAAGGTCCGTAGCCATCTCGCGGCGCTGATACCCGATGATGTCAATACGTTGCTGGTGCGATTGGGCCAGGGCGCTGTGACCTGTCACCTGACGAAGGCTGTCTGGCTGAAGCTCGATTCGGTCGTTGTCGACTGTCGACATGGCCTGGATGAAGTTCCCGCCATCCCAGGCAAATTAATCTGGGCGTTCGATGAGCCAGAAAAACTGTTGTTCGAGATCGTTCAGGAGCACCTGGTCATTGTTGATCCGGACAGCGAGCACTGCTTGATCTTCCGTGATGTGTGTTCCGTCGACCCGGTATTGCGCGGCGAAGTGTTCCTCGGGTTTGACGGGGTTAAAGTGCTGCCGTCGGTCCCGGTATCGACGCTGGTCGCGCTGTTACGGGACAGAAAAAACAAGGTTGGCGGTACAACCCTGTTGGCGCTACAGGGGGAATTGCCAATTGCAGGGTAGGCCGTTGCCACTGTAGAGCCGTCATTGGTGTTACGAGCCAATTAATCATTCATGGGGCGATTTTTCCTTAAGGTGAATCGACTCATGAGATGTTCTTCCAGTTTCTTTTTGATCAGCACTCTTTTGTTGTCGAGTTCGTTTTTGTCCAATCTCAGGAACACGCGCCGCTGAACGATTTTTGCAGATCGCTTTTCCCAATCCCAAAACAGAAAGCTACGTTTTTTTATATCAACGCTCAATTCGAGTTTATAGATAGCGATATGCAGGTTGCCTTGTGAGTCGTATCGGGCCGGGATGATTTGAAAGGCCTCGCCTTGTTGGGTCTCACTGTCAAAAGACAGCAGTGCCGGGTGATCGGTTTTCAAGGTGTCGAGCGTATCGATCATCGCGTTCGCTTGCCGCGAATCCTTCATGGTATGGGCGCTCTCTACCAGGAAGTCCGCCACGGAGCCTGAGACGATATGCTGGGTACGCGTGTAGATGGTGTCGCCATACAGCGACCAACCCAGAAAATTCAACGTGCGAGCATACTCTTCAAACCAGCCTTTCGGGTCGGTATAGCGGTGATGGCCAAGGTCGGCTGATTTCGTGGCGATGTTGGTGCAATCGGCGATGTCATTGTGGTCTTGCAGGGGCGGTGTTTCGATGTACGAAAACAGATTGGGGCCGGTTACCAGTCCGGTTAACAGTTCGTTGTCCATGAAGTTCTCTCCGTCAGAGTAGGTGGGCTGTTGTGCTTTTACAAATACAACAATGGGCGTGGACTTCAAGTGTGCGGGAGGCTTTAATTTAAAACTGGATGTTTTAATTTTGGTCTGGGAAGTGTCGCGGCCTACATATGTTGTAATCAGTCGGAGTTGTTGTTTGTGTGAAGGATAAATTAGATTGGCGTCTGTCCGCAGGAGCGGTCATGTACATAACCAAGGAAGTTTTTATGGAACAGTTTGAAAGTGAAGTCAGTGTTGCGCAAAGTGCCGAGTTAATCCAGACGCGTATAAACAAACGCAAGGTGCCGTTCTCCGCCAGTCGGCGTGTGCGTAGATCTCTCGAGCAGCTTGATGCTCCAACCAAGGCAATGGATGCACTGATGTTGGGCGATGCGCTCGTCGGCTATGGTAATAACATGTCGCTCAATAATATGGCGATCATGGAAAACCTCATGACCATGGCCATCATGGAGGCTAACTTTGAGTTTCCTGGCGGCAGGAATACCCAGGCGTGGTATGACGAGTTTATCCGATGCTTGCATGACCTCGGGTGTTTCGTGGCCGATGACGGGTATACACGCTACTCCGAGAGTTCCCAGCGTGTAGACATGGACTATGTGATCAGCGATATCGTCAAAGGGATCATTGACGGAGTGAAAGCCAGTCTGCCGGCAGCGTCGGTGCTCGGAGCGGTGGTAGACACCACGATTGACGGTTTGAAGAACGATAAGGAAACCATCAATCTGTTCAACAGCCAGGTCAAGACGGCCGACGGTGCGCGTTTATCGGTCATTCCCTGCGAACAGTTGGCCAACGGTATTCTGATCGCCTCGTCTGCCTCGATAAAACAGTCCGGTTCGTCGAATAACGGCGGTGTTCTTTTCGTGAACTGGCAAGCTTCGGCGCGGGAGATCTTTCGCGGTAAATCGTTCGTGACCTTCAACCCTGCTCGTTATGAGGAGTTCAGGTCCGATATCGAAGAGTACCTGGGCGAACATCGCAGGGAAGTCCTGAGGAAAAGATTCAACCGTCGCAAGCAGGCCTGAGTCTTCAGTTGCTGATGTTGCTACGGCACCAGATACCCTTTCACCCCGGTAAAGATAATCTGCGCGGCTAACGCACAAACAAACAGCCCCATCAGGCGGCTGACAATCTGCAAGCCCTGGTCGCCAAGAATCCGCTCGATGCGGCTGGACAGGTAAAGCACTACGCCGACGGTGAAGCTGGCCAGGGCGATGCTGATGATGGCCATGAGTTTGTCGTCCCAGTGCGGCTGGCTCACGCCCATCACCAGCAGGGCGCCGATGGTGCCGGGGCCGACGGTCAACGGAATGGTCAGCGGGACGATGGTCACGTCCTGCTGAACGTTGTCAGTTTGTACGGCCGACTTGCCTTGGGCCATGCCCAACGCCGAAATGAACAGCACGCTGCCGGCGCCGATACGAAACGCATCCACCGTGATGCCGAACACGCTGAAAATCACCCGCCCGAACAAGTACAGCAATACGCTGGACACCAGCGTCGCGGTCGCGACCTTCCAGGCCAGGCGTCGTTGTTCCTTGCGCGAATAACCGCGCGTCAGGCTGATAAAGCACGACAACACAAAGAAGGGGCTATAGAGCACCAGCATTTTCAGGTAAACACTGAACAGCACATGGAGCATGGTCGAAGCTCAAGACGGAGAAAGACGACGGGAGTCTATCAGGCGTTTTGCCGTCTGTCGGCTCAGGTCGTCTGCACTGTCCGGTTCTGCTGATCGCGCTGGGCCACCCAGTGTTCGATCAGCTCGCGCAGTTGCGACAGTTCCACCGGTTTGGCCATGTGCCCATCCATCCCGGCCTGACGCGCGCGTTCCTTATGTTCGGCCAGGATGTGTGCAGTGAGCGCCACCACCGGTGTGCGGGTTCGTTGGTTGCCGACTTCCCAGGCACGCAGTTGTTCGGTGGCGGAAAACCCGTCGAGGATCGGCATTTCGCAGTCCATCAATACCAGGTCGTAGCGCTGCTCCTTCATGGCCTTGAGGGCTTCTTCGCCATTGCTGGCGGTGTCGGGTTGCAAGTTGAGCTTGCCGAGCATGCCACGGATAACCTTGGTGGAAATGCTGTTGTCCTCGGCCACCAGGATGCGGAAATCGCTGGGTACTTTCACCGCGGCGGCAGGGACTGCGTTCACCGGTACGTTCGGCGTCTGACCTTTGTTGCGCTGGTTCAGTTCGTCCGCCAGGGTGGTCTTGAGGGTATAGCCGGCCACCGGTTTGGCGAGGATGCGCTTGACCCCGCTGTTACGCGCCACGATCTTGCTCGGCGCGTTGCTGATGCCGGTGAGCATGATCAACAGGATGTCGTGGTTCAGGCTCGGGTCTTCCTTGATCTTCGCCGCCAGTTGCATGCCGGTCATCCCGGGCATGTTCTGGTCCAGCAGCACCACGTCGAAATAGTCCCGCAGGTGAGCCTTGGTGCGCAGCAGCGCCAGGGCTTCCTTGCCTGATGGCACCGCGCTGACATTCAAGCCCCAGGCGCTGCATTGCTGTACCAGCACTTTGCGGCAGGTGTCATTGTCATCGACGATCAACACCCGCGCGCCTTGAAGGGGGCCATCGAGGTCGGAAGTTGGATGTTCGAGGCGATCCGGGTCCAGCGGCAAGGTCAGCCACAAGGTGCTGCCCTGTTTGCTGCCGCTTTTGATGCCGAATTCCCCGTGCATCAGCATGATCAGTTGGCGGGCGATGACCAGGCCCAGGTTGCCGCCCAGGCGTGTGGCCGAGAGGAAGTTCTTGCTGTGCAACTCGGCATGCATCAGCGTGTCACGTTCTTCGGCGTCCATGGGCGTCCCGCTGTCCTGCACTGCGATGCGCAGGCGCGGCTGATTGCTGCGCTCGTCGAGGGCCACGACGAGCAAGACTTCGCCCTCGTCGGTTTTTTTCAAGGCGTTTTCCAGCAGGCTCAGCAACGCCTGGCGCAGCCGCGTCGGGTCGCCGCTGATCACCCGCGGCACCTGAGGCTGGATGAAGCTGATCAGCTCGACGTTTTGCTGTTCGGCCTTGGCGCGGAAGATGCTCAGGCAGTCCTCGATCAACGCATTGAGGTCGAACTGCACGTCGTCCAATTCGATCTGCCCGGATTCGAGTCGGGAAATGTCGAGGATCTCGTTGATCAGGGTCAGCAGTTCATTGCCGGCGCTGTGGATCGTCTGCACGTAGTCGCGCTGCTTGACCGACAGCGGTGTGCCCAGCAGCAGTTCGGTCATGCCCAGTACGCCGTTCATCGGCGTGCGGATCTCGTGGCTGATCTTGGCCAGGAACTCGGCCTTGGCATTGATCTCGGCATTGCTCGCCGCCAGGTCGCGGCTGATGCTGAAACGGCTCTCGTTGATGGATCGCTGGCGTTCGCCCAAAGCGACACTCATCAGCAGGCCACTGATGCAGATGAACCCCAGCAGTGTAACGATCAGGCCTTGGGGCGCGACTTCCGTGAGCCCTTGCAGGGCGGGAAGGATGATCAGCGTGCCCAGGTTGAAAACCACCATCGCCGCGACGAACAGCCGTGCCGGGCGGTAGCCCTTTTGCCAGTGCCAGGCGCTGACGAACAGCATGCTCAGGCCGGCCAGGGCCACCAGTGCATAGGTCATGACATTGAGCGGCAGTGTGTTGACGAACAACAGCAGCAGGCCGCACAGCATGATGAACATGATCTCCCCCAGCAGCAGCCGGTTCAACGGATGCGCTCCCAGGGGTGCGAAAAAGCGGTAGGCAAACATCAGGCCGCAGGGCGCGGTCAGCAGCAGGGCCAGGTAGGCGCCCGGTGTCTGGATTGCCGGCCAGTCAGGCAGCCAGGCCCCGGCCAGGTTCAGCAGCAGCACCAGGCTCAGCATCAGCAGCCCTTCACAGGCCGCCAGCCACAGGCAGCTGCGGGAACGGGTGTAGGCGTAGCGGGTGAGGTTGTGCAGGATCAGCATGGCGATGCAGCCGAACAGCAACCCATAGATCAGCGTCTGGTTCTGATCGGCCGCCGCCATTATTGCCGGTTGCAGGGTTACGTAGGGGCGCAGTTCGAGTCGGGACGACAGGCGCAGGTAGACGTCCAGCGGTTTATCGCTGCGAGGCAGCGCGAGCATGAAATCGCTGCTGGGCATGGGGTGTTCGGTACGTGGCAGGGTATTGCCGATGACTTGCTGGTCAACCAGGGCATCGCCGTCCAGCACGTAGAGATTCAGGCGTGCCAGGTCGGGCGCGAAGACGCGCAATATTTGTTCATGCTGGTCGGGGGCCAGCCGGAAACGCAGCCACAGAGCCCCGTTGGGTGCGGCTGGCCTGAGGCGGTCCAGGTCGATGGGGCTGAATTGATTGGTGTAGCGGGCAGAGCGGATGTCGCTCAGCTTCAGGTCGCCCTGTTCGTCGAGCAATACCGCCCAGCCACTGCCTGGCACGGCCTGCGCCGGGAGCATGCAGAGCAGCGTCAGCAGGGTGACGGTAAAGCCTATGGCAATCCTGAGCCAGCGCACGGCGAAATCCCTTCGTAGGTTGATGCCAGATTATAACTATGCGCGGCGCCCGAGCAGACAGGCAAGGGCCATGGACCCTTGCCTGGCTAAATGGCCGGGTTATTCCAGACTTTCGCCACGTTCGCGGGCAATGGCGCGGTAGCCAATGTCCTTGCGGTAGAAACAGCCTTCCCAATTGATCTCGGCGGCAAGCTTGTAGGCCTGCTGCTGAGCGGCATCGACACTGGCGCCCATGGCGGTGGCGCAAAGCACGCGACCGCCGGCGGTGACCACTTGTCCATCCTTCAACCCAGTGCCAGCGTGGAAAACCTTGCCTTCCAACCGGGCCGCGGCGTCCAGGCCTTGAATCGCGCTGCCCTTGGCGTAGTCGCCCGGGTAACCGCCAGCCGCCAATACGACACCGACGCTTGGGCGCGGATCCCATTGGGCTTCGACTTTGTCCAGCGCCTGGGCCAGGGCGGCTTCGACCAGCAACACCAGGCTCGATTGCAGGCGCAGCATCACCGGCTGGGTTTCAGGATCGCCGAAACGGCAGTTGAATTCGATGACTTTTGGGTTACCAGCCTTGTCGATCATCAGGCCGGCATACAGGAAACCGGTGTAGACGTTGCCTTCCTCGGCCATGCCGCGCACGGTCGGCCAGATCACCAGGTCCATGACCCGCTGATGCACTTGGGCGGTAACCACTGGGGCAGGGGAGTAGGCACCCATGCCGCCGGTGTTCGGACCGCTGTCGCCGTCGCCGACACGTTTGTGGTCCTGGCTGGTGGCCATCGGCAAGACGTTCTTGCCATCGACCATGACGATGAAGCTGGCTTCTTCGCCGTCGAGGAACTCTTCGATCACCACCCGGGAACCGGCGTCACCGAAGGCATTGCCGGCCAGCATGTCGCGCACCGCGTCTTCGGCCTCGGCCAGGGTCATGGCAACGATCACACCTTTACCGGCGGCCAGGCCATCGGCCTTGATCACGATCGGTGCGCCTTTCTCGCGCAGGTAAGCCAGGGCCGGCTCGATTTCGGTGAAGTTTTGGTAATCGGCGGTCGGAATCTTGTGACGCGCCAGGAAATCCTTGGTAAAGGCTTTAGAGCCTTCCAGCTGCGCGGCGCCAGCGGTCGGGCCGAAGCAATCCAGGCCACGGGAGCGGAACAGATCGACCACACCGGCAACCAGCGGCACTTCCGGACCGACGATGGTCAGCGAGACGTTCTTTTCGGCGAAATCGGCCAGTTGTTCCAGGGCCAGCACGTCGATAGCGACGTTTTCGCACTTGGCTTCGATGGCGGTGCCGGCATTGCCCGGTGCCACGAAAACTTTCTGCACACGCGGATCCTGAGCCACTTTCCAGGCCAGGGCGTGTTCACGGCCACCGCTGCCAATGATCAAAACATTCATTTCAAAAACCTCGGATGACGCTGATTCTGTTGAGCACCGCAGAGATGCTTTTCTGTGGGAGCCAGCTCCCACAGTGGATCTATGTTAGTGACGGAAGTGGCGCATTCCCGTGAATACCATTGCAATCCCTGCCTCATCAGCGGCAGCAATCACTTCGCTGTCACGCATCGAGCCACCCGGTTGGATCACCGCAGTGATACCCACTTTGGCCGCGTTGTCGATGCCGTCGCGGAACGGGAAAAACGCATCGGAGGCCATGACCGCGCCCTGTACCTGCAAGCCGGCGTGTTCAGCCTTGATCGCGGCGATGCGGGCCGAGTTCACGCGGCTCATCTGGCCGGCGCCGACGCCGATGGTCTGACGGTTCTTGGCGTAGACGATGGCGTTGGACTTGACGTACTTGGCGACTTTCCAGGCGAAGATCAGGTCGTTGATTTCCTGCTCGCTCGGGGCGCGCTTGGTCACCACTTTAAGATCTTCGCTGCCGATCATGCCAATGTCGCGGCTCTGTACCAGCAGGCCGCCGTTGACACGCTTGTAGTCCCAAGCCGGCGCACGATCAGCCGACCATTGACCGCAGGCCAGCAGGCGCACATTGGCCTTGGCGGCGACAATGGCACGGGCTTCTTCGCTGACCGAAGGCGCGATGATCACTTCGACGAACTGGCGCTCGACGATGGCCTTGGCGGTCTCGGCGTCCAGTTCACGGTTGAAGGCGATGATGCCGCCGAAGGCCGATTCAGTGTCGGTGGCGTAGGCCAGTTCGTAGGCCTGGCGAATGCCGCCCTCGGCGTCCGGGCTCACGGCCACGCCGCACGGGTTGGCGTGCTTGACGATCACGCAGGCTGGCTTGACGAAGCTCTTCACGCATTCCAGCGCGGCATCGGTGTCGGCCACGTTGTTGAACGACAGTTCCTTGCCTTGCAGCTGGGTGGCGGTGGCAATGCCGACTTCGGCAGGCTTGGCTTCCACGTAGAACGCCGCGCTCTGGTGCGGGTTCTCGCCGTAGCGCATTTCCTGGGCCTTGATGAACTGGCTGTTGAAGGTGCGCGGGAACTCGCTGCGACCGGAGGTCGAAAGGGCTTCGGCCGCCTGGTTCACGGTGCCCATGTAGTTGGCGATCATGCCGTCATAGGCGGCGGTGTGTTCGAAGGCCTTGAGCATCAGGTCGAAACGCTGGGCGTAGGTCAGGCCGCCGGCCTTGAGGTTGTCCAGCACGCTGGCGTAGTAGCTGGCGTTGACCACGATGGCCACGTCTTTGTGGTTCTTGGCCGCCGAGCGGACCATGGTCGGGCCACCGATGTCGATGTTCTCGATGGCGGTCGGCAGGTCGCAGCCTGGCTTGTTGATGGTGGCTTCGAACGGGTACAGGTTCACCGCTACCAGGTCGATCGGCTTGATGCCGTGTTCGTTCATGATGGCGTCGTCGATGCCGCGACGACCCAGGATCCCGCCATGGATTTTCGGGTGCAGGGTCTTGACCCGACCGTCCATCATCTCCGCAAAACCGGTGTAGTCCGCAACTTCCACTGCGGCTACGCCGTTGTCCTGCAGCAACTTGAAGGTCCCGCCGGTGGAGAGAATCTCGACGCCTAGCTGTTGCAGCTCGCGGGCGAATTCGAGGATCCCGGTCTTGTCGGAGACGCTGATCAAGGCGCGGCGGATCGGCAGGCGGGTGGTCTGGTCGGTCATTTCAATTTCCATCAAAAGCAAGGGAAGTCAGCAAAAAAGGCGACCGTTTTTTACGCGGGCGCCTTTCTGGTTTGATTGAATGCTTACAGCAGATCGTACTGCTTGAGTTTCTTGCGCAGGGTGCCGCGGTTCAGGCCCAGCAGCTCACTGGCCTTGGTCTGGTTGCCCTTGACGTAGTTCATCACGCTTTCGAGCAGGGGTGCCTCGACTTCGGAAAGCACCAGGTTGTACACATCCGTGACGGCAGCGCCCTCAAGGTGGGCGAAATAATTGTGCAGCGCCTTCTCGACACTCCCGCGAAGGGTCTGACCTTCTTCGCTGGGCGTATTGAGGTGCTGTTTCAAATTCACGTTGTCGCTCACGGGTGTTGTTCCACTCACTAAAGTCTCGGTCATCATCGTCATGCGGCCACCCCTTCGTCCCCTGTCAGGCTCTTGTAACGTTCAGCGAAGAACACCTGAACGTCGGCGCATTGTGCTTGCGTACCATCCAAACGATTGAAGCGGGCGCGAAACTCCCTGGCGCCCGGCAGGGTTGCGAGATACCAGCCCACATGCTTGCGTGCGATGCGTACACCCATGACTTCTCCATAGAAGGCATGCAGCGCGGCCAGATGCTCTAGCAGAATACGTTCCACCTCGGACAACTGCGGCGCAGCGAGCTTTTCGCCGGTGCGCAGGAAGTGTTCGATCTCACGAAAAATCCATGGCCGCCCCTGGGCAGCCCGGCCGATCAACAGGCCATCGGCACCGGTCGCGTCCAACACGTACCGGGCCTTCTCGGGCGAATCGACGTCGCCGTTGGCAAAGACCGGAATCGACACCGCCTGCTTGATCGCGGCGATGGTGTCGTACTCAGCCTCACCGGTGTACAGGTCGGCACGGGTGCGGCCATGCACCGCCAGCGCCGTGATACCTGCCTGTTCGGCGATCTTCGCCACCGTCAGGCCGTTCTTGTTCTCCCGGTCCCACCCGGTGCGGATCTTCAGGGTCACCGGCACATCAACCGCGGCGACGACCGCCTGCAGGATCTCGGTGACCAGGGCTTCATTTTTCAACAGTGCCGAGCCTGCAGCCTTGTTGCAGACCTTCTTCGCCGGGCAGCCCATGTTGATGTCGATGATCTGTGCGCCCAGCGCCACATTGGCGCGGGCCGCCTCCGCCAGCATCTGTGCGTCGCCACCGGCGATCTGTACCGAGCGGGGCTCGGGATCGCCTTCGTGGATCATGCGCAGACGCGATTTGCGGGTGTTCCACAAACTCATGTCGCTGGTGACCATTTCCGAAACCACAAGACCGGCGCCCAATCGCTTGCACAACTGACGAAAGGGCTGATCGGTGACGCCCGCCATAGGGGCGAGAACCAGGCCGTTCTGTAATGTATATGGGCCGATGCGTACCGCCGACATAGGACTTCCCTGAAGTGGGGCCGGATCATGAGACTTCGAAAAAGGGTTGGCATGATACCCGCTCTCGATGACTGGATAAAGGTCGAATTGGATAAAATCTGAACAGCTATTTTGTTATCGCCAGCGGTTTGGTCCGGGTGGGGTGAGTCAGGAACCTGCCGTCAATTGGCCGGCCCTGGCGGCTTTCACTCGGGTGAATGGAAGCTCAGGCTGTAGTTCACCGCTTTGGGTCCAGGGTCCAGGATATCCAGCGCGATGTGGATGGGCGTCTGCGGTGGCATTTCCCCCCGGCCTTCAAGATCGCCACCCAGATACTCCCCGGGCTTGAAACGTCGACTGGCGATCAGGTGCCCGTTGAGGTCGGCGAAGCGCAGTTCCAGCAACGGAAAAGGTTGGGAGAAAGGCGCACGGTTGTAAATGATCGCGTCTACCACAAGGGCGCCGCTGAACTCCGGATGGCTGCGCACCACCAGATTACTGCTTTTGATCTTGGCGATGTCGACCTTGGACGGTACGTCGCAACCAATGGTCGGGCAGATTTGCAGGAACCACGGGCGGTACTGGTCCTGGCGGGCCAGTTCCTCGAAATGGTAGGCAATGTACTGGCCGGCCAGGGCGGCGGCGGCGAGCAGTATCAACAGGCTCCACAGCAGGCGTCGACCCCAGGGCGAGCGGCGTTTGCGCCAGTCCAGTTGCAGTGGGTCGTCGTCCAGGTCCTGAAGGGCTTCGGCGCGTATTCCGGGCTCGTGGCGCTCGCGCGTCTTGCGAGGCGGCACCAGTTGCGTCGGTTCTTCGTCGTGGTCGTCGGTGGCCGACAGGCGCTCGAGGTGTTCGTGGGGCTCGTCGTCCGGCTCCAGGCGCAACGGCGTGGCAGGCTCATCGTCCGGCTCCAGCGGTTCAAGGGCCAGGGACAAGGACGGCTCGGTGCGCGGCGGCCGGGCGGGCTCATGGGGGGAGAACGGCTCGGCGGGTGCCTGGATGACGGCTTCGGCGCGTTCGTTGGAGGATTCGCTGTACAGGCTATCGGACCAGGGCTCCTGCTCGTTCGAGAGGGGGTCGCGTTGCGCACTCAGGTTGTCTTCGCGGCGCCTGCCGACATTTCCCGGGGCTCGATTGTCTCGCCGCTCCAGGCGCGCCAGCTCCTTGTCCAGATCATCGAGGTCCAGCTCGGCGGCAGACCATTGTTTCTGGCTGATCGCCCGGGGCGGCACTTGGGCAGCAGGAGGCTTGATGGGCGGCGCAAGGGCGGGAACCGCTTCCTTGACTATGCGTTTTTCCAGCAATTGCCGTGCGGCATTGAACACTTGCAGGCACGAGCCGCAACGAACCACCCCGCGGGCCACGTTCAATTGAGCATGGCTGACGCGAAAACTGGTGTGGCAATGCGGGCACTGGGTGACGAAGCTGTCAGTCATGCGGCAATCCGGTCGATACAAGCGGCCATTCTAGCGCCGACGTCCGGTGATGCGCACCCAGCCATCGCGATTGGCGATCGGGTCCAGGTCAAAGTCTGCGGCATAAGCGGCGGCAACTTCTTCGCCCTGTTCGGCCAGGATGCCCGACAGCGCCAGGCGCCCGCCCGGCTTGACCAGGCTCGACAGTTGCGGCGCCAGGGACACCAGCGGACCGGCCAGGATATTGGCCACCAGCACGTCGGCCTGGACCTGTGGCAAGTCTTGCGGCAGGTACAGCGGGAACAGTTCTTCGGCAATGTTGTTGCGCCCGGCGTTGTCGCGGGATGCTTCCAGGGCCTGGACGTCGATGTCGGTACCGACCGCCTCCTTGGCGCCCAGCAGGAGCGCGGCAATGGCCAGGATCCCTGAGCCGCAGCCGAAGTCGAGCACGTTGCAGTCCTTCAGATCCTGGCCGTCGAGCCATTCCAGGCACAGCGCGGTGGTCGGGTGTGTGCCGGTGCCGAACGCCAGGCCCGGGTCCAGCAGCAGGTTCACCGCATCTGGCTGCGGCGCGGCATGCCAGCTCGGTACGATCCACAGGCGCTGGCCGAAGCGCATTGGCTGGAAGTTGTCCATCCAGCTGCGTTCCCAGTCCTGGTCTTCGATCACTTCGCTGTGATGCTCGGGCAACGGGCTGCCAGTCAGCAGCTCCAGATGGGCGAGCACGCTGGTCGCTTCGGTGCCGCCTTCGAACAGGGCCAGCAGGTGGGTGTGGGACCACAGTGGGGTGGTATTGAGTTCCGGCTCGAAGATCGGCTGGTCTTCGGCGTCCATGAAGGTGACCGATACGGCGCCCACTTCAAGAAACGCGTCTTCGTAGGTTTCGGCTTGTTCCGGGCTGATGGCCAGACGTACTTGCAGCCAAGGCATGGCGGGCACCTTTGGAAAATATCTACAGGGGCAGCGCGGGGCTGCAAAGGCGCGCAGTGTACGCCAGGTCACCGTCAAAGTGGATAAGGAGTCTTGTACCGTTCAGGTGGGTGTTTCGATATATATATGTACGACATGGGCGTGTTGCAGGCGGATAAGGTGAGGGTCCACACAACAGGGAGGAAAAGTGATGGACAACACCACAGAGCAGCAAAGTAAAGGGAATGGCACGGGGCCGGTATCTTCCCCGCAGGTAGTCACTGCAAAAGCGATTCTGGAGAAATTGTCCCAATGGGCGGCTGCCATTGATCCACGGTTGCAAAACCAGATGACCTTGCTGGAGATGCTGGAAGAGTATCTCTTGATCGAACTGCGCACCCATTACAGTGAAGGCAATATAGATCAACACTTCATCGGGGTCCTGCTCGACACCGTACTGCAACGAATGATTGACCAGAAACCTTTGTCTTATGACGAAGAGCAGGATGCGCCCTACCGCTGGCCTGGAGGCGCTGACCTGGGGTTCCCGGCCGAGAGGCGGGATGTCCTGACCCAGATTGTGGAAAGTGCGTCCTCGGGTTTTATCAAACACTACAAGGACTATCTGCATCGTCATTGGAGTTTGACAGGCGAGGATACCGCGCTTGTTCGGGCGGTCGAACAAAAGCGTGCTGAGCACCTGGCTGCAATCAGCACGCTTTTCCAGCGCGACCAGTTGGTTGCCATGAGCGTTGATGAACTACGAGAAAAAGTTGAAGAGACACAGGGTGCCTGGCGTCGGGCGTTGCAAATAACCGCGCTGGCGACATCGCAAGAACGCCAGCGTCTTGAGGCTATCGCGCACTCGCAATTGCCTGGTTGGCTGAGGGCGCTGAGTGAGCCCGATCAAGCACTGTTGCAGGATTACCTGCAGCAGACATCGCAAGCGCAGGAGCTGGTGGATGAGCAGCTCGAGGGCCTGGATTCGCTGCGGGCCTACGCGCGTCGACTGATCAGGGACTATGTCCGGGTTGAGTTGGGCATGGAGGTCGACCCCGACAGCATTCAGCTGCGCCTGCAGTGGAAAACGGTTGTTGGCGAGCCAGTGCACACCTGCAACCTGAGCGAGTTGCTGGCGGGGGGGCCATTAAGGAACGACACCATCTCGGTACTCTCGGTGAAAAATGGCACCATGCGGCGCAATCAGCCCCTTTCTCCTGAGTTCATGACCCGGTTGCTCGCGGATGTGGATGCTCCAGCAGGATATTTGCAAGCGCTTACCGACCAATATGGTCGTGCAGAACTGAAAGACGCCATGCTCGATTGGTACACGGCTCGACTGTGGCAAAGCGCCTTTATTGCGCGTTGCGCAGGCCATTTGAGCGTGACCGGCCATGACAGTTTCAAAGCCCTGTGGGAGAGCGGCCTCTCGCAGAGGTCCGCCACCGTTTTGCGTGTCTGCGGTCTTGAGCTTCCCAACGCCCTGGAATGTGCTGATCTTCTGTTGTTCTACCGCGAAGATGAGCAGGGTGCGGCCAGCGACCTGTTGCTGTATGCCCCCGGCAAGCCCGATGGGCAGGAGTGGATCGAACTGGTCTCTCTGAGGGCTTTGAGCGCAGAGATAGGCGGGTGGACCAAAAACGAGGCCGGTCGTGAGTACCTGTTGCAGCAACTCGATCCCTCCCGTCGTGGGGCGGCCGAGGCTTTTTTTATCACGACGCTGGACAAGCCGGCGTCATGGGATTTGAGCAAAGACCTCCGGGGCGCGGTAGCTGGCCTCGTGTTTTGTCTTGCGGACGCGGTTGAGATGGGACTGGCTAATCATCTGAAGCAAGTGGAGCTGAGCGAGTCCCCCCGATGGTACTCCGCTCGGCCAATTGATTCCCGGCGACTCATTAGCAGTTTGGGTCATGAGCTGCGGGTCCATCAGCAAGTGTTCAATGATCAGCTTGCGAGTTATGAAGTTTTTGTGGACTTCGCCAAACGAACCGTCATGCACGAGATTGCCCCTTACATGCGCAGCAAAGGGGTGCGAGAGCCGGTTGACCCTGCAACTGTTCTCATCGACTACCACCCAGGGCTGGCGGATGGACAGGCGAAGGTAGCCAGCTTGCTGGAGCTGGCGATTCATGGGTACGACGACAACTCGGGTATCGACCATCCCCAAAAAGGTGTGCGCTCTTCTGTTGGGCAGGATCTCAGGCAGGTTCGCAGCGCGGAGTTGGCGCCCTACATCCGAAGTGCGTACCTGGGCGAAAAATATGCCAGGCATATACGTGCCCGGTTTCTTACGGTTACGGATCCTGCATACGATGGGCGCCGCGATGCCTACAAAAGAATGTTGCGGGTCAAGATGGACCGCGACCTGCGGGTCGCCCACGGCAAATCCCGGTTGAACGATGAAGAGTTCTCCAAGCTCACCCGACAAGTCACCCTTTTAGATCGTCGGGACGTTGCGGGCAGTCCTTCGCACCCGAGCGCTGTCGTAGCGCGTGAAGGGCTTGTCAAGTTCACCCTCGGCGGCCATGTGGTACTGGGCGCTTACGTTTTTACCTATTTTGATTCGACGGGAGCCCATTATTGGTTGTACACCCCCGACGCTCCGGACGGTGTCATGTTCCGCCCGTATTGGGGGTTTTTTGGGGAGGTCGTCGCACAACTGCACGATTACCTGCTGGGCCGGGTTGCACTCAGCGCGCGTGCCGCAGCAAGGCGCTCACTGACCGCTTTAAGGGCGTCGACCACTCGCGTCGATACATTGCGCGAGTTCAATCGCGTGAGTGATTTAAAGACTGAGTTCGATGCCTATATCACCCGTGCCCTCACGGATGTGGAGCATGTCACCAAAAGTCGTGCCGAGGTGATCACGCATCAGGTCATCAAGGGGCTGCTCCTGGCGACCGTTCCGGTGTGCATGGTTTATCCACCCTTTGCCTTGCTGCTGGATGTCGTCTTTATTGTCATCAGCTCCAGGCAGGCGATCGAGGCACACTCCGAAGGCGATACGGCCGGCGCGCTGGAACACTGGTTGCACGCATCCTGGGGAGCACTGTTCGCGGTGCTCGGGGCAGGGGCTGCCGTCATGCTGCTAGGGCTGGCGGCCAGGAACTTGAAGACTGCCGTTAGACCTCTGTCATTGGCCGCCCAGCGCTTAAAGAAAGTGACTTCGGTCGCAGCCAGGGAGGGCGGGCCGGTGATTCAGCCCATACGCTTTAAACCGAAACAGGCGGTCAGAGCAACGCCTGAAAACCTGCAACTGGTGACCGAGCAGAGCCTCTATCGGGGCACCTATCGCAGCCCGGCCAGTGCGTCACAACCACTGGATACTTACTACATTGCCAGCAAAGGCAGGTACTACCAGGTGAGGAGGGATCCCTATTTTGACGGCCTGTGTCTGGTGGATGCCAGTCGTCCGGGAGCGTTCTACAAGCAGCCGATAACCAGGATGGCGAATGGGAAGTGGACCTTCAATAAAGTGGGGTTGAGGGGGGGCAACGGCGAGGTGCGCGATCTCGGGAGCATAACCGACCTGCGTGAGGTGTTTCATGGCGCGCCGATAATGGAAAGGGGAGCGTTGCAGGGCGAAGCAGTGGTTGGAAGGTTCAGAGCGCATGCGCATGCCAACTATCTGTTCTCGCTGAACGGACAGACAACCGTGATAGCGTCGTTGTATAACCCGAGCAACAAGCTTGGTGCAGTCATCCATTACGATCACAACATCGGCCATCTCATCGAGCGAAGTGTCCGGGATTTGATCAGGCGCCTGGGGGGATCTGCGAAGGATATTCGCGTCACCCTGGTGGGCGGGGTTGGGCAGGTGGACGGTGGTATAGGCAGTTCGGTCAGGTCGGTGATGAGCACGCTAGGGTTGAGCCCCACGGGGCATCATTGGACCCATTACACGAGCTGGAACAGTATTCATGGCGTATCACTGAATCTGGAAAATGGCGTCACTTCGGTGTTCAGGACATCAAGAAGTCTGGTCGAGAGGTACTACTCCTTTACCCTTTCGCAAGCGAAATATCCTTTTGGTAGTCTCGCGGACCCGATATTGGTGCGCTCGCGAATGTTTCTGAGGCGCACCGAGAGTGAAAGGTTGCTGGAGCGGGCGGATGGCTTCGTTTATGACGGGGCTGGCGCGCCAGGGAGCGCTAGGGATATTGAATCATTCAAGTTCCATGCAGTGGATCTGACGGTGGAGATGAGCCCATCCGTTTCCCTGCCGTAACCTGCGGCAAGACAAAAAAAGACCCCGGCCAATGGACCGGGGTCTTTTTACATCACGTGAAGCATCAAGCCTGGTTAGCCAGCTTGTGTTCCAGGTAATGGATGTTGACGCCGCCTTTGCAGAAGCCTTCGTCACGGACCAGGTCGCGGTGCAGCGGGATGTTGGTCTTGATCCCGTCCACCACGATTTCGTCCAGCGCATTGCGCATGCGCGCCATGGCTTCTTCGCGGGTCGCCCCGTAGGTGATCAGCTTGCCGATCAACGAATCGTAGTTCGGTGGAACCGCGTAACCGCTGTACAGGTGCGAATCGACACGAACGCCATTGCCGCCCGGGGCGTGGAAATGCTTGACCGTGCCTGGGCTTGGCATGAAGGTTTTCGGGTCCTCGGCGTTGATCCGGCATTCCAGCGAGTGACCGCGGATAACCACATCATCCTGGGTGAACGACAGCTTGTTGCCGGCGGCGATGCTGAGCATCTCCTTGACGATGTCGATACCGGTGACCATTTCCGAAACCGGGTGCTCCACCTGAACACGGGTGTTCATCTCGATGAAGTAGAAACTGCCGTTCTCGTACAGGAACTCGAAGGTACCGGCACCGCGGTAGCCGATGTCGATGCAGGCCTTGACGCAGCGTGCCAGGACTTCCTCGCGAGCCTTCTCGTCGATGCCCGGTGCCGGCGCTTCTTCGAGAACCTTCTGGTGACGACGTTGCAGCGAGCAATCGCGGTCGCCCAGATGGATGGCATGGCCCTGGCCGTCGGACAGCACCTGGACTTCGACGTGGCGCGGGTTGGTCAGGAATTTTTCCAGGTAGACCATCGGGTTGCCGAACGCCGCGCCTGCTTCGGAGCGGGTCAGTTTCGCCGAGGAAATCAGGTCTTCTTCCTTGTGTACCACGCGCATGCCGCGACCACCGCCGCCGCCAGCGGCCTTGATGATCACCGGGTAACCGACTTCGCGACCGATGCGCAAAGCGGTTTCTTCGTCTTCAGGCAGCGGGCCGTCGGAACCCGGAACGGTAGGTACACCAGCGGCAATCATGGCGTGCTTGGCCGAAACCTTGTCGCCCATCAGGCGGATGGTGTCGGCTTTCGGACCGATGAAAGCAAAACCGGACTTTTCGACCTGTTCGGCGAAGTCGGCGTTTTCCGCCAGGAAACCGTAACCTGGGTGAATGGCGGTGGCGCCGGTCACTTCGGCGGCGGCGATGATCGCCGGGATGTGCAGGTAAGAGTGCGCAGCCGACGCCGGACCGATGCAGACGGATTCGTCTGCCAGGCCCAGGTGCATCAGTTCTTTGTCGGCCTTGGAGTAAACGGCGACGGTCTTGATGCCCATCTCTTTGCAGGCACGCAGAATCCGCAGGGCAATTTCACCGCGGTTGGCGATCAGTACTTTTTCCAACTTCGCAGGTTTCAACATCGAAGGCTCTCCGCGGTTCAAACGATAGTGAACAGCGGTTGGTCGAACTCAACCGGCTGGCCGTCTTCAACGAGGATGGACTCGATCGCACCGCTGGTTTCAGCTTCGATGTGGTTCATCATCTTCATGGCTTCGACGATGCACAGGGTGTCGCCTTTCTTCACGGTCTGGCCAACTTCAACGAAGGACGGTGAGCCCGGGCCAGACTTGCGATAGAACGTGCCTACCATTGGCGAGCGAGCCACGGTGCCGTTGAGCACTGGCGCGGCAGGTGCTGCTGGCGCGGCGGCGGCAACTGGCGCTGCTGCCGGAGCAGGTGCAGCGACCGGAGCCTGCATCGGGGCCGGTGCATAGAACTGCTGGGCCGGGGTTTTGCTGTGGCGGCTGATGCGTACGGACTCTTCGCCTTCCTTGATCTCAAGCTCGTCGATGCCGGACTCTTCCAGCAATTCGATTAGTTTCTTAACTTTACGGATATCCATGAATCATCAACTCCCAAGGGTCGGTCAGGGGCGTTTAACGCTTGTTGTTCAAGCTGTTGCCTGTCTTTCAAGCTGTTCTAGAGCGGCCTCCAGGGCCAGTCGGTAACCGCTGGCGCCAAGGCCGCAGATCACTCCCACCGCTACATCGGAGAAGTAAGAGTGATGGCGGAAAGGTTCGCGTTTGTGCACGTTCGACAAATGCACTTCGATGAATGGGATGCTCACCGCCAGCAGCGCGTCACGTAATGCGACACTTGTGTGCGTAAAAGCTGCGGGATTGATCAAAATGAAGTCCACACCTTCGCCACGCGCGGCATGGATACGGTCGATCAATTCATATTCGGCGTTGCTTTGCAGATAGAGCAAATGATGGCCGGCGTTGCGGGCCCTCTGTTCCAGGTCCTGGTTGATCTGGGCCAGTGTCACGGCCCCGTAGAGCCCCGGTTCACGGGTGCCAAGCAGGTTCAAGTTGGGTCCGTGGAGGACCAATAGGGTCGCCATCTGCTATTCCTTGTTATCTGTGAGCAGGTGTCAGAACCCGGCGACTATGCCGCAAAGCCTTTATGACTGTCCAGTTCTCTGCAATAGCCAGCACGATGACCGATGTTTGCGCGAAATTTGTGACTATGGTCCCAAATCCAGTCACCCCCCCCACCAACCCTTGTGGGAGCGGGCCCGCTCCCACAAAGTTAAACCCGAAACGCCTGTACCGCCGTATGCAGCCGCCCACCCAGTATCAGCAGATTATCGCCCTGTTCCCGCCCCTGGCCGATGCGCAGCAGGTTATCCCCACCCAATTGGTGAATCCGTTCGCTGTGATCGCGGATTTCGCTGACGGCGCCGCTTTGTTGGGCGGTGACATCGGCGATGCGCACCGCGGTTTCGGAAATGGTCTGAATGGCCCCGACGATTTTATCCAATGCACCGTCGGCCGCTTGTGCCTGGCTGGCGGTGGCTTCGGCGTGTTCGACCTGGGCCCGCATGCCATCTACCGACTGACGCGCGGCCAGTTGCAGGCGGGCGATCAGCGTCTGAATTTCGGCCGTGGCCCCCGCCGTGCGTTGGGCCAAGGAGCGGACTTCTTCGGCCACTACTGCAAAGCCCCGGCCCATTTCCCCGGCGCGGGCGGCTTCGATGGCGGCGTTCAGGGCCAGCAGGTTGGTCTGGTCGGCAATCGAGCGAATCACCGTCAGCACGCCACCGATGGTGGCCGATTCCTCGGCCAGTTGTTCGATCATTTGCGCATTGCCTTGCACTTCGCCCACCAGCGCATGCAGGCCCGTGAGGCTCAAACCGATGACTTTCTGCCCGTGTTCCACGGCATGCCCGGCGCTGCGGCTGGCG
The DNA here is from genome assembly GCF_059695895.1 of Pseudomonas sp. LBUM1664. Classification (NCBI taxonomy): domain Bacteria; kingdom Pseudomonadati; phylum Pseudomonadota; class Gammaproteobacteria; order Pseudomonadales; family Pseudomonadaceae; genus Pseudomonas; species Pseudomonas sp. LBUM1664. Next base: position 5,622,193 of record NZ_CP166791.1, on the reverse strand, counting down.
TCTGCGGCCTGGCTGGCATCGCCGGCCACTTGCTGGATGGTCGCCTCCAGTTCGCTGAGGGAATCGCGGATCAGCGCGGTGTCGTCGGCCTGATCCTCAGCACCACTGTGCAGTTCGCCGCTCAGCTCGGCCAGGGCGCGGCTGCTGCCGGCGACCTGTTCGGCGTTCAGGCGAATGGTGCCCACCAAGTCCACCAAGTAAGCACGTAGACGATTGAGCGATGCTTCGATGTCTTGCAGCTCGCGGTTGCTGGCGCCCACCTGGATGTCACGGCTGAAATCCCCTTCGGCCCAGGTCGACAGGGCCGGTGCCAGGTGCGTCAAGGTGCGAGCCAGGCGCCGCTGCAAGGTGTCGATGAGCAGCGCGATCAGCAGGATCAGGCCGATCATCACCCCTTGGATCAACCGGACCTCTCCCTGGATCTGCCCATGCAGGGCACGAACTGTGGGCTCCATGGCATTGATTGCCTGTTGCACATCTGCGGTTTTCTGATGGGTGGCGTTGCTCAACTCGGTGCGTTTCTGGATCAGTTCGCGGGTGCGCCCCAGTTCCGCGGGGTAGCGGCCAAGCAGGCTGTTGAGTTCGCGCTTGAGGGCGATGCCGGCGTCTTCGGCGGCGGTTTTTTCCTGGGCCTCCAACCCCATCAGTGCGGCGAAGTCATCGTTGCCCGATTCGCTACTGGCCGTTACGCCGAGCAGCGGCAGGCTGTCCAGGTGTTCGGCTTGCGCGCGGATGCTGGCCAGTTCTCGTTCGACATCGACGGCCAACTCGCTGCGGCCACTGCTGACCAGTTTGTCCCGTGTCAGGGACAGTCGGCCCAAGTGTTGCGAAGCGGCGAATAAGGGTGGCAGGTAAGCCGGGGCGCCATTGGCGTATTGGGCGAGTTGGTCCAGGCTGGCGCTCAATTCCCGCTCGGCCTGCAACAGCAGGGCCTGCGGATCGCCGGCCAGTTTGCCGGCGGCCAGCAGATCGGTCTTGCTGAAGCCGTCGAGGCTCGACAGGCTCGGGCGCAGGGTCTGGGCCAGCTCCGGCGGGAATTGATCCAGGTCTTTTTGCAGGGCTTCCAGGGCCTGGGTGGCAGCACTCAGGCGTAAGGCATCGCCGCTGGCCAGATAATCCTCGATGTTGCGCGTCACCTCGCCCTGGAACTGTCGCGACAGACCCAAGTAGCGCTCCATCAGAAGATAGGGGCGCTCCAGGGCGATCTGCGACCACCAAAGCGTGGCGCCCAAGCCAAGGCACACGGCAACTAAAAGAAGAGTATTGAGATTGGTCAGCAGCTTCAGGCGCATCAAGGTCTACCGAGGGCAGAATCGTAAGTGCCTGAAGTTATTGCGTTTTGGTTACAGCTTTATGACCGAATCGGTTGATTCCGATGAAAAGGTGGCACTTTGCTTTGATTGCCGTGCGCTTTGAACTCGGTTGCGTCCGGCGTGCTTGGCGCGGTACAGCGCTTCGTCTGCCTGGCTGGCCATCATCAGGCTGTCGGATTCGTCGCTCATCTCCACCACGCCGGCGCTGAAGGTGCACCACAAGTCATGGGGCTGGGCCGGGTAGTGGATTTCGGCAAAGCGTTGTCGGATTTCATCCAGCACCTTGCAGGCGGCGTCGATGTCAGTGTCGGGCATGACGATGGCGAACTCTTCACCGCCGTAACGGCCAATAAAGTCGGTCTTGCGCAGGCGCTGCTTGAGGAACAGCGCCAGGCTTTTGATCACCCGGTCGCCCATGGGATGGCCGTGGCTGTCGTTGACCCGTTTGAAATGATCGATGTCCAGCATGGCAAAGCTCAGGGGTTTGCCTTCGCGGCGAGCGCGGAAGCTGCAATCTTCGAGCAACTGCAGGATGTGGGTGTGGTTGTACAGCCCGGTGAGGCTGTCGCGCACCATCCGCGCCTTGAGGTTGCGGGCCCGGGCCGCGCGGTTGCGCACGGTGGTGATCAAGTGCCGAGGCTTGATCGGTTTGGTCAGGAAGTCGTCGCCGCCTTCGCTCATGGCGTCGAGCTGTTTGTCCAGGTCGTCTTCGGCGGACAGGTAAATGATCGGCACGCTGACGTAGCGGTCATTGTGGCGGATCACCTTGGCCAGTTCCGTGCCGGTGCAGGCGGGCATGTACATGTCGAGGATGATCAGGTCCGGCTGGAAATCCGCCAACTCGGCCATGGCCTGGATCGGTTCGATCAGCGTGCGGGTGACGATGCCGGCGCTGTTGAGCAGGCGCTCGGTGTGCAAAGCTTGGGCGCGGGAGTCATCGATGATCAGCACTTTGTAGGGTTCGTACTGGGCGACGCAGGTCAGCACTTCGATTTTTTCCAGCAGACTCGAGGCGTCGAGGGTGCCGGTGAGGAATTCCTGCCCGCCAGCGCGCACGGCCGCCAGCCGTGTCGGTGTATCGGTTTCCAGCAGGCTGAAGAACAACAGTGGCAACGGTTGCTCAAGACCTTCCTGGGCTTCGGCCGCCAGTTTCAGGCCGACGCCGGGGCCGCTGAAGTCTACGTCCATGACAATCGCCGCCGGCAGGCGCTCGACTATAGACGCCCGAAATGCCGCGACACTGTCCAGCGCCTGGGCGCTGAGGCCGAAGAACTCCAATTGCTTGGCCAGGCGCTCGGCGCGGTCATAGTCTTGCAACATCACGTAGATGGGCTTGCGCAGCGGCGGCAGGAAGGTTTGTTCGAGCTGGTCGCCGTGGCGCAGGCCGGTGCGGGACAGACGCTGCATCAGGCGATTGATTTCAGTGATCAGGTGGCTGCTCAGGCGCCCGCGATTGGCGTCCACCGCTTGCAATGACTGGCTGATGCCGTGGGCAAGCTGAGAATGCTCCGGCTGCTCGAAGCGCTCGGCAAAGCGCAGCAGGCGCAGATTGGCTTCGCTGAGCTCTGACAGATCGGCACTGGACCATTCACTGCGTTGCAGGCGCTGCCAAATCTCCAGGATCTGACGAGCCTGATGAATTACCCGCTGGGCAAAGTGGTGCTTGAGGCGCTCACGGCTGGGGTCTTCTGGCTCGGTCATATCCTGACTACTAGTTAGGGTGCATGCTGAGGTCGACTGGTGGCTCTATGCTAGCACTTCTTCTCCCCCGGCATGAGTGTCATACGTCAATAATATGTTTGGTCGCGAAATTCAGTTTATGACTGGCCGGTGTCGTAGGCCGATGGCGGCGCTTCCTTTATAGTGGCCGTTCGATTGCCCTGCGGTGGCCGGCATGAGGGGCGCCGCATTATCGCGTTTCAAATCAGGCACGATGGCGTAGGGTTGTGGTCGAAACCGTGAACTCAAGTGATTGAAGGGATATCGCCATGCTGGACTGGAAAAACCGCGCGGGCAGCGCGCCTGAACGTGCCGCCGAGCCGAAATCGGCCACCCGCAGCTACCTGGGTGGGCTGTTTTTCAGCCGGGCGCTGGCCACATTGGTCGGCCTGTACCTGCTGGTGACCATTGCCGTCGGTTGGTATTGGAGCCAGGAGCCCGCTCTGTTCCCCGTGCAGCAGAACGCCCAGGCGGCGGCCGAGAGGGACGGCCGGCAAATGGTGGTTGGCTACACCACCGTCGAGACCCTCAAGACCGTGGCTGGAACCCTGCTGACCAAGCCGGGCGGCTACATTTCCAACGATCGTTTCCCGCCGGGCCTGTGGATGGACAACATGCCGAGCTGGGAATACGGCGTGCTGGTCCAGGTCCGCGACCTGAGCCGCGCCTTGCGCAAGGACTTCGCCCGTTCCCAGTCCCAGTCCGCCGAGGACGCCGACCTGGCCAAGGCCGAGCCGCGCTTCAACTTCGACAACCGTAGCTGGGTGCTGCCTTCCAGCGAGTCGGAATACCAGGAAGGCATCAATTCCCTGAGTCGCTATCAGGCGCGCCTGTCCGACCCTGCCCAGAAAAGCGCACTGTTCTACGCCCGCGCCGACAACCTGAACAACTGGTTGGGGGATGTCGGCACCCGTCTGGGCTCGCTGTCCCAGCGCCTGTCGGCCAGTGTGGGTCGGGTCAAGCTCAATACCTCGTTGAAAACCGAAGTCCCGGCCCCGGGCCAGGTGCCGCAGGTGGATGAAGAGGTGGTTGAAACCCCTTGGCTGCAAATCGATAACGTATTCTATGAGGCGCGCGGCCAGGCCTGGGCGCTGTCCCACTTGCTGCGTGCCATCGAAGTGGATTTCGCCGATGTGCTGGCGAAAAAGAACGCGACGGTCAGCGTGCGGCAGATCATTCGCGAGCTGGAAGCCTCCCAGGAGCCGGTCTGGAGCCCGATGATTCTCAATGGCAGCGGCTTTGGTGTATTGGCGAACCATTCGTTGGTCATGGCCAACTACATCTCCCGCGCCAACGCGGCGGTGATCGACTTGCGGCAATTGCTGAATCAGGGCTGATTCATGAACGAAAGCACCCGGGAGGTCGCTCACCGAGTGGCCTCGGATGCCGAGCTTATCGCTTGGGTCGATGAAAACGACAATCTGCTCGGCAGCCTGGTGCGCTCCGATCTGCGTGAGCGAGGCCTGATTGGCCGCGGCACCTACATCATGCTGTTCAACTCGGCCGGTGAACTGTGCGTTCATCGACGTACCCTGAGCAAGGCGATTTATCCGGGGTTCTGGGACGTGGCGGCGGGAGGGATGGTGCAGGCGAACGAGACCTACGCCGAGTCGGCCGCCCGTGAGCTGGCAGAGGAGTTGGGGGTGAGCGGTGTCGAATTGACGGCTCATGACCATTTTTATTTCGAAGACCCCGGCAGTCGCCTGTGGTGTTCGGCGTTCTCGGCGGTGTGGGACGGCCCCCTGGTATTGCAACCTGAAGAAGTGCTTGAAGCGCGTTTCCTGCCCGTCGAACAGGTCCTGGATGAAATCCAGCGCAAGCCTTACTGCCCGGACTCTCTGGCGGCGCTTGAGCGCTATTTGCGCGCCCATGGCCGTGACGTGAAAAAGAAGCTACAAATTGGCGCCGATTAGCCCTTAGCAAGTCGGCTTTTTGCCGTTACACTGCGCGACTTTTCAAGCTGAACCGGCGTCTGCGGTCCAGCAGCGCTGCCCCTGCCTGAGTGGGGCTTCGCGGTCGAGAGCACTTCTCTGCTCGACCAGTCTTTGTCCTCCCAAGAGGATTGCCGGTGGCCAAAAAAGCCGCATCCTTCGCCGCCTTGGGCGGCCTGGTATTTTCTACCGACGCCGGTCGTCATTGCCCTGATTGCCGTCAACCGGTGGATGCCTGCATCTGCAAACAGACCGTTATCCCCGCCGGTGACGGCATCGCTCGCGTGCGCCGTGAAAGCAAAGGCCGCGGCGGCAAGACGGTGACCACGATCACTGGCGTGCCGTTGGCCGAAGACGCGCTCAAGGAACTGGCCACTACGTTGAAAAAACGCTGTGGCACCGGTGGCGCGTTGAAAGACGGCATCATCGAGATCCAGGGCGATCACGTCGAGCTGCTGCTGGCGGAACTGACCAAACACGGTTTCAAGGCAAAAAAATCCGGCGGCTAGCAGCCTCTGTGAAAACCACCCTCGGCTTGATCCGAACCCGACGTTCGAGATCGCCCACATGGTTTTCACAGAGCCTGTTCTGAACGGGCTTCTAAACTCAGCGCTGCAAGCAGGGTCTACCTTGCTGACAGACAATTCGTCATTTTCACTCTTTAGACTGCGCCAGCCTCCGACCGGATGGTGCATTTTGACTTCTTTATAGGGGACTTCGATGTCCGTAAGACGCACACGCAAAGACGATGGCAGCCAATGGACAGTTGCGGACAGCCGCAGTGTTTACGGGATTCGCCATTGGGGGGCCGGGTATTTCGCGATCAATGACGCCGGTCGCGTCGAAGTCCGTCCAAACGGCCCCGAGAGCTCGCCCATCGATCTGTACGAGCAAGTCGACCAGTTGCGCCAGAGCGGCCTGTCGCTGCCCTTGCTGGTGCGCTTCCCCGACATCCTGCAAGACCGCGTGCGCCAGCTCACCGGCGCGTTCGACAGCAACATCGCGCGCCTGGAATACCAGAGCAAGTACACCGCGCTCTACCCGATCAAGGTCAACCAGCAGGAAGCGGTGATCGAAAACATCATCGCCACCCAGAACGTCTCCATTGGCCTGGAAGCCGGCTCCAAGCCTGAACTGCTGGCGGTGCTGGCGCTGGCGCCGAAGGGCGGGACCATCGTCTGCAACGGTTACAAGGACCGCGAGTTCATCCGCCTGGCGCTGATGGGCCAGAAGCTGGGCCATAACGTTTTCATCGTGATCGAGAAAGAATCCGAAGTCGGCCTGGTCATCGAAGAGGCCGAAGCGCTCAAGGTCAAGCCACAGGTCGGCCTGCGGGTGCGCCTGTCGTCCCTGGCGTCGAGCAAGTGGGCCGACACCGGCGGCGAGAAGTCCAAGTTCGGTTTGTCTGCTGCACAGCTGTTGTCGGTGGTCGAACGCTTCCGCGCGGCCGGCCTGGATCAAGGCATCCGCCTGCTGCACTTTCACATGGGCTCGCAGATCGCCAACCTGGCGGACTACCAGCACGGTTTCAAGGAAGCGATCCGCTACTACGGCGAGCTGCGCAACCTCGGCCTGCCGGTGGATCACATCGACGTCGGCGGTGGCCTGGGTGTGGACTACGACGGTACGCACTCGCGCAATGCCAGTTCGATCAACTACGACATGGACGATTACGCCGGTGTCGTGGTCGGCATGCTCAAGGAATTCTGCGATGCCCAGAGCTTGCCGCATCCGCACATCTTCTCCGAAAGCGGCCGCTCCCTGACCGCCCACCACGCGATGCTGGTGGTGCAGGTGACCGACGTCGAGAAACACAACGACGACGTGCCGGTGATCGACAACAAACAGGAACTGCCGGAAACCGTGCAATGGTTGGTGGACCTGCTGGGCCCGACCGATATCGAGATGGTCACCGAGACCTACTGGCGCGCCACCCACTACATGAGCGACGTGGCCACCCAGTACGCCGACGGCAAGCTGACCCTGGCCGAAAAAGCCTTGGCCGAGCAGTGCTACTTCGCGGTATGCCGGCGCCTGCACAACTCGTTGAAGGCCCGCCAGCGTTCCCATCGTCAAGTGTTGGATGAACTCAACGACAAGCTCGCCGACAAGTACATCTGCAACTTCTCGGTATTCCAGAGCCTGCCAGACACCTGGGCCATCGGCCAGGTGCTGCCGATTCTGCCGCTGCATCGCCTGGACGAAGAGCCGCTGCGCCGCGCCGTGCTGCAAGACCTGACCTGCGACTCCGACGGCAAGATCAAGCAGTACGTCGACGAGCAGAGCATCGAGACCAGCCTGCCTGTGCATTCCCTCAATCCGGGCGAAGATTACCTGCTGGGCATCTTCCTGGTGGGCGCCTATCAGGAAATCCTCGGCGACATGCACAACCTGTTCGGTGACACCGACTCGGTGAACATCTATCAGAACGCCGACGGCAGCGTGTACCACGCCGGTATTGAAACCCACGACACCATCGAAGACATGCTGCGCTACGTGCACCTGTCGCCGGAGGAGTTGATGACTCACTACCGAGACAAGTGCGCCAGCGCCCGTATCAGCGCCGCCGAGCGCACCCAGTTCCTGGATGCCTTGCGCCTGGGGCTGACTCGATCGTCTTACCTGTCTTCCTGATGGGTTAATGAGCACCCTCCGGGCTGTCAGAAAATACACCGTATGTTGCGGGTTTTTTCGGATAGTCCCGGAGGGTGTTTTTATTTGTGCCGCCGTTATTTCCACAAATTGGTTCATTTAATCGGTGCTGTCCTTATTTCGTGTAGTCCCTTTCCTAACTTGTGCTTGGGCTCTCTACTCGGCCATGGCTCTCAGCGAGAATCCCCGGCCGCCCCTCCTGTAGAGATACGCCGATGTCCGATCCAGCCAGCGAGCCATCATTTTGTCTGGAGATAACCGGTCTGCCCGACCCCTTGGTTGTCGTGGCCTTCACGGGTAGCGAAGCCATCAGCGAACCCTTCGTTTATGAAGTGGAGCTGTTGATCAACGACACGTCCCTGGACCTGGCGGGCCTGCTGTACCGCAGCGTCTGGTTGAGTTTCGGGAACTCGGGCCGGGGCATTCATGGGCAGATTCACGCGCTGGTACAGCACCGTCATGGCGCCGGCTGCCGAGTGCGCATCGGGCCGAAGCTGGCTTGCCTGGCGCAGCGCTTCAGCCAACGGGTGTTCAGCGCCCGCTCGGTGCCGCAGATCATCCGCCAGGTGCTCAAGGCCCATGGCATCAGCGGTCGTAGCTTGTGTCTGGATTTGAACGGTGATTATCCGCTGCGGGATTTTTGTACCCAGTATCGCGAGTCGGACCTGCAGTTTCTCCAGCGTGTGTGTGCCCAGGCGGGCATCCACTTTCATTTCGAGCAGGCTCGGGACGGGCATTGCCTGGTTTTCGCCGACAGTGCGGGTAGTTTTCCTTCTGCTGGCGAGGCGGTTTACGGGGGCGAAGCGCAGGCGCCTGGGGTGCGAGCTTTCAGCGTGCAAATCGATGCTTCGGGGGCGCAGCTCGGCCAGGGTCGAAGCGATCTGATGGACCTGCATTGTGGCCAGACACTGTCGCTGACGGCTCATCCGTTTGAAGGTTGGAACCAGCGCTGGCTGTTGACGAAGGTCGAGCATCGCGGCCAGGCCGGCGGCTATGGCAACCAGTTTCGGGCCCTCCCCTGGGGAGTACCGTTCGTGGCGACCAGGGTCCCTGCCAAGCCGCGCATGGTGAGCCGGCAGCGCGGCTGGGTCGTGGCGGTGGATGAGCCGACGGTGCAGATGGCCGGACGAGTGGCAGTGCAGTTTGACTGGGTCTATCAGGGCGAGGGTGCCAGCCCCAGTCATTGCTGGCTGCCCTTGGCTCCCGAGCTGGCCGCTGGCAGGCCGGACGCCATCCGTGACGGCACCGAGGTGCTGGTGAGTTTTATCGAGGGCGACCCGGACCGGCCGTTGATCAGTGCCTTCCTCAACGCGCCTGCCTGCGCAGAACCTGCCCCTGAGTTGCCCTCAAGCGCGACCGTGCAGCAAGCACCTTGGCCGTCTGAAACTGACTCGGTCTTGCTGGCCGCGATCCAGGGTGCCGAGCCGCTGGTGTTGTTGTGCCTGTTGCCCGGAGGAGGCCGCTTCAGCCCGTGTGCTCAGCCGGTGTGTACCTGCCGCCTGCTCACGCGGCGCGGCTCGGGCATTGCACCATGAGCGCAGCCGCCATGTCTGGATCAACGCCGCAATGGCTGCTGCTCGACGTACCGGGCGCACCCGGCGCCGCGCAGCTTGTGCAAGAGCAGTTCGCAGAGACCCGGCGCTTTGCCTTGTTCGAAGGCACCGAGTTCCACGGGTTGAGGGAGCAAGGGCCACTGCTGGTGGACTTGCAGCAATCACCGGCGCTGGCTGGCCTGTGTCATCTGGATGCCGGGGCCTGGCCGGGGTTGCTGTTGGTGAGCGCATCGCCGGCTGCGCAATTGCTGGCGCATCTGCGACGCATGCTGACGGTGACGCTGGGCCTGCATCACAAAGCCTTATTGAGCTATTACAACCCGCACACCGCCAGCTATTTCTTCGACGGTTGCGATCCTCGGGAGCTCAGTTGCTGGTTGGGGCCGATCAGTCTGCTGCGCTGGTTCGGTGGCACCTGGGCCGACCGGGCGATTGGCAGCCAGGGTTGGCAGCAATTGTCCAACCCTGGGCTACCGGTGTCGGTACTGGAAACCGAGCACAGCCTCAGCGACCGGCAGCGGAGCCAGTTGCAGCAGTGCCTGCTGGAGCGTCACGCCTGGTGCTGGTCTCGCTCCACCGGGCGGGATTACCGCTTACTCTGGGATGACTTGCAGCAGGGGTTGGTGCTGGGCTTTACCGAGCGGGCGGTGCTCGACGATTGGTTGTGGCTACGCCTGCAATACCCCAAGGCCCGACTGGTGCCGGTGCTGAAGGGCGAATCGCAGCGCGAGCGTCTCGATCACCTGCGACGGCTGTGGCGGGGCGATCAAGGTTGAACGTTTTGGGCACGGGCACCGAGCCAGCTGTCGCGCCGCTGCAAGTGCCAGGCGATTGCGCCGAGGGTCAGGCTGCGCAATGCCATGAACAGCAAGAAGGTGATCCACAGCCCGTGGTTGCCCCATCCTTGCAGAGCCCAGGCGAACGGCAACACCAGCAGCAAGGTCAGCAGCATGCCGTTGCGCATCTCCCGGGCGCGGGTGGCGCCGATGAACAGGCCGTCGAGCAGATAGCTCCAGACTGCAATTAGCGGCAGGGCTGCCAGGTAAGGCAAGTAGCGGTAAGCGGTGGCACGCACGTCGGGGATGTTGGTTTGCATATCGATGAACAGGTGGCCGGCGAGCAGAAACAGCAGCGCAAATCCGACGCTGGCAATCAGTGACCAACCGCCGGCCACCACCAGCGAGCGGCGCAGGGCCAGGCGGTCGCGGGCGCCAATGGCGTGGCCGCACAGCGCTTCGACGGCATGGGCCAGGCCGTCCAGGGCATGAGCCGTCAGCAGCAGGCCGTTGAGCAGCAACGCGTTAGCCGCCACGGTCGCATCCCCCAGCCGCGCGCCTTGCACCGTGATCAGGAAAAACACCGCTTGCAGCACCAGGCTGCGGATGAAAATGTCCCGGTTCACCGCCAGCAGCGGGCGCCAGCTCTGCCACAACCCCAGGGCCGCCCAGGCAATCTGCCCCGGCCAGGCGCGCAACGTTTTACGGGCCAGGGCCAGGCCGACCAGCGCACCGGTCCACTCGGCGACCACCGACGCCCGGGCCGAACCGATCACACCCCAGTCCAGGCCGATCACGAACCACAGGTTCAGGGCGATGTTCACCAGGTTAGTGACCAGCAGAATGACCAACGGCGCCCGGGCATTCTGGGCACCGAGGAACCAGCCCACCAGCGCATAACTGGCCAGCGCCGCCGGCAGGCCGAAGAGACGGGTGTGAAAGAAGTCCCGGGTCAACTGATTGAGTTCGGCGGATGGCTGCATGAAATGCAAAGCCACGTCACTCAACGGCACGCCAACGGCACCGAGCACCACCGACAGCCCCATCGCCAACAGCAGGCCTTGCAGCAACACCTGCCGCAACGCCGTCCCGTCACCACGCCCGGCTGCCTGGGCGGCGAACCCGGTTGAACCCATACGCAAGAAACCCATGGCCCACGCCAGCACCGTATACAAACTGGCCCCGACTGCCACCGCGCCCAATTGATGGGCATGGGGCAAATGGCCGATGACGGTGCTGTCCACCAGTGCCACCAGCGGCACGGAAATGCTCGAAAGAATCATCGGCGCAGCCAGTGCCCAAACCCGGCGATGGGAGAGGCGGTCGCGCCAGTCGGTGATCAGGTTGGGCATGGGGGCTCCTTGATGGAGCGCGATTGTAGCGGGTTCTCGTACTGATCGTTCCCACGCAGGAGCGTGGGAACGATCTTAAGATTGCGTCAGCCGACTTGGGGCGGCTGCGCCACCCAGCGGGAGCAAGCTCCCTCGCCACGAGGGGTGTAGCGGCTAGCGGGGGTCGACGTTATCCAGCGCTCGGTTCGCCAGCAATCCGCCCAGTTCGATCAATTGCTGAATGCCCAGGGCAACGTGCCGTCGCGAGCCTTCGAGCTCGAATGCCAGGTCGCTGACCATGGCATTGGCCGAGGCCAGGGTTTCGCTGAGGTTGGCGAGCAGGCATTCGGTGTCGATGCCGTTTACCACGCTGAAAATCTGGCCCAAGGAGGGCGCGGTTTCGGGCTTGTCCGGCGTGGGTTTCAGGTAAAAATCGAGGGCGCGTTCGGCGGCTTTGTCGAACTCTTTTGAGTCGATGGGTTTGCAGGGGGAAGTCGGATCGGTGTCCGGTGGGTTGGGTGTTACTTTGAACATGGTGAAACTCCGTGATTGGTTGAGCCACCACGACCTATCGCTAAACAAGTAAAGGTGGCGGCTGTACGCAGGTTAGCGATCCGGGTCACAGAAACCCCGGGTAGACCAGAAGGTCTCCCACGCACAGCCACCATTACGCAAATTGCAGACGTAAAAAATCTGCAATAGAGACTGGGCATTGTTGCGTCTGTGTTGAGTCGGATCGCTAAACCCGATCACTGATTTGTCAGCGACCGAGAAACAATAAAGCCCGACCCCAAGGCGCACAAGCCGGCGGATTCTGGCGTAGTTGTAGGCAACGGCGCAAGGCGACGTAGCCCTGCCCCGTCACCGTCCTACACCAACAAACACACGATGTTCATCAGGCAAACAATCCATTGTGGCGAGGGGATAAATCCCTCGCCACAATGGTGTTCGGCGCGGTATCGATCTCAGCCCTAGTGAATAATCCAACTCAACAACCATAACCCCAACACCAGCCAAATAATCCCCATGACGATCGATGCCCGCATGAAGGCGCGGATCGCCGAGTACAGCAGCATCAGCCCGAGGATCAGCGCGATGATGCTGATGATCGAGGTGTCCATGCCCAGTGTGCGCGACAGGCCATCGACGAAGTTGCCGCCCGCGTTGGCCAGGGTGTTGAACAGGCCGCTGAGCAGGTCGACGATAAAACGGATCACCGAACCGAGTGCCTGGCCGAGCCATTCGAAAAAGCTTTCTACCTGCATGTGTACGTCCTGATGAGGGGGAATCGGAATCGAGCCTTTGGCTGCTGATTGTAGGAGCTGTCGAAGGCCGCGATCGTTCGATTATGGGGCAAACCGCTGCATCATACCGAGACTCTTGCCTTCGCCCGTCATCCCCTTGAAGCTATGCTCATTCAGGAGAGCCCGATGAACCTTGTTGAACTGACCGAACGCATGCACGCCATTCGTGACCGTAACGATTGGCGTCAATTCCACAGCCCGAAAAACCTCGCCATGGCCGCCAGTGTGGAAATGGCCGAGCTGGTGGAGATTTTTCAGTGGTTGACCGAGGACCAGTCGCGCCAGTTGCCGGCGGACAAACTGGCCCACGCCGGGCAGGAAGTCGGTGACATCGTGTTGTACCTGTTGCTGTTGTGTGGCGAATTGGGATTGGACATGGAGGCCGTGGTGCGCAGCAAACTGGCCGACAACGAACGGCGGTTCGGCCAATGAGCGACCGTCATTTCGATCAGCTCGCCACGCGCTTTGCCGAAAAAATCTACGGTGGGGCCAAAGGCGCGATCCGTCTGGCGGTGCTTCAGGCCGATCTGCTCGAGACGTTGCCGCAGCGTCCGTTGCGCGTGCTGGATATTGGCGCTGGCCTGGGTCACATGTCGTTGTGGCTGGCCGAGCGCGGTCATCAGGTGACCCTGGCCGAGCCGGCCGAGCCCATGCTTGAGGGCGCCCGCCAGCGGTTTGCCGATGCCGGACAGAGTGCAACGTTCATTCAAGCGCCGTGGCAGGAACTGCTCGGCCAGCTCACCGAGCCCTATGACCTGGTGCTGTGTCACGCCGTGCTGGAATGGCTGGCTGAACCGCATGCGATCCTGCCGGTGCTGCATCAACTCACGACCCCTGGCGGCTGGCTGTCCCTGGCGTTCTATAATCGCGACGCGCTGGTCTATCGCAACCTGCTCAAGGGGCATTTTCGCAAGTTGCGTAAAAACAATATGGCAGGTGAAAAACAGAGCCTGACCCCGCAACAACCCCTTGATCCGCGGGAATTGGCGGCGCAACTTGAAGGTATGTGGCAGGTCGAAAACCAGAGTGGCGTGCGGGTGTTCCATGACTACATGCCGGTGGAATTCCAGGGGCGCGTCGAGCTTGCGCAGTTACTGGAAATGGAGCTGGCCCACCGTCGCCACCCTGCGTTTGCCGGGTTGGGACGTTATCTGCACTGGATCTGCCGTCCGGTGTGATTGGAGAGCGAAATGAAAGGCCGTTCAGGGTTACTGGTGTTATGTCTGGGACTGGCTGCCTGCCAGGGTAGCAACCCGTATGTGGCGTCTTCCAGACCGTTGCCGCCGGCCCCGCCCGAGGCCGCCACGGTGCTCGACCGCAGCGCCTACCCCGCGCCGCCTCGTGACTACGGGCGCTATCGCAGTTGGGCCTGGCTCAACGGCCAACTGCCACCGGGTACCGTTTGGGCGGACTCGGCCCAGGTGGCCGAAGCGGTGAGCAATGCCCTGGACCAGCGCGGCCTGCGCCCGTTGCATGACAACCGCCCGGCTGACCTGTTTGTAAGCGCCGACTTGCACCTGGAGACCCGTCTGCGTCAGGTTCGGGACGACTATGATGCGGGATACTACGGTGGCTACAACCGTCACGGTCCCGGCTATGGCATGTACAACACGGTGCCGGTGGTGCGCACTTATCAGGAGCAGGTCATGGTGGTTCGGGTGAACCTGTTCGATGCCCGTAATGGTCAACCGGTGTGGAGCGCCAGCGCCGAGACCAGCCAGCGGGGCAGTCAGAGCGAGCGCACCGATGCCATTCGCGAAGCGGTGGAAAAAGCCATGTCGGCCTATCCTCCAAGTTGATTACGTAACGGAGAAAAACCATGTTTCGCCGCCTTGCTCTACTGGCGTTTGCTGTGCTGCTCAGCGCCTGTACTTCCAACCAAGTCAACCACGACTTTGACACCAGCCGTGATTTTTCGGCCTATCGCAGTTGGAGCTGGAAAGAGCCAGCGTTGCAATATCGTCCCGATGATCCGCGCATCCAGAGCGACCTGACCGAGCAGCGGATCCGCCAGGCCGTTGCCGATCAACTCGACCAACGCGGCCTGCGCCCGGCAGCGGCTGGCGCGCGGGGCGATGTCCAGGTCCAGACCTACCTGATCGTCGAGGACCGCCAGCAACAAGTGACCACCAACTACGGCGGCGGTACGGGTGGTCCTTGGAATGGTTATTGGGGCGGACCGGCGTACAACGAAACTCGCAGCATCAGCTACAAGGTCGCCACGGTGCAGATCGACCTGCTCGATGGCAAGGACGGCAAGCTGGTGTGGCGTGGCAGCGATGAGCAACTGCTCAACAACTCGCCCAGCCCGATCGCCCGCAACACGGCGGTGCGTGAGACGGTGGGACGCATCCTGTCCAACTACCCGCCGCGGTAGCTAGAAAAACTGTGGGAGCGGGCTTGCTCGCGAAGACGGCGGCACATTCAGCATTGATGCAAGCTGACCCACCGCTATCGCGAGCAAGCCCGCTCCCACAGGGGGATTACCTCGCTACATGTCATCGCCCCTCTCAGGCAATCGGCCGCCAGCCACCGACCATATGCTCCAACTCCCCAGCCCCGACCAATCGCAAATGTCCACTGGACCCCGCTGCACTCGCCAGCAGTGTCACTTCACTGGGCAGGCGCACCGGCTTCTTGAAGGTTACCTCGATTTCCAGGTTGGCCTCGGGCAAATGAGTATCGAGCGCCGCCAGGGTCCTGGCCTTGTTCCACAGGCCATGGGCGATGGCGGTGGGGAAGCCGAACAGTCGGGCGCTGATGGCGCTCAGGTGGATCGGGTTGTAGTCGCCGGATACTTTGGCGTATTGCCGGCCAATGTCAGCCGGTGCTGTCCAGTGCGCCACTTCGGTCAATGCCAGGCTGGTCTGCGGAGGATCCGCCAGCAGCGTGCCGTCAAGCTGGACGCCCTTGCAGAGCATCTGGCTTTCGGCCTCCCATAGCGGCCCCAATTGATCATCGATGCGGGTCACGAGGTCGAACACCGCGCCCTTGGGGTGGGCTTGCAGGTTTTCGACATTGACGCTGGCCCGCACCTGGCTGACCCCGCCCATGGGCCGCAGCACACGGATGCGGTTACTCAGATGGATCAACCCCAGCAACGGGAACGGAAAGTCCCGGGCGGTGAGCAATTGCATCTGCAAGGCGAACGCCAGTACGTGGGGATAGGTCGGCGGCAGCAGTCCGTTTTCGGCGAACCCACAGACCTTGCGATAGGCCGCCAGCCGTTGCTGATCGACCTGCAGCATTTGGCGCAATCCTTCTTCTGGCAAGGTCTTGCCGGTGACCTTGCGGCGCGTCGCTGCTTTTACGTACAGCTCGGACATACTTGGCGCGGCGCTTACCTCATGCCATTGGATCGTCATGGTCATGCTCCCAAGAGGCTTTGCCCACACACCCGCAACGCCTGCCCGGTGACGGCGCCCGTGCCCGGCTGGGCGAGCCAGGCCACGGCTTCGGCGACGTCCTGGGGCAGGCCGCCCTGGCCCAGGGAGCTCATGCGTCGCCCGGCTTCGCGCAGCGCAAAGGGGATGTCGGCGGTCATGCGGGTTTCAATGAAGCCCGGTGCCACGGCGTTGATGCTGATCCCGCGTGGCTGCAGGGTCGGCGCCCAGGCCTGGGCCAGGCCGATCAGCCCGGCCTTGCTCGCGGCGTAGTTGGTCTGGCCACGATTGCCGGCGATGCCGCTGATGGACGCCAGCAAGATCACCCGGCCGTTGTCCCGCAGGGTGCCGCTGTCGAGCAGGGCCTTGGTCAACACTTGCGGGGCATTGAGGTTGACCGCCAACACCGCGTCCCAGAATTCCGGGGTCATGTTGGCAAGGGTCTTGTCCCGGGTAATGCCGGCGTTGTGCACCACGATATCAACGCCGTTGGGCAGGTGTTCGATCAACTGGGTGGCGGCGTCTGCGGCGCAGATATCCAGGGTTACACTGCGCCCGCTCAAGCGTGCAGCCAGGGCGTCGAGGTCGGCCTTGGCCTGCGGGACGTCCAGCAGGATCACCTCGGCGCCGTCACGGGCGAGGGTTTCGGCAATGGAGGCGCCAATCCCGCGGGCCGCGCCGGTGACCAGTGCCTTGAGCCCTGCGAGTGGTCGGGTCCAGTCCTGAACCTGGGTATCGCACGCATTGAGGCGTATGACCTGCCCGGAAACGTAGGCGCTTTTAGGCGACAGGAAAAACCGCAGCGCTCCTTCCAACTGCGCTTCGGCACCGTCGCCGACATACAGCAGTTGCAATGTCCCGCCGTTGCGCAACTCTTTGGCCAGGGAACGGCTGAAACCCTCCAACGCCCGCTGGGCACTGGCGGCGAACGGATCGCCAAGGTTCTCCGGGGCGCGACCGAGGATGACGACATGGGCGCTGTGATCGAGGTTTTTCATCAAGGGCTGGAAAAATCCCCGCAGCTGCTTGAGCTGATCAGCCTGCACCAGATGGCTGGCGTCGTACACCACAGCCTTGATTTTCGGACCGTGGCCGGGGATCCATTCGGTGGCCAGGGTCGGTTCGCCACCGTAGATGAAGATGGCATCGGTCAGGCGTTTGGCAAATGTGCCGACCTGTTCGGTCAATGGCCCGCCGCCCAGCAGCAGTGCGCCTTCGATCGGCCGCAGCCGCCCGGCCTGCCAGCGCTCCAGACGGACCGGCGATGGCAGGCCCAGGGCCCCGACCAGACGCAGGCCAATGGCCGAATTGGCGAAGTCGATATAACGGTCTGACATGGAACACACTCCGGCTGATGAGGTTCAAAGTGTGGACCATGATTGGCAATCAGTCGTTCGATCGGCGAGATAAAGCCTAAGCTTGAGCGGCAGCCCTGTTCCAAGAGCACCGCGGGCGGTTGATGGGTGATGGGCACATTCGAACATACACAGGGAGTTCTTCATGACACAGCTACGCCGCGTCGCGATTATCGGTGGTAACCGCATTCCCTTCGCCCGTTCCAATGGGCCCTACGCCACTGCCAGCAACCAGGCGATGCTGACGGCTGCACTCGAGGGGTTGATCGAGCGCTACAACCTGCATGGTCTGCAAATCGGCGAAGTGGTTGCCGGTGCGGTGCTCAAGCACTCCCGGGATTTCAACTTGAGCCGCGAGTGCGTACTCGGTTCTCGGCTGTCGCCCACGACCCCTGCCTACGACATACAACAAGCGTGTGGCACGGGGCTGGAGGCGGTGCTGCTGGTGGCCAACAAGATTGCCCTGGGCCAGATCGACAGCGCGATTGCTGGCGGGGTGGATACCACTTCGGATGCGCCGATTGGCGTCAATGAAGGGCTGCGCCGGATTCTGCTGCAAGCCAATCGCGCCAAGACTACGGCTGAGAAAATCAAGACGTTCCTGCAATTGCGCCCCCAGCACCTGGCCCCAGAGCTGCCGCGCAACGGCGAGCCGCGAACCGGTCTGTCCATGGGGCAGCACTGCGAATTGATGGCCCAGACCTGGCAGATCCCCCGGGAAGAGCAGGACCAACTGGCCTTGGAAAGTCATCAGAAAATGGCCGCGGCCTACGCCGAAGGCTGGCAGAGCGACTTGATGACGCCGTTTCTCAGCCTGACCCGGGACAACAATCTGCGGCCGGACCTGACCCTGGAAAAACTCGCCTCTCTCAAACCGGCTTTCGAAAAAAGCGCCAAGGGCACGATGACAGCGGGCAACTCCACGCCACTGACCGATGGCGCTTCGCTGGTGTTGCTGGGCAGCGAGGAGTGGGCCAAGGCGCGGGGCCTGCCGATCCTGGCGTACGTGCGCGACGGCGAAACCGCGGCGGTGGACTTCGTCCATGGCGCCGAAGGGTTGCTGATGGCGCCGGTCTATGCCGTGCCACGGCTGCTGGCGCGCAACGGTCTGACGTTGCAGGACTTCGATTATTACGAGATCCACGAAGCATTCGCCGCTCAGGTGTTATGCACGCTGAAGGCCTGGGAGGATCCGGACTACTGCAAGACCCGTCTGGGCCTTGACGCGCCACTGGGCGTCATAGACCGCAGCCGGTTGAACGTGAAGGGCAGCTCCCTGGCCGCCGGCCATCCGTTTGCCGCCACGGGCGGGCGAATTGTCGCCAACCTCGCCAAGTTGCTGGATACGGCGGGGCAGGGCCGGGGGCTGATTTCCATCTGCGCGGCCGGTGGCCAAGGCGTGACGGCGATTATCGAGCGTTGAGAATCGCCTCGTTCGGTGGTGTGGCCAACGCTCGCTGACGGCTGGCGTAGCGCTCGGCCAGGATCGAACAAACGATCAACTGCAGCGGGTGGTAAATCATGATCGGCAACAGAATCAGCCCCAGGCCGGGGTTGTTGCCGAAAATCAACGCCGCCATCGGCACCCCGGCGGCCAGGGATTTCTTGCTGGCGCAGAACACCGCTGCGATCTCATCCGCGTTGCTGAACCGCAGGGCCCGAGCGGTGCGGGTGGTCATCCACAAAATGATCGCCAGCAATACGGCGCTGCCAAGCAATGCGCTGAGCAGCACGCCGTTGCCCTGCTGCCGCCAGATCCCGGACACCATCGAATTGCAAAACGCCGCGTAGACCAGCAGCAGGATCACCAGTTTGTCGATGATGCTGGTGTAGCGTTTGTACCGGCCGAAAAAACCGGCCAGCCAGCGCCGCAGAAACTGCCCCAGCACCAGCGGCAGCAGCAACATCATGCAGAGATCGAGCAGGGTCGAACCCAGGTCAATGCCCCCGGCGCCGCTGCCGACCACGAAGCTGACCAACAGCGGCGTCAGGAAAATCCCCTGCACACTGGACAGGCTCGCGTTCAGAATCGCCGCCGGCACGTTGCCGCCCGCGCTGCCGGTCAGGGCAACCGAGGAGGAGATGGTCGAAGGCAGGGCGCACAGGTAAAAGAACCCCAGCATCAACAGCGACGGCACGTGGCTGCCCAGCAGCCAATTGCTGGCCAGCCAGATCAACGGAAACACCCCAAAGGTAAAACCTTGCACCATCAGGTGCAGCCGGGTGTTTTTCAGGCCGTGGCGGATCTGCTCGCCGGACAGGTTGACCCCATGCAGGAAAAACACCAGGAAGATGCCGATATTGACGACCCACTCGGCATGCAGGGTGCCGCCGGTGGCGCCAAAGGTCGGAAAGATGTACGCCAGCAGCGTGGCGAGCAACATGCCGCAGAGGAACCAGTCGGTCACCATGCGTTTGAGGTGTCTGAGGATATGCATAGGGCACCGCAGGTTGTAAGAAAAGATAACTTAGCCTAACGTCGATCCTGACAGCCGTCTTGCGACATAAGGCCAATCAATGCCGACTAACGGACACCTTCAGCTCGAACGGCGCATTCCCGACCTGATGGAATTGCCGAGGCCGCTTTACGCACGGGTCGAAAGCTTGAACGCCGGTTCATGGACACAAGCCCATCGTCATGATTGGGTGCAGTTTTCCTACGCGATCAGCGGCGTTCTCGGCGTGCACACCGCTGAAGGCAGTTTCTTTGCGCCGCCACAGTGGGGCATCTGGATTCCGGCCGACCTGGAGCATCACGTCGTGACCTCCACCCGTGCGGAAATGCGCAGCCTTTATGTCCACCGCGAAGCCTGCCTGTGGGCCGATGAGCGCTGCCGGGTTCTGGAAGTCGCGCCGCTGGCGCGGGAGTTGATCAAGGTTTTCTGTCAGTTGCCGGCCGATTATCCACAGGGCGATACCCGGGAAGAACGACTGGTGCAAGTGTTGCTGGATCAGTTGGCAACGCTGCCGGAGGTAGGCTTTTCCCTGCCGTTGCCCCGACATACTCGCCTGCTGGGATTGTGCAACGAACTGATCGAACAGCCCGACCAGAACGTCACCCTGCAAGCCTGGGCCGAACGCTTGGGCACCTCGGAGAAAACCCTGATGCGCCTGTTCCAGCGCGAAACCGGCCTGAGCTTTCGGGCCTGGCGTCAGCGCATGCGGTTGTTGTCGTCCCTGGGGTCGCTTGAGAAGGGCGATAGCGTGACCGGCGCGGCGCTGTCGTGTGGGTATGATTCAACCTCCGCTTTTATCGCGGCGTTCAAGGGGATGTTTGGATTTACACCGGGGGAGTTGTTCAAAGACTGAACTGGGCAGAGCCGCCTTGTGGCACTTGTCTACCGCTAACGGTAAACACGACTGTCAGCTCTTGTCGCAAATACCTTTGTATTCAATTGCCAACGCCACGGTCGGTCTCGGCTATTATTCGGCTCGGTCGATTTAATCCGGCACATTGTGTGCATCGTAAGGTTCATAGGTCGGCAACCCCCTCCCCGTGGAGTGAGGATTGCCGTATAACGACTGTCATTCGCGTGTTCGGTAATAAAGGACCCACAATAAAAGCTGATGAAGACTCCAAAACGCATTGAACCCCTGATCGAGGACGGTCTGGTCGACGAGGTGCTGCGCCCACTCATGAGTGGTAAAGAAGCAGCTGTTTATGTGGTGCGCTGCGGCAATGAGCTACGTTGCGCCAAGGTCTATAAGGAGGCGAATAAGCGAAGTTTTCGTCAGGCGGCCGAATACCAGGAAGGCCGCAAGGTGCGCAACAGCCGCCAGGCCCGGGCCATGGCCAAGGGCTCGAAGTTCGGGCGCAAGGAAACCGAAGACGCCTGGCAGAACGCTGAAGTGGCGGCGCTGTTCCGGCTGGCCAGCGCCGGTGTGCGAGTGCCCAAGCCGTACGACTTCCTCGAAGGCGTGCTGTTGATGGAGCTGGTGGCCGACGAGTACGGCGATGCGGCGCCGCGTCTGAACGATGTGGTGTTGGAGCCGGATCAGGCCCGTGAATATCATGCGTTCCTGATCTCCCAGATCGTGCTGATGCTGTGTACCGGCCTGGTGCACGGTGACCTGTCGGAGTTCAACGTACTGCTCACGCCGACCGGCCCGGTGATCATCGATCTGCCGCAAGCCGTGGATGCTGCGGGCAACAACCATGCCTTCAGCATGCTGGAGCGGGACGTGGGCAACATGGCGTCCTACTTCGGCCGGTTTGCCCCGGAGCTGCGGCGCACCAAGTACGCGAAGGAGATGTGGGCGCTGTATGAAGCCGGCACCTTGCACCCGGCCAGCGTGCTGACCGGCGAGTTCGACGAGCCGGAAGAACTGGCGGATGTCGGCGGGATCATGCGGGAAATCGAGGCCGCCCGCCTGGACGAGGAACACCGCCAGGCCGTACGCGCCGCCGACGATGCTCCACCCGGTAAAACCGAAGAACCGCCTCCACCCTGGATGCAGTGATCGGTTAACCAGAAACCCGGCCAAGGCCGGGTTTTTTGTGGGTACTCAAAAAACTCAGCCTCACCACCAATCCCCTGTGGGAGCGAGCTTGCTCGCGAAAGCGGTGAGTCAGCTTGCAGTGATGTTGGATGTGGCGACGTCTTCGCGAGCAAGCCCGCTCCCACAGGGTATTTGGGTATTGCTGGTGTCATTAGGCTTGGACCGCCTCTTTGCAACACCCTGACGCCAGCTCCTTGAGAATCGGGCAGTCTGGGCGGTGGTCACCGTGGCAGTGTTGCACCAGGTCTTGAAGGGTGTCGCGCAGTTCGGCCAGTTCGCGGATTTTCTGGTTCAGTTCGTCGATATGTTGTCGGGCCAGGGCTTTGACGTCCGCGCTGGCTCGTTGGCGGTCTTGCCAAAGGGTCAGCAGTTTGCCGACCTCTTCGAGTGAAAACCCAAGGTCCCGGGAGCGCTTGATAAATGCCAGGGTGTGCAGGTCGTCGGCGCCGTAGATCCGGTAGCCGCTGTCGGTGCGATGGGCGGCCTTGAGCAGGCCGATGGATTCGTAATACCGGATCATCTTCGCGCTCAGGCCGCTCTGGCGGGCCGCTTGGCCGATGTTCATCGCTTGTCCTCCAGGTGCTCGGGTGTCCAGAATTTCAACAGTAACGCATTGCTCACCACGCTGACGCTCGACAGCGCCATGGCCGCGCCGGCCAGCACCGGGTTGAGCAAGCCGAACGCCGCCAGGGGAATGCCGATCAGGTTATAGACGAACGCCCAGAACAGGTTCTGGCGGATCTTGGCGTAGGTCTTGCGACTGATCTCCAGCGCCGCTGGCACCAGCCGCGGGTCGCCGCGCATGAGGGTGATGCCGGCGGCGTGCATCGCCACGTCAGTGCCGCCGCCCATGGCGATGCCGATGTCCGCGGCGGCCAGGGCCGGGGCGTCGTTGATGCCATCGCCCACCATCGCCACCACCGAGGTGTTCTTCAGCTGCTGAACGATGGCGGACTTATCGGCCGGCAGTACCTCGGCATGGACGTTGGTGATCCCCAGCGCCTGGGCCACCACCCGGGCGCTGCCCCGGTTGTCGCCGGTGAGCAAGTGACTGGCGATGTGCCGTTCATTCAAGGCCTGTACCGCCGCGAGGGCGCCGGGCTTGAGCGTGTCACCGAAGGCGAACAGACCCAGCACCCGGGGCGTTGTGTTTTGTTCGATCAGCCAGGACAGGGTCCGGCCTTCGGTTTCCCATGCTTGCGCAGACTCGACCAGAGAACCGGGGCTCAGGCCCAGTTCGTCCAGTAGACGCCGGTTACCCAGGGCCAGGCGGCGCCCGTTGAGGCTGCCGGCAATGCCCCGCCCGGTCAGGGACTGGCTGTTGCTGACATCCGGCACGTCCAAGCCGCGCTCGGCACAGGCGTCCAGCACCGCTTTGGCGAGGGGGTGTTCGCTACCGCGTTGTAAGGCGCCGGCCATTTGCAGCAGCGTGTTTTCATCACCGTCAAGGGCGCTCAAGTGAGCGATGCGTGGCGTGCCGGAGGTCAAGGTACCGGTCTTGTCGAACACCACCGTGTTGACTTCATGGGCGCGCTCCAAGGCCTCGGCATCCTTGATCAAAATCCCGTGGCGCGCGGCCACGCCGGTGCCGGCCATGATCGCCGTGGGCGTCGCCAGGCCCAAGGCGCATGGGCAGGCGATCACCAGCACGGCGACCGCGTTGATCAACGCGGTTTCCAACGGCGCACCGTACAGCCACCAGCCGATCAGCGTCGCCAGGGCCAGCACCAATACCACCGGCACGAATACCTGACTGACTTTATCCACCAGTTTCTGAATCGGTGCCTTGGCCGCCTGGGCGTCTTCCACCAGGCGGATAATGCGCGCCAGGACGGTTTCGGCGCCCAAGGCCTGAGTGCGCACCAGCAGCCGGCCTTCACCGTTGATCGCGCCGCCGGTGACCTTGTCGCCGGGCTGTTTAGGCACCGGCAGGCTTTCGCCGCTGATCAGCGCTTCGTCGGCGTGGCTCTGGCCTTCGAGCACTTCACCGTCCACCGGGAAGCGTTCGCCGGGTTTGACCAACACCAAGTCATTCAAGCGCAGGGCGCTGATGGCAACGTCCCGTTCCTGGCCGTCAATCACCTGAATCGCCCGTT
This sequence comes from Pseudomonas sp. LBUM1664, assembly GCF_059695895.1. Classification (NCBI taxonomy): domain Bacteria; kingdom Pseudomonadati; phylum Pseudomonadota; class Gammaproteobacteria; order Pseudomonadales; family Pseudomonadaceae; genus Pseudomonas; species Pseudomonas sp. LBUM1664. The sequence goes on along the minus strand of NZ_CP166791.1, from coordinate 5,598,280 downwards.
CCGGGCGCAAGGCTTCGAGGGCGCGGATGGCGCTGGCGGTCTGTCGCTTGGCACGGCTTTCCAGGTATTTGCCCAGCAAGACCAGGGCAATCACCACGGCCGAGGCCTCGAAATACAGGTGGGGCATGCTACCGGGACGGGCGATGACCCACTCATAAAGGCTCAAGCCGTAGCCGGCGCTGGTGCCCAGGGCCACCAGCAGGTCCATGTTCCCGGCCCCGGCACGCACGGCTTTGAACGCGGCGACATAAAAGCGCGCCCCGAAGATGAATTGCACCGGCGTCGCCAAGGCAAATTGCGCCCAGGCCGGTAGCATCCAGTGCACACCGAACGGCTGCAACAGCATCGGCACCACCAGCGGCATGGACAGCAAAATCGCCAGCGCCAGGGCCAGGCGTTCACGGTTCAGACGATTGGTCTGGGCGTCACGGGGTTGCTCGGCCTGCCAGACACTGGCGTCATAACCGGCGTGCCTCACCGCATTGATCAGGGTTTGCGGATCGACCTGGCCGAACAACTGGAGGTGAGCCCGCTCGTTGGCAAGGTTGACGCTGACGCGGTTCACGCCGTCGACTTTACCCAAGGCACGTTCGATCCGGCCAACGCAGGAGGCGCAGGTCATCCCCTCGATGTTCAGCTCCAGGGATTGAACGGGAACGCTATAGCCGGCCTGTTCGACGGCCTGCATCAAGGCTGGCAGGCTACCCTCGGGCGCCTGGACTCGGGCCTGTTCGGTCGCCAGGTTCACGCTGACGGCGCGGGCACCGGTGACTTTGCTCAAGGCCCGCTCGACCCGCCCGGCGCAGCTGGCGCAGGTCATGCCGGCAATCGGCAGATCGAAAGTGATGGATTCGGACATCGGTCAGGCTCCCTGTAGTGAATGACTACAGGATCAACCTTGCCATGCTGGCAAGGTCAAGCGCCAATCAAAAAATGCGCAGAACCTTCGTGGGACCGGTTTGCTCCCACATTGATCTGGCGGTCTCAGTAACCGAGCTCAGCTTGTCTGAGGTACATGCCTTGGTCATTCATGGCGATACGGTACTTCAGAATTTCGCCGGCCCTGAGCGTGATGTTCTGCGAACCCGGCGCGAGCATGCCCGGGTTGCACCCCGGCGCCTGCCCTGGCATTAACTTCAAACGCAGGGAGACTCTGCCAGGTGGCAAGTTGAAGGAGGTGCTCTGCTCTTGGAAGAGCCTGGCGGAGAGCTGATCCTGAATATAGATGCCAATTTCGCAGTTGGTCGCCACTTCCAGGCGCTCCCGAGAAATGATCAACACGCCGTAATCTTCGCCAGCGGCCGATGCTTGAGGGGCTACCGCTGAAAAACCGAGCATGCAAAACAGGCTGAACGATGACCAGCGCATGACTGAACCTCCGGTGTGAAATCCTTGATAGGTGCAGCTTGGCTGAGCGCGGTGCCGATTGCCAGCCCGGCAGTGTCCATCAGAACTTGACCTTGCCATGATGGCAAGCTTGAAACTGCCGGCAACCTCAATTCTCAAGGAGTCATCTCATGCAAACATTCAGTGTGCAAGAAATGTCCTGCGGTCACTGCGTCAAGGCAATTACCCAGGCTGTGCAGGCCAAGGATCCGGCGGCAGATGTGCACGTCGATCTGCGCGCCGGGACCGTCCGGGTCCAGAGCGCCTTGTCGGACAATACCGTGATTGAGGCGATCAAAGAGGAGGGGTATAAGGTCAGTATTGCCTGAAGATTTTTAATTGTTAGCGACCTATCGGAATGTTCAAAAGCAGCCTGCGGGGCTAAACTGTCGGGCTGCTGACTGACGCCTGACCTGGACGCCCGATGAACCTGCGTAGCATTCTTATTCTTGGCGCCTTGAGCGCTTTCGGTCCCTTGGCGATCGACTTCTATTTGCCGGCCTTCCCGGCGATGGCGATCGCCTTTGGCACCGACGAAAAACACATTCAATTGACCTTGGCGGCCTATTTTTTCGGGTTGTCCATCGGGCAGTTGGCCTATGGGCCGGTAGCCGACCGCTTCGGGCGACGTATCCCCTTGCTGGTCGGCGTCGGGTTGTTCACCCTGGCGTCCCTGGCCTGCGCGTACGCGCCGAATCTTGATTGGCTGATCGGCGCGCGCTTCGTCCAGGCCTTGGGGGGCTGCGCCGGGATGGTGATCTCCCGGGCCGTGGTCAGCGACACGTGCGACGCGGTGGGCTCGGCCAAGGTGTTCTCGCAACTGATGCTGGTGATGGGCCTGGCGCCGATCCTCGCGCCGATGCTTGGCGGGTTGCTGGTGAACCTGCACGGCTGGCAATCGATTTTCATTGCCCTGACCCTGTTCAGCGCACTGGCGTCGACGGCCGTGGCCTTGTGGTTGCCGGAAAGCTTGCCGGACCATGTGCCGCGGCAACCGCTGTCGGGAGCCTTGCGCCAATACGGTCGGCTATTGGCCGACTCGGTCTTCCTCGGTCATGCCCTGACGGGTGGCATCGCTATCGCCGGGATGTTTGCCTATATCGCCGGTTCACCGTTTATATTCATCCAGCTCTACGGTGTGCCGGCCGAACATTTCGGCTGGCTGTTCGGTATCAATGCGGCGGGCTTCATCCTGGTGGCGCAGGTCAACGCTCGGTTGTTGTCCAAGCGTGGCCCGGTATCCCTGCTGGTCCGCGGCGTATGGATTTACCTGGTCGCCGGTCTGAGCCTGCTGGCCGTCTGTTCCTTGCAGCCTGCGCAGTTGTGGCCATTATTGATTCCGCTGTTTATCTGCATCTCCAGCCTGGGTTGCATCGTTCCCAATGCGTCGGCCTGCGCCATGGACGGGCAGGGCGCCCGGGCCGGCAGTGCTTCGGCGATGATGGGATGCGTGCAGTTTTCCGTGGCCGCCGGGGCATCCGCGTTGGTGGCGGCGTTGCACGACGGCACCGCCGTGCCGATGGCAATGGTCATCAGCCTTTGTGGGGTGTTGGTGGTGTGCGCCACCCTGCTGACCCGTCGCCTGCAAAATGCCCGGGCGCTGGCGCTGGCGCTGGCCAGTCGCCAGGGCTGATTCAGCCGGCGGCGCGCTGCTGCTGTTCGGGGAAATGATGCGGCGCGTGAAGTCGCGCTTGCAGGGTGGTGGCAAAGGCCTGGGCTTCGGCCTTGGAGCGGAAGGTGACGACGTGCTGGTCAAGACGCACTTGCCATTGGGATTTTGCCACTTCTTTTATCAGGATTTTCATTGCTGACCTCCTCACTTAAAAGATTGCGTTGCAAAGGCCTCGAGTGTAGACCGGAATGCGTTCGTAATTGTGACAACGGTTAATTCTCTGACTGACGGTTAAGTCGTCTGCCAGTGCTGCAATTACCGTGGCGAGGGAGCTTGCTCCCTCGCCACGGTATAAGTGAACAAGATTGGGTTGCCCTGCCAGGCGGTCAGAAGCCTTCAAGCACAATCTTGCCCTTGGACTTCCCGCTTTCCAGCAGCGCATGAGCCCGGCGCAGGTTTTCGGCATTGATGAGGCCGAAGTGCTCGCCAACCGTGGTTTTCAACGTACCAGCATCGATCAGCCCGGCCACGCGGTTGAGCAGTTTGTGCTGTTCAATCATGTCGGCAGTTTCGAACAGCGAGCGGGTGTACATGAATTCCCAATGCAACGACAGGCTCTTGCGCTTGAGCTTGGTCACGTCCAGTGCCTTGGGATCATCGATCAGCGCCAGTTTGCCTTGGGGCGCCAAGGCTTCGACCAGTTGGTCCAAATGTTGGTCGGTCTGGGTCAGGCTGGCGACGTGAGTCACTTGAGGGTGACCGGCTTCTTTCAATACTTCGCTCAACGGCTGGCTGTGGTCGATTACCAGATCGGCGCCCAGGCCTCGCACCCAGTCCTGTGTCTGCGGCCGGGAAGCGCTGCCAATGACCTTCAGCCCGGTGAGCTGGCTGGCCAGTTGCGTCAGGATCGAACCCACGCCCCCCGCGGCACCGACGATCAACAGGCTCTGGCCCTGGTCGCCCTGGCCTTCCTGGATGTGCAGCCGCTCGAACAGTAATTCCCAGGCGGTAATGGCCGTCAGTGGCAACGCGGCCGCTTCGGCGAAACCGAGGGTCTTGGGCATGTGGCCGACGATGCGCTCATCCACCACATGCCGCTCGCTGTTGCCGCCGGCCCGGGCGATGGAGCCGGCGTAGAACACCTTGTCACCGGCCTGGAACAGCGTGACTTCGCTGCCCACAGCCTTGACCACGCCGGCCACGTCCCAGCCCAACACTTTGGCTGCACCGCCTTCGGGCTGGACGTTCTGGCGGACCTTGGTGTCCACCGGGTTGACCGAAATAGCCTTGACCTCCACCAGCAGGTCCCTGGGCCCTGCGACAGGTTCCGGCAGCTCGATGTCTTGCAGCGATTGCGGGTCGGTGATGGGTAACGAGTGGTAGTACGCGATGGCTTTCATGAAGCGGCTCCTTGAGGTCAGTTCGATGAAGCCAATGTTTAGCTATTTATCGCCAAGATAAAACCGGCTAAAAGAACAGGCTCTTTCAATAATTTTTTGATAATGGAGTCGTCATGCTTCGATTCGATGACTTGCAATTGTTTGTCCGGGCGGCGGATCTGGGCAGTCTCTCTGCCGCAGCCAGGGTCATGGATCTGTCGGCGGCGGTGGCCAGTGCCGCGTTGAAGCGGATCGAGCAGCACCTGGGCGCGCGCTTGTTGGCCCGCTCCACCCGCAGCCTGCGCCTCACGGCCGAGGGTGAGGGCTTTCTCGAGTATGCCCGGGCCGCGCTGAGCAGTCTCGACGAAGGGCGGCGCTTGTTGACCAGCGGCCAGGATCAGGTCAGCGGGGTGTTGCAGTTGTCCGCCCCGTCGGACCTGGGGCGCAACCTTTTACTGCCCTGGCTGGACGCGTTCCAGCGCGAGCATCCGGGGCTGACGGTGCGGCTGCTGCTGGGCGATCGCATTGCCGACCTGTTCAAGCAGCCGGTGGACATTGCGTTGCGTTATGGCGAGCCGGAAGATTCGAGCCTGGTGGCCTTGCCTGTCGCGCCGGATAACCGCCGGGTGTTGTGTGCGTCGCCGGATTACCTGGCACACCACGGTGAGCCCCGGCAGTTGGAACAACTGGCCCAGCACAATTGCCTGTTGTACATGCTCGGTACCCGGGTGCATGACCGTTGGTGTTTTCATGATGGTAAACGGGAGGTGAGCCTCACTGTCAGCGGCGACCGCTTCAGCGATGACGCTGATGTAGTGCGGCGCTGGGCGGTGGCAGGTGCCGGAGTCGCTTATAAGTCGTGGCTGGATGTTTCCACCGATGTGCTGGCCGGGCGTTTGAAAATCCTCTTGCCACACCTGCAATGCGAACGTGCACCGCTCAATCTGCTGTGTGCTCATCGGGCGCAATTGAGCAAACCCATCAATCTGTTGCGCGAGATGCTCAAGCTCCGTTGTGGTCAATTGACGGCACAATTTCCACTCTCGATGGGGCTCGACCATTAGTCGCGCGCAAATAGAGAATTTTCCCTCACGAATAATCGCCTGCAAAGGTTTCTGGAGGACAGGAAAGCTTGTTCGCCCCGCTTATACTAGCGACCGCCTGAATCGGCGCGGCATCGAGCGCGGCGGCAAACCGTCTTGAAACCCTCCGGCCTGATGCATCGTCGGCGCGGGTGTGGCGTCGCGCGATTTGCGGCGCTCGAGCGGCCCCATTGCTGGTCAATATGCGCCAGAGCAGTAGACGAATGATTCAACAGGGAGTGAATACATGGAACATGCACCTTGCATCAGCCAGATCGCCACGCTGCTGGCCGACCCCAAGCGCAGCGCAATGATGTGGGCCTTGATGGACGGCACGGCCCGGCAAGCTGAAGAGTTGGCGTTGCTGGCCGGGCTGTCGCCGTCCTCGGCCAGTGCTCATCTGGGACGGCTGTCCGCCGGTGGCCTGTTGAAAGTCGAAGCCCGGGGGCGCAAACGGTTTTTCCGCCTGGCCGCGCCCGAGATCGGCGCTGCCGTCGAAGCGCTGGCCAGCGCGACCCTGGCCAGTACACCGCGACAGATTCCGGAAGTCTTCAAGCGCGGGGTCATGCCGAGCAAGGCGCCGTCGGCCCCAGCCTCATTATTGCGGGCCAGGCTTTGCGACGATCACCTGGGAGGCACCCTGGCGGCCGATCTGTACCAGCGCCTGCTGGACGCCGGATGGATCGAACAGTGCGACCAGCGGGTGATTGTCACCCACAAAGGCGCCAGTCAATTGGCCGGACACGGTCTGTTCATCCAGGCGCTGGCCTATCGCAACGGCCGCACCGCTTGCGCCTGCCCCGACTGGAGCGAGCGGCGTCCGCACCTGGGAGGGGCGCTGGGGGCGGCGTTGTTGCAACTGTTCATGCAGTCCGGCTGGCTGAGCCTGCCCAACGATTCGCGGGCCTTGCAGGTGACGGTGCTCGGCCAGCAGGAAATCCATCGGTTTGCCAGGCAGGATACTTTGGAGATGGCGTTCTAGGGCGTCGCTCAGAACTGTCAACAGGTCGTATTCAGCAATAACCACGAGCACGGTTCGCGCACACTCGGTCCGGGGATTATCGGATTGGGGGAAGCAGCATGGATACTCACGGTTACAGCGCGGCGGAACGCCTGGAGCGGTTGCCCATCAGCGGCTATCACCGGGTTATTTTCATTATTATTGCCTTGGCGTTTTTCTTCGACTCCATGGACCTGGCGATGATGACGTTCCTGCTGGGCTCGATCAAAACCGAGTTCGGCCTGAGCAGCGCCCAGGCGGGTCTGCTTGCCAGTTCCAGCTTCTTTGGGATGGTGCTGGGGGCGTCGCTGTCGGGCATGCTGGCCGACCGCTTCGGGCGCAAACCGGTGTTCCAGTGGAGCATCGTGTTGTGGGGCGTCGCCAGTTACTTGTGTTCTACGGCCCAGGACATCGAGGCACTGACACTGTTTCGCATTCTGCTGGGCGTCGGCATGGGCATGGAGTTTCCAATTGCCCAGTCGATGCTCTCGGAGCTGATCCCGGCTCGGCGTCGAGGCCGCTACGTTGCCTTGATGGACGGCTTCTGGCCGCTGGGTTTCGTGGCGGCGGGTGTGCTCTCGTATTTTTTGCTGCCGGTGATCGGCTGGCGCGACATCTTTTTGGTGCTGGCGGTGCCGGCGGTGTTTGTCCTGGTGATTCGCTTCTTCATTCCCGAGTCGCCGCGTTGGCTGGAGCAGGCCGGGCGAGGCGACGAGGCGGATGCGGTGCTCAATCGAATCGAGGACAAGGTCCGAGCTTCACTGGGGTGTCGGGATCTGCCGGAGCCGATTCGCCTGCCGAGGCTGGCGAATACGCCGGGCAGTTTCTTTTCGGCCCTGGCGCAGATCTGGTCACCGCTGTATCGCCAGCGCACGATGATGATCTGGAGCGTCTGGTTCTTTGCCTTGCTCGGTTTCTATGGCCTGACGTCCTGGCTCAGCGCGTTGTTGCAGCAGTCGGGGTTTGCCGTGACCCAGTCGGTGTATTACACCGTGCTGATTTCTTTAGGCGGGATTCCCGGTTTTCTGATGGCGGCCTGGTTGGTGGAGCGTTGGGGACGTAAACCGGTGTGCGTCATCACGTTGCTGGGCGGCGGGGTGATGGCGTTTCTTTACGGTCAGAGCGCGGTGTTTGGCGGCAACGTCAGCCTGTTGATCGGCACTGGGCTGCTGATGCAGTTTTTTCTGTTCGGCATGTGGGCCGTGCTCTACACCTACACCCCAGAGTTGTACCCCACCTCGGCACGGGCCACGGGTTCGGGGTTTGCCTCGGCTGTCGGTCGCGTCGGTTCGCTGCTCGGGCCGCTGGTGACCGGGTTGGTGTTCCCCATCACCGGACAGGGCGGCGTGTTCGCCTTGGGCGCGTTGTGCTTTGCGGTGGCGGCGGGCGTGGTCTGGGTGTTCGGAATGGAAACCCGGGGCAAGACGCTGGAGGCGTTGAGCGAGGCAGTGACTTGATATGAGCTGCCTCGCCACAGGTTGTTCATTGTCCCCTGTGGTGAGGGCAAGCTCATTCCATAAGGCTTAAGGTTTGATCAGCCGCGCATCCAGGCTGTTCTGCGCCAAGCGTTTGGCCTGGTCCTGGGTCATGCCCAGGTGGGTGTACAGCGCGTGGAAGTTTTCGGTGACGTAGCCGCCGAAATACGCCGGGTCATCGGAGTTCACCGTCACCTTCACACCGCGCTCGAGCATGTCGAGGATGTTGTGCTGCGACATGTCGTCGAACACGCACAGCTTGGTGTTGGACAACGGACATACCGTCAACGGAATCTGCTCGTCGATGATCCGCTGCATCAGCCGCTCATCTTCGATGGCCCGAACGCCATGGTCGATGCGCTGGATTTTCAGCAGGTCCAAGGCTTCCCAGATGTACTCGGGTGGGCCTTCTTCGCCGGCGTGGGCGACGGTCAGGAAGCCTTCGTTGCGAGCGCGGTCGAAGACCCGCTGGAACTTGCTCGGTGGATGACCCATTTCCGAACTGTCCAGGCCCACGGCCACGAAGGCATCGCGAAACGGCAGGGCCTGGTCGAGGGTTTTCTGCGCTTGTTCTTCGCTCAGGTGACGCAGGAAGCTCAGGATCAGGCCGCTGGTGATGCCCAGTTGCTGCTCACCGTCCTTGAGGGCGGCGGCGATGCCGTTGAGCACCACTTCGAATGGGACGCCACGGTCGGTGTGGGTCTGCGGGTCGAAGAACGGTTCGGTGTGGATCACGTTCTGCGCCTTGCAGCGCAAAAGGTAGGCCCAGGTCAGGTCGTAGAAATCCTGGGAGGTGCGCAGCACATCGGCGCCCTGGTAATACAGGTCGAGAAACTCCTGCAGATTGTTGAAGGCATACGCCTTGCGCAGGGTGTCGACGTCGCTCCATGGCAGGGCGATCTTGTTGCGCTCGGCGAGGGCGAACAGCAGCTCGGGCTCCAGCGAACCCTCCAGGTGCAGGTGCAATTCAGCCTTGGGCAGTGCGTTCAGCCAGTCGTACATGTTCTTTTCTCATCAGCGAATCGATGGCGGGCATTCTACAGGGGCTGGCCGCGATGTCTGGTAAAACCTGACCGGCTGATCCACTACACCGCGTCTTGCTCTCGCCGGTAAGCATAGGTGTCGGCGAAGCGCGACAGCAGAAATTGCGCGCAGGTGGTCGTTGAGTACTTCGGCGGATGGGCGTCATCCTGACAGCCGGGCAAACACTGGATCAGCGTGTCGGGGTGCGGCTCGGCAAAAAAAGGCATCGAATAGCGGTCTACGCCCAGCGGGCTGATCACCCGATGCGGTGTGGACAAGTAACGGTCGTTGCTCCAGCGCGCCATCATGTCGCCGAGGTTGACCACGAACGTGCCGTCGATGGGCGGCGCGTCGATCCATTGACCCTTGACGTTGCGCACTTGCAGGCCACCGGCGGCGTCCTGGTAGAGCAGGGTGATGCAACCGTAATCGGTATGGGCGCCGGCGCCTTGCTGCTCGGCGCAACTGGCGGTGTGACGCGGCGGATAGTGGATCAAGCGCAGTACACTCACCGGCTCGTTGAAGCGTGCGTCGAAAAAGTCCCGCGCGATGCCAAGGGCCAGCGTCATGGCCCGCAGCAGTGTTTGTGCAAGCGCCTGCATGTCGCGGTAATGCTGCTCCATCAAGGTTTGCCAGCCGCTCAGGTCCGGGTGCCGGTTGGGGCCACGCAGGGGTTTTGCCGCCAGCACTTCGGGGTGATCGGCCGGCAAGTGCAGGCCCATGTCGAAGGTTTCCTTCAGGTCGCTGGGTTTGGCCGGGTCCAGTTGTTCCGTGGCGACGGCACCGTAGCCGCGATGGTGGCGGGTTTGGGTGATGTCGATCTTGAGTTTCTCTTCGACGGGCAGGGCGAAGAATCGTTGGGCGCTGTCCAGTACCTGGGCAATGCGCGCCGGGCTGATGGGGTGACCCTTGATGTAGAAAAAGCCCCACTGGCGACAGGCTCGGTCGATCTGGTCGGCGACCGATTGCCAGGCGCCGGGGTCATCGCCGTAGAGAGGGCTGATGTCGATGATGGGCAGGCTGTTCATGCTGCTTTCCTGAATTTGAAAATGGAGACCTCTGTGGGAGCGTGCCTGCTCGCGATAGCGATCCATCAGTCGACATCAATGTTGAATGTCAGTCCGCTATCGCGAGCAGGGTTTTGTGTTGGTTCGCCAGTTACTTCGGAATCTCAGCCTTCATGCCTTCGACGTAATAATTCATCGACGCCAGTTCGGCATTGGTGGCGCTCACGCCGGCCGGTATTTTCTCGACGCCGGCCTGGTCCTTGATTGGCCCGGTGAACGGGTGGAAGGCGCCGCTCTCGATGTCGGCGATGATTTGCTCGGCTTCAGCCTTGACCGGCGCTGGCACCAGGTCACTGATCGGCAGCTTCACCGTGCCTTCTTTCAGGCCGCCCCAGTAGTCCTGGGATTTCCAGCTATGGTCGAGCACGCTCTGGGTCGCCTGGATGTAGTGCGGGCCCCAGTCATTGACGATGGAGGTCAGCACGGCTTTGGGGCCGAAGTGGGCCATGTCTGACGCGTAGCCGACCGCGTATACGCCGCGTCGCTCGGCAGCCTGGATCGGCGCCGGGCTGTCGGTGTGCTGGAACACCACATCCACGCCCTGGTCGATCAGCGCGTTGGCGGCGTCGGCTTCCTTGCCCGGGTCGAACCAGGAATTGACCCATACCACTTTGATTTCGGTGCCGGGGTTGTACTTGTTCAGGGCCAGTTGAATGGCGTTGATGTCGCGGATGACTTCTGGAATCGGGAAGGAGGCGACGTAGCCGATTTTTTTGGTCTTGGTCATTTTGGCCGCGAGAAAGCCGCCAACGTAGCGGCCTTCGTAGGTGCGGGCCAGGTAAGTGCCCAGGTTCTTGTCCTGCTTGTAGCCGGTGGCGTGTTCGAAGATCACCTTGGGGAATTGCTTGGCGACTTTCAGCGTCGGGTTCATGTAGCCGAAGGACGTGGTGAAGATCAGGTCGTACTTGTCCTTGGCCATGTTGCGGATCACCCGCTCGGCGTCGGCGCCTTCGGGAACGTTTTCCACATAGTTGCTGGTGATCTGGTCGCCGAATTTAGCCGCCAGTTCTTTGCGCCCTTGTTCATGCTGATAGGTCCAGCCGTGGTCGCCGATGGGGCCGATGTAGACGAAGCCGACCTTCAGCGGGTCGGCGGCACTGGCATTCAGGCCGGCGCTCAGACCGACGGCCGCGACGACGGCGCAAAGCAATTTCTTCAAGGGGCGTTTGTGCATGAACTCGAACTCCATTTTGTTGTGAGGTGGGCTGTACAACCTCAATGCAAAATGCTGACCAACAGGACAACAAAACCTCGATGCCTTGATGCAGCCATCGCGGGCAAGCCTTGCTCCCACAAGTGCGATGCAATACCGGTGGAAGCAAGGCTTGCCCGCGATGAGGCCCCTGGGATCGATAAAGGTGCGTCCAGCCAACCACTCGCCATCCACTGGTGCGTCACTTCGGACGAAACGTTCGCGGCCCCCCACAGTCTGTAGCTCATGAACCTGCCCACGGTTATAGGCCTGCAATGCTCAATTTGATCAAGCAAGAAAAGCTACTGTTGCTGGCGCTGATTGCCGCATTTGTCGCCTATCCGTTGGAACACTGGCTATTGGGCAGCGGGCAGAGGGTGGCGTTGATCGGCGGGTTGGTCCTGATCGGTTTCATCGTTGCGGCCTCCATGCGCGTGGCTCATCACGCCGAGTTGCTGGCGGAAAAGGTCGGTGATCCTTACGGCACCATGATTCTGACCCTGTCGGCGGTGCTGGTAGAGGTGGTGATCCTGGCGATCATGATGAGTAACGAAGCGTCGCCGACCCTGGTGCGGGATACGATCTATAGCGCAGTGATGCTCGACATCAACGGCATTCTCGGGCTCGCGGCCCTGATGGGGGGAATCAAGCATGGCGAGCAGGTGTACAACGACGATTCGGCGCGTACCTATAGCGTGATGATCCTCACCGCCATGGGCGTGTCGATGGTGGTGCCGGAGTTCATTCCCCAAGCGAGTTGGAAAACGTATTCGGCGTTCACCATCGGCGCGATGATCGTGCTGTACACCCTGTTCCTGCGCATGCAGGTAGGGCCCCACAGTTACTTTTTCAGTTACAGCTACCCGGAAAAACGTCGCAAGAAAGAGCCGGCGCAAAACGAGCCAAAACCCATCAGCCTGACGTTTTCCATCGGTGCACTGGTGTTCGGCGTGGTGGTGATCGGTGCGTTGGCCGAAGTCATGTCCAAGGCCATCGACCTGGGGCTGGAGGGTTCCGGCGCGCCGCCGGTGGTCACGGCGATTCTGGTGGCAGCCATCTCCGCCGCACCGGAAATCCTCACCGCCCTGCGCGCCGCCCTGGCGAACCGCATGCAGTCGGTGGTGAACATCGCGCTGGGGGCTTCGCTGTCCACCGTGATCCTGACGGTGCCGGTGATGGAAGCCATGGCGCTCTACACCGGCCAGCCTTTCCAGATGGCAATGACGCCGGTGCAGACCGTGATGATCTTCATCACCCTGATCGTCAGCGCCATCAACCTCAACGATGGTGAAACCAATGCCATCGAGGGCATGACCCATTTTGTGCTGTTTGCGACGTTTATCATGTTGTCGTTGCTGGGCCTCTAGAAGAGCATCGCGGGCAAGCCTTGCTCCCACAGTGAATGGTGGGTGTTTATGAAGGCAGCCTTGCCGCGAGACCTGTGGGAGCAAGGCTTGCCCGCGATGGCGTCCGGTCAGGCTCCGGCGATCAACTCGCGCGCCGCCTGGCTGTGATCGGCAATCAACCCCTTCAAGTCCAACCCCTCGACTTGCCCGTCGATCACCCGCCATTGACCACCGATCATCACCCGATCCGCCCGGTCTGCGCCGCACAGCAGCAGGGCCGAGACCGGGTCGTGACTGCCGGAGAAGCGCAGTTCGTCGAGTTTGAACAGCGCCAGGTCAGCCTGCTTGCCCACCGCCAGTTCGCCGATATCGCTGCGTCCCAGCAATTGCGCCGAGCCCCGGGTCGCCCAGCCCAGTACCCGCTGCGGCGTGATCGCTTGCGCGCCATAGCGCAGCCGCTGGATGTACAACGCCTGGCGGGTTTCAAGGATCATGTTCGAGGCATCGTTGGACGCCGAACCGTCCACCCCCAGGCCCAGCGGTGCACCGGCGGCGGTCAGGTCCAGGGTCGGGCAAATGCCTGAGGCCAGGCGCATGTTGGAACTGGGACAATGGCAGACGCCGGTGCCGGCGGCGCCGAGACGGGTGATTTCGTCAGGGTTGAAATGAATGCCGTGGGCCAGCCAGGTACGCGGGCCGAGCCAGCCGACGCTGTCCAGGTAATCCACGGTGCGCAGGCCGAAGCGTTGCAGGCAAAAGTCTTCTTCATCGAGGGTTTCGGCCAGGTGCGTGTGCAGGCGTACGTCGAGACTTTCCGCCAATTCGGCGCTGGCGCTCATGATCTCGGGCGTTACCGAAAACGGTGAGCAGGGTGCCAGGGCAATCTGGATCTGCGCACCGTCGCCGCGCTCATGGTAGTGGGCGATCAAGCGCTGGCTATCATCGAGAATCACCTGACCCTGCTGCACGGTCTGCTGCGGAGGTAAGCCACCATCGGCCTCGCCCAGGCTCATGGAGCCGCGCGTCAACATCGCGCGCATGCCCAGTTCACGGACACTTTGCACCTGCACGTCGATGGCATTTTCCAGGCCTTCGGGAAACAGGTAATGATGATCGGCCGCTGTGGTACAGCCCGAAAGCAGCAGCTCGGCCAGTGCCACTTTGCTCGCCAGGGCGAGTTTTTCCGGAGTCAGCCGCGCCCACACCGGGTAGAGGGTTTTCAGCCACGGGAATAACGGCTGGTTCACCACCGGCGCCCAGGCGCGAGTCAGTGTCTGGTAGAAGTGATGATGGGTGTTGATCAGCCCCGGCAGGATCACATGCTCGCGCGCGTCGAAGACAGTGTCACAAGGCTGTGCGGGTTGCTGGCCGGCGCTCAGCAGTTCGACGATCACACCGTCCTGCAGGACGAGACCGCCACGGGCATCGAGGCCATTGGCTGTGAAGATGGCGAGGGGATTTTTTAGCCAGGTACGGATCGCAGGCATGGTGGCCGGCTCCTCTGAAAGTGGGTTCAGGTTAGCCAGCTCAGTGATGCCCTGTCTGCTGATCCAGGGTCGCCGTGGGGGGCGAGGTTCGGAGTTTACTCAGGTTGCCTGGCACATTTCCAGCACCCGCCAAGAACCAAATGTGGGAGCGAGCCTGCTCGCGATAGCAGTGTGTCAGTCGACATCATGGTGAATGTTAGACCGCAATCGCGAGCAGGGGGTAGGCTGGGTTACCAGGGAATCGTCTCGCCCTTGTAGTTGACGAAGTGATGCCCACCCTTACCGGCAAAGGCATTGACCTGGTCGATCAATCCACGGGTACTGGTCTGGACATCAATCTGCGCCCCTTCACCGCCCATGTCCGTCTTTACCCAGCCCGGGTGCAGCGACAGCACCGTCAATGTCTGTTCGCCCAATTGGGTAACAAAACTGTTGGTCATGGAATTGAGCGCAGCTTTGCTCGCCTTGTACAGTGCCAGCTCCGGCGCATCGGGCATGGTCACGCTGCCCAGCACCGAACTCATGAACGCCAGCACACCGCTGCCGTCGCGGATCTGGCCGACGAAACGCTGGGCCAGGTTGATCGGCGCCACTGCGTTAGTGAAGAACAGCTTGCCGACTTCGGCCAGTGTCGCGCCGCCGGGGTTCTGGTTGTCCGGGCCTTTGACGCCGGCATTGACGAACAGCAGGTCGAAGGTTTCACCCTTGAGCTGCTGGCTCAGGGCAATCACGGCTTGCTGGTCGTCCATGTCGAGTTTTTCGATTCGCACCGGGCCCAGCGCTTTCAAAACCTCTGCGTTCTGTGGGTTGCGCACGGTAGCGGTCACGTTCCAGCCATCGCTCAGCAACGTCTTCACTAGACCGAGGCCCAAGCCCCGGGAGGCGCCGATGATCAATGCTTTTTTTGCCGAATTCATGAAGGCATCCTTGAAAGAAAAAGGTCACGGATTTAATGGACAACGTTGCCCGAGCCGTTGTTTCAGCTCGTGACGCAACGCGTCGAGTTCGCTCATGCGGGTTTCGATCAGGTTCAGTTTGTCTTGCAGCAATTGCGTCACGGCGCGGTCCGGGTCCGGTGCGTGCCACAGGGCGGCGACACTGTTGCCGATCTCGCCGAGGGTAAAGCCCAGACGCTGGGCCGTCTTGATATAGAGCACCAGTTGCACCATGTCGGCGGGGTAATCGCGATAGCCATTGGCACTGCGCCCCGCCGCGATCAAACCTCGCTGCTCGTAAAAACGCAGCGCGTCACGACTGACGGCGCAGGCCTGTGCCAGTTCACCAATGCGCATGGCGGGTCTCCGGGGGGCTTGACCTTGGAGCATACCCCAGGCTTTAGCCTCTTTGCTCCCCGATTATTTGGAGCAATGCCGATGTGGAGTTCAATGCAATACCGCCGACTGGTGCGTGGCAGTGCCTGGTACGACCTGATCGTGACAGCGGCGTTTGCCACGCCGTGGAGTTTTGCGACGGTGTACGGCTTGTTGGTCAGCATCACCCAAATGTTCGACCTGCCTGGCGAGCTGCCAGTGTTTGCGCCGATGCACCTGTTGATGGCGAATCTGCTGGGTTCGATTGTTTGCGTGTGGGCGGTGCTGCGGATTCGTGATCCGCAGCCGGTGTATGGGCGTTATGACGCGGCGGGGCGGTTTCTGTTTGCCGCCTGGCAGCTTTATGCACTGCTCCATGGCGCCAGTGCGGTGTTGTGGGTTTTCCTGTTCTTTGAATTGGCGTGGGGCTTGGTTCAGGTGTTGCCTGTTCAGGCCTCATCGCGGGCAAACCTTGCTCCCACAGATCACTGAAGGTCTGTGGGAGCTACCTCAATGCCCAGCCTGCCAAGGCTGCCCCAGCGACACCGGCGCATAAAGCCGCGTGCGCACCGCATCCCGGGACAACAAGACCAGCACCACAATGGTCGCGACATACGGCAGCATCGCCAGCAAACTCGATGGAATGGCCAGCCCCAAGCCTTGAGCCACCAGGTGCAAGATGCTGGCGAGGCCAAACAGGTAGGCGCCCAGGAGCAGGCGCCAAACCCGCCAACTGGCGAACACCACCAGCGCCAGAGCGATCCAGCCGCGCCCGGCGCTCATGTTCTCGGCCCACATCGGCGTGTAGGCCAACGACAGATAAGCGCCGGCCAACCCAGCCATGGCGCCGCCGAACAGCACTGCCAGGGTTCGCACCCGCAGCACTGGCAGGCCCATGGCGCTGGCGGCATCTGGATTCTCCCCGACCGCCTGGATGATCAGCCCGGCGCGACTTTTCACAATCACCCACGTCACCAGGGCAAACAGCGCGAAAGACAGGTACACCAGTAGATCCTGGGCAAACAGCATCCGTCCGATCAGCGGGATGTCACTCAAGTAAGGAATGGCCAGCGGCTCGAACCCCGCCAGCGGTTTGCCGACCCAGGCGGCCCCGACAAAACTCGACAGGCCCACGCCGAAAATCGTCAGCGCCAATCCAGTAGCCACCTGGTTGGCATTGAACACCAGCGCCACCAATGCAAACAGCGCCGACAACAGCATCCCGGCGGCCATCGCCAGCAGCACGCCCAGCCACAGGTTGCCGCTGTTGAACGCAACGATAAAACCGATCACCGCGCCGAACAGCATCATGCCTTCCTGACCCAGGTTCAGGACGCCGCTTTTTTCGCAGACCAATTCACCCAGGGCCACCAGCAGCAACGGCGTGCCGCAGCGGACCATGGCGTAGAAAATATTGCTCAACAGGTCGATATCCATCACAGCGCTCCTGCCTGTACGGCGGTGGTCCGGGTGCGCCGGGTCCAGCGCAGGTTCAGGCGTGGCCGGTACAGAATCAGTACGTCGCAGGCCAACAGGAAAAACAGCATCATCCCCTGGAAGAGTTGGGTGATCGCCTGGGGAAGGTTCAGCGACATTTGCGCGCTCTCGCCGCCGATGTACAGCAAGGCCATCAACAGGCTGGAAAACAGAATGCCGATGGGATTGAGACGACCCAGGAACGCCACGGTAATTGCCGCGTAGCCGTAGCCCGGCGATACCTGCGGCACCAGTTGGCCGATCGGCCCGGTCACTTCGCAGACGCCGGCCAACCCGGCCAGCGCACCGCTGATCAACAGCGCCAGCCATACCAGCGGCTTCTGGCGAAAACCGGCGAAACCGGCGGCGCGTGCGTCCAGGCCCAGCACTTTGATTTGAAACCCGATAAAACTTTTCTGCAGCAATACCCACACCGCCACCAGCGCCAGCAGGGCGAAATACAGCCCGGCATGGAGGCGGCCATCCTCCAGCAGCAACGGCAGGCGACTGGCGTCGCTGAACATCGCTGACTCTGGGAAGTTGAACCCGGCCGGGTCTTTCAGCGGCCCGTGGACGCAAAACAGCAACAGGTTCAGCGCGATGTAATTGAGCATGATGCTGGTCAGGATTTCGTTGGCATTAAAGTGCGTACGCAGCCACGCCGTGAGCCCGGCCCAGGCCGCACCGGCCAGGGTGCCGGTCAACAGAATCAGCACCAGTGCCCAGCGGCTTTGCATGTCGATGATGTTGACTGCCAAGGCACTGCCGGCCAGGGCGCCCAACAGCAGTTGACCTTCGGCGCCGATGTTCCAGATTCGTGCCTGATAGGCCACCGCCAGACCGAGGGCACACAGCAGGATCGGCAAGGTTTTGACCAGCCATTCGGATACGCCGTACAAATCGCTGATCGGGGCGATCAACAGGGTGTACAGCGTTTGCAGCGGGTCATGACCCAGGGCGACAAACAGCAGTGAGCCACAGCCCAGGGTCAACACGGCGGCCAGCAGCGGCGAGCACCAGAGCATCAGGCGCGATTGCTGGCCGCGAGGTTCGAGAGAAAGCAGCATGCAAAGCTCCGTTAAACCGGCACGGGGGCAGGGGATTGTGGGGTGTCGAACTGGCCGGCCATCCAGCCGCCGACGTCGCTGAGCCGGGTCTCGACGGTGGGCCTCAAGGCCGACAGACGCCCGCTGCACAAGGCACCGAGGCGGTCGCTGATCTGAAACAATTCGTCGAGGTCTTCGGAGATCACCAGGATGGCTGCGCCGGCATCGCGCAGGGCAATCAGGGCTCGATGAATGGTCGCCGCCGCGCCGACGTCTACGCCCCAGGTGGGGTGCGCCGCCACCAGCAGCTTTGGCTGCTGAAGGATTTCCCGGCCGAGAATGAATTTCTGCAAGTTGCCCCCCGAGAGGCTGCGTGCCGGGGTTTTGGTGTCGGGTGTCTTCACGCCAAAGCGCCGGATGATTTCTTCGGCCAGGTGCTCGACCTTGCTTCGCCGAATCAGCCCATGGCTGACCAGTCCCTGTTGGAAGGCACTGAGCAAGGCGTTATCCGCCAGGCTCAACTGCGGCACGGCGCCGTGGCCCAAGCGTTCGGCGGGAACAAACGCGAGCCCAAGGCGACGACGGGCGTCGGGGCGCAGATGAGCCACCGGTTGCCCGCCGAAACGAATCGTCTCGCCCTCATGGCGAGGCAGCTGTGTTTCGCCACTGAGCAACGCCAGCCATTCGTCCTGGCCATTGCCCGCCACCCCGGCGATACCGACGATTTCGCCGCTGCATACCTGCAGGTTTATCTCCCGCAATGAACAGCCAAACGGGTCCGGGTTGTGCCATGACAGCGCGCGAATTTGAAGGAACGCCTCGCTTGCGCTGACCTTGGGGTAGTCCGCGATCAGCCCCGCAGCTTCGCCAACCATCAACTGCGCCAGTTCGCGGTCCGAGCATTGTGCCGGGGTGCAGTGCCCCGACACCCGTCCGCCGCGCAGCACCGTAGCGCTGTGGCACAACGACCGCACTTCGCCCAGTTTGTGGCTGATAAACAAAATGCTGCAGCCCTCGCTCGCCAGGCGGCGAAGGGTCGTGAACAGTTCTTCGGCTTCTTGAGGGGTGAGCACCGAGGTGGGTTCATCGAGAATCAGCAGCCGAATGTCCTGCATCAGGCAGCGAATGATTTCTACCCGCTGGCGCTCGCCAATCGACAGACTGTGAACCAGTCGCTGCGGTTCCAGCGCCATGCCGTAGCGCCGGGAAACTTCGCGGATTCTGGGTTCCAGCTGTGCCGGCGTACCGGCTGACGCACCCATGGCCAGGGCAATGTTCTGCGCGACCGTGAGGGTTTCGAACAACGAGAAATGCTGGAACACCATACCGATCCCCAGGCCGCGAGCCTGGGCCGGGTTACGCAGGGTGACCCGCTCGCCCTGCCAGATCACTTCGCCCGAGTCGGCCTGGGTGACGCCGTAGATAATTTTCATCAGGGTGCTTTTGCCCGCACCGTTTTCGCCGAGCAGGGCGTGGATCTCACCGGGCTGGATGCTCAGGTCGATCGCATCGTTCGCCAGACAACCGGGGTAGCGTTTGCTGATCTTGCGCAATTGCAGGCGCGGGATGGAGTCGGGGTTGGACATGACAGGCTCGGGTCAATGGACATGAATGCCTGTGCAAAGCAATTTCCTGGCCAGTAGGTCAAGAAATTGCCCTGAACCCCAACCTGGAGGCTCTTGGCGGGTCATGCAGCCCATACCTCTGGCCATTGATCGGCACCGCAATGGGGCAAACGGTTTTATTCGGACACCTATTTTGCCCTGAAATAGGTGGTTAAAAAATGACCAAAAAGCTGCGAGCCATACCGTTCATGGGGCAGAGTGAGCCATGAACGGGTTATCCACAGGTTGTTCCACAGTTATTGTGCGCAAGCCGGAAGGTCGGGCATAAGCACCGCGCGACTTTCTTCTAAAGGTGATAAACCGGCGCAAGCGATTGTTTTTCTGATGGATTTGTATGAATACCGGCGCTTTGGACAAAAAATGAACAACGGCCGGAAACCCGCATGACAGAAGGGTTACAGAGGAATGTGCTCAGGTTATCCACAGCCGGGTGCACAGTGGATGTGGGCAAGTTGCACGTTTGCGCAGCGCCCTGAAAGGTCGCAAGCCTTCGATCTCATCGTGCTAACAGAATCCGTCCACGGCTCAGGTCGGCCAGTTGCTTGTGCAGCGTTTGGATCTGCGCCTCACCCACGGCCAACTGCAACTCCACACCATTTGCCGTAAAGCTTTCTTCACTCACCAGCGCGCCGCATTCGGCGACTCGCAATTTCACCAGGGCCAGTTCCGCGAACCCACAGGTACAGCGCAGCGCCACGCGGCTGATCAATTCAACCTTCCCGGCGTTCTGCAGGCATTTGTTTGCGCCGCCGCCATAAGCGCGGGCCAGCCCGCCCGTGCCCAACTGAATTCCTCCATACCAACGGATCACCAGCACCGCGACCTGATCGCACGCCTGGGCTTCGATGGCTGTCAGGATCGGCCGTCCGGCGGTGCCGCCCGGCTCGCCGTCGTCGTTGCTGCGATATTGATCGCCCAGCTTCCAGGCCCAGCAATTGTGCGAGGCGTTCAGGTCGCTGTGCTGTTGGATAAACGCCTGGGCGTCGGCGGGGCAGGTAATGGGGGCGGCGAAGGTGATGAAGCGGCTTTTGCGAATTTCTTCGCGGTATTCGCAAAAGCCGGCAAGGGTAAAAGGCATAGGATCTTAGAGGACGGGTGTCAGGCCGCAGCCCTTGAGAATGATGCGGATCAGGTTGTCGCCAGCATCGACCATGTCTTGCTTGGTCAACTTGCTGCGACCGGTCACGCGGCAGATCTGGGTGGCGAAGTCGGCGTAATGCTGGGTGCTGCCCCACAACAGGAAGATGAGGTTCACCGGGTCGACCGGGTCCATCTTGCCGGCATCGATCCAGGCCTGGAACACGGCCGCGCGGCCCTTGAACCAGGCGCGATAATCCTGGTTGAAATACTCGGTCAGGCACTCGCCACCGCTGATCACTTCCATGGCAAAGATTCGCGACGCCTGTGGCTGGCGGCGGGAGAACTCCATCTTGGCGCGGATGTAGCGGGTCAAGGCCTCGGCCGGGTCATCCTCGGCTGTGAGGGTATTAAAAGTGCTGTCCCACAATTCGATGATGTTGCTCAGTACCGCCACGTACAACCCGAGCTTGTTGGTGAAGTAATAGTGCAAGTTCGCCTTGGGCAGCCCGGCATTCAGCGCGATGGTGTTCATGCTGGTGCCTTTGAATCCGTGACGGGCGAATTCATCCTCGGCAGCCCTGAGGATGGTCTCTTCGTTCTTTTGACGAATGCGGCTGGCGGGCTTGCCACCGTGGGCAGGGACTTCAAAGGTCATGGACGTTTCCGGGCTGGGTCTGTGGGCAAGCAATGCGTTGATAACGCACCGGCGGCGATCCGACAAGTGCCACTGCTATAAAAGCCCACAACGGGCAAAGGCTTCAGCGGGTTGCCGCCAGGCTCTCAAGAAAACTTTCCAACACCAGATGAGGGCGGCGCCCCTTGCGCGTGACCGAGGCCAGGCTCAGATCATAGAAGCGTGCCGTGGGTTTCAGCGCACGCAACCGGCCCTGCTGGACCCAGAGACTGGCGTAGTGATCCGGCAAGTAACCGATGTAGCGCCCCGTGAGGATCAGGAACGCCATGCCTTCGCGGTCCGATGCACTGGCAGTGCAGTTGAGGGCCTGATAATGGGCCTGAATCTCGACCGGCAGGCGAAAGGTCGGAGCGATGGCGTCCTGGCTGTTGAGGCGGGCGTCTTCGAGTTTCTGGTCATCCACATAAAACAGCGGATGCCCGACCGCGCAATACAGCAGCGAGCGTTCGCTATAGAGCGGCTGATATTCCAGCCCGGAAAGGGCGCTGGCCTGGGGGACCACGCCGACATGCAGGCGACCGTCGAGTACGCCTTGCTCGACTTCGTTGGGGGCAATCATGCGAATCTGGATCTGTACATCAGGCCCGCGTTCCTTCAACTGAGCCAACGCGTGGGTGATGCGCATGTGGGGCAACGTGACGAGATTGTCGGTCAGGCCGATGGTCAGTTCCCCACGCAAATGCTGATGCAGGCCATTGACCTCGGTGCGAAAGCTTTCCAGCGCACTTAATAGCTGCAATGCCGATTGATAGACCTCGCGACCTTCCTCGGTCAGGGAAAACCCCGCGCGCCCGCGTTGGCACAGGCGCAGTCCCAGGCGTTGTTCAAGGTCACTCATCTGTTGGCTGATAGCCGAGCGGCCGATGCCCAGCACCGTCTCCGCCGCAGAGAACCCACCGCACTCCACCACACTGCGGAAAATGCGCAACAGGCGAATATCAAAGTCGCTGACTTGGGCCAGAGGATCGGGGCGGCGAATGCTCATAGTTTAGTGATCCACTGACTGAAGGTTAGAAAAGTTGGATTTCACCGACTTTATCGCCGTGGCAATTTAGCTGCAAGAACGCCTTTCGATCCCCTGTCGCTTATGTCCTGCGAGGTTTTGTCGATGAACATGCCCGAACACGCTGCCGGTTCCCTGGCCAGCCAGCTCAAGCTTGATGCCCACTGGATGCCTTACACCGCCAATCGCAATTTCCAGCGCGATCCACGCCTGATCGTCGCCGCCGAAGGCAGTTGGCTGGTCGATGACAAGGGGCGCAAGGTGTATGACTCGCTGTCGGGCCTATGGACCTGCGGCGCCGGGCACACTCGCAAGGAAATCCAGGAAGCGGTCGCGAAACAACTGGGTACCCTCGATTACTCGCCGGGGTTCCAGTACGGCCATCCTCTGTCGTTTCAACTGGCGGAAAAAATAACCAGCCTGACTCCGGGCAACCTCAATCATGTGTTCTTCACCGACTCCGGTTCCGAGTGCGCCGATACCGCAGTAAAAATGGTCCGCGCCTACTGGCGTCTCAAGGGCCAGGCGACCAAGACCAAGATGATCGGCCGTGCCCGTGGTTATCACGGTGTGAACATCGCCGGCACCAGCCTCGGCGGCGTGAACGGCAACCGCAAGTTGTTCGGTCAGGCGATGATGGACGTCGATCACTTGCCTCACACCTTGCTCGCCAGCAACGCCTATTCCCGTGGCATGCCGAAGGAGGGTGGCATTGCCTTGGCCGATGAGCTGTTGAAGCTGATCGAGCTGCACGATGCCTCCAACATCGCCGCGGTATTCGTTGAACCGATGGCCGGGTCCGCCGGCGTGCTGGTGCCGCCTGAGGGGTACCTCAAGCGCCTGCGGGACATCTGCGACCAGCACAGCATCCTGCTGGTGTTCGACGAAGTGATCACCGGTTTCGGCCGCACCGGTTCGATGTTCGGTGCCGATAGCTTTGGCGTGACCCCGGACCTGATGTGCATTGCCAAGCAAGTCACCAATGGTGCGATCCCCATGGGCGCGGTGATTGCCAGCTCCGAGATCTACCAGACCTTCATGAACCAGCCGACCCCCGAGTACGCGGTGGAATTTCCCCATGGCTACACCTACTCGGCGCACCCGGTGGCCTGCGCGGCTGGCCTGGCGGCATTGGACTTGCTGCAAAAGGAAAACCTGGTGCAGAGCGTGGCCGAGGTTGCCCCGCATTTCGAGAACGCATTGCATGGTTTGAAGGGGTCGAAGAACGTCATCGACATCCGTAACTATGGCCTGGCCGGGGCGATCCAGATCGCGCCGCGCGATGGCGATGCAATCGTGCGTCCGTTCGAGGCCGGCATGGCGTTGTGGAAAGCCGGGTTCTACGTGCGGTTCGGCGGTGACACCCTGCAGTTCGGGCCAACGTTCAACAGCAAGCCACAGGACCTGGATCGTCTGTTCGACGCGGTCGGTGAAGCGCTGAACAAACTCGACTGACGCGTCCTTCTATATAGCTATCAATAACGGGCGTCCGGCCACGGCCGCCTGTGGATAAATTCTGGAGTCCCCATGAGCCTCATCCCGCATTTGATCAATGGCGAACTGCTGAGCGACAACGCTCGTACGGCCGACGTGTTCAACCCGTCCACTGGCCAGGCGATCCATAAGGTGCCACTGGCCGATCGCGCGACTATCCAACAGGCCATCGACGCCGCCCGTGCTGCTTTCCCGGCCTGGCGCAACACGCCGGCGGCCAAGCGCGCGCAGGTGATGTTTCGTTTCAAGCAGTTGCTGGAGCAGAACGAGTCGCGTATCGCCCAGTTGATCAGCGAAGAACACGGCAAGACTCTGGAAGATGCGGCTGGTGAACTCAAGCGCGGTATTGAGAACGTCGAGTTCGCCTGCGCGGCGCCGGAGATTCTGAAGGGCGAATACAGCCGCAACGTAGGACCGAACATCGATGCCTGGTCAGACTTTCAGCCCCTGGGTGTAGTCGCGGGTATCACGCCCTTCAACTTCCCGGCGATGGTACCGCTGTGGATGTATCCGTTGGCGATCGTGTGCGGTAACTGCTTCATCCTTAAACCGTCCGAGCGCGACCCGAGTTCGACACTGCTGATCGCCCAGTTGCTGCTGGAGGCGGGTTTGCCTAAGGGTGTGTTGAGCGTGGTGCATGGCGACAAGGCCGCCGTGGATGCACTGATCGAAGCGCCGGAAGTGAAAGCGCTGAGTTTTGTCGGTTCGACGCCGATTGCCGAATACATCTATGCCGAGGGCACCCGACGCGGTAAACGTGTCCAGGCGCTGGGCGGGGCAAAGAACCATGCGGTGCTGATGCCGGACGCGGACCTGGACAACGCCGTCAGCGCACTGATGGGCGCGGCGTACGGTTCGTGCGGCGAGCGTTGCATGGCGATTTCGGTGGCGGTGTGTGTCGGCGATCAAGTGGCTGATGCGTTGGTGGCCAAGCTGGTACCGCAGATCAAGGCGCTGAAAATCGGCGCGGGCACCGCTTGTGGGCTGGACATGGGGCCGCTGGTGACCGGACAGCATCGCGACAAGGTCAGCGGCTATATAGAAGACGGTGTCTCGGCGGGTGCGTCGCTGGTCGTCGATGGCCGCGGCTTGAGTGTGGCGGGGCATGAAGAAGGCTTCTTCCTGGGGGGCTGCCTGTTTGATCGCGTGACGCCCGAGATGCGTATTTATAAGGAAGAGATTTTCGGGCCGGTACTGTGCATCGTCCGGGTCAACAGCCTGGAAGAGGCAATGCAACTGATCAACGATCACGAGTATGGCAACGGCACCTGTATCTTTACCCGTGATGGCGAGGCGGCGCGGTTGTTCTGCGATGAGATCGAAGTTGGCATGGTGGGCGTCAACGTACCGTTGCCAGTGCCCGTGGCCTATCACAGTTTTGGCGGCTGGAAGCGTTCACTGTTTGGCGACCTGCATGCCTACGGCCCGGACGGTGTGCGTTTCTATACCCGTCGTAAAGCCATTACCCAGCGCTGGCCGCAGCGCGCCAGCCATGAGGCTTCGCAATTCGCTTTCCCCAGCTTGTAATCGGTAAGTGAAGAGGCCGGTGTCTTTGGGCTCCGGCCTCTGTGTTTGCGGGGCTTTTTGGCTGATGTGACAGAAATGTGAAAATAGCTGTTGACGGCAGATTCTGGAAGTCTATAATTCGCCCCACTTCCGGCGCAGTCGAAACGGAAAACTATTTGAATTTCAATGAGTTACACGGTTTTCGACAGCGGCCCGCTTCAGTTCATCGAAGCCTGGAAGGGGTTGAAAAAGAGGTGTTGACAGCAGCGAGTAACGCTGTAGAATTCGCCTCCCGCTGATGAGAGATCAGAAGCGCAAGTGGTTGAAGTTGCAGAGGAAACTTTGAAAACTTCTTAAAATAACCGCTTGACAGCAACACCAGGCGCTGTAGAATGCGCGCCTCGGTTGAGACGAAAGACTCAACCCACCGCTCTTTAACAACTGAATCAAGCAATTCGTGTGGGTGCTTGTGGAGTCAGACTGCTAGTCAACAGATTATCAGCATCACAAGTTACTCCGCGAGAAATCAAAGATGTAACCAACGATTGCTGAGCCAAGTTTAGGGTTTTCTCAAAACCCAAAGATGTTTGAACTGAAGAGTTTGATCATGGCTCAGATTGAACGCTGGCGGCAGGCCTAACACATGCAAGTCGAGCGGTAGAGAGGTGCTTGCACCTCTTGAGAGCGGCGGACGGGTGAGTAATGCCTAGGAATCTGCCTGGTAGTGGGGGATAACGCTCGGAAACGGACGCTAATACCGCATACGTCCTACGGGAGAAAGCAGGGGACCTTCGGGCCTTGCGCTATCAGATGAGCCTAGGTCGGATTAGCTAGTTGGTGAGGTAATGGCTCACCAAGGCGACGATCCGTAACTGGTCTGAGAGGATGATCAGTCACACTGGAACTGAGACACGGTCCAGACTCCTACGGGAGGCAGCAGTGGGGAATATTGGACAATGGGCGAAAGCCTGATCCAGCCATGCCGCGTGTGTGAAGAAGGTCTTCGGATTGTAAAGCACTTTAAGTTGGGAGGAAGGGCATTAACCTAATACGTTGGTGTTTTGACGTTACCGACAGAATAAGCACCGGCTAACTCTGTGCCAGCAGCCGCGGTAATACAGAGGGTGCAAGCGTTAATCGGAATTACTGGGCGTAAAGCGCGCGTAGGTGGTTCGTTAAGTTGGATGTGAAATCCCCGGGCTCAACCTGGGAACTGCATTCAAAACTGTCGAGCTAGAGTATGGTAGAGGGTGGTGGAATTTCCTGTGTAGCGGTGAAATGCGTAGATATAGGAAGGAACACCAGTGGCGAAGGCGACCACCTGGACTGATACTGACACTGAGGTGCGAAAGCGTGGGGAGCAAACAGGATTAGATACCCTGGTAGTCCACGCCGTAAACGATGTCAACTAGCCGTTGGGAGCCTTGAGCTCTTAGTGGCGCAGCTAACGCATTAAGTTGACCGCCTGGGGAGTACGGCCGCAAGGTTAAAACTCAAATGAATTGACGGGGGCCCGCACAAGCGGTGGAGCATGTGGTTTAATTCGAAGCAACGCGAAGAACCTTACCAGGCCTTGACATCCAATGAACTTTCTAGAGATAGATTGGTGCCTTCGGGAACATTGAGACAGGTGCTGCATGGCTGTCGTCAGCTCGTGTCGTGAGATGTTGGGTTAAGTCCCGTAACGAGCGCAACCCTTGTCCTTAGTTACCAGCACGTAATGGTGGGCACTCTAAGGAGACTGCCGGTGACAAACCGGAGGAAGGTGGGGATGACGTCAAGTCATCATGGCCCTTACGGCCTGGGCTACACACGTGCTACAATGGTCGGTACAGAGGGTTGCCAAGCCGCGAGGTGGAGCTAATCCCACAAAACCGATCGTAGTCCGGATCGCAGTCTGCAACTCGACTGCGTGAAGTCGGAATCGCTAGTAATCGCGAATCAGAATGTCGCGGTGAATACGTTCCCGGGCCTTGTACACACCGCCCGTCACACCATGGGAGTGGGTTGCACCAGAAGTAGCTAGTCTAACCTTCGGGAGGACGGTTACCACGGTGTGATTCATGACTGGGGTGAAGTCGTAACAAGGTAGCCGTAGGGGAACCTGCGGCTGGATCACCTCCTTAATCGACGACCGCAGCTGCTCCATGAGCTCCCACACGAATTGCTTGATTCATTGAAGAAGACGATAGAAGCAGCCCTAAATTGGGTCTGTAGCTCAGTTGGTTAGAGCGCACCCCTGATAAGGGTGAGGTCGGCAGTTCGAATCTGCCCAGACCCACCAATTTTGTGTGGGAAACGCCTGTAGAAATACGGGGCCATAGCTCAGCTGGGAGAGCGCCTGCCTTGCACGCAGGAGGTCAGCGGTTCGATCCCGCTTGGCTCCACCACTACTGCTTCGATTGTATAAAGCTTAGAAATGAGCATTCCATCAAGGTGATGGTGAATGTTGATTTCTAGTCTTTGACTAGTTCGTTCTTTAAAAATTTGGGTATGTGATAGAAAGATAGACTGAACATCACTTTCACTGGTGATGGCTCAGGCTAAGGTAAAATTTGTGAGTTTAATCGCGAATTTTCGGCGAATGTCGTCTTCACAGTATAACCAGATTGCTTGGGGTTATATGGTCAAGTGAAGAAGCGCATACGGTGGATGCCTTGGCAGTCAGAGGCGATGAAAGACGTGGTAGCCTGCGAAAAGCTTCGGGGAGTCGGCAAACAGACTTTGATCCGGAGATGTCTGAATGGGGGAACCCAGCCATCATAAGATGGTTATCTTGTACTGAATACATAGGTGCAAGAGGCGAACCAGGGGAACTGAAACATCTAAGTACCCTGAGGAAAAGAAATCAACCGAGATTCCCTTAGTAGTGGCGAGCGAACGGGGACTAGCCCTTAAGCTTCTTTGATTTTAGCGGAACGCTCTGGAAAGGGCGGCCATAGTGGGTGATAGCCCTGTACGCGAAAGGATCTTAGAAGTGAAATCGAGTAGGACGGAGCACGAGAAACTTTGTCTGAATATGGGGGGACCATCCTCCAAGGCTAAATACTACTGACTGACCGATAGTGAACTAGTACCGTGAGGGAAAGGCGAAAAGAACCCCGGAGAGGGGAGTGAAATAGATCCTGAAACCGTATGCGTACAAGCAGTGGGAGCCCACTTTGTTGGGTGACTGCGTACCTTTTGTATAATGGGTCAGCGACTTATTTTCAGTGGCGAGCTTAACCGAATAGGGGAGGCGTAGCGAAAGCGAGTCTTAATAGGGCGTCTAGTCGCTGGGAATAGACCCGAAACCGGGCGATCTATCCATGGGCAGGTTGAAGGTTGGGTAACACTAACTGGAGGACCGAACCGACTACCGTTGAAAAGTTAGCGGATGACCTGTGGATCGGAGTGAAAGGCTAATCAAGCTCGGAGATAGCTGGTTCTCCTCGAAAGCTATTTAGGTAGCGCCTCATGTATCACTGTAGGGGGTAGAGCACTGTTTCGGCTAGGGGGTCATCCCGACTTACCAAACCGATGCAAACTCCGAATACCTACAAGTGCCGAGCATGGGAGACACACGGCGGGTGCTAACGTCCGTCGTGAAAAGGGAAACAACCCAGACCGTCAGCTAAGGTCCCAAAGTTATGGTTAAGTGGGAAACGATGTGGGAAGGCTTAGACAGCTAGGAGGTTGGCTTAGAAGCAGCCACCCTTTAAAGAAAGCGTAATAGCTCACTAGTCGAGTCGGCCTGCGCGGAAGATGTAACGGGGCTCAAACCATACACCGAAGCTACGGGTATCACGCAAGTGATGCGGTAGAGGAGCGTTCTGTAAGCCTGTGAAGGTGAGTTGAGAAGCTTGCTGGAGGTATCAGAAGTGCGAATGCTGACATGAGTAACGACAATGGGTGTGAAAAACACCCACGCCGAAAGACCAAGGTTTCCTGCGCAACGTTAATCGACGCAGGGTTAGTCGGTCCCTAAGGCGAGGCTGAAAAGCGTAGTCGATGGAAAACAGGTTAATATTCCTGTACTTCTGGTTATTGCGATGGAGGGACGGAGAAGGCTAGGCCAGCTTGGCGTTGGTTGTCCAAGTTTAAGGTGGTAGGCTGGAATCTTAGGTAAATCCGGGATTCTAAGGCCGAGAGCTGATGACGAGTTACCCTTTGGGTGACGAAGTGGTTGATGCCATGCTTCCAAGAAAAGCTTCTAAGCTTCAGGTAACCAGGAACCGTACCCCAAACCGACACAGGTGGTTGGGTAGAGAATACCAAGGCGCTTGAGAGAACTCGGGTGAAGGAACTAGGCAAAATGGCACCGTAACTTCGGGAGAAGGTGCGCCGGTGAGGGTGAAGCATTTACTGCGTAAGCCCACGCCGGTCGAAGATACCAGGCCGCTGCGACTGTTTATTAAAAACACAGCACTCTGCAAACACGAAAGTGGACGTATAGGGTGTGACGCCTGCCCGGTGCCGGAAGGTTAATTGATGGGGTTAGCTAACGCGAAGCTCTTGATCGAAGCCCCGGTAAACGGCGGCCGTAACTATAACGGTCCTAAGGTAGCGAAATTCCTTGTCGGGTAAGTTCCGACCTGCACGAATGGCGTAACGATGGCGGCGCTGTCTCCACCCGAGACTCAGTGAAATTGAAATCGCTGTGAAGATGCAGTGTATCCGCGGCTAGACGGAAAGACCCCGTGAACCTTTACTATAGCTTTGCACTGGACTTTGAATTTGCTTGTGTAGGATAGGTGGGAGGCTTTGAAGCGTGGACGCCAGTTCGCGTGGAGCCAACCTTGAAATACCACCCTGGCAACTTTGAGGTTCTAACTCAGGTCCGTTATCCGGATCGAGGACAGTGTATGGTGGGTAGTTTGACTGGGGCGGTCTCCTCCTAAAGAGTAACGGAGGAGTACGAAGGTGCGCTCAGACCGGTCGGAAATCGGTCGTAGAGTATAAAGGCAAAAGCGCGCTTGACTGCGAGACAGACACGTCGAGCAGGTACGAAAGTAGGTCTTAGTGATCCGGTGGTTCTGTATGGAAGGGCCATCGCTCAACGGATAAAAGGTACTCCGGGGATAACAGGCTGATACCGCCCAAGAGTTCATATCGACGGCGGTGTTTGGCACCTCGATGTCGGCTCATCACATCCTGGGGCTGAAGCCGGTCCCAAGGGTATGGCTGTTCGCCATTTAAAGTGGTACGCGAGCTGGGTTTAGAACGTCGTGAGACAGTTCGGTCCCTATCTGCCGTGGACGTTTGAGATTTGAGAGGGGCTGCTCCTAGTACGAGAGGACCGGAGTGGACGAACCTCTGGTGTTCCGGTTGTCACGCCAGTGGCATTGCCGGGTAGCTATGTTCGGAATAGATAACCGCTGAAAGCATCTAAGCGGGAAACTAGCCTCAAGATGAGATCTCACTGGGACCTTGAGTCCCCTGAAGGGCCGTCGAAGACTACGACGTTGATAGGCAGGGTGTGTAAGCGCTGTGAGGCGTTGAGCTAACCTGTACTAATTGCCCGTGAGGCTTGACCATATAACACCCAAGCAATTTGCATCGGCTCTTTAACACAGAGCAGCAGATTGCGGTGTGTGAAGACGACATGAACCGAAAGTTCGAGGCAAACACACAAACTATCGCATACCCATTCGCTGGAACGTGTTTAGACACGCGCCGGCTACCGAATTTCTTGACGACCATAGAGCATTGGAACCACCTGATCCCATCCCGAACTCAGCAGTGAAACGATGCATCGCCGATGGTAGTGTGGGGTTTCCCCATGTGAGAGTAGGTCATCGTCAAGATTAAATTCCGAAACCCCTATCTGCTGATGCAGGTAGGGGTTTTGTTTTGCCCGCAGGAAAGTTCTTACGACATGCGTGGACAGCTCCCGGCTGTCACAGCCCCCCGACAGTGCTAAGGTTCGGCCCTAGCTTTTGCATTTTCAAGGATGCCTTTCATGCCGGACGCGACGTCCCTTAGCCCTGCTTTCATGGTGGTTCACGGGAATCGCCTTGATGAGCTGCGCAGTCTGGTCATCAGTTTGATGCGGCGCTACCCGCTGGCCCCTCTTGAAAACGAAATCGCGCTGGTACAAAGCAACGGTATTGCCCAGTGGCTTAAACTGGCGCTGGCTGAAGATCCGGAAGACGACGACACAGGCGGCTGCGGTATCGCGGCTGCCATTGACGTGCAGTTGCCGGGCAGCTTCATGTGGCAACTCTATCGCACGGTTCTGGGGCGTGATGAAATCCCGGCCAAGTCCCTGCTTGATAAGGCTCCGCTAACCTGGCGGCTGATGCGTCTCCTGCCGCAACTGATCGAGCAGCCTCATTTCGAGCCTCTGCGGCGTTTCCTTACCCACGACACCGACTTGCGCAAGCGCTACCAATTGTCCGAGCGTCTTGCTGATCTGTTCGACCAATACCAGGTGTACCGGGCCGACTGGCTTGAAGATTGGGCGGAAGGTCGACACCAGACAAGAAATGTCCGAGGCGAAATCAAGGCACTCGCGCCGGCCAATTGTTGGCAGGCCGAGCTATGGCGGGCCCTGCTACTGGATGTGGGGGAGAAAGGCATGGCGCAAAGCCGTGCGGGCGTTCATCAGCGCTACATCGAGCGTATCAACAGCCTGGACATCGCTCCGAAAGGTCTGCCCGCGCGGGTGATAGTGTTCGGCATTTCTTCGCTACCGGCCCAAGCCCTTGAGGCTCTTGCCGGTCTGTCACGGTTCAGTCAGGTTCTGCTGTGCGTCCACAATCCATGCCGCCACCACTGGGCGGACATCGTGGCCGACAAGGACCTGCTGCGTCACCAATACAAGCGTCAGGCACGCAAGGCCGGCATGCCCGTCGTTCTCGATCCGCAAACCTTGCATCAGCACGCTCATCCGTTATTGGCCGCGTGGGGCAAGCAGGGGCGCGACTATATCAATCTGCTCGACAGCTACGATGACCCCAATACCTATCGCTCGGTATTTCGTGATGGACGGATCGACCTGTTCAGTGACGCAGCCCCCACGACCCTCCTCAGCCAGTTGCAGGACGACATCCTCGAATTGCGCCCCCTGAATGAAACCCGGGAACACTGGCCTGCCGTCGATACGGAGCGAGACGGGTCGATCCGTTTCCATGTTGCCCACAGCGCTCAACGCGAAGTTGAAATTCTCCATGATCAGTTGCTGGCCCACTTCAGTGCAGATCCGACTCTTCGTCCCCGGGATATCATCGTCATGGTCCCGGACATCGACAGTTATGCACCGCATATTCGTGCGGTGTTCGGGCAGCTTGATAGAACTGATCCCCGTTTCATTCCATTTACCCTGACCGACCAGGGCCAGCGTGGACGTGACCCGCTGTTGATCGCGGTCGAACATTTGCTCAAGCTGCCTGACAGTCGGTTCCCGGTCAGCGAAATCCTCGATTTACTGGATGTCCCGGCGTTGCGCGAGCGCTTCGGCATCGATGAGGCAGACTTGCCTACCTTGCACCGCTGGATCGAGGGGGCCGGCATTCGCTGGGGCATGAACGCCGAACATCGTGCCGGGCTGGGGTTGCCTGCGGAGCTTGAGCAGAACAGCTGGCGTTTCGGTCTGCGTCGCATGCTGCTGGGGTATGCCGTCGGCACGTCGGACGCCTATGAAGGCATCGAGCCCTATGACGAAATTGGCGGCCTTGATGCGGCGTTGATCGGTCCTCTGGTTGCTTTGCTTGATGCGCTGGAAGTCGCCCATCAGGAACTCACCCAGCCCGCATCACCGCAGCAATGGGGTTCGCGTCTGCACGATCTGATGCAATTGTTTTTCCAGGCGAGCAACGAGCATGACGACTATCTGCTGGCCCAACTCGAAGACCTGCGTGAAACCTGGTTGGAAACCTGTGAGTCGGTCGGTCTGCACGATGAGTTGCCGCTGACGGTTGTGCGAGAGGCCTGGCTGGCCGGGCTGGATCAAGGCCGGCTGTCCCAACGCTTCCTGGCGGGAGCGGTCAACTTCTGTACCTTGATGCCGATGCGCGCGATTCCCTTCAAACTGGTGTGTCTGCTGGGGATGAATGACGGTGATTACCCGCGGGCCCAGCCGCCATTGGATTTCGATCTCATGGGCAGTGACTATCGCCCTGGCGATCGCTCCCGGCGAGAGGATGATCGTTATCTGCTATTGGAAGCGCTGCTGTCGGCCCGAGAAAAGCTTTACATCAGTTGGGTCGGACGCAGCATCCGCGACAACAGTGACCGACCTGCATCGGTGTTGATCGGCCAATTGCGCGATCATCTCGCCAGTGGGTGGCGGCTGCCCGATGGCGGTGGAGGCCTTCTCGAGGCACTGACCCAGGAGCATCCTCTGCAACCGTTCAGCGCTCGTTATTTTCATCAAGGTGATGAGTTGTTCAGTTACGCCAGCGAATGGCGGATGCTTCACGGCGCCCACGATCAAGGCGCCAAAACCCAAGTGCTCGACCCCTACGTCCAGGAAGAACCCTTGGGCCTCGCTCAGTTGCAGGACTTCCTGCGCAATCCCGTCCGCCATTTTTTCAGCCAGCGCCTGAAAGTGTTCTTCGAGGCTATCGAAGCCCCCCTGGCCGATGATGAACCTTTCGTTCTCGATGCCCTTCAGCGCTACAGCCTGAGCGACAGCTTGCTTGAGGCTGCTCTTGTTCGCCTGGAGCAGCCGGAACTTGCACTGACAGCCCACGCCAAAAGACTCCAGAACAGTGGCCTGTTACCGATGGCCGGTTTCGGTGAATGCATGCAACGTGAGTTGATCGAGCCCTTGCCTGATCTGCTCCAGCGTTACCAACAGCTTCTGGCGTTGTGGCCCACACCGGTGACCAGCGCTCTACCTGTCAGCCTGCAATTGCATGGCGTGAGCGTCGAAGGATGGCTCAGTGGCCTGCATCAGCGTTCCGATGGCGCGGTCCTCGCCATCACCGCCATACCCAACAGCATCGGCTCCACCAAGACCCGTAAATGGCATCGCCTGATACGTCCCTGGGTCAACCATCTCGTGGCCTGCGCTAACGGCCTATCGATGACGACGGCGCTGGTGGCCAGTGATGACAGCTTGCTGCTGGCCCCTTTTGATGAATCTGTAGCCCGAAGACTGCTCGGCGATCTGCTGCAGGCCTGGCAAACCGGCATGCGTCAGCCGCTGCCGGTTGCGGTGAAGACGGCCTTCGCCTGGCTCGGCCAGAGTGACCCGGTCAAGGCCGAAGTAGCGGCGCGAAAAGCCTACGAAGGCGACGGGCAGACCTCTGAAGGCGAGCGACGGGAAAGTCCGGCCTTGGCCCGACAGTTTGCTGACTTCGATGCGCTGACGGCTGACGAAACATTCCCCGACTGGTGCGATGCGCTTTACCGGCCATTGCTCGAAGCTCCATGGCATTCCTCGGCCAGTGAGGAGGTACCTTCATGAGTCGGCAGACACCATTGGCCCTGGCGTTCCCGCTACGGGGCAGTCAATTGATCGAGGCCAGCGCCGGTACCGGCAAGACCTTTACCATTTCGGCCTTGTACCTGCGTCTGGTGCTGGGGCATGGCGGCGTGACGACCGGGTTCGGTCGCGAGCTGCTTCCTCCGCAAATCCTGGTGGTGACCTTTACGGACGCTGCCACCAAAGAGCTTCGCGAGCGAATCCGCACGCGTCTGGCCGAAGCGGCACGTTTCTTTCGTGACGAGATTCCCGCCCCGGATTCGTTGATCGCCGAGTTGCGTGATGAGTTCGACGCAGAGCAATGGCCTGGCTGCGCCAACCGGCTGGACATCGCCGCGCAATGGATGGACGAAGCGGCCGTCTCGACCATCCATAGCTGGTGTCAGCGCATGCTGCGTGAGCACGCTTTCGACAGCGGTAGCCTGTTTACCCAAACCCTGGAAACCGACCACAGCGAATTGCTCGGCGAGGTACTGCGCGACTATTGGCGGCTGTTCTGCTACTCGATGCAAGGCGAGGCTCTGAACTGGGTGCGGACCCACTGGGGCGGCCCCGCTGCGCTATTGCCTCGCGTGAGAGGGTTGTTTTCCAGCGAGCGTGACAACGGTGAAGGGCTTGAGCCTGCCGAACTCATCACCGCTTCCCTGCAGGAACGCAGTACCGCCTTGCTCGATCTCAAGGCACCGTGGCGACAATGGGCCGTGGAGCTGCTGCAGATCTGCCAGCAAGGCGTCGCCAGCAAGAGTGTCGATGGGCGCAAGATGCAGGCGCGTTACTTCGAACCGTGGTTTCAGAAAATCACCGCCTGGGTGGATGACGAAAGCCTGGAGTTGTTGGACATCGGCACCGGGTTCACGCGGCTGACTCCCGAGGGCATGGCCGAAGCCTGGAAGGGCGAGGTGCCCAGCCATCCCGGGCTGGACGCCATGTCCGGTCTCAAGGCTAGTCTGGATGCCTTGCCCACCCCGGACGCAGCGGTGCTGCAACATGCCGCGCAATGGGTCGGGGCACGCTTCGAGGCCGAGAAGCGTCGCCGCGCGGAGATGGGTTTCGACGACATGCTGCTGCGTCTGGATGCGGCTCTGCAGGCCGACGGGGGCGAGCGTCTGGCGAGCCTGATCCGCGAGCAGTTTCCGGTCGCGCTGATCGATGAGTTCCAGGACACCGACCCGGTTCAATACCGGATCTTCGAAAGCATCTACCGCATCGAAGACAATAACCCTGAGACCGGACTGTTCCTGATCGGCGATCCGAAGCAGGCGATTTACGCTTTTCGCGGTGCCGACATTTATACCTACCTGCGTGCTCGCGAAGCCACCGTGGGCAGGCTGCATACGCTGGGGACAAACTTCCGTTCCAGCCACGCCATGGTTGGCGCAGTGAACCATATCTTCCAGAACGCCGAATCCCGCCCAAAGGGCCGTGGGGCTTTTCTGTTTCGTGAACCATCGGGCGAGAACCCGGTGCCGTTTCTGCCCGTCGAGTCCCAGGGCCGCAAGGAGTCCTTGAAGGTCGCGGGGCAGGCCGTTGCTGCATTGAACATCTGGCACCTGCCATCGGATCAACCGCTCTCCGGTGCGGTGTATCGCAAACACATGGCAGCTGCCTGCGCCAGTGAGATCACGGTGTTGCTCAATGGCGGCCAGTCGGGGCGCGACGGTTTTATAGGCGATGGAGAAACGCTCCGTGGGCTGCTGCCGGCGGACATCGCAATCCTGGTGCGCGACGGTAAAGAAGCGCAGGCCGTGCGGGACGAGTTGTCCACACGGGGAGTGCGCAGTGTCTATCTGTCCGATAAGGATTCGGTCTTTGCCTCGCAGGAGGCGCGGGACTTGTTGACCTGGCTCAGGGCCTGCGCCGAGCCGGATGTCGAGCGGCCGCTGCGAGCAGCGCTGGCCTGTATTACTGTGAATCTGCCGCTTACGGAGTTGGAGCGTCTCAATCAGGATGAGCTGGCTTGGGAAGCCCGGGTCATGCAGTTCCGTGGCTATCGTACGATCTGGCGCACCCAGGGGGTGCTGCCCATGTTGCGGCGCCTGCTACATGATTTCGAATTGCCCCAGGCCTTGATGGCGCGCAGCGATGGTGAGCGGGTGCTGACCAACTTGTTGCATCTTTGCGAACTGTTGCAGCAGGCCGCCGCAGAGCTGGATGGCGAGCAAGCCTTGATTCGGCATTTGTCCGAGCACCTGGCCTTGTCCGGACAGGCAGGCGAAGAGCAGATCCTGCGCCTGGAAAGCGATGAACAACTGGTCAAAGTGGTCACGATTCACAAATCCAAAGGGCTTGAGTATCCGCTGGTCTTCCTGCCGTTCATCTGTTCGACGAAACCGGTGGACGGCAGTCGATTGCCTTTGCATTACCACGATGAGGGCGCCAAGGCGCAGATCAGTCTCAAGCCCACCGCCGAGTTGATTGCCAAGGCCGATGACGAGCGTCTGGCCGAGGACTTGCGACTTCTCTACGTGGCCCTTACTCGTGCACAACATGCCTGTTGGCTAGGTGTCGCTGACCTCAAGCGGGGCAGCAACAACAGCTCAATCCTGCATTTGTCCGCGCTGGGTTATCTGTTGGGCGGTGGCGCGCCGTTGGCCGAATCGGTGGCGTTGAAACGCTGGCTGGAGGATCTACAACAAGGCCGCGACGCAGTGAGTTGCCAGGAGATGCCCCAGGCCACCGACGAACACTATCGGCCTGCACGCAATGAAGCGGTGTTGCTCGAACCCCTGGTCCCCACTCGTAAAGCCAGCGAAAACTGGTGGATTGCCTCTTACAGCGCATTACGCATTGGGGAAAGCCTGAGCGAAGGCAGCGATGCCGCGCCGGAGAATCCACAGGCGCAGAAATTGTTCGACGATGAGCGGCTTGATCCGGATGCCCCAAGGGAAGTCGTCGCCGTTGGCGGCGATATCCACCGTTTTCCCCGTGGCCCCAACCCCGGCACTTTCCTTCATGGCCTTCTGGAGTGGGCCGCGGGCGAAGGCTTTACAGCTGCGCCATCAGCCATTGAGGATGCCGTCGCCCGGCGCTGCAGTCGCCGTGGCTGGAAAGGCTGGATCACGACGCTGAGCGACTGGCTGCAGCATCTGATCAAAACACCTTTGTCTATCGGTAGCGGTCAGGCGCCGGTGGTGTTCGAGCGCCTGGACCAGTTCCAGGTCGAGATGGAATTCTGGTTCGCCAGTCATAAGGTCGATGTGCTCAAGCTTGATCAACTGGTTTGCCGGTTTACCCATGGCGGTGTGGCCCGCGTCGCAGCCGAGCCGGTGTTGCTCAACGGCATGTTCAAGGGCTTCATCGATTTGACGTTCGAGCACGACGGCCGGTACTACGTGGCCGATTACAAGTCCAACTGGCTGGGTGTCGATGACACGGCCTATACCGCACAGGCCATGGAACAATCGATCCTGGAAAATCGCTACGATCTGCAATACGTGTTGTACCTGTTGGCCTTGCATCGTCAGCTCAAGGCACGCCTGCCCGATTATGACTACGACCGGCATGTCGGCGGCGCGTTGTATCTGTTCCTTCGCGGCACCCGCGCAGCCAGTCAGGGCGTGTATTTCACCAAGCCTCCACGGGCGTTGATCGAACAACTGGACCGTCTGTTCCAGGGGGCCCCCGAGCCCAAGGCCGAACCGGCATGGGAACAGGGAGAGTTGCTATGAGTCGTTCTTTTGCCGATCTGCTACCCCAGTCGTTCGATGACGAGAGCCTGGTTG
This sequence comes from Pseudomonas sp. LBUM1664, assembly GCF_059695895.1. Taxonomy (NCBI): domain Bacteria; kingdom Pseudomonadati; phylum Pseudomonadota; class Gammaproteobacteria; order Pseudomonadales; family Pseudomonadaceae; genus Pseudomonas; species Pseudomonas sp. LBUM1664. The sequence goes on along the minus strand of NZ_CP166791.1, from coordinate 5,559,863 downwards.
ACCTGGCTCCTTTGAGCCGTGCAGATGACTTGCTGTTGTTGCTTACGCGCTGGGTCGAGCGCGGCTGGTTGCGCGCGTTGGACAAGGCATTCGTCGCGTTCCTCCATGAGCTGGCGCCTGACGATGATCCATTGGTACTGCTCGCCGCGGCGCTTACCAGCCATCAGTTGGGCCATGGGCACGTCTGCCTGGACCTGTTCGAAACGCTCAAGGAGCCGGACTTCGCCTTGTCGCTGCCTCCCGAGGGCGACTTGCAAGCGGGCGTCATGCTGTTGCCGTCGCAAATGCTGCGAACACTGGACGGTGCCCATTGGTGCAAGGTCCTGGCCTCCAGTCCTCTGGTGGCCTTGGCTGTCGATGGCAGCGAAGAGGCCCGGCAGCGCCCGTTGGTGCTGTCTGGCAAACGTCTTTATCTGCGCCGTTACTGGGCTTATGAGCGGCGGATCGATGAAGCGTTGCGTCAACGGCTTGCCGAACATGAAGCAGCGCCCGACGACCTGCGCGAGCGTTTGAACGGTCTGTTCGGGCCGGCCAGTGCCACAGGGCCGATCGATTGGCAGAAACTGGCCTGTGCGCTGGCGACCCGAGGGGCCTTCAGCATCGTTACCGGCGGCCCGGGCACCGGTAAGACCACCACTGTTGTGCGCCTGCTGGCCTTGCTTCAGGCGCCCGCCGTCGAGGCCGGCAAGCCGCTGCGCATTCGCCTGGCCGCGCCCACTGGCAAGGCTGCGGCGCGCCTGACCGAGTCCATCAGCCAGCAAGTGCGAACCCTGGATGTGGTCGACGCTGTGCGCGAGCGCATTCCCTGCGATGTGACCACGGTCCATCGTCTGTTGGGCAGTCGGCCCGGTACCCGACATTTTCGTCACCATGGGGGCAATCGGTTGCCACTGGATGTGCTGGTGGTCGATGAAGCGTCCATGATCGATTTGGAGATGATGGCCAATCTGCTGGATGCGCTGCCGACTCATGCGCGGCTGGTGTTGCTGGGGGACAAGGACCAGTTGGCCTCTGTAGAGGCCGGAGCTGTGCTGGGGGATTTGTGTCGAGATGCCGAGGAAGGCTGGTACAGCCCCCAGACCCGCGCCTGGCTTGAGTCGGTCAGCGGCGAAAACCTGGCGGCCAGTGATCTGCAGCACGACCTCGACGGTACTCATCCTCTGGCACAACAAGTGGTGATGCTCAGGCATTCCAGGCGCTTTGGCGAGGGCAGTGGTATCGGTCAGTTGGCCCGCTGGGTCAACCAGCAACAGCCTGAAAAAGCCCGTCAGTTACTGGTGGAAGGCCAACATGCCGACCTGTTTTCCCTGGCGTTAAAAAGTGAGTACGATGGCGCGCTGGAGCGGTTGTTGCTCGAAGGGCTGGCGCAAGGGCCGCAGGGATATCGGCATTACCTGAACCTGCTGCAACAGCGACGCCCGGCCATGTCTCGTGCCCTGGAGGACAGCTGCTGGGCCGATTGGGCTCGGGAGGTCCTGTCGGCATTCGACGAGTTCCAATTACTCTGCGCGGTGCGCAAAGGTCCGTGGGGCGTTGAAGGGCTGAACCAGCGAATCACCGCCGCGCTGCTCAAGGCCCGCCTGATCGACAGTGATCACCAGTGGTACGAAGGGCGTCCGGTTCTGATGACCCGCAACGACTATGGGTTAGGGTTGATGAACGGCGATATCGGTATTGCCCTCAAGTTGCCTGAGCGTGACGGGCCGGAGGCCGGCAAGCAGGTCCTGCGGGTCGCCTTTCCCCGCAATGACGGCCAGGGTGGTGTACGTTTCGTTCTGCCCAGCCGCCTGAATGATGTGGAAACCGTGTATGCCATGACGGTGCACAAATCCCAGGGCTCGGAATTCACCCATACGGCCTTGATTCTCCCGGATGCGCTTAACCCGGTATTGACCAAGGAACTGGTGTACACCGCCATTACCCGGGCCAAGCAGTGGTTCAGCCTGATTGAGCCGAGGGCGGGGGTATTCGAGGAGGCGGTTCGACGCAAGGTCAAGCGCCTGAGTGGGCTGATGCTGGAGCTGGAGCAAGGATGATGGAATGATCAGCTTTTCATGATTTATTGCTCCGGGCGATTCTGCCTGTTTCTGTCAGAAAAGTCGTAGGACGCTGCCTCGCTGGCTTTTTGGCACTGTGCTATCGTTCCGACACTTATCGTATCGACAAGAGATTCATCATGGGTGTGGCTGTTCGGGGGGCAGTGCGCAGCAAGAACCGGAGGCATTACCTACTCGCTGGCTTTCTGTGTTTAATGTCGTCTGTGGTTGTTGCCCAGCATCAGGCCTCCGCGAGCCTGGCCGAGCAGCGGACCGAAGCGGTGACGCAAGTTGTATTGGGCATTCTCAGTTACGCTCGCTGGCCTGTGGAGCCAGAGCAACTGCAATTGTGCATCGTCGGGCCGACCCAATACACCGACGACCTGGTCAAAGGCGCCACCCAGGCTACCGGTCGGCCGGTAACCGTGCAGCGAGTGCTGGCCGATCACCCCGGCATCGCCACTGAGTGCAACGCCGTCTACCTAGGGAGGCTGACCAACGATGAGCGCACCCGTTTGTTTGCCTCCTTGATCGGCAAGCCCGTGTTGAGCATCAGCGAGGGCGGCGACCAGTGCACCGTGGGTACCCTGTTCTGTCTGCGGGTCGGCGATGAGCAGGTGTCGTTCGAGGTCAACCTCGACTCGGTGGCGCGCAGTGGCGTGCGCATCCACCCGAGCGTTCTGCAGCTTTCCCGACGTAGGCCGGCAGCACCATGAGCCTGTCCACATCACGGGGCCGTCCGACCCTGGGCGCGGTCATCGGTCGCGGTCACGTGATCGTCGCGTTGGTGGCGGTGGCCATGGCCAGTGTTTCCCTGACGCTGCTCGGCGTGTTTGCGTTAAGGGTCTACGCCGACCACAACCTGCACCTGATCGCCCGTTCGATCAACTACACCGTGGAAGCGGCCGTGGTGTTCGATGACTCGGCTGCGGCCACCGAAGCGCTGGCCTTGATTGCCTCCACCGAGGAAGTCGCCGATGCCCAGGTGTTCAATGAACACGGCCGCCTGTTGGCGCGCTGGCAGCGGCCGGAAACCGGTTTATTGTCAGAACTGGAAATGCACATTGCCAAGGCGTTCCTGGAAAAGCCCATCAGCTTGCCAATCGTTCATCAGGGGCAGAATATCGGCAGTATTCTGTTGGCGGGGCATGGTGGCAGCCTGTTTCGCTTTTTGCTCAGCGGTTTGGCGGGGATTATTTTGTGCACGGCGGCGAGTGCCTGGATGGCGTTGTCCCTGGCGCGGCGCCAATTGCGGTCGATCACCGGGCCGTTGCGCAGCCTGGCAGAGGTGGCCCACGCGGCCCGCAGCGAGCGGGCCTTGGACCGGCGCGTACCGCCGGCTGCCATCGCCGAACTGGACAACTTGGGCAATGACTTCAACGCACTGCTCGACGAGCTGGAATCCTGGCAGACCCACCTGCAAAGCGAGAACGAAACCCTGGCCCACCAAGCCAGTCACGACAGCCTGACCGGGTTGCCGAATCGGGCATTCTTCGAAGGCCGACTGATCCGGGCTTTGCGCAATGCCAGCAAACTCGACGAGCAAGTGGCCGTGTTGTATCTGGACAGCGACCGGTTCAAGGGCATCAATGACAATTTCGGCCACGCGGCCGGTGACGCGGTGCTGACGGCGGTGGCGAACCGGGTTCGGGCGCAGTTGCGTGAGGGTGACCTGGTAGCGCGCCTGGGCGGTGACGAATTCGCCGTGCTGCTTACACCACTGCACAGGGCCGAGGATGCCGAACGGATCGCTGGGAAAATCATCGCCAGTATGGAAATGCCGATCCAATTACCCGGCACTGCTTCAGTATTGACCTCTCTTAGTATAGGTATCGCCATTTATCCTGATCATGGCGCCACTCCGGGCGCCTTACTCAATGCTGCCGATGCGGCGATGTACCAGGCCAAACGCCTCGCCCAAGGTGGGCAGCACACGGCAGGGTCGGAGCACTCCATCGCTGATCTTCAAACCAGGAGCTAACTCGTGCGTTTATATCCTCAATTTTCCGTGCAGCGGTTCGCTGCGTTTTTGTTCATCTGCGTCCTGGCGCTGACCGGTTGCCAGACTGCGCCGCACAAAGGGCTCACCCCGGCGCAAATAACCGTGCTCAAGCAACAAGGGTTCCAATTGACTGACGAAGGCTGGGCCTTCGGTTTGTCGGGTAAGGTGCTGTTTGGCAGTGATGTGGAAAACCTCAACCCGGCCAGCACTGAGATCGTCGAGCGAATCGGCAGGGCACTGCTGGGCGTAGGAATCGAGCGGGTGCGCATCGATGGTCATACCGATGCATCGGGCTCTCAAGCCTATAACGAACAACTGTCGATACGTCGGGCCAACAGCGTAGGCAAAGTGCTGACAAGTGTCGGCATGCGCGAAGAAAATGTTCAATTGCGCGGTCTGGGCAGCAGCAAACCGGTCGCATCCAACGACACGCCCAACGGGCGTACCGAAAACCGCCGCGTCGCCATCGTGGTCATCGCCGACTAATCGGCGAACACCATCTCCCGGCTGTCGCCCATCAGCAGTGGCTGATTCTGTTCAGTCACCTCGCGGATGTAATCCCACAGCAGCGTAATGCGCTTGAGCTTCCTCAGGTCCTCGCGACAGTACATCCAGAACTGCCGGGTGACGTTGATCTCCTCCGGCAGCACCGGTAGCAGGCGCGGATCCTGGGCGGCGAGGAAGCACGGCAGAATCGCCAGTGACCGCCCTTGTTGCGCCGCCACGAACTGCGCGATCACGCTGGTACTGCGCAGATGAGCATTGGTACCGGGCAGTACGTTGGCCAGGTAGAGCAACTCGGAACTGAACGCCAGGTCATCCACATAGCTGATGAACGAATGCTTGCTCAAATCAGCCGGACGCTGGATGGGTGGGTGATTGTCCAGGTATTGCTGGGTGGCATAGAGCTGCAGCCGGTAGTCGCACAGTTTGCAGCACACATACGGGCCATGTTCGGGGCGTTCGAGGGCGATAACGATGTCGGCTTCTCGCTTGGAGAGGCTGATGAAGTGCGGCAGCGGGAGGATGTCCACCGAAATGGCCGGGTAGGTATCGACGAAGTGGCTCAACTGCGGGGTGATGAAGAAGCTGCCGAAGCCTTCGGTGCAGCCCATGCGTACATGGCCGGACAGCGCGACCCCTGAGCCTGAAACCTGTTCGCAGGCCATGTGCAGGGTACTTTCGATCGACTCAGCGTAACCCAGCAGGCGCTGGCCTTCTGCCGTCAGGACAAAACCGTTGGTCCGGGACTTTTCGAACAGCAGCGTGCCCAATGAGGCTTCCAGCGAGCTGATGCGTCGCGACACCGTGGTGTAGTCGACGGCCAGGCGCTTGGCTGCCGTGCTGGCTTTGCGGGTGCGGGCCACTTCAAGGAAAAACTTGAGGTCGTCCCAATTCAGCGATCCCAGGGAGGTGATGTTTTTTTGCATGATGGACCGGTTTTTATGTGCGTTCTTATTAGAAGTTTGCACATCTATACTCCAAAAACAGTCTCATCACCAAGGTGTCTGTGCACCTTGGTCTCTGCTGAAGCAGCGCTCTCTATAAGAACAATCCCGGAGGCCAGCATGAACGTTTCCCTTAAGCCCAGCGACACTGCCCTGCAAACCGTCAGACTGTTGATCGACGGCGAGTGGGTTGAATCCCAGTCCAGCGAATGGCACGACATCGTCAACCCGGCCACCCAGCAGGTGCTGGCGAAAGTGCCGTTTGCCACCGCCTCGGAAGTCGATGCCGCCATCGCCGCTGCCCACCGTGCCTTCCAGACTTGGAAGTTGACGCCCATTGGCGCGCGGATGCGCATCATGCTCAAGCTCCAGGCGTTGATCCGCGAGCATTCCAAGCGCATCGCCGCCGTGCTCAGCGCCGAGCAGGGCAAAACCATCGCTGACGCCGAGGGTGATATTTTCCGTGGTTTGGAAGTGGTCGAGCACGCCTGTTCCATCGGTACCCTGCAAATGGGCGAGTTTGCCGAGAACGTCGCCGGTGGCGTGGACACCTACACGCTGCGCCAGCCGATTGGTGTGTGTGCGGGCATTACCCCGTTCAATTTCCCGGCGATGATTCCGCTGTGGATGTTCCCGATGGCCATCGCCTGCGGCAACACCTTCGTGCTCAAACCGTCCGAACAGGACCCGCTGTCGACCATGCTGCTGGTGGAGCTGGCCATCGAGGCTGGTGTGCCACCCGGCGTGCTCAATGTGGTGCATGGCGGCAAGGACGTGGTGGATGCGCTCTGTACCCACAAGGACATCAAGGCGGTTTCCTTCGTCGGCTCGACGGCGGTCGGCACCCATGTGTATGACTTGGCTGGCCGCCATGGCAAGCGCGTGCAGTCGATGATGGGTGCCAAGAACCACGCGGTGGTGTTGCCGGATGCCAATCGCGAACAAACCCTCAATGCCCTGGTCGGTGCCGGTTTCGGCGCGGCGGGTCAGCGTTGCATGGCCACATCCGTGGTGGTGATGGTGGGTGCCGCCAGGCAATGGCTGCCCGATCTCAAGGCGCTGGCGCAGAAGCTCAAGGTCAACGCCGGCAGCGAGCCGGGCACGGATGTCGGCCCGGTGATTTCCAAGCGGGCCAAGGCGCGGATCCTTGAGTTGATCGAGAGCGGCGTACAGCAAGGCGCGAAGCTCGAGCTTGATGGCCGTGACATCCGCGTGCCTGGCTTCGAGCAGGGCAACTTCGTCGGCCCGACCCTGTTTTCTGGCGTGACCACTGACATGCGTATTTACACCGAAGAAATCTTCGGCCCGGTGCTGGTGGTGTTGGAGGTCGACACCCTGGATGAGGCGATTGCCCTGGTCAATGCCAACCCGTTTGGCAATGGCACCGGTCTGTTCACCCAGAGCGGCGCGGCGGCGCGCAAATTCCAGAGTGAAATCGACGTTGGCCAGGTGGGGATCAACATCCCGATTCCGGTACCGGTGCCGTTTTTCAGCTTCACCGGCTCCCGTGGTTCGAAACTCGGCGACCTCGGCCCGTACGGTAAACAAGTGGTGCAGTTCTACACTCAGACCAAGACCGTCACCGCGCGCTGGTTCGATGATGACAGCGTCAATGACGGTGTGAACACCACCATCAACCTGCGTTAAGGAGCCGGACATGAAGATCGCATTTATCGGCCTTGGCAACATGGGCGCCCCCATGGCGCGCAACCTGCTCAAGGCCGGCCATTCACTGAACCTGTTCGACCTCAACCAGGCAGTGTTGGCCGAACTGGCGGCGCTGGGCGGCTCGGTCAGCGCCTCGCCTCGCGATGCGGCCCAGGGCGCGGCGTTGGTGATTACCATGCTGCCGGCCGCCGCTCACGTGCGCAGTGTCTGGTTGGGTGAAGACGGTGTGCTGGCCGGCATTGCCGCCGGCACGCCAGCGGTGGATTGCAGCACCATCGATCCGCAGACCGCCCGCGACGTTGCCGCCGCTGCCGCCAAGCAGGGCGTGGCGATGGCCGACGCGCCTGTCTCGGGCGGCACCGGCGGTGCGGCGGCCGGTACGTTGACCTTTATGGTCGGCGCCACCGCTGAATTGTTCGCCACCCTGCAGCCGGTGTTGGCGCAAATGGGCCGTAACATCGTGCATTGCGGTGAAGTGGGCACCGGGCAGATCGCCAAGATTTGCAACAACCTGCTGCTGGGTATTTCCATGGTGGGCGTCAGCGAAGCCATGGCCCTGGGGGATGCCCTGGGGATCGATACTCAGGTGCTGGCAGGAATCATCAACAGCTCAACGGGCCGGTGCTGGAGTTCGGACACCTACAACCCGTGGCCCGGTGTGATTGAAACGGCACCGGCGTCCCGAGGTTACACCGGTGGTTTTGGCGCCGACCTGATGCTCAAGGATCTGGGTCTGGCCACCGAAGCCGCGCGGCAGGCCCATCAGCCCGTGGTGCTGGGCGCGGTGGCGCAACAGTTGTATCAGGCAATGAGCCAGCGGGGCGAGGGTGGCAAGGATTTTTCGGCGATTGTTAACAGCTATCGCAAACCGCAATAAGGCCTGCTCTGGGTTGTGCTGAGAAACTTTTGTGGCGAGGGAGCAAGCGCCCTCGCCACAGGTGGTCTCTCGGTTTTTTGTTTCAGGCAAAGACGAAATACTTGCGCACGGTCTCGACCACTTCCCAGGTGCCTTTCATGCCTGGCTCAACGACAAAGATGTCGCCGGCGCGCAGATGAATTGGCGCCATGCCATCCGGGGTGATGACGCAGTAGCCTTCCTGGAAATGGCAGTATTCCCACTTCACATAGTCCACACGCCATTTGCCCGGTGTGCAGATCCAGGTGCCCATGATCTTGCTGCCGTCTTCGCTGGTGTAGGCGTTGAGGTTGACGGTGTGCGGGTCACCCTCGAGTTTTTCCCATTTGCAGGCGTCGAGTACGGGCAGCGGATGGGTGTCGCGCAGGACGGTGATAGGTGCGGTCATGTGAGCTCCGAAAGGGGCAGAAGAGAACAGGCACCCTAACGTGCGGCATGACAGGGTAGATGTCTGTGCTCGACACCGGGTTATCCAGAAGCGCGCATCAGTCGGCAACATGACGAGCCAGGGCCCTGGCGTAGGCAGGCAAACCTTCGAAGTTCCGGGCGCACAGCAGCAACGCCCGGTGTGCCCAGGCCTCTTGCAACGGGACGTATTGATACGAGGACTCGGGAGGGCGACGTGCGATGGCTGCCTTAGGCACGATGGCGATGCCTGCGCCATGGGCCACCATGCGAATCACCCCATCGAAACCGTCGGCGCGAATGCGGATTTGCATGCGCATCCCGGTATGCAGCGCCTGTTCTTCGAGGTAGATCGCCAAGGCACTGGAAGCGTTCAGGCCGACATAATCATGGTTGAGGGTCTCGCTGAAACTCAGCGCTCGGCCGTCAGCCAAGGGATGTCCGGCCGGTAGGATCAATACCAGTGGATCGTCGCGAAAAGGCCAGGTCTGAAGGCCGGCGGTATCTACCGCGTCGGAAACGATACCCAGGTCCGCCGCGCCCTGGCGCAGCGCATGGGTGATTCGGGAGCTGGGCAATTCCTGCAGATCGATATCGAGGTTGGGATGGTCCTTGAGGACACCGGCCAGCAGCTCAGGCAGGTATTCGGTCATGGCGCTGGTGTTGCACAACAGCCGCACCTGGCCTTTGACGCCCCGGGCGTACTCGGCCAGATCCTGCTGCAGGTGTTCGGCGTGTTGCAGCAACACCCGGGCATGTTGCGCCAGGGCCTTGCCGGCCGCCGTGGGGGCGACGCCGCGCCGGCCGCGTTCGAGCAACCCAATTCCCAGGGACGACTCCATGGCGCGGACTCGCGCACTGGCCGCCGCCAGGGACAAATGACTACGGGCTGCACCGGCGGTGATGTTGCCGGTGTCGAGGATGTTCAGGTAGAGGCGCAGGTCGGTGAGGTCGAAGTGCATGGGTTGGGATCCTGTGCCGGATTCTGTGGTGGCTGATGCATTGCTATCGCGAGCAGGTTCTGAAGGAACTCGGTCCAATGTGGGAGCGAGCCTGCTCGCGATGGCGTCGGTAGCATCAGCAAGTTTTTCAGCCTCTTGAAGAACAAGAGGCTGTCTCAGTATATGGCAGATTTAAAGCCCGCCAGCCAGGGTTCACGATAGCCCCATGAATACACTCATCGCTTTCTATCAAAACCTCGGCCTGGCGCTTTCTTTGCTGGTGATCGGCGTCTTCCTGCTGGCCGGGACCATCAAGGGTGTGATCGGCCTTGGCCTGCCGACCATCTCCATGGGATTGCTCGGGCTGGCTATGGCTCCGACGCAGGCTGCGGCGTTGCTCATCATTCCGGCGACCCTGACGAATATCTGGCAACTGGCCTTCGGCGGCCATCTGCAAAGCTTGATCCGGCGCTTGTGGCCGCTGCTGTTGGCGATTTTCATCGGCACCGGCCTCGGTACGCTGTGGATCGGCATGGCGGGTGGGGTGTGGGTGGTGAGGGCCTTGGGCGCGGCCTTGTTGCTGTATGCCCTGAGCGGGCTGTTGCTGCCAACGTTGCGGGTCGCTGCCAACGTTGAGCCGTGGCTCGCCCCGCTTTGCGGGCTGCTCACCGGTATCATCACCTGCGCCACCGGCGTGTTTGTGATTCCGGCGGTGCCGTACCTGCAAGCATTGGGCTTGAGCAAGGATGAGCTGGTGCAGGCGCTGGGCCTGTCATTCACCGTTTCGACATTGGCCCTGGCCGTCGGCCTGCTGTGGCGCGGCGCCCTGGGCGGCGGCGAACTGAGCGCTTCATTGCTGGCGCTGGTGCCCGCGCTGCTGGGGATGTGGCTGGGGCAATGGCTGCGTCACCGGATCAGCGCCGTGCTGTTCAAACGGGTGTTTTTCATTGGCCTTGGCGTGCTGGGTGGCCATCTGCTGATCAGCGGCTAGCCGAGGACGTGCTGAGCATATCGACTCGGCGGATCTCGAAGTCGCGCTCCAGGTAGTCCATGCGTTGCGCAAAGAACTGCTTCATATGCGGCAGATTCGAATGCACGTCCAGGTGGGCCTGGGATGCCCAGATTTCATAAAAGATAAACAGCGTCGGGTCTTGCTGGTCCCGCAGCATGTGATATTCGATGCAACCGGGTTCGGCGCGGCTCGGTTCGACGTAGGCACGAAACAGTGCTTCGAAGGCTTCGGCTTTTTCCGGGCGGGTCTTGGCGTGCAGGATGAAACCGTGCAGTTCGCTCATCGGGTGGCTCCTGAAATAAAAGTCTGCCGAATGCTACTGCAATAATAGGGTGTCGATTCGTGCGTATAGGTCAAATCAGTTTTGCCGTTGCGGTGCTTATTCCGCGCGAGGCTCATCGGTACTCTGCCGCCATCATTTCAACCTTTCCATTCGGCGGCCATTAACGGCCCATGCCGTGGAACCCGATGAGGCCCCCCATGAAAAAAATCCTGTTGCTCAATGGTGGTAAACAATTCGCCCACTCCGACGGCCGCTATAACGCGACCCTCCACGACACGGCGGTCAGCGTGCTGGACCGCGGCGGTTTCGACGTAAAAACCACCTTTATCGACGGCGGTTACGACATCAAGGAAGAAGTCGCCAAGTTCCTCTGGGCCGATGTGATCATTTATCAGATGCCAGGCTGGTGGATGGGCGCGCCGTGGACTGTGAAGAAATACATCGACGAAGTGTTCACCGAAGGTCACGGCAGTCTCTACGCCAGTGACGGCCGCACCCGCTCCGATGCTTCGCAGAAGTACGGCAGCGGTGGCTTGGTGCAGGGCAAGCAATACCTGTTGTCGCTGACCTGGAATGCCCACAGCAAGCCTTCGACGATCCGACTGACTTCTTCGAAGCCAAGGGCGTGGACGCTGTGTACTTCCCGTTCCATAAGGCCAACCAATTCCTGGGCATGACCGCCTTGCCGACCTTTTTGTGCGTGGATGTGATGAAGCGCCCGAACATCGAGGCCGATGTGGCGCGGTATGAGCAGTATTTGATTGAGGTGTTCGGCCTTTCTCGGTAATCCGGCTAATATCGGGACCTACCCGAAAGCGATGATGCTCCCTCGCCACATTGAGTGTGCATTTGATGAGAGGACACCTGTGAAAGCCAGATCCGACGAATTGCAGATATTCGTCTGCGTGATTGAGTGCGGGTCGATTTCCGCCGCCGCCGAGCAGGTCGGGCAGACGCCGTCGGCCGTCAGCCGCACGCTGTCGCGCCTGGAGGCCAAGCTCGATACCACGCTGATCAATCGCACCACGCGGCGCATGGACCTGACCGAGGAGGGCAAGTACTTTTTCGAGCAGGCCAAGGGCATCCTCGACCGAATGGATGAACTGGAAGAGCGCTTGTCGTCCCGCCAGAAAAATCCCTCCGGGCGGTTGCGAATCAACGCCGCGTCGCCGTTCATGCTGCACGCCATCGTGCCCCACATCGAAGAATTTCGCAGGCTCTACCCGGACATCCAGCTCGAACTCAACAGCAACGACCTGATCATCGATTTGCTGGAGCAAAGCACGGACATCGCCATTCGCATCGGTACGCTCACCGACTCGACGCTGCACGCCCGGTCCCTGGGTTGCAGCCCGCTGCACATCCTGGCCAGCCCCGCCTATTTGAAGCAGCGCGGCGCGCCCACCAGCGTCGCCGAGTTGGCAGACCATGCGCTGCTGGGTTTTGCCCAGAACGAAGGCCTCAATCAATGGCCGCTGCGCCATCTTCACGGCGACCGCTGGCCGATCCAACCGGCCATCAGCGCTTCCAGCGGCGAGACGGTGCGTCACTTGGCGCTGCAAGGGCAGGGCATTGCCTGCCTGTCGGATTTCATGACGCGCGAAGACATCCGCGCCGGTCGCCTGAAGGTTCTGCTGGCGGATGCCAACAGCGGATATCGCCAGCCGATCAACGCGGTGTACTACCGCAACTCCCAGCTGGCATTGCGGATCCAGTGCTTCCTGGACTTCATCCAAGGCAAACTCGCCGAATACGCCTCGCGGGAATTCAAAGGCTGATTCGTGACTTCAAGGCAAGAGTGATTTGGGCAATGTGGACTGTTTCGCCAGGAAGCGGTCCTCGATACTCGTTCCATCACTGATGTAGCCAAGGAGTTCCCCCATGAACGTATTCGTCACCGGCGCTGCCGGTTTTATCGGCGGCTCCATTGCCACCGGCCTGGTACGGGCCGGGCATCAAGTCACCGGTCTGGTGCGCAACGCCGAGCAGGCACGCGAACTCACCGCGCTGGGTATCAAACCAGTCATCGGTACCCTGGAAGACAGCGCGCTGCTGGCCGAGCAGGCCCGCGCCGCCGACGCCGTGGTCAATGCCGCCAGCAGTGACCACCGCGGTGCAGTCGAAGCCTTGATCGAAGGGCTCAAAGGCTCGAACAAAGTGCTGTTGCACACCAGTGGTTCGAGCATCGTTGGCGACGCGTCGGGCGGCCGCTCGAGTGATGACATCTACTACGAAAACAACCTGCCGCAACCCACCGCCGACAAGGCTGCCCGTGTCGCGATTGACGACCTGGTCCTGGCCGCGGCGAAGGACGGCGTGAACTCGGCGGTGATCTGCAACACCTTGATCTATGGTCACAGCCTGGGCGTCAAACGCGACAGTGTGCAACTGCCGCGCCTGCTCAAGCAGGCTCGTAAAAGCGCGGTGGTGCGGCATGTCGGGCCGGGCCAGAACATCTGGTCCAACGTGCACATTGAGGACGTGGTCGAGCTGTACAAACTGGCCCTGACCCACAATCTGCCCGGCACGTTCTACTTCGTCGAAAGCAGCGAAGCCTCGTTCATCGACATGACCACCGCCATCGCCCGGGCGTTGAACCTTGGCGAGCCGCAGGACTGGCCACTGGCCGATGCCGAAGCCGAGTGGGGTTACGAAATGGCCAACTACGGCCTGGGTTCCAACAGCCGCGTGCGGGGCAAAAATGCCCGTGAACTGCTCGGTTGGGCGCCGAAGCGTACGTCGGTGGTGGAGTGGATTCTTAGCGAAATGGTTTGAGTTATATCAGGACTGGCTAAAGTCAGTCAGTTGGGCATAGGACCTGTGGGAGCGGTCACAATAATTCAGTCGTGATGAGCGCCCGCCCGCTTGAGCATCTGCTTGCAACGCTCGGACAGGTGAAATACTCGAAGGTGTTTGCCGGCTTTGCTGTAGCGCTCGCGCAGGGTCTTCAGGGCCGCAATGGCCGAATAGTCGACGAAGCTCAAGTGACGGCAGTCCAGGGTTACCAGGGCTGGGTCGTTGGCCGGGTCGAACTGGTTGAGGAATGGCGTGGTCGAGGCGAAGAACAGTGTGCCGTGCAGGCGATAAAGCTTGCTGCCGTCAGCCTCCAGATGCGTATCGGCGTACAGCTCCCGGGCCTGTTGCCAGGCGAAGTTGAGGGCGGCAATGACGACCCCGCACAGCACGGCGACGGCCAGGTCGGTGAACACCGTAATGATGGTCACTGCGATGATCACCAGCACATCATTGGCCGGCACCTTGTTGATCACCCGCAGCGAGGCCCAGGCAAACGTCTGCTGCGCCACCACGAACATCACGCCCACCAGCGCGGCCAGCGGGATGCGCTCGATCAGCGGCGACAGAAATAACACGAACAACAACACCATCACCCCGGCCACCACGCCGGATAAGCGCCCGCGCCCGCCGGAGCTGAGGTTGATCACCGTTTGGCCGATCATCGCGCAACCGCCCATGCCGCCGAACAGCCCGGAGGCTATGTTGGCCGCTCCCAGTGCCACGCATTCACGGTCCGGGTAACCGCGGCTTTCGGTGATCTCATCGGTCAGGTTCAACGTCAGCAGGGTTTCCAGCAGGCCGACCATCGCCATCACCACTGCATAGGGCGCCACGATTTGCAGGGTTTCCAGATTCCAGGGAATGTCCGGCAAGGCAAAGGCAGGCAGGCCGCCGGCGATGTGCGCCATGTCGCCTAGCGTTCGGGTTGGCAGGCCGAGCAGGTAGACCGCCAGGCCGACGCCAAGGATCGCCACCAGGGCCGGCGGCACGCTGCGGGTCAGGCGCGGTAGCAGGTAAACGATGGCCATGGTCAGCGCCACCAGGCCTGCCATCAGATACAGCGGGGCGCCGCTCAGCCAGGTGTCACCGCTCTTGAAATGCTCCAGTTGGGCCAGCGCAATGATAATCGCCAGGCCGTTGACGAAGCCGAGCATCACCGGGTGCGGCACCATGCGCACCAGCTTGCCCAGCCGCAACAGCCCGAACGCCATCATGATCAACCCGCCCAGCAGCACGGTGGCCAGCAGGTACTGCACGCCGTGCTGCACCACCAGCGCGACAATCACCACGGCCATCGACCCCGCTGCTCCCGACACCATGCCCGGACGGCCGCCGAACAGGGCGGTCAGCGTGCAGAGGATGAACGCGCCATACAGCCCCATCAGCGGGTTGAGGTGGGCCACCAGGGCGAAGGCGATGCATTCGGGCAACAAGGCAAAAGAAGTGGTGAGGCCGGCGAGGGCGTCGGCGCGAAGACGTGCTGGTTTCATGGGTTACCTGACTGGGCGCCGGTTGAGAGTCGGCTGCCGGGGAGTGGTGCAAAAAACAGGGGCAATGGTACGGAATTGAGGGCTGGGCGGCCAGTCATTGAGTTGTCAGGGGACTGCTTCGCAGCCCAGCGGGAGCAAGCTCCCTCGCCACGCGGGATCACTTTCGGGATGAAAATTCGGTCGCGGATTTTCATCACGGCTGTGTCGCGATGTCCGTCAGCGACATTTCTTGTCTGTGTACGAAAATTACTTTCAGTACGTTTGAAGAATTTTCCTCGAAATGATTTATGAGTTTCACGACACATCGACGTGACCCCATTCGAGGAGTAACGCATGGCACCTGAATTCGGTTATTGGCTATT
Source organism: Pseudomonas sp. LBUM1664 (assembly GCF_059695895.1). NCBI lineage: Bacteria > Pseudomonadati > Pseudomonadota > Gammaproteobacteria > Pseudomonadales > Pseudomonadaceae > Pseudomonas > Pseudomonas sp. LBUM1664. Next base: position 5,544,504 of record NZ_CP166791.1, on the reverse strand, counting down.
GGTCTACGCGGCCATCGCTATCATCGCGCTGATCGTCCTGATTGCCCGTTACCGGCTTAATCCGTTCATTGTGATTACGCTGGTGTCCATCGGCCTGGCGCTGCTGGCCGGGATGCCGCCCTCGGGTGTGGTGGGCGCGTACGAAGCCGGTGTGGGCAAGACGCTGGGACACATCGCGCTGGTGGTGGCATTGGGCACGATGCTCGGCAAGATGATGGCCGAGTCCGGCGGGGCAGAGCGGATGGCGCAGACGCTGATCGAACGTTTCGGCGAGCGCAACGCCCATTGGGCGATGGTGTGCATTGCCTTTCTGGTCGGGCTGCCATTGTTTTTCGAGGTCGGTTTTGTGCTGCTGGTACCCATCGCTTTCACCATCGCCCGCCGTGTGGGCGTGTCGATCCTGATGGTGGGCCTGCCGATGGTCGCCGGGCTCTCGGTGGTCCATGCCCTGGTGCCGCCGCATCCGGCGGCGATGCTGGCCGTGCAGGCGTTTCAGGCATCGGTGGGGCAGACCTTGCTGTACGCGATCCTGATCGGCATCCCCACCGCGATCATCGCAGGTCCCCTGTACGCCAAATTCATCGTGCCACGCATCCAGCTACCGGCCGAGAACCCGCTGGAGCGGCAATTCCTTGACCGCGAGCCCCGCGCCAAGCTGCCGGGTTTCGGCGTGACCCTGGGGACGATCCTGCTGCCGGTGGTGCTGATGCTGATCGGTGGTTGGGCCAACCTGATCTCCACGCCGGGCAGCGGTTTCAACCAGTTCCTGCTGTTCATCGGCAACTCGGTGATCGCCTTGCTGCTGGCGACCATTCTGAGCTTCTGGACCCTCGGCCTGGCCCAGGGCTTCAACCGTGAGTCGATTCTCAAGTTCACCAATGAATGCCTGGCACCGACGGCCAGCATCACGTTACTGGTGGGCGCCGGCGGCGGTTTGAACCGGATTCTGGTGGACGCCGGGGTCACTCAACAAATCGTGGGCCTGGCCCAGGAGTTCCAGCTGTCGCCGCTGGTAATGGGCTGGCTGTTCGCCGCACTGATGCGCGTCGCCACCGGCTCGGCCACGGTGGCGATGACCACCGCCTCGGGCATCGTAGCGCCCGTGGCGATCGGCTTGGGCTATCCCCATCCCGAACTGCTGGTGCTGGCGACCGGTGCCGGGTCGGTTATCTTTTCCCACGTTAACGACGGCGGCTTCTGGCTGATCAAGGAATACTTCAATATGACCGTCACGCAAACTTTCAAGACCTGGACGGTGCTCGAAACGTTGATCTCGCTGGTCGCGTTCGGCCTGACGCTCGGGCTTGCGCGCGTGCTTTAGTCGCAGCCCTACAACACAGGTGCCGTCATGGACATTCTCTACCAGATCCGCTCCCGTCAGGACTCCTTCAGCGCCGGCGAAGGAAGAATCGCCCGTCTGATGCTCGACGACGTAGGATTTGCCGCCTCCGCCAGCCTGGATGAACTGGCCCAGCGGGCCGAAGTCAGCAGCGCCACACTGTCGCGTTTCGCCCGTACCGTCGGTTGCCGCGACCTGCGGGATTTGCGCCTGCAACTGGCCCAGGCCAGCGGTGTCGGCAGCCGTTTTCTCGACCCGGCCGGGGCGCCCGAACAATCGGCGTTTTATGGGCAGATTGTCGGCGATATCGAGTCGACCCTGCGCCAGCATCTGGCGGCGTTCGAAGAATCGCGGTTCGCCGATGCCGTGCGGATGCTTGGCAAGGCGCGGATGATCCATGCATTCGGGCTCGGTGGCTGGTCGGCGCTGTGCGGCGAAGAGTTGCAGGTGCGGCTGGTGCGTTTCGGCTACTCGATTGCCGCGTGCCGCGACCCGGTGATGATGCGCATCACCGCCACTTCGCTGAGCGACGAACATCTGGTCATCGCTTGCTCACTCACCGGCATCACCCCGGAACTGCTGGGCGCAGTCGAGCTGGCTCGCAGTTATGGCGCGGCAATCCTGGCCATCACCCGCGCCGACTCGCCGCTGGCCCGATTGGCCGACGTAGTGCTGCCGCTGCAAGGCGCCGAAACCTCGTTCATCTACAAACCCACGGCGGCGCGCTACGGCATGTTGCTGGCTATCGATGTGCTCGCCACCGAGCTCGCGCTGGCCCACCCCGAAGACAATCAAGAGCGCCTGCGGCGAGTCAAGCTCGCCTTGGACGATTACCGCGGCGGCGACGATCACTTGCCGCTGGGAGACTGACATGCTGTACGACACGCTTATGCGCAACGCGCTGGTCATCGATGGCAGCGACACCCCCGGTTACAGCGCCGACGTGGCAATTCGCGCCGGTCGCATCGAACGCATCGGAGACCTGGGCGATGCCCGGGCGCTTGAAGAGATCGACGCCGGCGGTCGCGTGCTGGCGCCGGGATTCATCGATGTGCACACCCACGACGACACGGTGGTCATCCGCCAGCCGCAGATGCTGCCCAAGCTCAGCCAGGGTGTGACCACGGTCATTGTCGGCAATTGCGGTATCAGTGCCGCGCCAGTCAGCCTGCGGGGCGATCCGCCGGACCCGATGAACCTGCTCGGCACGGCTCAGGCGTTCGCCTACCCAAGCTTTGGCGATTATCGTGCGGCGGTGGAGGCGGCCACGCCAGCGGTCAACGTGGCCGCGCTGGTGGGCCACACGGCACTGCGCAGCAACCACATGGACGATTTGTTGCGCACGGCCAGTGTGGGAGAAATCGCCGCCATGCGTCAGCAACTGCGCGAAAGCCTGGAGGCCGGCGCGCTTGGGTTGTCCACCGGCCTGGCTTATGCCAACGCGTTTTCGGCGTCCACCGACGAAGTCATGCAACTGACCGAAGAGTTGAGCGCATTCGGCGCGGTCTACACCACCCATCTGCGCAGCGAATTCGAACCGGTGCTCGAGGCCATGGAGGAGGCGTTCCAGATTGGCCGTCACGCAAAAAGCCCGGTGATCATTTCCCACCTCAAATGTGCGGGCGCCGGTAATTGGGGGCGTAGTCCACAAGTGCTCGCAGCGCTGGAAAACGCCGCAAAAAACCACCCTGTTGGCTGCGACTGCTATCCCTATGCGGCGAGCTCCTCGACGCTGGATCTCAAGCAAGTGACCGATGCCCATCGCATCACCATCACCTGGTCGACACCCCATCCGCCAATGGGCGGTCGAGACCTGGCAGACATCGCCGCCGAATGGAACGTGTCGCTGCTGGAGGCGGCGCGTCGCTTGCAGCCGGCCGGTGCGGTGTACTACGGCATGGACGAAGGCGACGTACGACGGATCCTCGCCCACCCGTTGTCCATGGTTGGCTCCGACGGTTTGCCGGAAGACCCGTTTCCGCATCCGCGTTTGTGGGGCGCTTTCCCACGGGTACTGGGGCATTTCAGTCGCGACCTCGGGCTTTTTCCGTTGCACACCGCCGTGCATAAAATGACTGGCCTGTCGGCGGCGCGCTTTGGGCTGAAGGAACGTGGTGAAATTCGTGAAGGACATTGGGCAGACCTGGTGCTGTTCAATCCCCGGACCATTCGCGACGTCGCCGATTTCATCGAGCCGCAACGGGCCGCCGAAGGCATTGATGGGGTGTGGGTCAACGGCGTGCTGAGCTATCGCGATGGTCAGGTAAACGGGCGCAGGGAGGGGCGGTTCCTTGCGCGGGAAGGGGATCTGCGCCTTGGATTCAGTCCGTCACATGGCGTGTGAGAGGCGTGAAAAAGCGTGGAATTATTTTGATCTGCGCCTCATTGGTGGCATCGCGATATTAAAGAAGCCGGAGCTAAAGCCGAAGCACTGGGGGTCAACCCGTCTAAACTGGGTCTTTTCAGTCAGGGAGCAACCCATGAGCTTCGGTAAAACCACCCCGATCCTGCGGATTTTTGATGAAGCCAAGGCGTTGTCGTTCTATGTCGACTTCCTGGGTTTTACCGTTGACTGGCAACATCGCTTCGGCGACGACTTCCCGCTGTACCTGCAAGTCTCTCTCGGCGAATGCGTGCTGCATCTGTCCGAGCACCATGGCGACTGCACGCCGGGCTCGGCGCTGCGGGTTGAGACCGATGAACTGGAAGCGTTCCAACGGCAGTTGCTGGCCAAGCAATACCGCTACGCTCGCCCCCAGATCCAGGCAATGCCCTGGGGGAGCCAGGACATGACGGTGGTTGATCCGTTTGGGAATCGGTTGGTGTTTACCAATGGGATTAATGTCTGAACCGTTTGGCAACTCCCAGAATCCTGAGGACGCAAGGTGTGTTAGCCGCAATCAATGATTTCATTGATTGCAGGAGGCATCATGGCCAGCATCACCATTCGAAACCTTGACGACCAGATCAAAGAGCAACTGCGGATAGCCGCTGCTCATAATGGGCATTCGATGGAAGAAGAGGCTCGCTTGATCTTGGGGAAAGCATTGGCCTCTGTTAATCAAACAGGAAGCCTTGGCAGCCGGATCCGCAATAGGTTCAGCGCAAGCGGTGGGGTTGAGCTCGATCTGCTTTTGCGGCAAGAGAAGGCGACGGCGGTGGCGAACTGCGAAGCAAGGGGACGGTCGGTGTCGATGGCTGACGCGCAGATAGCCGCTAGTTGCCGAGCCCACGGCGCTTCGATTTCGACTCGAAATGTTCGGGATTTTGAGTTTTCCGGGGTCGAGGTGATCAATCCCTGGCAGGCCGAGTGGCGGGTTTGATCTGATCGCTCACGCGTAATATTCAGGTCATGCCCTGGGGCCCAGGGCATAGCCGTCAATGCTCGATTCATATACCCGATATGAACCGATCAAGGTTTGCGTCAGGGCTGTTGGTTGAGGTTCGAGGGCTGTAGGTGCCTTGCGCCAGCAGTTGCTCAACTTGTTCTGTCGTCAGACCGGTGCGTTGCTTGAAGAACTCGAGATCATGCAGGCGATCGACGTTTTTAGTGCCATAGGCTTTTTTCAGGACGCTGAGATCAGAATCTGACCCGAGCAATAGTTTCTGTTGTTCTGGACTGAGCCCGGACAGCAGCTTTTGAGCCTCGATATGGGATTGCGAAACGCGTCCGTAAGTTGATTGATCTTGTGAAAACGGCAGTGCCAGGCGCACCCGATAATTCAACTCGCCCAGCGCGGGTTTGTTTGCGCCCAGCCCAAGCAAGCACTGGTGATGATGCAGATCGTAGGGTAGTGAGAAGGGATAGTGTTTGCTGGCCAATGCCTGGTGGACGGTCGGATCGGTGGTTGGGTGAGCCTCGATATGGCTGCGCAAGGTATTGTTGACGATACTGAGCATCGGCTGCACCGCGAAGGCACTTTGTTGATCGCGCATCAGATCCCTGAGGTCCGGTCGGCGTTTCTCCAAGGTGATTTTGTCGGTTGACGGGGACACGTTTTCCAGCTGCCCGGCAAACAGAAACAGCGCCCGCAAATAGGCCACGGGCGAGTCGATTGCGGCGATGTCACCTTCTTTGCAGAACTGATCCCAATTCTCCTTGAACACCGCTTGATAGCTGATGGGCGCCGCGTCCGAACCCAGGCTGCGCCGCACGCGTTGCGTGGCATCGTTGGGGGATATCTGATGTTCCTGATACAGGCGACCGACCTGCTGGGCATAGTTCGCGGCGTTGTCGTAGGCCTGCCCGGCGTCCACGTCGCAATGCTTGCCAAGTTCAAGGGCGAACTGCGCCTTGCTCATGCGCATGATGTCGAAGACCGACCTCATTCCCATACGCTGCATGGCGGTGATGAAATCGGCTTTGGGATTGTCCGCGCTGATTGGGGGGGCAATCAGCCTGTGCAACAGTGAGTCGTTGCTTACGTCCATATAGTGTCCATCTCCTGTTCGAACCGGGTGTTCTTGCTCAGGGGAAACCGTACAGGAGCGTGCAGCGAAAGGCGGTAGGACAACGGGGAGGGATTTGTATGAAAGGGCGATGTGTTGCTTGTTTCTGCTTGGCAGGATTTTGATGTAGGGCGTATGCGAGGAGCGGGGGACCTGTATGAGCCCCCACAACGTGTGGATTGTTTGATTTTCGTGGCGAGGGAGCTTGCTCCCGTTGGGCTGCGCAGCAGCCTTTTCTTGTGAGCGCTTCGCACTCAAGTGCGAGCAAGCTCCCTCGCCACGGATTCATTCCCTTAAGCGAATAACGTTACCGGGTTGGCGGTTCAAACCCGGAAGTGACTGACCATCATCTGCAACTGATTGCCCAACCGCGCCAGTTCAACGCTGGACGCAGCGGTTTCTTCGCTGGCGGCGGCGGTCTGTTCAGACACGTCGCGCACGTTGATGATGCTGCGGCTGATTTCCTCTGCCACGGCGCTTTGCTGTTCGGCTGCGGCGGCGATTTGCTGGTTCATCGACTGGATGTTCGACACCGTACGGGTGATGTTTCCCAGTGATACTCCGGCCTTGCGAGTCAGGGCCACGCTGCTGTCGGTGAGGGTGCGGCTGTTGTTCATCACGGCGGCCACTTGCTGGGTGCCGTTTTGCAGGCCGGCCACCAAGCCTTCGATTTCTTCGGTGGATTTCTGCGTGCGCTGGGCCAGGCCACGAACTTCGTCGGCAACGACCGCGAAACCACGACCGGCTTCACCGGCGCGTGCCGCTTCGATAGCTGCGTTGAGTGCCAGCAGGTTGGTTTGCTCGGCCACGGCCTTGATCACGTCCATGACGCTGCCGATCTTGTCGCTTTCCTGTTGCAGCACCGTCATGGCGTCGGTGGATCGAGCCACTTCACTGGCCAGGCGCTCGATCTGGGCGATGGCTTCGCTGACCACCTGGTCGCCGGCACGGGCTTCGCCGTCTGCGGCGGCAGCTGCCTGAGAGGCCTCTTCGGCGTTGCGTGCAACTTCCTGGACCGTGGCGGTCATCTCGTGCATCGCGGTCGCCACCTGATCGGTCTCGACTTTCTGGCTGTTGACCCCGGCGCTGGTCTGCTCGGTCACCGCAGACAGTTCTTCGGCGGCGCTGGCGATCTGGGCCACGCCATTGCGGATACCGCTGATCAGCTCGCGCAGGGTCACGCCCATGCGAGCGATGCCCTGTTGCAGCACGCCCAGTTCATCGCGACGGGTGACGATGACGTTCTGCGACAGGTCGCCACTGGCGATGCGTTCGACTACGGCCAGGGTTTCGCGCAGCGGGCCGGTGATCTGGCGAGTGATAACCACTGCGGCAATGATGCCCACCAGCAACGCCAATAAGGTGCTGACCAGTTGCAGCGTGCGGGCCTGGGCGCTTTCAGCGTCACGGCGATTGAGTTGGATCTGATACAGCTGTTCGCTCAAGGAAACGATGGTCGCGCCCTGATCAGTCATTTCCTTGCGTGCCTGTACGACATCGGCTGTGGCCAGCTTGAAGGCCTGCAAGGCGCTGCGGTATTGGGCCAGGGCGTTTTCCAACTGACGTAGCTCACCTTGCCGGGTGCTGGCGAAATGCATATCCAGCGGTTTGAGCGAAGCGATGGCGGCGTCCAGTTGGGTGACGGCTTTCTGTTCGGTATCGGCGTTGCTGTTGGCGGTGTAGCCGCGCACTTCATAGCGGGCCAGCATGAACGCCTGCTTGGCCTGGGTGATGGCCTGGAACTGTTCGAAGCGCTGGTCGCTCAGGGCCATTTGCTGCACGTCGGTATTGATCGTCTCGAGCAGTCTGTAGGCGATCTCGGCGTTCGCTCCCATGGCATCGCGGGCAGTGTTGCCGGTGCGGTAGGCACTGCGCATTTTGTTCAGGGAAACCTGATAAGCGCCGATGACCGCGCTCTGCTCCTTGAGCAGCTTGACGTTTTCCGGGCTCTTGAAGCTGCTGAGCAGCGCGTTCTGTTGCGCCACGAAGCCATCGAGGGTGGTCTGCACATTTTGCGCTGCGGTCTCGTCGCCGTTGGTCAGCATGTATTGCAGGCGGGTGACCCGGAGTTTGGTCAGGCCGGCGTTGAGCTGGGTGATGTCGCTCATCCAGTTGCTGCGGTCGATCAGCCCGCCCAGGCTGGTCCAACCGGTCAGAGCCAGGACGCAGGTCAGTACCAGTACCAGGCCAAAGCCCAGTCCCAGTTTCATGTTGACGCTAATGTTGCCAAACCAGCTATTCATCAAATTCCTCCAGGAACGTTGTGCTGCTTGATCGTCAGTTGGCTGGAAGATTGTTTTTTTAAGAGCCAGCAAGAAGTTGTAGCAGGGCTATATCGGCCGCCAGGCATGGATCTGAAGATTTTTTTCCAGGCAAAGGTTTTGCAGAATATTCAGGCGCTCGCTCAAGCTTTTTTTCACATCTGTTTCACCGCTTGCCTACGTCGGTCTCTCTACTGTCGCGCCATCGAATGACAGGGTGAATGCCGTCGGGGCGGCTTGATGTGGAATTCAGACTGAGCCTTTTCGGCATGACGCGCTCGATCGATACACGCCGATTTGCCCGTTATCGAAACGCGGTGGTCGTCCTGGTTTCGGCGCTGCTGGTGATCCCGCTGGTCTTCTGGTTACTGAGCCCGGCGGCGGTGCCTGACCTGGCCCATGGCAACATCGCCGGCGCCCGGGCCTTGGCCGATGGCTGGGCCAGGGGCGAGATGATCGTGCTGGTGCGCCACGTTGAACGGTGCGACCACGCCAAGGCCGCCTGCCTGAATGACCGCGAGGGCATCACTGACCGGGCCCGTGCCGTTGCGGTGGGCCTCGGTGCCCGGTTCGAGCAGTTGGGCCTGGACAACGTCGACCTCTACAACAGCCCACTGACCCGCGCCGCCCAGACGGCGGGTTACATGTTTAACAAAGTAAGCGCTGGCGACGATTGGTTGATCAATTGCCGGCATGATCTTCTGCGCAATGCCCTGGCTCACAAGGTCGCCGGGCGCAATCTGATTCTGGTTACCCACAGCGAATGCATGCAAGCACTGGAAACCGCGCTCCAGCACCCGACTTCGGCGTTTGGCTATGGTGCTTCGCTATTCGTCTCCACCGGCCAGCCCCAAGTGCCACGGTTGCTCGGTTTTATCGAAGCGTCTGACTGGCATTCGGTGACGTTTCAGTAACTTTTCCCACGATTAGGACCGCCCATGCTGACGTCTGCTCGTGCCCGCTTCTACGGGCTCAATCTCGGAGTTCCCCTGTTCTGCGCCGCCGTGGTGTTCTTGCTGTTTGACATGACCCGCATCGACATCGCCATCAGCGATTTATTTTACGACCCGTTGCACCAGGTATTCCCGTTGGAACATGTGCGGTTGTTCGAGAAAATCACGCACAAGTGGGCCAGGGTCATTCCGAACTGGACCGGCGAGGCGGCCATCATCGGTGCGCTGCTGTCGTTTGTCTGGCCGATACTCAAGCCTGAGAAGCGTGCTGGATTACTTCGCGTGCTGGAAAAAACCAGGCTGGCGGCGCCGCTACGTTTTGCCCACAAGCACCGTCGTGATTTCCTTTATGTGGTCTTCGCATTTTCCCTCAGCACGGGCGTCATCCATTACCTCAAGGGGCACACCAGCGTGTACTGCCCGGTGGAAACCACCCAATACGCCGGCAAGATCGAGCACAAGGAATGGTTCCAGAATTTCAACCTGTTGAAAGTCGCCGGTGACGGCCGCTGCTGGCCCGGCGGCCATGCTTCCGGCGGTTTCACAATGCTGGCGCTGTATTTCGTCGCTCGCCGCTACCGCTGGCGTTATTCGAAAGCCTTGATGTACGGAGCGCTGGCCTTGGGGTTTGTCTATGGCACGACGCGGGTCCTGCAGGGTTGGCACTACATGTCTCACACATTCTGGGCGGGAATTTTTGTCTGGTTGACTTGTTGGCTGATGGCGTTGGTGTTCTATGGACGAGTGGCCTTGGAGCAACCTCTGTTGAAGAGACATCAAACAACGGTGGCGCCAGCGTTGGGTAACGCTCCATCGCCAGGGTAAATCCCAGGCAAAAAAAAGCCCGCGGGAGGGCGGGCTAAAACCTTAGTTTCTTGAATGAGCGAGGGGACTTTACCCCGTTGCGCGAGGCGATGGGGTGAAGAAAAGTTCATGAGAAACAGCTTCATGCGACCGTAACCGTTTTGACGGGCACATCGGGGCGCGTCGAAGCTAGACGCCGAAAATGAACTTGAGTATCAGCGCACCCACAATCGTTGTAATCAGCGGGGCAAGGTAAAGCTCATGCCATTGCTTCCAGATGCTGCTGGTAGGGATCTCCAGGGATTGCTCGATCTGCTCTCGGGTGCGCAAACTTGTTCCCGCAATGGATTCCTTGATGAGCTGGTCTTCGATCTCCAGCCTGATCCTGCGAATTCTGGCCTTCAGCGTTGCGCCGGACGAGAAAAGAGCAGCCCCTACGAAAATCCCCAGATAGACGCCAATAAACCCCAGGTTGCTGGGCGAGGCCAGCCAGTACGGGTCGGGAATCGGGGCCAGGTCCCAGAGCCAATGGAGGCCGCTGGTGTGTTCGTAACAGAAATAGACGAGCCGCTTGAGCTGATAAGTGATCGCATTGCCCAAGGAACTGCCGTCGTCCATTTTTGAAGCGAACATCAGCAGTGTAGAAATTACCGTACTGATAAGGCTGAGGATCCCGATCCCCGCCCCCAGCAGCATCTTCAACGAGGCTTTCTTCTGAGCTTCCCTTATGTTCATACCTGTTTCTTCCCTAAATTGTCGGCGTTGCGCCTGCGATGGCAGCAGGTTGTTCCGTTGCCAAAAAAGCCATGCACTCTACCAAACATTCGGCTGCATTTTTATCCGTAGGCAACCCAAGGCTCAGCGTTCCAGAATCAACTCCACCCGACGGTTGCTGGCGCGTCCTTGGGCCGTTGTGTTGTCGCCCAGGGGGCGAGTGTCTGCATAGCCAACGGCGGCAAGACGTTCGCTCTTGATGCCGTTGCTCTGAAGGTAGCGCACGACGCTGCCGGCGCGGGCGCCGGAGAGTTCCCAATTGGAAGGGAAGCGAGAGCTGCGGATGTCTTGTGTGTCGGTGTGGCCGGCGACGATGACTTTGTGTGGGACGCTTTCGAGCACGGGTATCAGGTGTTGCAGGACGCTCAGGCCGCCGAGGCTCAGATCAGACTGGCCGGAGGGGAAGATGATTTCACTGCTGATCCGGAAGCTGACGGTGCTTTCGTTGGTGACAACTTCAATATCACTGCCCAGCTTGTCCAGCGGCAGTTCTTTGAGCAGGTCATCAACGCTGGGTTTATCGGGGGTGGGGGGAGCGGTATTTTGCGCAGCGGCGGGTTCGGGCGCTGGGGCCTCGGTCGTTGCGGCGACGGGTACGGCTGGGGGCAGGGATGCTATGTCAGTCGAGGTGATGGGCTCAGGCGTCGGTTCTGGTTCGGCCGGTGGTTTGGTTTGCGGCACGAGCAGCAACGTTCCCGGCGGATCCAATTGGGTCAGTTTTTTTGCACTGAAAATCTGGCTCAGGCTGAAGTCGGCTTTGCGGGCAGGGTCATGGCCCTTGCCGGCCATGGCCAGCATGGCCATGGTGACCACCAGCAACAGCGTCATCATGTCCAGATAGGTCATCATCCAGGCATCGCTCCCGGTCTCATCCACGGGCGGGATGCTGGCAACCGCCGCCGCTGCGTTTTTACGTTTCAGGCCACGATGATTCTGCCGAGCCTGCATCAGTTCCATTTCAAGGGCTCGATGACGAGCCAGCCAGTGCTGATCGTCGGCCAGCGGGGGCTCTGAGACAGCGCCGTTGGACACCCTCATGTTCGCGGGTCCCACTTGAGAGGCAACAATTTGCGGCTTAGGCGAGGGGGTTCGTCACGCAATTCGTTCTGATGCTGGGCGACGAAGGATTTCAGTGTTTCACGCATCAAGCCCGGGCTGCGCTTATTGGACATCATGGAAATGCCTTGCAGGATCATGTTCATCAGCACCACCCGCTGTTCAGTGCGCCGCTCCAGTTTGACCGCGACGGGTTTGAACACCAGGTTGGCCAGTAGCACACCGTAAAGGGTGGTCATGAGGCCGACGGCCATTTGCCTGCCGATGGTGATCATGTCGCCATCGCCGAGCACGAACATGAGGTTCACCAATCCCACCAGGGTGCCCAGCATGCCGAAGGCCGGGGCGTAGTTGGCCATGACGCGAAACAGCTGCGCCTCGGCCTGTTCTTTGGCGCGCAGCCTTGAAATGCGCCATTGCAGCAGTTCGAGGATGTCGTCTTCCGGTGTTTTGTCGATCACCAACTGTACGCCGGAACGCAAGAAGGGATTTTTTACCTGATCCAGTGCCCCCTCAACGGCTCGCAAGTCACCGTCGACCCACAGACGCGACAGGCTGACCAGTTCATTGATGTCTTCCTGGGTGTATTCGCGCTCGTTGCGGATCACCGTTTTGATGAGGCTGAAGATGCGCAGCACTTCGCTCAGCGGATAGCTGATGAAGGTCGCGGCAAAGGTGCCGACCACCACAATGCCCAGGCTCGGTATATCAATGAACAGGCCCGGTTGTTGCGCACAGAAAACCAGTAGGACGGCCAACAGCAAGAGGCTGGCGAGCATACCAATCAGGGTCGAGGGGTTCATGCGGCACTCCTGAGAACAGCATTCGGCACCTTCGACAGGGCGTTGGTGCGATTAAGGCAGGGAAGCTTTATAGCGTGGCGCGCGCTGTTTCAAATCCGTTAATACAGCCACTTTCCCTGGCGAAATCTGCGCTACGCAACGGGCTGTCGGGTCTGCGGACGCAGGAAAGCGAGTCTGAAATTTTTTTCAGGGCTGCCTAAAGGTGGGTAATCGGATCGCCGATGTTCGCAATGTCTGTACGGCAACGGCGCTGAAAGCAACGGGCGCCGGGTTGTGAATTTGTCATAAGCACCTCCCCCACGAGAAGGAACTGCAAAATGTCAGTTATTAATACCAACATCACCTCGCTGATCGCTCAACAAAACCTGAATACCTCGGAAAACAGTCTGAGTACTTCGATCGAACGCCTGTCGTCCGGTCTGAAAATCAACAGCGCCTCCGATGACGCCGCCGGTCAGGCGATCGCCAACCGTATGACCTCGCAGATCACCGGTCTGGAGCAAGCGAGCAGCAACGCCAGCGACGGGATCTCCCTGGCACAAACCACTGAAGGCGCCCTGGACCAGGTGAACGACAACTTGCAGCGTATTCGTGAGCTGGCCGTTCAAGCTTCCAACGGTACCAACTCCCAGTCCGACGCACAGTCGATCCAGGACGAGATCACCCAGCGTCTGGACGAGATCAACCGTATCTCCGAGCAAACCGCGTTCAACGGCGTCGATGTGCTGGCGTCCGACCAGACCATCACCATCCAGGTGGGTGCGAACGATGGCGAGACCATTGATATCAAACTGAGCGAAATCAACGCCCAAACCCTGGGGTTGGGTGACTTCAACGTTAACGGCTATGACACCACGCTGACCGCTGCAACCCTGTCGGACAGCGCGGGTACCGCGATCACGTCGACCAACACCAGTTATGTCGACAAGTCCGGCACCGCCATCGCCGGTGGTACCTTGTCCACAGACGCCGACGGCGACTACTTCCTGACGGTGGGCGGTAAAACCTATGCGGCCGACGTCACGCTGAAGACCAGTGGCACCACCACCACGGCCAGCATCACCATCGACACGGAAAATGAGGTTATCAAAAAGTCGACAGATACCCTGACCACGCTCGACAGTGCGCTCAATACCGTTGACTCCATGCGTTCGGACCTCGGTGCGGTGCAGAACCGATTCGACTCGGCGATCACCAACATCTCGACCACCACCACCAACCTGACATCCGCCCGTTCGGGTATTCAGGACGTGGACTACGCCACTGAAGTGTCGGCGATGACCAGTGCCCAGATCCTTCAGCAAGCAGGTACTTCGGTATTGGCTCAAGCCAACTCCATGCCTGAGCAAATGCTGACTCTGCTGCAGTAAACCCCTCACATTCGTAGCCTGCGGTACACAGGGGCCAGCGCAAGCTGAGCCCCTTTTTCCGTTGTCTGGCCACGACGCAATACCGCGTAATCGTGGGGCTGCCGTGGGCTTATCCGGGCTTTGCTCGCGCAGGTGCCGCGATAGCATTGAGGGCAGACTCTTCCTTCACAAGGCTGTCTTTTCATGCCCAAACCCCTGCGTGCCCGATCGCACAAAAAACACACCTCAGCGACGTCAAGTCGCGCCGCTGATACGCGAGACCTGACCCAGGCGCGACGGCTTAGCCAGCAGCGCCCGCGTGACCCGCAAGTGTGGAAAGACCTGGGCAATCTGGAGCTCAAAGCCGAGCCTGAACGTGCGCTGGCCAGTTTCGAGCGAGCGCTGAGTCTGCTGCCCGACGATCCACAGACGTTGGAACTGGTGGCCAAGGCGGCGCAAAAACTCGGTCAGGCTGATCGTGCCCAGGAACTTACCCTTAAAGCCCTGGAGATCAACCCCGATTTCTCAGCGGGCCATCATCGTCTGTCCACGCTCCATTTTGAAAAGGGCCAGTTCACCAAAGCCTTGCAGCACATCGAGCAAGCGCTGGATATCTCACCGGATGACTGTCGCATGCTGTCCAGGAAAGGCTTGATCCTCAACCGGCTGGAGCGCTACAGCGAGGCTATCGCCGTGTTCGGCAAACTGATCGAGCGAGAGCCGGGGGATTACAGCCACTGGAACAACGCGGCCAATTTGTACAAGGACATCGGCCAGTTGGCCAAGGCCGATGAGTACTATCAAAAGGCAGTGGCACTGGCCCGGCGCAAGGATGTGTTGCCGTATTCCAATCGCTTGACGTCGCTGCACTACGACCCTGAGCGCAGCCGCGAGTATATCTTCGAGGTCTGCAAGCAATGGCAGTCGCGCTTCGGCCCAAAATCCGTTCCTCCGCGGCCGCAGGTACAGGACCTCGCGCCGAACCGATGCTTGCGCATCGGCCTGGTGTCCGATGGTTTACGCCAGCATCCGGTGGGCAACATGATCGTGGGTGTGCTGGAGAAACTGCCGCGTCATCATTTTCAATTGTTCGCCTACACCACCAGCCAGGTCAGTGATCATCTGACCCGGCGCATTCGCGCCACGGTTCATCAGTGGCTCGCGATCAAGCATATGGATGAGCACGCGCTGGCCCAGCGTATTCGTGACGACGGGATCGATATCCTGATCGACCTGTGTGGTCACAATGCCGGTAACCGCATGGGCGCCATGGCTTTGCAGCCGGCGCCGCTGTTGGTCAAGTGGGTGGGCGGGCTGATCAACACCACAGGGCTGGACGCGATTGACTATCTGCTCAGCGACAGCATCGAGTCGCCTGAGGGCGAGGATGGGTTCTACACCGAAAAGCTCATCCGTCTGCCCGACGATTACATCTGCTATGACCCGCCACCCTACACGCCGGACATCAAGCCGTTGCCGGCGCTGGAGAACGGCTTCATCACGTACGGGTGCTTCAATAATCCGACCAAGATCAATGATGTCTTGCTGGCCCAGTGGGCCGAGTTGATGCAGGCTACGCCGGATTCGCGGTTGCTGCTCAAGGGCGGGGCGTTCGGCAACAGTGAGCTGCGCGAGCATGTGCATGCCTTCATGGCCGCTCAAGGGGTAGCCCGGGAACGTGTGCTTGTCGAAGGGCCGGTCGGCCATAAGTACCTGCTTGAGACTTACAACCGCATTGATATTGCACTGGATCCCTGGCCTTACTCCGGCGGCCTGACCACTTGCGAGGCGTTGTTGATGGGCGTGCCGGTGGTCACTTTGCCCGGGCCGACCTTTGCCGGGCGTCACTCGGCCACACACCTGGTCAATGCCGGTTTACCCGAGTTGGTGGTCAACAGTTGGGAGGAGTACCGTCAGCGGGCTATCGGCCTGGCCGGGGATTTGAAAAGCCTCTCCCGTATTCGCGGCCACCTGCGCGATGTGCTGATGCGTTCGCCGGTCTGTGACAGCCGTCGTTTTGCGAGCCATTTCAGCGCAGCCATGCGGGCGATCTGGCAGCGCTATTGCGAGGGCAAGCCCGCTGCGGCGTTGACGCTGGACAAGGACGGGCACGCCTGGTTTCAGAATGAGCCGGGTGCCATGGACATCCAGCACCCCGTCGCGCCGCTCGAAGAGAAGGGCTTCAGCTTCAAGTTTCAGGGCAAGATCGTCACGCTGGATCACGGTGCAACGCTGGTGGCTTCGGCGCAGTTCGTCGAGTTGCAAAAACTGGGTGCCTTTTCGACGATTGTGTTCGATCCGGCCAGCCGAGTAGACAACGCAAAACAATTGGCGCAACTGGGCGAATTGCATCATTACCCGCATGCAGCGTTGGGCGATGGTCGGGCGGTGACCCTTTATGCCTGCCTTGATCCTGTCATGACGGCTACGTTGGAACCGCTGTCCGCGCCAAGCCCTGACATCAGTCCCAGGGTACTGGCCAAACTTGCGCTGCCTACCTTGAAGCTCGACAGCATCAACGGTTTGCAGTCCGTTGATTGGCTGTTGCTGGACAATTTGAACGACAGCCTGGCTGTGATTGAACACGGACAACGCAGGCTGGCCGATACACTGATGGTACAGGCCCGGATCAATTTCACGCCGACCCACCGCCAGCAACCCGATATGGGGCTTATCAGCAAAAGCCTTGCGCGACTGGGCTTCAGTTTCTATCGATTGAACAGACTTCAGCACACCAGTCATCTGCCCCAGGATGAGAGCAGCGTGCAGCTTCGTGCATCTCATCTTGTCTGTGCCGACGCCTTGTTCCTGCCCGACGCCGCGCGAATGGCGTCACTGTCGGACAACCAGCGTCTGAAACTGGCGTTCATACTGCATACGGTGTACGGCGTCCATGACGTCGCCACGCAACTGATTGCGGCACTCGACAGTGATTTGGCCGAGCAGTATCGCAAGCATTGCCAGGGCTCATCGCCGGCCCACCCGGCCCACCCATCAGGCCCGGTCCAGGCATTTGCTACAGGTCACGATGAACCTCAGCCAAGCGCCGCTCAGGCGCAGATGCAGGAACCCCAGGTGACGTTTCCTGAGGACGTTGCGGTCTATCTCAAAAAAATCTATTCAGAGGCCTCCGTGATTCTGGAGTACGGCAGTGGTGGCTCAACCCTCATTGCCGCCAGGATGCCGGACAAGTCGGTGATTTCGGTAGAAAACGACGCACGTTGGGCCAAGGACATGCAGGCCTGGATCGCCAACGCTGAGCTGCCATCGCGTCCGGTGATTTATCCAGTCGATGTCGGTGAGACTGGGAAGTGGGCGCGGCCGAAGAATGCCCGGGCCTGGAAACGATTCCACACCTATCCGCTGAAGGTCTGGGACGAGTCGTTTTTTCAGGAACCTGATGTGATCCTGATCGATGGACGCTTCCGGATTGCCTGCTTCGTGACCGCCTACCTGCGGGCGAGCAAGCCGATGATCGTGCTGTTCGACGACTACCTCGATCGTCCTCACTATCATGTGGTCGAGCGATTGGTAGCACCGACCGAGTTCGTTGGCCGAATGGCAAGGTTCGACTTGCGTCCCCTCACTGAAGTACCCAGGTCAGAACTGACCTGGTTAGTGGGTAGCTATAACGAGGTGGCTTACGCCGAGTGAGGGGTGTGGTGACGGTGAACGTTCCCGTGCTGGCATGGGAACGTTGCTCAGCCCAATAGGCTGACTTTCATGACCGCTACTCCGCCATGCTCGCGCGCAACCGGGCAATGGCCTGGCTGTGCAACTGACAGACGCGCGACTCGCTCACGCCCAGCACCAGGCCAATCTCCCGCAGGTTGAGTTTTTCGTGGTGGCACAGCGCGAGCAGCAGTCTTTCCCGCTCGGGAAGGGCATCAATGGCGCGCATGAGTTGGGCGCGATTGCGATCATTGACCAGTTCGGCGAAGGGGGTCAGGTGTCGGGAGCTGGTCTCATCGATATGCTCTTCGTTCACATCGTCGATGGGCAGCATCTGGCTGCCGTTGGTATCGCTGAGCACTTGGTGATATTGCGCGAGCGTCAGACCCATCGCAGCAGCGACTTCGCGCTCTTTGGCGGGCCGTCCCAGGCTTTGCTCGACGCGGTGCATGGCGTCTTCCACCGCGCGTGCGTTGCGGCGCACGCTGCGGGGGACCCAGTCGCGGGTGCGCAGTTCGTCGATCATCGCGCCGCGGATACGTTGCGATGCGTAGGTGCCGAACGTAGCCCCCACGTTCAGATCATAGCGAGTCATGGCATCAAGCAAGCCGATGCTGCCGGCTTGAATCAAATCATCCAGTTCGATATTGGCTGGCAGCCGCGTTTTGAGACCTAGTGCTTGCCGTCGGACCAAGGGTAGGTACTGCTGGAGCAATTCCTGCTGGCTCATCTTGCCTTGTGCGGTATACATCGTGCGCGCCTGCGAAAGACAAAAAATGGCAATGAGGCATCCGCACAGTTGGAAGCCGCGTGACGCCTGGAGTCGTGGTATCAGGATTATTACCGCTCCCCCGAGCCCCTTAAGCGTGGAACAGCCACGCGCTACACGACATATTCCCCGCTTAGCCATGGCGAGAAATGGCCAACGGCTCAGTCGTTCACTTCATTGATGAGCAACAGTCGAATCCCGAGATAGCGTTGTGCGGCGTCTTGCAAGTTGCCGAGCAGACCCTGTCGGGAAAAGCCGGGGTGCAGCGCCAGCACATGGTTGGGGCCACCGTGTTCGCTGAGTTGGCGCAAGCTCTGGAACGCTCGACGAAAGGCACCAAGGTCGCTGTCGATCCATATCCCCCAGCGTGGTTGCTGAAGGGTCAGTGCACGCAAATCCAGACGACTGTTTTCCACAGGCTGCACGCGCCAGCGGTTGGGATGGCCGATCCATTGGTGGCCTTGGTGGTGCCAACGCACCAGGGTTTGATGAACCTGGTTTGTCGCCTGCGCGGTGCCGAACAGAATCAATGTGCGATCCGGCGCTGACGGTTTGACGTCATGGACAGCGGTAGTGAAAGGGGCCTTGTTCTGCTCGGCCCAGCGCCGTAGGCCCGCGGCCTGGTCCAGGGTGTGCGCCGCTGACCGGGTGGCCGGGGCACTCATGTGCGGACGCTGGTCTGGGTGTTATTCATGCGCGCGAAGGCATCGTTGACGGTCAGCAAGTGCAGCAAACTTTCAAGGATCCCCGAAGCGTTGCCAGCGCGTTTTCCGGGCAATAGCCCCATCAGTTGTATGCGGGCCTGAAAGGCCCAGTCCTCGCTGGCGTTGGTCAGTCGTACGGCGGTGGCGGCCAGTCCGGCCGCCAGGTACAAGCGCATTTCGGCATGCAGGTGCGGCTCAATGTCGAGCAATAGCGACCAGCCACGCCCTGTGAGCTTCGGCAGTTCGTCATGGGTCAACTGCAAGATCAGGTCGGCCACCTGATCCTTCAACGCCCCAGGTGTATTGCCTCCCACCAGCCACCAGCGTTGTCCCAGGCACTGGCCGCTATGGCTGTCATGCAGGGTACCGAACCAGGCGTGCAAGGGTTCTTGAGTCGAACCCTTGAGCGTGACCGGTAGATGGCTCAGGTTCAGACGCACGCTCCGGCTGCGGTACTTCAGTTCACGCATGCCGAAGTCTTCGCTGTGTGTGGTCAGTGTGCCGAGGTGCCTAAGCTCACCGTGATACATGACCCGCTGGCTGCCTTTGACTGCGCTTAGCCATCTCTGGTCGTTACGGTGCAATGCATCAAGGATTTCCCTGCTCGGGAAGGTGGACCACAGATGACGATGCGCCGGCCAGCGAGGCTGACACCAGCTCAAGCGAGGCAGTGCGCCAATCGGCATTCGGTGTGTCAGCCACGGTCGGGCTTGCAACTGCCCCGCGTTGTCCACCGCCAACAAGGGCATGTTCCAGGTGGCGCCGGCCACCGGGCGCGGCGCCCCCCAAAACAGCAGGCCGTCGGGATGGGCAGGTGCCCAGCGCTCCTGCTCACTCAGGAACGCAGCCCAGCGCTGGTGCAGCGTCGCTTGGGGCAAGCCCATCAGGGGCCAGACATCAAGCAATTGCGCAAAACCTGCGATCCGATTGCTCAGGCTGTCGCGCAATGACGAGATAGCCCGGCTCTGGCCCAATAAACCGCGCACCAGCGCATCCAGTTGTCGGGCCGTCGAGGCACTCGGTTTTGCAGCAAACAGGGACGGGCGCGAGATATCCAGTGTTTGTTGCAGGAAGGCCGAAGCGGCGGGGAGCTGTAAGTCTTCAGGTACTTGCTGGCCGACGGACAGGTAGTTCAGGCGCAGACCGTGGCGAATCACGGTGTCCAGCGCCGGCCCCAGCCGTGCGGCCTCATCGCATTTGCTGATGATGCAATCGTCCAGGCGGCAACCGGCAGCCTGCGCGGCGTCACGGTAGGTTTGCACTACTTCTTCGAGGGTGTCGCCATGGCTGGCCGCGTTGATCACCAGCATCAGGCGCAACGCCAGGCCGCTTGAACCCAGTTGGTTGATTTGCGTCAGCAGGCGCTGGTCGCGCTGACTCATGCCCACGGTGTCGATGATCACCAGTCGCTTGTCGGCCAGTTCGGCGAGCAGCGGATTGAGCTCCGCCGCAGGCCCCGGCGTGTGCAGTTCGACCCCCAGCAGTTGGGCATAGATACGCAGTTGTTCGTGGGCGCCGATACGAAAATTGTCGGTGGTGACCAGGGCGACCTGACTGGCGCCATGACGCATCACATAACGCGCCGCGAGCTTGGCGGTCGTGGTGGTTTTCCCTACCCCGGTTGGCCCCACCAGGGCAATGATGCGCGTGTTGTCGAACAGTTCAGCTTCATCGCCAAGCTGGTTCAATCGGCTGTTGAGTTTTTGCGCAAGCCAGGCTTGCAGCCTTGCCGGTGTGGCGTCCGCCCCCTGTAGCTGGGGCGGCGTCGTGCCGAGTAACTCCTCGCTCAGCGGCCCACTGAAGCCTGCCTCGAGCAGCCATTTGATTAATCGAGGCCGACAGCCCTGGTCGGTGCCCTCTGCCTGGCGATTGATGAGCTGGCGCATGTCCTGGATTTCATTCAGCAGACGCTCACTGAACGCGGCGAAATCCAGGGCGGTTTCTGCTGTGGAGTGTGCTGCAACGGGTCTATCAACAGGCCGTGACGACAGTGTGCTGATCTGGTTGGCGTACGCGGCAGCGGCGTGGTGCGCACTGACCGGCAGCGGACCGTCGTCTGTTTCTGCCGGTTCGCCAAGGCGCGACGGCGCAACGGTCTGTACGTGGGGTTCTTCGGCCAGCGCCATGATTTCGACGCCGTCGTCGGTCATGCGGCTCGACAGGATCAGGGCCTCTTCACCCAAGGCGAGACGAACCTGATTCATGGCCTCGCGGCTGTTGGCACCGATAAATCGTTGAGCGCTCACTTGGGTGTTGCTCCTATCACGTTAATCATGCGAAGCGTTCGGTCATCCGGTACTTCGCTCAGGGAGATCACCGTCAATTGACGCAGGCGGCGCCGCAAGAAACGCGATAACACGGGGCGCAGCTTGTTCGGTACGACCAACACGGGCGGTTCGGTGCTGACCTCCTGGCGCTTGAGGGCCAGTGAGGTCTGTTGCATCAGGTTGTCCGCCAGGCTCGGCTCCAGCGAGCCGCCATTGCCGACCGCCTGCATCAGCACCTGTTCGAGGTTGAAGTCCAGCCCGATGACTTTCAGTTCGGGCTTGTTGGCAAATAGTTGGTTGACGATCGAGCGGCCCAGGGCGATGCGCACAACGGCGGTCAGTTCTTGAACATCCGGTGGTTGTTGCGCGCCGCCATGTTCGGCCAGGGCATCGAGGATGGTGCGCATGTCTCGGATCGAGACGTTTTCTTCCAGCAGGTTCTGCAGCACGCGTTGCAATACCGTCAGCGACACGAGCTTGGGCACGACTTCGTCGATCAGCCCTTTGCTGTCGGGACCGAGTTTGTCCAGAAGCTTCTGGACCTCGCCGCGTCCCAGCATGTCTTTGGCGTGTTGATGCAAGAGATGGTTGAGGTGGGTGGCCGTCACGGTGCTGGCGTCGACCACGGTGTAGCCATAAATCTGCCCGTGTTCACGCAGGTTCGGCTCGATCCAGATGGCTGGTAAACCAAACGCCGGATCCACCGCCGCTGTGCCTTCAAGTTCGTTGGTGACCTTGCCGGGGTTGATGGCCAGCCACTTGCCGGGAAAGATTTCACCGCGTCCGATCTCAACCCCTTTAAGGCTGATGATGTAGGTGTTGGGCGACAACTCAAGCTTGTCGCGCACATGAACCACGGGGGGCAGGAAGCCGACGTCCTGGGCGAATTTTTTGCGCAGGCTTTTGATTCGGGTCACCAACTCGCCTTGCTGGCGCACATCCACCAATGGAATCAGCCGGTGGCCCACGCGCAAACTCAGGGTGTCGACCAGTTGCACATCGTCCCAGGTGGCCTCGGTACTTTGTGATGCCGATTTGGGCAGCAGGGTCTGGATTGAGTTTTCCACGGGGGCGTTCTCCTGCTTGGAAAACCACCAGCCCAGCCCACCGAGCAATCCGGTGAGGATCAGGAACACCAGGTTGGGCATGCCCGGAACCAGCCCGAGCAAGCCCATCACGCCCGCCGTCATCATCAGTACTTTTGGCCGGCTGAACAGCTGGCCCATCATCTGCTGGCCGACGTCTTGTTCGGTATTGACCCGCGAGACCGTGACACCGGCGGCAATGGAAATCACCAGGCCGGGAATCTGCGCCACCAGGCCGTCGCCAATGGTCAGCATGGTGTAAGTGTGGGCGGCGTCGGCGAACGCCATGTCGTGTTGCAGGATACCGATGGCCAGGCCCCCGATGATACAGACCGCCATGATCACCAGCCCGGCCACTGCGTCGCCACGCACGAACTTGCTGGCACCGTCCATGGAACCGAAGAAGTCCGCTTCCTGGGCGACTTCCTTGCGCCGTTGGCGGGCTTGTGGTTCGCCGATCAGGCCGGCGTTCAGGTCGGCATCGATGGCCATCTGTTTACCGGGCATCGAATCCAGGGTAAAGCGTGCGCCGACTTCCGCGATCCGTCCGGCGCCCTTGGTGATCACCATGAAGTTGATGGTGACCAGAATCAGGAACAGTGCCAGACCCACGGCAAAGTTACCGCCCACCAGAAACTCGCCGAAGGCCTCAATGACCTTCCCGGCCGCGTCGGTGCCGGTATGGCCCTCCATCAAGATCACTCGGGTCGAGGCAACGTTGAGTGACAGGCGCAATAAGGTGGTGAATAGCAGTACGGAGGGAAACGCAGAGAAATCCAGCGGTTTCTCCGTGAGCATGCTCACCATCAACACCATGATCGCCAGCGCGATGTTGAAGGTGAACAGCAGATCCAGGATAAACGTCGGCAGCGGCAGGATCATCATCGACAGGATGAGGATGATCAGCACCGGCCCAGTCATGATCTTCAGGTCGGTTCTGGCCAGCCAGGAGTCAGGTCCGAGTAAATCGGTCATGCCTTTCATTCGTTCTGTTCATCCTCAGGTTTGGCATTACGCGGGCCACGCTGGTCCATACCGGGTGGTACGGACAGGTTCACCGGGGTCGGGGGAACGTCACCGCCATGTTCATTGACGCGTTTGAGCCGTATGGCCCAGGCCACGACTTCAGCGACCACGGTGTAAAGCTCAATGGGAATTTCACGATCCAGGTCGACGTGAAAGTAAAGTGCACGGGCCAGCGGCGCGGCTTCGAGCACGGGCAGGTTATGTTCCTGTGCGATTTCTCGAATACGCAGAGCCACGTCATCGGCACCTTTGGCGACGACTCTGGGGGCGCCGTTCTGATCCTTTTGATAGGACAGGGCTACGGCGAAATGGCTGGGGTTGGTGACGATGACGTCGGCCTTGGGCACCTTGCTCATCATGCGTCGCCGAGCGCGGGTCTGTTGCAACTGGCGGATCCGGGCCTTGATGTGCGGGTCGCCGTCGGCGTTCTTGTGTTCCTGACGCTGTTCTTCCTTGGACATGCGCAGGTTCTTGGCGTAGGTCCACAACTGATAAGGTGCATCAATGCCGACGACGATAATCAAGGCTGCCACACACATCACACAGGCCTTGGCGGCTAGCCCCATGACCGCCGTCAGTGCTTGCTGCGCGGGCATCTGCGGTAGGGCCAGCAACTGACCGATGTGTGCTTTGAGGAAGAAGTAGAGCACGGTGCCGATGAGTGTGGCCTTGGCGATGGCTTTTGCCAGCTCAACCAGCACCTGCATGGAAAAAAGCCGCGCCAGTCCGCTCATCGGGTTGACCCTCGAAAACTGCGGTCGTACCGCTGCCAGGGTAATCACCAGTCCTCCCAGTAACGCCGGCGCCGCGAGGGCTGTGAGGGTCATCAGGGCGAAGAATGGCACCAAGGCGAACAGGGCGATCTGGCTCAGTGACCAGATCACACTGAGCATGCGCGCCGTGTCGAACAGTTGTGCACGATCGAACAGCAGCGCCTGCTCCATGACCTGTCCCAGGTTGTCATACAGCTTGCCGCCCATGATCCACAGCCCACCGATGCCGGCCAGCAACATGATGAATGTGTTCATTTCGCGAGAACGTGCGACCTGACCCTGTTCACGGGCCTTCTCTATTCGTCGCGGCGTCGCCGCTTCGGTCTTGTCCTCTCTGCTGGTCTCGGCCATGGCTCTCCAGGCGCCTGCGGCGACCCGCGCGACATGTCAAAGGTCGGTATTGTGCGCAGCAGCAAAGACGCCTGATCGTGCAAACACCACTCACAAACGAGCGCTAATGTCGCGTTTGTTCCGCAGGCGTGCTTGTGGCGGGCTCCGAGGGTTTTGGCTCCGGTGTCTCCAACGGACCATATTCGTCCTGGGACAGAATTTTCTGCGCGGCGCGGCTGTCCAGAACGATGATTTCGATCCGTCGGTTGGAGGCGTCATAGGGACCGGCGCCGTGGAAGCGGATGCGATCGGACATGCCAGAGACACGCAGTAACTTGTCCGAATCCAGGCCGCCGGCGACCAGCTCCTGGCGAGAGGCTTTGGCGCGGTCGGCGGACAAGTCCCAGTTGTTGTAGCCTGTCTCACCGCCCGGATACGGGTGGCTGTCGGTATGCCCGCTGATTTGAATGCGGTTGGGCAGTTCATTGAGCACGGGGGCAAAGGTCTTCAGAAGGTTGCGCAGATAGGGCGCGACGTTGGCGCTTCCCAGTTCGAACATGGGGCGTTTGTCCGTGTCGAGCAACTGCACGCGCAAACCTTCCGGACTCAGCTCGATAGAAATCTGTTGCTTGAGTTCCCTGAGTTGCGGGTCGCGCTCCACTGCACTTTCCAGTCGATGTTTGAGGGATTCCAGATGGCGTCGCTCCTCGCCGGACAAGCGTTCGGGACGCTGGTCCATGCGTGCCCGCTCGCCCTGGGAGAAACGTGGGTCGGGGCCTCCGCCGGGAATTGCGCTGGTGCTCGCGGAGTTGCGATCGCCCTTGCTCATGGCGACCAGCAACGGCGTACTGAAGTATTCGGCAATCGCGTCCTTATCGCTTTTGCTGGCGTTGGACAGTACCCACAACACCAGAAACAACGCCATCAGCGCGGTCATGAAGTCGGCAAAGGCAATTTTCCAGGCCCCGCCATGGTGCCCGCGAGCGGCCTTTTTCTTGCGCCGGATGATGATCGGTTGATCACTCATACTTTTTCGATTCCAAGCGGGGCGCTGGCACCGCCTCCACGCACGTAGCTTTCCAGCTCCAGCGCGCTGGGTCTTTCGCTGGTGTGCAGGGCCTTGCGACCGAACTCCACTGCCAGTTGCGGCGGCATCCCTTGCAGGCTCGCCAACAGTGTGACGCGAATGCACTGCAGCATCTTGACGGACTCGGCGGCCTGTCGATCGATACGA
The DNA here is from genome assembly GCF_059695895.1 of Pseudomonas sp. LBUM1664. Taxonomy (NCBI): domain Bacteria; kingdom Pseudomonadati; phylum Pseudomonadota; class Gammaproteobacteria; order Pseudomonadales; family Pseudomonadaceae; genus Pseudomonas; species Pseudomonas sp. LBUM1664. The sequence goes on along the minus strand of NZ_CP166791.1, from coordinate 5,518,856 downwards.
CTGGCCAGTGGCGCAACCACGCCGTAGGCCAGGTAAATACCGAGGAAGGTGCCGACCAGTGCGTGAGCGATCATCTGCCCCATCAATTCCGGGCCAACGTCGACCGAGCTCAAGGCTTTGACCACCCCCATGACCGCCGCGACGATACCGAAGGCCGGTAATGCATCGCTGACTTTGTACAAGGCGTCGGAGGGCAAATGAGTTTCGTGCTCGAACTCTTCAATCTCGTGCAGCATCAGTTCGTCGAGCTCGTGGGTCTGCATCGCGCTGCTGATTAACAGGCGCAGGTAATCGGTGATGAAATTGATGATCATCGGATCGGTGACCAGCCGTGGATACTGGGAAAAAACCACGCTCTGGCCGGGGTCGTCGATATCCCGTTCCAGGGCAAGCATGCCTTCACGTCGAGCTTTGCTCAGCAAGGCATACATCAGTGCCATCAGCTCCATGTACAACGCCTTGTCGTACTTGACGCTGCGCTTGAATCGCGAGACTGCGCTGAGCGTGGCTCTGATCGCCTTGCCGTTATTGGCGGCGATGAACGCCCCGATACCGGCCCCTCCAATCATCAGCAGCTCGGTGGGTTGATACAGTGGGCCCAGGCTGCCACCGGACAGGACGAAGCCACCGAACACCGACAAAAGTACAACGGTAAGTCCTAATGCGATGAGCACGTGGTCGTTCCTTTAATTTCAAGAAATAGATGACCTGCGGAATATCGGCAGGGATATCCGGAACTTGAAATTATTTTATTTTGGTGTGAGGTGGGGTGGTTGGCCGTGCATAAGTACCGCACAGGCGAAATCCTGCAGTGTGTAGAGGCGGTCGGCGATAAAGGGGTAAACCCGATCTGTCAGGGTTTACCCACTCCATTCACTCGCGATGGGGGGCTCTTCAGGTGTTGATTTTTTGTTTTACGCCTTGCGTACGGGGGGCAGGCTATCGTGCAGCTGGGCATCAATGACTCGGCGCTTCAAGGTTTTGCCTGCGCGTGATGGCGGTTGGCAAATGCCGCAGACGTAGTGTTGCACTGGCGCGTGAGAGTGGGCGACGAACTCGCCCGAACAGCACGAACAGCGGATCAGCTCAAGCATGTCGCTTTCAAAAAAACGTACAAGGGTCCAGGCGCGAGTCAGGCCGAGCACCAGTTCCCCTTCTTGATCGCCGACCTGTTCCAGATAGAGGCGATAGGCTTTGACGAACGCATCGATCCGGTATCCGCCAATTTCGATCATGCTGCGATACATGCCGTAGAACAGGGATGAGTGAATATTCGGCAGCCACGTCACGAACCAGTCGGTTGAGAAGGGCAGCATGCCCTTCGGCGGGGAGGCTCCTCGAACTTCTTTGTACAGTCGGATAAGGCGTCCTCGGCTGAGCGAGGTCTCGGTTTCCAGCACCTGCAGTCGTGCGCCCAGCTCAATCAGTTCGATTGCCAGTTGCACTTGCTGCATTTCGGTGACCAGGCTTTTTTCTGACATGGATCAGCCTTCCCCGAACTGTATATCCCCTGAGCGATCTGCGGCGGCCATCAGCAGAGCTGAATGAATTTCCACCATGCCCAGTTCGCGGGAGTTGCCCAAGACTTTGGATAATCGATCGGTCTCTTCGAAGACGGGGCGGCAAATCAATTGATTGACCCGGGCCAGCTGGGTCATTTGCTTGCTGCTCAGTTTAGTTAGCAGATCCGCCATTTTTTCGCTGAGTTTCAGGCGAAAGATGGCCACGTCTCGATCTTTGCGCAACAGATTTTGGGCCAGTAACAAATATGAAAGATTCATATCCTGGATGTCTTCAAGCTCTGTGTTGGCATTTGGCAATTTCTACCCCTCCCCATGGATGCTACTAGTGTGGGCACACTTCGACGGTGTGCCCTCCGGCAGACAAGTGTCAAAAAAACGACAAGTATTAAGAAGTTTTGCTTTGCCCTTTCTAGGACTAAGTTATTTATGGTTTTTTTGGCGATTCACACGCTCGACCTTGCTCAGAAGTCGTGAATACTATTTTTAATTTTTTCTAAAGTGTTAACTGGAACGTACGATAACAGACCGGGGCAGACTATTTGTTGTCTATTTTCACGTTTTCTTCGTACTTAATGGATGGTTCCATACAAATGTGTCTCGATTTAATCCTGCTTGTACGGTGTTTTTATTTTTTGTGATACAAATAGTGGCTCATTGGTATTACGCTATTGGACGATGCCCGGTATGCGTTGTTCAAGTCGCTCTTTCGACGATTGATTTGCATGAGTTGACCCAAATCATTCTGGCGCGCATGCAAGAACGAGTTTACTTGTCCATCTAATTCTATTATCTGGCTCACGAGTTCAAGTTTTCGTTGCTGGCCGGCATCGTCAAGTTCGGCTTGACCCTCAGCGCGGCGTAAATAGGCCGCATCGATCAGGCCTTGGGACTTTAAGGTGAAGATGCCATCCCAGTCGGCCCGCTCTGCGCATTCGAGGATGCGTCGGGATTGTTCAAGTAGTTGCTCGTAAGCGGCGATCAATTGTGCTTGTATCATGTCTACCGCTCTTCCTCGATGTGCGAACCAATGGCTAGCCAGGCGGCGGCGACATTGTTCAGCAAGTCGGCGGCCGTGGTGAGAGCTGTTTCATCATTGTTGAGATTTGCTCGAAGCAGTACGCGAACGACGTAGTCGTAAAGTTGGTCAAGTTGCACAGCAATGTCGCCTCCTTGCTCCAGATCCAGTGAGGCGCGCAGCCCCTGGCTGACAATGTTGATTGCTTTGGTAATGGCGTTACCTTTTTCAGCGATGTTACCGGCCTGCAGGTGTAGGCGTGCAAGACGAATAGACGTCTGGTAGCTGTCGAACAGCATCACGATTCTTTGGTGAGGGGAGGCCGCCAAAATGCCGCTTTCCACGCCCACCTTGGCGTAAGCATTCGCGTCTCGAATGGAACTCATCTAATTTGCTCCGCAGTAGTGTCATCAGTCATCGCTATTAAGTGAGTCAAACTGGGTCGTCAGGTATTCAGACGTCGAGTTCAGCTCCGATATCAAGGTGTCGAGCTGGGTGAACTCTTCTGTCCAGCGAGCCATTTCGGAGTCGATGAGCGCCTGTTTCTCTTCATAGCGCTCTTCCAGTTGTACGAGTTTGGATTCCAGGCTGTCGGTTTTGGCGACGATCAAACCCTTGTCTTCGTCCAGATAGTTGTCCAGGTCCGTCGACATCTGGGTAATAAAGCCCGCGGTGTCGTCGGTGCCGATAAAAAATTGCGAAACAGCGTCCGCGTCGTCTTCGAGTGCGCTCGTCAGCGCGTCTTCGTCGATCAGCAAGGTGCCATCGACTTCCAGGGAAATACCCAGCTGCGACAGGTAACTATAAGTCCCGCTGCCGATAGCGCTGTAGAGATCGCTGCTCAACTCACTGCTGATTCGCCGGGTGGTTGAGTCTCCCAGCAGCTCACCTGCCGTATCCGTGGTTGAGTCATACGAGGTCAACTCATCCACTGTCGTGACGTAATCGTTGTAGGCATCGACGAACGCGGTAATGGCTTCGAGGATCGCGTCGGTGTCTTGAGCAATCGTCAGGGTTTGAGAGCTGCCGGTGGTGGACAGGCTCAGGGTGACCCCTTGCAAGGCATCTTCGACGGTGTTGCTTTGGCTGCTGATGGCGATGCCGTTGATCGTGAGTTCGGCGTCCAGGGCTTCGACCGTCTCGGTCATGTTGCCTGTGGTGCCGTCGTAGCCGAACAGGCTTGATGCCTCATCGGTGCTGTCCGTAGCGCTGTAGGTCACGGTCATTTCGGACTCGGTCCCCGTGTTGTCTGATGTCAGCACCAGGCGATAGGGGGTGTTGCTGCCGTCACTGACGATTGAGGCGGTGACGCCGGCATCGGCCGCGTTGATTGCATCGCGGATGCCCTCCAGGGTGTTGTTACTGCTGTCGAGGGTGATCGAGACCGCATCTTGCGTACCGACTTGCAGTGTCAGCGTGCCGGTGCCCAGTGCGGTGGTCTTGCTTGCAACGCCATCGGCGGTGAGGCTTTGTGCCTGGGCCAGTTGTGTCACTTGCAGCGTATAGGTGCCGGCCTCGGCTTCACTGGTGGTTGCCGCCGTCACTCCGCTGCCCGACAGGGTCGTGGTCACAGACTCATAAAGGCTCTCGTCGGCCAGGGCTTCGACCGCTGTTTGCAGGGTGGTCAGGGCACTGGTCAACGTGCCATATGCCGATATTTCGGCATCCACCGACTCCTCTTGTGCGGTGATCGGATCCAGCAGGCTGGCTACTTTTGACTCTTCCAGGCTTTCCAGGATGCTGTCCAGATCCAGTCCGGAACCGACGCCCAGGGAAGTGACGGATGCGGTGGAGCTGCTGGTGGAGGTGGTCGTTGCCATAAGGGTGTCCGTCCTGATTTGTGCCCGGCTTTGCTCGTTTGGGCAAGATGTTGTGTTCACCCTCAAGGAGGGCGCTCGAACGCAACATCGGCAATCGGCAATACCGACTTTAGGGTTCGCTCACCTTTTCAGCCATTTCATCAATAAAGGTGTCGAGCGTCGTGCTCCGCCCCTCTGCGCAACAGTATGTTCAGACCTGCATGCTCATCACGTCCTTGTAAGCCGTGAGCAAGCGGTTGCGCACTTGCACGCCCATCTGGAACGCAATGCTGGCCTTCTGCGAGTCGGCCATCACATCACTGAGCGAAACCGCGGCGCTGCCCGCCTGAAAGGCATTGGACTGGCTGCTGGCGGTTTGTTGGAGTTGATTGATGCGTTGCAGCGAAGCCTGCAGTTCTCCTGCGAACCCACTGGCCGACCCGCTGCTGACGCTACGGGTGCTCACGCCTTCGGCCTGCTCGGCAAGGCTTGTCAGTTGTTGCAAGGCATTGGTAAGGGCGGACGAATTCATGGCGCAAGACCTGTGTGCAGCGATTAGGCCAGCAGATTAGCAAGCCTGCACACGTGCACATTCGCCCAATTGACTACAAAACTGACGGCTTTTCCGGCCTTTAGCTTTTGGCATTTTCGCCAGAATGAAGTTCTGCCAGCCGTCCCGATTTCCTGCGGCGCCCATGGGTGTTGCTGAAGCAGGAGGCTGTTCGACTACTACTGCTACCGGACTCCGCAATGTCTTTCGTACAGGCCCTATCCTCGCTATCGAGGTGTTCGTGAGTACCGCAGTCCTGGCCAAAGGCGCGCAAAAAAACATTCCGGTCAGTGTTCCGGCCAGACCGTTGGAAGCGTTGTCGACCCTGTTTCGCAGCCAGCCGCTGTTGCCCTTGTTGTTGGCAGGTGCGGCGGTCATCGCGATTGTGGTGGCCTTGCTGCTGTGGGCACGAGAACCGGAGTATCGCGTGCTTTTTTCCAGCCTCAGCGAGGCGGACGGCGGGCAAATCATTGGCGAGCTGGACAAGCGCGGCATTCCTTATCGTCTCGGCGAAGGTGGCAACACCATCATGGTTCCCAGCGACAAGATGAACGCATTGCGCCTGCAATTGGCCGAGCAAGGCTTGCCCAAGGGCGGCAGCATCGGTTTCGAGTTGCTGGACAAGCAGGCGTTCGGCGTCAGTCAGTTTGCCGAGCATTTGAACTATCAGCGAGGCCTTGAAGGCGAGCTGTCACGCACCATTGAGTCCCTGGGGCCGGTGGCCAAGGCGCGTGTTCATCTGGTCATGGCCAAGCAGTCGGTGTTTGTTCGCGACCGCGAAGCGGCGCGCGCGTCTGTCGTGTTGACGCTGCAGCCTGGTCGGGAATTGGGCCAGAGTCAGGCCAACGCGATTGTGCATCTGGTGACCTCCAGCGTGCCGGAGCTCAACGTTGATGCCGTTACCGTGGTTGACCAGAACGGTCGCCTGTTGTCGCAGACCCACAGCGATAACTCCGGCCTTGATGGATCGCAGCTTAGCTATGTGCGTGAAGTCGAGCGCTCCTACCAGCGCCGCATCGAAGACATCCTGACGCCTTTGCTGGGCAATCAGAACGTTCACGCGCAGGTGGTCGCCCAGATCGATTTCTCCAGTCGTGAAAGCACCGCCGAGCGTTACGCGCCCAATCAGGACCCCAACGAGGCCGCGGTGCGCAGTAAACAGACCTCCGAGCATGTGCTGGAGGAGGATGGCGCGGGACGGGGCGTTCCTGGAGCGCTGACCAACACGCCGCCCAATACCCCTGCGCCGACGCGTGCCACAGCGCCAACACCCGCCGCCAACGCCACGCCGCAGACAACCGCCAACACGGCGAACGCAGCCGACGCCCAGAGCGGCAAGTCGCTGCAAAGCGAGCGCATGATCAACTACGAAGTCGACCGTAACGTCGAGCACGTCAAGTCGGGGCTGGGCAACATCCAGCGTCTGACGACGGCAGTCGTGGTCAACTATCGCACTGTGCTTAAGGACGGCACGCCGACGCCAGAGCCGTTGAGCAAGGAAGAGCTGGAGAACATCAACAACTTGGTGCGCCAGGCCATGGGCTTCACCGAAAGTCGTGGCGATGCACTGCAAGTGATCAACAGCCCGTTTGTGGAGACCGACACCGTCGTGGCCGAGCAGGCCTGGTGGAAAACCCCAGAGGCCTACAACCTGCTGATGAGTGCGATGCGCTATGTGCTGGTCGCCTTTGCCGCGCTAACGCTGTGGTGGCTGGTGCTCAGACCGATGCAACGGCGCAATGCCGATCTGAACCGACGCCCCTTGGCGGATCTGTCTGAGCCGGGCACCGCCCTCGTGCCGACGGCCAAGGGCACCGCTGTCATGGTCGCCAACCAGGAGAATTCGCCGCAAACCCTGCCACGCAAATCGGCCGTGTATGAGCAGAACATGCAGAGCTTGCAGCAGATTGCTGCCGAAGACCCGAGACTGGTCGCCATGATCGTGCGCGGATGGATGAAAAAAGAATGACTAACAAGATGAGCGGGTCTCGCCGCAGTGCGATTTTGCTGTTGTCGCTCGATGCCGACAGCGCGGCCGAAGTGTTCAAGTTCCTGCCGAGCACGGATGTCGAAGCCATCAGTATGGAGATGGCACGCCTGAGCCAGGTGTCCCATGATGAAATGCGTCAGGTGCTGGAAGAGTTCATGGACGAGACCGATCAATACGCTGCCGTCAATATCCAGACCAGCGATCATATCCGTGCGGTATTGACCAAGGCTCTGGGCAGCGAGCGCGCGGCCAGCCTGATCGACGATATCCTGGAGAGTACCAACACCGGGTCCGGCATCGACAAGCTGAACCTGATGGAAGCCTCGATGGTTGCCGAGATGATTCGTGACGAGCACCCGCAGATCATCGCGACCATCCTGGTGCATCTGGAGCGTCCTCAGGCCTCCGACATCCTTCAACTGCTGCCCGACCGCCTGCGCAACGACATCATTCTGCGCATTGCGACCTTCAGCGGCGTGCAGCCGGTAGCGTTGCAGGAGTTGACGGAAGTGCTGGGCGTCATGCTCGACGGGCAAAGCCTCAAGCGCAGCAAAATGGGCGGCGTAAGAACGGCGGCGGAAATCCTCAACCTGATGAGCTCTGCGCACGAAGAGTTGGCCATCGAAACCGTGCGTCAGCACAACGAAGACCTGGCGCAGAAGATCCTCGACGAGATGTTCCTGTTCGAGAACCTTATCGAGGTGGACGATCGCGGCATCCAGTTGCTGCTTCAGCAGGTCGAAAACAACTCGTTGGCGGTTGCCCTCAAGGGTGCACCACCGGCCTTGCTCGAGCGCTTCCTCAACAACATGTCACAACGTGCCGCGCAATTGTTCCGTGAAGACATGGAAGCGCGCGGACCGATCCGCATGTCGCAGATTGAGTCTGAACAAAAAAACATTTTGCAGGTGGTTCGACGTTTGTCCGACAGCGGCGAAATTGTGACGGCCCGCGGTAATGACGCTTATGTCTGAGTTCTCTGGCGTACCGGACAGTGACCGCTGGCAAACCTGGCAGATGGATCCGCTGGGCAGCAATGAATTACCGGCCCATGATCCGCAGATTGGTCATCGGGAGCTGCTGCGCAAGCAAGCCTTTGCACACAAGCTGGAAATGCAGGTGCTGCGCGAAAAAACCGTCAGCGAGGCGCAGCAGGTCGGTCATGCCCAAGGGCTGGAACAGGGTTATGCGCAAGGCCTGATCGAAGGTCGCCAGGCCGCGGCGGTGGAGTTGCAACAGCAGGTTCTACAGACTTTGCAGCCGTTGTTGGAGCTGTGCCAGAACTTCGATCAGGCGCTCAAGCAGATGGATACGCACATTGCTCGTCAGTTGACCCGGATTGCGCTTGATGCCGCCCAGCAACTGGCAGGAGAGGCCCTGACCGCTCAGCCGGAACAGGTGATCGCCATTGTGCAGAAAATGCTCAACGGCGACCCCGAGCTGACCGGTAAGCCTCGCCTGTGGTTGAACCCGGATGATTTGCAGTTGGTTCATAGCAGCCTTGGCGAACAGATTGATGCGGCAGGTTGGGCCTTGCACGCCGACACGGCGATATTGCCGGGCGGTTGTCGAGTGGTCAGCGCCAGCGGTGAGTTGGACGCCACGCGCCAGTCACGCCTGGGGATGTTGAGTCGCAGCACCGAGCGGGTGCTGGATGACGCCGTGGCGATCCTCGGCGAGCAGCCATGATCCCGGGCAATCTGCATCTTGAGCGCTGGAGCGGCGTGCTGGATGCTTTTCAGGGAGAGCAACTGCGGGTTGCGGACTACCTGCGCAGCGGGCGGATTACCCGCGCCACCGGTATGGTGCTTGAGGCCGTGGGCTTGCGCCTGCCGTTGGGGGGTGCCTGTCGCATCGAATTGGCCGCGCAAAGTCGCGTCCGTGCACACCCCGTTTATGCCGAAGCCGAAGTGGTCGGTTTTGCCGGTGAAATCCTCTACCTGATGCCATTGGCAGAGATCCACGGGTTGCAAGCTGGCGCGAGGGTGTTTGCCGATGACTGTCTGGATGGCACGGCGGGTGCTCGCTATTTTCCGCTGGGTATGTCGCTGCTCGGTCGGGTGCTGGACAGCAGTGGGCAGCCCCTGGATGGTCGCGGGCCGCTGCTCGGTGCCCATCACGCCAGCCTGCACACTCAGCCGCTCAACCCCCTCAAGCGCGCACCGATCGACCGTCAGATCGATGTCGGCATCCGCGCCATCAATGCCTTGCTGTGTGTCGGTCGTGGCCAGCGCCTGGGCTTGTTTGCCGGGTCCGGCGTCGGCAAGTCGGTGTTGCTCGGCATGATGGCCCGCTACACCCAGGCCGATGTCATCGTGGTTGGGCTGATCGGCGAGCGGGGCAGGGAGGTGCAGGATTTCATCGATAACATCCTGGGCGAAGACGGTTTACGCCGTTCGGTGGTCGTCGCCGCCCCGGCCGACACGTCGCCGCTGCAACGTTTGCAAGGGGCGGTGTACGCGACGCGCCTGGCCGAGGATTTTCGCGATCAGGGCAAGGATGTCCTGTTGATCATGGACTCGTTGACCCGCTACGCCATGGCCCAGCGTGAAATTGCATTGGCCGTGGGTGAACCCCCGGCGACCAAGGGGTACCCGCCGTCAGTGTTTGCCAAACTGCCGAAGCTCGTTGAGCGCACCGGTAATGGTCCACCCGGTGGTGGATCGATCACGGCGTTTTATACGGTGCTCAGCGAGGGCGACGATCAGCAGGACCCGATTGCCGATGCGGCGCGGGCGATTCTGGATGGGCACATCGTGCTGTCCCGTCACCTGGCCGAAAGCGGGCATTACCCGGCCATCGATATCGAAGCGTCAATCAGTCGGGCGATGACCGCCATCGTCAGTGAGTCGCAACAGCGCAAGGCGCAACAACTCAAGCAGACGTTGTCACGTTACCAGCGCAACCGTGACTTGATCAGCGTCGGCGCCTATGCACCGGGGCACGATGCCCAACTCGACCGCGCCGTTGGCTTGTACCCGCATATCGAGCGATTTCTGCAGCAGCGCATCAATGATCGCGCCAGCGTGGAAGAGACCCAGTCGGGGCTCAACCTTTTGTTTCCTGGCAAATGACCCTTTTCTTGTCCCTGGCGAGTAATCACCGATGGCTAATCAATCCCTTGACCTGCTTATCGAACTGACCAGTAAAGCGCGGGACGTCGCGGCGCGAGCATTGGCGCAGAGCCGTAACGCCGAACAACAGGTGATCAACCAACTGCGCACATTGGATGAGTACCAACAGGAATACCGGCAGAACCTGCAACGGGAACTGCTCAAGGAAGGTATGAGTCCTTCGGCGCTCACCAATTACCGTGGCTTTCTCCTTTCGCTGGAGGATGCCGTCGATCGTGCGCAAAAAAGCCTGGAGCGCCATCGCAAGCAGGTGGCCCAGCACCAAATGACTTGGCTGGCGCAATGGCAGAAGGTCAGCGCCATTGAAGCACTCTTGAGTCGTCGGGCTCAGCAGCAACGGCTGCTGGACGGGCGAGTCGAGCAGCGGCAAAGCGATGAAATGGCCAGCCAGTTGCGCCGGCGCTTCGACAGTTTTTCGACCTCCATCGATAGACGTTTCTAGGGAACACCATGGACATCATTGCTTCGTTCGCCTCATCGTCCGCTGCATCGACTCAGGCCAGCGTCACAAACCTGCCTCAGGGCACGACTGTCGAGTCGTTCTCGTCGGTGTTGAGTCAAGTGAGTGAGGCCGCGCCGGGCAATGACTCAGCCGCCCCGACCGCTTCGACCGATGACAGCAACGCTCAGGTGGACACGTTGGCGTCAGCGCCGGGTACAGCGACCTCGGCCTCCACACCCTCGGCGGTCAGCCGTGCTGTGGATGCAGCGCCCAGTGAGCCGGTTGCTGGCGATGAGGCTGATCGCTTGACGACGGTGCCGGGCCCAGGGATGGCGGATGCCGTTCTCGAGCCAGTCGAGCAACCTGAGCAGGAGCTATCGACACCTTCCACGGCTCAACTGAGTCAGCAGGCGGCTGCTCTGTCTACTGACCAGGATGCGACACTCACGCAGGACAATTCAGGCTTGGATCTCTACGCCACGGCAGACGCTCTTGTCGAAGACGCCGAGCCGGATGCCTTGGACGGCACGAGTGATCGCGACAATTCGCTGGAAGATATTCGTCAGCGCATGGATCTGATTGAAAGTGCCGGCCAGCTTGATCCGACGTTGTTGGTCGTTGCCCCGGCGGTGCCTCTGCAAGTACCTGCCGCCGCCAGCCAGGGTGCTGTGTCGGTGGATTCCGAGGCGTTGGTCAGCGCCAACACAAACCTGCAGGCCTCGAGCCTGAAGCCTGTAGAGCCCGAGTCTGACACCTACCAGGACACGCCAGCGGCGTTGGATGGGCAAAGCACGGTGTCGGCACTGGACGGACAGGCTGCCAATGCCGTGCAAGAACTGCACAAGCAAAGTGACAATACATCGACCCATAGCCAGGCCGATGGCGCAGTCAGCAGCGATGTTCCAAACGGTTTCAACCTCGCATCGTTGACCGTGAGCAACGTCGGCCTGAGCAGCTCCGCCAACGTCGTCAGCAATGGCCTGGTTCTCTCGGCCGCTATGGGTACTGCCGATTGGCAGAACGGCTTGGGGCAACAGATGATCGACATGATCACTCGCGGCGATCAACAGGTTGACTTGAGGCTCAACCCCTCTGAACTCGGCCCGCTGTCGATCAGCCTCAATCTCAGTGATGGCAACACTGAGGCGCAGTTCCAGTCGGCGCATGCGTCGGTGCGTACGGCGGTGGAGCAGGCATTGCCACAGTTGCGAGAAGCCCTCGCTTCCCAGGGTATTTCATTGGGCCAGGCCTCGGTCAGCGATCAGTCCTCGCGCCAGGCGTCGGGCGATCAGGCTCAGCGCGATTCGTCGGGCGGCGCCGCGATGAGCCGCACGGATTCAGCGCCGGACGTGGATGAGGCACCGGTGCAGAGCGTTGCCGTGCGCAGTTCGGGCGTCGATCTGTACGTCTGAATAGCAAATCAAAACAGCAAGATACCGCCGTTAGCCTGGTCTTATTGCCTCATGGGAAGACCAGGGAGATGGTCATACTTAAGCCCTGCCTAACGGTTCTCCTTCTTTCCATGGTTCCAGCAAATGACCTCCATCCGCAAAACACCTTGGCTCTGGATTATGTTGTTGGCGTTGGTCGCTGCCGCCGCCAGCTCCGGCGCCATGTACGTTTTCATGAGCCAGGCCAAGGCCCCTGTCGACAAGGCGGTGAAGGTTGAAGCCGTCGAGACGAAACCCCAGGCACCGCGGCTGGTCACCCTTGCGCCGATGACGGTCAATCTTCAAAACGAGCGCAATGAGCAAAGCCTGTTGTATGTGGGCTTCGCCCTGGAAGTGGGAAATGACGCAACACAGACACTTGTGCAGCAGTACATGCCGCAGATTCGCAGCCAGCTTTTGACTCTGTTGAGCGGGCAGGACAGCACGCAGCTGGCCACCCCTCAGGGCAAAGAACTCCTCGCTGCCAAAATTCTTGAAATGCTCAAACAGTCCCTGACGGCACAGCAGCCTGAGCTCTCGGTGCTCAACGTTCTGTACACCGACTTTATCGTGCAGTAACCCCATGGCCATAGACGATTTGCTCTCACAGGACGAAATCGACATGTTGCTTCGCGGGGGCGGCGACAGCGATGCCCCGGATGAGGTCGATAAGCCCAAGGACTCGGGTGTGCGTCCGTACGACCCGGCGACTCAGCATCGGGTGATCCATGAGCGCTTGCACGCGCTGGATATCATCAACGAGCGCTTTGCACGTTACTTTCGCATGAGCCTGTTCAACCTGATCAGGCGCAGCATCGATATCACGGTCACCAGCGTGCGCTACCAAAGTTACAGCGATTTTTCCCTACACATGCCGATGCCCACCAACATCAACCTGTTGGCGATGAAGCCGCTGCGAGGCACCGCGTTGGTGGTGTTTCCGCCCAGTGTGGTGTTCATGGTGGTGGACAACCTGTTCGGTGGCGATGGCCGTTTCGTGACCAAGTCCGAAGGCCGGGAGTTCACCCACACCGAGCAGCGCATCATCCGGCGCCTGCTCGGCTTGTCGGTGGACGCCTACAAAGACGCATGGAAGTCCGTCTACCCCCTGGAAATCGAGTATTTGCGTTCGGAGATGCAGGCCAAGTTCGCCAACATCACCAGTTCGCCCAATGAAATCGTGGTGAATGCAACGTTCCATCTGGAAGTCGGCAACCTGTCCAGCGATTTCAACATCGTTATTCCCTACCTGATGATCGAGCCGATGCGTAAGTTGCTCACCGGCCCCCTGACCGATGTCAATCCTGAAGAGGAGCGGGATTGGAACAAGCGCATGGCTGGCGAAATCACCCACTCCGAGATCGAGTTGATCGCCGACTTTGTCGAGATGGATGTCCGGGTAGGGCAGGTCATGGCGCTGAAAGTCGGCGATGTCCTGCCCATCGAACTGCCCGACATCGTTAGCGCGCGCGTCGATGGAGTGCCCGTCATGAAATGTGAATACGGCAGCCAGAACGGCTTGCGTGCGTTGCTCGTGAAGGAATTGGTCGATCACTCCCTGGGCCCTGCCTCCTCCTCTTCAACCAGCCGGTTCATCAAGGGCCATGTGTCCACTGCCAAGGAGTCTGACCATGACTGATTCAAGCCAAATCGAGCCGCAAGAGGCCGATGACTGGGCCGGTGCCATGGCCGAGCAGGGAGCCGAGCCTGAGGCGGATGACCCTTGGGCCATGGCCCTTGCCGAACAGGGTGAGGCGCAGGAGACGGTCGAAAACGTTGCACCGGGCGTTGGCGCCAGCGTCTTCAAACCGCTGGCAGCACCACAGCCCATGGTCGCGCCGCGTGAGCTGGAAATGATCATGGATATCCCCGTCAAGCTGAGCGTAGAGCTTGGTCGCACGCGGATTACCATCAAGCAGTTGCTGGAGCTGGCCCAGGGCTCGGTACTGGCGCTCGACGGCCTGGCGGGTGAACCCATGGACATCTTGATCAACAGCTACCTGATTGCCCAGGGTGAGGTGGTGGTCGTGGATGAGAAGTACGGTATTCGGATCACCGAAATCATTACGCCGTCCGAACGCGTACAAAAGCTCAACCGATGAGCCAGGTCAGCCAGACGCCGCCCGTGGCCCTTGGCGTCCCTTCGGACAGCCTGATGAACCTGGCGTTGCTCGGCAAGACGGCCTTGGCGCTGGGGCTGGTGGTCGCCTGTGTATTGCTGTGCGGTTGGCTCGTGCGTCGTATCGGCGCGCGTGCGTTGACACCCGGCAAGGTGATGCGGGTTGTCAGCAGTACAAGCGTGGGGCAGCGCGAGAAAGTGGTGATCGTCGAGGTTCAGGGCAAGTGGCTGGTGCTGGGCGTGACCGCGCAACAGGTCAGTGCGCTGTCGCAGATGGACGCGCCGCCAGCCGATCCCGAGAGCCCCCCCGCGATGATCGGCGACAGTTTTGCCGAACGTTTGGCCGCTGCGCTGCGGCGCAGTCCCCCGCGCAGCGACAATCAACCGGAAACCCCATCATGAGTGCGTCGGGTTCTTTTGCCCGTGGCTTGAAACACGCGATGTTGTCGGCGGTGTCGTTGTTGGTGTGGGTCGCCGATGCGCAGGCCGAGCCGGCGATTCAAGAGTTGGCCGCCTTCACCGGACAGGCGGGCGGCCAGCAGTGGTCGCTGAGTCTGCAAACCCTGTTGCTGCTCAGCGCCATGGCGTTCCTGCCAGCGGTGCTGCTGATGATGACCGGGTTTACCCGCATCATCATTGTCCTGGGCTTGCTGCGCACCGCCATTGGCACGACGTCGGCGCCGCCGAATCAGGTGTTGTTGGGGTTGTCGCTGTTCCTGACGTTTTTCGTCATGTCCCCGACGCTCGATCAGGCTTACGAAAAAGCCTGGCTGCCGTTCTCCAAGGACGAGATCAAGGTCGAGCAGTTTCTCGACCTGGCGAGCCAGCCGTTTCGCAAGTTTATGCTGGCTCAGACGCGCCAGGGCGACCTTGCATTGTTTGCGCGCTTGGCCCAGGTCGAAGACTTGCAAGGCCCCGAAGACGTACCGATGCGGGTATTGCTTCCGGCCTTTGTCACCAGCGAGCTGAAGACCGCTTTCCAGGCCGGCTTCACTATTTTCATTCCGTTTTTGATCATCGACCTGGTGGTGGCGAGCGTGCTGATGGCGCTGGGCATGATGATGGTGCCGCCGTCGACGATTTCGCTGCCGTTCAAGCTGATGCTGTTTGTGCTGGTCGATGGCTGGCAGTTGTTGCTCGGCTCATTGGCGCAAAGTTTCTACACCTGATGATGTGACTTCGAGGACGCAGACAATGACGCCGGAAATGGTCATGGACCTGGCTTACAAAGGCATGCGCATGAGCATGATCGTAGCGGGGCCCGTATTGTTGGTGACGCTGTTTATCGGTTTGCTGGTGAGCCTGTTTCAGGCCGCGACGCAGATCAATGAATCCACGCTGTCGTTTATCCCCAAAATTATCGGGGTGTGCGTGGTGCTGGTCGTGGCGGGGCCGCTGATCATGGAGATGCTGGTTGACTACACCCGCGCGTTGTTCACCAGCTTGCCCGCGCTGATCGGCTGACGCTTGTGATCGAGGTCAGTTCGGCGCAGCTGCAACTCTGGGTGAGCAGCTTCTTCTGGCCGTTTTGCCGAGTGCTGGCGTTTCTGATGAGCGACCCGATCCTGGGTCATAAAAACGTCTCGAGTCAGGTGAAGGTGGGCCTGGCGATACTCTTTGCTTTCCTGCTCGCACCCAATCTGCCGCCCATGCCGGATGTCGCCCTGTTTTCATGGGCTGGCCTGGGGGTAATTGTGGAACAGGTGTTGATCGGGATGTCCTTGGGCATGGTCATGCGCATCACCCTGGCGGTGGTCGAGATGGCCGGTGACATTTGCGGTATGCAGATGGGCCTGGCCTTTGCCACGTTCTTTTCCGCCGACACCAGTACCAACAGCATGGTGCTGTCGCGCTTTCTGAGCATGGTCACGATCCTGATGTTTTTGGCGCTCGATGGTCATTTGATGGTACTTGAGCTGCTGGCGGTAACCTTCAAGACTTTGCCGATCGGCAACCTGCACTTCGACCCCAATGCCTGGAACCTGATCGCCCGCTATGGCAGCACGATCTTTCTCACCGGACTTTTGTTGGCGCTGCCGATGGTGGGCACGCTGCTAATCATCAACCTGGCCATGGGCATCCTGAACCGCGTCTCGCCGCAACTGACGGTATTCTCCGTGGGTTTCCCGGCGACATTGTGCGTGGGGTTGGTGTTGCTGATGGTGGTGATGGGCGATCTGGGGCAGTTTCTTGCCAGGCTGATGACCAACACGCTGCAATTCATGCAGTACCTGATCGATCACATGGCGCTCCCCTAAAACCGTTCAGGCGCCCCCAGGTTTCCGGGCGCCTGGAACGTGGTTTCAGATGTACTCGAACAACGACATTTTCTGAATGCTGACGAAGGTTTGCTGGGCCGCCTGCAGCGCCACTTGCAGCGAGGTGTACTCGGTGACGGACTCGGTGTAGTCAGCATCCACCAGACCGGACAGGCGCTCGGTGTAACTGAGCGCCAGGTCATCGCCGATGGTGTCGAGCACTTCCAACTGATTCAACCGTGAGCCCACCGATGTCAGTACGGTCAGCACGTTGTCCTGAGCATTGCTCAGTTCGCGGCTGGCCGTGGACAGGGTGTTGCTCAGGTTGGCTTGGTCCGCCTCGGTATCCACCGGTGTTTGCAGCGCCGAGATCAGGTTCTTCAACGTCGCGAACAGGTCCGGGTCGGCATCGGCGGCGGCGCTGACGGTGAGGGTATCGCCGTCGGCCGGTGTCCCGCTGAGGGTCAGGGAGAGACCGTTGACTTCGAGGGTGTCGCCCGAGGTATACGTGACCGGATCTGCGCCATCGATGCTGTATTGGGCCGTGCCGTCGGCGGCCGTGCTGAAGGTCACAGTGAAACCGGTACCGTAGGCGGCATCTTCGGTGTCGGTGATGTCCGGGCCGTCGAAGGTCACGCTGCCGGAGTTGTCGCCTGTTTCGGCAATGAAGCCTGCGGAGCTGCTGACCGAGAGGAAAATCGCCGCGCCATTATCGCCGCTGGCCATGGTCTGCGTGGAACTGACCTGTTGGGTGACGACGTTGTCGTCGCCCTGATAGACCAGCTCGCCATCGGCATTTTCGGCGAAGGCTGGGCTCTGGCTCTGATAGCCGGAAAACAGGTAATTGCCGTTGCTGTCCGTGGCGTTGGCCAAGGTCACCAGCGTGTCGTAGACGCCTTGTAGCGAGGTGGCGAGCGATTCGCGGTCGGCATCGCTCAAGGTGCCGTTGTTGGCTTGAACGACCAGGGACATGGCACTGCTGATGGCATCGTTGACGCTATCGAGCGTGCTTTCTTCCTGGGACAACGAGGTGGTGATAGCGCTGCGCGAGTCGGCGTATTGCTCGTTGGCCGAGATCGCCTGACGGACGTTGACGGCTTGGGCGGCCGCCAGTGAGTCATCGGAAGGGGTCTCCACACGCGTGCCACTGGAGACTTCCTGAGCCGCGTCCTGATAGGCGCTTTCCTGGGTGAGCATGGCGTTCAAGCTCTGATTGTAAATCGTCGCACTGCTGAGGCGCATGGCGTGAGGCTCCTTTCAGACGTTTATCAGCTGATGTCGAGAATGGTGTCGAGAAGGCTGGTGCCCACTTCGACGACCTTCGCACAGGCCTGGTAATACTGTTGATAGACAATCAGGTTGGCCGCCTCTTCATCGACATTGACCCCCGATTCCGATTGCTGCAGCGTGGTCAACTGCTCGGTCAGGCTTGATTGGGTTTCAAGTTGGCCTGCGACTTTGCTGGCGGTGCTGCCCACGTTGCTGACCAATGTCGAGTAGGCCTGGCTGAGGGTGGACGAGCCTCCCACGATGCTGTCGGTTTGCAGGTCGAGCATCGCCAGGGCGTTGGTGTTATCGCTGCTGCCGGTCGAGGTGCCCGCCGCGATCAGGCTCCCATCGCTGATCAGGGTGCTGAAGCTGCTGGCGGCGTTGCGTGTCGGCAGCACCAGGAAACTGTCGCCGTCATTGGCGGTGCCGTTGATGGCCACGCTCATCCCGGCAAAGCTCAGGGTGTCGGCGCTGCTGTCGTAGGTGGCCTCGACGCTGGCACCCGTATCGTTACGGGTCACGGTGTAGCCGTCGGTGTCGGAGTAGTTGACGGTGTAGTCGCTGGCACTCAATGCGCTGACGTCATCGGTGAAGGTCGCGCTCAGTGTCGCGTCACCGGTATTGTTGGTATTGCCGTAGATGCTGGGGTCGTCGACCGAGAAAAAGTCTGTGCCGGTGTCGCCGTTGAGGTCGATGCCGGCTTCCTGCAGGGAGTTGAACGCTTGCGTTAACGAGACCGCCAGGATCCCCAACTGGTTTTGCGTTTCGGTCAGCGTGGTATCGCGAAAATCCATCAGCCCGGCCAGTGAGCCACCTTCGAACGTGGAGTCATCAAGCGCGGTGGTGTTGCCGGCCGCATCCACATAGGCGACCACTGTCTGAGTCGGGTCGCTGGCCGAGACGCTGGTTTGCAGTTCGAAACTGTCATTGCCGGCCACCAGCGCGAGGCCGTTGCTCAGGGACACATTGTAGCTGCCGTTGTCCTGAGTGGTGACATCGACATCCACCAATTCGTTGAGCTGACTGACCAACAGATCCCGTTGATCGAGCAGGTCGTTGGAGGTCGTGCCCAGCGCATCGGACAGGCTGATCTTTTTATTGAGGTCGGCAATCTGCTCGGTGAGATCATTGACCTGGGTCACTTGATCGTCGATCTGGCTGTTCACATCGTCTGCCATCTCGTCCAGGTAGCTGCCCAATTGGGTGAACTGAGAGGTCAGTGTTTCTGCCGCGCCGATGACTTCTTCCCGCGCGGCTGTATCGCTGGCGTCGGAGGTCAGGGTCTGGATGGCCGAGAAGAAGCTTTGCAACAGGGTATCGAGGCTGGCATCGCCATCGGCCAACAGGCTGTCGATCTGATCGACTTCGGTCTGGTAGGTCGACAGCGCGCTTTCGGTGCTGATCGAACTGTTGAGCTGGGTGGTGACAAACTGGTTGTACTGGCGCTCGACACTGGAGACCTGCACACCGCTGCCCGACGTGGCTTCGGAGAAGGTCGTCACTTGCCGGTTATAGCCTTCCGTGTAGGCGTTGGTGGTGTTGTTACTGCTGGTATTGAGGGCGATCTGTGCGGCGGACAGGCCGCTGACACCAATGGAAATAATGCTCATCGAGAAGCTCCTAAGCTACATATTGCGCACTATCGGCCCCGCGAAAGTGCAACTTGACCTGTGAGCCTGATTCTTTTCAAAAAACGTTGGCGACAGATCCACAAGCGGTGAAATGACTGATGCCCGGGCTGCGTTATCGGTCAGTTTCCAGGCGTGCCACGGGTGAGGCGGGCCGCAGGGGGCCGATGGTCGCCATCACTGAAATCAGTTTTTCTGCATACTTCGGGTCGGTGGCGTAACCACCCTGTTGCAGCGCGATGGCGGCCTGTGGCGCATCCGTGGCATTGCGTACGGCGGCGTAACCGGGGCGGGTGCGAATCAATCGGGCGTAGTCGTTGAAGGCCGCCTCGTAGGTGGGGTAAACGCGGAAACTCTCCACCTGTTTTTGTGCCGCGCCTTCGGCGTACTCAGTGGTCATGACCTGTGTGGTCGCGCCGTGCCACTGGCTGCCAGCCTTGATCCCGAACAGGTTGTGACTGTCAGCGCCATTGGCGGTGGTGATCTGGCGGCGGCCCCAATCGGTTTCCAGTGCGGCCTGGGCAAGGATCAGTTCGGCCGGCACGCCACTGCTGCGCGCGACTTTTTGCACCGGTTCGCTCAAGCGCGATACGAACGCCTGCACATGCTCTGGGCGTTCGTTGTCCGTGCCACTGACTTCACGGCGCTTCCAGGCTTCGAACGCCTGGGTCTGGTAAGCCGTGTTCGCAAAAGGCGATGCCGATCCCGTGGTACGCGACGGCGGCAGGTCGAGAAACAGGGCCGCCGCGGCATCTATGTCGGTGTTGGCGTCGCCGTTTTTTTTGGAATGGCCGCTCAGTTGCCGGGCCAACTGCTCGGCCAGGCCGATGCCTTTCCCCGACAGGCTCTGAGCCCACTGCTGGTCGAGCATCTCGGTGTATAGCTCGGTTTGCGAGTCGCTGGACATTTGCGATTTAGGAATCGCCGCCCGCATGCTCTTGAGCATCATCTGCAGGAACAAGGCCTCAAACTGCTTGCTGGCTTCTTTCAGGCTCGCTCCCGGGTCCTGCTGCGCCTGCCGCTTGAGTTGCTCCAGGCCCTGGACATCGAGGGCAAAGCCCTCCGTGCTGCCAGCCATGTTCATCAGATGATCTCCAGTTCTGCCCGCAGGGAGCCGGCGGCCTTGAGGGCTTGCAGGATGACCATCAGGTCTTGCGGCGTGGCCCCCAGCGCGTTCAAACCCTTGACCACGTCCATCAAGTTCGCCGTGCCTTCAAGCAGATGCAGCGAGCCACCCTGCGACTCGATGGAAATGTCGCTTTTGGAGGTTATGGCCGTCTGGCCGCCACTGAAGGCGCCGGGTTGGCTGACGGTGTTGGTGGTGTCGATGATGACTGAGAGGTTACCGTGAGCAACCGCCGCGCGGTACAGCTTCACCGTGCTGTTGAGCACCACCGAACCGGTGCGCGAATCAAGAATGACCTTGGGGCGTGCCTGGATCGGCAGCACCTCGATGCTTTCGATGCGGGCCATGAAATTGACCCGCTCGTTAGGTGATATCGGTCCCTGGATCTGGATCATCCCGCCATCCATGGCCGACGCCACGGTACGGCCTAATTCGGCGTTGATGGCGTAGACCACGCGCTGGGCCGTGGCGGAGTCAGGCTCATGCATGTTGAGGCTGAGCAAGCCATTGCCGCTGCTCAGGTGCAGAGGAACCGCACGCTCGACGATAGCGCCCCGACTGATGCGCCCCCCGGCCAATTGATTGACCTGCACGCTGCTGCCGTTGGCCGAGGCCCCCGCGCCGCCGACCAGCAGGTTGCCCTGCGCCACGGCATAGACCTCGCCATCGGCGCCCTTCATCGGCGTCATCAGCAAGGTACCGCCGCGCAGGCTACGCGCGTTACCGATTGAAGAAACGACCACGTCAATCTGCAGCCCCGGGCGCGAAAGCGCCGGCAGGTTGGCGGTGACGATCACTGCCGCGATATTGCGCATCTGCATGTTGGCGTCCGCGGGCAGGGTGACGCCCAGCTGCGACAGCATGTTGGTCAGGCCTTGTTCGGTGAACGGGCTCTGGGTGGTCTGGTCGCCGCTGCCGTCCAGGCCAACCACCAGGCCATAGCCCACCAGACTATTGGGGCGTATCCCGGCGAAGTCGGCGATGTCGCGAATCTGCTCGGCCTGTGCCGCGCCGCCCAACAGCAACGTGCAGGCAAGCAACAAGCTGCGCAGCGTTCGGGATCCGGATCTGGCGGGGCGCAAAAATGATGGAATGAATACAGCGTCAGCCATGGTTCGCGTACTCAAAAAGGAGAGATGTTGAGGAGGATGCGATGGAGCCAGCCCATGCGCTGTGCTTCGTTGATGTAGCCATCACCGACATACTCGATCCGGGCCTGGGAAACCTGGGTCGACGACACCGTGTTGTCTCCGGTAATGGTCCGAGGATTGACCACGCCGGAGAAACGGATGAATTCGGTGCCCTGGTTGATTGCAATCTGCTTGTCGCCACGTACCCGCAAGTTGCCATTGGGCATCACCTGCATGACCGTCACCGAAATCGTGCCGGTGAAGGAGTTGTTGGCCTGGGAACCGCCGCTACCGCTGAAGTCGTGGGACGTCGAGGCGTCCAGCCCGAAGTCGCCTACCTGGGACGCCCGGCTGGAGGTGGCCGCCAGGCTCAAACCCATGGAGCCGGCACGGTTGGCATTGGAGGAGGAGGTCTTGCTGGCGCTGACTTGTTCTTCCAGTTCAATGGTCAGCGTGTCGCCGACCATCCGCGGACGCCGGTCCTCGAACAAGGGCTGCGATCCACGGCTGCTCTGGTAGATCGAACCGTTGGCCTGGCGATCCGGTAGGGCCGGCACCTGCATTTGCTCGTCAGGCACGACGGGCTCGCGGGGCAGTTGTTCGCAGCCTGTGGTCGCCAGCATTGCGGCCAGTACCATCGACAAAGGCCATTGCGATGAGGGCTTATGCGCCATTTTCTGGGTCTCGAACATGGCGGTCAGAGTTGAGTCAGACGCTGAAGCATCTCGTCCGAGCTCTCGACGGCCTTACTGTTGATTTCGTAAGCGCGCTGGGTCTGGATCATGCCTACCATTTCCTCCACGACGTTGACGTTGGAGGTCTCGACGTAACCCTGGGACAGCGTTCCACCGCCGTTGAGGCCTGGTGTGGTTTCGGTCGGAGAACCCGAGGCGTCAGTCTCCAGATAGAGGTTCTGGCCGATACTCTGTAAGCCTGCCGGGTTGATGAACAATGCCAGGTTCAACTGCCCGACCTGGGTCGAATTCGAGCTGCTGGGTTGGGTCACCGAAACGATGCCATCGGTACTGATCGAGATGGCCGTGGCGTTGGCCGGGATGGTGACCCCTGCCGAGAGTTTGTAGCCGTTGGACGTGACCATCTCGCCGTTCGAGTCGAGCTGGAAACTGCCGTCGCGGGTGTAGGCGGTGGTTCCGTCCGGCATGTCCACCTGGAAAAAACCCAGGCCATTGATTGCCAGGTCCTTGGAGTTACTGGTCTCTTCCAGATTGCCTTGGGTGTGCAGGCGCTCGGTGGCGACTTCACGCACCCCGGTACCGACCTGTAAGCCCGAGGGCAGCCGGGTGTCGGTGCTACTTTGTGCGCCGGGCTGGCGTACGTTCTGATACACCAGGTCTTCAAACACCGCTCGCGAGCGTTTAAAACCATTGGTGCTGACGTTGGCCAGGTTGTTGGCGATCACGTCCATTTGCCCCTGCTGGGCTTCCAGGCCGGTTTTGGCCGTCCACAGTGATCTGATCATCGATCGGTTCCTTATTCATTCAACCGTGAGGTCAGCTCTGCAGGGAAAGCAGGCTATTGGCGGTCTTGGCGTTTTCGTCGGCGGTACTGATGGCTTTCATCTGCATTTCGTAGCGGCGCGAGTTGTCGATCATGGCGACCATGGCGCTGGTAGGGCTGACGTTGCTGCCCTCCAGTGCGCCGGGTGTCACACGCATGGTTTCGTCGGCAGGCAGTGGTTGCACGGTGCCGCTGGCATCCGCCTGGGGCCGGAATAGCCCGTCGGTACCGGCCTGCAAGGTGCCGGGCAAGGCCGACACCACCTTCAGCCGACCCACCGGGCTCAAGCCCCGGGGCTCCATGCCGAGTTCACGGACGCTGATGGTGCCGTCGCTGCCCAACGTGATTTCGCTGCCCAGCGGCACGGTGATCGGCCCACCGTCACCGATGACCGGGCGGCCTCCCACGGTCATTGCGCCGGTGCCATCGACCTGTAAATCACCTCGCCGTGTATAGGCCTCTTTGCCGTCGGCGGTTTGCACCGCCAGCATGCCGTTCTCACCGAGCGCCACATCCAGCGCCCTGTCGGTATGGGTGATCGGCCCTTCGGTCCAGTCGACCCCCAACCCGTTCGCGAGGACTGAAACCCGTGTAGGCAAGCCCTCGCCCGCGACAGGCGAGGACTGCATCTCGACCAACTGCGAGCGAAAGCCCGGCGTGACAATGTTGGCCAGGTTGTTGGCCACGACAGCCTGTTGTTCGAGTGCCTGATTGGCCCCGCTCATGGCTGTGAAGAGCATGCGATCCATGCGTCAGGACCCGATGTTTACGGCTTGCTGAAGCACTTCGCTTTGCGCCGTGACCGACTTGGCATTGGCCTGGAAGTTGCGCTGGGCAATGATCAGGTTCACCAGTTCGGCGGTCAGGTCGACGTTGGAGTCTTCGGTCGCACCGCTGAGGATCGAGCCCAGGGAACCGCTGCTGGCAACGCCCAGCGAGGCCTGGCCGGAATCGTTGGTGGCCAGCCAGGTGTTGTCGCCGTTGGCCTGCAGGCCATTTTCATTGCTGAAAGTAGCCAGTTGAATCTGGTCGACGTTTTGCGTCCGGTCGTTGGAGTAGGTGGCAACGACCGTACCGGTCTCATCGATGGTAAAACTCACCAGGCTGCCGGAGGTGTAGCCATTCTGAGAAATGTCAGCCTCGGAGTCGTTACCGAACTGCGTCGTGCCCGTCAGGTCCAGCTCGAAGCTCATGGCCGCGGCACCGTTGGCCGGGTCATAGGTGTAGGTGCCGGTCTCTCCGCTGGTGATCAGGCCGCTGGAGCTGAACTCCACGGTTTGTGTTTCAGTCAGCAGGTTGCCATCGACTGCGGTGTGGACATCCCAGGTGTTCTCGGCGGTTTTGCTGAAATAGAGGGTGCTGGTGTGGCTGATGCCCAGAGAGTCGTAGAGGGTCGTGGTCGTTGAGTACGAGTAGGTCGAGGCGTCCGTCTGGTCGAAGGCAGTGGTGATGATCTCTTCACTGGCGTCCAGGTTCAGCTCGGCATCCACTTCAGTACTGGCGCTGGCTTGCATGCCCGTCGTCGGGATCTGAATGACGCCGTTGACGCCCAGCAATTGATCGCCCGCGGCGTTTTCCAGATAACCATCGGCGGTCAGGGTCAATTGGCCGTTGCGCGAGTACACGGTTTGCGTGCCGTCGGTAAATGTGAAGAAACCCTCACCGTTGATGGCCAGGTCCAGCTCGTTATCGGTGGTGGTCAGGCTGCCGGATTCAAAGTTCTGTACCACGCCTGAAACCGAGGTCCCCAGCCCTACATCCGCTCCGGAATAAACGTCGGCGAATTGTGTCTCCGAGCTTTTGAAGCCTACGGTCTGGGAGTTGGAAATGTTGTTGCTGACGACGTTGAGGTCGGTGGAAGCAGCCGTCAGACCACTAAGCGCTTGGGAAAAAGCCATGGTGTTTCTCCTGAGATGCGAACGATGACTGAGCAGTCTTGGCGACTGCGAGCAATGGCTGGTTGTGAGTGAGGCAGAGCGATCAAAGCACCAGGCTGATGTCGCTCAACGCGACGTTTTCATTGACGCCACCCAGATCGAGCGCCACTTCGTTGCTGCTATCGGTGGTCACGCCGGTCACCAGGGCGTATTTCAGCGCTGTGCTTGTAACGGCGACGTCCTCGGCGGTGGCCGTGATGGAGAAGGTGTAAGCACCGTCGGCCGCGGTCGTGCCGTCGTCCTCTAAACCGTCCCAGGACAAGGCTTGGGTGCCAGCGCTCATGTCACCTTCGTCCAGGGTCCGAACCACCGTACCGTTACTGTCTTTGATGGTGACGGTGACGCTGTCTGCATCACTGGCCAGGGTCACGCCGAAGGTGGTGGCGACGCCGCTGCCGACCTGGATGGTGTTGCCGTCGATCAACACGCCGTTGCCCACCAGCGCCGAGGCTTGCAGGGACTCGCTGGCGCTGAGCTGGCTGGAGATGCCCTCCAGCGTGGAGGTCACTTCCTCGATGCTGCTGATCGTGCTGATCTGGGCCAACTGCGTGACCATTTCGCTGTTGTCCATCGGATCGGTCGGATCCTGGTTCTGCAATTCGGTCGTCAGCAGCGTCAGAAATTGATCTTGCAGCTCATCCGAAGCCGAAGCCGTGCTTTCTGAGGTGGTCGTGCTGCTGTTCATGCTCGAAAGGACCGAACTGGAAATCGTGCTAGCCATTGTTTACGCCTCGCCTAGGGTCAAAGTTTTCAGCATCATTTCCTTGCTGGTGGACATGACTTCGACGTTGGCCTGATAGGAGCGCGAAGCGGAGATCATGTTGACCATTTCGCCCACGGGCTCAACGTTGGGCATGGTCACGTAGCCGTCCTCGTTGGCCAGCGGGTCGCCCGGACGGTATTCCTGCCGTAGGGGGGAGCCGTCTTCGACCACTTGGCTGACCCGTACGCCACCAATACGGCTGCCGGTCTGGTATTGCGACTCGAACACCACCTGGCGGGCGCGATAGGCTTCGTTATCGGGGCCGCTGGTGGTGTCGGCGTTGGCCAGGTTGCTGGCCGTTACGTTCATGCGCTGGGACTGGGCGCTGAGCGCGGAACCGGCGATATCGAAAATGCTGAACATCGACATGGAGTTCTCCCTGCGTTATTCGGATTGCATGGCGGTCTTGAGCGACTGCAATCGACTGCTCAGAAACGTCAGGCTTGCCTGATACCTGACGGCGTTATCGGTGAACTGCGCGCGCTCGCGATCCATGTCCACGGTGTTGCCGTCAAGGCTCGGTTGGTCAGGCACGCGATAGAGCAGCGTGCGGCTCGAGAAGCTGTCGGAGGCAGCGTGCAGGTGGCGATCCGAGGTGGTAGCCAGCGTCATGCCCCGCTCGTTGGCGCGGCCCTTCTGCAGGGAGCTGGCCAGCTCGGTTGAGAAGTCAAAGTCACGCGCCCGGAAGTTGGGGGTGTCGGCGTTGGCAATGTTGTTGGCCAATACCTGCTGGCGCTCAGCCCGCAAACTCATTGCGTCCTGCTGGAAGCGCAGCTCGTTGTCGAGCTTGTCGATCATGTCTGCGGACCTGTGCTTCAAATAATTGAACAGCTCGCAGATTAGTCCCAAGGTCGTCGATGCAAAGGCCGAAACAGGCCGCTATTTGGCAACCAATTCAGGCCTTGCCTTGGCGCCGGAGCGCCTAAAATTCTCCACTTGCTACCTCAGAGGGTTGGCTCGATGACAGGGTTTTTACGGCCTCACGCGTTGCTTGGTCATGCCTGTGTCCACGGATGGGTTCTGCTTGGCTTGCTCCATAGCGCCAGTGCCATGGCCCAACCGGATGTGCTGCAAGACAAGGTGCGTCACTTGATTGCGCAACGATTGCCGCCGCGCAGCCAACAGATGCAGATCGACATTGGTCAGCCGGCCACACGGATATCGGCATGCGAAAGCCCTCTGCCGTATCTGGTGCATCCTGAGCAAAACGTGTTTGGCCGTGTGGCGGTCGGTGTGCGTTGTGAAGGAGAGGAGGGCGTAGTCGGCTATCTTCAAGTCAGTGTGGGCGCCGTCGGCGAATACGTGGTCAGCCGTCAAAGGATTGCGGCGGGAGACGTCGTTAAAGCCGATATGCTGGAGATCAAACGCGGCCCGCTGGAGCGCTTGCCCAAAGGTAGCGTGCTGAGGCCGGAGCAAGTCGTTGGCCGTCAGGCCAGTCGCAGCTTCAGTCGGGGCGCTGCCTTGGCGCTGAACAATTTCCGCGAACGCTGGTTGGTGGAGCGCAATCAACGTGTCGTACTGCGGGCTCAAGGCGCGGGCTTTACGATCAGGCGCGATGGCAAGGCGCTGGACAATGGCAGCCTGGGTAGCAGCGTCAGGGTGCTGAGCAGTGATGGCAAGATGCTCAATGCGCAAGTCGTCGGCCAGAACGAGTTGTTACTGCGTTACTGAAAATTTTTCTCCGAATCCCGATCACCGGTCAAAGTTTGCCGTCGCGATTGCCGATAGTGACCCAACAACAGCCAACGAAGCCTCTAACGTGAAAATCATAAGCGCTAACCTGACCAATACCTTACCGCCGACTGACAGCAACGTGGCCGGCACCAGTTCACAACGAACCGAGCTGCAGACGCTGGATGCGACGCTCGATGACGACGTGCAGCTCTCAAGCATCAGCACCCTTGCGGATGTGGAAACTGCGTCGGATGTTGATATGGAAAAAGTCGCAGCCCTGCGTCAGGCCATCGATAGCGGTACCTTGCAGATCAGCTCGGAATCGATCTACGAAGGCTTGGTGTCAAGTGTCAGGGAAACGCTTGGCAGCGAGAAGCAATGAGCGACAAGAAAGGCCGATACCGATGAGTTTCAGATACCTATGAGTCTGGCTAAACATTTGGAGTTACAGCAGCAGGTCATCGTGCAGCTGGTCGAGCTGTTGGAGCAGGAACGCCGCGCCTTGGCTCAGGCCAGGGTTGATGGTGAAAAGCTGCGAGAGCTGACGGCGGGCAAACAGGTGGCGCTGCAGAAGCTGGAGCAGTTGGAAGCTAGTCGTTACGGGGCGCAGCTCAAACTTGGCTACGGTCCTGGTCGAAAAGGCGCGCTCAAGGCAGCCCACGATGCCGATTGTCTGGCGGCCTGGCGGCAAATGCAGGCATTGGCGTTTCGCGCCCGGGAGATCAATACCTCGAACGGCGAAGCGCTCAGCCTGCGCATGGCGTACAACCAGCGCATTGTCAGCTTTCTCAACACCGTCATCGGCAGCAAACTGTATGGTCCGGACGGTCGGGCTCAGCGCGACGACATCTAAAGAGCGCTCGCCGGAGCCCCCAACCTGAACAATCAGGTCGAGGGTCCTGTTTCAAAGCCTCTTGGGTCACCCGAGATCAAACCGATCCAGGTTCATCACCTTGACCCAGGCTGCGATGAAGTCTTTGACGAACTGCTCCTGCGCGTCGGCGCTGGCATAGACTTCGGCCAAGGCCCGTAGTTGTGCGTTGGAGCCAAACACCAGATCGACACGCGTGCTGGTCCATTTGACTTGGCCGGTCTTGCGGTCACGGGCTTCGAACGCTTCCTGGGTGTCGGAGAGCGGTTTCCATTCCACGCCCATGTCGAGCAGGTTGACGAAGAAGTCGTTGGTCAGCACCTCCGGCCGTTGGGTGAAGACGCCGTGCGGGGTGTGGCCGACGTTGGTATTG
Source organism: Pseudomonas sp. LBUM1664 (assembly GCF_059695895.1). Classification (NCBI taxonomy): domain Bacteria; kingdom Pseudomonadati; phylum Pseudomonadota; class Gammaproteobacteria; order Pseudomonadales; family Pseudomonadaceae; genus Pseudomonas; species Pseudomonas sp. LBUM1664. The sequence continues at coordinate 5,490,307 of NZ_CP166791.1, read as the reverse complement.
AGCACGCGCAGGCCGCCGATCAGTGCGGTCATCTCTGGTGCGCTGAGGGTCAGCAGTTGCGCCTTGTCGATCAGCAGCGCCTCGGTGGGTACGCTGTATCTGCCCTTGAGGTAGTTACGGAAACCATCGGCGATGGGCTCGAGAAAACCGAACGACTCGACGTCCGTCTGCTCCTGGCTTGCGTCCATACGTCCTGGCGTGAAAGGCACCGTCACGCTGAGCCCGGCATTTTTCGCCGCTTGTTCAACGCCGGCACTGCCGGCCAGCACGATCAGGTCCGCCAGTGAGATTTTTTTACCGGCGGATTGGGCACCGTTGAACTCGCTCCGGACGCTTTCAAGGGTCGCCAGCACCTGAGCCAGTTGCTCTGGCTGGTTGGCTGGCCAATCCTTCTGCGGGGCCAGGCGCAGGCGGCCGCCGTTGGCCCCGCCGCGTTTGTCGGAGCCACGGAAGGTGGAGGCCGCCGCCCATGCAGTAGACACAAGCTGTGAAACCGACAGGCCCGAAGCCAGCAGCTTGTCCTTGAGGGCAGCGACGTCACTGTCGTTGACCAGCGCATGGTCGACCGCAGGGATCGGGTCTTGCCACAGCAGCTCTTCGTTGGGCAGTTCCGGGCCCAGGTAGCGCGCGAGCGGGCCCATGTCGCGGTGGATCAGCTTGAACCAGGCGCGGGCAAACGCGTCGGACAACTGGTCCGGGTTCTCCAGGAAGCGCCGCGAGATTTTTTCGTAGATCGGGTCGAAGCGCAGCGCCAGGTCGGTGGTCAGCATCGTTGGATTACGCCGCTTGGACGGGTCATGGGCATCGGGAATGATGCCTGCGCCTGCGCCGTTTTTCGGCGTCCACTGGTGCGCACCTGCCGGGCTCTTGGTCAGTTCCCACTCGAAACCGAACAGGTTCTCCAGATAATTATTGCTCCAGCGGGTGGGCGTGGTGGTCCAGGTCACTTCCAGGCCACTGGTGATGGTATCGGCGCCTTTGCCGGTGCCGAATGTATTCCTCCAGCCCAGGCCCTGCTGTTCCAGGCCAGAGGCTTCGGGCTCGGCGCCGACATTGTCCGCGGGGCCGGCGCCGTGGGTCTTGCCGAAGGCGTGGCCGCCGGCGATCAGGGCCACGGTTTCTTCATCGTTCATCGCCATGCGGGCGAAGGTTTCACGGATATCCACCCCGGCAGCGACTGGATCCGGTTGGCCCTCGGGGCCTTCCGGGTTGACGTAGATCAGGCCCATCTGCACGGCGGCCAGCGGGTTCTCCAGGTTGCGTCCCAGGTCGGTACGGCTTTCTTCATTGCCAGGCTCGGCCACCAGCTGTCCTTCGCCGGGCTCTTGCATGGCGGCTTTATCCGGTTTGCCGTAGCGGGTATCGCCGCCCAACCATTTGTTTTCGGAGCCCCAATAGACATCTTCATCCGGCTCCCAGACGTCCGGGCGACCAGCGGAAAAACCGAAGGTCTTGAAGCCCATGGACTCCAGCGCGACGTTCCCGGTGAGGACGATCAGGTCGGCCCAGGAAATGTTACGGCCATACTTCTGTTTGATCGGCCATAGCAGCCGACGCGCCTTGTCGAGGCTGACGTTGTCCGGCCAGCTGTTGAGCGGCGCAAAACGCTGCTGCCCGGAACCTGCGCCACCGCGTCCGTCACCGGTGCGGTAGGTACCGGCACTGTGCCAGGCCATGCGGACAAAGAGCGGCCCATAGTGACCGAAGTCTGCTGGCCACCAGTCTTGCGAGTCGGTCATCAGCGCATGCAGGTCTTGTTTCAGTGCCTGGAAATCCAGGCTTTTGAACGCTTGGGTGTAGTTGAAGCCCTCGCCCATAGGGTCGGACAGCGGGGAGTGCTGGTGCAGGATTTTCAGATTCAACTGGTTCGGCCACCAGTCGCGGTTCGTCGTGCCACCGCCAGCGGCGTGATTGAACGGGCATTTCGATTCGTTTGCCATGAGGAGCTACCTTTGGTCGTGTTCATCCAGCTATCCAGCCCGGCCGGGCTTTAATAGCGACAGGTGAAATCAATGACACAGGTTGCAGGGCTCACAGTTTGTTCAACTCATCGTTGTGGCCTCACGGCAATGCTAAAGAGTGGCAATCGAGAATCGATTTGCCAGCATCGTGGCCCACGGCAAGCCCAGTACGGTTCTGAACTTTTTAGTCTCTTTTATCAGGTCTCAACCGGCGAACTTACGCCAGTGCAGAATCAAGGCTAGTCCCTTTGTGACAGATCGCTAATAGGCGCGGTATTAACGGTTGATAGGCAGATTCTTTTATCGGGCGTGCAGGCTGAGGCAGATGATATGAACGGCGCCTGCAAGGGATAGCGCTTTTTCCGAGTCCGGCATTTTTGTCGTGCCAAAGCGCGCGCAGGCCAGGAGAGAACCACCATGAACACACGCCCGCGCTGTACGGCTTTCCATGAAGCCGGTCACGCCCTGGCCTTTTGGTGGAACGGTCAGCCCATCAAACGTGTCACCGTGCGTACCAGGGCCGAAGCCTGCACGGGCCCGATGTTCGATCTGTGTGGTAACCCGCAATACGCAGAGGGTTTGGTGGAAGCGGATTACCTCGTCCCGCGCCCGGCCTTCGACGCCCCGGGGATTGCTGAATATCTGCCCTCGATGGTCGACGCCATTGAACGTGACCTGCTCCATTGCTTCGCGGGCCCGGTGGCCGAAGCGGTCTACCGACACGGCAGATCCGACAGGCTGATCGGCAGGAGCGGTCGCGCTGACCTGGACCGGGGGCACGAATTGATCAGCCTGCTGCCCCAACGCAAGCTGCTCGACGCGCAATCGCAGGCCATCGCCCGCTGCAACTGTCTGGTGCATCGTTACTGGTTTGCTGTCGGTGCTGTGGCGGGGTTTCTGCAGATGCGCGGTACGGTTGAGGGGCAGGCGGTCACCGCGCTGCTGTGCGAGATCACCGGGGAGTCACCCACGTTGCGGGGCAATGGGCTGAAAAGCCTTGATCTGTGATCCCAAATCAGGAAAGTTATTTCGCCGACAAGACAGCTAGGCCCATGTGATTTTTCATCGCGCTATCTCGTTGCCCACGCCTGGCTGCGACATCTGTCACTTTTTGAGTTGGCTGACCGCCAAGCCTCATTCAAAGCCTGTTCATAACCCGCAAACGGTGTGCTGATTGGGGCTTTCTGGTCAGTGACGTGAAGGTATCTTGTGGCATCTACACTGGCACTGACCATTGATTGGAAGCTGAATGAGCGAGATCCGCGTTCTGAAAACGAGTGACTGCCGTCTGGAACAATTGCTGGCAAAGTTCGTCGAACTGTCGGAAATTATGAGGCCGGCGGTCCACCCGCCTGCGCGACCTTGCCGACAATCAAAAGCGCATCCCGCTCGTTGCGGGTGTGAGGTGAAACCATGACCAATAAAACAATCACCCTGTCGCGGGATCTGGTCGAGCAAGCGGCATATCTCATCGAAAAACATCACAGCTCTCCAGGCGGATCTTGTGCAGAGGAACTGCGCGTAGCGCTCGCTGAGCCAATCCTTGAGCGGGTCGAGCCAGTGGCACCGTATTTCTACTTTGTCGAATGTGACGACCCCGACTATTGCGGGTTGTACAACCACGAAAGCGAGGCCCGGGCCTGGGCCAACGATCACGCTGGCCAAGTAGTCAAGCTTTGGAATGTACCGCCAACATGCAAGCCAGCCGCCCAAGCCGAGCCGTCAGCGTACCTGTGCAATGGTGGCTCCAAGGTATTGCTGCCTAAGGACAGGTTGATAGCCGTCTGGAGCAATGGGCGCCCGCTCTATCTCCACCCACCTGAGTCGCCCGCACCTGCGCAAGTCGCATTTGGACCGTCGGCCGGGCTCATGATCCTCACCGCTACCGCGCTCAGCGCCTGCCTCTGGGGCCTGATCTATGCCGTCTATGTGGGCGTGAGCTCATGAAAGCCGTATAAGCTTTTGGCAGGGATAGGTGGTTGATGCTCCGAGCCACTTTTGAACCCCGCGATTGCGCGATTGCAGTGAGTCGAGGCGGCTTGCTGTTCATGCGGTTTTGGCAAGGTGTTCGAATTGGCAATGGTTTCGCGCATCCTTGAGGTTGGCTTCAAATTCCGCCAGCCCTGCGTAGACCTTCTGCAACCCTTCAATCTGACTCATCAGTTCCTGCTTTTTAGCCGCGATGGCCTTGTTCGCCAAATCCCAGGGCAACGGCTGACCCCGATGATCCTGCAGGATCGCCCGCATTTCCTTGAGTTTGAAGCCCAAGTGCTGAGCGCACTTGATGAACGTCAGCAACTCAATGCTCTGCTGGCTATAGACACGGTATTTTCCTTCGCGCTGGGGCGGCGGTAACAAGCCGATGGCTTCATAGTGGCGGATACTTTTGATCGTCGTACCCGACAACTGGGCGGCTTTGCCGATATACATGAAAAATCCTTTTTAGGGCCGCCTGTTGCAAGCGATGCGGCGCAACGTGCGAGTCAGTGGCTGGCGATATCCTGGGCCTGCTTGAGCCAGGTATCCCGCTGATTGGGCTTGGAGCCGAGGAGAGGTCCAAACGTCAGGGTCTTCAACGGCTTGATACCACAGAACTCCAGCGTGGTCTTGCGCATCTGGTGCAGGCCCGGCATGCGATAGACCCATTTGTAGTACCACGGTGGAGTGTCCATCGTGACCAGCAGATGAGCGGTTCGTCCTTTCAGGAGCTTGTCGGGAAAGGCTTTACCTTCGCGGTATTTGAAGGCGAAACCGGGCAGAAAGACCCGGTCGAAGAAGCCTTTCATCAAGGCCGGAATACCGCCCCACCAGATCGGGTAGACAAAGGCCAGGTGCTCGGCCCAGAGGATATCTGCCTGGGCCTTGAGCAGATCCGGCTCCAAGTGTTGAATCCGTTTATAGCCATCGTGCAGCACCGGGTCAAAGTTCAGCGCGTCCAGTCGTAACAGACGCACGTCATGCCCAGCACTTTTAGCCGCCTCGACATAAGTTTCGGTCAAGGCGCCACAGAAACTTTCGACTGAAGGGTGACCCAGAATCACCAGTACTCGTTTGCTCATCATTTACTACATCCTGTAGGTAGAGCTTTGAGGGTAGGGTGTGCCCTTAACGGGAGAGTCAATGGGTTTACGGAGAGTCAGGTTCTGCCACGGTACCTGCCTTCAATCCTTTGGCGGCTACACAAGCAAGTCATGGCCCGGTCGATGCATTGGTCAACAATGCAGGCTACGGTCATGAGGGCATCTTCGAAGAGCCGCCACTGGAGGAGATGCGCCGGTTCGGCGCGGTCGCGATGACCAAGGCCTTCGTGCCTTAATTTACGCAAACGTCGTGCCTACTGCGCGAGCAAGTTTGCGCTCGAAGGTATCTGCGAACGCTGAGCCAAGAACGGCTACCGTGCACTCTGTGACGTCAGATGCGGCTGCGAATGATCCAAAAATTTCAGACGTATCGACATTCAGGAGGAAAGCACTTCGGAGCGTTGTTGCCCTGGCTTCTTGTGTCTGAGCGGTTGCTGCCGAGCTAGCAGTGCCTGGACTTCAACTGCTGCATCCAAGACTCTCTGTGCCCAGTTCTTATCATCCGGACGTACTACGACGACGCGAAAACCGTGATCATAGCCTTCAATCTGCACGCCCTCGGAATCATCGACATGCAAGTCGATATCGAATGCTGGCGGAAATTTCGAGGGGGAGTTTGAAAGTCCATGTACCGTCAGGGCACGGTTATGCCGAACACTGTTGACCACACCGTCAACGCGAATACCGTACAGTAATAGCCAGCGCCTGATGTAAGACGGTGTCCGACCGGACGACGTGTAGACCCAGATGCTGCATCCCTGGCGGCGTAATTCCCGGGTCAGGGAGCGCGTTCCGATACGCAATGGCTCGCCCAGCCAACGATGAACACAGGCCGGTAGCCGGCTTTGCTCGACGGCGCAGTGGTGGAACTGGCAGGCCAGCGTGTCATCGATATCAAACGAAATACGTATGCGCTGGCGCCTGAGCAGGTGCATCGGGATGCCGCACTGGATGGCTTTCCCTAGCCGGCTGACGGAGGTTCGGCATTTAACGAACGTTGGGCGCCAGCTCATCAATGGCCCCCTTGATAGACGGGCACGGGCTTGTCTTTGAGAAAAAACTTCATTGGATCAGGCGTCTGTTCTTCCAAGAAGGCTGCATATTTTTTCTTGATCTTGGGCAATTCGTACAATGCCTTGACACCATGTTTGGCGGAGCCGCGTATGACCGATGACGGATTGAAGTAGCCCTCGGCGTTTTCCAGCGTCAGCACGAACGGCGGCAAACCTGCGCGCATGAGCAAATAGCTGACGATGAGCGACCCGCTGCGGTTATTGCCTTCAATGAACAATTGCGGCTTGCTGAGGATTCGTACATAGACACCGGCCGCACGCTTCCAGACTGATTCGCTGCGATACGCGCAGTACCAATTGAACAAGTCCTTTATCCCACCCTCAACGTTGTTGAAGAAGTGTTCCTCGGTCGCAGCCAGGTGCTGAGCGTATTCCAGTCGGCGCGCCGGCTCTCGGCCGCAGAGAACGGTGGCATTGATCTCCAGCATCAGGTTCAGTTGCTGAAGGTCAAACAGGTCGACGCCACGTGCGACATAGTCGTCAATCAGCGCATAGCCTTCAAGCACATTGTGCAGCACTTCGTCAGTCAAGGGATCACGCGGCTCGGTAAAGTGCTGGCTGAGCTCGGCAAAGCGGCTCTGCACCTCACGTAGTGCGCGTTCAATCGCTGGTAAATCAAGACGATGCGTTGCAGACATTGGCATTCCTGAAAAACGGTAGATAAGAAGGTAAAACGACCGCATGCCGCCAAAGCCCTTTGGCGGCATGCGGTCTTGAGCGGACGTCTGTTGCTTAGCTGAACTTGCCGCTGATGTAATCCCCGGTCATTTGTTCGCGCGGGTTGTCGAAAATCTGGGTGGTTGGGCCCATCTCAACCAGATAGCCGGTGCGCGTGCCCTGGGAAATATCCACCGAGAAAAAGGCCGTCGTATCAGCAACACGGATGGCCTGCTGCATATTATGGGTCACCAAGGCGATGGTGTAATCCTTCTTCAACTCGACCATCAATTCCTCGACCCGGCGGGTGGCGATCGGGTCGAGTGCCGAACAAGGCTCATCCAGCAGCAGCACTTCCGGTTCGGTCGCGATGGCGCGGGCGATACATAGCCGTTGTTGCTGGCCACCGGAAAGGGACAGGCCGCTGACCTTGAGCTTGTCCTTGACTTCATCCCACAGCGCGGCGCCTTGCAGGGCGTGCTTTACGCGGTCGCCCAGATCGCCCTTGTAGCGATTGAGGCGCAGGCCGAATGCGACGTTGTCGAAGATGCTCATCGAGAACGGGTTCGGCTGTTGAAACACCATACCGATATAGCGGCGCACGACCACTGGATCAACGCCCTTGCCATAGACGTCCTGCCCGAGGAAATGCACATGGCCCTCAAAGCGAAACCCTTTGACGAGGTCGTTCATCCGGTTGAGGCTGCGCAGCACGGTGCTCTTGCCGCAGCCGGAAGGCCCGATGAAGCCGGTGATCTTGTTTTTTTCGATCGGCACATGGCTATCACGGACCGCCATGAAGTTGCCGTAGAAAATCTTGTCCAGTTTGCAGTCCATGACCACAGGTGCTTGGGTGACAAACGGAGCGGCTCTTTGCGCAATTGATACGTTCAAAATTCAGATGCTCCCGTTCTCAATACTTGGGCTTGCCGAAAATACGGCTGACAATATTCACGACCAGCACGATCATCACCAATACCAGCGAGGCCGCCCATGCGAGCTCGAGCTGGTTGTCGAAGGGCATGCCGGAGAAGTTGTAGATCAACACGGCAAGCGACGCCGTCGGGTTCATGACATCCAGGCTGCCTTCGTGGTAGATCCAGTAGTTGCTGAACAACGCGGTAAACAACAACGGCGCGGTTTCGCCCGCGGCGCGTGCCACGGCCAGCATGACGCCCGTCAGGATTGCCGGCATGCCGGTAGGCAATACGATTTTCCAGATCACCTGCGAGCGGGTGCAGCCCATGCCGTAGGCGGCGTCCTTCATGATCTTGGGCACCATCCTCATCGACTCTTCAGCCGTCAGCACGACGATGGGCAGCATCAGTACCGCCAGTGCCACGCCACCCGCCGGTGCCGAGTAGGTACCGGTAGTCATCACCACCAGGGCGTAGGCAAAAACCCCGGCCAGAATGGAAGGCAGACCCGTGAGCATCTTGGCGGCAAAGCGCGAGGCGTTTGCCAATTTGCTGTCCGGCCCAAGTTCAGCCAGGAAGATGGCCGCCATGATGCCGACCGGAACCGCGATTGCCGCCGCGATACCGACCATGACAAAGGTGCCTGCCATCGCGTTGCCGAAGCCGCCGCCCGTCTCGAACCCCGTAGGCGGCAGTTCGGTGAATACCTCCAGGCTCAGGCGTGCCCCTCCGCGCGTGATCAGCATGTAGAGCACGGAAATCAGCGGCACGCTGGCCAGTAGAGCGCCACCCCAGACCAGCGTGGTCAACACCAGGCTGCGCAGGGCACGGCCTTCAAACTTGCGCTGCAGGCTGGGCATCGCGCCTGCTGGAGACGTCAAGTCCGTTGCAGCAGTGAGATCGGTCATCACTTATTACCCCGTTGGGCATACATCATGATCATGGAGCCGAAGATGTTCACGATCAGCGTGATAAACATCAGCACCAGTGCGGCATACATCAACACCTCGATCTCGTTCGGCCCGGCTTCGGGGAAATTCAGCGCCAACAGGGCCGCCAGCGTGTTGGCTGGTGCAAACAGCGAAAGGGAGATGTTATTCGCGTTGCCGACCAGCATGGCCAGGGCCATGGTTTCACCCAGCGCACGGCCAAGGCCCAGGACCAAGGAACCGAAGATACCGGTGGCCGCGGATGGCACCATCACCTTGAGAATCGCTTCCCAATGGGTGGTCCCCATGCCGTAGGCGGCCTGCTTGGTTTTCATCGGAACGCCGGTGAGCGCATCCTGCGACACGGCGGCAATGGTCGGCAGAATCATGATAGCCAGCACCAAGGCTGCCGGGAGCAGCCCCGGCCCGCTCAAGGACGTGCCGAAAAACGGAATCCAGCCGAGTTCAGTGTTCAACCATGCCGTCAGCGGCCGAATCGCCGGGATCACCACGTAGATCCCCCACAAGCCATAAACGACGCTGGGGATGGCCGCGAGTAATTCGACGATGGTGCGAAACACCGCTGCCAGCTTCGCGGGCAGGAAATCCTGGGTCAGAAAAATCGCCATGCTGACGCCGAAAAAGCCTGCGATCAACAACGCGATCAGGGCGCTGTAAAGCGTACCCCAGATGGCAGGCAAAATGCCGTACTTGCCCTGGTTGACATCCCAGACGCTGCCTAACAGCACGTCAAAACCGTGCTTTTCCATGCCTGGAAGCGCCTTGCGCCCCACCTCGAATACGAGGGCAAATACCAACGCCAGAACCAGAATCACCCCTATTCGCGCAAGCGCCCGGAAGGTGCGATCAACCAGGAAATCCTTCGCAGAGGGTGGTTGGCAGGCAGAATCCGGGTTAACCGGTACGACAAAAGGTTTGTTCATTGGCTAATTCCGGAACAGGGGGAAAACTCTCCCGGCATGGCTGACAGCACACACCGAGAGAGGCCTCGCGAGCGTTACTGGATGTTGGCAGAAGCTTTGCGGACCTGATCGACGACCGATTGCGGCAGAGGGATATAACCCATCGAGTCGGCGATTTTCTGACCCTCGGTCAGGCTGTACTCGACCATTTCACGCATGGCTTTGGCCTTGGCCGGGTTCTCGTTTTGCTTACGGAAGATCATCCAGGTGTAGGAAGTGATCGGGTAGGACTTTGCACCGTCTGGATCAGGCAGCCAGGCCACCAGGCTCTCCGGCATTTTCACCGCCGCCAGAGCCTCGGCACCGCTCTCTGCGTTCGGCACAACGTAATGACCGGCCTTGTTCTGCAACTGGGCAAAGTCAACCTTGGCCAGCTTGGCAAAGCCGTATTCGATGTAACCGATCGCTCCCGGGGTCTGGCGTACGGTGGCGGTCACACCATCGTTCTTGGGCGATTTGATGAATTTGTCGCTGGCCGGCCAGTTGACGGTGTTGCCTTCACCTAACACCTTGTTGAACTCTGGATTGATTGCAGCTATGTGCTTGGTGAACACCGCGGTAGTACCGCTGGAGTCTGCACGCACGACAACCGTGATCGGCATATCGGGCAGTTTCAGCTCGGGGTTGGCGGCGACGAGCTGCGGATCGTTCCAGCGAGTGATCTTGCCCAGGAAGATATTGGAGTAAACGTCGCGTGGCAGTTTGAGCCCTTTAGGACTGCCCGGCAGGTTATAAGCCAACACGATTTCACCCGCAGTCATCGGCAGCAACTGTGCGCCCTCGGCGACCTTGGCAATGTCTTCGTCTTTCATGGCCGAATCACTGGCGGCGAAATCAACGGTTTTGTTCAGGAAGTCCTGTACCCCCGCACCGCTGCCCTTCGACTGGTAATCCACAGTGACGCCAGCGGTTTTTTTGCTGAAGTCCTTGAACCAGGTAAGGTAAATGGGGGCCGGGAAACTGGCGCCAGAACCTGTCAGGCGAACGCTTTCCGCAGCGAAAGACGCTGAGGTGGCACAAAGAGAAACCGTAATGGCGAGAGCAGCAGACTTCATCAAACTTTTCATCGAAGGAACTCTTGTGATAACGGGCTCCCGAACTCTGCAACAATATTGTTACGCTTTTATGAAAGTCGAATGGCGCAAGATCCCGCTGACTTGTCTGTCCCGCCAGCTTGGATAGGGTCACCCCACCCAATCATCATCGGACGCCGACGTTCAATAGTAGTCAGCACGGTTGTAGGCGATGGGTTTGAGCAGGCACCAGAGCTACCTTCGACACCGTTTTGGTATTCCAAAAATTTGCACCAGGGAGCCTGGAATACCAAAACGAGCGGAACTCAAAACTCTTCCACGCAAGCCAATGGCGCTGAGATTCTTGATTTCACTGAATTTCAGGCACAAAAAAAGACGTCCGTGGGCCGGGGTAATCTGAACCATAGCTGTAAGCTTTTGATATTAAATGAAAAATTCTGTTTAATTTTTTACTTGGAATACCATTTGGAATACCCATGCTAAATAATGCCTGTTCTCATTGTTGACGGCCCGTGTACAAGATCTATGTCTCGCCCGCACCTCGAACACTCAATTGTTAACATCAGTATCAGCATGTTGAGTATTGAGTTCATGCTGTTCAGGAACAACACCGATTTTTCGTAGCGAATTTAGGGTCTGCTCTGGAAGTCCCTTACGCTTTTGCATGGTGTATTTTGGTTTTTCGGCGGCATGTTGATCATTTGATGGGCCAGGGTTTACGGATATATCAGCGGCCTGCGCGGCATCACATGGGCGTTTGTGAAATCTTACTAAGTCAGTCTCCCTGATTGGAGGCATGGCGTTAGGTGTTGAATGCTGCTTCAGGTTCCTGCGTCTGTGACCCGCGGATGATTGGATTGCTTCAAGGGCATGATTGATCTCTTGCTTGATCAATTCTATCGGCGGCAGGCTCTTTGCCTCGATCGTGAGCTCATTAATATCGCTTGAGCCCCAACCTTTCATTGCTGCATCCCAGTCAGTCAGAAGGGTAAGGCATCGTCCTAGATGGGTCTCAGTTTTGGCTTGCCGGATTTTCCCTTCCTCTAGTTCTTTCTTTAAATCATCAGCGCGTGTCTTTTGCTGCTTCATCCACTCTTTTTGGTCTTTTGCTTCGCTCGCTGCGTTCTCGATCAGAATCTCAAGCAGGGAAGTGGCGGGCATCTCGTTGGCTTTGGCTAATCTGGCTAACGATCTTTTGGTCGAAAGCTGGAGTGTGAAGGTGCAGGCTTGCCTTCCGTTGATGGGAGCTCGGCCCCGCTTTTGACGCCAAGCGCTTTTCATCAAGTCGAGGATCCTACGGCCATCGGCTGACCGCTCTAACTCCAAACCCAGCTCCAGAATGAGCTCATGTGTAGTCACAGCGCTGTTGGTGATTCCTTTGGTTCTGAGGTAGCTCAGTGCCCACCGTCGTTGTTCTCTGTCGTTTACGTTCAGCCAATCCAGGCCTGGAGTTCTCTGACGCATCGCGTTTCACCACTTCATCAACCGAGGTGACGTTATAGCTTAATAAGCTATACGGTTCAATTCGTTATGCGTAGCGTTATGCGTTACGTTATTCATTCAGATAGAATCTATAGCTGCTAAGAAAACAGGGTATATTTATCGAGATAAATTAATACTGTTTACCGACTAGGGTGGATTGGCCGTGTATCTGCGTGTGCTGGCAATGGAGCTTGATGACGTCAAGCCAGAAGTGAAGTTCTTTCTGGCGGCTTTTGTTCGGCACTTCGGGTGTACTGCTGTTGTGTCGCGCACGGTTAAAGAACTGGCCAAGATGCTCGGGGTGCCAGATCAATTAGTGTCGAGAGCAACGGCTGATCTTGTTTGTAGGGGCTGGCTTGAAAGCTTGGCGGTGGTCGAGGGTAGAGGTCGACCGAAAAGTCGGTTTGTTATCCACGCTGCGTTTGCAGACAAGCTGCGGTGCGTGAATGAACCGCGCGTAAAGTGTGAGTCGATGATAGGGCACCTGATAAGCAACCCGGATATTCAGGCCCGGCTACCTGATAACCCGTCGGGTGCCGTGAAACAGATTCAGCCTGTCCCTGGGAGCGGTGGAGCGTCGAGGTTTCAGAGCAGAGGCCGGCTTAGCATTCCCAGTCGGCTCTTGCTAATCACTCTGCTGAGTCGTGCGGATGCCTTCGGTGTGGTGCGTGATGTGGGTAACTCTCAGCTACGGCGGCTAACTGGGCTTGATGATGCAAGCCTGAAACACAGACTTCAACGCTTAACTAGCCTGGGCTTTCTTCGCAGCTATGTGGGCGGTGTATCTAGCTCGATCTTTCCTGCGAAGATCAAGAGCACCTACTTTTTGAACCTGAACCACCCAGTGCTCACGCCGTTAGGTGACGTGCACGCCGTGTTGGTGCATCACGCTTTTCATTTGGAAGATCACCATGAACTCCATATGAATATTTTTATTGAGAATGCACGGGCTGCTGAGGAACAGCCAGCGCGCTACGCGAGAGCAACACCTCTGCAGGTGGCCACATTTTTCAAGAGCTGGCGGCATCTCGCAGTGTTTCAAGTGCTGCAGTTAAAACTGAATGCGTACGCCTCCTATCTGCTCTCCCATCATTGGGCGGATCTTGGAAAACGCGGCAAGCGCATTGACGTCACCTACTTGAATAACTGGATTGATCGAGACTTTCGGTTTCCGCAAGAATTGTCGACCTCTGACGAGGGGATGAACCACAAAAGTCTGCGGGATGCTGTGGTGGATTATTTCTATAGCCTGGCCTTTGAAATGGCCGATCAGTTTAAAACGCGATTTGCTCAAGCATCCGGGATTCCTTTTTGTGATATGGATTTCACCATCCTGCCGCTGCCCGAGGGCTACTTTCACCTGTCGCTGCTGGCCTTACCTCGTTCCGTGGGTGGCTGGCGAGGCAGTCGTCTGATTAAAGAAAATGGAAGTCAGATTCCGGAAGTATTGAGTTTATCCCGTGAAGCGTGCATGTCGTTGGAGGGTCGCTATGACTGCGGGTTGCTGAAACGCCCTAAAGGGTAAGCGATTGGGTGGAGTTCATTTTTTACCGACCTTGCCAATCCTCTGAACGTAATACAGGAGCTCGTTCATGAGGATCATTCGATTGAAAGAAGTCATTCAGTGCACTGGCCTGGGTCGGTCCACGATCTACAAATACATAGCGGAAAACTTGTTTCCGAAGCCGGTCTCGTTAGGCGATCGCTGCGTCGGTTGGGTAGAAAGCGAAGTGACCGACTGGATCCTAGCCAGGATCGAGGAACGTGATCTGGCGGCGCTCGCGTGACCCAGCAAACCATGGCGAGTAAGTCTTACCATCAAGCATAAACACCGTGACCAGCTTGCTGTTGGTCACGGTGTTTATGCCGACTGCTGGCCATCAGCTCTCAGCTAACTCCCACAGAAGACGAATTGGCAAACTCCCCGGCACGCTTGGTAATGTTGATCCTCATTGCCCTGCCTGGTCGGGAGCGTTCACTTGAGTCGGAGCTGCATCTATTTATATAGCTCCATAGCTCCATAGCTCCTATGTAGACATTAACTACCAGTGAAATAGCCATGAGACACCCATCAACGACCCATGAGTAATTTCCCTATGGTCCAGTCATTGCTGGCTATCAAGGGAGCAGGTCACCGGTTATAAATTGCACAGTCGGTATCTGGTATGTGAACAACCAACCAGGTACTCAACCATGAGCCATAGCACCCCCTACACCAGTCTCCCCCAATCCGATATCGCCATCCAGATTGAGAGACTCGTCAAGTCCATCGAGCGGCACGACACTCCAGCATTCCGGCTGCCAGGCGCACGCTCAAGGAGCCAGCAGATTGAAACGACCTGGCATTCCAGGTACTTCAAGCACATCCGGCAAATGATGGACCTGTTCGATGATCGCTGCGCATACCAATACAGTGAGCACCTGCAAGCGTTCTGGGACGCCTGTCAGGACATTGGGCTGGAGCGGAGTCCTACCGGGCCTGTGTGCTTGAACGAGAGCGCTACAGCCTATCTGGACCATCACCGCAGCATGAACGTACTGGTCGAGCGCATCCGTCAGCTAACACGTAAGCAATGGTACCGCCGTCCGAAGGGAGACCGACGTCAGCAAGCCAGGGTCAATGCGGTGCGTGTCTGCGACTACTCAGACGCGATGCTTGCTCGCTACTCGCGGACTCTGATCATTCGGGTCAACCTGTATTACTTCCAACAGATCCAGGTCAGGTTGCGAGTCGAGCAAGTATTCGATGATCTCGACCGGTTGCTTGCTGAGCGTGAGCGTAACCCGATATTTGACCACCTCATTGGCTATATCTGCGCAGTGGAGCAGGGGGAGGATCGCGGCTACCACATCCATGCGGCTTTCTTCTTCAACGGTAATGAGGTATGTGCTGACGTCTACAAGGCCCAGCAGATTGGTGAGTTGTGGGAGCGCATTACTTGGGGGCAGGGCTACTTTCACAGCTGTAACCACGACAAGGAAATGTACCGAGACGAGGAGGACGAGGACAGGCTGGGTATAGGCATGATCCTTCGGAATGACCAGAAGATTCGCGCACATATCCACTACGCGATGAGTTACTTGGTCAAGGACGCTCAGCAGCTCCGGTTGAAACCCTTGGGGGCTCGATGCCTCCGAATTGGTGCAGCCAAACAGCAAGGTAGGCATCGATAGAGCCAAGGCTGCAGTTCATCCAGGTTCGCTCCCGCGATCTGCTGCACCGCTGAGCTGTCATTTACTTACCTGCCACCATCTTGCTTGGTAAACTGCCGAAATTTGGCGTACATAACGCGCCTGCCGTAGTCAAAAGGAATTTTCATGTCCGCCCTGGCCAGCCTGCTCGATAGCTACCGCAATGCTTCTGTCACTGAACGTGAGAAAGGTACCTACTTCGAAGAGCTGATCTGCACATACCTGCGCAACGAAGCCCAATTTCGTGATTTGTACGAGCAGGTCTGGACATACTCAGATTGGGCAAAGGAGCAAGGGGTGGACGGCCGTGACACTGGCATCGATCTGGTTGCTAGAACCCGGGGGACCAAAGAGTTTCATGCTATCCAGTGCAAGCTGTACGCAGAGAACTATCGTGTGCAGAAGGGCGATATAGATAGCTTTTTCACAGCATCGGGTCAAAAACCGTTCACTCACAGCATCATCGTTACAACCACTAATAACTGGTCTGAGCATGCGGACAATGCCTTGTTAAATCGTCACCAGACGATCAACAAGATTGATCTGCAAGCGTTGGAGGACAGTCAGATCGATTGGGCTAAGTACAAGCCCAATCAGGTAGCTGTTCTCAAGGCAAAGAAGTCTCTGCGCGACCATCAAAAGCGCGCTCTGTTATCTGTTGCCAGCGGTTTGCAAGGCGCTGACCGGGGCAAGCTGATCATGGCGTGCGGCACCGGTAAAACCTTTACCAGCCTCAAGATCGCAGAGCAGTTAGCTGGCGCTGGCAAGCGTGTACTATTTCTGGTACCTAGTCTGTCATTACTGTCGCAAACCCTGACCGAGTGGACGCAAGAGAGCGAAACCCTACTCCACAGCTTTGCCGTGTGTTCTGACAGCGACGTAGGTAAGAAGCGCAAGAAAGACGATGACATCGTGCAAACCTTTGCCCATGAGTTGCGTTACCCGGCCACCACTCAGCCGGGGCGACTGGCAGCAGAGATGCTCAAGCGTCACGACGATCAACACATGAGCGTGGTGTTCAGCACTTACCACTCAATTGGGGTGATCAGCGACGCCCAGCACCAGCATGGCCTGGCCAACTTTGATCTAATCATCTGCGACGAAGCACACCGCACCACGGGCGCTACCTTTGGCGACGATGACGAAAGCGCCTTCGTTAAAGTCCACAATGCCGACTATATCCGCGCCGCCAAACGCCTCTACATGACCGCCACGCCGAGAATTTACAGCGACATGGCGGAAGCTAAGGCTGAGCAAGAAAACGCCAAGCTATATGGAATGAATCAGGAGGAGTGGTACGGCAAAGAGCTGTTCGTTATCACCTTCAGCGAGGCGGTAAAGGCCGAGCTGCTGGTTGATTACAAAGTGTTGGTTTTGGCTATGGATGAAAAGCACATCAGCAGCCGTCTGCAAAAATTGCTGGCCGATGATGACAATCAAATCAAACTGGAAGACGCCGCTAAAATCATCGGCTGCTGGAAGGCCCTGAGCAAACAAGACACCCGCGAAGACCTCGTAGACGATGGCGACCCCATGCGCCGCGCCGTGGCCTTCTGCCAGGTGATCGAGTACCAAAAGTTCGCCAAGACGCACAAGGTCAGCTCCAAAAACATTGCCAGCATGTTTGATCAAGTAGTCGAAGCGTACAAAGCCAGCAACCCGGAAAGCACCGACACTGCCGCCACGCTCATCTGCGAAGCTTCCCATGTAGACGGCGGCATGACTGCCAGCCAGAAAGAGGCCGAACTCGACTGGCTTAAGGCCGAGGTGCCCGACAATACTTGTCGCATCCTCAGCAACGTGCGCTGCCTATCTGAAGGTGTGGACGTGCCTGCCTTGGACGCCGTGCTGTTCCTCACTCCGCGCAATTCACAGGTAGACGTGGTGCAATCGGTTGGTCGCGTTATGCGCAAGGCCGAAGGCAAGAAGCGTGGCTATGTGATTTTGCCCGTCGTCATCCCTTCCGGCATGGCACCCGATGAAGCGCTGAACGACAACAAAACCTACAAGGTCGTCTGGCAAGTGCTGCAAGCCTTGCGCTCACACGATGACCGCTTCGACGCCATGGTCAACAAACTCGATCTGATCGGCAGCGACCCGGCCAAGATGGAAATCATCGCCGTTACCGAGAAGCTCAACAAGAAAACCGACCGCAGCAACACCGGCAAAGACAATGGGAAGGACACTTATGGCATCGGCGAAAAGAGCGGTAAATATGATCACGGCCCTGCGCCTGAACAGTTCGGCCTAGAGTTTGAGATTGGTGAAATTGAGCGCGCTATCTATGCCAAGGTGGTGCAGAAGTGCGGCAACCGCAGCCACTGGGAAGATTGGGCCAAGGACATCGCTAAAATTGCCCGCACGCACATCACGCGCATCACCAGCATCATTGAGGATGAAGCCAACGCCCGTGAGCGCGAAGCCTTTTTTAGCTTTGCCGGCGAGCTGCGCGACGACTTGAACGACAGCATCAGCGACGGCGAAGTAATCGAGATGTTGGCCCAGCACCTAATTACCAAACCAGTGTTTGACGCGCTGTTTGAGGGGTACAGCTTCGCCAGCAATAACCCCATGTCTTGCGCGATGCAAAACGTCCTGGACGTGCTTCAAGAGCACCACCTGGACAAAGAAGCCGACACCCTCCAGCGCTTTTACGACAGCGTAAAAATGCGCGCCGACGGCATCGACAATGCCGAAGGAAAACAGAAAATCATTGTCGAGCTGTACGACAAGTTTTTCCGTAACGCCTTCCCGCGCATGACCGAGCGCCTAGGCATTGTCTACACCCCTGTGGAAGTGGTGGATTTCATCATTCACAGCGTCAACGACATCCTTCAAAGCGAGTTCGGCCAAACCCTGGGCAGCGATGGCGTGCATATCATCGACCCTTTCACCGGCACCGGAACCTTCATCACCCGCCTGCTGCAAAGCGGGCTGATCAGCAAAGAGCAGTTGCAGAGTAAATACCAAGGCCAAATCCACGCCAACGAAATTGTGCTGCTGGCCTATTACATTGCCGCCATCAATATCGAGGCCGTCTACCACAGCATTGTCGGTGGCGAGTACCAGCCCTTTGAAGGTATCTGCTTAACCGACACCTTCCAGCTCTACGAAAAAGACGACCTAGTCAGTGAGCTGCTGGTGGATAACAGCGCCCGCCGTACCCGCCAGAAAGCGCTGGATATTCGGGTAATCATTGGCAACCCACCTTATTCCGCAGGCCAAACCAGCGCTAACGACAACAATGCCAATGTGGCGTATCCACTTCTAGATAACCGCATTACTGACACTTATGCAGCAAAATCTATCGCATCACTAAGCAAGGGGCTATACGACAGCTATATCCGCGCTATTCGCTGGGCATCTGATCGTATCGGCGACAGTGGGGTGATTGGCTTTGTGACCAATGCAGGCTTTACCGACTCAAACTCTGCCGACGGTTTGCGTAGGTGTTTGGTGGAAGAATTCAGCAGCGTGTATGTGTTTCATTTGCGCGGAGACCAGCGGACTTCTGGCGAAATTTCTCGCAGGGAAGGAGGCAAGGTTTTTGGAAGTGGAAGCCGCGCCCCGATTGCCATTTCGTTGCTTGTTAAGAACCCTGCCGCCCAGCAGCACGGGCGAATTTATTGGCATGATATTGGCGACTACCTAAGCCAATCCGAGAAGCTAAAGAAAGTCAGCGCCTTCGCTAGCATTGCAGGCATCACTGCCGACAATGGCTGGCAGTCCATTACTCCTGACGAGCATGGCGACTGGGTTAACCAGCGCGATAACAGCTTTGACGAATTTATTGTGCTGGGGGACAAGAAAAGTGATGCAGCCAAATTATTTGAGAACTTCTCTCTCGGGGTCGCCACCAATCGCGATGCCTGGTGTTATAACGGCAGCAAGGTCGGCGTAACGTTCAACATTAGGCGGATGATTGCTTTCTACAATTCCGAATTAGAGCGATTTTCCGTTAGCCATTCCGGCCTGGATAAGAAAACCCGCGAGATTAAGGTAGATAACTTTATTAACTTTGATCCAACTCAAATCAGTTGGACTCGAGCACTCAAGCAGGAGTTTGCTAAAGACCGGCGTTTAGTTTTTGAGCCTGTATGCCTTACACCGAGCCTTTACCGTCCATTTACCAAGCAGTGGCTCTATTTCAACCGCCAACTTAACGAAATGGTATTGCAGATGCCGCGTATCTTTCCTGATGCCGGGGCTGGGAATCGGGTGATATGTGTTTCAGCAAAGGGAGACAAAGTCGCGTTCAGCGCCCTTATCGCAGATGCAATACCCAGCCTACATATGGTGGACATTGATGGCTCTCAATGCTTCCCTCTCTACCTTTATGACAGTCCTGAAGACCAAGCCAAAACTGGCGCAGCAATGCCCGGTTTGTTTGATGCCCCACCGCAGTCCAGTGCAAGCACTCGCCGCGATGGCATCACCGACGAAGGTCTGACGCACTTCAGCGCCGCCTATCCTGGCGAAATCATCAGCAAGGAAGACTTGTTTTATTACGTCTACGGCCTATTGCATTCGCCGGAGTACCGCGACAAGTACGCCGACAACCTCAGCAAAGAGTTGCCACGCATACCAACGGTAAAAGCCGCTGCTGATTTCTGGGCCTACTCCAAGGCAGGCCGTGCCCTGGCTGATATGCACTTGGGTTATGAAACCGTGCCCATGTATCCCGCCAACCTGCAAAGCAGCGCCAGCAGCGACAGTGACTACCGCGTAACCAAGATGAAGTACGGCAAAAAGGGCAAGGACAAAGACCTCACCACTTTGCACTACAACGCCAAGATCACCATCACTGGCATCCCGCTAGACGCCTACGAGTACATGGTCAACGGCAAGCCCGCGCTGGATTGGGTGGTCGAGCGCCAATGCGTCAGCACCCACAAAGACAGCGGTATCACCAACGACGCCAACGACTGGGCAATTGAGACCATGAACAATCCTAAATACCCATTGGAGCTGTTCCTGCGTATGGTGACGGTTAGCTTGGAAACCATGAAAATTGTAAATGCTTTGCCACCGCTGGATATCTAAGTTCCATTTGTGTCATTAAATGCTCGCTTCTCTCTTAGATGGGGCGAGCCGATTAAAATCGGGTTATTTAGACGAGCACTCGCGGTGTAGGATTTTAAGGACGCTAAATAGTAATCATGGAGAGTAAATGCCCCCTTCAATCGATAGAACGATCCAGGTACTGGAAGAGCTAAGTCGCTGTGAGCCGCGCAAAGTGCGGCGCACCGGCTTGGAAGCGAAGGCACAAGTTATCGCCAACTGGTGTTTAGGATTTTCTCTGCTTTTTCTTCTTATTAATGGATGCTTCGTTCTTTTCTATGACACGAGACCACCCTCAACATATGCCAGAATATTTGTGTTGCTGATGAGTGCGATATCAATGCTGCTGGCCATATCGGCATTAATTGCACCGATGGTGGCTTCGTTTCTGATGGCCTTTCGATGGAAAAAACTGGCTTTTGATGGATTATGTGAAGATATTCGACATGAGCAATCGTTGGCTGATCGTCTGGCTAATTACGACTCTGCAGCCTTGAAAGACGCTCGTTTTTGGTTGGAGCGCAAAGTAAGGCGTATCAGTGCACGAACAGGGCGTTTTTTTGGAGAGAAGACCGCCGCCATAGGGCTTTTGGCAACCGCGTATTCATTTGCTGATGAGTTTGGTGGCTTTGAGTGGATTTCCCGAACGCTGGAAGCAGGCTTTCGGGTAGATAACTTAGGTAATACCGTACTGTTGGGTGCTGGCGCGTTCTTGCTCGGTATGTCCATAGGTTCAATCTTGCTGGAACATCTTGCTGCACGTTATCGGTATCAGATTGAGCTTCTGGAGCTAGTTGATAGGTAGTAAATGTTTCAGATGCGTACTATGTTCGCCAATTAAAGCGAAAAAAATAAAGACACGGAGGTATGCTGTGCCTTTATTTTCTAGTGAATGCCAACCGGCTTGTCATTTTTGTCATGGCAAATCGGATGCTCGCAATATCCGCCGGCATTTAGTACTTCCAACTAGTAGATTGCTGGAATGTATTTGTTAAGATCTGCTTTTGCCACTTTCTTGCGGTTAACTGTGCACTCATAATCCTTGTGGGATAACACCAGACTTTCCTTCATCTCAATGTTTTTTGTGGGTTTTGTCAGTGGTTTTTCTTACTTTGCGAACAACTGTGAATCGGTTTGTTGATTTTCTTGAGCACCCGGCTTAGCACCCAACAGGCCAGTAGTACAGCGACCAGCAAAGGTGGACAGCGCAGCATCATAACTACTGCCAGAACTAATGCCGAAGCACTTGCCAGCACGCCGATGAACGTGAGAAGTGCAATTAGGAAGCGTATCAGCGCCACGGGGATCTCCTTGAGTTGGGGCTATGTGGGTTCGGTTAGCGAAGCGCCTGCCATTTACAAGCAACGCCAAGGACAAAGTGCGTCTACACATACCCTCGCTCTGCCAGCGATACGCAGCCTTCATAGCCCACGATCACGTGATCCAATATCCGAGTACCAACCAGGTCAAGGGCGGTTTTGAGAGCAGTAGTTATAGTGCGATCGGCTTGGCTGGGCTCTGGGTCGCCAGATGGGTGGTTATGTACCAAGATCACTGCTGCAGCATTGTGCTCCAAAGCTATCTTGACTACTTCTCGTGGGTACACTTGGGCACCATCCAGTGTGCCTCTGAATAGCTCTCTGAAACCAATCACTCGATGCTTGGAGTCGAGGAGCAGCAAAGCAAAGACTTCGTACTCATGGTATTGCAGGAGTGTTTGCAGGTGGCTGAAGACTTGCTTGGGCTCAGTCAAGGCTCGTCCTTTAGACAGACGACTCATCGCCAGTTGTTGCGCCATCTGCAGGATGTCAGCTTCGGTGACGGGTGATTCCATGACATAGGTCCCGGTCGTTTCACCGGCTGTGAGCTTGTGATATTTCATGCGGGTATTCCTGTAAAAATGCGTGAGAACGGAGGGGGGTTGAGAGACTCGGTTACTGGATGGTGGGCTTGCCGTTGCGCCGCGTGACTTGCGACTCCAGCTTTTGGGCGAGTGAGGGTTTGGCGTGCGATGTCCGTTGGGCTTGGAGCTCTATAGGGACAGGCTGTTTTTCAATGGTGGGGAAGAACTCTTCGACGATGGCCCCGGTGTCTTCCTCGCTGTCTTCAAAGGCTCCGTTGCTAAAGCCCTGCCGTGCCGCGTGATCTAAGGCTGTTTGATCAAAGCCCGCGGCTTGCCGGGTTTCCTCCAATTGCTTGGCTTCCAGTAAGGCCTCTTCGAGGCCCAGTCCACTGCGCACTGTGATGTCTACGTAGAAGATCGGCGTGCCATGGCTTTGCCGGGTGGACTTACCGCGCAGACGCAACTCCAGCGGCATGCAAGCCAGTCGATTACCGGAGATGGCTTTCAGGTAATGCAGGCGTGCTGTCAGGGTGCGGATGCTGTTGTAACCCGTGGTGCGAAAGACAAAACTGCCCAGCGGATCGTCCTCGCCAATCACTACGTTCAGTCGGCCGTAAGGCTTGCAGGCATTGCCTTGAGCCAGTGAACAGCCATCCGGTGAAGGACAGGGCAACGACTGGACGCCGTCCTTGGTCAAACGCTTGCAAGTCTCACCGTTGCCGACGCATAGCAGCCGGCCGGTATTACGGTCGAACAGGCTATAGTCAGCCCGAAAGTTGAGGTCTGGCTCGTTGAACAGCAAACGGATCGGAACGCTGCGTAGTTTGCCGTCCTGGCCGTTGCGCAGCTCCTCATTGAGTGGATGCAGCAGCCAGCCGTCGCGGCTCTGAACCTGCGAAGTAATGGTGAACTGATCATCT
Source organism: Pseudomonas sp. LBUM1664 (assembly GCF_059695895.1). Classification (NCBI taxonomy): domain Bacteria; kingdom Pseudomonadati; phylum Pseudomonadota; class Gammaproteobacteria; order Pseudomonadales; family Pseudomonadaceae; genus Pseudomonas; species Pseudomonas sp. LBUM1664. The sequence continues at coordinate 5,467,175 of NZ_CP166791.1, read as the reverse complement.
TTTTCCGGCAGACGCTTGCCGTTCTTTTCGACGACCTTGCCGATGGAAATTCGGCCCAAAATCGGGGGTGTGATGGCTAAACCTTTGAGCATGGGAGTTCTCCTGTATCTGAAATAAAAACGCCACCGAGACCGCGCAAACGGCCAGGGTGGCATTGGAGAGAAAGGGCATGGGAATCAGGGAAGAGCGAACGAGCGTTCAGGCCAGCAGAAAACGCCGACTGCCGGTTTTGGTGGTCGAGTAACGCACTTGTAGATAGGGTTTTTCTTTCAGCAGACGTGGGATGTCCAGGGCCATGCTGTCATTGGCTTTCTTCCAGGTGATACAGCCGGTTGCGAAGGCCGCCCGACTGGCATCGCCCATGGCCTGTTGCAACGTTTGCTTGAGCTGAGCTTCTTGCTTCTGCTGCAGAGCAATCGACTCGCGTACGCTCTGCAGTTCGGTAAAGGTCGTACAGAGCAGAGTGTCCTGGCTAAAGTCCAGGCTTTGCCCACTGTCCTGTGGATACAGACACCGCAATGCCTGCTCCGCCGAGTCAGAGCCGTCGGCCGGCGGCGGGGTATCACTGACGACGTAATCCCAGAACATCCTCTCCAGGTCGATCAGCCGAGCAATCAGTGACTCGTCGCGTTCGATGCGATGGATCTCCAGGTGCTGACCACCGAGTAGGACCGCCACATCAGCCGCCTGCTTGCCGGTGACGGCGAGCTGGTGCATGACTTGCAACTGCACATACTCGGGCACGCCCTCTTTCCAGAGGCGTGCTCCATTTATGCCGGCAGTCTTGCATTCGAGGATTTGTACATCGTCTGCGCCGATAACCTCGCGGTCGATATTGGCCAGCATCCAGGGCAGTTTTGGATCCGGATGCTGCAGTACCGCATTGATCCGGCGAACCCGATTGCCGCTGCGCTGGCTATAATGCCAGGCCACGATCGGCTCCAGAACATTGCCCCAGTAGGCTGGGCTTTCCTCATCCTGAGGATCTATTTTCGGTAACGTGGCATCCCGGCCAGTCTTTTCTAGCCACAACTCCAACTGCGATTTGTAGGGATTGAGGCCAACCGCTGCGCCTGCGTCTGAGCTGCCGATGCCTTGTTTACGCACGGCGAGCCAATCTTCACGGGGTAGTTCCTTAGTGCCGATCAGACGAAGGGCCGGACGGTTCTTGTAGGTATTTTCATTTAGAGGAATCGCTTTCATAGGGGTTACCTTGCGGACACAAAAACGCCCGTTGAGCTCGGTGCTGAACGGGCGTTATGGTTGAGGGGAGGGAGGCATTTCAGGCAGCGAGTTGCAGGGCGGCATCCAACGCACGTTGCTTTATTTGCGCCCCCTGGCCGAACCAGGCGGAGTCCATGCGGTACTCGTTGCTGCGTGCCCTGCGCTCATGGTCGACGTACTCGGTCACGGCGTTGAGCAGACCCCAGGCGGTACCTTGCGCCGACTCAAACGTTGCACCACGGCCGCTTCCCTCGTACAGGTTTTGTACCTTGCGCAGGGCGCGTTCGTTGGGCAGGACTTCAGGTAATTTGCTATTGGGCGTTACGTCACACAGCACGTTCATGAAGAACCCCATAGCTTCATGCCACTGGACTTTACGTTCGGCCAGCACGCGCATGCGATACATGAACTCGTCCCATTGCGAGACAGCAACACCCAGCTGCTTTTTGACGACTTGTGGGTCGAAACGGGTGCTGTGAGGTACCTTGATGGCGCGTGAGGTGCCATCTAGGGCGATGGTCAAGGTGTTGTTGCAGACCACGCGAACGGTGGTCGGCGTGGCGGTAGTGGCTAGCGTTCCGTCGCAAGAAGTCGCAAGCAACAAATAGCCATTAACCTGATCGTTGCCCTTCAATGCGGTGTTTTGACCAGTTCGCGCTAGCGCCCAGAACTTACGACCGCCCTTGAGCACGCCCGCGGTTTCCAACTCATAGCCGGACACCTCGGTCAGGTCTCGATAGAACTCCATCACCTCGCGCGGCTGGACAATTTGATATCGGTTGGAAACCACTGACAGCGGTGCTTTGGTGTCGGAGCGGTACAGCACCTTTTGTTCCGGGAATGAGTGAATTGATCCCAGATGGCCGATAGCGTCGGCTTTGAAGTGCACCGGGCTTTCCTGGATCTGCCAGTCCATACCGGCTTCACGCTGCCATATTTCAATCGGCTGTTTTTGCGTCAGCTGATTGCCGAGGCCATGCCATGGAGTCGCGCCCACGTAAGCCATTTGTTCGATTTGATGAGCCATGGTTGTAATTCCTTTATGTGCAAGCCGGCATAAAGCGCCACGCATCGCGTGGCACTGTCCGGGCGTATTAAAAGATTGGGGTAGAAGACGGTTTAAGCAGGCAGGTTGAAGCGATGCCCACAGATCAGGCAGAGGTTGTGGGCGAGTACATGGCGGTCAAGCTTGTCGCCGAGTTGAGCGCCTAATACACAGCCGCCAGCGCCGCCCACAAGCCCACCGAGGATGGCGCCAGAAACGGCTCCGAGAGTGACGCCGAACGGGCCGGCAATAGCGCCAACGGTAGCACCGGCCTGGCCGCCTGCCAGCGCGGCGCTGACGCCGCGTGCGGCACCGCCCACCGTACCGATGGCAGCTGCAATTTTCATGGCCTGATGGAAAGAGGCGATTTTGGGTGAGTTACAGCGAGGGCACTGCAATGACATGGGACGAACCTCTTTGGTGGTGATGTCATTGCAGTTATGTGTGGTTGAGACTTTTTCGAATCGAATGGGCATTCTTGCGTGTTGCAGTTCGCTCTGATAGGCCGCAATCGGTCAATAGCAGCTATTTATGGCCAATATTGCTGATGGTCGGCCAATCGCCATTAGTGGTAGCGTTAGGGTATTAGCAGGCACCGTCCTCTCTTGGTTGGTTGACAGAGCTGAAGCGGATGTCCGATCTCTAGCAAATTTCCAGCGATACAGGGATGTCATGGTGCGTATTCCTAGCCCAACCAACAAAGGTGGGCCTGCGGCAAGGCAAGGCTTCAAGTACCAAGACCACGTAGCCGTCAGCTTCATTTTCAAAATGCTCTGGGATAGCACCTACTCTCAAGTGGAGTGCGAGACCGCGGACGATATCGTTGCTGTATTTCAGTGCGCAGGGCAGACCGTAAATGAATATATTCAGGTCAAAACGACCGAGGATGACAAGAAATGGAACTGGCAAGAGGTGATCGCGCTGGACAGCGGCAAGGCCGATTCTTCCCTGCTACACAAATCGCTAAAATGCGACGTGCGACCTGGACTCGCCCGCTTCAGAATCGTGACCAAGCGCGACGTCGCAACCATTCTTGAGGGCTTCAAAACCTCACTGGAGAAGCGGGTTTTACCCGATAGCACCACGGTCCGAGGCTCGGCACTGTTCAACAAATTTAAGAAGTTCGTGTCTCCGCAGAAACGGAATTTCTCCTACTGGGCAGAAAATTTTGTCTGGCAGGTATACGGTGATGTCGAGACGTTAGAGGCCGTCAATATCAAAGCTCTGTCGCAGCTTGCTGAGCATCTAGGAAATCGCCCCAATTTTACTCAGCTTCAGGCCATCTACGACGAGTTCCTGGAGCTGGCCGACAAGGCCGCCACAGCCAACGTGAAGACAGCTGCGGCGAAGAAGATAATTCATCGAGAGCCGGCACTAGCTCATCTGAAGCAGCTATTGGACGAGGCTGATGACAAGTCAACGACCACGTCCAAGCCCTACAAAAAGCGCCCAGATCCGTTCTTGGTCGAGTTTCACGCCAGCACCGAAGAAGGCCTGTTGCGCTCCGTCTCTGGCTTTAACGTGAGCTATGCCCTGAAAAAATGGCGATACGACGGCTTTGCTAAACACCTCATCGAATGGCTGCCCGAGTTTTCCCTCAAGGCCAGCGAGATCGTGAACATCCTTGCGCACAACGCCGAAATGATCCTGGCCCGCTCAATCAGCTCGTTTAGCGACAGTGAACTGCCGCGCGACAGACTCATCGCAGAACTGATTCTCCATGCCATCCTGCGGAGCCGCCAAAACAGTGAGCCAGTTGCATGCAAGGTCTTCTACAAATCCGCCGGCAAGCTTTCTGAGTTTGGTAACGCTCACATCGTGCAGCAGTCTGGGCAGGACGATCAGCTATGGCTAGGCCTTGCGCGCCTAATTGAAGCGGGTGCTATGGGTACGACGCTGGAACAGATCTGTGAAGTCCTTGACGACACAATCTCGGAAACAGTGTTGTCGGCCGAACGCGAAATCATTATTTCCCTGCGCGAACCTCTGCACCATCAGCCCAAGGCAGAAGCCTTCAACCAGGCCCTACATCGTAATTCGTCAGTCGATGACATGCTGAACGTCCTCTGCTTTCCCATCCTGTTGACCTACGATAGCGCGGCGCTCTCCTCCGGCTGGCTCGCTGACTATGTAAACACCCTCAAGACAGAGATCCAGGCCCACTACAGCACGTTTATCACTCAACTGCCGGAGAACATCGAGCAGGTAAAGGTAATGGTCTTTCTGGTGCCTATGGAGAGCATCGCGCAGCTAACACAGGCCTTCAATGCGCGCTGCAAAACGCTGGAAGACTTACAGGCACTGAGCTGATACCCGTCCTTCGGTTGACGTAGCTGAAGATATAGGAAGGTGAAGGCATCCGAGGGCTGGCCAAACCTGCCTCGGAGACCTCAAGGAACGATGCGGCCATGAATTACGAAACGATCAAAAAAAAGTTGGCTCAGCTCAGTGACGAGGGCGCATCGACGATCGATGTGCTGCTCGCCATCAACACCATCGTCAACAGAAGTAACTCAGAGTGGGAGGGCCGTGACCTGGTGATCCGAGCACTCGACAGATTCAGCCTGTTCGACTCAGTCGAACAGTCGCTGCTGCTCAACATGGTGCGGGCCGTCGGCCTCTTCCCTTACATCACGCCTTACCTCAGCAACATGGCCCTGTCTGACCGACTGGCGTACGAAGCTCACAGGGTTGAAGGTGTCGAACAAGGCATGGTTTTCCATCACCTGCAGGCCCACGTTTTCAGCCTGATCATGCAAAGCCGAAACGTAGTGCTGAGCGCATCCACCAGCGTAGGAAAGAGCCTCGTCATCGACGCTGTACTGGCGCAACGACGATTCAAGAAGGTGGTTGTGATTGTTCCAACCATTGCATTGATCGACGAAACCCGTCGACGCTTGGTCAAGCGTTTTAAAGACTTCAACCTGATCACTCATCCCAGCCAGGAAGCTGTGCCCGACACAACCAACGTCTACCTGCTCACCCAGGAGCGAGTCATACAGCGTCCTGACCTAGCTGATGTGGAGTTCTTTGTCCTGGACGAGTTTTACAAAATCGACCTGGCGAACGACAAAGATGAAAGTACCAGAGCCGTCGACCTGAGCTTAGCGTTCCACAAACTCGCCAAGACCGGCGCCCAGTTCTACATGCTCGGGCCACACATACAGAAGATCTCAGGCCTGGATGGTTACGAGTATCACTTCATCCCCTCCGACTACAGCACAGTTGCAGTCGATATCCAGAATTTCAATCTGGGTATGCGCTCCGAAGAGCGGAAGGAAAAATTGCTGGAGCTGGTCAAGACCTTGGACTCACCTACCCTGATCTACTGTCAGGCACCACCGAGCGCGAACAGGGTTGCCGAGTATCTGATCAAGGAAGCTGGGCTGACCCCGGTGGTTGAAACACAAGAAATAGCCGCTTGGATCTCCAAGCATTACCACCCTGAATGGAACGTTGCCAAGGCGATCTCGCTGGGCATCGGGATTCACCATGGTGGGGTGCCACGTGCACTGCAGCAATACATAGTCAAACTGTTCAATGAAGGGGTGATCAAGCGGATCATTTGCACCTCGACGATGATCGAGGGCGTCAACACCTCGGCAGAGAACGTGATCATCTATGACCGTCGACTGAACACATCGACTTTCGACTACTTCACGTACAAGAACATTTCCGGTCGTGCTGGTCGCATGAACAAATACTTCATCGGCAAAGTGTTCATGCTCGAAGCGCCGCCACTGGAGCAAGGCCTCACAGTCGAATACCCCATAGGCCATCAGAACGAGAGTTCTCCAATGGGGCTCCTAATGCAGTTGGAGAACGAGTACCTCACTGACGTCTCGCGAGGGCGGCTCCAGGAAGCGTATGCCAATCCTGTGCTGTCACCAGCAACCCTGATCGAAAATAGGCACATCCCAATTGATCGGCAAGTTGAGGTCGCGGAGACGATTATTCGAGACTTGCCGCACAGTCGTAGCCTGCTTGCATGGAAAGGCATCCCTGAACAGGCGAACCAGTTCAACTACTTGTGTGAGCTGGTATACAGCCTGGAAGGCGGAAACCTGATGGACTACGGGATATCCTCCAGCTCGCAGCTGGCTTGGCACATCAATGAGCTCCGCACACAGAAAAGCCTACCCGCTTACCTTAGGGACGCGGTAGCAAGCCGGCGAGTGGATGACACGGCCAGCGAGGCCATAAATCTACGTCTGAAGTTCATCAGAAACATGGTTTGCTTTCGCTTGCCACGGGACATTATGGCCATCAACAAGATTCAGGCCGACGTGCTGACTAGAAATGGGGTCGAACCGGGTGACTTCAGCTTTTTTGCTGAGCAGCTTGAAAACCTGTTCCTCGACCCCCTACTGACCGCCCTGGACGAATACGGCATTCCCACTCAAATTTCCACCCAGATCAAAAACTTGATCCTACCGTCGGAGCATCTGAACGACTTGCTGGGAAAACTCCGGGCATTGGCCCCCCGAGTAGAGCGACTTCAGCTGAGTAACTTTGAAAAAAGCTTAATGCATTGGGCGGTAGCCGAAATGTAATGAGCTTTCACGTTGGCTGAAAAATTGCACTCCACTTGACCCCCCGTTTGCATGCGTACTGACCAGCGATTGCATCGGATTTGACCAATACGCTTCATGGACATGACCGGCAGAGAACGGCCAATAGCTAGCAGCCGTAAAGGGTGCAATCAATTAAAAGCTGCTGGTTAGGAATTGAAGATGCTGGCCACAAGCCACAGCGAAAAACAGCTAGTCGCCTGCAAATGCTTCTGAATAGGCCACCAACGGTGCTGCGCTGTGCGGCACGCTATGCCTCCCGGCTTCGTCAGCAACCTGATTTCGCTCCTCAACGGAGTTGCGATCGGTGAAAGAACACGCGAACCTGCATGTCATCTATCCAAATAATCCGGATTTCATATGCAATCTGAGCCTATCAAAAAGCGCATTATCAAGAGCCTCATTGATGAAATCGTCTCCATCGATGCATCATCGCTTGAGCTGTTTGGGCACCGCCTCATAGAGCTCATCGAAGATAAACGACTTGTTCATCATGGATTGAACGCCGACCATCGCCCAGTGGGATACACCGTCGACACTTTCGCCCAAAGCGGTGATGTCATTGGCGAATATAGCGCCGAGAAGGGCTACTTCGTAAATGCCGGGGGGGAGCATGAGCCCCCCGTCTTCAAGAAGGTCGCGAAGGACATCGATCATGCTCTATCACATGGAAATCCCAAGAAGATTTATCTCATCGCTAGCCAAGAGGAACCGGAATCCTTCCGCGCTAAATTTCTAAAAAGTGACCACGGCCAGAAATACGCAGGCATCGTTAATATTCTCGACGCGCGCGAATTGGCGAAGCTCGTATACGAGTTTTCCGTGGCAAATCCTAGTGACGGCGCCTTTTTTGGAGATTTCTTTCCTGACTTTGCAAAGAATTTAGAGAATTACGAGTACTACGGGCGCATCCCGAGCAGGTGCGAAAATCATCAATCCGATGATTCAGTTTTGAATGTAGTACGTAAGCAGCTGGAATCAGGACTAGGTATATGCGTTCTGCACGGCCTGAGTGGCACAGGTAAAACCCAAGCGGCTATTGATTACGTTCGACAGTACGTGGATCAGATTGGAAACTACATTTGGATTTATGGGGAGGACTTGAAGAAGAGTGCTTCATTGAGTTCAATAAAGCGCTCCCGTGGCGGTACTCCCTTTAACGTTGCCGGAGCCTTTAACTCCTACCCCACATTACTCGTGATCGACAACTTGGATTGGGTCGTCGATGAATCGACATTCGAGGAGCTACAACCAGGTTTGGCTTCAGGTGGCCTTGTTCTTGTGACATCGACCCTAAATTCGCCTGGGAGTAAGTATTACGTGCCTGCACCGGCGCTCTCATTCGAGACTGCGGTCAAAGTGTTGGGTGAAGACGCTCGGAAGCTCAGTGAGCTCGCACGCAGGTATGTCGAGGTTTGCAGGTTTTCACCACTTATCCTCGCGACAACGCGAAGCGTGTGTAAGGTAAACGGTATAGACAAAGAATCCTTCTACAGGGAGGTGTTAGAAAAGCCAGATCTGCTGTCAAGCCAAGACGGAACGTTCATTATGCGTGAAGTTCTCAGCAGGCTCGACACGCACTCGTTAGAAGCTCTTGTTAAGATTGCCAACTCCATGTCAGGAACGCACGACGCGCGGTTCCTCGGGACGTTTATCAGGCAGACTGCATCGATCAACCTTCAGCGTCTCTCGATTCTCCAATCGGCGACGACTCCTGGGCTATTGAAAGTTCATGATTTGATTTGTGATGCTGTAAGGACAGTACCAGATGCTCAGCCTGTCTCTGATGCCATTGAAAAATATGTCGCTGAGGGGGCTGGTGAGATGCTGTCTAGTGCCATCCGCCAGATTCACCTGTGTGAGTTGCAATTGATGGAGATCCATCACTTACGCGGCGCCAGGGCTCCAGATTGGCTAATGTATGCCCTCATGCAGGCCGGTGGTGATGCTCGTTCAGAGATCGCTGCAAAGCTATACGAATTGCCAATCACGGAAAAGTCCTCACTGGCGGAAGTCCTCTGCATCGTAGATGCGAAGGAGGATTTCGCTTACACAATCGATGACAATGCGGCGCGCCAAACCTACTACAAGGAGTGCGCGCACGAATATCAGTCGGTCATTGATGCTGGAGTGCGTGATGAGCTGAAGATCGAGTTGCTTCATCATCGTGGTAAAGCCATGCGTCGCTCTGGCATGGTTGTCGAAGCGCTCAACTCATTTCAAGAGATTCTGGCTCACCGGCCGGAATGGCATGCTGCTCATGGCCAAATCGCTCATTTGGGTACTCAAAGAGAAGCTGACGCTCGAATGAAAGGAGCCGGCGAGGCTTCAATGGTTTGGCTGGTTGAAAGACTTCTCAGCGGCTCGTCAGCCGTCCCTCTTCGTGTCTCACTCGCTGCGGTTGCTCGTTTGCGTTCATATCCCAAAGTGCTTGCTGAGGTATCGGCTGATCCTAGCAAAGTCAAGCAGGTGTCGGACGTGATCGCGATTGCGGCATTGGACGGGCTAGATCAGTTCTACGAAGCGTTTCTGGCATTCACCTCAAAGTTCGGATATGAGCATAGTGAGGCCACTATCTCACTGGCAGATGCCATGCCAGAACTTCTGACTGTGCCGCCCGAGTCAATTGATCGTAAGCAATGGACGAGCGCGTGTGAGGCGCTTTCAAACACTGCGCAGTCTGCCAAGAGCGCCGACAAGTTAAAGTTAGCGAGTCGACTAAATGCGTCCGCAATGATTTTCGCGGACGCATTGGTCGACGCGGGAAGCTTGAACGCGTTCTCGGTAAGAGCTGTTATGAAAGCATTCCTAGCTGCCGACATGCCTGCTAGGGCCCTAGACGTTTGCGAAAAATTCGCGCCCGAAACGAAGGATCACTGGCTCCTCTATCGCAAGAGTCAAGCGTTGCTCGAACTAACAGAAGCGAGCTTGGCATTAGATGTCGCGCGTGAGGCGCTTGAGTCTGCCAAGCGAGATGAAAAGGCGGCAGGCCGAATCGCAAGCTATTACGAACTCATGAGCAAATGTGCTGAGGCGATCCCGGACATTTCCGCCGCTGTTGCGCATTGCAAAGAGGCGATTGAATCTGGTGCTGGTGATAAATACATGCAGCAACTTCAAGGGCGCCTTTCTAGGCTCACCGGTAACTGAATCTACACGATTGCTAGGAGTTTGAACTGTAACGGCTATAGCGGCTACCGCATGCGGGGTAGTCCGCTGCCGCGCTTGCTGGGCGATGACCTCTTGATGGATCTGTGCATCTATGTCTCCTTCAGGCACCCCGTAAGGTATGCGTCCGGCCAACACACCTTCCTGACCCCGACGCCAAAGGCGATGGTGTCCACCTGATTTAAGTGGACACCATTTCTAGCCTTTTAAGCGGGTCTTTCATGCAGCCACAACGCCGTTCCTACTCCAAATCCTTCAAGGCCCAGGTCATTCAAGAGTGCTCCCAGCCCGGGGCCTCGATTGCCAGCGTTGCGCTGAGCCACAGCCTCAACGCGAACCTCGTCCATAAATGGATTCGAGTGCAAACGCAGAAAGCCATGGCGCTGCAACCTGCTTTCATTCCGCTGCCCTTGCAGTTAGCCGGAGCAAATTCGCAAGCCGCGTCATCGACTATCTGCCTCGAAATCCCACACCCGCGCGGCACCGTGAAAGTGAACTGGCCGACCGAAAGCGCCGCTGCCTGCGCCACCTTTCTGCGAGACCTGTTGCGATGATCCGCATCGACTCCATCTGGCTCGCCACCGAGCCGATGGACATGCGCGCCGGCACCGAAACCGCGCTGGCGCGGGTGGTTGCAGTGTTCGGTGCGGCGCAGCCGCACTGTGCTTATCTGTTTGCCAATCGCCGCGCCACGCGCATCAAGGTGCTGGTGCACGACGGGTTGGGTATCTGGCTGGTAGCGCGCCGCCTGCATCAAGGCAAGTTCTTCTGGCCGGGTTCTCGACACGGCTCTCAGATAGAATTGGGTGCCGAACAGCTACATGCCCTGGTGCTGGGTTTGCCTTGGCAAAGAGTCGGGCCTGGCAGCGCGATTTCCATCGTATAACACCTGCCATGGCCACCCAGGCCGTGCAATTGTCCGATGAGCCTATCGTCGGTTTTAGCCTGCTCTGGCAAAATCGGCGGCATGACTTCACTGCCCAATCTCGACCAACTAAACCCTGAACAACTGCGTGCTCTGGCGGCGCAGTTGATGCAGCGTGTCGAGAGTCTCGATCAGAAAATCGAGACAATGGGTAAGAAGATCCACCGCGACCAAACGGTTATCGAAAAGCTGACCCACGAGATTGCGCAACTCAAGCGCTTCAAGTTTGCCAAGCGCAGCGAGCAACTGAGCCCGGATCAAGCCAGCCTGCTCGATGACCTGATCGACACCGACATTGCGGCCATCGAGGCTGAACTTGAAGCGCTGAAACTTGCTCCCGCTTCGACCGAGGTTCGGCAAAAACCTAAACGCACCGCCTTGCCGCCGCAGTTTCCGCGCACTCTGATCCACCACGAACCCGACAACAGCCATTGCCAGTGCGGCTGCGCTCTCAAGCGTATCGGCGAGGATGTCAGCGAGAAACTCGACTACACGCCGGGCGTGTTCACCGTTGAGCGGCACATCCGTGGCAAGTGGGTCTGCGATCAGTGCGAAACCCTGATCCAGGCACCGGTTCCGGCGCAGGTCATCGACAAAGGCATCCCGACCGCGGGGCTGCTGGCCCACGTCATGATCGCGAAGTTCGCCGACCATCTACCGCTCTATCGCCAGGAATCGATTTTTGGTCGAGCCGGTTTGGCTATCGCGCGTTCGACCCTGGCGCAATGGGTCGGCAACTGTGGCGTGCAGTTACAGCCGCTGGTCGATGCCCTGCGTAATACTGTCCTCGAACATGGCGTAATCCACGCCGATGAAACGCCGGTGCAGATGCTCACGCCGGGTGCGAAGAAAACCCATCGAGCCTATGTCTGGGCCTACGCCACCAGCCAGTTCTCGGAATTGGCGGCGGTGGTTTACGACTTCAGCCCTAGCCGCGCCGGAGAACACGCCCGCAACTTCCTGCAAGACTGGAAGGGCAAGCTGGTCTGCGATGATTTTGGCGGCTACAAGGCCAGCTTTGAACTCGGCGTGACCGAGATCGGCTGCATGGCTCATGCGCGGCGCAAGTTCTTCGAGCTGCACGCCACCAACAAGAGCCAGCTTGCCGAGCAGGCCTTGAGGTACATCCAGCGGCTGTACGAAATAGAGCATGAAGTCCGCGACCTGGAACCGGATTTACGCCGCCGAATACGGCAAGAAAAAGCCGTACCGGTGATGGACGCTTTGCATGCCTGGATGATCGCCCAGCGCCAGCTCGTGCACGACGGCTCGGCTATTAGCAAGGCTCTGGATTACAGCCTCAAACGTTGGACGGCGCTGTCGCGCTATCTCGATGACGGTGCCGTACCCATTGACAATAATTGGGCCGAGAACCAGATTCGGCCATGGGCGTTAGGTCGCAAAAATTGGCTGTTCGCTGGGTCACTGCGCAGTGGCAAACGTGCAGCCGCGATCATGAGCTTGATCCAATCGGCACGGCTCAACGGACATGATCCGTATGCTTATTTGAAGGACGTCCTCACGCGCCTGCCGACGCAGCGGGCGAGTGCGATTGCCGAACTGCTGCCGCATAGATGGCAACCGGTTTAGTTGCGCAAGACGGTATGCCCGGCCGCACTTTCATCCGAAACCTCCTGCACTTTATTCAGCGCATCGAGCATCTGTTCTGCACCCGCCTGGCCAATCAATGGAATCAATATGCGGATAGCTGCCCCGTTTCGATTTCCATCAGCCAGGCCAACGAGTCTGTGCCACCACCTTTGCTTCTGAGCGCAAGGTAGAGATTTCCCGGCGCTCCTGGTGACCTTGACGGGGTAGCGAAGCCCTTCGCTAACAACGGGGAAGAGGTCGATAGCCTTTTGCAAACTTGAGGCGGCATCCTCCGCCCGTTGTCGAAGGTTCGCCGTATGTAGTGGTCAATCAGGTGCAGCAACGTGTCGCCTCTCGTGATGATCGACACACGAAACTGTTCCGCAAAATTCTCGGACAACTCAGCTATTTTCGGAGGGAACCGAGCAGGCTTCCCTCCGTCAACATCCTTCTTGGCAGTTTGGGTGCTTTGGGTGCGCGCTCTGCCCCGACCGGCACCATCACCGATCCATATAAACCCAGGAACGCCCCGCACCACACTCACCCAACCCTTATAAGCACCCACTGAGCACTCAGCGAGCCCTAATCCGCACCTAAAAAACACCGTCTATTTCTCGACGACTTTCAACTGAAAGCACCGTAGACGCACCTACGCCACACCATCTCAACCCGGACGCCACCCCTAACGCCCCGACACAACCCAGATCAGCACTCATATCGCACCGAAGGCGATATTGTCGTGGCGCACATGGACCCAATTCAGGTTCATTCACGCCTGCACTGGTCAAACCAGCATGGGGCTCCGGTTGCCTGGTCACGCAAGGGGGGCCAAGCCAAAGCTAAAACATGGCCAATTGAATTCCGGCAAACCGATGGAGGGTGGCTGAAAACACTCTCGAATCAGTGCCAAATTTGGGGGACAGAAATCAGTTAAAACACCGTCTAATGTAATTATACGAACTGACCCATGTGTTACCTCTGTTTTCCTGCTCTCCCAGGGTGCAAGACGGGATGCCCGGACGCATACCCCGTAAGCGAAGTAGCGTTTGAAATAACGGCTCGAACAGATTCTACGCTCGTTACCCCACCTTCCTCCCAATCTCCCCCGTACATCATATTGCTGATTCGCGGAAAAAGAGGTTTCAAAAGTCGCTCTCGCACCTCGCCTCGCTCTTCTGAAGCAGACCCCGGCATTGCGGTTTCGAGGAGTCGATTAACGGCGGACGGAGATTGTTCCAAACCTCGCAAAGCTTCGCGGGGCTCCCCCTGTAAAAACAAATCTGCGTTGTCGCGAATTGCTGCATGGAGCTTCGGGTACAACACCCTCAGTCCTTCAACAAGCATGAACTCAGCGATGTTGACTTCCCCCTTGACGAGTGGAAGTGCAAACATAAGTGCGTTCGTGTACACCTTTGCGACTCGTGGAGTTTCAAGCTTCGGCTCAAGTCCGTCTACAAAATGGCGAGTGAATACGTCGATCTGACGCTGGTTTACGGCCGCTGTGATCGGGATCAGGCTGCCTGGAAGGTATTACCGGACTGAGCTTGGGCTGCACCACGAACCCATTTCTCCCGCGACCTCGTATGTAGTCATCCTTGTAATCATGAGCGGGGCGATTCCGGATTGTGCAACTGCTTGCCTGCTCCTCTGAAAGTGGACTGATCTACGTCAAGAGGGCTTGGGTCCGAGGCTTGAGGAGTTTTGCCGTCCGGGCATAGGGTAATTATCAAAGGGAGGACGTGTGGCCCTCCCTTATCAACACTCAAATCCCTGTCTCAGCGGTGTTCTGAACGTCATAGATCTTTTCAGAGAAGTGAGATTTCAGCCGGTGATCCAGTAGTGCTTTGAAAATATCAGGGCAGCTTTCTGGCGTAGGCTCGATTTTTCCGTCAGCTTGGAAGGGGATGTTTAGGCCAAAATTAGCGTGCTCGCGTCGCAGATTACCCATGAATCTTGCGTCGAGATAATGACCCTTCATCTTGATGGCCGAAGCCCTACGAAGCTGCATTGCATTTGTCCCAACGTAGGCGCTCACCGCGTCGGTAGTGGTGAAAAGCGCTTGGAAATCAGCCTGAGCTAGGAGCTGACTAAAGTCTTCCTGGTGGGCTGCCTTGTGGCTCAATATCGATTCAAAGCTGGGTTTGTGTTTGATGAATATGGTGTCTTCCAGCACCGCCATGTCGAAGTCCTTCGCGATGTGAAAGCTGGGCGCCTCATCAAGTTTCAGCGTTTTGGATTTGAAAAAGGTGTGAATGGCGCCAGCTCGCTTCTTGGTCTTCCATGTGGAATCCGTCTTGCGCACGCAGTACAGATTGCCCTGAGCACTGGAGAATTTCACCACGTAGAATTCGGCGTTGGCCAGCTCTTCCATTTCGGAGATTCGCTTGGCAGGAGTCTGGTCATGCGACTCCGCGACGAACTTGGCTGCATGGGTTTCGTCCTGCGGAATTGTGAGCGCGCTCGATTGATTGTTTTCAGCGAGCAACCCGTATTCAAGCGTTTCAGTGAGCGCCGCTTTGAAGGCCGCTGCCGTCGACTTCAATGCCAGTTTGAGCCCATTATCCAGGCTTACCCATTTACCCGTGTATTTGGGCTCTGGTGGCGTGCCTTTTGTGTATCGCCTGAATATCCAGAAATTGACCGTTGCTTGTTCGAGATCAAAATCGTGTAGATCCTGTAGCACTGCCATGGCTAATCCCTTTTTACTATGACTTCTTGAATGAATTCGACGTCGATGGTGACCTTGGTGGCGGGCTTGAACTCAGTTTTGGCCAAGGCTTTATCTACGCGCTCAGTTGGGCTGTTCTGGTACGTGTATTTGATCTCGTACAGCTTCCAACCCAGGATAATCAGAATTGGATTGAGGACGACTTGACCGGTTTTGTAGGACAGCCAAAAGATCCACATCATGAATAGCGTAAAGCCCAACACTTTGGTCAATTGTGAGTATTCAAGACTCATGAACGAGACGATGTAGGGCACTACGTAGTTGATCAGGTCGGTTGGAATTTGTTTTGACTCAATGATAGTAATGCTCTGAGGCTCTTGCTTACACCAGATCACAAAGACGGTGGTTAGAAAGCAAGCTAGGCAGCAGAGTGCAAATCCAATCGAAAGGCCAGAATTGTTGAAAGGGAGCTCGCACTCCGACGACATCTGCCACAGCGTTGAGCAAAAAGGCCTACTGAAGAGGTCGACCTTCAAGTCCTGAACCAACAGGATGATGCTGAGCGGAAGGTAGGAGCCCAGGAAGATTGCTGCGGCGAATACTAGCCTGAGTTCCATTATGCATCCCTGCTAGATCGGTGCGAATTCATCCGTGCCGTGGCGCGAAAATTATGGAAATCAGGATAACGGCGATCACGGGCTGCTGCTAGTAGCCTTATGCTCCAGCAAGCTAGAGAGACTAGTGTGGTGTTTCAGAAGTACCACTGAAAAATCACTTGCCCAGCGCTCGCGCTGCACGAGCGACTGAGGCGAGAATATCTTCTGCCTTCTTATGCCACCGAAACGGCTTCGGATTCTGGTTGTAAGTTTCCAGGTAGTGCTCAATCGAATCTTCTAGATCTTTGACGCTAACGTGTGCTTGCCGCTTGATCCATTTCTCGCTCAGCGTTGAGAAAAAGCGCTCGACCAAATTCAGCCACGAGGCCGAAGTCGGTGTGAAGTGGATGTTGTAGCGCGGACGCGCCGCAAGCCAGGCTCTGACTTTGTCGGTCTTGTGTGTTGCGTAGTTATCCATGATCAGATGAATCGGCATTTCGGCAGGTACCGATGCATCGATCTCTCTCAGAAAGGCAAGAAACTCTGTACTGCGATGTTGACGCTTTAAGCGGCCGATGACCTCACCGGTTGCTACATCCAGAGCAGCGAACAGAGAGGTCGTACCGTGTCGTTTGTAATCGTGCGTGCGAGTTGCAGGATTGCCCGGCGATAGGGGTAAACCAGGTTGTGTGCGGTTCAAGGCTTGAATCTGACTCTTCTCATCAACGCACAGTACTAAGGCTCTCTCGGGCGGATTCAAGTACAGCCCAACGATGTCGTGAACCTTGTCGACAAACAACGGATCGGTGGAAAGTTTGAAGGTTTTTTCCAGATGCGGCTTGATCCCAAACGCGTGCCAGATACGCATGATGCTGGCAGGAGAAAGGCCCGTCTCGCGGCTCATGCGGCGCGTACTCCAGTGGCTGGAATCGTCGGGCTTACCTTGCAGCACCTGATTTACTACTTGCTGAACCTGCTCATCCGAAATCGTGCGTGGCCGGCCAGAGCGCGGTTCATCGTTCAAGCCCAACAAGCCCAACTTAGCGAAACGCTGCCTCCACCGCGATACGACATCCTTGCTGGTACCCAAGCGCTGAGCAATGTCATTGCCAGATTCGCCGGCTGCACAAGCGAGGATTATTTCGGCCCGCAGACGTGCATCCTGGGCGCCTTTGCGGAGCTTGACCCGGCGTAGCAGCTCCGCATTTTCAGTTTCAGATAGGGTAATGACAGTCGCTGGTCGGCCCACGTCGATACACAACTCTGGATGAGTGTGTTTCTACAGAGCTTAGTCCAAATTTTCAGCGTTACTTCTGAAACACCACATTAGCTTTCGGTCGCTTTCCAGTGAGCCGACGGCAAGCTCAGAAAGTTCCAAACAATTCGAATGCGGCGACGTTGCCTATCATGAACCATGCTGCGCGCGGCGACGTCGGCGCTGACTGGCAAGACGTTCGTGTTCGCGTTCGGCGTCGTACGGGACCCACGCCTCATCCTCCGGATTTTCGGCGAATCGAGCCTCCAACTCGCTGGCCGTCCACCCAACTAGGTGCGCGAGGCGAAGCCGCTCGGTTTGGTCCGGATGCCAGCGCCAAGTTGACCGCAGGAAGTTCCACTTGATCGATCCCGCCATCGAGCGGACATGAGGCGGCATAAGGATCATGCAGTCGAGATTGCGACATCTACGCTCAAACTCGTTGAACGGCTCGAAGAAGAAGTCGAGGTAGTCTGACATGTCGCTGTCGATAAATAACTGCTTCAGATCATGGACTTCCTCGTCGCCTAGCTCGCCCCTCGCGAGACCGATTAGACGGTTGTGATAAGTAGTGAAAACCGAGCCAACAGCCGACATCGACGTCGCCACCTCCGCATCGGGGACCCGCCCTCCAACTTCTCCTTCGGTCGATCGATAGAGGTTGCTATTGATTAGCTCCGCAAAATCCCGAAGCGCTGCATCCATCCGTGTCAGATAGGTCGGCGCTAGCGCGCTCAGCGCCTGTCGGTCGGCGATCCGCTGGGATTCAAAGGCAATCTCCGAGGCGCGAGCCTGCTGTCGACCCTGGTCAAGTAACTGGCGCTGCTGCAATCGAAACGCGAGGCCCACCCATACAAGCGACAACGGCACCAATGCCCCCGACAAGTAGGATCCCCACTTATCGAATTCGGTGAGCGCCGTACTTGGCAGAAACCAGCAGAAAACGTGCGCCGTGCTGTTACTGCAGACGCCGAGTTTTACGACGAGCGGCGCGCCCAAGACGATCACGATATAGATAAGGGACACAATTCCTGCCCAGCTCGTCAAATTTCGAGAGGGCGCAGGGGCTGCTTGGGCGTCGCTGGTAGGTTGGTGCAAATGAAGGACCACTTTTGAGGATACGAATTTTTCGTCGCTGACCGGAGCACTGTCCAACTAGGAACACATCGCAAGCGGATTGAACGGCAGCTATTGGGATCAACAATGTCCCCGCCGAACGGCGACAACTGGACGCACTGCCAACCGGCCGCTTAGTCTAAGTCCACGTTGGGTCGATGTTCGCAATAATGCCAGTGTGCTCCTGTAAGTTCCACCAGGTTCAAACCGCGGACGCGCCGCAAGCCAGGCTCTGACTTTGTCGGTCTTGTGCGTTGCGTAGTTATCCATGATCAGATGAATCGGCATTTCGGCAGGTACCGACGCATCGATCTCTCTCAGAAAGGCAAGAAACTCTGTACTGCGATGTTGACGCTTTAAGCGGCCGATGACCTCACCGGTTGCTACATCCAGAGCAGCGAACAGAGAGGTCGTACCGTGTCGTTTGTAATCGTGCGTGCGAGTTGCAGGATTGCCCGGCGATAGGGGTAAACCAGGTTGTGTGCGGTTCAAGGCTTGAATCTGACTCTTCTCATCAACGCACAGTACTAAGGCTCTCTCGGGCGGATTCAAGTACAGCCCAACGATGTCGTGAACCTAGTCGACAAACAACGGATCGGTGGAAAGTCTGAAGGTTTTTTCCAGATGCGGCTTGATCCCAAACGCGTGCCAGATACGCATGATGCTGGCAGGAGAAAGGCCCGTCTCGCGGATCATGCGGCGCGTACTCCAGTGGCTGGAATCGTCGGGCTTACCTTGCAGCACCTGATTTACTACTTGCTGAACCTGCTCATCCGAAATCGTGCGTGGCCGGCCAGAGCGCGGTTCATCGTTCAAGCCCAACAAGCCCAACTTAGCGAAACGCTGCCTCCACCGCGATACGACATCCTTGCTGGTACCCAAGCGCTGAGCAATGTCATTGCCAGATTCGCCGGCTGCACAAGCGAGGATTATTTCGGCCCGCAGACGTGCTTACTGGGCGCCTTTGCGGAGCTTGACCCGGCGTAGCAGCTCCGCATTTTCAGTTTCAGATAGGGTAATGACAGTCGCTGGTCGGCCCACGTCGATACACAACTCTGGATGAGTGTGTTTCTACAGAGCTTAGTCCAGATTTTCAGTGGTACTTCTGAAACACCACACTAGGTTGTTGGCGCTGATGCGATTTTGACCCAGGCTGCTAATTTAGCTTGGTCCACATGCTGCATTCGAGATCACCCGCAATGAATCGCCCTGGGCTCCCAAGCACGTCGAAGGTCTGCTATTGGCCGATTGTGTTGAAAAAGTCGGCTTCGGTTTTTGGGTCAGAAAAGTACGCGTCTGAGATTGAAATCCACACTACGCGCAGAAGGATCAGGACTCAGATTTTACGTAGAAGCGTACAAAAATGAAGTTTTTACCACTCAATGCATTACCATTTGATCCGGTCGACTTTTTCAACACAATCGGCCGATAACCGCCTCTCGTAATGACTGCTCCCACGGATGTGCCCATCAAGTATGCGCGTTGGCTCCTCTAGCCCGGGGGGCGAATGATTCATGTCCACAGCAAATCGTTTCAGCACTCTGCGAATCCATGGGTCCAATCCACGCTAAAGCTGTCTTCCATGGCTAGGTTCACACCCGCTCGGAAGGTAAAGTTCTATGATCGAGCCCCGTAAAAGGTTTCGCATGCGGAAACTTTTGCAGGGCGATTAAGTAGCTAAGATTAGGCCCTTATCGATGCTCTACAGCGTAGATTGATGCGCCAATTGCTGCGATTCCGACGCATACAAGCAAAGCTTTAAATTTGGGTTTCTTCATTTTGCCGCTGGCTTTTCTTTTAATGGTCCCTAGCTCTCATGGAGACGTCGAATGATGCCTTTCACGACTAATACTCGTCATCGACTGCCCCAAATTTCCCATTTCTCTGAAATGACCGAGGGGAGAAGTGCTCTCTTGCAGTCGCTCATTCTTCACGATTGATCCCCCAGGAGCTGATGGTATATCTTCTAAATTATAACTGGCGTGAGGGGAGGTAGCGTGGCGGTTTCATTGGTGACGGTTCGCAGGAGGGGATGGGGGCGCTTAGATGAGCATGAGCGGCGGGAGGAGATTAAGTCTGGAGATATGGAATTATTGAAGCAAGCCATCAGCGTAATTGGCCCTTGGCACTATATGCATGGCGACGTAAAAGTTAATATTGAGTGCGATTTTTCCCCTTTTGTTGAAGCGTACAAAATCGATACTGAATCGCTCAATGTCGCGGAGCTAAGTCGCACGTTATCCGTGGAGCAAATCGAATCTGCTTTGTTTCCAGAATTGGAGTTTGTGGTAAAGGTAACTTTGGAAATTGATGGGGATCTTGGTCGACAGCAATGGTATACCAGCTATTTTGTTGAGCAGTTCCTGTACGATGTTTTTTTTATCCTAAATATTGCTCGCCCAGGTGTATGCGATTTTCTTGGCCTACGTATCGATGCTGGAAGAGGGCTAATTACTGAATTACGACTTTCAGCGGATTGTTTTGAGTCAGGGTTTAGAAGTTTGCTGGCAGGGAATTCAATCTTCGCGCCTCGAATATTGCCTCTGTCATCAGTTGTTTATTGGTACAAGAAACTCAATATGGGGGTCAGGCAAAGAGCGGAGTCTGGCGTAGAGAAAGCAATTTTTTCAGTTTTGAATATTTGCTGTGGGGCAGATGCGGATGTAGTTTGGGTTATTTGGGCATTTCATGCGCTAGAGGCCATTTGTGGTACAAAGGTAGGAGAAGGGTTCACTAATCTAGTTGAACGGATCTCAACACTCTTAGAACTAGATGCTCAGGGCAAAGGAATGTTGAAGAAACGCTTGCGTGAAATGTACGACTACCGAAGTTCTTTTGTGCACGGTGGGTACAGAGTGCACCATCCTATGAAAAATGAAATCATGGATCAAAGCTTAAACGAGGATTTCAAAAAGCTTCTTGAAATATCGCAATTTGGCTTTAATTTAGTTGTTTTGTCATTACAAACTCTGGTGGAGAATGGTTGGTACGGACTGAAAATTAAAGAGCAAATGTCTGGCGTGTTGTCAGATGATTTTTCCGTGTAGAGGGTCTTGATATTCAATTTTACGGCATGCGTTGGATTTGTCCCGCAAGCTGAAGGCTCTCGCCGAGAGCAGGTGGACCTCTCGTATGCGTCCGGCCAACACACCTTCCTGACCCCGACGCCAAAGGCGATGGTGTCCACCTGATTTAAGTGGACACCATTTCTAGCCTTTTAAGCGGGTCTTTCATGCAGCCACAACGCCGTTCCTACTCCAAATCCTTCAAGGCCCAGGTCATTCAAGAGTGCTCCCAGCCCGGGGCCTCGATTGCCAGCGTTGCGCTGAGCCACAGCCTCAACGCGAACCTCGTCCATAAATGGATTCGAGTGCAAACGCAGAAAGCCATGGCGCTGCAACCTGCTTTCATTCCGCTGCCCTTGCAGTTAGCCGGAGCAAATTCGCAAGCCGCGTCATCGACTATCTGCCTCGAAATCCCACACCCGCGCGGCACCGTGAAAGTGAACTGGCCGACCGAAAGCGCCGCTGCCTGCGCCACCTTTCTGCGAGACCTGTTGCGATGATCCGCATCGACTCCATCTGGCTCGCCACCGAGCCGATGGACATGCGCGCCGGCACCGAAACCGCGCTGGCGCGGGTGGTTGCAGTGTTCGGTGCGGCGCAGCCGCACTGTGCTTATCTGTTTGCCAATCGCCGCGCCACGCGCATCAAGGTGCTGGTGCACGACGGGTTGGGTATCTGGCTGGTAGCGCGCCGCCTGCATCAAGGCAAGTTCTTCTGGCCGGGTTCTCGACACGGCTCTCAGATAGAATTGGGTGCCGAACAGCTACATGCCCTGGTGCTGGGTTTGCCTTGGCAAAGAGTCGGGCCTGGCAGCGCGATTTCCATCGTATAACACCTGCCATGGCCACCCAGGCCGTGCAATTGTCCGATGAGCCTATCGTCGGTTTTAGCCTGCTCTGGCAAAATCGGCGGCATGACTTCACTGCCCAATCTCGACCAACTAAACCCTGAACAACTGCGTGCTCTGGCGGCGCAGTTGATGCAGCGTGTCGAGAGTCTCGATCAGAAAATCGAGACAATGGGTAAGAAGATCCACCGCGACCAAACGGTTATCGAAAAGCTGACCCACGAGATTGCGCAACTCAAGCGCTTCAAGTTTGCCAAGCGCAGCGAGCAACTGAGCCCGGATCAAGCCAGCCTGCTCGATGACCTGATCGACACCGACATTGCGGCCATCGAGGCTGAACTTGAAGCGCTGAAACTTGCTCCCGCTTCGACCGAGGTTCGGCAAAAACCTAAACGCACCGCCTTGCCGCCGCAGTTTCCGCGCACTCTGATCCACCACGAACCCGACAACAGCCATTGCCAGTGCGGCTGCGCTCTCAAGCGTATCGGCGAGGATGTCAGCGAGAAACTCGACTACACGCCGGGCGTGTTCACCGTTGAGCGGCACATCCGTGGCAAGTGGGTCTGCGATCAGTGCGAAACCCTGATCCAGGCACCGGTTCCGGCGCAGGTCATCGACAAAGGCATCCCGACCGCGGGGCTGCTGGCCCACGTCATGATCGCGAAGTTCGCCGACCATCTACCGCTCTATCGCCAGGAATCGATTTTTGGTCGAGCCGGTTTGGCTATCGCGCGTTCGACCCTGGCGCAATGGGTCGGCAACTGTGGCGTGCAGTTACAGCCGCTGGTCGATGCCCTGCGTAATACTGTCCTCGAACATGGCGTAATCCACGCCGATGAAACGCCGGTGCAGATGCTCACGCCGGGTGCGAAGAAAACCCATCGAGCCTATGTCTGGGCCTACGCCACCAGCCAGTTCTCGGAATTGGCGGCGGTGGTTTACGACTTCAGCCCTAGCCGCGCCGGAGAACACGCCCGCAACTTCCTGCAAGACTGGAAGGGCAAGCTGGTCTGCGATGATTTTGGCGGCTACAAGGCCAGCTTTGAACTCGGCGTGACCGAGATCGGCTGCATGGCTCATGCGCGGCGCAAGTTCTTCGAGCTGCACGCCACCAACAAGAGCCAGCTTGCCGAGCAGGCCTTGAGGTACATCCAGCGGCTGTACGAAATAGAGCATGAAGTCCGCGACCTGGAACCGGATTTACGCCGCCGAATACGGCAAGAAAAAGCCGTACCGGTGATGGACGCTTTGCATGCCTGGATGATCGCCCAGCGCCAGCTCGTGCACGACGGCTCGGCTATTAGCAAGGCTCTGGATTACAGCCTCAAACGTTGGACGGCGCTGTCGCGCTATCTCGATGACGGTGCCGTACCCATTGACAATAATTGGGCCGAGAACCAGATTCGGCCATGGGCGTTAGGTCGCAAAAATTGGCTGTTCGCTGGGTCACTGCGCAGTGGCAAACGTGCAGCCGCGATCATGAGCTTGATCCAATCGGCACGGCTCAACGGACATGATCCGTATGCTTATTTGAAGGACGTCCTCACGCGCCTGCCGACGCAGCGGGCGAGTGCGATTGCCGAACTGCTGCCGCATAGATGGCAACCGGTTTAGTTGCGCAAGACGGTATGCCCGGCCGCACTTTCATCCGAAACCTCCTGCACTTTATTCAGCGCATCGAGCATCTGTTCTGCACCCGCCTGGCCAATCAATGGAATCAATATGCGGATAGCTGCCCCGTTTCGATTTCCATCAGCCAGGCCAACGAGTCTGTGCCACCACCTTTGCTTCTGAGCGCAAGGTAGAGATTTCCCGGCGCTCCTGGTGACCTTGACGGGGTAGCGAAGCCCTTCGCTAACAACGGGGAAGAGGTCGATAGCCTTTTGCAAACTTGAGGCGGCATCCTCCGCCCGTTGTCGAAGGTTCGCCGTATGTAGTGGTCAATCAGGTGCAGCAACGTGTCGCCTCTCGTGATGATCGACACACGAAACTGTTCCGCAAAATTCTCGGACAACTCAGCTATTTTCGGAGGGAACCGAGCAGGCTTCCCTCCGTCAACATCCTTCTTGGCAGTTTGGGTGCTTTGGGTGCGCGCTCTGCCCCGACCGGCACCATCACCGATCCATATAAACCCAGGAACGCCCCGCACCACACTCACCCAACCCTTATAAGCACCCACTGAGCACTCAGCGAGCCCTAATCCGCACCTAAAAAACACCGTCTATTTCTCGACGACTTTCAACTGAAAGCACCGTAGACGCACCTACGCCACACCATCTCAACCCGGACGCCACCCCTAACGCCCCGACACAACCCAGATCAGCACTCATATCGCACCGAAGGCGATATTGTCGTGGCGCACATGGACCCAATTCAGGTTCATTCACGCCTGCACTGGTCAAACCAGCATGGGGCTCCGGTTGCCTGGTCACGCAAGGGGGGCCAAGCCAAAGCTAAAACATGGCCAATTGAATTCCGGCAAACCGATGGAGGGTGGCTGAAAACACTCTCGAATCAGTGCCAAATTTGGGGGACAGAAATCAGTTAAAACACCGTCTAATGTAATTATACGAACTGACCCATGTGTTACCTCTGTTTTCCTGCTCTCCCAGGGTGCAAGACGGGATGCCCGGACGCATACGACCTCTCGTGCAGGCCGAGGTGATGATTCTATCGCTTGACCCTGATGCTCGAAGCATTTGAACTTGGCCACTCGCTTACCCAATAACTTCAAAGGCCTCGGCTCAGACATCGTAATATCCAGTCACAAAGGGCTGGTCGAGACAGCGATCTGAATTGCCCCGAACTTATTAGAGAGTCAGCGGCCGCCTTTGGCCCAGAGTGTGTAAAAACGTCAGATTGGGTTTTTCTATAGCGACGCTAGTAGACCGTGCCCAGGTTTTGCAACTGATCAAGGTCACGACGTTTTCAAGAACAGTTAAAACGGCTCAGCAGCCTTTTAAAGCCCTTTGGATGGGGTAAAAAAGACCGGTTTTTACGCCGTTAACGCTTTCATCAAGCCCGTGGTGCCGATGATTTTCATGACCCTTTTCAGGTTGTAGGCGAGCACATTCAGGCTCATCTCTGCACTCACCCCGTTAAGCTTTCGGGTCAGGAAGTGTGTCGCGCCCATCCATTGCTTGAGCGTCCCGAAGGGATGCTCAACCGTCCTTTTTCGGATCCGCATCATTTCCGGCGCGTTGCTCAGTCGGGCCTGCATTTCCTCCAATACGGCTTCATGCTCCCAGCGTCGAACCCGCCGTTCCGTGCTCGGTGTGCACTGCGGTTTCATTGCGCAGCCCCGGCATTTCGAACTCCAGTAACGGTGCAACGTCAGGCCTTTTTCAACGTTGGTATAGCGCCAAATGAGCTCTTCTCCAGCCGGACAAATGTATTCGTTTTTCACCGTGTCATAGATGAAGGCATCGTTATTGAAGCGCCCGTCTGCTTTGGCTCCGGAGGTCATCGGCTTGGGCACATAGGCGGTGATGCCTGCATCGTGACAAGCCAGGATTTCTTCGCTTTTGAAGTAACCTCGGTCAGCCACCACCGACAACGTTTCTGACGCCATCGCCTCGCGGGCCTGCTTGGCCATCGAGCTGAGTTGATCGCGGTCGGAACCGACGTTGGTAACCTCATGCGCAACAATCAAATGGTGCTGGGTATCGACCGCTGTCTGCACGTTGTAACCGACGATTCCCGTGCCGCGCGTCATCATGGAGCGGGCGTCCGGATCGGTTAGTGAAACCTGTTTATCCGGCGATTCGTTGAGCTGAATTTCAATGACCTGTAACTCTTTCATTTGAGCTTTGAGCCTGCCGATTTTCTCTTGCAGACGAGTAATTTTGGGTTGAGCGATCGAGGGTTCTTGCCGATCGGCTTCGTCGAGCGCAGTCAGATACCGATTGATACTCGATTCAATTTCTTCCATTCGCCGCTTCAGCTTGGCGCTGGTGAAATTGCGGTCGCGGTTGTTGACGGCCTTGAATTTACTGCCGTCGATGGCAACCAAATGTTCTCCGAATAATCCCAGTTGCTGGCAGAGCACCACGAACTGGCGGCAGACGCCTCGGATGGCCTTGCTGTTGTCTTTTCGGAAGTTGGCGATGGTCTTGAAATCGGGCATTAAACGCCCGGTTAGCCACATCAGCTCGACGTTGCGTTGGGCTTCTCGTTCCAGGCGCCGACTCGACTGGATGCGGTTGAGGTAGCCGTAGATGTAGATCTTCAGCAGAATCGCGGGGTGGTAAGCAGGTCGGCCAGTGTCGGCTGGAATAGCGCCCTCAAAACCCAGTTTTCCCAGGTCGAGTTCATCGACGAAGACGTCGACTACGCGCACCGGATTGGTATCGCTGACATAGTCATCGAGGCTCTCGGGAAGTAAAGTACTTTGGCCTCGATGTTCACCTTGGATAAAGCGCTTCATAGGCGATCCTTGCGATGATTTCCAAGGAAATTATAGGTGGTCGCGCAGGTTCAAGAGAGCATCTTGGTGCAGCTACCCAACAGATAGTAGGGAATCACAATGGCTGAATACCGTTACACGAACGCGGACAGATTGAGTCAGCTTAAGAAACTAGAGTCAGCACTGCCCGAACTGATTCGGGTCGCTAATTCCACTCCAGCGATGACTTACGTTGAAGATTATCGTCTGGCGCTGGCGAAGGCCGTTGAGCTTCAAAAAGAGGGCTTTACCCAAAATCAACTATCAGCCCTAGCGCGAGCCATCCCGGATGTTTTCTATCGACATAAAGATTGGATGCCCCCCATGCACCAGATAGAAACTGGTGAGTGGGTTGAGCACGAGTGGTGGACGTTGCTTGATGAAAAATTACAACCTGTCCTGAATCTTGCCAGAACGTTGCAAACGCTTGGGTACTACTAGTTACCTGCGGCAGCATTGTTGATTTATTCGCTTCCGATTTTGATGGCTTCGTTTTCACACACTCTCGGCCGTTAGCCGTCGGTCACTGGCAGCTGCTTATGGGCGATCGCTGCCCTCAGTAAAGGACAGCTTTGGGGCGGAAGTCGCCTTGGGTCATCGTATCGAAACGACTTTTTTATCTCGATTTTCTCTGATAGCTGATACAGACAGATTTCCGGTTGCCGCTTCCTGGATATGGTTGCTCCACCAAGCCATCATCGGGCGTCGGCGTTCGATGTAGTCCGCTCGGTTATAGGCGCTTCGAACCTCGTCTTTATCGATGTGGGCAAGCGCTACCTCAATCAGCTCCGGCTCCCAGCCATGTTCGTTGAGGATAGTACTGGCCACGGAGCGCATACCGTGGCTCACCAATCTACCTTCAAATCCCATACGTTTCAGGGCCATGTTTGCCGTCTGACTGTTGCAATGATCCCTTGGGTCTCTGTCGGCAGGGAACACGTATTCTCTGTGGCCGCTGTAGGGCTTTATCGTCTCCAGCAGGGCGAGTGCGTGTTCGGTCAGTGGTATGACGTGCGCACGTCGCTTCTTCATACGCTCCGCTGGGATCGTCCAGATTTTCTTTTCTAGATCGATGTCAGCCCAAGATGTCGTAGCGGCTTCTGCGGGGCGAGTCATCGTGTGAAGTTGCCATTCGATCAGGCAGCGCGTTGTTCTTTTTATGCTCGCATTGGCGATGGCGACCATCAGTTCTGGCAGTTCTTCAGGGCGGAGGGCTGCCATGTTCTGCTTTTTCGGTTTCTTGAAAACGGCCCGAATGCCGGTGAGTGGATTAGCAAAGATCATTCCCGAGTTCACGCCGTAGGTCATGATCTCGTTGAGTCGTTGGGTCAGTCGCTTCACTGTCTCCAGGCTACCTTTGGTTTCCAAAGGGCGCAGTAGCTCGATAACTCTCGGAGCATTGACCTGCGAGATGGGCGTAGTGCCAAGCGATGGAAAGACATGCAACGTAAGTGAGCGCCAGATGTCCTCGGCATAGGGCGGGGTGACCGAATCTTTTTTCAGCTCAAACCAGGCCAGCGCCACGTTCTCGAATGTGTGCTCGGTTGCCTGCCTCTTTGTCTGCTCCAACTCGCTACGTTGTTCTTTCGGGTCGATGCCCTGGGCGAGAAGCTCTCTGGCCTCGACCGTTTTCTTCCTGGCTTGCGCTAGTGAGAGTTCTGGGTAGGTGCCGAGGCCCATATTGATGCGGTTTTTGGTAATCGGCTGCCGGTAGTTGAAGTTCCAAAGCGTAGAGCCATTGACCCTAACGCGCAGCTGTAAACCGTCTCCGTCGCTGAGGACGTAGTCCTTGTCTTTCGGCTTTACCGCTTTGAGCTGGCGATCAGAGAGGCGGGTGGCTTGGGCGCACATGAGGTGTTCCATGACATCAATTGGTATTCCAAAAATTACCACTGAAGGGCTTGGAATACCACTTGGAATACCCGATGTCGTAGATTGCGCCGGACGTCTATGGATGCCAGCAGCCCCTAAATCCTTGATTTTGCTGTGTTTCAGGCACAAAAAAAGACGTCCGTGGACGTCTTTAGATGTAAAATTGGTGGAGCCGGGGGGATTTGAACCCCCGTCCGCCAGTACTCCGCTGTCGGTACTACATGCGTAGCCGTGTCTATTAAGTTAACCCTCAGCGACCCGACGGGCAGGGTGCTTTGGGCGAGTTGTGTAAGTTTTAGCCGATTCGTCCACAACGTACTGCACGGCGATTCCGTTCTATATGACAATCACTTTGGGTTTACGGACATCCCCTGATGATTGCTGGACCCGAAGGTACCAGAAGGGAAGGGCTAAGGCTGCTTACGCAGCGAGAGCGTATTCCCCGTAGGTTTCGTCATTGGCAACTATAGGAAGTTGCAACAGTGGATTTACGAGTTCTGTTACCAACTCGGCATGCACCTAAAGTTTCGCAACCGGCGTCGAATCCTAAACGGCCCCGAGCCTGTAGCTCCTTGAATCTGCTGGAGCGACAAGCCTGTGCAGTGTACGCCAATACGTGTCTGAGGCCAACCCGAAGGTTGGCCAGGCTGTGATTACTATTGCTGCGGCTCATTACGGAGCTTATCCACACGGGACAGCGCTTGGGTGGTTGCAGCGATGCATTTCTTGTCATTACCGGCGGCATTGGCGGCTTCGGCCTCGCCCTGCATGCGCTTGACCTCCATGGTGGTGTTTTCGGAGGTTGCCGGCAGCGTGGTGATTTTATCCTTTAGTTCCTGAAGCTTGATCGAGCAAAGGTCGTTGTCCGCTGCAAACACCGGAGAGGCCAACAGCGCAGCGGAAATGAACAAGCCAGCAAATGCAGTGTGCTTCATGTGTATCTCCTTGAACGTTTGGTCTCGGTGCTGGCGGATGGTCGCGGCCAGGCCCGAGTCAATGGAGGGCCCAACGGCGTTGGGCCTATTCAAGTGACTACAGTGAAACTCAGGAATTCGATTTTTCGTCGGGCGCTGTAGGAAACCCTTCAAGGTCGGCGGATTTGGGCCGAGTCACGCGATCCACCAGATACACCAGTGCGTGGTAGTTGATTTCGCCGTGGCGCGTCAGACCGATCTCGCACGTGCGGCTGGTGGAAATGCCCTCGCTGCAATACTGAACCGCCTCCTTGAGGGTTCGCAGTGAGTGGGCGTTGAGCTCTGGCGTGGTGAACCCCTTGTCGCCGGCAAACCCACAGCAATGGATGCCCTCTGGAATCACCACTTGCTTGCTGCATTTGCGCGCCAGGTCGATCAGTGCCTGGCTCTCACCCAGGTGCTGGGTGCTGCAAGTGACGTGCACCGCAATCGGTTCATCCTGCGGGGTGAATTCGAGACGTTCCATCAAATGCGTGCGGATGAAACGCACCGGATCGTACAGGTCCAGTCGAACATTCCCCAGGTCTTGCACCAGACGCAACGTACACGGGCTGGTGTCGCAGTAGATCGGATCAAGCCCGCCACGACTGGCGTGCAGCAGGGCGCCAATCAGCTCCTGGCGCTTGTGTTCGGCCTGTTCCGCGTAGCCTTTGGAAGCGAAGGGTTGGCCGCAGCAGAGGCTGTCCACGTTGTCCGGAAAGATGACCTGATAACCGGCTTTTTCCAGCAGCCGCTGAGTCTTTTCGTACAGCGACATTTGTTCTTTATCACCTGCCGCTGGGGCCATGGCTCGCGACACGCAGGCTGCCAGGTACACCACTCGCGGGCGTTCGTCCGATACGGCCGGGCTGAAGCGGATGGCTTTTTCCGGCTGCGGCATGGCGTTGTCCCACTGGGGAACCTGGCCCTTCGATAACCGGGTCAGGCTGGCTGACAAACGGGCCAGTCGCGGCGCCCCCAGCAGCATCCGCGCACCATTGGCGACGTGCAGTGTGAAGCGTGCGCCTTGTAGGGCGGTGGCGAAATTGCTCGCAAGCCAATCGGCGGTTTTCGTACGTGTTGCGGTACGGCTGCGGAGCTTTTTCACCAGCTCACCGGTATTGATGCCTACCGGGCAACGTTGCGCGCATAACCCGGTGGCGGCGCAGGTGTCGATGCCTTGGTATTGATAGGCCGTTTCCAGTTCCGAGGTGTCGATGCCCGCGCGCTTTTTCGCTTGGATGTCCCGCCAGATCACGATGCGTTGGCGCGGGCTCAAGGTCAGGTCCTTGGACGGGCAAACTGGCTCGCAAAAGCCGCACTCGATGCACTTGTCCACAATCTCGTCGGCCGCCGGCAGCGGTTTGAGGTGCTTGAGGTGGATCTGCGGATCCTCGCTGAGCACCACATCGGGATTGAGGATGCCGTTGGGATCGAGCAGGCGTTTGAGCTGCCACATCAACTGATAGGCGTCACTGCCCCATTCCAGTTCGACGAAGGGCGCCATGTTGCGCCCGGTGCCGTGTTCGGCCTTCAATGAGCCGCCGAATTCCACTGCGACCAATTGCGCCACGTCATCCATGAACGCCTGGTAGCGTGCGACTTCTTCGGCGCTGTTGAAGCCTTGGGTGAAGACGAAATGCAGATTGCCTTCCAGTGCGTGTCCGAAAAGGATGGCTTCGTCGTAGTGATGTTTGTCGAACAGTTCGACCAGGCGATTCACACCAATGGCCAGTTGTTCCACTGGAAAGGTCACGTCTTCGATGATGACCGTGGTTCCGGTTTTACGTACCGCGCCCACCGCCGGAAAGGTGTCTTTGCGAATGGCCCAGAGCCGGGCGTTTTCCAGTGGGTCTTCAGTGAAGTCGACCTGTTTTTCCACCGGAAAACTGGCCAGTGAGGCCATGATCTGAGCCAGTTGTTCGTGTAGCAAAGACGATGATGCGGCGCGGGATTCGATCAGCAAGGCGCAGGCATTTATCGACAGATGCTGTACGAAATCCGGCATGCCCGGTTTGTCCTGCACCGAGCGCAGACTGCGACGGTCCAGCAACTCCACCGCCGATACTGGCTGGCTTTTCAGTACGGTGACGGCGTTGCAGCAAGTTTCCACATCCGGGAACACGATCAGCGCCGAAGCCTTGTTCGGGTGGTCGATCACCGTGTTGTAGGTCACTGCGCTGATGAAACCCAGGGTGCCTTCGGAACCCACCAGCAGGTGGCTCAAGATATCCACAGGCTCGTCGAAGTCCACCAAGGCATTGAGTGACAGGCCGGTGGTATTTTTCAGACGGTATTTATGGCGAATTCGGGCAGCCAGTTCAGGGTTGGCGCGGGTCTCGCGGCCAAGTGTCGCCAAGCGTTCCAGCAACTCACCATGGCTTGTGCGAAAAGCCGCCACGCTGGCGTCGTCTTCGGTGTCGAGACGGCTGCCGTCAGCCAGTACCAGACGAATGCCGGCCAGGGTGTGATAAGTGTTTTGCGCTGTGCCGCAGCACATGCCGCTGGCATTGTTGGCGACGATGCCGCCGATTTTGCAGGCATTGATCGAGGCCGGATCAGGGCCAATCTTGCGCCCGAATGGCGCCAGCCAGGCATTGGCCTGGGCGCCGATTACGCCAGGCTGCAAACGGATCTGCGCGCCTTGGCCGCGAATTTCACGGCCGTTCCAGTTATCCCCTAGCACGATCAGCACCGAGTCGCTGATGGCTTGGCCGGACAGGCTGGTGCCGGCCGCGCGGAAAGTGACGGGCACATGGTCGCGCTGGGCCAGTTGCAGCAGTGCTACCACTTCGTCTTCGGTTTCGACGCGTATCACCCATTTCGGAATCAGCCGATAGAAACTGGCGTCGGTGCCGAAGGCCAACGTCGACAGCGGATCGTCGAAACGTCGCTTCTGCGGGATCAGCTGTTGTACGTCGCGCAGGAAAGGGGCCGGAAGGGTCATTGGTCCTCCAGGATCAGCACCACCAGATCCTTCGGGCCATGGGCGCCATAGGCGAGGACTTGCTCGATGTCGGCCGTTTTCGATGGACCCGACACCAGCAGGGCGTTGGTGGGCATGCCTTGGGCCCATTCGAATTCCTGTTGCACTTGGTAGAAGTTATCGCGGATTTCGCTGGCCTTGAGCAGGGCGAAATGCACCGGCGGTACCAGGCTCATCAACCGCGGTTCTTCCCGCGTCGGCCAGAGAATCAGGCTACCGGTCGCGGCGATGGCGCCGAGGGTCCCGGTCAGGCTGGCAGGGGTGTCGTTGAACAGTTCGGCCTTCCATTCCTCTACCGGCCGGTTGTAGGCCTTGAGGGTTGGCAGATCCGGATTGTTCGCCCAGAACCGTGTGATTTTTTGCCCGTGGGGCGTCGTCGGGGCGATGAGCAGGCTCGGCAGTTGACGGTCGAGCAGTAACTGCGCCAGCAGCGCCGGCCAACCTTCGCCGGACGAGAGATGGATTTCGGTGTGCACTGCTTCCATCAGCTTGCGCAGTTGCGCAATGCGTTCCTCGGGCGCGTAGCGGTAGGGTTGCGTCACCAGATCGACATCGAAGTTGTCAGCAACTGGCGTGGCGCCGGTCAGGCTTTTGCGCAGTTTTGCGAGGATATTTTCCTTGGCGCTCATCAGCGGTCTCCCTGCTGGTTCAGGTGTTCGCGGGCCAGGTCATGCAATGAGCGGGCGGCGGGTTTGGGGGCGCTGTGGTTCTGGGTCCATGGGCCAACGTTCTTGGGCGTCAGGGCGCGCAGGCGCGTGGCGAGGAAACCGAACAGCCGATACAGCCTGGGTGAACTGTTGAGCCAAGCCCAGGCATTCCAGATCAATCGTTCCTTGGGCGAATATTTGCTGCCCTGGCCGCGCATCACCTGATTAGGGCTGTCCGGCGCCTTGACGTTTTCTTCCCGGAGTCGTCGCAGCAAGGCCGGAATCGGAATCTTCACGGGGCACACTTCACCGCAGGCGCCGCACAGCGAAGAGGCGCTCGGGTGATCCGGCACTTTGGCCAGGCCCACCATGTGCGGCGTGATGATTTTTCCGATAGGCCCCGGGTACACCTCGCCGTAGGCATGACCACCGATTCTGGTATAGACCGGGCAATGATTCATACAGGCGCCGCAACGGATGCAGTTCAGGGTCTGGCGCAGTTCGCTGTCGGCAAACGCCTGGCTGCGACCATTGTCCAGCAGTACCAGGTGTACTTCCTGGGGGCCGTCCAGTTCGTCGGCCTTGCGCGGGCCCGAGATCATATTGACGTAGGTGGTGATCGGTTGGCCGAGGGCCGAGCGGGTCAGCAGCGAGAGCAGCGGCACGACGTCTCGCAGGTTCTCCACGACTTTTTCGATGCCGGTCACGGCGATGTGCACCGGCGGCACGGTGGTGGACATGCGCCCATTCCCCTCGTTTTCCACCAGCAGCAGCGTGCCGGTTTCGGCGACGGCGAAGTTGACGCCCGAGACGCCGACGTCGGCCTCGAAGAATTTCTGCCGCAACACCTTGCGACCGATCTGAATGAGTTGGTCAACGTCCTTGGTGTACTCCACGCCAAGTTTGTCGTGGAACAAGGACGCGACCTGACCGGCGTTCTTGTGGATCGCCGGCATAATGATGTGTGAAGGCTTCTCGTGATCGAGCTGGACGATGAACTCGCCCATGTCCGATTCCAGGCATTCAATGCCTTGAGCCGCGAGGACATGGTTCATTTCCATCTCTTCGCTGACCATCGATTTGCCCTTGATCACTTGCCGCGCCTCGTGAGCGCGGATGATCGAGAGGACGATGCCATTGGCTTCGTCCACCGTTTGCGCCCAGTGCACTTTCACACCGTTGCGCGTCAGGTTGCTTTCAAGTTGCTCGAGCAGGTCGGGCAACTTCGATAACGCACGGGCGCGGACGGCGTTGCCCAGCACTCGCAAGTGTTCTCTTTCGTGGGCATCGCTGAAGGACGTTGCCCGTTTGGTCATCAGTGAATCCATCGCACTGCGAAAGTTGTTTCGCAGTTGCGTGTCGTCCAGGGCCTTGTGGGCTCGGGCGCGAAAATCTTCCTGCACCGCTACGGTCGGGATCAGCGTCGGCGTGCTCATGCGACACCTCCGGTACGCTGCCAGAGGAAGCTCGCCAAATGCTGGCCGCGTAACGCCTCCTGCTGCTTTTCCAGTGCGCCGTTGATATTCATCAAGCAGCCGCAGTCGGCACTGACGACCTTGTGCGCACCGGACTCCTTCAGTGCGCGAGTCTTGTCGGCCACCATCGCGCCGGAAATATCCGGCATGCGAACGCTGAACGTCCCACCGAAACCACAGCATTCGCTTTCATGGCTGTGTTCGACGCGCTCCACGTTGTGCAACTGCGCCAACAACGCGCGGCCATGCAGGTGGGTATTCATTTCTCGCCGAGCCGAACAGGACGTGTGCAACGCGACCTTCACCGGCTCACCACTGTCGTTCAACTGCACCTTGCAGACAAACAACAGGAACTCGGCCAGTTCATAGGTCCGGGCAGCCAGGGCCTGGACCTGTTTGAGCGTGTCGGGCTCGTCCTTGAACAGGTCGGCATAATGCTCGCGCAGCATGCCGGCACAGGAGCCCGACGGCACGACCACCGGATAATCTGCAGCAAACAAGGCCAGTTGCGCCCGTGCCACCGTGCGTGCCTGCTCGGTGTACCCCGAGGTGTACGCCGGTTGCCCGCAGCAACTTTGCCCCTGTGGGTAGTCCACCCGAATCCCTTCGCGCTCCAGCAGATGAATCGCATCCATCCCGGCTTCGGGATAGAACAGGTCCACCACGCACGTTCCAAACAGGTAAACCCGTTGCGGTTTCTCGCTGGGGTACTGCCGAGGCTCGGGCAATGGCGGGGCGACACGGGTCGCATTCGGCACGGCGTTGTAAAAAAGCTCGCTCATCAGGCGTGTCTCCGGGTGGTCCCGGTTATCCGTCCGCTGAGGCTGCTGAATATAGAGAGGAAATCTTTCAGCAGCCTTGCAGACCCGGTGATCAATAGCAGACGCCGAATTGTGGTTCGGCGTCGGTTTTTTCAGTGTTACCTGTAGTACTTAATGCACCAGCATGCCGGTGAACCAGTAGGCCTGAGCCAACGTGATCAAGCCGACGATCGTTGCAAAGAATAGGCTGTGCTTCAGGGTGAAACGGAACAGATCCGATTCCTTGCCCACGAGCCCGGTCGCCGCGCAGGCCACAGCGATCGATTGCGGCGAAATCATTTTGCCGGTCACGCCACCGCTGGTATTCGCCGCGACGAGCAAGGTGTCGTTGACGCCGATCTGGTGCGCGGTGGTGGCTTGCAGCGAGCTGAACAGCGCGTTGGATGACGTATCGGAACCGGTCAGGAACACCCCCAGCCAACCCAGGAATGGCGAGAAGAACGGGAACGCCGCGCCCGTGCCGGCCAGCACCAGGGCCATGGTCGACGACATGCCCGAGAAGTTGGTGACGAAGGCGAATGCCAGGACCATGCCGATGGACAGGATCGGCCAGCGCAGCTCAAAAAGGGTTTCTTTGAAAGTGGTAAGACCAATTTTTAAGTTGATCTTCAGAATCAGCATGGAGATCAGTGCGGAGAAGAAAATCGCCGTGCCGGTGGCAGAAATCGGGTCAAGCTTGAACACGGCTGGAATGGCAGTGGGGTTGATCACGATCGGAGCGACCTTGATCACCATCTGATCCAGGTGCGGGATGGCGAAGTTGAACACCCAGCCGTACATCGAGCCGCCAGCGGCGAACATCGCCTTGAACGGTTTCAGGGTCCAGATCGTCACCAGCACGGTGAGGATCAGAAAGGGCGACCAGGCCTTGATAATTTCCCCAAGACTGTAGGGCGAAGCCACGGTGCTGCGAGGCTGGCCGAAACCGCCGA
Organism: Pseudomonas sp. LBUM1664; assembly: GCF_059695895.1. Taxonomy (NCBI): domain Bacteria; kingdom Pseudomonadati; phylum Pseudomonadota; class Gammaproteobacteria; order Pseudomonadales; family Pseudomonadaceae; genus Pseudomonas; species Pseudomonas sp. LBUM1664. The sequence goes on along the minus strand of NZ_CP166791.1, from coordinate 5,430,975 downwards.
CGCTGGCGGTGACGGTTGCACTGGAGGTGGCGCCTGCAATCTGAGCGCCCGCGGTACGCTTGGGCTGCCAGATTTTCAGAAACAGCGTCAGGGAAATCAGGCTGGCCAGGGCCGAAGTGATGTCCGGTAGTTCCGGGCCGATGAAATTGGAGGTGAAGTATTGGGTGATGGCGAAGCTCAAACCTGCCACCAGCGCCGCTGGCCAGGTTTCCCGCACGCCGCGCAGGCCGTCCATCATGAACACCAACCAGAACGGCACGAACAGCGACAGCAATGGCAACTGGCGACCGGTCATGGCGCCGATCTTGAACGCGTCGATCCCGGTGACCTGGCCGGCCACGATAATCGGAATGCCCAGCGCGCCGAACGCCACAGGGGCTGTGTTGGCGATCAGGCACAGGCCGGCGGCGTACAGAGGATTGAAGCCCAGGCCAACCAGCAGAGCGGCAGTAATGGCTACCGGCGCACCGAAACCGGCGGCACCTTCCAGAAATGCGCCGAAGCAAAAGCCAATCAGCAGCACTTGAAGGCGTTGGTCATCGGTAATCGACAGCACTGAGCTGCGGATCACCTCGAACTGGCCGCTCTTGACCGTCAGTTTGTAGAGAAACACCGCGGCGACGATGATCCAGGCGATGGGCCACAGGCCATACGCAAAGCCATAACCGGCGGCGGCGAAGGCCATGTCTGCTGGCATCTGGAATGCGAAAATCGCCACGGCAATCGCTAGGGCCAAGGTGATGCTGCCGGCCACGTGCCCTTTCAGGCGAAACACCGCCAGAGCCAGGAAGAAAAATACGATGGGAATAACGGCCGCGAGTGCGGACAAGCCGAGGCTGCCGAGCGGGCTGTAAAGCTGTTGCCAGGTTTGCATAGTGGGTGGGCCCCTAATTGTTGTTGGTCAGGCACTGGTTAGCGAATTTGGCTAATTGGTAATACCAATTTACAAATGCTGTTGGCTAGAGTAAAAGCCTTGGTTGTCGTGTGTCAATTTGCCGCCATGAAACTTTCGTCGAATAAGCGGTGCAGATAGCATCTGATCCGATGGTGAAAGTGGTTTTTGGTGGGTGTCGATGAGGCCCGAATGGGCCAGAATAGAGAGCCCGGCGAGCTGTCGGGATCGTGGAGAGTCGAGTTATGGGGTTTGATCAGATTCGTCAGCGCCGTTTGTCCGACGATATTGTCGAGCGGCTTGAAGGAATGATCCTTGAGGGCACGCTGAAGTCCGGCGAACGGCTGCCGGCCGAACGGGCCTTGGCCGAACAGTTCGGCGTGTCACGCCCTTCGTTGCGCGAGGCGATTCAAAAACTGGCGGCCAAGGGCTTGTTGGTCAGCCGCCAGGGTGGCGGCAATTATGTGGTGGAGTCGCTGGGCTCGACGTTCAGTGATCCGCTGTTGCAACTGCTGGAAAGCAACCCCGAAGCGCAACGTGACTTGTTGGAGTTCCGGCACACGCTGGAAGCTTCCTGTGCCTACTATGCGGCGCAGCGGGCCACGGATGTGGATCGCGAGCGGCTGACGGCGGCGTTCGAAGAGCTGCAGGATTGCTATTCACTCCACGACCAAGTGAGCCGGGCGGAAGAGGGCGCGGCGGATGCACAGTTCCATCTGGCGATCGCCGAGGCCAGTCATAACGCGGTACTGCTGCACACGATTCGTGGTTTGTTCGACCTGCTCAAGCGTAACGTGGTGACCAATATCGGCGGCATGTACAGGCAGCGCAGTGAAACCCGCGACATGCTGATCAGCCAGCACCGGGAGCTGTATCAAGCCATCATGGATGGGCACGCCGAGCAGGCACGGGAAGTTTCCAGCCGACATATTTTGTATGTGCAGGAGGTTTTGGAAGAGGTACGTCAGGAAGTGCAGCGTGTGGCGAGGGCGGAGCGGCGCAAGGGGATGTAGCCAGGGGGGGTTGTAGTGAATGCGGATTCTGTGGGAGCGAGCCTGCTCGCAAAACGGTGTGTCTGACACATCAATGTTTGATGTGACACCGTCATCGCGAGCAGGCTCGCTCCCACATTAGATCTTCGATGGTCACCGCATCTGCGGCAGACCCAGACCCAATGCAGGCTAGTCTTCCTTGCCCTTGTTACGCACCGCGCGCTGCAGCTCACGACCGGCGTCGCGCTCGCGTTCGGTGTCGCGCTTGTCGTATTCCTTCTTGCCCTTGCCCAGCGCAATCTCGCACTTGATCAAGTGCTTGCTCCAGTACAGCGACGTGCAGACGCAGGCGTAACCCTTCTGTTGGACGGCCGCGAAGAGTTTTTCCAGCTCGCGCTTGTTGAGCAGCAACTTGCGTGAACGCGTCGGGTCGGCAATTACGTGGGTGCTGGCGGTGGTCAGTGGCGTGATGTGACTGCCCAGCAGCCAGGCTTCGCCATCCTTGAGCAGCACATAACTGTCGACCAATTGCGCCTTGCCGGCACGCAGGCTCTTTACTTCCCAGCCGGCCAGGACCATGCCAGCCTCGAAACGGTGTTCGATGAAGTAATCGTGTCGCGCCTTTTTATTTTGCGCGATGGTCCCTGTGGGGTGTTTCTTCTGTTTAGCCATAGGGGCGGCATTATAGGCAGTTGCGTGCGTGTCGGCTACGGTGAAGCTGTGTGCTTGAGCACGTTGAGTGAATCCCGGACAATGCGGCCTCTTTTTCGGACGCTTGGGCGTGATCACGATGTCGACAGACAAGGTTTCTGTCCACGGCAGTTGGGCTAGCCGCTGGGTTTTCATACTCGCTGCGACCGGTTCGGCCGTGGGGCTGGGTAGTATCTGGAAATTTCCCTACATGGTTGGCGTCTACGGTGGCGGTGCCTTCGTATTGATGTTTCTGGTGTGCATCGCGCTCATCGGCGCACCGGTAATGCTGGCCGAAACCCTGATCGGCCGCCGCGCCCGGCAAAGCCCGGCCAATGCACTGAAGGTGCTGGCAGTAGAGGCGGGGCACTCGACCAAGTGGTCGTGGGGTGCGTTCGCCGGGATGATCACGGCGCTGCTGATCCTGTCTTTCTACAGTGTGGTCGGCGGCTGGTCGCTGGACTACATCATCGACATGGGGCGTGGGGATTTCCAAGGCGCGACGCCCGATCAGGTGGGTGCTTACTTCGGCAACGTGATCTCCGATCCCTGGAGACTGACACTTTGGCACACGATTTTTATGGTGCTCTCCGCGGTGGTGATTGCCCGAGGCGTGGTTGCGGGGCTTGAGCGCAGCCTGCGGATCATGATGCCGCTGCTGTTCGTGATGATTCTGGTGCTGCTGGGTTACAGCATGACCACCGGGCATTTCATGGAAGGCGTGCACTTCATGTTCGATTTCCAGCCGGAGAAAGTCATGGACGGTCTGTTGCCGGCCATGGGGCATGCGTTTTTTTCTCTGAGCGTGGGTGTCGGCTCGATCATGATCTACGGCGCTTACATGCCCAAGAACGCCTCCCTTACCCGGACCGTCTTCGGTGTTGCGCTGCTCGATACCTTCGTGTCGCTACTGGCCGGGGTGGCATTGTTTCCAATTGTGTTCGCAGCCGGCCTGAACCCCAGCGAGGGGCCAGGGCTGATGTTTGTCAGCCTGCCATTTGCCTTCGGCAGCATGGCGTTCGGTCAGGTGATGGGGGTAGTGTTTTTTGTTCTGGTGGCCATCGCTGCCTGGAGTTCGGCCATTTCCCTGCTGGAGCCCATGGTGGCTTATCTGGTTGAGCGGACCCGGCTCAGCCGCGCCTGGGTGACCTTCTGGTTGGCGTTTACCTGCTGGTTTGTGGGCCTGGGTACGGTGTTTTCTTTCAATATATGGAAGCAGGCGAAGTTTTTCGTGAACGAAGACGGGCTGTTCCATCTCTACCAATGGGGTGCAACCGGAGGGCTGGATTTCTTCGGCGTGATTGATTTCTTTACATCGCGGATCATGCTGCCACTGGGTGGTTTGTGTTTCGTGGTGTTTGCAGGGTGGATCATGGGGCGTGAAGCGGTACGTGATGAATTGTCGCTGCGCAGCCCCGTATTGTTCGCCTTGAGCCTGTTCTTGATGCGCTATGTGGCGCCCATCGGCATTCTTGTAGTGTTTGCCGCCCAGCTGTGGAAGTGACGCTTACATGACGACACATATTCAACGCTCGGCCTTGCTGCCCTATCCGGCGCAGGCGCTGTATGACTTGGTCAACGATGTGGCGAGTTACCCGCAATTCTTGCCTTGGTGTTCTTCCGCCGAGGTGCTGGAGAGCTCCGACACCCATATGCGCGCCAGCCTCAACATCGCCAAAGGTGGGTTGAGCCAGCGCTTCGTCACACGCAATACCCTGGTGCCGGGGCAGTCCATTGAAATGAACCTGGAAGAGGGGCCTTTCAACCAGCTCCACGGCGTCTGGGTGTTCAAGCCGTTGGGCGAGAAGGCCTGCAAAATCAGCCTCGATCTGTCGTTCGACTACGCAGGCCCATTGGTGCGAGCGACGTTGGGGCCGCTGTTCAATCAGGCGGCCAATACCCTGGTCGATGCGTTCTGCCAGCGTGCCAAGCAGAATGCAGAGCTCAAGCGTTGATTGAGGTAGAGGTGGTGTATGCCACTGTCGAGCGTCAGGTCTTGCTCACATGTGCAATACAGGAAGGCACGAGCGTTCGTGCTGCGCTGGTGGCATCGGGCATTGCTGATGAGTTTCCGGAGCTGGATCTGGCCGCATGCCCAATCGGAATTTTTGGCAAGGTGGTTGCCGATCCTGACCGTCAAGCCGTGCAGGCGGGTGATCGGCTTGAGATTTATCGGCCGTTGCAGGCCGATCCGAAAGAAATTCGTCGCCTGCGCGCAGCAAAGGCCGCTCAAGCACGTCAGCGCGATCAATAACCAGGCTTGAATCGCAGGCAATAAAAAACCCGGCATGCCGGGTTTTTTCATGTCGCGATTTATTGCGGCGTGGTATCCAGTGGTTCTGGGGTCGGGACGGGGACGGTCTCGACTTTGTCCACGTCCTTCTGGATCTGATCCAGCAGCGAACCTGGCTTGGCCGGTTTTTCCGGTTTCGGCTTTTCGGCGTTCTCGGTCGGGGTAGTGACTGTAGTGCCGTTGTCCTTGCCCATAATGGCTTCGTCGCGGCTCACGCCGGGCATGAAATCGCCCGAAAGGCTGACGAGTTGGTCATTGGGGCTGAAGATAACGCTGATGCGTTCCTGCTGGCGCTCACCGCCACCTGGTTGCAGGCTGTACAGGTAATCCCAGCGATCGGAGTGGAACGTGTCGGTCAGCAGAGGGTTGCCCATGATAAACCGTACTTGCCGTCGGGTCATTCCCGGGCGTAACTGGTCTATCATGTCCTGCGTGACGACATTGCCCTGTTGGATGTCGATTTTGTAAACCCCGGGGAATGAACAGCCGGCGAGTGCGAGCAGTCCCACAAAGGTGAAACTGGTTAGCAAGAGCTTGGTGTTTTGCATCGGTGGGCGACTTCCACTATCTTGGCTGGGACAACGTAAACGCCGATCATACCCGCATTAAGAGAAGCTGCGAAGCAGCATCGCGAGAAAGCTAACCATGGTTGAAAATAGCGAACTACGCAAGGCCGGCCTCAAAGTGACCCTGCCACGGGTCAAAATTCTACAAATGCTCGATTCCGCCGAGCAACGCCACATGAGTGCCGAAGACGTTTACAAGGCGCTTATGGAAGCTGGCGAGGACGTCGGTCTGGCCACGGTTTACCGTGTTCTGACTCAATTCGAGGCAGCGGGGCTTGTGGCCCGTCACAATTTCGATGGCGGTCATGCTGTCTTCGAATTGGCTGACGGCGAGCACCACGATCATATGGTGGATGTGGAAAGCCGTGAGGTCATCGAGTTCATCAGTCCGGAAATCGAAAAGCTGCAAAAGGCAATTGCTGAAGACCATGGTTTCGAGCTGATCGATCACCATCTCGTCTTGCATGTACGCAAGAGGAAGTAAGCACGTCGCGTGAGCGCTTAAGTAAGCTCCCAAAACGAAAGAAGGCGACCCTTGGGTCGCCTTCTTGCTGTGCGGCTTTTTTCAGATTTTTGCTGCGACGACCATTTTCTTCGCGTGGGCCAGGGATTCCTTGGTCAGGTCGATACCCCCCAGCATCCGCGCCACTTCTTCCACGCGCTCGTTTTTGTTGAGCTTGGAGACGGCGGTACGCGTGGCATCCTCGCCGCGAACCTTGTGCACAAATAAATGCTGGTGTCCTTGGGCGGCGACCTGGGGCAGGTGCGTGACGGTCAGAACCTGGCCTCGATCACCCAGCCGGCGCAGCAGCTGTCCGACAATTTCCGCTGTTGGGCCGCCAATGCCCACGTCCACTTCGTCGAATACCAACGTCGGCACGCGTGAGGTCTGCGCCGTGATGACCTGGATGGCCAGGCTGATTCGCGACAATTCCCCGCCAGACGCGACTTTTGCCAGCGCCTTGAGCGGTTGTCCTGGGTTGGCGCTGACCAGCAATTCCACCTGCTCCAGTCCGTTGGGCTGAAGTTCTTCCCCGGCGTTGGGGCGTAATTCGATGGTAAAGCGCCCACCCGGCATGCCCAGGCGCTGGATTTCCTGTTCCACGGCACTGGCCAGGCCGGTCGCGGCTTGCCGGCGCAGTTCGCTGAGTTCGTTGGCCTTTTCCTGATAGTGACGGGCATAGGAGGCCAGCTCGTCCCCCAGGCGCTCGATGGATTCATCGTTGGCGTTCAGGGTTTCCAGCTCCTCCAGCAAGCGTTGCTGGAGTTCAGCGACGTCGGTTGGCTGGACGCGGTGCTTGCGTGCCAGCGTATAAATAGTATCCAGGCGCTCTTCCAGGTACTGCAGGCGTGCCGGATCGGCGTCGAAATGATCCAGGAACCGGTTCAGTTCCCCGACGGCTTCTTCGACCTGGATCTGCGCACTCGTCAGCAGGTTAGTCGCTTCGCTCAGGGCGCCCACCGAATTGTTCACACTGGAGAGTCGGTTCAGGCTCGCCGTCAGTGCATTGAGCACGTTCCCCGAGTCGCTTTCGCTGCATTGCTCGACCACTTGTCGGCAGATGCCCAGCAGAGTTTCGGCATTGGTCAGGTTCTTGTGTTCCTGCTCCAGTTCCTCCAGTTCATTTTCACCGAGGGCCAGGTTCTCCAGTTCTTCGAGCTGATAGCTCAACAGCTGGTGGCGGGCGCGCTGTTCGTCGCCGGAGTTGGAGAGCCGGTCCAGTTCCTGTCGGGTCTGGCGCCAGCGCTGGGCGGCCAGTTGGACCTGGCGGGCCAGATCGGTTGCCCCGGCGTATTCATCAAGCAGGCGGCGATGGGTATCGGTCTTGAGCAGGGATTGGTGTTCATGCTGGCTGTGGATGTCGATCAGCAGTTCGCCCAGGGCCTTGAGATCACCCAAAGGGCAGGGCGTACCGTTGATGTAGCCCCGGGAGCGGCCTTCGGCGGTGATGACCCGGCGCAAGATGCACAGGCCGTCGTTGTCCAGATCGCGTTCGGCTAGCCAGGTGCCGGCCTCGGGGATATCGACCAGGTCGAAGGTCGCCAGGATGTCGGCTTTGTCCGCTCCGGGGCGCACCACGCCACTGTCGGCGCGGTCACCCAGCGTCAGGCCCAGGGCGTCGAGCATGATCGATTTGCCGGCACCGGTTTCACCGGTGATCACGCTCATGCCTCGATCGAGTTCGAGGTCGAGGTGTTCGACGATGGCGTAGTTGTGTACGGACAGGTGCACCAGCATAAGGCCGCTCCCAGGCTTTAGGTCTGGTTATTTATACAGTGTTTTGTTTCGCGCTGACAATGCCTTCGCTTAGCTCGATTTGCTTGGAGCGATGGGTTTCTTAGCGCTGCAGGGAATGGAATGCAGCTGTTTTCTGTAAGGTTAAATCGTCGGACGGCCCTTGAAGCTTAAAAACCCGGCCCCATATATCGGGGCAGAAGCGCGAGTCGAGCTCGCGGACGAAGTTGAAAGGAGAAATCTATGGCTGACGAACAGACGCAGGATACGCAAAATCTAGACGCCAATCAGGCTCCCCAGGATTCGGGTGAGGACTTGGCGGCACGTGTACAAGTGCTCGAGGAGCAACTGGCCGGTGCGCAGGATCAGGCGTTGCGTGTAGCCGCCGACCTGCAGAATGTCCGCCGTCGCGCTGAACAGGATGTAGAAAAGGCTCATAAATTCGCCCTGGAGCGTTTCGCAAGCGACCTGCTGCCGATCATCGACAGCCTGGAGCGCGGTCTGGAGCTGTCCAATCCGGACGACGAAAACATTCGTCCGATGCGTGAAGGCATCGAGCTGACCCTGAAAATGTTTCAGGACACCCTCAAGCGCTACCAGCTCGAAACCATTGATCCACACGGCGAACCCTTCAACGCCGAGCACCACCAGGCCATGGCGATGCAGGAAAGTGCAGACGTCGAGCCCAACAGCGTATTGAAGGTTTTCCAGAAGGGCTACCTGCTTAACGGTCGCCTGCTGCGTCCGGCCATGGTTGTGGTCAGCAAGACGCCGGCACCGGTTTCGCCTTCTATTGATGAGCAGGCTTGAAATCGCGCGCAATGACCCCATTTAGAAGTCAAGCGTTTAAGTGCTACCGCAGTTAGCCACCACTGCTGCGGCAACAAAATCCAAGTTTCGGGAGAGTTAACATGGGCAAGATTATCGGTATCGACCTGGGGACCACCAACTCGTGCGTCTCCGTGCTGGAAAACGGCAAGGCCAAAGTTATTGAAAACGCCGAAGGCGCGCGCACCACGCCGTCGATCATCGCGTACGCCAACGATGGCGAAATTCTGGTTGGCCAGTCGGCCAAGCGTCAGGCTGTGACCAATCCGCATAACACCCTCTACGCGGTGAAGCGTCTGATCGGTCGCAAGTTCGACGAAGAAGTCGTTCAGAAAGACATCAAGATGGTGCCTTACAAAATCGCCAAGGCTGACAACGGCGACGCATGGGTTGAAGTGAACGGCCAGAAAATGGCTCCGCCACAGATCTCGGCTGAAATCCTGAAGAAAATGAAGAAAACCGCCGAAGACTACCTCGGTGAGGCGGTGACTGAAGCGGTCATCACTGTTCCTGCGTATTTCAACGACAGCCAGCGTCAAGCGACCAAAGACGCCGGCCGCATCGCGGGCCTGGACGTAAAACGTATCATCAACGAACCGACCGCTGCCGCTCTGGCCTACGGTATGGACAAGGCCAAGGGCGATCACACTGTGATCGTTTATGACCTGGGTGGCGGTACCTTCGACGTATCCGTAATCGAGATCGCTGAAGTCGATGGTGAGCACCAGTTCGAAGTACTGGCCACCAACGGTGACACCTTCCTCGGTGGTGAAGACTTTGACATCCGCCTGATCGACTACCTCGTCGATGAGTTCAAGAAAGAAAGCGGCATGAACCTCAAGGGTGACCCGCTGGCCATGCAGCGCCTGAAAGAGGCCGCTGAGAAAGCCAAGATCGAACTGTCCTCGAGCCAGTCGACCGACGTGAACCTGCCGTACATCACCGCAGACGCCACCGGTCCGAAGCACTTGAACGTAAAAATCTCCCGCGCCAAGCTTGAAGCGCTGGTGGAAGACCTGGTTCAGCGCACCATCGAACCTTGCCGCATCGCGATGAAGGACGCTGGTATCGACGTTGGCGCGATCAACGACGTAATCCTGGTTGGCGGCCAGACTCGTATGCCGCTGGTTCAGAAGCTGGTGACCGATTTCTTCGGTAAAGAAGCGCGTAAAGATGTGAACCCGGACGAAGCCGTTGCCATGGGTGCTGCCATCCAGGGCGCCGTTCTGGCTGGTGATGTGAAGGACGTTCTGCTGCTCGACGTCAGCCCGCTGACCCTGGGTATCGAAACCATGGGTGGCGTGATGACTGCGCTGATCGAGAAAAACACCACGATTCCTACCAAGAAATCCCAGGTGTTCTCGACTGCCGACGACAACCAGGGCGCCGTGACCATCCACGTACTGCAAGGCGAGCGCAAGCAAGCTACCCAGAACAAATCCCTGGGCAAGTTCGACCTGGCCGAGATTCCACCGGCGCCACGTGGCGTGCCACAGATCGAAGTGACCTTCGACATCGACGCCAACGGCATCCTGCACGTCGGCGCGAAGGACAAGGCCACCGGCAAGACCCAGTCGATCGTGATCAAGGCCAACTCCGGTCTGTCCGAGGAAGAAATTCAGCAGATGGTTCGCGACGCTGAAGTCAACGCCGAGGAAGACCGCAAGTTCGAAGAGCTGGCCAGTGCCCGCAACCAGGGCGATGCTCTGGTGCACTCGACTCGCAAGATGGTCGCTGATGCTGGCGACAAAGTGACTGCTGAAGAGAAGACTGCCATCGAAGCGGCCGTGCTTGCCCTGGAAGCTGCCGTCAAAGGCGACGACAAGGCTGCCATCGATGCGAAAATCGAAGAGCTGTCCAAGGTCTCCGCGCCAGTGGCTCAGAAGATGTATGCCGAGCAGGCCCAGCCAGCTGAAGGCGCGGCTGCCCAAGGCGAATCGGCCGAAAAAGCCGACGACGTTGTCGACGCCGAGTTCGAAGAAGTGAAAGACCACAAGTAATCGCTTGTTGGTCGACCGGTTGACTGCACTTGTGCGGTGACTGGTAGGATGTCGCCGCGCGGGAGCTTGCTCCCGCGTTGGCGTGTCTGGAACCAGTGAATTTTTACAGCATGCGACAACGTTCGGATGCTGGCGGTGTGATCGGGAATGCTCCTGCTTTCCGAGCGACAGGCACTGCGTTTTGGCCGGGTACCTGGCTGAAAGAGGTGGGTTTGTACGAAAAGTCGCCGGGCGGCGATCAGGCACTTTTCGTACAAAGCCTAGACCAGGATCGTTGAATCGACGTGAGTTGGGTCCGGGCCTGTATTGGGGCTCAACGAGTTTGGCAAGGTTCAGGAGAGGTTTGCCGGACGTCCTATAAGAGTGCAAAGACTAATGGCAAAGCGTGACTATTACGAAGTATTGGGTGTCGAGCGGGGGGCCAGCGAGGCGGACCTGAAAAAGGCCTATCGTCGCCTGGCGATGAAGCACCACCCGGACCGTAATCCCGACGATAAAGCGTCTGAAGAGCTGTTCAAGGAAGCCAACGAGGCTTACGAAGTACTGTCCGATTCCAGCAAACGCACGGCTTACGACCAGTATGGCCATGCGGGCGTCGACCCAAGCATGGGTGGCGGCGGTGCCGGTTTTGGCGGCCAGAACTTCTCCGATATCTTCGGCGACGTGTTCAGCGATTTCTTCGGTGGCGGACGCGGCGGTGCCCGTGGTGGCGCTCAGCGTGGCAGTGACTTGCGCTATACGCTGGAGTTGAGCCTGGAAGAGGCGGTGCGCGGTACCACCGTTAATATCCGCGTGCCGACACTGGTCAATTGCAAGCCGTGCGATGGCTCGGGTGCCAAGAAGGGCTCTTCGCCCGTTACTTGCCCAACCTGTGGCGGCATCGGTCAGGTGCGCATGCAACAAGGCTTCTTCTCGGTGCAGCAGACCTGCCCGCGTTGCCATGGCCAGGGCAAGATCATTTCCGACCCGTGCGACTCCTGCCACGGCGAAGGGCGTGTTGAAGAATACAAGACACTGTCGGTGAAAGTGCCGTCCGGTGTCGATACTGGTGACCGCATCCGTCTGTCTGGCGAAGGCGAGGCGGGCGCCCAGGGCGGCCCAACCGGCGACCTGTACGTCGTTATCAACGTGCGCGAGCACGCGATTTTCCAGCGCGACGGCAAGCATCTGTTCTGCGAAGTGCCGATCAGTTTTGTCGATGCAGCCTTGGGTGGTGAGCTTGAGATCCCGACCCTCGACGGTCGCGTCAAGCTGAAAATTCCCGAGGGCACGCAAACCGGCAAGCAGTTCCGGATCCGCGGCAAAGGCGTTGCGCCGGTGCGTGGCGGCGGCGCCGGTGACCTGATGTGTCGGGTAGCGGTCGAGACTCCGGTCAATCTGAGCCGACGCCAGCGTGAATTGCTGGAGGAGTTCCGCAGCTCACTGGCGGACGACAACAGCCACTCCCCGAAAACCACCGGTTGGTTCGAAGGCGTGAAGCGCTTCTTCGGCGATCTGTAAGGAGGTCGCATGCGACGTATAGCTGTGATGGGTGCTGCGGGGCGCATGGGCAAGGCGTTGGTCGAGGCGGTGCAGCAACGCTCGCCGCTCTCCGGCCTGACCGCTGCCATCGTTCGGCCTGACAGTACGCTGGTCGGCGCTGATGCTGGTGAGCTGGCTTCGCTCGGGCGTATCGGCGTTCCGATGTCCGGTGGCCTGGAAAAGGTGCTCGATGAGTTCGATGTCCTGATCGACTTCACGCTGCCGGAAGTGATGCTGAAGAACCTCGCCATTTGTCGCAAGAACGGCAAGGCCATGGTCATCGGTACCACGGGGCTGGACGCAGCACAAAAACAGTTGCTGGCCGACGCTGGTAAAGACATCCCGATCGTGTTCGCGGCGAACTTCAGCGTGGGTGTGAACCTGTCGCTGAAGCTGCTGGACATGGCGGCCCGGGTCTTGGGTGATGATGCGGATATCGAAATCATCGAGGCGCATCACCGGCACAAGATCGACGCGCCTTCGGGAACGGCCTTGCGCATGGGTGAAGTGATCGCCGATGCGCTGGGTCGCGATCTGCAGAAAGTGGCCGTGTATGGGCGCCAGGGGCACACCGGTGCCCGTGAGCGCGACACCATCGGGTTTGCTACCGTGCGTGGTGGTGACGTGGTGGGCGATCACACGGTGCTGTTCGCCACTGAAGGCGAGCGCCTGGAGATCACTCACAAGGCTTCCAGCCGGATGACCTTCGCCAAGGGTGCGGTTCGCGCTGCGCTGTGGCTGGATGGTCGTGAGCCAGGTTTGTACGATATGCAGGACGTTCTCGACCTGCGTTGATGCCATTTGCAGTGGGGTTTAGGTTATACTGAGCCCCGTTTTGCACCGCTTCGCGACGTCCTGTCGCATTCCCCTGCCTTCAAGGCTCATTAGCGGTGGACCAAAAAAGCCTTTTTCTGTAAGCTACAGCTTTAGTGTGTCCACTAAAAGCGCGCAGAATAATTCAGTGAAGAAGCGGGGTGACGTGTCCATACGTCACTCCGCTTTTTTACAACCTGCGATCGCCCTTTCAGGCTTTATTTACGGGAGGTCTTCTTGACTAAGCCAGCCATACTCGCCCTTGCTGATGGCAGCATTTTTCGCGGCGAAGCCATTGGAGCCGACGGTCAGACCGTTGGTGAGGTGGTGTTTAACACCGCAATGACCGGCTATCAGGAAATTCTTACCGATCCTTCCTACGCCCAGCAAATTGTTACCCTGACTTACCCGCACATCGGCAACACCGGCACCACGCCGCAAGATGCTGAATCTGATCGTGTCTGGTCCGCCGGCCTGGTCATTCGTGATCTGCCGCTGGTAGCGAGCAACTGGCGTAACACGATGTCCCTGTCCGATTACCTGAAAGCCAACAATGTCGTGGCAATCGCGGGTATCGACACCCGTCGTCTGACCCGCATCCTTCGGGAAAAAGGCGCGCAGAACGGCTGCATCATGGCCGGTGACAACATTTGCGAAGAGGCGGCCATCGCCGCTGCCCAGGGCTTCCCGGGCCTCAAAGGCATGGATCTGGCGAAAGTCGTCAGCACCAAGAAGCAGTACGAGTGGCGCTCTACGGTCTGGGACCTGAAAACCGATAGCCACGCGACTATCGAAGCCTCCGAGTTGCCGTACCACGTGGTTGCGTACGACTACGGCGTCAAGCTGAACATCCTGCGCATGTTGGTAGAGCGTGGTTGCCGCGTGACCGTGGTGCCGGCGCAAACCCCTGCGGCAGATGTCCTGGCCCTCAACCCTGACGGCGTGTTCCTGTCCAACGGCCCTGGCGACCCCGAGCCTTGTGACTACGCGATCCAGGCGATCAAAGACGTGCTGGAAACCGAGATCCCGGTATTCGGCATCTGCCTCGGCCACCAGTTGCTGGCCCTCGCCTCGGGCGCCAAGACCTTGAAAATGGGCCACGGCCACCACGGTGCCAACCACCCGGTTCAGGACCTGGATACCGGCGTTGTGATGATCACCAGCCAGAACCACGGTTTCGCGGTCGACGAAGCGACCCTGCCAGCCAACGTTCGTGCAATCCACAAATCGCTGTTCGACGGCACGCTGCAAGGTATCGAGCGTACCGACAAGAGCGCGTTCAGCTTCCAGGGCCACCCTGAAGCCAGCCCGGGCCCGAACGACGTGGCACCGCTGTTCGATCGCTTCATCAATGAGATGGCCAAGCGACGCTGACCGCGTGAAGCCCGAGGGCGGCCCCGAGAGCGGCGGCCCCTTCGGGCGCTTCAAAGATTGTTCGACGGCCTAGCCGACTGACCTGCGGATTTGAGTGACAAACCCATGCCAAAACGTACAGACATAAAAAGCATCCTGATTCTTGGCGCTGGCCCGATCGTGATCGGCCAGGCCTGCGAATTCGACTACTCCGGCGCCCAGGCCTGTAAAGCCCTGCGCGAAGAGGGCTATCGCGTCATCCTGGTGAACTCCAACCCGGCCACCATCATGACCGACCCGTCCATGGCCGACGCCACCTACATTGAGCCGATCAAGTGGCAGACCGTTGCCAAGATCATCGAGAAAGAGCGCCCGGACGCACTGCTGCCGACCATGGGTGGCCAGACCGCGCTGAACTGCGCCCTGGACCTGGAGCGCGAAGGCGTTCTGGAGAAATTCGGTGTGGAAATGATCGGCGCCAACGCCGACACCATCGACAAGGCTGAAGACCGTTCGCGTTTCGACAAGGCGATGAAATCCATCGGCCTGGACTGCCCACGCTCGGGCATCGCCCACAGCATGGAGGAGGCCAACGCCGTCCTGGAACGCCTCGGCTTCCCATGCATCATCCGTCCGTCCTTCACTATGGGCGGCACCGGTGGCGGCATTGCTTACAACCGCGAAGAATTCGAAGAAATCTGCGCCCGTGGCCTGGACCTGTCGCCGACCAAAGAGCTGCTGATCGACGAGTCCCTGATCGGCTGGAAAGAGTACGAAATGGAAGTTGTCCGCGACAAAAAGGACAACTGCATCATCGTCTGCTCCATCGAAAACTTTGACCCGATGGGCGTGCACACCGGTGACTCGATCACCGTCGCGCCGGCCCAGACCCTGACCGACAAGGAATACCAGATCCTGCGTAACGCCTCTCTGGCGGTATTGCGCGAGATCGGCGTGGAAACCGGCGGCTCCAACGTCCAGTTCGGCATCTGCCCGAACACCGGTCGCATGGTGGTCATCGAGATGAACCCGCGGGTATCCCGTTCGTCGGCCCTGGCTTCGAAAGCCACCGGCTTCCCGATTGCCAAGGTCGCTGCCAAGCTGGCCGTGGGCTACACCCTGGACGAACTGTCGAATGACATCACCGGCGGCAAGACCCCGGCGTCCTTCGAGCCGTCCATTGACTACGTCGTCACCAAGCTGCCACGTTTCGCCTTCGAGAAATTCCCCAAGGCCGACGCCCGCCTGACCACTCAAATGAAGTCGGTCGGCGAAGTCATGGCCATCGGCCGGACCTTCCAGGAGTCCCTGCAGAAAGCGCTTCGCGGCTTGGAAGTGGGTGTCAGCGGCCTTGATCCGAAGCTCGACCTGAGCAACCCGGAAAGCATGAGCGAGCTCAAGCGCGAACTGACCGTGCCGGGCGCCGAGCGTATCTGGTACGTGGCTGACGCCTTCCGTGCTGGCATGACCGTCGAGCAAATCTTCGGCATGAACATGATCGACCCTTGGTTCCTGGTACAGATTGAAGATCTGATCAAGGAAGAAGAGAAGGTCAAGACCCTGGGCATGTCGAGCATCGACCACGACACGATGTTTCGCCTCAAGCGCAAAGGCTTCTCTGACCAACGCCTGGCCAAATTGCTGGGTGTGACCGAGAAGAGCCTGCGGGCTCATCGCCACAAGCTGGATGTGTACCCGGTCTACAAGCGCGTTGACACCTGCGCGGCCGAGTTCGCCACCGACACCGCTTACCTGTACTCCACGTACGAAGAAGAGTGCGAAGCCGCGCCATCGACCCGGGACAAGATCATGATCCTGGGCGGCGGTCCTAACCGGATCGGCCAAGGTATCGAGTTCGACTACTGCTGCGTGCACGCCGCACTGGCCCTGCGCGAAGACGGGTACGAGACCATCATGGTCAACTGCAACCCGGAAACCGTGTCCACCGACTACGACACTTCCGATCGTCTGTACTTCGAGCCGGTAACCCTGGAAGACGTGCTGGAAATCGTCCGTGTCGAGAAGCCAAAAGGCGTGATCGTCCAGTACGGCGGCCAGACTCCTCTGAAACTGGCTCGTGCCCTTGAAGCCGCTGGCGTACCGATCATCGGCACCAGCCCGGATGCAATCGACCGTGCCGAAGACCGTGAGCGCTTCCAGCAGATGGTCGAGCGCCTGAACCTGCGTCAGCCGCCAAACGCCACCGTGCGCAGCGAAGACGAAGCGATTCGTGCCGCGGCCAAGATTGGTTACCCGCTGGTGGTGCGTCCGTCCTATGTACTGGGCGGCCGTGCGATGGAAATCGTTTACCAAGAGGAAGAGCTCAAGCGCTACCTGCGCGAAGCGGTCCAGGTGTCCAACGACAGCCCGGTGCTGTTGGATCACTTCCTCAACTGCGCCATCGAAATGGATGTGGATGCGGTCAGCGACGGCAAGGACGTGGTAATTGGCGCGATCATGCAGCACATCGAGCAGGCGGGTGTTCACTCCGGTGACTCTGCTTGTTCGCTGCCGCCCTATTCGTTGCCGGCCCACATCCAGGACGAAATGCGCGACCAGGTCAAGAAAATGGCCCTGGAACTGGGTGTCATCGGCCTGATGAACGTGCAACTGGCCCTGCAGGGCGAGGACATCTACGTCATCGAGGTCAACCCGCGGGCTTCCCGTACCGTACCGTTCGTCTCCAAGTGCATCGGTGTTTCCCTGGCGATGATCGCTGCGCGGGTCATGGCGGGCAAAACCCTGAAAGAGCTGAACTTCACCAAGGAAATCATTCCTAACTTCTACAGTGTGAAAGAGGCGGTGTTCCCGTTTGCCAAGTTCCCTGGCGTGGACCCGATTCTCGGCCCTGAAATGAAGTCCACCGGTGAAGTGATGGGCGTGGGCGATACCTTCGGTGAAGCCTTTGCCAAGGCCCAGATGGGCGCCAGCGAAGTTCTGCCGACCGGCGGAACGGCGTTCATCAGCGTGCGTGATGACGACAAGCCACTGGTTGCAGGCGTGGCCCGTGATCTGATCAACTTGGGCTTCGAAGTGGTCGCCACTGCCGGTACCGCCAAGCTGATCGAGGCTGCCGGCCTTAAAGTGCGCCGCGTGAACAAGGTGACCGAAGGGCGTCCGCACGTGGTCGACATGATCAAGAATGACGAAGTCACGCTGATCATCAACACCACTGAAGGTCGCCAGTCGATCGCCGACTCCTACTCCATTCGTCGCAATGCACTGCAGCACAAGATCTACTGCACCACGACCATTGCTGCGGGCGAAGCGATCTGCGAAGCGCTCAAATTCGGTCCCGAAAAGACCGTGCGTCGCTTGCAGGATCTACATGCAGGATTGAAGGCATGAGCATAACCAAGTACCCGATGACTGTTCAGGGCGCGAAGGCCCTGGAAGAAGAACACGCTCACCTGACCAAGGTCATTCGTCCGAAGCTCAGCCAGGACATCGGCACGGCCCGGGAGCTGGGTGATCTCAAGGAAAACGCCGAATACCACGCTGCTCGCGAGCAGCAAGGTATGGTCGAGGCGCGTATCCGTGACATCGAGGGCCGCATGCAGAATGCGGTCGTCATCGACGTCACGTCGATCCCGCACACCGGCAAGGTGATCTTTGGCACCACGGTGGAAATCGCCAACGTCGAGACCGATGAAAGCGTCACTTACCAGATCGTTGGTGAGGATGAGGCTGACATCAAGCTCGGCAAGATTTCCGTCGGTTCGCCCATCGCTCGCGCCTTGATTGCCAAGGAAGAGGGTGATGTGGTGACTGTGAAGACGCCTAGTGGTGTCATCGAGTATGAGATTGTCGAAGTCCGTCACCTCTGAACCAAGGCGCCCGCTGCGAGCCGGCGCCATGATTTGGCAGCTTACCCAGATGCTGTGGGTGGGCGGCCTTTGGTTGTTGCACGTTGGTCTGCTGCCGGTGTTGGGTCGAATCGGCCTGGCACCGCTGCTCATCGATGAAATCTCGGGCATGCTGACGGCGCTGCTGGTGGGTTTTGCCGCGGGGTGTGCGATGTTTCAGGCTTTGGTGCTGGTTCAGGCCGAGGGCCTTGCCAGTCTATGGCGCGACATTCGTGGGCAGTTGCTGCTTATGTCGTTGTACGCGTGCGGGATGTTTTTTGCTGTGCGTCTCGGCTGGCCGGATGCGAGCCAGTGGCAGGTATTCAGTTACCTGGTGCTGGGGTTTTCCGGGGTGGTGCTGGTATTGCAGCCGGTTCCCGGATGGAGCGGCAGGGTGCGCGAAGCACACCCTTGACCCTTTGACATCACTTGAAGCGGTGAACGTTCGACAGTTGTTTGTTGACGCTGAAATTCTTGCGATAAATCAGCGCCATCTTGCCGATGACCTGTACCAGGTCTGCCTTGCCGGTCTTGCACAGTTCAGCAACGGCAGCCAGGCGGGCTTCGCGGTCGAGGATATTGAGCTTGATTTTAATCAGCTCATGATCGCCCAGGGCGCGTTCCAGTTCGGCTAGTACACCTTCAGTCAAACCGTTGTCAGCCACAGTCAAAACTGGTTTCAGATGGTGGCCAATGGATTTGTATTGTTTCTTCTGCTCTTGAGTGAGCGGCATAATCTGACCCCTGCGTCTGATCTTGTAAAAAGCGGCGGCCAGTTTACCCGAGCGAGTCCGGGACCGCCCACTTAATCACGACCCGTTTTATTTTTAGAGGTGGCCCGTGGCCCGTTCCAAGACTAGCCAGAACTGGCTCAGAGAGCATTTCAACGATCCGTACGTCAAAATGGCGCAAAAAGACGGCTATCGTTCGCGCGCCAGCTATAAATTGCTGGAGATCCAGGAAAAGGATCGTCTGATCCGTCCAGGCATGACCGTGATTGACCTTGGCGCTGCGCCGGGTGGGTGGTCCCAGGTGACCAGTCGTCTGATTGGCGGGCAGGGCCGGTTGATCGCTTCCGATATCCTGGAAATGGACAGCATCCCTGATGTCACCTTCATTCAGGGCGATTTCACAGAGGACGCCGTGCTGGCAAACATTCTGGAGGCCGTCGGAAATACGCAGGTTGACCTTGTGATTTCCGATATGGCCCCCAATATGAGTGGATTGGCGGCTGTCGACATGCCTCGTGCGATGTTCCTCAGCGAGCTGGCCCTGGATCTTGCAGGGCGGGTTTTGCGTCCCGGTGGTGATTTTTTGATCAAGGTCTTCCAGGGTGAAGGCTTCGACGAATACCACAAAGGCATCCGCAAATTGTTCGACAAGGTGCAGATGCGCAAGCCATTGTCGTCCCGCGATCGTTCTCGCGAGCAGTATTTGCTGGCTCGGGGCTTCCGCGGAACTGAAGGCGCCGCCAGTGATGAGCGTCTTTAATACGGGTCGATAGTTTTTTTTGTCTCGCATTGAAAAAGTCGCGTAGCGAAAATTACGCGGTCAGAGTTTCACAAAGGGTTACAGACGGCGCCTGCCAGAGTCGTAGGTAATGTAGTAAGTTAGGCCGGTGAATATCATGCGAAGCGCGCGCCAGTAGCGGAGCTTGCTTCAGAGGGTAGTTAATTGAACGATATGGCAAAGAATCTGATCCTGTGGTTGATCATCGCCGCTGTCCTTGTGACCGTGATGAACAACTTCTCCAGCCCTAACGAGCCGCAGACCCTCAACTATTCCGACTTCATCCAGCAGGTCAAGGATGGCAAGGTCGAGCGCGTAGCCGTTGACGGCTATGTGATTACCGGCAAGCGCACCGATGGCGACAACTTCAAGACCATTCGTCCGGCTATCCAGGATAACGGCTTGATCGGCGACCTGGTGGACAACCATGTCGTGGTCGAAGGCAAGCAGCCTGAGCAGCAAAGCATCTGGACCCAGCTCCTGGTGGCCAGCTTCCCGATCCTGGTGATCATCGCGGTGTTCATGTTCTTCATGCGCCAGATGCAGGGCGGTGGCGGTGGCAAGGGCGGGCCGATGAGTTTCGGCAAGAGCAAGGCCCGGCTTCTCTCTGAAGATCAGGTAAAAACTACCCTGGCCGACGTCGCAGGTTGTGATGAAGCCAAGGAAGAGGTCGGCGAGCTGGTTGAATTCCTGCGTGATCCGGGCAAGTTCCAGCGCCTGGGTGGCCGTATTCCACGCGGTGTGCTGATGGTAGGCCCGCCTGGTACCGGTAAAACCTTGCTGGCCAAGGCAATTGCCGGCGAAGCCAAGGTGCCGTTCTTCACTATTTCCGGTTCTGACTTCGTTGAAATGTTCGTCGGCGTGGGTGCCAGCCGTGTTCGTGACATGTTCGAACAGGCCAAGAAGCACGCGCCATGCATCATCTTCATTGACGAAATCGACGCCGTCGGTCGCCACCGTGGCGCCGGCATGGGTGGCGGTCACGACGAGCGCGAACAGACCCTCAACCAGTTACTGGTCGAGATGGACGGCTTCGAAATGAATGACGGCATCATCGTGATTGCCGCCACCAACCGTCCGGACGTACTCGACCCTGCGCTGTTGCGCCCAGGTCGTTTCGACCGTCAGGTTGTGGTTGGGCTGCCGGACATCCGCGGTCGTGAGCAGATCCTCAAGGTCCACATGCGTAAAGTGCCGATGGGTGACGATGTCGCTCCGGCGGTGATCGCACGTGGTACGCCGGGCTTTTCCGGTGCCGACCTGGCAAACCTGGTCAACGAAGCGTCGCTGTTCGCCGCTCGTACCGGTAAGCGCGTCGTGGAGATGAAAGAGTTCGAACTGGCCAAGGACAAGATCATGATGGGCGCAGAGCGCAAATCCATGGTCATGTCGGAGAAAGAAAAGCAGAACACGGCGTACCACGAGGCGGGTCACGCGATCGTCGGTCGTGTGGTGCCTGAGCATGATCCCGTCTACAAGGTATCGATCATTCCGCGCGGTCGTGCCCTAGGTGTGACCATGTTCCTGCCGGAAGAGGATCGCTACAGCCTCTCCAAGCGTGCGTTGATCAGCCAGATATGTTCGCTGTATGGCGGCCGAATCGCTGAAGAGATGACGCTGGGCTTCGACGGTGTGACCACTGGCGCATCCAACGACATCATGCGTGCCAGTCAGATCGCCCGGAATATGGTCACCAAGTGGGGTCTGTCCGAGAAGTTGGGTCCACTGATGTATGCCGAAGAAGAGGGCGAAGTGTTCCTTGGGCGTGGCGGCAGTGGTCAACATGCCAGCTTCTCCGGTGAGACTGCCAAACTGATCGACTCGGAAGTACGCAGCATCATCGACCAGTGCTACGGTACCGCCAGGCAGATTCTCACGGACAACCGTGACAAGCTCGACGCCATGGCCGATGCCCTGATGAAGTATGAAACCATCGATGCTGAGCAGATCGACGACATCATGGCAGGCCGTACGCCTCGCGAGCCTCGTGACTGGTCCGGCGGCACCGGTACTTCGGGTACGCCTCCGGCGGTACAAGGCGAGCGCCCCGAAACACCGATCGGCGGTCCGGCTGCTGACGTTTAAGGCTTGAAATGAACTCTGTTCAGTCCTCAACCCGGTTGTCTTGCGGCAACCGGGTTCTTGATTTGGCCCATACGCATGTCATGGGCATTCTCAATGTCACTCCCGACTCCTTTTCCGATGGTGGTCGATTCAGCCAGCTCGATGCTGCGCTGCGGCATGCCGAGGCTATGGTGGTCGCCGGTGCGACGCTGATTGATGTCGGTGGCGAATCGACCCGGCCGGGCGCGCGGGCGGTTTCGCCTACCGAAGAGCTGGAGCGAGTTGCTTCGGTTGTCGAGCGCATACATCGCGAACTTGATGTCATTATCTCGGTCGATACGTCCACGCCAGCGGTCATGCGGGAGACTGCGCGACTGGGCGCGGGCCTGATCAACGATGTTCGATCCTTGCAGCGCGATGGTGCCCTGGATGCCGCGGCGGCCACGGGGTTGCCGGTTTGCCTGATGCATATGCTCGGCGAGCCCGGAACCATGCAAAACGACCCGCATTATCACGACGTGACCAGGGAAGTCGGTGAGTTTCTGGCGGAGCGTTTGGATCAATGCGTTGCCGTGGGCATTCCTGCCGAGCGGGTCATTTTTGATCCCGGGTTCGGCTTTGCCAAGACACTGGCTCACAATCTGAGCCTGTTCAAACATATGGACACTTTGCATGCCTTGGGGCGGCCCCTGTTGGTCGGGGTCTCACGAAAGAGCATGATAGGCAATGCCTTGGGTCGTCCGGTGGGAGAGCGCCTGTATGGTGGTCTCGCACTCGCTGCCTTGGCCATTACAAAAGGTGCGCGCATATTGCGGGTGCATGATGTGGCCGAAACGATGGATGTTGTGCGGATGATCGCAGCAGTGGATTCAGCCGAATAAGAATGATGGAGCACTTATGAGCAAAAAATACTTTGGCACCGACGGTATCCGTGGTCGGGTCGGCGAATATCCCATTACCCCTGATTTCATGCTCAAACTCGGCTGGGCGGCGGGTATGGCGTTCCGCAAAATGGGCGCCTGCAAGGTTCTGGTTGGCAAGGACACACGTATTTCCGGTTACATGTTCGAGTCGGCTCTCGAAGCCGGCCTGACTTCGGCGGGCGCCGATGTGATGTTGCTGGGGCCGATGCCGACGCCTGCCATTGCGTACCTGACGCGTACGTTTCATGCGCAGGCGGGCATTGTGATCAGTGCTTCTCACAATCCTCATGACGATAACGGCATCAAATTCTTCTCCGGCAAAGGCACCAAGCTGCCGGATGAAGTCGAACTGATGATCGAAGAGCTGCTGGACGCACCGATGACTGTGGTTGAGTCGAGCAAGATCGGTAAAGTGTCGCGGATCAACGATGCCTCGGGTCGCTACATCGAGTTCTGTAAGGCCAGCGTGCCGACCGGTACCAGCTTTTCGGGCCTGAAAATCGTCGTCGATTGCGCCCATGGTGCAACCTATAAAGTCGCGCCGAGTGTGTTTCGCGAGTTGGGGGCTGAGGTGGTGGTGCTTTCCGCCCAGCCTAATGGCCTGAACATCAATCACAACTGCGGCTCCACCCATACCGAATCGCTGCAAGCGGCAGTGCTGGCTGAGCATGCCGATCTCGGGATTGCCTTCGATGGCGACGGTGATCGGGTCCTGATGGTGGACCACACCGGTACAGTCGTCGATGGTGACGAATTGCTGTTCATCATCGCTCGCGACCTGCACGGGCGCGGCAAGCTGCAGGGCGGTGTGGTTGGTACGTTGATGAGCAATCTCGGGCTTGAGTTGGCCCTGGCTGACCTGGATATCCCCTTCGTGCGGGCTAACGTGGGTGACCGCTATGTGATTTCGGAGTTGCTGGAGCGCAACTGGCTGATCGGTGGCGAGAACTCTGGTCACATCGTGTGCTTCAACCACACCACCACCGGTGATGCAATCATTGCTGCCCTGCAAGTGCTGATGGCACTCAAAGCGCGCAACGAAGGGCTTGCGCAATCACGCCAGGCGTTGCGCAAGTGTCCTCAGGTGTTGATTAATGTGCGTTTCGGTGGTGGTGTGAATCCTATCGAGCATGCAACAGTCAAGCAGGCCAGTGAGCGCGTAACGCAGGCGATGGCCGGGCGTGGGCGCGTGCTGTTGCGCAAGTCTGGTACCGAGCCTTTGGTGCGTGTCATGGTCGAAGGTGAGGATGAAGCACAGGTCCGCGGTTATGCCGAAGAGCTGGCGAAACTTGTTACTGAAGTTTCTGCCTGAATTCGGCTTGCCAGTCATGAATCGGTTGGGTAACATCTGCGCCCACTTTGACCGACGAGGTACAGCATGCGTCGCCCTATGGTAGCTGGTAACTGGAAAATGCACGGTACCCGCGCCAGCGTCGCTGAGCTGATCAATGGCCTTCGTCATCTGGCCTTGTCAAGCGGTGTTGATGTCGCGGTATTCCCGCCTTGCTTGTATATCAATCAGGTGATTGATGGCTTGAAAGGCAAGTCGATTTCGGTTGGCGCGCAGAATTCTGCGGTGGAATCCATGCAAGGCGCGTTGACTGGTGAAATTGCGCCGAGTCAGCTGGTGGATGCAGGTTGTTCCCTGGTGCTGGTCGGGCATTCCGAGCGTCGCCTGATGATGGGTGAGCAGGACAAAGCCTTGATTCGCAAATTTGCTGCGGCTCAGGCCTGTGGTCTGACTCCGGTGTTGTGCGTAGGGGAGACCCTCGAGCAGCGTGAGGCCGGGATGACCCTTGAGGTTGTCGGGCGTCAGCTTGGCAACATCATCGAGGATCTGGGTATCGGTGCTTTTGCAAAGGCAGTTATAGCTTACGAGCCGGTCTGGGCCATTGGCACCGGGCTGACTGCTTCGCCGCAACAGGCGCAGGATGTGCACGCAGCCATCCGCGCGCAGTTGGCGGCAGAGAATTCTGAAGTGGCACGAGGTGTGCGGCTTCTATACGGCGGCAGCGTGAAGGCGGCCAATGCGGTCGAACTGTTCGGCATGCCGGATATCGATGGGGGGCTCATTGGTGGAGCGTCCCTGAATGCAGATGAGTTCGGTGCGATTTGTCGTGCCGCGGGAAACTGAAAAAATGCTGGAAACAGTCGTAGTCGTTTTTCATCTGCTGGGTGCACTGGGCGTAGTTGCTCTCGTATTGCTTCAGCAGGGTAAAGGTGCGGATGCTGGTGCGTCTTTCGGTGCAGGTGCTTCAAATACTGTATTCGGAAGCCAAGGTTCCTCTACCTTTCTTAGTAAGTTTACTGCTATACTTGCCGCCGGTTTCTTCATGACCAGCTTGGGTTTAGGTTACTTTGCTAAAGAGAAAGCTCATGAGCTGACTCAAGTAGGTTTGCCAAACCCAGCAGTATTGGAGGCGCCAAAGCAACAACCGGCTTCTGATGATGTCCCGGTGCTTCAAGAGCAAAAGTCGGCCAACTCGGCGACTGACGTACCTCCAGCTCAAGAGCAGAAGTAAGAAGGTTTCAAGCGCTGTATTGCCGAGGTGGTGGAATTGGTAGACACGCAACCTTGAGGTGGTTGTGCCCATAGGGTGTAGGGGTTCGAGTCCCCTTCTCGGTACCAATTATCAGGAGAGCCCGCGATTGCGGGCTTTCTTGTAGGTGGAAGGGTTACATTGACCCTGTAAGGGATCAGTCGTATACTTCCGCCCCAGCTTTGTCGCGGGATGGAGCAGTCTGGTAGCTCGTCGGGCTCATAACCCGAAGGTCGTCGGTTCAAATCCGGCTCCCGCAACCAGTTTCAGGGGCCCCTTCCAAGGGGCTTTTTGTTAGCTGGACACTTTATAACGCCGCTGTTCGACGGCGTTTCAGGGATGGGCATTAGCCCATTTTTTTTTATTTGCACAGCATGCACAAACATGCACGAGGGGGTTCAGGTGTCGAGCAAGCTAGAACAGTTGCAGGCCTTGTTGGCCCCGGTGGTCGTGGCCCTTGGCTATGAATGCTGGGGTATTGAGTTTTCGGCTCAAGGTCGCCACTCACTGTTGCGCGTTTATATTGATAAAGAGGGCGGCGTGCTGGTGGACGATTGCGCCATCGTCAGCCGTCAGATCAGCGGTGTCCTGGATGTTGAAGATCCAATCGCCGCTGAATACACCCTTGAAGTTTCCTCGCCTGGCATGGAACGCCCTCTGTTCACTCTTGAACAGTTCGCTTTGTTTGCCGGTGGACAAGTGAAGATCAAGTTGCGCTCGCCTTTCGAAGGTCGACGTAACTTTCAAGGCCTTCTGCGCGGTGTAGAAGAGCAGGATGTCGTGGTGCAAGTAGAAGACCATGAGTTCCTGTTGCCGATCGATATGATCGACAAGGCCAACATTATTCCCAGTTTTGACTGATACGTGCCAGATACTGCGGATCCCGCGGATCCAATGGCTTGCGAAAGGCGAGGCGTACGATGAGCAAAGAAGTACTGCTGGTTGTTGAGTCGGTATCCAATGAAAAGGGCGTACCGGCTAACGTTATTTTTGAAGCGCTGGAGCTGGCTCTGGCCACTGCTACCAAAAAGCGGTTTGAAGACGAAGTTGATTTGCGTGTGGAAATCAATCGCCACACGGGTGCCTATGAGACTTTCCGTCGCTGGACGGTGGTCGAGGAAGCCGACCTGGACGATCCGGCTATCGAAACCTGGCCGAGCAAGGTTGCAGAAACGCACCCTGGCGCCAAGGTGGGTGAGGTAGTCGAAGAAAAAATCGAGTCCATCGAATTCGGTCGCATCGCTGCACAGACTGCCAAGCAAGTCATTGTGCAGAAAGTTCGCGAAGCCGAGCGTGCGCAAGTCGTCGATGCCTATCGCGAGCGCCTGGGAGAAATCATCTCCGGCACCGTGAAAAAAGTCACCCGCGACAACGTGATCGTCGACCTGGGCAACAACGCCGAAGCGTTGCTGGCTCGTGAAGACATCATTTCTCGCGAAACTTTCCGCGTTGGCGTGCGACTGCGTGCGCTGCTCAAGGAAATCCGCACCGAGAACCGGGGCCCGCAGCTGATCCTGTCGCGTACTGCGCCGGAAATGCTGATCGAGTTGTTCCGCATCGAAGTGCCGGAAATTGCTGAAGGCCTGATCGAAGTAATGGCCGCTTCCCGTGATCCGGGTTCGCGTGCCAAGATCGCGGTCCGCTCCAAGGACAAACGCATCGACCCGCAAGGTGCTTGCATCGGCATGCGTGGTTCGCGTGTCCAGGCCGTATCCGGCGAGTTGGGCGGCGAGCGTGTGGACATCGTCCTGTGGGACGACAACCCGGCTCAGTTCGTGATCAATGCCATGTCGCCTGCTGAAGTGGCGGCAATTATCGTTGACGAAGATGCCCATGCCATGGACATCGCCGTTGGCGCAGACAATCTGGCTCAGGCCATCGGTCGCGGTGGTCAGAACGTGCGTCTGGCCAGCCAATTGACTGGCTGGACCCTGAACGTGATGACCGAATCGGACATCCAGGCTAAGCAGCAAGCAGAAACCGGCGACATCCTGCGCAACTTCATCGAAGAGCTTGAAGTCGATGAAGAGCTGGCGCAGGTGCTGGTGGATGAAGGCTTTACCAGCCTGGAAGAGATTGCCTACGTACCGGTGGAGGAGATGCTCAACATCGACGGCTTTGACGAGGACATCGTCAACGAGCTTCGCGCTCGGGCCAAGGATCGTTTGTTGACCAAAGCCATCGCTACTGAGGAAAAGCTGGCAGACGCCCATCCGGCCGAAGACCTGCTCTCGCTTGAGGGCATGGACAAGGATTTGGCGATGGAACTGGCGGTGCGCGGCGTAATTACCCGCGAAGACCTGGCCGAGCAGTCTATTGACGATCTGCTCGACATCGACGGCATTGACGATGATCGTGCCGGCAAGTTGATCATGGCCGCCCGAGCCCACTGGTTCGAGTAATTAGGCGCGGCCTGAGGAGAGAAGTGCATGACGCAAGTCACGGTGAAACAACTGGCCGATGAGGTCAAAACACCGGTAGAGCGCCTGTTGCAGCAGATGCGTGAGGCAGGTCTGCCGCACACCGCCGCCGAGGAACATGTGACCGACAGTGAGAAGCAGTCCCTGCTGACTCACTTGAAGAGCAGTCACAAGGCGAAAGTGGAAGAACCACGCAAGATCACTCTGCAGCGTAAAACCACCAGCACCCTGCGTGTTGCCGGTAGCAAAAGCATCAGCGTTGAAGTACGTAAGAAGAAAGTCTTCGTACAGCGCAGCCCGGAAGAAATCGAAGCCGAGCGCAAACGCGAACAGGAAGAACGTCGCGCAGTAGAAAATGCTGCCCGTCAGAAGGCTGAAGAAGAAGCCAAGCGTCGCACCGAAGAAGAAGCGCGTCGCCAGCCTGCTGCTGCGCAATCCGCTCCGGTCGAAGCAGTTGCGGCTCCTGCCGCAGTTGCTGAGCCTGCGCGTGAAAGCGCGCCGGTCCTGGCGACAGCTCCCGCACCTGCGGCTGATACTCGCAAGCGCGACGAACAGCGTCGTCCGGACAAACCACGTGCCGACGACAATCGTCGTGGCAGTGGCGATGGCGAGCGTAAAAACGCTCCTCATCGTGCTTCGGTCAAGGAAAAGGCGCCGGCACCGCGCGTTGCCCCACGTACTACCGACGAAGAAAGCGATGGCTTCCGTCGTGGCGGTCGCGGCAAGGCCAAGCTGAAGAAACGCAACGCCCACGGTTTCCAGAGCCCAACCGGCCCTGTCGTGCGTGATGTGCAGATCGGCGAGACTATCTCTGTTGGCGATCTCGCCAATCAGATGTCGGTCAAGGCTGCTGAAATCATCAAGTTCATGTTCAAATTGGGCACTCCAGCAACCATCAACCAGGTGCTTGATCAGGAAACTGCTCAACTGGTAGCCGAAGAACTGGGCCACAAAGTGACCCTGGTCAGCGACACTGCCCTGGAAGACTCCCTGGCCGAGTCCCTGAAGTTTGAAGGTGAGACGTTCTCCCGTGCGCCAGTTGTGACCGTGATGGGTCACGTTGACCATGGTAAGACTTCGCTGCTCGACTATATCCGTCGTGCCAAGGTAGCTGCGGGCGAAGCCGGCGGTATCACCCAGCACATCGGTGCGTACCACGTTGAAACCGAGCGCGGCATGGTCACCTTCCTCGACACCCCTGGTCACGCTGCGTTTACCGCAATGCGTGCCCGTGGTGCCAAGGCGACTGACATCGTGATCCTGGTAGTTGCAGCGGACGACGGCGTGATGCCGCAGACCATTGAAGCTGTCCAGCACGCCAAGGCCGCTGGTGTCCCACTGGTTGTTGCAGTGAACAAAATCGACAAGCCGGGTGCCGATCTCGATCGCATTCGTAGCGAACTGTCGGTTCACGGCGTGACTTCCGAAGAGTGGGGCGGTGATACGCCATTCGTTTCGGTCTCGGCGAAAGTCGGTACTGGCGTAGACGAACTGCTCGAAGCGGTCCTGTTGCAGGCTGAAGTACTCGAACTCAAAGCAACCCCATCGGCCCCAGGTCGTGGTGTTGTAGTTGAATCGCGTCTCGACAAAGGTCGTGGCCCGGTTGCAACCGTTCTGGTTCAAGACGGTACCCTGCGTCAAGGCGACATGGTTCTGGTCGGTTCGAACTATGGCCGTGTACGTGCCATGCTCGACGAGAACGGCAAGCCAATCAAAGAAGCCGGTCCGTCCATCCCTGTCGAGATTCTCGGCCTGGACGGTACTCCGGACGCTGGCGACGAGATGAGCGTGGTGGCTGACGAGAAGAAAGCCCGTGAAGTGGCTCTGTTCCGTCAAGGCAAGTTCCGCGAAGTCAAACTGGCTCGTGCTCACGCCGGCAAGCTGGAAAACATCTTCGAAAACATGGGCCAGGCAGAGAAGAAGACGCTCAACATCGTCCTCAAATCCGACGTCCGTGGTTCGCTGGAAGCGTTGAACGGCGCCTTGAACGGCCTGGGTAACGACGAAGTGCAAGTGCGTGTGGTCGGCGGCGGCGTTGGTGGTATCACCGAATCCGACGCCAACCTGGCACTGGCCTCCAACGCTGTACTGTTTGGCTTCAACGTGCGTGCCGATGCCGGTGCTCGCAAGATCGTCGAGCAGGAAGGTCTGGATATGCGTTACTACAACGTGATCTACGACATCATCGAAGACGTCAAGAAAGCCCTGACCGGTATGCTGGGCAGCGATGTTCGCGAGAACATCCTGGGTACCGCTGAAGTGCGTGACGTGTTCCGTTCGCCGAAGTTTGGCGCGATCGCCGGTTGCATGGTGATCGAAGGTGTCGTTCACCGTAACCGTCCGATCCGTGTACTGCGTGAAGACATCGTGATCTTCGAAGGCGAGCTGGAATCCCTGCGTCGCTTCAAGGATGACGCTTCTGAAGTACGTGCCGGCATGGAATGCGGTATTGGCGTCAAGAGCTACAACGACGTCAAGGTCGGCGACAAGATCGAAGTCTACGAGAAGGTTCAGGTTGCTCGCAGCCTCTAACTCGCGCACTTCAAGAGCCGCACCGGGCAGCCGCATGAACATGCGCTGCCTCTCTGGCGGACTCTAAACGCAACGCCCGGTCTGGCTTTTGTCAGGCCGGGCGTTTGCCGCTTTCAGACCTCACGGGTTTCGCCGTGGGGCAGTAACAGGTAACAAGACATGGCAAAAGAATATAGCCGTACCCAACGAATCGGCGATCAGATGCAGCGCGAGCTGGCCCAGTTGATCCGCCGCGAAGTCAAAGACCCACGCGTCGGCCTGGTCACCATTACCGCTGTAGAAGTCAGCCGTGACGTCGGTCATGCAAAGATTTTCATCACAGTGATGGGCCAGGACAGCGCCGAAGAAATTGCTCAAAGCATCAAGGTGCTCAACTCGGCCGCCGGTTTCCTGCGTATGCAACTGGCCCGGGAGATGAAACTGCGCAGCGTTCCACAGCTGCATTTCCACTACGACGAAAGCGTTGTGCGTGGTGCGCATCTGTCGGCACTGATCGAACGCGCCGTGGCTGAAGACAGTCAGCACCCGGTTGCGGCTGAACCCGAAGACACCAAGGAGTAATCGGTGGCTCAGGTCAAACGTATCCGTCGTAACGTCAGCGGCATCATCCTGCTCGACAAGCCGCTGGGGTTCACGTCCAACGCGGCGTTGCAGAAGGTTCGCTGGCTGCTCAATGCCGAGAAGGCCGGGCATACCGGTAGCCTTGATCCGCTGGCCACCGGCGTGTTGCCGCTGTGCTTCGGCGAGGCGACCAAGTTCTCTCAATACCTGCTCGACTCCGACAAGGCTTATGAAACCCTGGCGCAACTGGGCAAGACCACCACCACGGCGGATGCCGAAGGTGAGGTTCTGCTGGAGCGTCCGGTGACCGTTGGTCAGGCTGATGTCGAGGCTGTGCTGCCAGGTTTTCGGGGGCAAATCAGTCAGATACCGCCGATGTACTCGGCCCTCAAGCGTGATGGCCAGCCGTTGTACAAGCTGGCCCGTGCAGGCGAAGTAGTGGAGCGCGAACCGCGTTCTGTTACTATTGCGCGCTTGGAATTGCTGGCCTTTGACGGTAATACTGCACGGCTCGCCGTGGATTGCAGCAAAGGCACCTATATCCGCACCCTGGTGGAGGATATCGGTGAGCAGCTCGGCTGTGGTGCGTACGTAGCAGAATTGCGACGGACCCAGGCCGGGCCTTTCACGTTGGCCCAGACGGTCACGCTGGAGGAGCTCGAAGCGGTCCATGCCGAAGGCGGCAACGAAGCGGTTGACCGTTTCCTGATGCCATCGGACAGCGGCTTGCTGGACTGGCCGCTGTTGCAGTTCTCGGAACACAGCGCGTTCTACTGGCTCAACGGCCAGCCGGTACGCGCCCCGGATGCGCCGAAGTTCGGCATGGTACGGGTACAGGATCACAACGGTCGCTTCATCGGTATCGGTGAAGTGAGCGAAGACGGGCGTATTGCGCCGCGTCGACTGATTCGGTCGGAATGACCGGAACCAGCCTGCGTAATAGCAGGCTGGCGAGTGTGGCTGTTAACAGGCACGGTCACTACTCATTTATAGATACAGGGATTTGTCCCTGGCCTGTTGGTACGGTTTCTTCGGGAACGGTACCTCACAAGAGGAAAGCCACATGGCACTCAGCGTTGAAGAAAAAGCTCAGATCGTGACCGACTACCAGCAAGCTGTGGGTGATACTGGTTCGCCAGAAGTGCAAGTTGCACTGCTGACCGCCAACATCAACAAACTGCAAGGTCACTTCAAGGCCAACGGTAAAGATCACCACTCCCGTCGTGGTCTGATCCGCATGGTAAACCAGCGTCGTAAGCTGCTGGATTACCTCAAGGGTAAGGACGTTAGTCGTTACAGCACCTTGATCGGTCGCCTGGGTCTGCGTCGCTAATCAGCGATTGCGCTATGAGGTTGGTTGTCTGTCGGTTGCCAGCGCTTTGCGTCGGCAGCTGGCAGGCTCCCAGCCTCAAGTTTTATCTGGACAGTCGTTGGGCCGATTCCCCGCACTGCCCAAGAATTTCGCAAGAAGACAAGTTCCCCAAGAGCCACAAAGAAGGTAGGACACCGTGAACCCGGTAATCAAAAAATTCCAATTCGGTCAGTCGACCGTTACCCTCGAGACTGGCCGTATCGCCCGTCAGGCCTCCGGCGCAGTGCTGGTCACCGTTGACGACGACGTCAGCGTATTGGTGACCGTTGTCGGTGCCAAACAAGCCGATCCAGGCAAGGGCTTCTTCCCTCTGTCTGTTCACTACCAGGAAAAGACTTACGCTGCCGGTAAGATCCCTGGCGGTTTCTTCAAGCGCGAAGGCCGTCCTTCCGAGAAAGAAACCCTGACTTCCCGACTGATCGACCGTCCGATCCGTCCGCTTTTCCCAGAAGGTTTCATGAACGAAGTGCAGGTCGTCTGCACCGTCGTTTCCACCAGCAAGAAAACCGATCCGGACATCGCTGCGATGATCGGTACCTCGGCTGCGCTGGCGATCTCCGGCATTCCTTTCGATGGCCCGATTGGTGCTGCCCGCGTAGCGTTCCACGAAAGCACCGGCTACCTGCTGAACCCAACCTACGAGCAACTGAAAGCTTCGAGCCTGGACATGGTCGTGGCCGGTACCTCCGAAGCCGTGCTGATGGTTGAATCCGAAGCCAAAGAGCTGACCGAAGACCAGATGCTGGGCGCCGTGTTGTTCGCCCACGACGAGTTCCAGGTGGTGATCAACGCCGTCAAGGAACTGGCCGCCGAAGCCGCCAAGCCAACCTGGACCTGGGCTCCGCAAGCCGAAGCCACTGAACTGCTGGGCGCCATCCGTGCCGAGTTCGGCGAAGCGATTTCCCAGGCCTACACCATCACCGTCAAGGCCGACCGTTATGCGCGTCTGGGCGAGTTGAAAGACCAGGTTGTTGCCAAACTGTCCGGCGAAGAAGGTCAGCCATCGGCCAGCGACGTCAAGGCAGCTTTTGGTGAAATCGAATACCGCACCGTTCGCGAAAACATCGTTAACGGCAAGCCGCGTATCGACGGTCGCGATACCCGCACCGTACGTCCGCTGAACATCGAAGTTGGCGTTCTGCCAAAAACCCACGGTTCGGCGCTGTTCACCCGTGGCGAAACCCAGGCCCTGGTCGTTGCAACACTGGGCACCGCCCGTGACGCGCAACTGCTGGACACCCTGGAAGGCGAAAAGAAAGACCCGTTCATGCTGCACTACAACTTCCCTCCGTTCTCGGTGGGCGAGTGTGGTCGCATGGGTGGCGCCGGTCGCCGCGAAATCGGTCACGGCCGTCTGGCCCGTCGTTCGGTCCAGGCCATGCTGCCAGCCGCTGACGTGTTCCCGTACACCATTCGTGTGGTATCGGAAATCACCGAGTCCAACGGTTCTAGCTCCATGGCTTCGGTCTGCGGCGCTTCCCTGGCCCTGATGGACGCCGGTGTGCCGATGAAGGCTCCAGTTGCCGGTATCGCCATGGGTCTGGTGAAAGAAGGCGAGAAATTCGCCGTCCTGACCGACATCCTGGGTGACGAAGACCACCTGGGCGACATGGACTTCAAAGTGGCCGGTACCGCCAAAGGCGTTACCGCACTGCAGATGGACATCAAGATCAAGGGCATCACCGAAGAGATCATGGAAATCGCCCTGGGCCAAGCCCTGGAAGCGCGCCTGAACATCCTCGGCCAGATGAACCAGATCATTGGTCAGTCCCGTACCGAGCTGTCGGAAAATGCTCCGACCATGATCGCGATGAAAATCGACACCGACAAAATCCGTGATGTCATCGGTAAAGGCGGCGCGACCATCCGTGCGATCTGTGAAGAAACCAAGGCTTCGATCGACATCGAAGACGACGGCTCGATCAAGATCTTCGGCGAAACCAAGGAAGCGGCAGAAGCGGCACGCCAACGCGTTCTGGGTATCACTGCCGAAGCCGAGATCGGCAAGATCTACGTCGGCAAGGTTGAACGCATCGTCGACTTCGGTGCTTTCGTCAACATCCTGCCGGGCAAGGACGGTCTGGTTCACATCTCCATGCTGAGCGATGCTCGCGTCGAGAAAGTGACCGACATCCTCAAGGAAGGTCAGGAAGTGGAAGTGCTGGTACTGGACGTGGACAACCGCGGCCGCATCAAGCTGTCCATCAAAGACGTGGCAGCAGCCAAGGCGTCGGGCGTTTAATTACCCCCTCGCTTAGCCGCTGAACAAGCAAACGCCCCGACTGGTTCGGGGCGTTTTGCTGTGTGCGCAAAATCACCCCGTCGCAAGTTGCCTGGCTCCAAGGTCAATGCTAGGTTTAGCCCACCGCCCGTGTAGCTCAGTCGGTAGAGCAGCGCACTCGTAACGCGAAGGTCGCAGGTTCGATTCCTGTCTCGGGCACCATTCCCCTCGTTATTTCACCTTTCTGCTCAGGTCCTCGACGGTGCGCTTGAGCTCTTCTACTTGCTTGCCAAGGTTGTTCAGATCGCGTTCCTGCTCATTAACCTTGCGCTTGAGATCGTCAATCTCCTTGTTGCTGGAGTTGGCGCTGGAACCACTGTTGCGTTTAAGTTCTTCGATCTGCCGAGCCTGCTCGCTGAGGGTACGCTTCTGGTTTTCCAGTTCGACGGCGCTGGCCTTTGCGATTTTTTCCAGGTTTTCCAAGTCCTCGATGCTGATACGGGTGCTGACGAGTGTGTCCTTACCGAATGAGTTGTGAAGGGCGGGGATTTTGTCGGAATACATCGAAGGGTCAGAGGTGACTTCGACAGCCGCTTGAACAACGCTGGCCAATGTCAGGCTGCCGAGTAGCAGGGTGACGGTGGCAAGCTGGGTAAACGAAAGCTTCGAAAAACTGCGCATCACTGGGTTCCTTGTGAAGTGCCGTTATGGCACATGGCTATGACGTGGGCTTTCGACTTATGTTCCCAAGGCATGCTGCACCTTCTGTAGGTGGTTTTTTGTGAGATAGATGTAAAGAGCCGTGTAACTCATCGGCAAAACGTCCTATATTCGTTGCCTGCATGAGCATCGCCCAGCAGTTTTCAGATGATCCCGAATGGTTCTGAAGGCCAGATAAACCGGGCTTCAAACGGTTTTTTGCGTCAGAGAGATCCTTGATGATCCAGATCCATCTTCCATTCCCCAGATCAACGAGAACGCCATGACTGTTAAAGAATTGACCAAAGAAGCCAGACACGAAGAAGCCCTGAAAAAATACGTGCTGGATGCGCCCCAGTTGCTGGAAGAGATCAAGGACCTGCCCGCCGACGATCAGAAAGACCAAATCCAGTGGGCGTTCGAGGACGAAGCTGAAGCCCAGGGGCTGCAGCCCTGGGAGTTGACGCTCAAGTACACCAGCACACCTGAAGAGTTCGAGGAGCAGCGCCTTGTCTTGCACAAGGAAGCTGCTGAAGTGTTGGGCGTGGAGTGGGGTGAGTACTGCGAGATGAACAATCTTGTAGTTTAAAAGCAGCTACAAGTTACAAGCTGCAAGTCAGGCACGAACCGCTTGCAGCTTGAAACTCGCAACTGCTGTCAGAGACTCAACCGCATCGACAGATCCACCGCCTTCACATCCTTGGTCATCGCCCCGATCGAGATGTAGTCCACCCCGGTCTCGGCAATCGGGCGCAACGTGCTTTCGTTGATCCCGCCGCTGGCCTCCAGTTTCGCCTTGCCGCCGTTCAGGCGTACCGCTTCGCGCATGTCGTCCAGGCTCAGTTCGTCGAGCATGATGATATCGGCGTTGGCCGCCAGCGCTTCTTTCAATTCCGTCAGGCTTTCCACTTCGATTTCCACCGGTTTACCCGGGGCGATCTTGTGGGCGGCGGTGACGGCCTGGGCGATGCCGCCGCAGGCAGCGATGTGGTTTTCCTTGATCAGGAAAGCATCGTACAGACCGATACGGTGGTTATGGCAGCCGCCACAGGTGACGGCGTACTTCTGGGCCAGGCGCAGCCCAGGCAGGGTCTTGCGGGTGTCCAGCAGCTTGACTTGAGTGTCGGCAACAAAGTCGGCCAGGTAGCGGGCCCGCGTGGCGACACCCGAGAGCATTTGCAGAAAGTTCAGCGCGCTGCGTTCGCCGGTCAGCAGCGAGCGGGCCGGGCCCTCGAGGTGGAACAGCGCCTGATCGGGGCTCACCCGGTCACCGTCGCTCACTTGCCAATGCACTGCGACGCGCGGGTCCAACTGCCGGAACACGGCATCGACCCAGGCCGTACCGCTGATGATCGCGGCTTCGCGGGTAATGATGGTGGCCTTGGCCAAGCGTTCGGCGGGGATCAGTTGCGCGGTGATGTCGCCGCCGCCGATGTCTTCGAGCAGCGCGCGGCGCACGTTGGCTTCGATTTCGGCGGTCAGATCGGCGAGACGTAGATTCGGCATAGCGGGCTCCACAAACAAAGTGGCCCGATTATAGGGCCAGGCCGTGAGCGAACCCAAGGCGCCGGGTGTCTTCGGGCATTGAAGATTGCATTTGGTCGCATCCTCGCAACATTTCTTCAAATGTAGGGTCATTAATGCGATGTGTTTCTAGATTGGTACAGAGTGCTGGTGCGACGGAGTTCTTTGCCAGATAATTCGCCTTTCGATTGACGCCATAGCTTTGACGTTTATAACCGAAGAATGCCGTTCAGGAGGCCAGAATGCACAACGACGGGAATGTAGTGCCTTTGCACAAGGTTTCTACGGATCAGGCGAATCGTTCGCCGCTCGCCCGCCTGCCTGTGACTCTGCTTCAGGTTCGCGACAAGGCGGCCCAGCAGCTGCGCCTCGGGTTGCAAGGGCTGTTCGATAATGCCGACGATACGCTGTTCGAAATGGCTGACCGGGCGCGCGACGATGTCGAGCAGAACCTGTTCTTCGAAGCCATGCGAGACCTGCGTCTGAAACGCAAAAGTATGGAGCGCGGGTTTATCGAGCAGTTTTTCGAGGCGTTCGTCAGCCATGCTCAGTACGACCTGACCCAAAGTACTCTCGCGCCCGTCCGGCCCCACGGCAGCCACGCTCAGCCGACCCCAGACGACCTGGAGCGTCATCTGGCGGTGGAGGCCATGGTCACCCGGGTGCTCAGTCGCGATGGCGTGGCGCTCGATCAATTGACAGCCCGACTCAGCGCGCTGCTGGCCCGGCCGCTGGCGAGTCAGCACAACCCCCTGAGCCCGGCGCTGCTGTGTGAGAATTTCCTGCAGGCCGGGCGCAATCTTGGCGTGGGGATCAAGGTCAAGTTGATCCTGCTCAAACTGTTCGAGCGTTATGTACTCAGCGAGTGCGACCGGCTCTATGCCGAGGCCAATCAGTTGTTGGCCGCCACAGGCATCTTGCCGGATCTCAAGGTTTTACCCTCTCGACGGGCCTCGGATCGTATCGACGATAACCCCCGCCCCAAGGCAGAGGTTGCTGCCAGGCCCACGGCTACCGAGGTCGATGACAGCGTGCAGGAAGTGTTCGCCGCGTTGCAGAAGCTGCTGCGACAGGTGCGTGGCAGCGTGGCGCCGACCCTGGAGGCCAGTGCGCCGGCACAGCCGATCTCGACCCGTGACCTGCTGCGACTGCTTTCCCATTTACAGCAATACGTGCCGGCACTTGCCGTTCAGGACGAGTTCGATCTGCGGAGCCAGATCGAACAACTGCTGACCCGGGTCAGCGTCATGAGTGGCAAGTCTCGAGTGATCGAAGGCGCCGATGAAGACGTCATCAACCTGATCTCGATGATGTTCGAATTCATCCTCGAAGACCATAACCTGCCGGCCTCCTTCAAGGCGCTGATCGGCCGCCTGCAAATCCCGATGCTCAAGGTTGCGGTGCAGGACAAAAGTTTCTTCAGTCGCGGCAATCATCCGGCCCGGCGGCTGCTCAATGAAATTGCCGCTGCCGCCATGGGTTGGGGCGATTGTGACGATCATCAACGCGACAGCCTCTATCTGCGCATCGAACAGGTGGTGCAGCGCTTACTGAATGACTTCGTCGATGACCCGGCGATTTTCAACGAATTGCTGGCTGACTTCCTGGCCTTCACCAGCGACGAACGGCGCCGCAGTGAGCTGCTCGAACAGCGCATCCGTGACGCCGAAGAAGGGCGCGCCAAGGCCGAACTGGCGCGCCAGCGTGTCGAAGGGGCGCTGAACCAGGTGATGCTGGGCAAAGTGTTGCCCGAGGCCGTGGTCGAGTTCGTACATCGGGCCTGGAGCCAGGTGCTGTTGCTGACCTGCTTCAAGCACGGCGAGCAGTCAGCCGAGTGGCAGGCCGATGTCCTGACCCTGGAACAATTGATCTGGAGTGTCCAGCATCACGAGGAAGCCGACGCCGGCCTGCGCCTGCTGGCGATGGTGCCGGAGCTGCTCAAGGCTCTGCGTGAAGGTCTGAGCCGTTCGGCGTTCGATCCGTTCGCCACCAGTGAATTTTTCAGTGAGCTGGAAGTTCTGCACGTGCAGTCTCTCGAGCGTATGGGGCAGGCGACGGAGCAGACCCAGTCGTTCAATTCGCCGGTCATGGTCGAGGTACTGGAAAAAATTGTCCTGCGCGCCACACACAAGGCACCAGTGGACAGCACGGCGGTGCGATTACCGGTCGATGACGAGGGACTGCGTCAGGTCGACGAGTTGCATTTGGGGAGCTGGGTCGAGTTCCAGGAGGACGATGACAACAGCCTGCGTTGCAAGCTGGCGGCGATCATTCAGGATTCGGGCAAATACATCTTCGTCAATCGCACCGGCCTCAAAGTGCTCGAGCATAACCGCACCAGCCTGGCCCTGGCGTTTCGCCGGGGGGCGGTGCGCCTGTTGGACGACACCCTGCTGTTCGACCGGGCACTGGAGTCGGTGCTGGGCAATCTGCGTCAGCTCAATCGCGGCAAGTGATCGCGCAGCCCTGGCTGATCACGGCATACTGACGACATTCACCGTCGTCATCGAAGGAATCTGTATGCAGTTGGACTCCGCGAGCGGTTGGTGCGATGGCGTGCGTCATTGCCCATCGCCCAACTTCAATGCGCGCCCCGAGGGCGAAATTTCCCTGCTGGTGATCCACAACATCAGCCTGCCACCGGCACAATTTGCCACGGGCAAGGTGCAGGAGTTCTTCCAGAATCGTCTGGATGTCACGCAACATCCCTACTTTGCCGGTATCGCCGACCTGCGCGTGTCTGCGCATTTTCTGATCGAGCGTGACGGCGCCGTTACTCAGTTTGTCTCCTGCCTGGATCGTGCTTGGCATGCGGGCGTTTCGTGCTTCGAGGGGCGGGAGGCGTGTAATGATTTTTCCCTGGGCATCGAGCTTGAAGGCACTGATGATCTGCCTTTCACCGACGTGCAATATGACGCATTGGTGGACCTGACACGGCAGTTGCAAGTTGCGTTCAGGTCGATCACCGTGCAGCGTATCTGCGGGCACAGCGACATCGCTGCGGGGCGCAAGACCGATCCGGGACCGGCATTCGACTGGGCGCGCTACCGCGCGGCCCTGACAGAAGGGGAAGGACAATGAGTTTTCTGGTGTTGCTGCTGGCGGTCTGGATCGAGAAGTTCTCGGCCTTGCGCCAGCGGGTCCAGCGCGACGGTGGTTGGCTGCACGAACTGAACAAGCTTGAGACGAGCCCGCGCTGGGTCAACCGGCCCTGGCTAGTGCTGATCGTGATGGTCTTGCTGCCCGTGGCCCTGCTGGCGTTGCTGCTGTGGGTGCTGGACCCGGTGGCCTACGGTTTGCTGGCGCTGCCGGTGCACCTGTTGGTGGTGATTTACAGCCTGGGGCGCGGGGATCTGCTGGCGGCCCTGGGGCCGTTTCGCGATGCGTGGCGGCGCGAAGACCTGCAAGCAGCGGTCCATGTGGCCAAGCGCGACCTGGACATTGAAGCCGATAATGGCGAGCAGTTGCTGGAGCGGGTCCAGGGCCATTTGCTGTGGCAGGCTTACCAGAGCTTTTTCGCGGTGATTTTCTGGTACTTCCTGCTGGGGCCGGTCGCAGCCCTGAGTTATCGCCTGCTGGCGCTGGCCGCCGAGCACAGCCAGAACCCCGGCGTGGCCGAGCGGGCAGCGCAAATGCGCCATGCCTTCGACTGGGTGCCGGTGCGGTTGCTGGCGGCGAGCTTCGCCTTGGTGGGCAACTTCGTGGCGGTCAGCCGGGTCATGCTGCATGAACTGCTGAACTGGAACATCAGCGCCGCCCACCTGATAGACAAGGTGGGTCTGGTGGCCGGCGAAATTCCCGAACCCGTGGCCGGGCCTGATGGCATCAACAGCCTGGATCGGCTCTGGGAATTGCTGCTGCGTGCGGCGGTGCTTTGGTACGCCGGTTTTGCGTTGTGGACGGTGTTGGCCTGACAAAGCAAACAACAGTCTTTGGTGAAAGAGGTTCCTGTGGCGAGGGCGCTTGCTCCCGCTGAGGTGCGAAGCATCTCCCTGGAGGCGACCCTAAAGGCGGCGGTTGCTGCGCAATCGAGCGGGAGCAAGCGCCCTCACCACAGTGCCTGCCCTTCAAGCTTCTGCCGTTAACCTTAAGTTACAAATCTCCCCGCCGATTTAGGCTATACAGTGACAGTGCCCAATAGTGGCTTTATGCTGCCTCTGTGCACCTGCCCATAAAAATAAGAACACTACCGGGAGACTTCCTTGTGAAGAGTTTGCTCTGGCCCGCCGTCGCGTTGATGAATCGCCTGAGCTTCGGCATGAAGTTCAGCCTGATCAGCGTGTTGTTTCTGCTGCCAATGCTGGTGACCAACTTCTTTCTGGTGCGCGATTCCTATCAGGAGCTCCAAGGCACGCACGTGGAGCTGCAAAGCCTCGACCTGCTGGGCAGTAGCCTGACGCTGCGCCGGGACCTGGAAACCCTGAACAACCTGGTGCAAATCAATGCCAGTCTTGGGCAGTCCGGCAAGGCCGGCGACCTGGAAGCGAAGATCGGCACCCTTGAGCAGCAGATCCTCATGCGGCTGCAAGGCATGACGGCCATGGCGGTTGAGCCCGAGCAGCTCAGCGCCTTCGATGCCAAACGCGACGAAATGATTGCTGCTTTCAAGGCCCAGCAGGCCGAAAGCTCTCTGCTCAGCAAAAGTGCGCTGATCGGCAAGTTGCTCAACAGCGCGCAGATGTTCAGCCAGATCATCGCCAGCCAGGCGGGCCTGAGCCGTGACAACCAGAGCGACATCCGTCAGCTCAGTGAACTGATCACCAGCGTGACCCCCAACGTCACCCATATTCTCGGTGAAGGCCGCGCGCTGGGGGCTTCGTCGTTGGGGCTGGGGTTTCTCAATTCGGCGTCGAGCACCCGGTTCGACGAGCTGTTGGGGCAGATCGAAAAGCTCCAGGGTGAATATGGCTTGAAACTGCAAGACGCCCTGGGCTCCAGCCAAGCGGCGGGCCAGGCGCTTGCCGATCAGGCCGAGGGTAGCAAGAGCACCCTCAAGAAGGCCACTGAGCTGATCGAAGAACAGGTGGTGATGGCCGACACCCTTGATGCGCCATGGCCGGCGTTTTACGAACAGGTCAGTGGCCTGATGGAACAGACCTATCGACTGAACGAAGCGACCCAAGGCTTTCTCGGTGTCCAGTTGCAGCAGCGCCTGGAGCAGAACCGCAGCCACATGGTGCTGCAAGCCGTGGCACTGGCGGTGGTGTTTCTGCTGATCTTTTACCTCTACGCCGGCTTCTACGCCTCAACGCGCACCACCCTCCAGCACCTGGGCCAGATGATGGATAAAGTTGCGGCAGGGGACATGACGGTCAATTTCGTGGCCCGCAGCAAAGACGAACTGGGCGAGCTGGGTGAAGTGTTCAACGGCACGGTGGCCAAGATCCATGACCTGATCGAGCAGGTCGGCCGGACCGTCGCCGAAGTCGAACGCCAGGCCGGTCAGGTGGAAACGGTATCGGCCCAGAGCAACCAGGCTGTCGCCGGGCAACGCAGCCAGATCGAACTGGTGGCCACGGCGATGAACCAGATGTCGGCCACGGCCCAGGAAGTGGCCCGCAGTGCCGCCGCCGCGGTCAGCAGCGCCCACAGCGTGAACGACGAAACCCTCAGTGGACGTGGGCTGGTGGAGTCCCAGCAGGGCAGCATCGCCCGATTGGCCAGCGAGATCGATCAGTCGGTGCAGGTGATCAATCAACTGGCGACCGACAGCCAGGGCATCAGCCGCGTGCTGGATGTGATCAAGAGCATCGCCGAACAGACCAACCTGCTGGCGCTGAACGCCGCCATCGAAGCGGCCCGGGCCGGTGAGCAGGGGCGCGGGTTCGCGGTGGTGGCCGACGAAGTGCGGACCCTGGCCAAGCGAACCCAGCAATCAACCGAAGAAATCGAAGTGATGATCACCCGCCTGCACGGCGGTGTGGGCGCCGCCGTCAAGGCCATGGGATCCAGCCATGAGATGGCCAGCGGTACGGTGGGTCAGTCGGAAAAGGTCCAGCAGGCGCTGGAAAATATCCTCGGTGCCGTCGGCATGATCGTCGACCAGAACCAACAGATCGCCGCCGCCGTGGAGCAGCAGACCGCCGTGGCCCACGATATCGACCAGAACATCGTCGAGATCAACCGCGCTGGCGAACGCACCGCCGAAGGCGCGCACCAGACCGAAGATGCCAGCCGTGAGTTGTCCGCCCAGGTGGTGCAGCTCAAGCAGTTGATCAATGCGTTTCGGGTGTAGCTACAGAATGATGCTCACCGCCGAACCAATGTGGGAGCGAGCCTGCTCGCGATAGCGGAGTGTCAGGCAACCTATTTGTCGACTGATGTACCCCTATCGCGAGCAGGCTCGCTCCCACAGGTTTTTTACCAGTTGAACAGTTCGCGGGCGTTGGTCGTGCTGGCCTCGGCCAGTTGCTCTGGGCTGATCGACATAATCCCCGCGAGGGCATCGCAAATGGCCGGCAGGTGCGCCGGGCTGTTGCGTTGGCCGGGGAACATCGCCGGGGCCATGTCCGGTGAGTCGGTTTCCAGCACCACCGCTTCGAGCGGCAGTTTCGCCAGTACCCGGTGCATGCGCAGGGCCTGGGGCCAGGTCGCGGCGCCGCCCAGGCCGAGCTTGAAGCCGAGTCTGATGTATTCGCGGGCCTCCTCAAGGCTACCCGCGAAGGCGTGGATGATCCCCGCGCGCTTGGGGCCAAAGCGCTTGAGGGTCGCAATCACGGCGGCATGGCTGCGGCGCACGTGGATCAGCGCCGGCAGTTCGAACTCCGCCGCCAGTTGCAGTTGCGCCTCGAACAGTGCTTGCTGGCGCTCACGGTCCAGGGTTTGGATGTAGTAATCCAGGCCGATTTCCCCCACTGCACACAATTGCCGATGCCCGGCCAGGCGGGTCAGCCACTGGCGCAGTTGTGCAAGGTCTTCGGGACGATGCTGGTCGAGGTACACCGGGTGCAGGCCCAGCGCGGCGTGCAGGTCCGGGTCGCTTTGCACCAAGTCCCAGACCCGCTGCCAGTTGTCCCGATAGACCCCCAGCACCACCATCTGCCGGACACCCAAGGCGCGACTTTCGGCCAGCAGCGCCGGGCGGTCCGCGTCGAAGTCGGGGAAATCCAGGTGGGTGTGGGTGTCGATCAGCTCCACGGTTCAATCCTGAAGAATGCTCAGCCCTGGTGAATGCGCTGCTTGAATGTCCGTGCAATGGCCTGCACACCGGGCTGGTAGTCATCGTTTTCGATGGCCGCCAATGCCAATTCCAGGGCCTTGGCGGCGATCAGTTGATGTTGCTGGGACATGGCGTTGACCGGCAGCGGTAGGAAATCCAACAATTGTGTGTCACCAAACGTACCCAGGCGCAGCGGTCGCGACTTGAGTGGGAAGTCGTGCAGGGCGTCGAACACCCCTTGCAGCAGCACGTAGGAGGTGGTGATCAGCGCATCGGGCAGATGCCCCAGGCGTGCGAGCATTTCATCCATCAACTGACGGCCGCATTCACGGCTGAACGATTCGCCGTGCTCGATCAACACCTGGCCCTCGAAGCCGGCCAGCGCTTCACGAAAGCCTGCATCCCGTTCCTGGCTGATGCTCAGTTCGGGGCGGGCGCTGATCAGGGCGATTTGCCTGGGCTGCGTCTCCAGCAGGCTGCGGGTCAGTTGCAGGCTGGCCTGGCGGTCATCGCTGATCACCGAGCAGAAATGCGTAGGCTCCATCACCCGGTCGATGGCGATGATGGGAATGCCCTTGGCTTGCAACTGGCGGTAACTGTCGTCACCGGCCGGCAGGCAGCTGGCAACGATCAGCGCATCGCAGCGCCGGGCGCGGAACAGCTGCAACAGTTGCCGCTCGCTTTCGGGCGCGTCGTCGGAACTGGCGATCAGCAACTGATAGCCCCGGGCCCGGGCGCCTTGTTCCAGTAGCTTGGCGATCCGTGCGTAACTGGGGTTTTCCAGGTCCGGCAGGATGAAACCCAGGGTGCGGGTGTGTCGGCTGCGCAGCCCGGCGGCTTGGGGATTGGGCGTGAAGCCATGCTCCTGAACCACCGCGCGCACCCGTTCGACGGTGGCGCTGCTGATGCGTTGCTGTTCGGCCTTGCCATTGATGACATAGCTGGCGGTGGTCACGGACACACCGGCCAACTGGGCAATATCACTGAGTTTCAACCCGGTTTTCCTTATTTTTTCGAGTTTGCCCCGACAATAAG
Organism: Pseudomonas sp. LBUM1664; assembly: GCF_059695895.1. Classification (NCBI taxonomy): domain Bacteria; kingdom Pseudomonadati; phylum Pseudomonadota; class Gammaproteobacteria; order Pseudomonadales; family Pseudomonadaceae; genus Pseudomonas; species Pseudomonas sp. LBUM1664. The sequence goes on along the minus strand of NZ_CP166791.1, from coordinate 5,386,387 downwards.
GGCCATCCTACTCGATTCAAGATGATGGTCACCGTTCAAGCGCTTACGACAAGTTGCACTTCAAGGATGAGAGATTATCGAGTAACGTGCCAATCTTTCTAGATTAAACGTTTCAGCAAGCGTATTTTCAAGGTTAGCAGGATTTTTGGCCGTTCTGCCGCGATACCGCCAAAAGTTGTCCTGTAACGCTAAGCTGATTCATTCAAAACAATACCTGGCGCCAACCGGACGCCAAAAAGGAGAAAGCATGCTCGAGCTCACTCTAGAGCAGATATCCATGGCTCAAACGGCTGTGGATAAAGACGCTGCGCTGCAACTGCTCGCTGACAAACTGGTGGCCGATGGCTTGGTGGCTGAGGGTTACCTCGCCGGCTTGCAGGCCCGCGAAACCCAGGGCTCGACCTTTCTTGGCCAAGGTATTGCCATTCCCCACGGCACCCCGCAAACCCGCGATCTGGTTTACTCCACCGGTGTGCGCTTGCTGCAGTTCCCCGAAGGCGTGGACTGGGGCGACGGCCAAATCGTTTACCTGGCCATCGGCATCGCGGCCAAATCCGACGAACACCTGCGCCTGCTGCAACTGCTGACCCGCGCCCTCGGCGAGACAGACCTGGGCGAGGCCCTGCGGCGTGCCGGTTCCGCCGAGGCCTTGTTGAAGCTGCTGCAAGGTGCGCCGCAGGAATTGGCATTGGACGCGCAGATGATCGGTCTCGGTGTGTCGGCTGATGATTTCGAAGAGCTGGTGTGGCGCGGCGCCCGTCTGCTGCGCCAGGCTGACTGCGTGAGTAACGGCTTTGCTGGCGTGTTGCAGCAAGTCGAGGCCTTGCCCCTGGGCGATGGCCTGTGGTGGCTGCACAGCGAACAGACCGTCAAGCGCCCGGGCCTGGCCTTTGTCACCCCGGACAAGCCCATCCGTTACCTGGGTCAACCCTTGAGCGGTCTGTTTTGCCTCGCCAGCCTTGGTGAGGCCCATCAGGCCTTGCTGGAAAGGCTCTGCGCGTTGCTGATCGAAGGCCGCGGCCATGAATTGGGCCGCGCCACCAGCAGCCGCAAAGTGCTGGAAGTGCTGGGCGGCGAGTTGCCCGCCGACTGGCCCAGCGCTCGCATCGGCCTGGCCAATGCCCACGGCTTGCATGCGCGCCCGGCGAAGATCCTCGCGCAATTGGCGAAAAGCTTCGAAGGCGAGATCCGCGTGCGCATTGTCGACGGTCAAGACAGCGCCGTGTCGGTCAAAAGCCTGAGCAAGTTGCTGAGCCTGGGCGCCCGTCGCGGTCAGGTCTTGGAATTCATTGCTGAACCGAGCATTGCCGCCGACGCATTGCCGGCGCTGCTGGCCGCCATTGAAGAAGGCCTCGGCGAAGAGGTCGAACCGTTGCCGCCGCCCAGCGCACCGCGGGAATCCAACCTGGCCGAAGTTGCCACCGTCATGCTGGCGCCCGAATCCGGCAGCCTGATCCAGGCTGTCGCCGCGGCACCGGGCATCGCCATCGGCCCGGCCCACATCCAAGTGCTGCAGGCCATCGATTATCCGCTGCGCGGCGAATCGGCGGCCATCGAGCGCGAGCGCCTGCAAAACGCCTTGAATCAGGTGCGCCGCGATATCGAAGGCCTGGTCGAACGCGCCAAGGCCAAGGCCATCCGCGAAATTTTCATCACCCACCAGGAAATGCTCGACGACCCGGAGCTGACCGACGAAGTCGACACCCGTTTGAAGCTGGGCGAGAGTGCGCAAGCGGCGTGGATGGGCGTGATCGAAGCCGCCGCGAAAGAACAGGAAGCCTTGCAGGACGCACTGCTCGCTGAACGTGCCGCCGACCTGCGAGACGTCGGCCGTCGTGTGCTGGCGCAGCTGTGCGGCGTCGAGACCCCGAACGAACCTGATCAACCGTACATCCTGGTGATGGACGAAGTCGGCCCGTCCGACGTGGCCCGTCTGGACCCAAGCCGCGTGGCGGGGATTCTCACCGCACGTGGCGGCGCCACCGCCCACAGCGCCATCGTCGCCCGGGCCCTGGGCATTCCGGCGTTGGTGGGTGCCGGTGCGGCGGTGTTGCTGCTGGCGCCGGGCACGTCCTTGCTGCTGGACGGTCAGCGCGGTCGCCTGCACGTAGACCCCGACGCTGCCACCCTGCAGCGGGCCGCCGAAGAGCGCGACACCCGCGAGCAGCGCCTCAAGGTCGCCGCGCAGCAGCGTCACCAACCGGCGCAGACCCGTGACGGTCACGCGGTGGAAGTGTTCGCCAACATCGGCGAGAGCGCTGGCGTTGCCAGCGCGGTGGAGCAGGGCGCCGAAGGCATCGGCCTGTTGCGCACCGAACTGATTTTCATGGCCCACACCCAGGCGCCGGACGAAGCGACCCAGGAAGCCGAATACCGCAAGGTGCTCGATGGCTTGGGCGGTCGGCCGCTGGTGGTGCGCACCCTCGACGTGGGCGGCGACAAACCGCTGCCGTACTGGCCGATTGCGAAAGAAGAAAACCCCTTCCTCGGCGTGCGTGGCATTCGCCTGACCTTGCAACGTCCGCAGATCATGGAAGCGCAATTGCGCGCCTTGTTGCGTTCGGCGGATAACCGGCCGCTGCGGATCATGTTCCCGATGGTGGGCAGCGTCGATGAGTGGCGCCAGGCCCGGGCCATGACCGAGCGCCTGCGCCTGGAAATCCCCGTGGCGGATTTGCAACTGGGCATCATGATCGAGATACCGTCCGCCGCGCTGCTGGCGCCGGTCCTGGCCAAGGAAGTCGACTTCTTCAGCGTCGGCACCAACGACCTGACGCAGTACACCCTGGCCATCGACCGGGGTCATCCAACCCTTTCGGCCCAGGCCGATGGCCTGCATCCGGCGGTGCTGCAATTGATCGACATCACCGTGCGTGCCGCCCATGCCCATGGCAAGTGGGTCGGTGTGTGCGGCGAACTGGCGGCCGATCCGCTGGCGGTGCCGGTGCTGGTGGGCCTGGGCGTGGACGAACTCAGCGTCTCGGTCCGCAGCATTGCCGAGGTCAAGGCGCGGGTGCGCGAATTGAGCCTCGCGCAGGTACAAACCCTGGCCCAAGAGGCGTTGGCCGTGGGCAGCGCCGATGACGTGCGCGCATTAGTGGAGGCGCTGTAATGGCGAAGATTCTTACCCTGACCCTCAACCCGGCGCTCGACCTCACGGTGGAACTGACGCGCCTGGAACCGGGCGAGGTCAACCGCAGTGATGCCATGCACAGCCACGCTGCCGGCAAGGGCGTGAACGTGGCCCAGGTGCTGGTCGATCTCGGCCATACGCTGACGGTCAGTGGCTTTCTGGGTGAAGACAACGCCCAGGCGTTCGAGACGCTGTTCACCCAGCGCGGTTTTGTCGATGCTTTTATCCGCGTGCCCGGGGAAACCCGCAGCAACATCAAGCTGGCCGAGCGGGACGGACGCATCACGGACCTCAACGGTCCAGGCCCGGTGGTCGACGCCGTCGCGCAGCAAGCGTTGCTGGAAAAGCTGGAGCAAATCGCCCCCGGCCACGATGTGGTCGTGGTGGCGGGCAGCTTGCCCCGTGGCGTCAGCCCGCAATGGTTGCAGGCGCTGATCGCTCGCTTGAAAAAACTCGGTCTGAACGTGGCCCTCGACACCAGCGGTGAAGCCTTGCGCGTTGCCCTGGCGGCGGGGCCGTGGCTGATCAAGCCGAACACCGAGGAACTGGCCGATGCGCTGGGTTGCGACGTGGTGAGCGAGTTGGCCCAGGCTGAAGCGGCGCAGCGCCTGCATGCCCAGGGCATCGAGCACGTGGTGATTTCCCACGGCGCCGACGGCGTGAACTGGTTCAGTGTCGGTTCGGCGCTGCATGCTTCACCGCCCAAGGTCACCGTCGCCAGCACCGTTGGCGCCGGGGATTCACTGCTGGCCGGCATGTTGCACGGCCTGCTCAGTGCCCACCCCCCGGAGCAGACGCTGCGTACCGCCACGGCCATCGCCGCCATGGCGGTCACACAGATCGGTTTTGGTATTCATGACACCGCGTTGCTGGCGTCGCTTGAACAGGGCGTGCGCGTGCGCCCCCTGACAGAACAATAAGAGGGTTCGCAAGAATGAAATTAGCCATTGTGACGGCCTGCCCGAACGGCATGGTTACCAGTGTGTTGTGCGCCCGTCTGCTGGACGCGGCGGCCCAGCGCCAGGGTTGGAGCACCAGCGTCGAAGTGCATGACGCCGCTCATCCGGAGCGCCAGTTGTCGGCGGCGACCCTTGAAGCGGCCGAGTGGGTATTGCTGGTTGCCAGCGGCCCGGTGGACCTGTCGCGGTTCGTCGGCAAGCGTCTGTTTCGCAGCACTCCGGCCCAGGCCCTGCAAGACGTTGATTCGGTGCTGCGCCGCGGCGCTGAAGAGGCCGAGGTTCTGGCCGAGGCGGATGTTCTCGAGCAAGAGCCGGCGGTCGCGACTGAACGCGCTCCGCGTCTGGTTGCCATCACCGCTTGCCCAACCGGCGTTGCCCACACCTTCATGGCTGCCGAGGCATTGCAGCAGGCCGCGAAGAAACTGGGCTACGACCTGCAACTGGAAACCCAAGGCTCGGTGGGTGCCCGCAACCCGTTGAGCCCCGAGGCCATCGCCGAGGCAGACGTGGTACTGCTGGCCACTGACATCGAAGTGGCCACCGAGCGTTTTGCCGGCAAGAAAATTTACCGCTGCGGCACAGGCATCGCCTTGAAGCAGGCCGAAGCCACGCTGAACAAAGCGTTGGTTGAAGGCCGTCAGGAAAGCGCAGCGAGCGGTGCCACAGGCCCGGCCAAGTCGGAGAAGACCGGCGTCTATAAACATTTGCTCACCGGCGTGTCGTTCATGCTGCCGATGGTGGTGGCCGGTGGTTTGTTGATCGCATTGTCGTTCGTGTTTGGGATTACCGCGTTCAAGGAACCCGGTACGTTGGCGGCGGCGCTGATGCAGATCGGCGGCGACACCGCGTTCAAATTGATGGTGCCGCTGCTGGCCGGTTATATCGCTTATTCCATCGCCGACCGTCCGGGCCTGGCGCCGGGAATGATTGGCGGGATGCTGGCGAGCACCTTGGGCGCCGGGTTTATCGGCGGGATCATTGCCGGTTTCCTGGCCGGTTATGCGGCCAAGGCGATCAACCGTTATGCGCGCCTGCCCCAGAGCCTGGAAGCGCTCAAGCCGATCCTGATCATCCCGTTGCTGGCGAGCCTGTTCACCGGTCTGGTGATGATTTACATCGTGGGTAAACCGGTGGCGGGCATGCTCGAAGCCCTGACCCATTTCCTCGACAGCATGGGCACCGCCAACGCGGTTCTGCTGGGCGTGCTGCTGGGGGCGATGATGTGCGTCGACCTCGGCGGGCCGATCAACAAGGCCGCCTATGCGTTTTCGGTGGGGCTGTTGGCGTCGCAAAGTTATGCACCGATGGCCGCGACCATGGCCGCCGGCATGGTGCCGCCCATTGGCCTGGGCATCGCCACCTTCATCGCGCGCCGCAAATTTGCCCAGACCGAACGCGAGGCCGGTAAAGCGGCGCTGGTGCTGGGTCTGTGTTTCATCTCCGAAGGGGCGATTCCGTTCGCCGCCAAGGACCCGCTGCGGGTGATCCCGGCCAGCATCGCCGGCGGCGCGCTGACCGGTGCATTGTCGATGTACTTCGGTTGTAAACTCATGGCGCCCCATGGCGGCCTGTTCGTGATGCTGATCCCCAATGCCATCAACCATGCGCTGTTGTACTTGCTGGCGATCGTGGCGGGGAGTTTGCTGACGGCGGTGGCGTATGCGCTGCTCAAGCGGCCGGAAGTGGTGGAGATGGCGTTGGAGCCGGCGAAGGCCTGATCACCTTTATTTGAACAATGAAATTCCCCTGTGGGAGCGAGCCTGCTCGCGATAGCGGCCTGATAGCCGGCCGGGATTTTGTTGACTGGGTTGAGTACATATCCGTTGCTGCGGTAACGGCTGCTTAGGGTTCCGCCCTGACGGCGGGTCACTTTCGAAAAGCCGGAAGCCGGCCCAGGCGAAAGTAACCAAAGCGCTTATGCCCCACCACTTGGCACCTCGCCTAGGCTCGGTGTGCCCGAACGCAGGCATTGTTCCGTGGGCCCGCCGCGAAGGGCCATCCATGGCCCAGCGCGGCTACCTCGGCATCCATGCCGAGGTGCCCACTGCGCAATACCTGCGTTCGGCCATCGTGGTTAACGGGGCGCCGAGATTAACGTCCGCCGCGAGGCGGCCTGACAGCCGGCCTGGTTCTTGCGGGTGTACTCCAATCCAATTGTGTGTGGGGTGTTCATGAAACCCCTGTCACACCCGATTAACACAGGCATGCTTAAGTTTTCCCATTTGGGGAGAACACCATGAGCGAATTCGACCTGGGCCGTCGCCGTGTGATGCAGGCCGTGGGCGCGGGGTTGTTGTTGCCGGGGCTGGCGCCGGCGGTGATTGCTTCGGTCAAGGATCGTCCGCTGCTTACCGATGGCGTGCAAGCGGGCGACTTGCAGGGCGACCGGGTGATGATCTGGAGCCGCAGCGACCGTCCGGCGCGCATGGTGGTGGAGTGGGATACCCGCAGCGAATTTCGCAACCCTCGACGTTTTGTCTCGCCACTGGTCGACACTCGCAGCGATTTCACCGCCCGGGTCGAGCTCAACGGCCTGCCCCCTGACCAGGCGATTTTCTACCGCGTGCATTTCGAAGATGCCCAGAGCGGCATTGCCAGCGAACCTTGGCTCGGTCACCTGCGCAGCGTGCCGAAGTTCAAACGCAACATTCGTTTTGTCTGGAGCGGCGATACCGTCGGCCAAGGCTTTGGTATCAACCCGGACATCGGCGGCATGCGCATCTACGAAGCCATGCGCCTGCGCCTGCCAGACTTTTTTATCCACAGTGGCGACACCATTTACGCCGACGGCCCGGTGCCGGCGCAGATCACCACCGAGGGCGGTCGCATCTGGCGCAACCTCACCACCGAAGCCAAGAGCAAGGTCGCCGAGACCCTGGATGAGTATCGCGGCAACTACCGCTACAACCTGATGGATGAGAACGTGCGGCGCTTTAATGCCGAGGTGCCGCAGATCTGGCAATGGGACGACCATGAGGTAGTCAACAACTGGTCACCGGGCAAGCAATTGGATGAGCGCTACCAGAGCAAGGATATCCACAGCCTGGTGGGGCGTGCGCGGCAGGCCTGGCTGGAATACGCGCCGATGCGCTTGCAGAAGGCCGACGGCGGGGGGCGGATCTATCGCAAACTCAGTTACGGTCCGATGTTGGATGTGTTCGTGCTGGACATGCGCAGCTACCGCGAAGCCAACGACGCCAACCTCGGCGCGGCCAAACCCTTCCTCGGCCGCGAGCAGTTGGATTGGCTCAAGCGTGAGTTGAAGCAATCGAGTGCCCAGTGGAAAGTCATTGCCGCGGACATGCCCATCGGCCTGGGCGTGCCCGACGGCGAAGTCAGCCCCGGCGTGCCGCGCTGGGAAGCGGTCGCCAATGGCGACCCGGGCCCGGCCCAGGGGCGGGAATTGGAAATCGCTGAGTTGCTCGGTTATCTGCGCAAGCATCAGGTGCGCAACTACGTCTGGCTCACTGCCGATGTTCACTATTGCGCCGCCCACCAATACCACCCGGAACACGCCGCGTTCCAGGATTTCGAACCGTTCTGGGAGTTTGTCGCCGGGCCGTTGAACGCCGGCAGCTTCGGGCCCAATGCCTTGGACAAGACCTTTGGCCCCGAAGTGGTGTTCCAGAAAGCGCCACCGGCCCAGAACACTTCGCCGTTTGCCGGGTATCAGTTCTTCGGCGAGGTGAACATCGACGGGCAGAGCGGGGAGATGAGCGTGGTGTTGCGGGATCTGGAGGGGGTGGCGGTGTTTGAGCAGAAGTTGCAGCCAGTGTGAATTTCAATCACGCCAGGAATCTTTGTGGGAGCAAAGCTTGCTCGCGATGACGGTATATCTGTCAATAAATTGCTGACTGACAGTCCGCTATCGTGAGCGAGCTTTGCTCCCACAAGCTCAAGATGGGGCTGTCAGTAGACGTCCCGCCGATACCGCCCTTGCTCGATCAACCGCTCCACTTCCTCAGCTCCCAGCACCTCGTTGAGCACTTGGTCCACCCCCGACGCCATGCCCTGCAAGCTGCCGCAGATATAAATCACTGCACCGTCGGCCAGCCATTGCTTGAGCAGCGCCGCCGATTCGCGCAGGCGGTCCTGGACGTAGATTTTCTGTTCCTGATCCCGGGAAAACGCCAGGTCCAGACGCTCCAGGTCACCGGACGTCAGCCATTCGAGCAACTCATCGCGGCAGTGGAAATCATGCTCGCGCTGGCGCTCGCCAAACAGCAACCAGTTGCGTTGCATGCCTTCAGTGACGCGCGCCTTGAGCAGGCTGCGCAGGCCGGCCAGGCCGGTGCCATTGCCTAGCAAGATCATCGGCACGCCCTGGGACGGCAAATGGAAACCACTGTTGCGGCGCACCCGCAGGCTGATGGCACTGCCCAGCGGGGCGTGTTCGGTGAGCCAGCCGGAGCCGACGCCCAGGTTGCCGTCGGCGTGATGTTCCTGGCGCACGATCAGTTCCAGCACGCCATCGGCCGGAATCGAGGCGACGGAATATTCGCGCAGCGCCAGCGGTGCCAGCGCATCCACCAATGCCTGGGCATGCAGGCCCACCAGATGCGCGCGGTTTTCCGGCAACTGGCGGGTGGCCAGGGCCTGATTGAGGCTTTGGGACAAGCCATCGACTTGCACGCGAGCGATCCCCGCGATGCCCAAGCCGTCGAGGAAATGCTCGATGGCCCCCAGGTCATTGCGCGGCAGGACCTCCACCAGGTCACCGGCCAGCCAACTGCTCGGGCCGGGGGCGGTGAGGCCCAGCAGGTAGACGCCCGAGCCGATGCTGTCGGGGTTGAGCAAGGTGCGTTGGCTCAGCGTCCAGTTCTCGAAACTGGGTGCCTGCCAGGTGTCCACCGGGGCCTGGCCCGTCAGTTCAGCCAATTGTTGTTGCCAGTGGCGCAAGGCATAAGGGTCGCCGCTGTCGACTTCCACTGGGGCGAACAGCGTCTTGCCGCCGTGCTCCGCCAGCCAGGTGTGCAGGCGCCGGGCGAAGCCGCAGAAGTTTTCATACTGCCGGTCCCCCAGGCCCAGCACCGAATACTGCAGGCGCTCCAGGCTCAGTGCCTGACCCAGCACCTTGCGCTCGAAACCCCGGGCGCTGTCCGGTCCTTCGCCGTCACCAAAGGTACTGACGACGAACAAGGCGTGGGTGGCGTTGCTCAGGTCCTGCTCGTTGACGCCAGCCAACGGCTGGACCTTCACCGGCAACCCGGCGGCCTGGAGCTGGCCGGCGGTCTGCCAGGCCAGTTGCTCGGCAAAACCGCTCTGGCTGGCGAAGCTGATCAGCCACGCCGGCGCATCGCTTTGATGGGGGGCCAGTTCCTGGCGGGCGTGCTTGACCTGGCGCTTCTTGCGGCGACGGTCCAGGTACAGCAACCAGCCGGTGATGAAGAACAGCGGCATGGTCAGCGCGGCGACTGTCATGAGGATCCGCCCGACCAAGCCGAAATAACTGCCCACATGCAGGGCATAGATGCTGGTCAGCAACTGCGCCTTGAGGCTTTTGTCGCTGTAGCGGTTGTGCCGGCTGACGACGCCGGTGGTCGGGTCGAGCATGATCTGGTTCAGCGCCCGGTCGTGAGGCGAGTTCTTCAGCAGATAGAACACGGTCGCCGGTTGCCCGGCCACGGGCGGCATGCGCACGTTATAGGAGGACAGGTCCGGGCCGGCGGCGCTGTAGATACTGCTCCACATGGCCCGGTAATCGGCCACTGGCGGCGGGCCGATGGGTACCGGGCCGCGATTGCGCACCCGTTCCTCCTTGGGCGAATCGGAGAGCAGGTGGGTCACGCCTTTGTTGTACCAGTCGTAAGACCAGGTCAGCCCGGTCAGTGCGGCCAGCAGATAAAACACCAGGCACCAGGTGCCGGCCACCGAATGCAGGTCCCAGTTGAAGCTGCGGCCTTTTTTCGCCCAATCGAGGGTCAGCCAGGCGCGCCAGCTTTTCCATTGGCGCGGCCAGCGTAGGTAGAGCCCGGACAGGCAGAAAAACACCAGGATCAGCGTGCAGGCACCGGTAATCTGCCGGCCAACATCTTCCATGGCCAGGATGCGGTGCAGCTTGAGCATCAGGCCGAAGAAATCCTGGCCCACCACATCGCCCATGAACTGAGCGTTATAGGGGTTGAAGTAGCGCATCGACCCACGTTTTTCCCCGGGCGGGGCGGTGAATATCACCCGTGCGGCGTTGCCGCTGTCGGTCTCGACCCAGAGCATGGCGACGGTTTTGCCGGAGGCGGTTTCGATCTGTTCCACCAGTTCGGCAGGCGGCAAGACGCCGGCCGGTTGTTTCTCGACCGTCAGTACCTGCGGGTTCAACGCCCGCAGGATCTCGTCCTGGAACGACACCGCAGCGCCAGTAACGCCCATAAAGGCCAGGACCAGCCCGGCACTGATGCCGAAAAACCAGTGCAACTGGAACAGGGTTTTCTTCAACACGTCGCCCGCCTTTCATTCATTACTGTTCATCACGGCGTGCATTATGCCGTGTGTTATCGAGAAGCATTCATAAACACACATAAAAGCCCCGATCATTTTCATGAGCGGGGCATGCGTCCTTGTTTGATCGTTCCCACGCTCCTGCGTGGGAATGCCGCCCGGTTAGAAATGGAAGTTGGTGCTCAGCAACGCAGTGCGCCCGGCCGCCTGGTTGGCAAAGTGGTTCCCGAGCGCTTTGTCGTAGTAGGTTTCGTCCGTCAGGTTTTGCACGTTGAGTTGCAGGTCCAGGTGCTTGCTGACCTTGTAGTTGGCCATGGCGTCGTAGCGCACGTAAGAATCGACCATGGTGGTGTTGGCCACGTTGCCGAATACGTCGTCAACGTAGAAGGCTCCGCCGCCGATGGTCAGCTTCGACGTGAGCGCATACGTGGTCCAGACGCTGGTGCTGTTCTTCGGTGTGTTCGGCAGTTCGTTGCCGTCGGTGACGCTCATTGGGCCGCCATCGACCTGTTTGCTGTCCAGGTAGCTGTAGCCGGCGAACACCTGCCATTTATCCGTGATCTTGCCGCTGGCTGACAGCTCGATGCCGTCGACACGGGTTTTGCCGGCGTTCTCGTAGGTTGTGGTGTCGACCTGGACCCGGGCGTTCTCTTTCTCGGTGCGGAAAATCGCAGCGGTCAGCGAGAGGCGGCTGTTGAGCAAGTCCCACTTGGTGCCGATTTCGTAGTTCTTGGTGGTTTCCGGCTCCATGTCGCTCTTGAGCAGGTTGCCGTTGCGGTCCGGCGTGCCGCCCAGCGGATTGCCTTCCTGGCCTTCACCGACCATGTTGCCCGGCGGTGTGGCTGAAGTGGCATAGGAGGCGTAGAGGCTGCCGTTATCGGCCGGTTTCCAGACCAGACCCAACTGGCCGGTGACGAACTCGCTGGTGTCATCGCCCTTGGACGTGGTGGTGCCGGCGGCGTTGTAGGTGTTGTACTTCGTGTCGAAGTGGTCGTAGCGCAGGCCCATGTTCAGCAGCCATTGCGGCGTCAGTTCCAGGGTGTCGAACACATAGAGCGCGCGGGTGACGCTGGTGGTGTCGGTGCCGGCGTAGTTGCGCGTAATTGTGCCGTTCCACGGGTCATCCGGGTTCGGATTGGACAGCGAGGTGCAGTTGTAGCCGCTCGACGAACCGATCATCGACGGGGTGCAGTTGGTGTTCGCGGCAGTGGTGCCCGGCACGGTGTCGGTGTTGACGGTGTAGGAGGATTTTTCGCCTGTCTCGCGGCTTAACTCGATACCGGTGGAGAAGCTGTTCTTGAACCCGGCGAGGTAGAAGTCACCGAACAGATCGGTCTGATTGGTGGTGGTATCGACGTTGCTGACCCGGGTGTTGACCCGACGCCAGACGGTGCCGTTGTTGACGTTGCCCTTGCTGTCGTCGGGCTGGGTCAGGATGTAGTCCTGCATGCTGGAGCCGTGTCGCAGGGTGTTTTTGACCGTCAGCGCATCGCTCAGGTCGTGCTCGATGGCGAAGGTCGCGGTGTCGGTGCGGGTCTTGCGAAAGTCGCGGTCGGTGAGGCCGTAGAAGTTGCTGCTGTCGCCGCCGGCGTAGGGTTTGTCCGGGTTGGATTTGCTGCGGTCGGCTGTCGCACCCGAGGCGGGCATGGTGTAGGGGATGCCAGCGTCCGGCAGGTCATTGCTTTCCAGATGGTAGTAATCGAGGTTGACCCGGGTGTCGGTGCCCAGGCCAAACGCCAGCGACGGCGCGATGCCCCAGCGGTCGTAATTGACCTTGTCGCGGCCGGCGACGTTGCTTTCGTGGCTCATCAGGTTGAGGCGGCCGGCGGCGGTGTCGCTGAACTGATAGTTGCCGTCCAGGGTGTAGCGCTGGGTTTGGTCCGAACCCCAGGTGAAACCGCCATCGAAGCTGTCACCCAGGTGAGCTTTCTTGCTGATCAGATTGATCGTGCCGCCCGCGGCGCCACGACCGCCGATGGCCGAGTTCGGGCCCTTGCTGACTTCAATGGACTCCACGGCGAAAATTTCGCGGCTTTGCGAGCCGGTGTCGCGCACGCCATCGAGGTAGGTATCGCCTTGGGCATCGAAGCCGCGAATGAACGGGCGGTCGCCCTGGGGGTTGCCGCCTTCACCGGCGCCGAAGGTGATACCAGGCACGGTGCGCAACGCATCCTGCATATTGAGCGCACCAGTGTCCTTGAGCACCTGCTGCGGAATGACTGTCACCGAGCGCGGGGTGTCTACCAGCGGTGCGGTGTACTTCGGGGAAGAGGCTTTTTCGACCTGGTAGGAAGTCGTGCCCTGAGCTTCACCGGTGATGCTGGTGGCATCCAGGGAAATGGTATCGCGCGGGGCTTTTTCGTCGGTGTTCTGCGCCGCTTGGGCCACCTGTGCAGCGGACGTCGCACTGAGGGCGACGCCGATGGCGGATGCCAGCAAACGTGGTGAATTGACCGGTGATTGTTGTGGTTGACGCGACATGAATATTTCCCTTCCCCAAGGATTTGAGGTCGCGGAATATAGGGTAAACAGGTCTTTGTATCAATTGAGAAATATTACTATTTGCGAGGAATTTACATTCTTTACAGTTTGCCTTTACGATTTTGGTCGAGTGATACGTCGCAGGGGTTGTGCACAGTCAATAAGAATCACTACCATTGGCGCTCGATTTATCCACAGGTTCGAATGCCATGTTGCTGCACATTCCCGGCGTGTTTTCTCCTGAAGAAGTGCAGCACATCCGCGAGGCGCTGGAACAGGCCGAGTGGGCAGACGGCAAGATCACCGCCGGTTATCAATCGGCCAAGGCCAAGCACAACCTGCAACTGCCCGAGGGCCATCCCCTGGCCAAGGAAATCGGCGCGGCGATGCTTGAGCGGCTGTGGAAAAACCCTTTGTTCATGTCAGCGGCGTTACCGCACAAAGTGTTCCCTCCGCTGGTGAACTGCTACACCGCCGGCGGCAGTTTTGACTTTCATATCGACAACGCCGTACGCCAGCCCAAGGGCAGTGCCGAACGGGTACGCACCGACCTGTCGGCAACCCTGTTCTTCAGCGACCCGCAGGACTACGACGGCGGCGAGCTGGAGATCCAGGACACCTACGGTATCCAGCGGGTCAAGTTGCCGGCCGGGGACATGGTGTTGTATCCGGGCACCAGCCTGCACAAGGTCAACGCCGTCACTCGCGGCGCACGCTACGCGTCGTTCTTCTGGACCCAGAGCCTGGTGCGCGAAGACAGCCAGCGGGCGTTGCTGTTTGAGATGGACGGTGCGATCCAGCAGCTGACCCAAGACCTGCCCGACCACCCTTCGTTGATTCGCCTCACCGGCACCTATCACAACCTGTTGCGCCGCTGGGTTGAGGTGTAAGTGGCGGATTTTCGTCTGCGCCGTGAGGAAGTGCTCGACGGCGAGGGTCTCAAAGCCATGCTCTACGAAAGCCCGGCGCGAGCGGCCCAGGCGATTCTGCTCGGCGCTCGCGAAGGCGTGCTCGATGCCCAGGCATTGCTGGGGCAGATTCTGCTCGACGGCCAGGGCATCGCGCAGGACCAACCGCTGGCCATGCGTTGGTTCGCCATCGCCGCCCGGCGAGGGCATTTGATGGCGCGCAACATGCTGGGGCGCTGCCATGAGCACGGTTGGGGCTGCACCGCCGATGCTTCGATAGCCGCCGGGCATTATCGCCAGGCCGCCGAGGCGGGGCTGGATTGGGCGATGTACAACTACGCCAATCTGTTGGCGACCGGGCGAGGCGTGATGGAGGATCAGACGCAAGCGTTGAGTTTCTATCGTCGCGCGGCCGAGCTGGGCCATGCGAAGTCGATGAACCTGCTGGGGCGTTATCTGGAGGATGGGCTTCATTGCCCGGCGGATCCGGTTGCGGCCGTGGCCTGGTATCGGCGTTCGGCTGAGGGTGGGGATTTCAGGGGGCAGTTCAGTTACGCCGCGGTGTTGGCCGAAGAGGGGCGTATCGAGCAAGCGTTGGACTGGCTGCGCAAGGCGTTGGCCGGTGGCAACAGCAGCTTCTTGCAAGTGTGCAGCGAAGCGTTACTCAAGGCGCGCCATCCGGACATTCGTGGCATGGCCGGGGCTTATGAATGGCGTCTGTCTGAGCTACTCAGGGAGCAACGACCGCTCTTGGCAAGTATGCCGGCCGGTGCGCGAATGACCGGCATACCCCCCGCCCGACACTAGGGTGGCTTGCTTAGCCTCGCAACCAATGACGCCGCATGGCCTGCAGATAGTCGCGTAGGGAAGGAGAGTGCTCAATCAGCCGTTGAGCGGTCTTGGTAAGACTCTCATTGGGTACGGGCGCGATAGTTTTCAGAAACGACCCCAGCGTTTCAATGTGTTTTCCCGTTTCGTCCAAGTAAGCGCGTTGATGAGGTACGACGCTCTGTGCATCCGTCAGTTGCAGGGTCTTGCTGGCATTGTCCTTGAGTTGTGCTTGCAGAGAATGGACTCTCTGCTTGCGAGCGCTGATTCGGCTTTGAAGGGTTTCGCGGGCCTTGAGCAGATCTTTGTATTTGGCCAATTCGTTTGCTTCGTCCAACACCTTGAACACCACTTCCACCGCCGCTTGGATCGCCATGGCCTGCGGGGCCTGGCCGTTGGCGATGAGCCCTGACAACTGTTGCAGCAGCGGTTTCAAACGGTCATAAGAGCTTTTACCTTCAAACAGAGCAATCGCTTCATTCAAGATTTTCTCGTCGGTGACAAGCACGTTTAAAGGACCTTGTTCGGCGCTGAGTTCCGTGTCCAGCCGGCTGAGGTTTTTTCCAAGTTCGACGAGTCGGAAACGGTTGTTAGTGATGGTTGCGCTTTCTACGTTAGAAAGGCTTGAAAAAACTTCCGTATACACCTGGGTAAGACGGTCGGCGCAAAGTTCGATTGCTTTACTAAGGGTGCCCTCGTAGTTTTTAACCGCTTCCATCTTGCTGTTTTCCGGGCTGTTGCGGGAAAGCTGATTGAGCGCCTCCAGGCTAAACATCAGGGCATCTGTCTCCAAAGCGATGCTGGCGGAAGCTATCGAATTTGAAACCTGCTGGTCCGATGCAGTGATAGTGGCGTTCAGGTTAATAAGCTCTTCGCCCAGCGCCCTGATATAAATATTGGCAGAGCCGACAAGCGCTTGATCGCGAATACTGTCACGGCTGTGACCGATAACTTCGAAGTTTGGCAGCACATAATTAATAGCAGTCATGGAAAGTCCTTTTTCTGACGAATCTTTCTTGAAATTTTTCACAAGAAGCTCGCTGTGAGTGCTGCTAAGCTTCTTCTCTGCAATAGAGTCTGCGATAAATTTAAGGGACTCCTTTATCGAGGTGAATCGTTTTTACCTTCGCTGCCAATTTCAAGCGACGGAAGTTTCTCGATGTCCTCCTTGTTCAGCTGCTCCACTGTACCAAGGTAGTCCTGATACCCAGGTAATGTCATTACCGCGTCAACAATGCCTTGGCCGTATTCGATCAAATCTACAGAAAACGTCTCCAGGTTGCTTGCCACCCATTTCATGGAAATTTCGACGTCATTCCATGAGTTGGCGTTGGCTACTATTTTTTGATAAAGGTCGAGTAGGTCTGAAGGTTCCAGGCCGTTAATATCGGTCTTATCGGTTTTAATTTACTGTTGAACAGTCTCAAGAGTTCGCGGAAGCGTTTGGGCTTCGGTCACGTAGGATCTAATTCGCCTTGCATCATTTTTAGTGATGTACGGTACCGCCGTGTTGATGTTCGATAACATGTTCTAATTCCTTTTAGTTTGCATGTAGGAGTGCCGATATTAGGTTTGTTTTTTTAGGCCGTACAGGCTTGGACTGTAACGCTATTTATGTATTTCGATGTGTTTTCGGGTGGCTGGTTTTTAAGCATAAAAAACCCGTGGCGAGCCACGGGTTTTAACTTTGTTACTTGGTCGTTACACGTAAAACGACTTCAGCGGTGGAAAGCCATTGAACTCAACCGCGCTATAACTGGTGGTGTAAGCACCGGTCGACAGCCAGTACAGACGATCACCGATGGCCAGGTTCAGTGGCAAACCGTACTTGTAGTTTTCGTACATGATGTCGGCGCTGTCGCAGGTAGGACCGGCGATGACCACTTCTTCCATCTCGCCTTTCTTCTCGGTCCAGATCGGGAACTTGATGGCTTCGTCCATGGTTTCGATCAAACCGGAGAATTTGCCCACATCCGTGTACACCCAACGCTCGACGGCGGTACGGGATTTACGCGCCACCAGCACCACTTCGCTGACCAGGATGCCCGCGTTGGCGATCAACGAACGGCCCGGCTCCAGGATGATTTCCGGCAGATCGTCGCCGAAGTCTTCCTTGAGGAAGCGGATGATTTCCTGGGCGTAGGTTTCCAGGCTGTTGGTGCGGGTGATGTAGTTGGCCGGGAAGCCGCCGCCCATGTTGATCAGCTTCAATACGATGCCATCTTCTTCTTTCAGACGCTCGAAGATGACTTTGACCTTGGCAATCGCCGCGTCCCAGACACTGATGTCGCGCTGTTGCGAGCCGACGTGGAACGAAATGCCGTACGGCACCAGGCCCAGGTCACGCGCCAGGATCAGCAGGTCCATGGCCATGTCGGTCTGGCAGCCGAATTTGCGCGACAGTGGCCAGTCAGCGGTGGTCGAGCCTTCGGTGAGAATGCGCACATAGACTTTCGAACCCGGCGCGGCCTTGGCGATGTTACGCAAGTCGGCTTCGGAGTCGGTGGCGTACAGGCGCACGCCCTTCTCGTAGAAGTAGCGGATGTCTCGGGATTTCTTGATGGTGTTGCCGTAGCTGATTTGATCCGGGCCCACGCCACGGCTCATGACCTTATCGAGCTCATAGATCGAGGCGATGTCGAAGTTCGAGCCTTTTTCCTTGAGCAGGTCGATGATTTCCACCGCCGGGTTGGCCTTGACGGCGTAGTAAACCTTGGCGAAATCGAAACCGGCGCGCAGGTCGTCATAGGCCTGGGAGATCATCGCGGTGTCGATCACCACGAATGGGGTTTCCTGCTTGTCGGCGAACGCTTTCATTTTCTGGAAGGTTTCGCGCGCGAAATAATCTTCGACCTGGATCGACATACGGTGGGACTCCTACTGGCAAACATCAAGATCAATGGGTGTGAGGGCAAGCAACCCTCGTGAACGTCCTCCGTATCCCCACTTTGGTTCGCCTACTTCCCAAGGCATGTCGCCGAAAGCAAAAAGGCCACGGGATGCGTGATTCCCTTGGCCTTGCTGTCTCGTCGTCAGTACTTGAGCCGGATGGATCGTTTCCAGCATGGACGTTCGGCGCGAACTTTAGGGCGTGAGGGGCCTGAGATCAACTAAAAATGTCGCGTTTTTGCACGCGTCTGTCGTGCGGCCCGCGACAGCCCATGATGTAACCGACCTGCGTGACAGATTGATGTTCCCGTTGAAGTTGTTTTTGAGGTGTTTCAGGGGCATTTGTGGTGCCCCATTCGCGAGCAAGCCCGCTCCCACACTGGCCCGCGTTCAACCACAAAATAATACGCTGACGCAGATCTAATGTGGGAGCGGGCTTGCTCGCGAAGGCGTCAGTCAGGCCAACGCTGTTTCGGCGGGCGAAACGATACTGGTCTTACCCCCACGAGACTTGCCTGAACTCAAGTACTCGGCAATCGATTCCTGCGTCACCTCCCCCAGGAACACCCGCTCGGCATCCATCACCGGCAGCCACGAACGGTTGAATTCGTACATGCGCGACAGCAGGATCCGCAAGTGCTCGTCGTAGGCTGCCGTGGAATTGAATTCACGCAGGAACTGCGCGCAGGTACCGGTCTGACGGTGCAGGTCGCGACGTCGTACATACCCCAGGGCCTTGTTCTCGGCACAAGTGACCACCACATAACGACGGTCATGTTCGTCCATCAACTCCAGCGCGTCGGCCACCGGTGTCTCGGGGCTGACCGATGGGGCGTTGTCCGCCGCGTCTTCGGCCTTGACCAGCAACAATCGCTTGAGCGTGCTGTCCTGACCGACGAAATTGCTGACAAACTCGTCGGCGGGATGCGCCAGCAGCGTGTCCGGGTGGTCGCACTGGATCAGCTTGCCGGCGCGGAAAATTGCAATCTTGTCCCCCAGCTTGATGGCTTCGTCGATGTCGTGGCTGACCATGATCACCGTCTTGTTCAGCGCCCGCTGCATTTCAAAAAACTCGTTCTGGATCATCTCGCGGTTGATCGGGTCCACCGCACCGAAGGGTTCGTCCATCAACAGCAACGGCGCGTCGGCCGCCAGGGCACGGATCACGCCGATCCGTTGCTGCTGGCCCCCCGACAGTTCACGGGGGTAGCGATGCAGATACTGCTTGGGTTCGAGCTTGATCATGCTCATCAACTCGCGGGCGCGGTCGTGGCATTTCTGCTTGTCCCAGCCCAACAGGCGCGGGACCACGGTGATGTTTTCTTCGATGGTCATGTTCGGGAACAGGCCGATCTGCTGGATCACGTAGCCGATGTTGCGGCGCAGGGTCACCTCGTCCAAACCGGTGGTGTCTTCGCCGTTGATCAACACCTTGCCCGAGGTGGGCGGGATCAGGCGATTGATCATCTTCAGCGTGGTGCTTTTGCCGCAGCCCGACGGCCCGAGGAACACGCAGATCTCGCCTTCGTTGACGGTCAGGTTCACCGAGTCCACGGCCTTGACGTCTTTGCCGTTGCTCTTGAAGGTTTTGCTGAGGTTTTGAAGTTCGATCATTTGAGGAGTCCTTTTGGAGTCAGCGAGCGTTGCAGCCATTGCAGAAGCAGGTCGGCGAAGATGGCCAGGAGGCTGACCAGCACGGCGCCGACGATCAGCATCGACATGTCGCTGCGGCTGATGGAAGCGAGGATGAGCACGCCCAGGCCACCGGCGCCGATGGTGGCGGCGATGGTCATGACGCCGATGTTCATGACTACGGCGGTGCGCACGCCGGCCAGGATCACCGGCACGGCGATGGGCAGTTCGACCATGCGCAGGCGCTGGCCGAAGGTCATGCCGATGCCACGGGCGGCTTCACGGATGCCGGGTTCCACGCCGGTCAGGGCCAGGTAGGTGTTACGCATGATGGGCAGCAGGGAATAAAGAAACACGGCGGTGATCGCCGGCATCGGCCCCAGGCCCTGGCCAAATTTGGAATAGAACGGCAGTAACAGGCCGAACAGTGCAATCGACGGAATCGTCAGCAGCACCGTCGCGCTGGCCTGCAAGGGGCCGGCCAGTGCCGGGAAGCGGGTCATGAAAATGCCCAGCGGCACACCGACCACAATTGCCAGGG
Organism: Pseudomonas sp. LBUM1664; assembly: GCF_059695895.1. NCBI lineage: Bacteria > Pseudomonadati > Pseudomonadota > Gammaproteobacteria > Pseudomonadales > Pseudomonadaceae > Pseudomonas > Pseudomonas sp. LBUM1664. The sequence continues at coordinate 5,366,581 of NZ_CP166791.1, read as the reverse complement.
TCACGGCGATGCCCACCAGGGTGATGTGCTGCCAGGTCAGGTGCAGCACCAGCGGCCAGTCCAGATGGGAAAAGGCGTCAAGAAAATCCATGGCTTTTCCTCCAGGTCATTGGGTTGAGAGCAGGGAATGCTGACGCAGGAAATCGGCGGCAACGGTGGAGGGGCTTTCATGGTTGACGTCCACGCGGGCGTTGAGCTGGCGCATGGTTTGATCGTCGAACAGCTCGGCCAGGGGCTTGAGTTGCGCGGCCAGTTGCGGATGCGCATCGAGGAAGGCCTGGCGCACCACCGGCGCGGCGGTGTAGTCGGGGAAGTAATGCTTGTCGTCTTCCAGCAACTTCAGCTTGAAAGCGTTCAGGCGGCCGTCAGTGGTGTACACCAGCCCGGCGAATACCTGGCCGTTGTGCAGGGCGGTGTAGACCAACCCCGCATCCATCTGCCGGATGTTCTTGCGGGTCAGGTTCATGCCGTACTGCTCAACCATGCCCGCCAGGCCGTCGGAGCGGTTGGCGAACTCGGTGTCCAGGGCCACCAGATGATTGTCATCGGCTTCGGCCTGCAGCACCGTATTCAATTGGCTGATGGTATTGATCTGCGGGTACTTCTGCGCGACGTTCTCCGGCAGGGCCAGGGCGTAGGTGTTGCTGAATTTCGACGGTGACAGCCAGACCAGGCCTTTTTTGGCGTCGAGTTCTTTCACCCGGGCGTAGGACTGGGCGCTGTCGAGTTTCTCCGTGACATGGTTGTAGGCCACCAGCGACACGCCGGTGTACTCCCAAAGCATATCCAGCTGCCCGGTTTCATGGGCGCTGCGGGCCAGGTTGCTACCAAGGCCACCGGTGATCTGTGCGTCGTAACCCTTGCTGCGCAGGTATTGCGCGGTGATTTCCGCCAGCAGCGTCTGCTCGGTGAACACCCGCGCGCCGAGGCGGATCACGGGTTTTTCAGCGGCTTGGGCGAACCCTGCGAACAGCAGGACACAGCCCAGTATCAAGCTCAACTTCTTCATAAACGATTTCCTTTATCCAGCCTGGCTTATGACGGTCGCAGACCGCGTTCCAGCCAGAGGCGGCTGGCCAGTGTCACTAGGCCGTCGAGCAGCAACGCCAGCAGGGCGGTGCAGGCCGCGCCGAGCAACAGCTGCGGCTGGTTGTTCAGGGCAATGCCGGGGAAGATCAGACTGCCGAGGCTGTTGGCACCGATCAGGAACGCCAGCGGGGTGGTGCCGACGTTGATCGCCAGCGCCACGCGCACGCCACCGACCATGATCGGCACGGCGTTGGGCAGTTCGACTTTCCACAGCACTTGGCGCGGGGTCATGCCGATGCCGACGGCGGCTTCCTTGAGGGAGCCCTGGACGTTTTTCAGGCCTTCGTAGGTGTTGCGCACGATGGGCAGCAGCGAGGCAAGGAACAGGGCGAAGATCGCGGGACCGCTGCCGATACCCAGGATGCCCAGGGCGATGGCCAGCACGGCCAGGGGCGGCACGGTGTTGCCGATGTTGAACACTTGCATGAAGCGTTCGGCGCGCCCGACCATGCCGGGGCGGCTGAGGGCGATGCCAGCGGGGATGCCCACAATCAGGGCCGCCAGCATGGAAGCCAGTACCAGCACCAGGTGCGCTTGCAGGTAAAACAGTAGATCGTCGTGGTAATGCTGGATCGTATCGATGCCGATCCAGTGGATCAACAGGGCCAGGAGGGCGACGACGACCGCACCTCCGATAAGCCCTTTGCCATAGCGGATAGCCACAGGCGGACTCCTTTGTCTTTCAGTCGGCGCACGCCTTCCCGGGCGGCAAACCATCACTGGTTGCCGGGAAAGCGTTCGCGAGAAGCAGCTCTGTTCAATGCCGGTAAAACGGCATGAAATCGAGCCATGAGCGCAGCCTCGTCAGGCTAACTTGCTGATTTTTCAGTCCCTGACGAACAGCCGTATCAGGGGGGTGGACGCCTCCACGCTTCAAAAGGTTCCCATGCTGGGGAGTATCTGGCCACCCCGGATGTGCTCAACGGTTCGGTTCCTGGCGCAAGTTGAGCTATAATCGCCGCCCTTTTTTGAATCACCTGCCAGGCGATTTCCCATGACCAAACAGGCCGCCGAAGTCGCGAAACGCCGCACTTTCGCCATTATTTCTCACCCCGATGCCGGTAAGACCACCATCACCGAAAAGCTCTTGCTGATGGGCAAGGCGATTGCGGTTGCCGGCACGGTGAAATCTCGCAAGTCCGACCGCCATGCCACCTCCGACTGGATGGAAATGGAAAAGCAGCGGGGTATTTCCATTACCACGTCGGTCATGCAGTTCCCGTATCGCGATCACATGATCAACCTGCTCGACACCCCGGGCCACGAAGACTTCTCCGAAGACACCTATCGCACCCTGACCGCGGTGGACTCGGCGCTGATGGTGCTCGACGGCGGTAAAGGCGTCGAGCCACGGACCATCGCGCTGATGGACGTCTGCCGTCTGCGGGACACGCCGATCGTCAGTTTCATCAACAAACTCGACCGCGACATCCGTGACCCGATCGAGCTGCTCGACGAGATCGAAGCGGTCCTGAAGATCAAGGCTGCGCCGATCACCTGGCCAATCGGCTGCTACCGCGACTTCAAGGGCGTGTACCACCTGGCCGACGACTACATCATCGTCTACACCGCCGGTCACGGTCATGAGCGCACCGACGTCAAAATCATCGAGAAGCTCGACTCCGACGAAGCCCGCGCACACTTGGGCGACGAATACGACCGTTTCGTCGAGCAACTGGAACTGGTGCAGGGCGCCTGCCATGAGTTCAACCAGCAGGAATTCCTCGACGGCCAACTGACGCCGGTGTTTTTCGGTACCGCGTTGGGCAACTTCGGTGTGGACCATGTGCTCGACGCCGTGGTCGATTGGGCTCCACGCCCACTGCCGCGCGCCGCCAACGAGCGCACCGTGGAGCCGGTTGAAGAGAAGTTCTCGGGCTTCGTGTTCAAGATCCAGGCGAACATGGACCCCAAGCACCGAGACCGCATCGCCTTCATGCGCATTTGCTCCGGCAAGTACGAAAAAGGCATGAAGATGCGCCACGTGCGCACCGGCAAGGACGTGCGCATCGGCGACGCCCTGACGTTCTTCTCCTCGGAACGCGAGCAACTGGAAGAAGCCTTTGCCGGTGACATCATCGGCCTGCACAACCACGGCACCATCCAGATCGGCGACACCTTCACCGAAGGCGAAGCCCTGGGTTACACCGGTATTCCGCACTTTGCCCCGGAACTGTTCCGCCGCGTGCGCCTGAAGGACCCGCTCAAGTCCAAGCAGCTGCGCCAGGGCCTTCAGCAGCTGGCCGAAGAGGGCGCCACCCAGGTGTTCTTCCCGACCCGCAGCAACGACATCATCCTGGGTGCCGTCGGTGTGCTGCAGTTCGACGTGGTCGCCAGTCGCTTGAAGGAGGAATACAAGGTCGAGTGCTCCTACGAGCCAATCACCGTGTGGTCGGCGCGCTGGGTCGATTGCAGCGACAAGAAGAAATTCGAGGAGTTTTCCAACAAGGCTGTGGAAAACCTCGCGCTGGATGGCGGCGGTCACCTGACCTACCTGGCCCCGACCCGGGTCAACCTGGCGCTGATGGAAGAGCGTTGGCCGGATGTGAACTTCCGTGCCACGCGTGAGCATCATTAAGGGCAGAGCGTTGGACGCATATAAGGGTGGTCGTTAAGACCACCCTCATTCAACCAACACACAGCATTTCAGGGGTTTTGCATTTTGTAAAACTCGCGCAGAACTTTCTCCTGGTCATCTGTCTCCGCAGTCGACGCTTCAATAAGCTCTTCTAACTTCGATGCCGGGCTTCCTTTGGGGAGTTTGTATATGGCATAAGCTGTCATCATCGTGCCGGTCCTTCCCTGACCAAATCCACAATAGACTAAAGCATTGCCTCTGCTCAGAATGTTATCAATCGCTTGGCACCCAGATAGAAGCTCTTGGGTTGTGGGGGGGCTGAAGTCCTCAATGGCGAGACTGTGGTAGGTGATGCTTTCATTGGCAAGTGCTACCGCGCTGTGATCATATATCAATTTTTGATTTAAGCTGACAATGCCCTTGATATTATAGATCTTTAAAAGTGCGATGACCGGAGAGTCAAATTTTTGAAGCGTGTCAACGTTACCGTCATAGTACGGTTGTGAGCTTCTGAATACCCTGGTATTGCCTTTATCGAAGGTAACCCAGTTTTGGAAGACTGCGGTCTTGCCTGAGGATAGTGTTTTCACATAGTCGGTCAGGCTGCTGACACTTTTTTTCATTTTAGTTCTCCAGTAAGTTCGCTACTCCGCTACCGAGCAAAATAGTTGGGCTGGCCATGCGATAGGGTGTTAGGTGATATCCTGGAAATAAGACATGTCCTCGATATGTCCTTTGGCGAGCCCTTGGCTGGGAGTGAAGCGAGTGCCTTGGGCAGACTTGAAGTTTGTGAATTGCCCATTCAATAGGATTTGACGGTCACCTTTTACTTCTTGACTTTGGTTTGAGTAAGTGGTGTTTCGCATATTGACGTAGTCATCGTACTCGCTTTTTATTTTAGCGAGCACTTGGTTGCCATTAACGCTTAGGTCGGGATAGTCACCGCTACCAGCCGTGTTGATTGAAAGTGTTGGGTCCCAACGGTTCAAGCATTTCATCGCCAGATAAAAAACCAAATCGGCGGGTTCAGAAAATGTCCCGGGCCTACTTTCGCCATCTGCTGCTTGATTACCTATCAAGGTGGTATGGCGACCGGCTATTGGATAGATATGTACCCGCGTGTTCGGGGCCGTATCGGGAACTATGCAGGGCAGGCTGGCAGATCGCTCATCTCGAGCATAAAACCCCACGTACTCCTGCACGTTTGCGCCAAGCGTGGTATGTATTGACTCTGAGTTAACAGCGCTACCGATAATGGGATCAATGGCAAGGATATTGATGGGGGCAGATGCCAGGCTGCTGTTTAATAGGTAATTCGCTAACATATGGCAACTCACAGCTCCTCGCCCCCAGCCAACCAAGTTTATATTGGTGATGGATGACGGGTCTGTTCCATAGGGTGGGGGGTTGGTGTTTACTATTATAAGAAACTCACTAAGTAGCCAGTCCTTCGGATATTCATTGAGGGCTATATCGTCGTCAAAAAATGTTTCATCTTTTTGGGGGAATTGGCCTTGTATGAGATTTAACGTTCGATACGTATTATGTTTCCAGCGATTGTTGAATTGTTCGTCGGTAAGCTTTAATGAGTAGGAAGGGTCGGTGAATTTACTGTCACTTAGAAAGTACCCACTACCGGGGCCGTTTATGGAGATACAGGGGCCATAATGGAGATTGTAGGCAAGTCTGTGATCGTCGGGTGATAGATAACTCCACGCATTGCGGTTAAAAAAAGAGGCGTTCCCGATTGAAAGTTTTGATATGAGGTGCGCTCTCGAACCTGTCGGGATTTGGTCAAGTCCGTACACCGTGTCGGTGTTAGACAGGCTGATGTCAGAGTCGCTATTAAAAAATAAAGTTAATGTGGCCATTGCCGAAAACTCCATTGCTTTTAGTGTATGTGTTTGCTTTTAGTGTATGTATTCCCAGTGCTCAGTTACGCCAGAACCCACGGCAACCGCCAAAACGTTTTGCCATGGGCGGGCTACAGGTTCGACTAACCTCGGAGCCATACCGTAGAGAGACTATTAGCATAAGCCTTCAGTGCGGGGGCATGCTCTACGAAGCGGTTAGCAATTTCCTGTACCTCAGAGCCCACAAAAACAACTGTGATAAAGGCGTTGATTGATTCATAGATTTTTTCGACTTCAGCAACATACTGGGCCTTTGGCTCCCGCAGCTTCTCAAAGGCCAGTATTTGTTTTGTCTCATCGAAATTTGACTTGAGTTGTCTATCGATATCATTGTTACGAGCATTTCGCGCATTGATCTTTTGTATAATTTCAATGCGAGCCTTTAGCATATCGTCATGTTTTATTGCGGCGTCAGCAAGCTTCAGGATGGTTTTCGCTGCCACTACGCCTTCTTTGACCAGCTCCTTTTTAAAGGTTGCTGGCGAATCACTTGCCGTGACGATATTGTCAACTTGGTTTAAAATTGGCAGGGCTTTGTCATACAAAGACTCTGATTCATAAGCCTCAATTGCTATATCGAGAGCTTGTTTTTTCTGCAACATGACATCGTAGTGGTCTTCGTCCATTTCCAGCTTTGAAATGGCTTGAAGACTTGTTCTTGTATCTGTGAGTTCTTGAAGTCTGTAGGTGTTGCTGGCGTAGCTCATTGTTTTCAAATTGTTGGTTGGTGTGTAAAGCTCGTTACGTAAAGCGATAAGTGTGTTTTTTTTGGTGTTAAGCGTAGCGCTCAGGTCGCGTTTGTAGTCAGCTAATACGCTGCCCTCCAACTCTCCAAGATCGACCAGCGCAGCTTCGATATCAGTCGTGTCGATGGCATTGCTGACTTTGCGCAAAATGTCATTGGCATTCTGATCAACAATGCTGAGGTTTGTTGCCAGTGCTGATAAATCACTGTGTAGTGCGGGTATGTCAATAAGGCTAAGTTTTATTTTTGCATAATAATTAATGATTTCTCGGCAGTCTTTGATAGCCATTAGATTAGGTTTGTTAAATGTCATGTCGGCGGCGCTCATGGTCATATACCTTTGCGAGAAGTTAACGTTAAGGATTAGTGAATGTCCAACCTAAAGGCGTTCATAAGTGCGGCAGAGTTGTCTTCAATGCTGCGCCAGTCCAGTAACAATGCTTCCAGTTTTCTTACGAAGAGACCAAGATAGGCGTAGCTCGCGTTGTTTTTGAACTGATTCGAAGAGTCATCAATAAGCAATAGGATGTTTTCCCAATGACTATGGAGCTGCATGGTGGCTTTAATTGCCGGGTTTACGATATCGTATAAAGACCCCATGCCGATATTGAGTGTGTGAAGTACGCCCTTAAGCTGGTTATCTGTTGCCAGCTTGTTAAGTATTTCTTCTCGGCGCTTGATAAGATCTCCGCCGGGTTTTCCTACCGCTATGTTTTGTTCTATTGATGATAATAGTGGACTGAATATTGTTACGAAGTCCAATAGATTGTGCATGAAACTTGGCTTTGCTTGTACTTGCGTAATATTATCTGCAAGCCTAATTAGTTCGCGGCGGATGTTGGAGATTTCTGCGTCCAGCGCGTCGGGACTTGAAACCTGTATCATTCTCCCAATCCACGGCTCGATGGTATTGATGAGTGTATTTTTAAAACTATCAAGGTCCACTAACGCTGCTGTGCTTTTTCGCTTTTTTTCATTAATAGAGTCCTTGATATATTTGACTGTTTGCTCCAGCGTTGAAATCTGACGTTGGTCGTCACCGTCAAGTGATATTGAAGGGAAGTCACTGAGCTCGCTTTCTGTCAAATCACCAATTTTTCTGGATTTATAGCCCTCCATATTTTTAACAATGTCGACAGCCTCGTCGCCATACTCATGTATGTCTTTGGAGAAGGCCACTAGGACGGAGCTGATAGTGATCATGCTGTCCTGAGTTTTTTCCCATGAGTTGGCATGAGTGTTGATGGTTTTGTAGTTGTTCACGATTTCGGTTACGAGTGTATCGGGGGCGTTATTTATCTGGTTTTTCACACCCTCAGCTGTCAAGGGAAGGAGTTTTCCTGTTGAGACATAGCGTGAAATAACGCGTACGTCGTCACTGGTTACAACTGGGGCTGGGTAGTCTGGGCCGTATTCCATGATCAGTTTCCTTCAAAAAGAGTGGCTTGGTTTCACGGGTGTGCAATCAATGGACCGGATCTCTTTAGCGTTAATGAACTTTGTCTATTAGGCATTGTTTGCAAACCGCCAAGTAATTGTTCGGAGCGCTCATGAAAGGCGGTCATGATTGAGAGATGATGCCTGGGAGTAATTAAGCAATACGAAGGGGGGTTGGGGTACTGTAAGATATGACAGGTGATAATACTTTTTTGGAATAAAGGGCTGAGAGGGTGTTTTTTTTGTTATATTGCAGAAAATTCTTGCGCCGTATTCACAATTTTTCAACTTTGTCTACTGTCAGGGTTCACAGTTGGCAGGGTCGCGATAGGCGGCTATAAACTGTCATAAGCCACTTGCCTTACGGTGTCTAGTGCATAAAGATATCTATTCATGAGGTAAAAATAATGTCCGGCCAGCCGCAATATGAATCCATTATTACCGCGAGAGAGATTGAAGTGGTCAGGGAATACATCAGTCTTTCAACCCGGCTTCGAGCCGACTATGACAGCATGAAAAGAAGTACTGCTTTCACTACGCTTTCGAGCCAGTGTGGTCTCAGTACCGCCTTAGATGAACAGGGCGTTAATACCTTGATTAGTGCTGTTTTAAGCCATGCAGGAAGGTGGGCGGGCATTGAAGTAAACATGCGGGCGTTGTGCAAAGAAGTTTTTGTGTACTCAGAACGTTTTACTGCGGTCAGTGCTGCTATTGTTGGGCAAATAAAGGCTCTGCCTGGATACGACAGTTCTTCGGCCCAACTCAGCGGTTTACCTGAAGAGGCATGGGAGGGGATATCGATCCCATTGGGCGAGGCAGATCTTACGATTATCCCTTCCATCAAAATGGCAATTGACGAGATGTCGGGAGAAATCAGCAGTTTAAAAGTGACAGGGGGTAATTTGAGAGATGATGTTTTGAGCTTTAAAACCGAGCTTATGAATATGATTCAGACGGCGTTTCGTAAGATCACTCAATTGGATACCATACATGAATTGGAAGAGGAACTTTCGCGCGTCGGTATGAGTGAGAATGATCGGCTGATCGTGAGAGGGCACATGCACAATGTAACCTCTGCATTTGCTGAGGTGGTGGCGCAATCTTATATACGGGATAATAAGGTTCCGAACGCTGGGCTGATTAACTACTACAAAGACGACTTCGAAAGAATTCTACAGGGGTTGCCGTCAACCAGCGCAGATATCCTGAAAACGTTAGTGATAAAAATGCGCAGTGATGCTGTACTAACACAGCATTTTTCAGCTTTTCATGATGCTGTTGAGCATTTGGATATGCCTTTGGTGTTTGCTGATAAAGGGGTTGGGCAGCTTAGGACATTGTGGACGGTTACCCTGGATGTCGTGCAGAGTGTTCAGGATCGGATTCTTCAAGTTACGTCATTTGCGCCGATAAAACGTATTGAGAAATCACTTGCTTCAGCCGCGGCGCAGTGGCTGTCTGCACGAAGCAATGCAGAAGAGTTGGATAAAATATTGGCAACACCTTACTGACGTGGCGTTAACAGGTGGCGCGGTGGCGCGATTGAGTTTTAGTTTGAAGTGTCGACTTCAATGAGTGCTGTTTCCTTTATTGGGCTCGGCTATCTTTCTACTGGTCAACTATTCATGGTTATAAGTTTCAGACGAAATCGTTGAAGTAGTCGCTGCTGAGAATGTGTCCTATTGGCAGTCCTTTTTCTGGGGAGTAGCGAGTGCTGTGTGCCGTAGTGAAGTTGTTACTTTTGCGATTGAATTATGTCGGCAGCCTTTGAAGAGTGTCGGCCTACCATGGCGCAGGCGGGGCCTTTCGCGGATGTGAGGGACCGTCAAAAAGCTTTGTGGGGCAGCTGTGGGAGCAAGGCTTGCTCCCACAGGGGATTACAGCCAGCTGTCTGTTTCTTCATAACCGTTCGGGATAAGCCTTATTCGAAACCAATCTGTCTTTGCAGGGCATTTCCAGCTGTCCAGCAGCGTCTTATCTGGTGAACCGGTCTGTTCAGGACTAGTTTTCTTGAGAGCCGTCAGGCTTTGTCTTCATCCAGACAAAAGAAGGAATCGGCTATGAACATGTTTCTGCGCGGAGTGTTTTTGCTGAAGGTTTTGGTGATGTTGTCCCTCGGTTCATCAGCGGCCTGGGCCGAATGCGATGAGCATGAAAAGCAAGCAGCGAGCGGGAAAGTTGCGCAGGGTGAGTTGATGCTTGCCACGAACGAAGAACAGAAACCCGGCGATCAGGATAATGACGACTCGACGATTGATGATCCCGATGCCGACGATGGTGATGAGGGTGATAGCCAGACGTAGATTTCAAGCATAAAAAACCCCTCCAACTCGATTGATCGTAATCGGGGAGGAGGGGATTAGCTGCTCCAGCTTACCTAGCCCGTGGCGAGGTAGCTTGCTCCCGCTGGACTGCGCAGCAGTCCCGAAAAGGGTCCGCTTCGCGGCCCAGCGGGAGCAAGCTCCCTCGCCACAAGTGCTCTACTGCCTTTTGCCTTACGCCGCGCCGTCGAGAAACTGCTCGGCGTAATGACAGGCCACCTGGCGGTTATCCAGCAACCGCAGGGCTGGTTCTTCGCTCTGGCAGCGCTCGGTGGCGTACGGGCAGCGCTTGTGGAAGGCGCAGCCGGACGGTGGGTTGAGCGGGTTGGGCAGTTCGCCGACGATTTTGATCTTCGGCTTGTTCGGGTCCGGGTGAATGGTGGGTGTGGCCGACAGCAGCGCCTGGGTGTAGGGGTGCAGCGGGCGGCTGTAGATAGCGTCCTTGGGGCCCATTTCCACAGGGCGGCCGAGGTACATCACCATCACGTCGTCGGCCACGTGTTGCACCACCGCCAGGTTGTGGGAAATGAACACGTAGGCGGTGTTGAATTCCTGCTGCAAGTCCATGAACAGGTTCAGCACCTGAGCCTGGATCGACACGTCCAGCGCCGACGTCGGTTCGTCCGCCACCAGCACTTTGGGCTGCAACATCATGGCGCGCGCCAGGGCGATGCGCTGGCGCTGGCCGCCGGAGAACATGTGCGGGTAGCGCTGGTAATGCTCGGGGCGCAAGCCCACCTGCTTCATCATCGCCTGGACTTTCTCCCGCCGCTCGGTGGCCGACAGGCTGGTGTTGATGAGCAACGGCTCGGCCAGCTGATCGCCGATTTTCTGCCGTGGGTTGAGGGACGCGTAAGGGCTCTGGAACACCATCTGCACGTCTTTGCGCAGTTGCTTGCGTTCGGCCTTGTTGGCGCCGGCCACTTCCTGGCCGGCGATTTTCAAGGAGCCGGAGGAAGGTTCCTCGATCAACGTCAGGGCCCGGGCGAGGGTGGATTTGCCGCAACCGGATTCGCCCACCACGGCCAGGGTCTTGCCGGCTTCCAGTTCAAACGACACGCCGTTGAGGGCGCGCACGGTCGCGTGGCCTTTGAACATGCCACGGGACACTTCGTAATGACGGGTCAGGTCACGGGCGGTAAGTACGACGGCCATCACGCCACCTCCTGGTTCAGCGGGTAGAAGCAGCGGGCGAGGCTGGCGGCTTTCGGGTCAAGGGTAGGGCGTTGCTGACGGCAGTTGTCGCGCACGTACGGGCAACGTGGCGACAGCAGGCAACCTTGCGGACGGTCGTAGCGACCGGGAACGATGCCCGGCAACGTCGCCAGGCGCTCGGCGCCCATGCTGTGCTCCGGAATCGCCGCCAGCAATGCTTCGCTGTACGGGTGGGCCGGAATGTCGAACAGCTCAGGCACCTGGCCCACTTCCACGGCTTGGCCGGCGTACATCACGCATACGCGCTGGGCGGTTTCAGCCACCACCGCCAGATCGTGGGTGATCAGCACCAGGCCCATGTTCTGTTCTTTTTGCAGGGCCAGCAGCAGGTCCATGATCTGCGCCTGGATGGTCACGTCCAGGGCGGTGGTTGGTTCGTCGGCGATCAACAGTTTCGGTTCGCCGGCAATGGCCATGGCAATCGCCACGCGCTGGCTCATGCCGCCGGACAACTGATGGGGGTAGGCGTCCATGCGGCTGGCAGCGCCCGGGATCTCGACTTTTTCCAGCAGTTCGATGGCGCGTTTACGGGCGGCCTTGCCGGACATCTTCAGGTGCAGGCGCAGCACTTCTTCGATCTGGAAACCCACGGTGTAGCTGGGGTTGAGCGCGGTCATTGGGTCCTGGAACACCATCGCCAGGTCTTTGCCGACCACCTGCCGACGCTGGCGGTTGCTCAGCTTGAGCATGTTCTTGCCGTCGAAGTTCAGCGCATCGGCAGTGACGATGCCGGGGTGCTCGATCAGGCCCATCAGCGCCATCATGGTCACGGATTTACCCGAGCCCGATTCGCCGACGATGGCCAGGACTTCGCCTTTTTCCACGGTAAGGTCCAGACCGTCGACCACCGGAACGGCGGTGGCGTCGCCGAAGCGAACGTTGAGATTCTTGATTTCTAGCAGTGACATGGGAATCTCCTCAGGCGGCATTCTTGAGTTTCGGGTCCAGCGCATCGCGCAGGCCGTCGCCCATCAGGTTGATTGCCAGCACGCTGAGCAAAATGGTCAAGCCGGGCAGGCTCACCACCCACCAGGCGCGTTCGATGTAGTCGCGGGCCGAGGCCAGCATGGTGCCCCACTCAGGGGTTGGCGGCTGGACGCCCAAGCCGAGGAAGCCCAGGGCGGCGGCGTCGAGGATCGCCGAGGAAAAGCTCAAGGTCGCCTGCACGATCAGCGGCGCCATGCAGTTGGGCAGCACGGTGATGAACATCAGGCGAGGCAGGCCGGCACCGGCCAGGCGGGCGGCGGTCACGTAGTCGCGGTTCAGTTCACCCATCACCGCAGCACGGGTCAGGCGCACGTAGGACGGCAGCGACACGATGGCGATGGCGATCACGGTGTTGATCAGACCTGGGCCGAGGATGGCGACAATCGCCACGGCCAGCAGCAGCGAGGGCAGGGCCAGCATGATGTCCATCAGGCGCATGATGGTCGGGCCGAGGATGCGCGGGAAGAACCCGGCGAACAGGCCCAGCAGGATGCCCGGGATCAGCGACATCACCACCGATGACAAACCGATCAGCAGCGACAGGCGCGAACCTTGGATCAGCCGTGACAGCAGGTCGCGCCCCAGTTCGTCGGTGCCCAGCAGGAACTGGATCTGCCCGCCCTCGAGCCAAGCCGGCGGGGTCAGCAGGAAATCGCGGTACTGCTCGCTCGGGTCATGCGGGGCGACCCAGGGGGCGAAGATCGCGCAGAACACCACCAAGATCATGAACATCAACCCGGCCACGGCGCCTTTGTTGTGGGAAAACGCCTGCCAGAATTCTTTGTATGGGGACGGGTACAGCAGGCTTTGATCGACTGCTACCGAGGTAGTTGGAGTACTCATTGATTTGATCTCAGCGCTGGTGACGGATGCGTGGGTTGGCAAAGCCGTAGAGGATGTCCACGACGAAGTTGACCAGAATCACCAGGCAGGCAATTAACAGGATGCCGTTCTGCACCACGGGATAGTCCCGGGCGCCGATGGCTTCGATCAGCCACTTGCCGATGCCCGGCCAGGAGAAGATCGTTTCGGTCAGGACCGCACCGGCCAGCAGGGTGCCGACTTGCAGGCCGACCACGGTCAGCACCGGAATCAGCGCATTGCGCAGGCCATGCACGAAAACCACCCGTGCAGGCGACAGGCCTTTGGCGCGCGCGGTGCGGATGTAGTCTTCGCGCAGCACTTCCAGCATCGAAGAGCGGGTCATGCGGGCGATCACCGCCAGTGGAATGGTGCCCAGCACAATGGCCGGCAGGATCAGGTGATGCAGGGCATCGAAGAACGCGCCCGGCTCATCGGCCAGCAACGTGTCGATCAGCATGAAGCCGGTTCTCGGCTCAATGTCGTACAAGAGGTCGATGCGCCCCGACACCGGCGTCCAGCCCAGGGACACCGAGAAGAACATGATCAGGATCAGGCCCCACCAGAAGATCGGCATCGAATAGCCCGCCAGGGAGATGCCCATCACCCCATGGTCGAACAGGGACCCTCGCTTGAGTGCCGCGATCACCCCGGCCAGCAGGCCCAGGATACCGGCGAATAACAGGGCGGCCATGGACAGTTCCAGGGTCGCGGGAAACAGGGAGCTGAACTCGGTCCATACGCTTTCACGGGTACGCAGCGATTCGCCGAGATCACCGTGGGCCAGTTTGCCGATGTAGTCCAGGTACTGGGCATACAGCGGCTTGTTCAGGCCAAGGCGTTCCATTGCCTGAGCATGCATTTCGGGATCGACCCGACGTTCGCCCATCATCACTTCCACGGGGTCGCCGGGGATCATGCGAATCAACGCGAAGGTCAGCAAGGTGATGCCGAAGAACGTGGGGATCAATAATCCCAGTCGGCGGGCAATAAAACTAAACATCTTCAGGTGTACCTCATCAGCCGGTTAGGCATGCCCGGGAGCCCTTGGGTCAGGGCTGCCGGGCGCTTTCTAGGCTTTAAACGAGAAGTGCCTGCGCGACGATCATGCTGCGTTGAAAACAGGTTCGGGCGCGAGTCCGATCGGAATGCTCATTGACAACCAGTCAACTCCGCTTCCTCGCCTGTTTTCGCCTTGCCTGATCGCCGCTCGGCGACTTTTCGTTCAAACCCTTATCTACTTCACCTGGGTAGTGGCGAAGTTATTGGTGGTGAGCGGGCTAATGACGTAGCCCTCTACGTTCTTGCGCATTGCCGTAAACATGCGGGTGTGGGCCATGCTGATCCACGGTTGGTCCTGGTTGAAAATCACCTGGGCCTGCTCATAGAGCTTGGCGCGTTCCTCAGGGTTCACGGTGGCGCGAGCCTGGTCGATCAGCGCCTGGAACTGCTGGTTGCACCATCGGGCGTAGTTTTCGCCGTTCTTGGCGGCCTCACAACTGAGCATAGGTGTCAGGAAGTTATCGGGGTCGCCGTTATCGCCCGCCCATCCGGCGGACACCATGTCGTGCTCGCCGTTTTTCGCGCGCTTGAGCATTTCGCCCCATTCCATCACACGGATGTCGACCTTGATCCCGACCTTCGCCAGGTCGGCCTGCATCATCTGCGCGCCGAGCATCGGGTTGGGGTTGGTAGGGCCGCCGCCGTTGCGGGTGAACAGGGTGAACACGGTGCCTTCCGGTACGCCGGCTTCTTTAAGCAACTTGCGGGCCTGGTCCAGGTCGCGAGTCGGGTTTTTCAGGTCGTGGTTGAAGCCCAGCAGTGTTGGCGGGTACGGGTTGACCGCCACGGTGGCGTTGCCCTTGCCGAACAGCGCGTTGACGTAGGCTGCCTTGTCGAAGGCCAGGTCGATGGCTTTGCGCACCCGCACGTCGCTCATGTACTTGTGGCTGGTGTTCATGGCGGTGTAGGAAACGGTCATCGCGTCCAGTTCGGCGACCTTCAGGTTGGGGTCTTTCTTGATGCCGGGGATGTCGTCGGGTTTGGGGTACAGCGCGATCTGGCACTCGTTGGTCTTGAGCTTTTGCATGCGCACGTTGTTGTCGATGGCGATGGCCAGCACCAGTGCATCGGCCGGTGGCTTGCCGCGGAAGTAGTCCGGGTTGGCCTTGAACCGCACCTGGGCGTCCTTGTTGTAGCGCTGGAAGACAAACGGCCCGGTACCGACTGGCTTGCTGTTGAGGTCGCCGGTCTTGCCTGCCTTGAGCAATTGGTCGGCGTATTCGGCCGGGTAGATCGAGGAGAAGGCCATGGCGATGTCGGCCAAAAACGGCGCTTCGCGACGGGTCAGGGTGAACTTGACCGTATGGTCGTCGACTTTTTCGACGCTTTTAAGCAGGTCTTTGAAACCCATGCTTTCAAAGTAGGGGAAGCCCACGCTGGACTTGTCGTGCCACGGGTGTTTGGGGTCCAACTGGCGTTGGAAACTCCAGACCACGTCGTCGGCGTTCATGTCGCGGGTCGGCTTGAAGTATTCGGTGGTGTGGAACTTGACGCCTTGGCGCAAGTGGAAGGTGTACGTCAGGCCATCGTCACTGATGTCCCAGGATTCGGCCAGGGCCGGAACCACTTCGGTGGTGCCGGGCTTGAAGTCGGCCAGGCGATTGAACATGGTTTCCGCCACGGCATCGGCGGTGACTGCAGTCGTGTACTGGACGATGTCGAAGCCTTCCGGGCTGGCTTCTGTGCAAACCACGAGGGGTTTGGCCGAGGCGCCAACGGCGACACTCAGCAAGGCAGCGGCAATCGCTGCTTTTAGGGGGAGCATGTTCATCTGCAATCCTCTGCAATCGGTTAAACGGCAAAAAACCGAACGGCCAACCTCGTGAGTCGGCCGTTCGGCGGAGGGGTTAGAGAATGTTGAACGGGACGGTGGTCACCACGCGGAACTCGTTGAGGCTGCCGTCGGCCTGGTTTTCGCTGGCGCGGTGTGCGGTGTAGGTCGCACGGATCGCGGTGGCTTTCAGTGGGCCGCTCTGTACGGCATAGGACGCGCCGATGCCGTATTCGTAATGGTGCTCACCGTCCATGGCCTTCACGTCGCTGTAACCGGTGCTGTTGTAATGGGTGCCGTCAATGCCCCAGCCACGGGCCTGGTAGATGTTGAACTTCAGGCCCGGCACGCCGTATTCAGCCATGTTCAGGCCATAGGCGATCTGGAAGGATTTCTCGTTCGGGCCGTTGAAGTCCGACAACAGGGAGTTGGCCAGGTAGATGCCGTTGGTTTCGTGCAGGTAGTCGAAGTACTCGTTACCGTTCACTTCCTGGTACGAGAACGTCAGGCTGTGGGCCTGGTGCGTAAGGCCGAACGACAGGGAGTAGGTGTCGTTGTCGATCTCGCCCAGCTTGCTTTTGCCCGAATCCACGGTCTTGTAGTAGTTCAGGCCGGTGGTCAGGCTCAGCACCGAACTGTCGCCCAGTTCATGGGTGGCGCCGAAGTAGTACTGGTTCCAGAGGTCTTCGGCCTGGGTCGCCCAGAGGCTGGTTTTCAGGCTGGCCAATGGCTGATAGGTGATACCGGCGGTGTTGACGTGATCGGTTTCAACGCTGCTGTCGCCGTATTCGGAACGGAACTTGCGCTGGCTCTCTTCGGTACGGGGAGAGTTGCGGTCGAAGGTGGCGACGTCGAACGCCAGGTTCTCGAATTCTTCGCTGTGCAGGCTCACACCCTGGAAGCTGGAGGGCAGGGCACGGTTGCCGATGACGTCGACCATCGGGCTGCTGAAGTTCTGGCGGCCGGCGGTCAGGGTGGTACTCGAAACACGGGCCTTGAGGTTCGCCAGGCCCAGTTTGCTCCACTGGCCGACGGCGTCGCCGCCTTCACGGGTCAGTGTACGGTTGTTACCGGCGCCAGGGCGGGTGGTCGGTGCGCCGCCATTGTTGGAAGCCAGGTCTTTGCGGTCCTGGTCCAGGGCGATGGCGTTGTAGGCGGCTACTTCGGTGCTGAAGCCAACGGTGCCTTCAGTGAAACCGGAGTTGTACTTGACGATGGTGCCCTGCAGCCAGTTGATACGGCGGTCGGTTTCCCGCGCTTCGCCGTTCTTGCGGTAGGTGAGTTTCGCGCCGCGCTTGAATTGCTCGTTGGCATACCAGTTACGGGTCGAACCGGTCACCGACTGGCCTTCGACGAAACCTTTGGCTTCGCTTTGCTCGCTGGTGGTCTTGAGGGTCACTGGGGTGACCGCCTGGCTCTGGGATTCTGCATAGGCCGTCGCGGTGATGCTGCTGATGGCCAGGGCCAATATCGCGGTGCTGCTCATTTTCATGGTGAAGCTCCTTTTTACTTTTTTTTAGCGCCGGTTTTTTGTGGTCCGGCTATTGGTTTTTAACTCATTCACAGATAGCAAACGTTTGCATTTAGCCTGATCGGCGAATTTCGGCAAAGCGTCTGCGTAAGGGCTCCTGGGAGCCCTCGCTGTTTGGCTAATCGGTTATGGGGTCAGGCTGACGCCTGAGAACACGTTGCGACCGAAGGGGCTGACCTTGAATCCTTCGACTTTGGCACTCAGCGGCTGGTTGACCGTCGAGTGGGCAACAGGGGTGATCGGCACTTGCTGCTTGAGCAACTGCTGGGCCTGTTTGTAGAGCTCGGTGCGCTGGTCGCGGTCGGTGACGACTTTGGCCTGCTTGATCAGCTTGTCGTAATCCTGGTCACACCACATGGAGTAGTTGTTGCCGCCGATGGCGTCGCAGCTGTACAGCGTGCCCAGCCAGTTGTCCGGGTCACCGTTGTCGCCGGTCCAGCCGATCAGGCTGACGTCGTGCTCGCCGTTCTTGGTGCGCTTGATGTACTCGCCCCATTCGTAGCTGACGATCTTCACCTTCAAGCCGATTTTCGCCCAGTCGGCCTGGAGCATCTCGGCCATCAACTTGGCGTTGGGGTTGTACGGGCGCTGCACCGGCATGGCCCAGAGGGTGATTTCGGTGCCGTCCTTGACCCCGGCGGCCTTGAGCAGCTCCTTGGCTTTTTCCGGGTTGTAGGCGGCGTCCTTGATGGTCTCGTCGTAGGACCATTGGGTCGGCGGCATGGCGTTGACCGCCAGTTGCCCCGCGCCTTGGTACACGGCATTGAGAATGCTTTGCTTGTTCACCGCCATGTCCAGCGCCCGTCGCACCTCGACCTGGTCGAAGGGTTTGTGGCGGGTGTTATAGGCGATGTAGCCAAGGTTGAACCCGGGCTTCTCGATCAGTTTCAGCTTCAGGTCGTTCTTCAAGGCGGGCACATCGGCCGGACGCGGGTGCAGGGTGACCTGGCATTCATTGGCCTTGAGTTTCTGCACCCGAACCGACGCATCGGTGTTGATGGAGAAGATCAGGTTGTCCAACTTGACCCGTTCCGGCGCCCAGTACTGCTTGTTGGCGACGTAGCGGATGTTGGAGTCTTTCTGGTAGCTCTTGAACTCGAACGGCCCGGTGCCGATCGGCTTCTGGTTGATGTCGCTCGGCTTGCCGCTCTTGAGCAACTGGTCGGCGTATTCGGCCGACAGGATCGCGGCGAAGCTCATGGCAATGTTCTGGATGAACGCTGCATCCACGCTGTTGAGGGTCATGACTACGGTCAGCGGCCCGGTCGCCTCCACCTTGGCGATGTTCTTGTTCAGGCTCATGCCGTTGAAATACGGAAACTCCGTGGGGTAGGCCTTGCGGAACGGCTGCTGCGGGTCAAGCATGCGGTTGAAGGTGAACAGCACGTCGTCGGCGTTGAAGTCCCGTGTCGGCGTGAAGTAATCGGTGGTATGAAACTTCACCCCCTCGCGCAGGTGAAAAGTGTATTTCAGGCCGTCTTCGGAAATATCCCAGCTGGTCGCAAGACCCGGTACGACGTTGGTCGCGCCTTTTTCAAACTCGGCCAGGCGGTTGTACAGCGGCTCGGCGGCATCGTTGTCGGTCGCCGTGGTGTATTGCGCGGTGTCGAAACCAGCAGGGCTGCCTTCGGAGCAGAACACCAGGCTGTTGGCGGCTTGGGCCATGGACGTGACAGCCAGCAGGCCGGTGCCCAGCAATGTAGATAAAACCAAGGTATGGCGCATGACGCTCCCTCTCTCGTTCGGGGTGTTAACAGTGAGCCGGCGTCCTTCCGGGGGCGGTCGGGGCACTGAGTTCAAGCCATTACGTGCAGCGATGCCGCAGGATCAGCAAGCCGACCAGGCCCCTGACGGTAGGTACCGTGGGCCAGGCAGTAAATGCGTAACGCCTGAAAGACTTGTGGGAAAAGGAGATACGTCCTAAATCAACTGCTGTGGTACGCAGCGCGTTTGGATGTAGGCAATTTCCTAAGTCTTGGTCTCGGCAGATAAAGCAACGGCGTCGTTGAAACGCCGCCGTTGCCTACCTTTTAATTGCTGACGCTGACGCCGTAGAAGGAGTTCAAGCCGAATGGGCTGATCTTGAAGTCCTGCACGTTGGCGCGCATGGGTTGATACACCGTCGAGTGAGCGATAGGTGTCATTGGCACAGCATCTTTGAGGACGTGTTGCGCCTGTTTGTACAGTTCGGTGCGCTTGGCCTGGTCGGTGGTGCGCTTGGCGTCCTTGACGAGACCGTCGAACTTCTTGTCGCACCATTTGGAGAAGTTGTTGCCACTGAGCGAGTCGCAACCGAACAGCACGTTGAGCCAGTTGTCCGGGTCACCGTTGTCACCGCTCCAGCCAATGATCATGGCCTGGTTCTCGCCGCCCTTGGAGCGCTTGATGTACTCGCCCCATTCGTAGCTGACGATGTTGACGTTCAGGCCGATTTTCTTCCAGTCGGACTGCAGCATCTCAGCCATCAGTTTGGCGTTCGGGTTGTACGGACGTTGAACCGGCATCGCCCACAGGGTGAGGTTGGTACCTTCCTTGACGCCGGCTTCCTTGAGCAGCGCCTTGGCTTTCTCAGGGTCGTACTTGGCATCCTTGATGGTGGTGTCATAGGACCATTGGGTCGGCGGCATGGCGTTGACCGCCAGTTGGCCGGCGCCCTGGTAAACCGAATCGATGATCTGCGGCTTGTTGACCGCCATGTCCAGCGCCTGGCGAACTTTCAGGTCGGCCAGTATGTTCGGCTCATTGCTGCCTTTGATCTTGTCCATCACGTTATAGGCGATGTAGCCCAGGTTGAAACCGGCCTGGTCAGGCATCTTCAGTGCCTTGTCGTCCTTCAGTGCCTTGAGGTCGGCGGGGCGTGGGAAGAGGGTGACCTGGCACTCGTTCTTCTTCAGCTTCTGGATACGTACCGATGGGTCGGTGGTGATGGCGAAGATCAGGTTGTCGATCTTCACGTCCTCAGGCTTCCAGTAGTCCTTGTTCCCGGTGTAGCGGATGTTGGAGTCTTTCTGGTAGCTCTTGAACACGAACGGGCCGGTGCCGATCGGTTTTTGGTTGATGTCGCTCGGCTTGCCTTCCTTGAGCAACTGGGCAGCGTACTCGGCGGACTGGATCGAGGCGAAGCTCATGGCCATGTTCTGGATAAACGCGGCGTCAACATCCTTGAGGACGAATTTGACGGTGTGGTCGTCGACTTTATCGATCTGGGTGATGTTGGTGTCCATCCCCATGTCGGTGAAGTACGGGAACTCGGTTGGATACGCCTTACGGAACGGGTCATCCTTGTTGATCATGCGATTGAAGGTGAACAGCACGTCGTCGGCGTTGAATTCGCGGGTCGGCTTGAAGTACGGGGTGGTGTGGAACTTGACGCCTTCACGCAGGTGGAAGGTGTAGGTCAGGCCGTCTTCGGAAATATCCCACTTGGTCGCCAGACCAGGAATCACAGCGGTGCCGCCGCGTTCGAACTGGGTCAGACGATTGAACATGGTCTCTGCAGAGGCGTCGAAGTCGGTTCCGGTGGTGTACTGGCCGGGGTCGAAACCGGCTGGGCTCCCTTCGGAGCAGAACACCAGGTTAGTCGCCGCTTGGGCGAATGGTGCGCTGGCTAATAAGCTTGCGCCGACTAAAAACGGAATGACCGCGTGTTTAAGCATGTTGGCCTCATGATTTGTTGTCATTTTTGGATTTGAGGGCGACCTCGTGAGTCGTCCTGCGGATACTTATGCAGGGCCCATACCCAATGCAAGATCCCGAACGGTCACAAGTCTGAAACAGTGGCACGAACGTACCTTAATGTCGCATCTGTATAAGTTCTGACGCATTTGATCGTTTGCGCGTGTTTTTTTGTTACGAAAGTCGCTCTGTACCGGTGCGCTTGGAGGCCGTTACGCACCGGGTTGGGGCGGGTGTTACCTCTTCAAACCCACGCCGTAGAAGGGTGTAAGGCCAAACGGGCTGAGTTTGAAATCCACCACTTGTTTGTTTATCGGCTGAAATACTGTGGAGTTGGCGATAGGTGTGATCGGCACCTGTTGCTTAAGGATTTTCTGCGCCTGTTGATATAAATCGATCCGTTGCTGGCGGTCGGTGGAGACCTTGGCTTGCTGGGTCAAACGGTCGTACGCCGGGTCGCACCACTTGGCGTAGTTGCTGCCCTTGACCGCCGCGCAGCTGTAAAGCACACCCAGCCAGTTGTCCGGGTCGCCGTTGTCGCCGGTCCAGCCGTAGATCATCACGTCGTGTTCGCCATTCTTGGCGCGCTTGATGTACTCGCCCCATTCATAGCTGACGATGTTGGCCTTGATCCCGATCTTGGCCCAGTCCTGCTGGATCATCTGCGCCGACATTCGTGCATTGGGGTTGGACGCGCGCTGCACCGTCATTGCCCATAAGTTGATGGTAGTACCAGGCGCAACCCCGGCCTCCTTGAGTAGCGCCTTGGCCTTGGTCACGTCATGGGGCGCGTCCTTAATGCTCGGGTCGAACGACCACTGGGCCGGTGGCAAGGCGTTCTGCGCCAGCTGCCCGGCGCTCTGGTACACGGCTTTGATGATCGCCGGTTTATCGATGGCCATGTCCAGCGCCTGACGGACCTTGAGCTGGTCCAGGGGCGGATGCGTCACGTTATAGGCCAGGAAACCCAGGTTGAAGCCGGGCTGCTTGAGCACTTGCAGGTTCGGGTCTTGCTCCATTACCTCGATGTCGGCCGGGCGCGGGTAGCCGCTGACCTGGCATTCGTTCTTCTTGAGTTTTTGCAGGCGCACGGCGGCGTCCGGGGTGATGGAAAAAATCAGGTTGTCGAGCTTCACGTCCTCGGGTTTCCAGTACGCCGTATTGGCGGCATAGCGGATCTGCGAGTCTTTCTGGTAGCGCTTGAACACGAACGGACCCGTGCCGATGGGTTTCTGGTTGAGGTCGCCGGCCTTGCCTTCCTTCAGCAACTGCGCCGCATATTCGGCGGACTGGACGGACGCGAAACTCATCGCCAGGTTCTGCACGAAGGCCGAATCGACGTTGTTCAGGTTGAAGCGCACGGTGTGCTCGTCGACTTTTTCGACGCTTTTGATCGTGGTGTTCAGGCCCATGTCGGTGAAGTAGGGCGACTCGGTGGGGTAGGCCTGGCGGAATGGGTGTTGCGGGTCGAGCAGGCGCTGGAAGGTGAACAACACGTCGTCGGCGTTGAAGTCGCGGGTGGGGGTGAAATAGTCGGTGGTGTGGAATTTCACGCCGTCGCGCAGGTGAAAGGTATAGGCCAGGCCGTCGGCGGATACATCCCAACTCGTTGCCAGCCCAGGCTCGACTTCGGTGCCGCCGCGCTTGAACTGGGTGAGGCGGTTGAAGACGGTTTCGGCCGAGGCGTCGAAGTCCGTGCCGCTGGTGTATTGGCTGGGGTCGAACCCGGCGGGGCTGGCCTCGGAGCAGTAGACCAGGGTGGTGGCGGCTTGGGCCAGTGGGGCACTGCTGATGAGTGCGATAGCGAGCAGGAGCGGTTTGACGGTGGTTCTGTCCATGAAATCCCTTGGGGGTGGTGAGGTTTTCTGGAGAGTAGCGTTGTGGGGGGGAATGTTGGAAATATCCAAAAGTGAGGGGGACCCTTGGGTTTGGGTATAGCTCTGGGGACGAGGCGGCCTTACAGCCGACCTGTTTCTTCCGGGTGTGCCCCGATCCAATTGTGGGAGCGAGCCTGCTCGCGATGGCGGCCTTATAGCCGGCCAGGATTTTGTGGGCCGAGTACATATCCATTCCTGCGGTAACGGCCGCTTATGGTTCCGCCCTTACGGCGGCTCACTTTTGAGAAGCGCAAAAGTAAGCAAAACGCTTTTGCCCCACCACTCGGCACCTCGCCTAGGCTCGGTATGCCCGAACGCAGGCATTGCTCCGTGGGCCCGCCGCGAAGGGCCATCCATGGCCCAGCGCGGCTACCCCGGCATCCATGCCGGGGTGCCCACTGCGCAATGCCTGCGTTCGGCCAGCGTGGTTAACGGGGCGCCGAGATCAACGTCCGAAGCGAGGCGGCCTGACAGCCGGCCTATTTTTCACGGCTGTACTCCGAATCCAATTGTGGTGGCGAGCCTGCTCGCGAAGGCGGCTTAAATGAGATGATTGTTAAGCCGGGATCTGCACGACTATCCAGGAGACGTCATCATCGGCTTGGATGGGATCAAACATCTCGACTTCCAGCAACTGAGCCTCTGTCACATTGCTCAAGTCAGCCCAGAAACCATCGGTTGCAAAAACCAGTCTTTCACCTTCAATAATCGTTCTTGTGACTATCTCGGGGTCTGGTCTATTCCGTGCTTTGAAACACCGGCTTACTCGGTGCCTGCCTGGATCTGCTGCCAATTGTCTATGGTCACGATCACGCTTCCAGTTGGCAAGGCAGTGAGGTGCTGTGAACCAGATGATCGGGCTATTTGAAAAAGCCACGCCAGCGCAGCAGTCGCCTTCGTAAGCGATTGTGAGAAGTCCTGCGGCGGCTACACCGACCAGATAGCTCGCCGATCCTGTGAAGGCTGTCGAAAAGAGTTTGTCGTGTGCATCATTCAATATTTCCTTGAGTAATACCGCAGCCTCTTCATGGCTGTTGTCCGGATAGCTACTCGCGATTTTCTCGCCGTACCGTGTGAGTATCTGCTCGACAAGCGCCTGTGCGAGCTTGCCGCTGCCTGGCCTTGACGTACCGTCGACGACGACAAATAGCCCCCGGGCTCCGTCGAATCTTACTCCCACACAGTCACGGTTCTCATCTCTTGCCCGACCTTTAATAGACCTGGCTGAGTGAATCATTTGATGTCGCTCAGTTGTTTCAGGCGCTGATAAATCAGCTTGCCTCGGCCTGGATTTGCGCTGACCGAATGCGAGCTTTCGATCACATATTCGAACGAGCTGAGTGCCAGCAGGCCGGCGATGCCAGCCGCGATGTACGTTCGAAGTTCTTGATTTGCTTGCGAAACCTCCTCTAGCAAACTCTCTCGGCCGTCTACAACGAGGACGATATCTTCGACGTCTTTGTGGTAGGCATCGCCGTTGCCGCGACCTTTGAACGCTTCAAGCTTTGTAGCGATAAAGTAGGCTGGTTTGAAAATTTTGATCGCAATCCCGCTGGGCAATGTGATGGTATCAGCCTTCGCAAGGCCATCCACAAACCAGCGGTTCTCATAGCCGAGCACCTCTTTCACAGAGGGCATCACGTCAACAATCACATCGTTGTACTTGAACCGACACGTTACGTCACTGTACTCGGCGGTAATCTTGAAACCCTTATCGGCCAAGCGCTCTGTCAGTCTCTGCCAGTCAGCAATGCCGCCCAGCTCAATGACCAGGTCAACGTCGTCAGTACTGCGGATATCGTCCAGCACAATGGCATCTGTACATAGAAGCCAGGTTGTGGAACCGCCAACAAAAGCGACTTCCTTTAAAAGCTCATCGCCCAATCCCTCTGCGACGGTGCTCAATATCTCGTAATTGTGATCGGAGGCAGCGCTCAAAGGCCCATACCTTTTTTAAGGAGTTGAATGGCAACGCTGGTTTCGCGTGGTCCGCCCAACCTGATGGAGTCCAATAGGGCCAAATAATGGTAGAGGGTGCGGTCCTTCTTCACTGCTTCAGGCACTGTTTTGTAAATGGGTGCAACGGCCTGACCGCGCTCTGTGCCATGCGGATCGGGCCAGACGTGGATATGTTCCCCTGCACTTTTAAGGTGTTTGGAAAGCACGGGCGATGCAAAGCCTGTTGGAATCCCTCTCACCAGGGCGCCAGGCTTGACCGGAAAAAAGTACTTCAATGCGTGCTCGGTGATGCTTAGAAGGGCGAGGCGATTCACCTTGGGCAGAGAGCTTTCATAGTCGTTTGTTACCAATCCAGCCTCCCGGCATCGGACGATTGAGTTTGATATCTCACTTTTACTCAAGCCCAAGGACTCAGCCAGGGCTCTCAGGGTGTAGCGGTCTTCCCACTTGGCCGCGGCTCTTTTTTGGGGGAGATCATCGTCGGCGTCCCACCCTTCCCACTGGAACGAGTCTGCGTCGATGATGCGTTTTATGGCGACCTCTAAGTTGTCCCAGGATTTTTCAGGCGGCGGGGAGGTGATTAATTTTGATTCAGGGCTGTAGTCATCCGGCAGCAAATCAATCTTGGATAGGCCGCCCCATGCCACTGTTTGGCTGCCAGTCAGAGACACTTCTTCCTGCGCGTGAAGGCTGGCCATTTTGTACATGAGCAGAATATCTTGACTTTTCACGGTGTCACAATCTCAGTCTGTCCACATTCCATAAAACGTGGACAAGTTTTGCGCGCTGTTTTTTATGATGTCAAAGCTTATTTTTAAGAAGCCCCCGTGCCGGTCAAACATTCTCCCTCGCCACGGGTTTTGCGGGGATTCAGGACGCCGCATAAGTCATTCATGTGCGTAGGAAGGATCGCCTGCCCCGAAACGAAACATCCCACAGCTTTTTAGGGTTGCCCCTCGGAAATGCGCTCTCTAACCTTTTGCCTGTCGCTGCGAAACAGCGACCAGGAGTGGGAACCTGGAATTAGTAGGCGAAAGCCTCACAACCATAACGGCAAGTGATGGCTCCAATTTCATCAGGAGCATGCACATGAACGAAGGAAAGACCGAACCAAACTTCAACAAGACCAATCCCCTGTCGGAATTCGATTCCATCGAAGACCTCTTAAAAGACCGCGCCGCCGCCGAGCGCGCACTTAACTATTACCTCAATCCAAAAAAACCAGAGCAAAGCACCGACGACCGCATCGACAGTCTGTTCTCAGTAACAGCCAAAGCCGACGCTGACACGCTGCTGACCAGCACCTCCGAAACCCTGGCTTCGGTGAAGGCCATGGCCGAGGATCTGGCCTTTGAAGTGGACGGCACGCGGCGCAGTGTGGCGCTGGGGATTCATCAGTTGGTGGAGTTGTGCCAGTTGCTGGTGGATAAGGCGTTGGACCAATTGGAGGCACCGGCCAGGCCGGCTGAGGTGTAGCGCGGGGAGATCCATTCACTCAAGGTCGCACGCAACCCTGTGGCGAGGGAGCAAGCTCCCTCGCCACAGTGCAATGTTCCCCCCATCTCCCGCAGGTTTGAGAGGTTCGACCTGTATGGATATACACCTGTCAGCTCTGACAGTAGACGGGTTTGGGGGCGTGGTTAGTCTGCTGAATACGGCGTGCTTTATTCAAAGTAGCGATGCCGTACTGATCTAACTTAAAGGATGAGGTGTGATGATGGCCGCTAACGAAATCCGCATATCATTTAAAGATCTTGATCGTGATAAAAATCCTGAGGTTCGGCTCAAATTTTACCGTGACGAACAGTGTTACCTCGATACCTTTGTATCCTCCTCTCTGAAGGATGGGCACTTCGACAAGGTGGGTATAAAAACTGATTTAAACGGGGATGGAGAGCGTGATGCGAAAGATATTGAGTTGCTCACCAAACTTGCTCAGGCGGCTGCACCTTTGCTGAAGGTAAAACCACAGTAAGCGCTCTTCCACGCGCACGGACTATCTCCGCTCTTTTTATGTCATCTCGCGAAAACGGGCGGGTCAATTGACACAGGCGCAATTGACCCGCCACACGCCTTCTCGATTACTGCATCAAAATCTCAATCGCCCCATCCGCCGTTATGCTCACTTTGCTGGTGCCCGCTGCTACTTCAGGCGTAACGGATTCGGCATCCATGGACGCGGCTTTCATCATCATTGGCGCGCGCAGGTAGGGTTGTGGGTAGCCGTTGGTATTGAGGCTCAGGTTGACGATTTTGTAACCCTTGCCACCCAAGGCTTCGGTGGTCAGTTGGGCGCGGGCCTTGAAGGCGTTGACGGCGTCTTTGAGCAGGGCGTCTTCGCTGCTCTGGCGGGTGGCGGTGGAGATGGCGAAGTCCATGCCGCCCATTTTCAGGTCGGTGAGCAACTCGCCGGTGAGCTTGGACAGGCCAGCGAAGTCGGCGCTTTCCAGGCGCAGCTCGGCGCGCTCACGCCAGCCGGTGATTTTCTGGCCTTTGTTGTCGTAGATCGGGTAGCTGTTGCGGCTGCCCTGGCGCAGGGTAATGTCCTTCACTTCCTTGGCCTGGTCGATGGCCTTGTTCAGCGTGGTGCTGACGGCGGCGGCGAGTTTGGCCGGGTCGGTGTTTTGTTCCTCGGTGTAGAGGGTGACGATCATCAGGTCGCGCGCCACTTCCTGGCTGGTTTCGGCGTGCAGGGAGATTTGGTTGTAGTGAAGCTCGTCGGCGGCCAGGGCCGGCAGGCTGGCGACGGTGCCCAAGCTGAGGGCGAGCAAGGCGGCGTGGCGACGGAACGTGTGCATGAAAGCTCCTTGGGATGATGCGCAGGGGTGAGGTCCGGGCCTGCGTGAACGATAAGACTCTAGCTTCTGCGGTCCGGTTCGCACAGTTACAACTTCTATACAGATCGATGCGACGGGATAAATCCCCTCGCCACAGAGGTGCGGTGTGTCATATCGAGGCTGTGGCGCTTTGCCGCACACTTGTCTGTGCAACCCGCGCCTTGGTTATACTCCGTGCGATTCGCCTGGAGCGCTCATCAGGAGAGCTCATGCTCGCCCCTTTGCAACTGACTTCCGCCTCTCGCCAGAACCTCTGGCGCCTGACGTTCATCCGCATTCTGGTCCTGGCTGCCCAGGCCGGGTCCGTGGGGCTCGCCTATTGGTTCGATCTGCTGCCGCTGCCCTGGCTGCAACTGGCGATCACCCTGGCCTGTTCCTCGGTGCTTTGTGCGCTGACGGCCATCCGCCTGCGCGCCACATGGCCGGTGACCGAGCTGGAATACGCCGTGCAACTGGCCTGCGACCTGTTTATCCACAGCGCGCTGCTGTATTTCTCCGGCGGTTCTACCAACCCCTTTGTGTCTTATTACCTGGTGCCACTGACCATCGCTGCGGTGACGTTGCCATGGCGTTTTTCGCTGATCCTTTCCGGCATCGCCCTGGCGCTGTACACCTTGCTGCTGGCCCAGTTCTACCCGCTGGAAACTTTCCCTATCGCCCGGGAAAACCTGCAGATCTATGGCATGTGGCTGAGTTTTGCCCTGGCCGCGTCGGTCATCACGTTCTTTGCCGCGCGCATGGCGGAAGAGTTGCGTCGCCAGGAAGAACTGCGGGCCATCCGTCGCGAAGAAGGCTTGCGGGACGAGCAATTGCTGGCCGTGGCGACCCAGGCCGCCGGTGCCGCCCATGAACTGGGGACGCCGCTGGCGACCATGAGCGTGCTGCTTAAGGAGATGCGCCAGGACCACCACGACCCATCGTTGCAGGACGATCTCAGCGTGCTGCAGGATCAGGTCAAGCTCTGCAAGGAAACCCTGCAATACCTGGTGCGTGCCGCCGAGGCCAACCGCCGGTTGGCCATCGACATGCAGGACGTGACCGACTGGCTCGACGAGGCCCTGAACCGCTGGCACCTGATGCGTCCGGAAGCCAGTTACCGCTTCCAGCGCCTGGGCCAGGGGCCGGTGCCGCGCATGGCGCCGCCGCCGGACCTGACCCAGGCGTTGCTGAACCTGTTGAACAACGCCGCCGACGCCTGCCCCGAAGGCCTGGAAGTGGCGCTGGACTGGAATGTCTATGAGCTGACGATCAGCATTCGCGACCACGGCGCCGGTGTGCCGTTGGCGATTGCCGAGCAGATTGGCAAACCGTTTTTTACCACCAAGGGCAAAGGTTTCGGCCTGGGCCTGTTTTTGAGCAAAGCCAGCGTGACACGAGCCGGCGGCTCGGTGAAACTCTACCCCCATGAGGAAGGCGGCACGCTCACCGAGCTGCGCCTGCCCCATGCCGACCGAGGAGACGAACATGAGTGACGAGATCCAAGTCGACGGCGAAGAACTGCCGCACCTGTTGCTGGTAGATGACGACGCCACTTTTACCCGCGTCATGGCCCGCGCCATGTCCCGCCGGGGATTTCGCGTGAGCACCGCCGGCTCCGCCGAGGAGGGCCTGACCATCGCCCAGGCCGACCTGCCGGACTATGCCGCCCTGGACCTGAAAATGGATGGCGATTCGGGCCTGGTGCTGTTGCCCAAGTTGCTGGAGCTGGACCCGGAAATGCGCGTGGTGATCCTGACCGGTTACTCGAGCATCGCCACGGCGGTCGAAGCCATCAAGCGCGGCGCCTGCAATTACCTGTGCAAACCGGCGGACGCCGATGACGTGCTGGCGGCGCTTTTGTCCGAGCACGCCGACCTCGACACCCTGGTGCCGGAAAACCCCATGTCGGTGGATCGCCTGCAATGGGAGCACATCCAGCGGGTGCTGACCGAACACGAAGGCAACATTTCCGCCACTGCCCGCGCCTTGGGCATGCACCGGCGGACCTTGCAGCGCAAATTGCAGAAGCGTCCTGTGCGTCGCTGAACCTGCGCTGAACAGGTGTTGTCCACCCTCGCGACACATCGGGCCGTTGCTCTATGATCGGCCCGAGTCTGTTCTTTTCTTTATAGAGCCTTAACCAATGAATCAGAACGCTGAATATTCCGCGGTCAATGACGCGGTGCGCGGGCAGTTTTTCCGTCGAGTCTGGCAAATGACCACGCCGTACTGGCGCAGTGAGGAGAAGGGCAAGGCCTGGACGTTGTTGATCGCCGTCATCGCGCTGTCGCTGTTCAGCGTGGCGATTTCGGTGTGGATCAACAGTTGGTACAAGGATTTCTACAACGCCCTGCAAGAGAAGAATAGCGAGGCGTTCTGGCACTTGATTCTGTATTTCTGCGGCATCGCTGCGGTGGCGATCCTTGGCGCGGTGTACCGCTTGTACCTCACGCAGATGCTCACCATCCGTTGGCGGGCCTGGCTGACCGAGCAACATTTCGCCCGCTGGCTCAATGACAAAAATTATTACCGGCTGGAGCAGGGCGGCTACACCGACAACCCGGACCAGCGGATTTCCGAAGACCTCAACAGCTTCACCTCCAGCACCCTGAGCCTGGGGTTGGGCCTGCTCCGCACCGTGGTCAGCCTGGTGTCGTTCTCGATCATTTTGTGGGGCGTGTCGGGCAGCATCGAAGTGTTCGGCTACACCATTCCTGGCTACATGTTTTGGTGCGCGCTGGTGTATGCGGTGGTGGGCAGTTGGCTGACGCATCTGATCGGCCGTCGCCTGATCGGTCTGAACAACAACCAGCAACGCTTTGAAGCCGACCTGCGTTTTTCCATGGTGCGGGTGCGTGAGAACGCTGAGAGCATTGCCCTGTACAACGGCGAACCCAACGAGAACCGCCGCCTGAGCGGGCGTTTCGGTAGGGTCTGGCATAACTTCTGGGACATCATGCGGGTGTCCAAGCGCCTGACTTTCTTCACCTCCGGTTATGGTCAGATCGCGATCATCTTCCCGTTTATGGTCGCCGCGCCACGCTACTTCGCCGGCAAGATCCAGCTGGGCGAGCTCATGCAAATCAACTCGGCGTTCGGCAGTGTGCAGGAGAGCTTCAGTTGGTTCATCGACGCCTACTCCGAGCTCGCCGCGTGGCGTGCCACCTGTGATCGTCTGCTGAGTTTCCGCCAGGCCATGAGCGACAACGAAGAGCGCGTGCCGGCCATCGACGTACAGAACCAGGGCAACGAGTTGCAAGTGCATAACCTCGGGCTGGACCTGGCCGACGGTCGTCATTTGCTGACTCATGCCGACCTGACCGTTGAACCGGGCGAGCGGGTGATGCTCAGCGGCCGTTCCGGCAGCGGTAAATCCACCTTGCTGCGGGCGATGGGGCATTTATGGCCCGCCGGGCATGGCAACATTGTGCTGCCGTCGGCGCGTTATCTGTTCCTGCCGCAAAAGCCTTACCTGCCCATTGGCAGCCTGCGGGAAGTGCTGAGTTATCCACAGGCTGGCGACGTCTACCCCAACGAACGTTATACACAGGTGCTTGAAACCTGCCGTTTGCCGCACCTGATTGCGCGGCTGGATGAAAGCAATCACTGGCAGCGCATGCTCTCGCCCGGCGAGCAACAACGCCTGGCCTTTGCCCGCGCATTGCTCTACGCGCCACAGTGGTTGTACATGGACGAAGCCACGTCGGCGATGGATGAAGAAGACGAAGCGACGCTGTACCAGGCCCTGGTCGACCAATTGCCGGGCCTGAGCATCGTCAGCGTTGGCCACCGCAGCAGCTTGAAACGTTTCCATCCGCGACATGTGCGTATCGAAAATGGCCAACTGGTGGAGCAGGCCATAACAGCATAAACACCGCAAAACCTAATGTTGGAGCAAGCAAGCCCGCTCCCACACGGGATTTGTGGTGACCCTGATGTTATGTGCACAACCGATCCAATGTGGGAGCGAGCCTGCTCGCGATGATGGCCACTCGGTTTACCAGCCAACCTCAGCTAAAGGCCTCGGGTGATCGTACAACCACGTTGCGCTATGATGAGGCCATTCAGCCGCTTGCCGAGACACTGACACATGGAAAACCCGATCGACTTACCACGCCTTCCCCGCAAGCGCCGCAGCCTGGCGCAGGAGCTGGTGACGGTGCTGTCCGAGCAGATTCGCGACGGTCAGCTTAAGCGTGGCGATAAATTGCCCACCGAGTCGGCGATCATGGAAGCCCATGGTGTCAGCCGCACCGTGGTGCGCGAGGCGATTTCCCGGTTGCAGGCGGCCGGCCAGGTGGAGACCCGCCACGGCATCGGCACGTTCGTGCTGGACACGCCCAGCCCGAGTGGCTTTCGTATCGACCCGGCCACGGTGGTCACGTTGCGTGACGTGCTGGCGATCCTCGAACTGCGCATCAGCCTGGAAGTGGAATCCGCCGGGCTTGCGGCGCAACGGCGCAGCGACGAGCAACTGGCGACGATGCGCGCCGCCCTCGACGCGCTGAGCGAAAGCGCGTCCCACGCCAGCGACGCCGTGGCCTCGGACTTTGCCTTCCACCTGGAAATCGCGCTGTCCACCGGCAACCGCTACTTCACCGACATCATGACCCACCTGGGCACCAGCATCATCCCGCGCACCCGGCTGAACTCGGCGCGCCTGGCCCACGACGACCACCAGCAATACATGGACCGCCTGAGCCGCGAGCACGAAGAAATCTACCAAGCCATCGCCCGCCAGGACTCCGACGCGGCCCGTGCCGCCATGCGGTTGCACCTGACCAACAGCCGGGAACGGCTGCGCCAGGCCCATGAAGAGGCGCAGGCGCAGGGGTAGAGGATTGGGGTATCCATGATCGGACGTCCGGATTGTGGATTGCCCAACCGCCTATTCATTTAAAGCGTGTTTGATTCATTGTGGCGAGTGAGTTTGCTCGCGTTGGGGGCGCGCAACGGCCTTCCATAATGGGTGCTACGCACCCAAGCGGGAGCAAGTGCTCCGTCAGTCATCTCCCTGGGGCTCTGAGCGCCTCTGCTTATAAACTCTTCTCACTTGTAAACCCTCGATCTGAGCGGATTCCTGCGCAAATCCCGATCCCTGTACTCGCAACAAAAGATGAAATGCAGTTGACGTTCGCATTTTAAGTTGTACGATGACTTACAACTTCACTCGAAGCTGAACCGTTTCCTACAACACAATTTGCGTCCAGGGTGTTCGAATAATGAATCCACAAGAACTGAAGTCCATCCTCTCGTCTGGCCTGCTGTCGTTCCCGGTCACCGATTTCACTGCACAAGGCGATTTCAATCGCGACAGCTACATCAAGCGCCTCGAGTGGCTGGCCCCGTACGGCGCCTCGGCCCTGTTCGCGGCTGGCGGCACCGGTGAGTTCTTCTCCCTGGCCGCCAGCGAGTATTCGCAAGTCATCAAGACCGCCGTCGATACCTGCGCCACCAGCGTGCCAATCCTCGCCGGTGTCGGCGGTTCGACCCGCCAGGCCATCGAATACGCTCAGGAAGCCGAGCGCCTGGGGGCCAAGGGCCTGTTGCTGCTGCCGCACTACCTGACCGAAGCCAGCCAGGACGGCGTTGCCGCCCACGTTGAAGCCGTGTGCAAATCGGTGAAGATCGGCGTGGTGGTGTACAACCGCAACGTCTGCCGCCTGAACGCCACTCATCTGGAACGCCTGGCCGAGCGCTGCCCGAACCTGATCGGTTACAAGGACGGCCTGGGCGATATCGAACTGATGGTGTCGATC
The DNA here is from genome assembly GCF_059695895.1 of Pseudomonas sp. LBUM1664. Taxonomy (NCBI): domain Bacteria; kingdom Pseudomonadati; phylum Pseudomonadota; class Gammaproteobacteria; order Pseudomonadales; family Pseudomonadaceae; genus Pseudomonas; species Pseudomonas sp. LBUM1664. The sequence continues at coordinate 5,332,985 of NZ_CP166791.1, read as the reverse complement.
CGTCGTCGCCTCGGCGATCGCTTCAGCTACCTGGGCGGCCTGCCGACCGCTGAGGTCTACGCCGCGGCTTACAAGGCCCTGGGCGTGCCGGTCTACTCTTCGGCGGTGTTCAACTTCATCCCGAAAACCGCGATGGATTTCTACCACGCCATTGCCCGCGACGATCACGACACCGTCGGCAAGATCATCGACGACTTCTTCCTGCCCTACCTGGAGATCCGCAACCGCAAGGCCGGTTACGCGGTGAGCATCGTCAAGGCGGGGGCAAAAATCGTTGGCTATGACGCAGGTCCTGTGCGCACGCCGCTGACCGATCTGTTGCCGGAAGAATACGAAGCACTGGCCGCGCTGATCGACAAGCAAGGCAAGCAATAACAGACCCGACAAGGCCGCTGAGCAATCAGCGGCTTTTGCGTAGGGCTTTTTGTAAGGACTTTTTGTAGGAGGAGCATCCCGTGGCAGATGCAAAGCGTTTCGATAACTACATCAACGGTCAGTGGGTGGCCGGTGCCGACTATTGCGCCAACATCAACCCGTCTGACTTGTCCGATGTCATCGGTGAATACGCCAAGGCTGACGCAGCTCAAGTCAATGCCGCCATCGAAGCCGCCCGCGCCGCGTTCCCGGCCTGGTCGACCTCGGGCATTCAGGCCCGCAGCGATGCGCTGGATAAAGTCGGTAGCGAGATCCTCGCCCGCCGCGAAGAACTCGGCCAACTGCTGGCTCGGGAAGAGGGCAAGACCCTGCCCGAAGCCATCGGCGAAGTGACCCGCGCCGGCAATATTTTCAAATTCTTCGCGGGCGAATGCCTGCGGCTGTCGGGCGATTACCTGCCGTCGGTACGCCCGGGCGTTAACGTCGAAGTCACCCGCGAAGCCCTGGGTGTGGTCGGCCTGATCACGCCGTGGAACTTCCCGATCGCGATTCCTGCCTGGAAAATCGCCCCAGCCTTGGCCTACGGTAACTGCGTGGTGATCAAGCCCGCCGAGCTGGTGCCGGGTTGCGCCTGGGCCCTGGCGGAAATCATCTCCCGCGCCGGTTTCCCGGCCGGTGCGTTCAACCTGGTGATGGGCAGCGGCCGTGTGGTGGGCGAAGCCCTGGTCAACAGCCCGAAAGTCGACGGTATCAGCTTCACCGGTTCCGTGGGCGTGGGTCGGCAGATCGCCGTCAACTGCGTATCGCGCCAGGCCAAAGTGCAACTGGAGATGGGCGGCAAGAACCCGCAGATCATCCTCGACGACGCCGACCTCAAGCAGGCCGTCGAACTGGCGGTGCAGAGCGCGTTCTACTCTACCGGCCAACGTTGCACGGCCTCGAGCCGCCTGATCGTGACCGCCGGCATCCACGACAAATTTGTCGATGCCATGGCCGAGCGCATGCAGTCGATCAAGGTGGGTCATGCCTTGAAGTCGGGTGTGGACATCGGCCCGGTTGTTTCCGAAGCCCAGCTCAACCAGGACTTGAAATACATCGACATCGGCCAGAGCGAAGGTGCGCGGCTGGTCAGCGGTGGTGGCCTGGTGACGTGCGATACCGAAGGTTACTTCCTGGCGCCGACGCTGTTTGCCGACAGCGAAGCTTCGATGCGAATCAGCCGCGAAGAGATCTTTGGCCCGGTGGCCAACATCGTGCGCGTAGCCGATTACGAGGCGGCGCTGGCGATGGCCAACGACACCGAGTTCGGTCTGTCCGCCGGTATCGCCACGACGTCGTTGAAGTATGCCAACCACTTCAAGCGCCATTCCCAGGCGGGCATGGTGATGGTCAACCTGCCAACCGCCGGCGTGGATTACCACGTGCCGTTCGGCGGGCGCAAAGGTTCGTCCTATGGTTCGCGTGAGCAAGGTCGCTACGCGCAAGAGTTCTACACCGTGGTGAAGACTTCTTACATCGGTTCATAAATGCAACACCGGCCGGGCTGGTCCTCCAGCTCTGGCCGCACATCTGCTGACCCGCATAAAAATAAAGAGTGGGAGTTCTTCTACATGCAAGCGACCAAGCCGACTCACGTCCGCTATTTGATCCTGCTCATGCTGTTCCTGGTGACCACGATCAACTATGCCGACCGTGCGACCATCGCCATCGCAGGCTCCAGCCTGCAAAAAGACCTCGGCATCGATGCCGTCACCCTCGGTTATATCTTCTCCGCTTTCGGCTGGGCCTACGTGGCCGGGCAGATTCCTGGTGGCTGGCTGCTCGACCGTTTTGGCTCGAAAAAAATCTATGCGTTGAGCATTTTTACCTGGTCGCTGTTCACCGTGCTGCAGGGCTATGTCGGTGAGTTCGGCATGTCCACGGCCGTGGTTGCGTTGTTCATGCTGCGCTTTATGGTCGGGCTGGCCGAAGCGCCGTCCTTCCCGGGCAACGCGCGCATCGTCGCCGCCTGGTTCCCCACCGCAGAACGCGGCACCGCCTCGGCGATTTTCAACTCGGCGCAGTATTTCGCCACCGTGTTGTTCGCGCCGCTGATGGGCTGGATCGTCTATCGCTTCGGCTGGCAGCACGTGTTCATCGTGATGGGCGTGATCGGCATCGTGTTCTCGCTGATCTGGCTGAAGGTGATTCACAGCCCGCGCCAGCACCCGATGATCAACGAGGCCGAGTTCAATCACATCGCCGCCAACGGCGCGATGGTCGATATGGACCAGGACAAGGGCAAGGACAAAAAAACCGACGGTCCGAAGTGGGATTACATCCGCCAACTGCTGACCAACCGCATGATGCTGGGCGTGTACCTGGGCCAATACTGCATCAACGGCATCACTTACTTCTTCCTGACCTGGTTCCCGGTGTACCTGGTGCAGGAGCGCGGGATGACCATTCTCAAGGCCGGTTTCATCGCGTCCTTGCCGGCGATCTGCGGTTTCATCGGTGGCGTTCTGGGCGGGGTGATTTCCGACTACCTGCTGCGCAAAGGCCATTCGCTGACCTTCGCCCGCAAGGCGCCGATCATTGCCGGCCTGCTGGTGTCCAGCAGCATCGTGGCCTGCAACTACGTGGACATCGAATGGATGGTGGTGGGTTTCATGGCCCTGGCCTTCTTCGGTAAAGGCGTGGGCGCACTGGGCTGGGCGGTGGTGTCCGATACGTCGCCCAAGCAGATCGCCGGTTTGAGCGGTGGCTTGTTCAACACCTTCGGCAACCTGGCGTCGATCACCACGCCAATCGTCATTGGCTACATCATCAGCGCCACCGGTTCGTTCAAGTGGGCGCTGGTGTTCGTGGGTTGCAACGCCTTGGTGGCGGTGTTCAGCTACCTGGTGATCGTGGGGCCGATCAAGCGTGTCGTGCTCAAAGAACCACCGGCCAAGGATGCCGAACTTTCCAGCTTGTCTGAAGCGAAATCCTAAAAGGAGCGGCGTCAATGCAACTGATTGAACATGCCGATTCGCCCCGTTACATCCGCCTGCACGAGCGGGACAACGTGGTGATTGTCGTCAATGACCAGGGCGTACCGGCCGGGACCACGTTCCCCGACGGCCTGGTCACCGTGGACTTTGTGCCCCAGAGCCACAAGGTCACCCTGCAAGACATTGCCGAGGGTGGCGAGGTGATTCGCTACGGCCAGGTCATTGGCTACGCGCTGCAACCGATCCCCCGTGGCAGTTGGGTCAAGGAAGACCAACTGCGCATGCCTACCGCGCCGCCGCTGGACAGCCTGCCGCTGTCCACCGACGTGCCGGTGGCCGATGCGCCGCTGGAGGGCTACACCTTCGAGGGCTATCGCAACGCCGACGGTACCGTGGGCACGCGCAATATCCTGGGCATCACCACCACGGTGCAGTGCGTGATCGGGGTGCTGGACCATGCGGTCAAGCGCATCAAGGACGAATTGCTGCCCAAGTACCCGAACGTCGATGACGTGGTGGCGCTGACCCACAGTTACGGCTGCGGCGTGGCGATCACCGCCACCGACGCGTACATCCCGATTCGCACCGTGCGCAACCTGGCGCGCAATCCGAACCTGGGGGGCGAGGCACTGGTGATCAGCTTGGGCTGCGAGAAATTGCAGGCCGGGCAGGTGATGCACGACAACGACAGCTCGGTGGACCTCAGCGAGCCGTGGCTGTATCGCTTGCAGGATTCCAGCCACGGTTTCACCGAGATGATCGAGCAGATCATGGAACTGGCCGAAACCCGCCTGAAGAAACTCGACCAGCGCCGCCGCGAAACCGTGCCCGCCTCGGAGCTGATCCTGGGCATGCAGTGCGGCGGCAGCGATGCGTTTTCCGGCATCACCGCCAACCCGGCGCTGGGTTATGCCTCGGACTTGCTGCTGCGCGCGGGGGCGACGGTGATGTTTTCCGAAGTCACCGAAGTGCGTGATGCGATTTACCTGCTGACCTCCCGGGCGCAAACCCGGGAAGTCGCTCAGGAGCTGGTGCGCGAGATGGACTGGTACGACCGTTACCTGGCCAAGGGCGAAGCCGATCGCAGTGCCAACACCACGCCGGGCAACAAGAAGGGCGGGCTGTCGAACATCGTCGAAAAATCCCTGGGCTCGATCGTCAAATCCGGCAGCAGCGCGATCAACGGCGTGCTCGGCCCAGGCGAGCGGTTCAAGCAAAAAGGACTGATCTTCTGCGCCACCCCGGCCAGTGATTTCGTCTGTGGCACGCTGCAACTGGCGGCGGGGATGAACCTGCACGTGTTCACCACGGGCCGGGGCACGCCGTATGGCTTGGCGATGGCACCGGTGGTGAAGGTCTCGACCCGCACCGAACTGGCCCAGCGCTGGCCAGACCTGATCGACATCGACGCCGGCCGCATCGCCACCGGACGCGCAACCATCGAGGAACTGGGTTGGGAGCTGTTTCACTACTACCTGGACGTGGCCAGCGGCAAAAAACAGACCTGGGCCGAGCGGCACAAGTTGTATAACGACATCACGTTGTTCAACCCGGCGCCGATTACTTGAACCCGCGGCGAGCGTAAATTTTTGCGGTCGCTGAAGATCCAATGTGGGAGCGAGCCTGCTCGCGATAGTGCTCTACCAGACGCCAGTGTCGTTAGTGGCTTATCATTAGCCACCTAACGACACCCTTCTCAAGGTCCCCGGCATGCTGGCAATTTTCCTCGAAACCCTGAACATCACCGCGCCGGTGTTTGCCATGTTGTTTCTGGGGGTGTTGCTCAAGCGCATCTACTGGATCAACGACAACTTCATCCATGTCGCCTCGTCCCTGGTGTTCAACGTCACCATGCCGGCGCTGTTGTTCCTCGGCATCCTGCACGCCGACTTGCATGCGGCGTTGCAGGCGGACCTGTTGATCTATTTCTCCGTGGCCACCCTGGTGAGTTTTGCGTTGGCCTGGGGCTGGGCGATCTGGCGATGCCCGCGCGAGGATCGCGGCATCTACACCCAAGGCGCGTTTCGCGGCAACAACGGGGTCATCGGCCTGGCGCTGGCGGCGAGCATGTATGGCGACTACGGGATTTCCCTGGGGGCGATTCTCGCGGCGCTGGTGATCCTCTTCTACAACACTTTGTCGACCATCGTGCTGGCGGTCTACAGCCCGGTGATCAAGTCTGACCCGTGGAGCATCTGCAAAAGCGTGATCAGCAACCCGCTGATCATCAGCGTGTTCGCCGCCGCGCCGTTCGCCTATTGGCAGATCGGCCTGCCGAACTGGTTCGAGACCTCGGCCAAGTACCTTTCGCAAATGACCTTACCCCTGGCACTGATCTGCATCGGTGGCACGCTGTCGCTGGCGGCCTTGCGCAAGAGCGGGAAGATGGCCCTGAGTTCGAGCCTGGTGAAGATGATCGGCCTGCCGCTGCTCGCCACCCTTGGCGCCTGGCTCTGGGGCTTTCGCGGGGCGGAGTTGGGAATTCTGTTCCTGTACTTCGGCAGCCCCACCGCCGCCGCCAGTTACGTCATGGCCCGGGCGGCCGATGGTAACCATGAACTGGCGGCGGCGATCATCGTCATCACCACGCTGATGGCGGCGATTACCACCAACCTGGGGATTTTTATGTTGCAGTGGGGTGGGTGGATTTAGGTTCTGAGGGTGTAGTGTTCTCAGGGCCAATCGCGAGCAGGCTCGCGATAGCAATCTAACTGTCACTCAGATTTCTGATAGCTATCAATTACTTCCTGCGCCGCCCGAAACGCATCAATCGCCGCTGGCACCCCCGCGTACACCGCGCAATGCAGCAACGCCTCGCGAATCTCTTCCACGGTGCAACCGTTATTCAGCGCGCCGCGCACGTGGCCTTTCAATTCCTGCGGGCATTTGAGGGCGGTGAGGGCGGCGAGGGTGATCAGGCTGCGGGTTTTCAGCGGCAGGCCTTCGCGGCTCCAGACGCTGCCCCAGGCATGTTCGTTGACGAAGTCCTGCAGCGGCTGGGTGAATTCGGTGGCGTTGCCCAGGGCGCGGTCGACGAACGCGTCGCCCATCACTTGGCGCCGCATGTCGAGGCCGGTCTTTGGAGTGTCGGTCATGGCAAATCCCTCTTGTGATGTTGGCGGCGCCAGGCGCGCAAGGAGGTGAACAGCAAAAACGCGAGCAAGACCGGCAGCACATAAAACAGCATCAGCCGTTCCAGTTGGCCAGCCAGGGGCATGCCGGTGGTGAACGACACCACATGCAGCCCATAGGCCAGGTACAAACCCAAAAACAGCAGGCCTTCGGCCCGGGTGACGCGGTAGCCGGAATAGAACACCGGCAGGCACAGCACCGCCACGCCGAGCATCACCGGCAGGTCGAAGTCCAGGGCATTGGGCGAGACCGAGAGCGGTGTGGGGGCCGCGAGAGCGGTCACACCCAACACGCCCAGCAGATTGAACAGGTTGCTGCCGATCACGTTGCCCACCGCAATGTCTCGCTGGCCACGCAGGGCGGCGATCAGCGAGGTGGCAAGTTCCGGCAGCGAGGTGCTGACGGCAACGATGGTCAGGCCGATGATGCGCTCCGACAGCCCCAGGTCCATAGCCAGTTCCACCGCCGCGCCCAGCAGCAGATGCCCGGCGAAAATCAGCATCGCCAGGCCCAGCACGATCATCGACAGGCTCTTGGGCCAGGACACCTGCGTCACTTCGAGACCCACGGCATGCGGTCGCCCCGAATGCCTCGATTGGCGCAGCAACAGGCCCAGGTACACCGCCAGGGCTATCAACAGCAGGACGCCGTCCAGTCGCGTCAGTTCCTCGTTCCAGGCCAGCACGAAGACCAGCAGGCTGGCGCCGATCATCAGCGGGATGTCCAGGCGCACCAACTGGCGCGAGACGCGCAACGGAATGATCAGCGCCGACAATCCGAGGGTGACGAGAATGTTGAAGATGCTGCTGCCGATCACGCTGCCCACGGCGATGTCGGCGTTCTGCGCCAGGGTCGCCTGCAGGCTGACGGCCATTTGGGGCGCGCTGCTGCCGAAGGCGACGACGCTCAGGCCGATGATCAGCGGCCGCACTTGCAGGCGCGCCGCCAGGCCCACGGCGGCCCGCACCAGCAGCTCGGCGCCGGCGATCAGCAACAGCAGGCCGCCGAACAGTTCGATCAGGCTGAGCAGTGGTAGAACGGTGAGTAGGGAAATGGCCGGGCTCCGTCTATCAATCGTCGAGGGCTTGCACACGCACCCGTGCGGTGCCGTTGCGTAGCATGCCCAGTTGCTCGGCTGCGGCGCGGGAAACGTCGATCAGGCGGCTACGCGAATACGGGCCGCGGTCGTTGATGCGGACCACGACACTGTCATTGTTGCTCAGATTGGTGATTTTCACCCGTGTGCCGAACGGCAACTGGCGATGGGCAGCGGTCAGGCCATGCTGGTCGAAACGCTCGCCGCTGGCGGTGCGCTTGCCCTGGTGCTTGGCACCGTAATAAGAGGCGACGCCGGTCTGGTCGTAACCGTGTGGATCGACCGTCCCGCTCTGGCTGGCGCAACCGGCCAGCAGGGACAGCAGGGCGCAGGCGCCGAGGAGACGCTTCATGTTGGGGGTTCCACATACAAATGTGGGAGCGGGCCAGTGGGAGCAAGCTTTGCTCCCACTGAGGTTGCTCCCACAGGGGAATGAGCCAGACCCAAGTACTGGCTCCATGACAATCAGCCCTCGAGCTTGCTTTTAAGCAGTTCGTTGACCTGTTGCGGGTTGGCCTTGCCCTTGGAGGCTTTCATGGCCTGGCCGACGAAGAAGCCGAACATCTTGCCGCGCTTGGCTTCGTCTGCCGCACGGTACTGTTCGACCTGCTCGGCGTTGGCCGCGAGCATTTCATCGAGCACGGCGCTGATTGCTCCGCTGTCGGTGACTTGCTTCAAGCCGCGCTTCTCGATGATCTCGTCGGCGCTGCCTTCACCGCTGGCCATGGCTTCAAAGACCATCTTGGCGATTTTGCCGGAGATGGTGTTGTCTTTGATCCGCAACAGCATGGCGCCCAGTTGCTCGGCAGAAACCGGCGACTCATCGATTTCCAGCCCCTGCTTGTTCAACAGACTGCCCAACTCGACCATTACCCAGTTGGCCGCCAGCTTGGCGTCGCCACCGATGCTCACGACTTTTTCGAAGTAGTCGGCCTGTTCGCGGCTGGTGGCCAGGACGTTGGCGTCATAGCTCGACAGCCCGAACTGCGCCTGGAAGCGCTCGCGTTTCTGCGGCGGCAGCTCCGGCAGGGTGGCGCGCACGTCATCGAGGAAAGAGTCCTCGATGACCACCGGCAGCAGGTCCGGGTCGGGGAAGTAACGGTAGTCGTTGGCTTCTTCCTTGCTGCGCATCGGACGGGTCTCGTCCTTGTTCGGATCGTACAGACGGGTTTGCTGGATGACCTTGCCACCGTCCTCGATCAGTTCGATCTGGCGCTGGATCTCGCTGTTGATCGCCTTCTCGATGAAGCGGAACGAGTTGACGTTCTTGATCTCGCAGCGGGTGCCGAATTCGACCTGGCCCTTGGGACGGATCGACACGTTGCAGTCGCAGCGCAGCGAGCCTTCGGCCATGTTGCCATCGCAGATGCCCAGGTAGCGCACCAGCGCGTGGATCGCCTTGACGTAAGCCACGGCTTCCTTGGCGCTGCGCATGTCCGGGTCGGAGACGATTTCCAGCAGCGGCGTGCCGGCACGGTTCAGGTCGATGCCGGTGGCGCCGTTGAACTCTTCGTGCAGGCTTTTGCCGGCGTCTTCTTCCAGGTGCGCACGGGTGATGCCGACGCGCTTGACCGTGCCGTCTTCCAGGGCGATGTCCAGGTGGCCCTTGCCGACAATCGGCAACTCCATCTGGCTGATCTGGTAGCCCTTGGGCAGGTCCGGGTAGAAGTAGTTTTTGCGGGCGAACACGTTGTGCTGGCCAATCTCGGCGTCAATCGCCAGGCCGAACATCACCGCCATGCGCACCGCTTCGGCGTTGAGCACCGGCAGCACGCCGGGCATGCCCAGGTCGATCAGGCTGGCCTGGGTGTTGGGCTCGGAGCCGAACGTGGTGGAGCTACCGGAAAAGATTTTCGACCGGGTGGTGAGCTGGGTATGAATCTCCAGCCCGATCACGACTTCCCATTGCATGTGTTTCTCCTCAGAAGCCGGTGGGGGTGCGGGTGTGCCAGTCAGTGTTCAACTGATACTGGTGGGCCACATTGAGCAGGCGACCTTCCTGGAAATACGGTGCGAGCAACTGCACGCCCACTGGCAGGCCATCAACGAAACCGGCCGGCATGGACAGGCCTGGCAGGCCAGCGAGGTTGGCGGTGACGGTGTAGAAGTCTTCCAGGTACTCAGCGACCGGGTCGCTGTTCTTGGAGCCGAGTTTCCAGGCCGGGTTTGGCGTGGTCGGGCCGAGGATGACGTCGACTTCGTTGAAGGCGGCCATGAAGTCGTTCTTCACCAGCCGACGGATTTTCTGTGCCTTGAGGTAGTAGGCGTCGTAGTAACCGGCGGACAGCGCGTAGGCACCGACCATGATCCGGCGCTGCACTTCGCTGCCGAAGCCTTCGCCACGGGAACGCTTGTACAGGTCGATCAGGTTTTGCGGGTTCTCGCAGCGATAGCCGAAGCGCACACCGTCGAAACGCGACAGGTTCGAGGACGCCTCCGCTGGGGCGATCACGTAGTACGCGGGAATCGCGTGCTGTATGTTCGGCAGGCTGATTTGCTTGACCACCGCGCCGAGCTTCTCCAGCGCTTTGACGCTGTTTTGGACCAGCTCGGCGATGCGCGGGTCGAGACCGGCGCTGAAGTATTCCTTCGGCACGCCGATGCGCAGGCCTTGCAGCGAGCCGTTGAGGCTGGCGCTGTAGTCCGGCACCGGTTCATCGATGCTGGTGGAGTCGTTCGGGTCGAAGCCGGCCATGCCTTGCAACAGGATCGCGCAGTCTTCGGCGGTACGGGCCAGTGGGCCGCCCTGATCGAGGCTGGAGGCGTAGGCAATCATGCCCCAGCGCGATACGCGGCCGTAGGTGGGCTTGAGGCCGGTCAGGTTGGTGAACGCAGCCGGCTGGCGAATCGAACCACCCGTGTCGGTAGCGGTGGCGGCCGGCAGCAGGCGCGCTGCCACGGCTGCGGCGGAACCGCCGGACGAACCGCCGGGTACGTGTTCCAGGTTCCACGGGTTTTTCACCGCGCCGTAGTAGCTCGACTCGTTGGCCGAGCCCATGGCGAATTCGTCCATGTTGGTCTTGCCCAGGGTCACGGCGCCGGCGGCGGCCAGCTTGGCGACCACGGTGGCGTCGTACGGGGCCTTGAAGTTGTCGAGCATTTTCGAGCCGCAGCTGGTGCGGATGCCCTGGGTGCAGAATAAATCCTTGTGAGCAATCGGCGCGCCGAGCAGGGCGCCGCTTTCACCGTTGGCACGCCGGGCGTCGGCGGCCTTGGCCTGGCTCAGGGCCAGCTCTTGGGTGACACTGATGAAGCTGTTGATCTGCGGGTTGAGCTGGGCGATGCGCGCCAGCAGAACCTTGGTCAGCTCTTCGGAGGAAAACTTTTTATCGGCGAGTCCGCGGGCGATCTCGGCCAGAGTCATGTGATGCATGAGAGGCTCTTTCCCTTTAGTCGATGACTTTCGGAACCAGGTACAGGCCGTTTTCGACCGCTGGTGCGATGGACTGATAGGCCTCGCGGTTATTGGACTCGGTCACGACGTCGGCGCGCAGGCGCTGGCTGGCTTCCAGTGGGTGGGCCAGCGGTTCGATACCGTCGGTATTGACCGCCTGCATCTCGTCGACCAGCCCCAGAATGCTATTCAGGGCAGAAGTAATGTGTGGAAGATCGGCTTCATTGAGGCCCAGACAGGCCAGATGAGCGATTTTTTCCACGTCGGAGCGTTCAAGCGCCATGGGATTCTCCAGTGGAAAACAAAACGGACGCAGTCTGTCCGTGTGTTAGATTGTCGGAACACTACCGCATTTCTACGGCCTTACGGCCGCGATTGTGGGGTTTGGTGCACATAAAAGCGGTCAATTTAACATATTGGCGCCTTGCCCAAAATCCCTGTCGTTGTTAGAGTTTGCCGCACTTTTTTACCCACGCGTTGCCTAGGGTCCCTTTCCCATGTTCAAGAAACTGCGTGGCATGTTTTCCAGCGATCTCTCCATTGACCTGGGCACTGCCAACACCCTTATTTACGTGCGCGAGCGCGGTATCGTCCTGAATGAACCCTCGGTCGTGGCCATCCGCACCCACGGTAACCAGAAAAGCGTCGTGGCTGTCGGTACGGAAGCCAAACGCATGCTGGGCCGTACGCCGGGCAACATTGCGGCCATTCGTCCAATGAAAGACGGCGTGATCGCCGACTTCAGCGTCTGCGAAAAGATGCTGCAGTATTTCATCAACAAAGTTCACGAAAACAGTTTCCTGCAGCCCAGCCCTCGTGTGCTGATCTGCGTTCCATGCAAGTCCACCCAGGTGGAACGTCGTGCCATCCGTGAATCGGCCCTCGGTGCCGGTGCCCGTGAAGTGTTCCTGATCGAAGAGCCGATGGCTGCTGCCATCGGTGCCGGCCTGCCGGTCGAAGAGGCCCGCGGCTCGATGGTCGTCGACATCGGTGGGGGTACCACCGAAATCGCACTGATCTCCCTCAACGGTGTGGTCTATGCCGAATCCGTACGTGTGGGCGGCGACCGTTTCGACGAAGCGATCATCACTTACGTGCGTCGCAACTACGGCAGCCTGATCGGCGAATCCACCGCCGAGCGCATCAAGCAGGAAATCGGCACGGCCTATCCGGGCGGTGAAGTGCGTGAAGTCGACGTTCGCGGCCGTAACCTGGCCGAAGGCGTTCCACGGGCCTTTACCCTCAATTCCAACGAAGTGCTCGAAGCGCTGCAAGAGTCGTTGGCGACCATCGTCCAGGCGGTCAAGAGCGCCCTGGAGCAGTCGCCGCCGGAACTGGCGTCGGACATCGCCGAGCGCGGCCTGGTGCTGACCGGTGGTGGCGCGTTGCTGCGTGACCTCGACAAACTGCTGGCCCAGGAAACTGGCCTGCCGGTGATCGTTGCCGAAGACCCGCTGACTTGCGTTGCCCGCGGCGGTGGCCGTGCATTGGAAATGATGGACAAGCACACCATGGATCTGCTCTCCAGCGAATAAGTTTGCTGGCGGGTCTATGTTGTTCGCTCCCAGGCAGCACTTTGCAGTGCTGCCTGTTGGCGTTTATCTTCTGTCATTCGTATCCAGGCCGGTTCGATACCGTATGAATAAAGAGAACGTTTGCCTGGGAGGAGCGGCTTATTAAACCGCTTTTTGCCAAAGGCCCCTCATTGGGTGTGCGCCTGCTGGTGCTGACTGTGCTATCGGTTGCGCTGATGGTGGTCGATGCCCGTTTCACGCTGCTCAAGCCAGTGCGCAGCCAGATGTCGCTGGTGTTGATGGAATCCTACTGGATTACCGACCTGCCGCAGCGCTTGTGGCAAGGTGTGGCCAGCCAGTTTGGCAGCCGTACCGAGCTGGTCGCCGAAAACGAAAAACTCAAGACCGAAAACCTGCTGTTGCAGGGGCGCATGCAGAAGCTGGCGGCCCTCACCGAGCAGAACGTGCGGCTGCGCGAGTTGCTCAATTCTTCTGCGCTGGTCAACGAGAAGGTCGAAGTGGCCGAGCTGATCGGCATGGACCCCAACCCCTTTACCCATCGCATCATCATCAACAAGGGTGAGCGCGACGGTGTGGTCCTCGGCCAGCCGGTGCTCGACGCCCGTGGCCTGATGGGCCAGGTGGTGGAGTTGATGCCATACACGTCGCGCGTCCTGCTGCTGACCGACACCACCCACAGCATCCCCGTGCAGGTCAACCGCAACGGCTTGCGCGCGATTGCCAGCGGCACCGGCAACCCGGAACGTCTGGAACTGCGCCACGTGGCTGACACCGCCGACATCAAGGAAGGCGACCTGCTGGTCAGCTCCGGCCTAGGCCAACGCTTCCCGGCCGGGTATCCGGTGGCGACGGTCAAGGAGGTCATCCATGACTCCGGCCAGCCGTTCGCCATCGTGCGTGCGGTGCCGACGGCCGCGTTGAACCGCAGCCGCTACCTGCTGCTGGTGTTCAGCGACAACCGCACACCCGAAGAGCGTGCCAACGCCGCCGCCGTGGCCCAGGAAGCCGAGGACCGCCAGGGCGGCGAGTCGGCCGTCCCGGGCACTCAGCCGCCAACCCCGGCCACCGTACCAAAACCTCAAGTGCCTGCACCGGCTGCCGCGGCTCCGGCAACCACACCGGCCGCTGCACCCGCCGCACCTGCCGCGACACCGAGCAGGCCGTCCAGCCACGCGCCGGCGACGCATTCTGCCCGGCCCGCGGCCAAACCGCCTGTCTCCACGCCGGCCGCCGCGCCAGCCACCAGGGGAGCACGAGAAGAATGAGCAGTACTCAATCCGGTAACGGCTGGATAGTCTGGCTGACCTTCGCCATCGGGCTGTTGCTCAGCGTTTCGCCATTGCCGCAGTTCATGGAAATCCTGCGGCCGCTGTGGCTGGCCCTGCTGCTGGCATTCTGGGCGCTGGCTTTGCCACATAAGGTCGGCATGGTCACCGCATGGTGCCTGGGCCTAGCCGAGGACGTGCTTTATGGCACGCTGCTGGGGCAGAACGCGTTGATCCTGACGCTGATCACGTTCCTGGTGCTGTCGCTGCAACAGCGCTTGCGGATGTTCCCCATGTGGCAGCAGTGCCTGGTGATCCTGGTGATCTTCGGCCTGGCGCAACTGGTGCAGCTGTGGCTCAGCGCGCTGACCGGCAATCGTCAACCGACCCTGGCGTTGGTGCTGCCGGCCCTGGTCAGTGCCTTGCTCTGGCCGTGGGTCAGCTTCGGTTTGCGTGGCCTGCGCCTGCGTTTCAAAATCAACTGATTCGGTCAGGCATTGGCCTTGATAGGGAGATGTCTTGATGAAACCGCTTTACCTCGCCTCAGGCTCGCCGCGTCGGCGTGAACTGCTCACGCAGATCGGTGTGCCGTTTACCGCCGTCAGCGCGGACATCGACGAAACTCCCCTGGATCACGAAACCCCATCGGCCTATGTCGAGCGCCTGGCGCGCGGCAAGGCCGAGGCCGGGCGGCGCGCCGTGGAAGCAGGCGTGGAGGGTTGCGTGTTGGGCGCCGACACCGCGGTTGTGCTGGACGGGCGGATTCTTGGTAAGCCACTGGACCAGGCCGACTCTCTGTCGATGCTCCTGAGCCTGTCCGGTCGAGAACATGAGGTGTTGACCGCCATTGCCGTGCTGGACGGACAGCGCTGCGAATCCCGTGTGGTCCGTAGCCGGGTGCGCTTTCGTTCCATCACTGAACAGGAAGCGATGGCTTACTGGGCCAGCGGTGAACCCCGTGACAAGGCCGGCGGCTATGGCATCCAGGGACTGGGTGCGGTGTTCGTCGCTGGCCTTGAAGGCAGTTATTCGGCCGTGGTTGGCCTGCCGCTGTGCGAAACCACAGAACTGCTGGGCCATTTCGGCATACCCTGTTGGCAAACCTTGAGTGCGCGCTGAGCGCCGTCTGACTTGATGCGGCCATAATCGTGAATATGCCTGAACGAGACCCTGCCATGAGTGAAGAGATACTGATCAACATCACGCCGATGGAATCGCGCGTGGCGGTGGTTGAAAACGGTGTTCTGCAAGAGGTTCATGTCGAGCGCACGCAGAAGCGTGGCATCGTCGGCAATATCTACAAAGGCAAGGTAGTGCGGGTGTTGCCGGGCATGCAGGCCGCGTTCGTCGACATTGGCCTGGACCGCGCGGCGTTCATTCATGCATCGGAAATTTCCATGCGCGAAGGGCCGGCCGTGGAGAGCATCAGCGCGCTGGTCCATGAAGGCCAGAGCCTGGTGGTGCAGGTCACCAAAGACCCCATCGGCTCCAAGGGCGCACGCCTGACCACGCAGCTGTCGATTCCGTCGCGCTACCTGGTGTACATGCCGCGCACCGCCCACGTCGGCATTTCCCTGAAGATCGAAGACGAAGCCGAGCGCGACCGCCTCAAGCAGGTGGTCAGCGACTGTGTGGAAAAAGAAGGCATCAAGGAAGCCGGTGGCTTCATCCTGCGCACCGCGGCCGAAGGTGCCGGGGCCGATGAAATCCTCATGGACATCCGTTACCTGCGCAGGCTCTGGGACCAGATCGCTGCGCAGATCAAGACCATCGCCACCCCCAGTGTGATCTATGAAGACCTGGGCCTGGCGCTGCGGACCCTGCGAGACCTGGTCAGCCCCAAGATCGAAAAAATTCGCATCGATTCCCGGGAGACTTTCCAGAAAACCACTCAGTTCGTCGCTGAGCTGATGCCGGAAATCGCCGACCGTCTCGAGCATTACCCTGGCGAGCGACCGATTTTCGACCTGTACGGCGTCGAGGACGAAATCCAGAAAGCCCTTGAGCGCAAGGTGCCGCTCAAGTCCGGTGGCTATCTGGTGGTCGATCCGGCCGAGGCCATGAGCACCATCGACGTCAACACCGGGGCATTCGTCGGCCATCGCAACCTCGAAGAGACCATCTTCAAGACCAACCTGGAAGCGGCCACGGCCATTGCCCGTCAACTGCGCCTGCGCAACCTGGGCGGGATCATCATCATCGACTTCATCGACATGGAGCATGAAGAGCACCAGCGCCAGGTGCTGCGGACCCTGGAAAAACAACTCGAGCGCGACCACGCCAAGACCAACATCATCGGCATCACCGAGCTGGGCCTGGTGCAGATGACCCGCAAGCGCACCCGAGAAAGTCTCGAACAAGTGCTGTGCGAGCCGTGCAGCAGTTGCCAGGGCCGGGGCAAGCTCAAGACCCCCGAAACCGTGTGTTACGAAATCTTCCGCGAAATCCTCCGGGAAGCACGCGCCTACCAGGCCACCGGCTATAGAGTGTTGGCGAACCAGAAAGTGGTGGACCGCTTGCTCGATGAAGAGTCGGGTAACGTCGCGGAACTGGAAGCCTTTATCGGTCGCACCATTCGCTTTCAGGTGGAAACCATGTACTCCCAGGAACAATACGACGTGGTGCTGCTCTGAAGTGGCTTCTGATGTGGCGGGCCCGCCAATTGAATACCTTTGCCTGGGGAGCCCGCTGACATGGAGCGTCTGACACGCATGTTGGCTGCGTTGACTCGCTGGGGGCTGGGCCTGTGTGCGCTGCTGCTGGTGCTGCTGGCGTTGTATGTCAGCCTCGGTCGGGAACTGGTCCCGCTGGTGGCCGAATATCGCGCCGAGGTCCAAACCCGGGCCGGGCAAGCGCTAGGCATGCCTGTACAGATCGGTAGCCTCGATGGTAGCTGGAGGGCCCTGGCGCCGATTCTGCTGGCGCATGATGTGATGATCGGCGAGGGCCTCAATGCCTTGCATCTGGATCAGGTGCGAGCCGTGCCCGACTTGTGGGAAAGCCTGCTGGCGCGTCAGGTGCGCATTGCCCACCTGGAACTCAGCGGCTTGAAGATCAGCCTCAAGGAAGGCGCCGATGGTAAGTGGGCCTTGGAAGGCCTGCCGGTGCAGGACGATCAGCCGCTCGATCCACAGCAACTGCTTGAGCGGATACAGATGGTTTCGAAGCTGTCGGTGCTCGATAGCCAGGTGACCCTGCAGCCGTTGGACCAATCGCCGTTGACCCTGACCTATGTCGGCCTGAGCCTGCGAACCGGCGCCACCCGCCAGCGCCTGGACGCCCGCCTGACCCTGCCTGACGGCCAGCCCGTGGCGATCAACCTGCGCACCCGCATTCGCGCCAGCGACTGGAAAAATGGCCAGGCCGATGCCTACCTGAGCCTGCCGCAAAGCGACTGGTCCAAATGGCTGCCGAAACGCCTGACCCAACAATGGAATTTTTCTCAGATCAAGGCCGGCGGCGAGTTTTGGTTCAGTTGGGGTGAAGGCGCGGTGCAAAGCGCGGCCATGCGCTTGAACGCGCCAGAACTTCAGGGCGCTTACGCCGAGCGCAAGCCTGTGCAAATCCGCAATCTGGCCCTCAACGGGTATTTCCAGCGCAGCAGCCAAGGGTTCACCGCGACGTTCGACTCCCTGGCGATGAACCTGGGCGAGACCCGCTGGGAATCACGTCTGCAACTGCAACAGAGCAACGCCACCGAGAAGGCTGAAGAACTCTGGCATTTGCAGGCCGATCGCCTCGACCTGACGCCGCTCACGCCCTTGCTCAATGCCCTGGCGCCGCTGCCCGAAGGCGTCGCGACGACGATCGAGCGGCTCAAGGTGACCGGTGGCCTGCGTAACGTGTTACTGGACTACCGGCCGCAGAACACCGGTGATCAAAAAATCAGCTTCGCCACGAATCTGGACACCGTGGGCTTTGATGCCTATCGCGGCGCCCCGGCTGCGCGAAACGTCTCGGGCAGCCTCAGCGGCGACCTCGGCGGCGGCGAGTTGCGCATGGACAGCAAGGATTTTTCCCTGCACCTGGACCCGATCTTCGCCAAGCCCTGGCAATACTTGCAGGCCAACGCACGACTGACCTGGAAGCTGGACAAGCAAGGCTTCACCCTGGTTGCGCCATACCTGAAAGTGCTGGGGGAGGAGGGCCGGATTGCCGGCGATTTCCTGATCCGCCTGCATTTTGACCATAGCCAGGAAGACTACATGGACCTGCGGGTTGGCCTGGTGGACGGCGACGGACGCTACACCGCCAAATATTTGCCTGCGGTCCTGAGCCCGGCACTGGATGAGTGGTTGCGCACGGCTATCGTCAAGGGCGCAGTGGATGAGGGTTTTTTCCAGTACCAAGGTTCGCTGAACCACGGTGCCGAGGACACGGCTCACAGCATCAGCCTGTTTTTCAA
This sequence comes from Pseudomonas sp. LBUM1664, assembly GCF_059695895.1. Taxonomy (NCBI): domain Bacteria; kingdom Pseudomonadati; phylum Pseudomonadota; class Gammaproteobacteria; order Pseudomonadales; family Pseudomonadaceae; genus Pseudomonas; species Pseudomonas sp. LBUM1664. Next base: position 5,314,808 of record NZ_CP166791.1, on the reverse strand, counting down.
GGTGCATGACGCCGAACTGGCGTTCCAGCCGGGCTGGCCTTCGGTCAGCAAGGTCAGCGGCGAGGTCTTCGTCGAAGACAGCGGTGTGCGAATCTTAGCGAGCCAAGGGCAATTGCTGGACACGCAAGTCAAGGACGTTTCGGTGAACATTCCCCACGTACCCAGCGGGCAGAGTGCTCATCTGCTGCTGGACGGTGGGTTTGTCGGAGGGCTGGGGGACGGACTGAAAATCCTCCAGACCGCGCCGATCGGTACGGCCGAGACGTTCGCCGGCTGGGAAGGCGAGGGCGATCTGCAAGGCAGCGTGAAGCTCGATATTCCTCTGGTAAAAGGTGAGCAGCCGAAGGTTCTGGTGGATTTCGCCACCGACAAGGCCCGCCTCAAACTCAACGACCCGGTGCTGGAACTGACCCAGCTCAAGGGCGACTTCCGCTTCGACAGCAGTAAAGGGCTGAGCGGCAAAGGCATCAGTGCGCGGGCCTTCGACCGCCCTGTGACGGCGCAGATTTTTGCCGAGGGCCGTGCCGGTGCGCTCAATACGCGGGTGGCCGCGTCCGGGCAGGTGGAGGTCAAGAAACTCACCGACTGGCTGAACGTTACCCAGCCATTGCCCGTGTCCGGGGTGATTCCGTATCAGTTGCAAGTGATCCTCGACGGGGCCGACAGCCGGTTGTCGGTCAGTTCCAGTCTCAAGGGCGTGACGCTGGACCTGCCAGCACCCTTCGGCATGGCCGCCGATGTCGGGCGCGACACGGTGTTTCGCATGACCCTGGAAGGGGAGGAGCGGCGTTACTGGGTCGATTATGGCGACCTGGCCAGCTTCACCTACGCGGCGCCGAGCGGGAAGATTGCCGATGGTCGCGGCGAGTTGTTGCTGGGGGACGGCGATGCTGTTCTGCCTGGGGGCAAGGGGCTGCGATTGCGTGGGACGCTATCGGAGCTGGACGTGAGTCCGTGGCAGGATCTGGTGAACAAATATGCCGGCCAGGATCCGGGCGGCAGCGCCAAGCAACTGCTCAGCAGTGCCGATCTGAAAATCGGCAAGCTCACGGCCATGGGCACGACGCTGGACCAGGCTTCGGTGCAACTCGACCGCAAGCCGGGTGCCTGGAACATGCAGCTCGACAGCCAGCAGGCCAAGGGCAGCGCCAGCCTGCCAGACGCCAAGGCCGCACCGATTGGTATCAAGCTTGACTATGTGCGCCTGCCGGCCGCAGACCCGACGGTTCAGGCCGATGAAAACGCACCCGACCCGCTGGCGTCGGTCGACCCCAGCCAAATTCCAGCGATGGATATTTCTATCGACCAGTTATTCCAGGGACCTGATCTCATCGGTGCCTGGTCGTTGAAGGTGCGCCCCACCGCCAAGGGCATCGCGCTGAACAATCTGGACATGGGCCTCAAGGGCATGGTTTTGAACGGCAGTGGCGGCTGGGAAGGTGTACCCGGTTCCACCACCAGTTGGTACAAGGGCCGCATCAGCGGCAAGAACCTGGCCGATGTGCTCAAGGGGTGGGGCTTCGCACCGAGCGTGACCAGCCAGGAGTTCCACATGGATGTCGATGGCCGCTGGCCTGGCTCGCCGGCGTGGGTTGCCACCAAACGCTTTTCCGGCAGCCTCGATGCGTCGCTGAACAAGGGCCAGTTCGTTGAGGTTGAAGGCAGTGCCCAGGCGTTGCGAGTGTTCGGGCTGTTGAACTTCAACTCAATTGGCCGGCGCTTGCGCCTGGACTTCTCCGACCTGTTCGGCAAGGGCCTGAGCTACGACCGGGTCAAAGGGTTGCTGGTGGCGAGCGATGGTGTATACGTAACCCGTGAACCCATCGTCCTGACGGGGCCGTCGAGCAACTTGGAACTCAACGGAACGCTGGACATGGTGGCCGACCGGGTCGACGCCAAGCTGCTGGTGACGCTGCCGGTGACTAACAACCTGCCCATTGCCGCGCTGCTTGTCGGCGCACCGGCGGTGGGTGGGGCGCTGTTTCTGATCGACAAACTGATCGGTGACCGCGTGGCGCGTTTTGCCAGCGTAAAATACGACGTCAAAGGCCCGTGGAAAGAGCCGAAGATCACCTTCGACAAGTTCTGACAGGCGATGCGCTCCCACAGGCAAACGATGCAAAAAGTGAGGAAGCACCATGCCAGTGGCAGTGATTCAAATGGTCAGCCAGAGCGATGTGCTCGCCAACCTGGCGCGTGCCCGTGTGCTGCTGGAACAGGCTGCCGCCGGCGGCGCCAGGCTGGCGGTGCTGCCTGAGAATTTCGCGGCCATGGGCCGGCGGGACGTCGCCGACATCGGTCGTGCCGAAGCCTTTGGTCAGGGACCGATCCTGCCCTGGTTGAAACAGGTCGCCCGCGACCTCAAGTTATGGATAGTGGCTGGCACGTTGCCGCTGCCGCCAGTGGACCAGCCCGAGGCGAAGGTCCATGCCTGTTCGTTGCTTGTCGACGATCAGGGCCAGATAGTGGCGCGCTACGACAAGCTGCACCTGTTCGACGTGGACGTGGCGGACAATCGAGGGCGCTATCGCGAGTCTGATGACTATGCTTATGGCAGCAACGTGGTGGTCGCCGATACACCCGTAGGACGGGTTGGCCTGACGGTCTGTTATGACCTGCGTTTCCCCGAGCTGTACAGCGAATTGCGGGCAGCGGGGGCTGAGCTGATCACGGCGCCCTCGGCGTTTACCGCGGTGACCGGCACCGCCCATTGGGAGGTGCTGATTCGCGCCCGCGCCATCGAAACCCAGTGCTATGTGCTGGCTGCCGCCCAGGGCGGGGTGCATCCGGGGCCACGGGAAACCTTTGGCCATGCCGCGATTATCGACCCGTGGGGTCGTGTGCTCGCGCAACAGGATCAAGGTGAGGCCGTGCTGCTGGCCGAGCGCGACAGCAGTGAACAGGCGTCCATCCGGGCGCGCATGCCGGTGGCCAGCCATCGGCGCTTTTTCTCGCAGGGCGCCCGACAGCGGCCTGTCCAAGACGACGAATTTAAGGCGTAAAACATATGAGCGGGTTGTTGTCCTCAGTCAGTGAACATCTTTTAGCTCCCGGCGGCGTGACCATTGAAAGCCTGCAAGGCGTGCTGGGCGACCTGGCCGGCCCGGGCATCGATGCCGCCGACCTGTATTTCCAGGGGCAGATCTCCGAGTCCTGGTCGTTGGAAGACGGCATCGTCAAGGAAGGCAGTTTCAACCTTGACCAAGGCGTGGGCGTGCGTGCCCAGTCCGGCGAAAAAACCGGTTTTGCCTACAGCAACGCTATCACCCTCGAAGCCCTGGGTGCCGCAGCCCGTGCAGCCCGTTCGATTTCCCGCGCCGGGCAGAACGGCACGGTCCAGGCCTTCAGCAGCCAGGACGTGGCCCAGCTGTATGCGCCGGACAACCCGCTGGAGGTCATGAGCCGCGCCGAAAAGGTCGAACTGCTCAAGCGCATCGACGTCGCCACCCGCGCCCTCGACCCGCGTATCCAGCAAGTGTCGGTGAGCATGGCCGGGGTCTGGGAACGGATTCTGGTGGCGTCTACCGACGGCGGCCTGGCGGCGGACGTACGGCCGCTGGTGCGGTTCAACGTCAGCGTGATCGTCGAGCAGAACGGTCGCCGTGAACGTGGCGGTCATGGCGGTGGCGGGCGCACCGATTATCGTTATTTCCTCAGCGAAGACCGTGCCATGGGTTATGCCCGCGAAGCGTTGCGCCAGGCGCTGGTCAACCTTGAGGCGATCCCGGCCCCGGCCGGTACGTTGCCAGTGGTGCTCGGTTCCGGCTGGTCCGGCGTGCTGCTGCACGAAGCGGTGGGCCACGGTCTGGAGGGCGATTTCAACCGCAAGGGCAGTTCGGCCTACAGCGGGCGCATGGGTGAAATGGTTGCCTCCAAACTCTGCACCATTGTCGATGACGGCACCCTGGCCGGGCGTCGCGGTTCTTTGAGCATCGATGATGAAGGCACTCCAACCGAGTGCACCACGCTGATCGAGAACGGCGTACTCAAGGGCTACATGCAAGACAAACTCAACGCCCGGCTGATGGGTGTGGCCCGCACCGGCAACGGCCGCCGCGAGTCTTACGCGCATCTGCCGATGCCGCGCATGACCAACACCTACATGCTGGGTGGCCAAAGCGATCCGGCGGAAATCATCGCCTCGGTGAAAAAAGGCATCTACTGCGCCAACCTCGGCGGCGGCCAGGTGGACATCACCAGCGGCAAATTCGTGTTCTCCACCAGCGAGGCCTACCTGATCGAAGACGGCAAGATCACCGTGCCGGTCAAAGGTGCGACCCTGATCGGCAATGGACCGGAGGCGATGAGCAAGGTGTCGATGGTCGGTAACGACCTGGCGCTGGACAGTGGCGTGGGGACTTGCGGCAAGGACGGCCAATCGGTACCGGTGGGTGTCGGTCAGCCGACCCTGAAGATCGATGCGATTACCGTGGGTGGCACGGGCGCATAAGGATGCACACGATCCGTGTAGGAGCTGTCGAGTGCAACGAGGCTGCGATCTTTCCCCTGACGCTTGAGTCTCAAGCGAAAGACCAAAGGATCAAAAGATCAAAAGATCGCAGCCTGCGGCAGCTCCTACAGGACCGGATGAAACTCAGCGCAGGCCGCGTTGAGTCTCGTCCAGCTCACGGATGTATTTGAAGATTTTACGGCTCGAGGCCGGTGGCTTGTTTTGCGCCAGTTCGTGCTGGGCCTGACGGATCAGGGAACGCAGTTGCTGACGGTCGGCCGTCGGGTAGTCGATGACGAATTTTTCCAGCACGCCGTCATCGCCTGCGATCAAGCGATCGCGCCAGCGTTCCAGGCCATGGAAGCGTTCGTTGTACTGCCGGGTGGAGGCATCGAGTTGATCGAGCAGAACCAGAATGGCGTCAGTGTCCTGATCGCGCATCAGTTTGCCGATGAATTGCAGGTGCCGTTTACGCGCGATATTCGCGGTGTGCTTGGGCGCATCGGCCAGGGCCCGGCGCAAAGCGTCGGTCAGAGGCAGTTTAGCCAGCAAGTCAGGCTTGAGTGTTGTCAGGCGCTCGCCGAGGTCAACCAGAGCATGCAGCTCGCGTTTGACCTGGGATTTGCTTTTTTCACCCTCGTAGAGGGAGTCGTCGTAAGAATCAACCATGGTGGCAGTCCGCAAAGAAACGCCGCCATGATAACCAGTCGGGGGCCGCTTGTCCGGCCCGGTCGCTCGAAGGCCATTACCGAGAGCAGAATTTGAGTGGAGAACACCATGAGTGCAGTTCAGAGCGTCGGTCCGCAAGCGTTGCCGGCCCTGCAGGAGCAAGTCGAGCAGATCATCGCCGAAGCCAAGCGACAGGGCGCCAGTGCGTGTGAGGTGGCGGTGTCCCTGGAGCAGGGGCTGTCGACGTCGGTACGCCAGCGTGAGGTGGAAACCGTCGAATTCAATCGCGACCAGGGGTTTGGCATCACCTTGTACGTAGGCCAGCGCAAGGGTTCGGCCAGTACCTCGGCCAGTGGTCCTGAGGCGATTCGTGAAACCGTTGCCGCGGCTCTGGCGATTGCCAAACACACCTCCGAAGACGAATCCTCAGGCTTGGCCGATGCTGCGCTGATGTGCAAGGAACAGCGGGACTTCGACCTGTTCCACGCCTGGGACATCACCCCAGAACAGGCCATCGAACAAGCGCTGCGCTGTGAAGCGGCGGCGTTCGATACCGACAGTCGGATCAAGAACGCCGACGGTACTACCCTCAATACCCACCAAGGCTGCCGGGTATATGGGAACAGCCACGGGTTCATCGGCGGTTATGCCTCGACCCGTCACAGCCTCAGCTGCGTCATGATCGCCGAAGCCAACGGCCAGATGCAGCGTGATTACTGGTACGACGTAAACCGTCAGGGCACATTGCTGGCGGACCCCGTGAGCATTGGCCAAAAAGCCGCGCAACGGGCGGCCAGCCGTTTGGGCGCGCGGCCGGTGCCAACCTGTGAAGTGCCGGTGCTGTTTTCTGCCGAGCTGGCCGGTGGGTTGTTCGGCAGCTTCCTGTCGGCGGTGTCCGGCGGCAACCTGTACCGCAAGTCGTCCTTCCTTGAAGGCGCGCTGGGCCAGAAACTGTTCCCGCAATGGTTGACCATCGACGAACGTCCGCACCTGATGCAAGCCATGGGCAGCTCGGCCTTCGATGGCGATGGCCTGGCGACCTACGCCAAGCCGTTCGTGGAGAGCGGCGAGCTGGTGTCCTACATCCTCGGCACCTATTCGGGCCGCAAACTCGGCATGCCGAGCACCGCCAATGCCGGTGGCGTGCACAACCTGTTCGTGACCCATGGCGAAGAAGACCAGACCGCCTTGCTGCGACGCATGGGCCGAGGCCTGCTGGTGACCGAGCTGATGGGCCATGGTCTGAACATGGTCACCGGGGACTATTCCCGTGGCGCGGCGGGGTTCTGGGTCGAGAACGGCGAGATTCAGTTCCCGGTCCAGGAAGTGACCATCGCCGGTAACATGCGCGATATGTTCAAGCAGATCGTGGCCGTAGGGAACGACCTGGAACTGCGCAGCAATATCCGCACCGGCTCGGTGCTGATCGAGCGGATGACGGTGGCGGGTAGCTGACCTTCATCGCCATAAAAAAGGCGCGTCATCCGCTGGGATGACGCGCCTTTTTTGTGTTCGCAAAAACCTCCTGTGTTCCTCACTAAGCTTGTGTTGGTTCTTATTATCATCTAATAATGAATCTCATTCGCCGAGTGAGCCCGGTCATGAGTTCTTCCCTGCACGAGCAACCTTACCTTGAAACCTGGCGCTGGATGAGCCGCCAGATCCGCTGTGCGATGAGCCCGGATGAGCCGCGGCTGATCGAGCACTACCTGGCCGAGGGTCGCTATCTGGTCTGCTGTACTGCCACTTCGCCGTGGATGATTGCCGAAACCACCTTCCGCTTGCTGCTCGATACCGCCTCGGATGTCGCGTTGCCCTGGCACTGGCGCAACCTCTGCCTCGACCAGGCCTGGCGCCCATTGCGCGACCTCGAACGTCAATCGCTTTGCCGCTGCCGTCTCAAGCGCTGGCAGAGCCATGCCTGGGCACTGGCGACCTGTGCCCTGGAACCGTCGATTCCTCTTATTGAACTGGTGCAAGGATTCCCCGATGAGTAATACCCGTATCGAACGCGACAGCATGGGCGAACTTCAAGTCCCGGCGGACGCCCTCTACGGTGCGCAGACCCAGCGTGCTGTCGATAACTTTCCTGTCAGCGGCCAGCGCATGCCGGCGCAGTTCATTCGCGCCTTGATCCTGGCCAAGGCCGCCGCCGCCCGCGCCAACGTAGAGCTGGAACAAATTAGCGTGGCCCAGGGCAAGGCCATCGTCGATGCGGCCCAAGGGCTGCTCGAAGGTCATTTCATGGATCATTTCCCGGTGGATATCTTCCAGACCGGTTCTGGCACCAGTTCCAACATGAACGCCAACGAAGTCATCGCCACCCTTGCCAGTCGTCTGCTGGGGGAGGCGGTCAACCCGAACGATCACGTCAATTGCGGCCAGAGCAGCAATGACATCATCCCCACCAGCATCCACGTCAGCGCCGCGCTGGCCTTGCATGAACAATTATTGCCAGCGCTGAAACACTTGGTGCAGGTGATCGAGCGCAAGGCTGAAGAGGTTCACCCGTTCATCAAGACCGGCCGCACCCATTTGATGGATGCCATGCCGGTGCGTTTGAGCCAGGTGCTCGACGGTTGGGCGCAGCAGCTCCAGGCTAATATCGGCCACTTGCAGGACCTGCTGCCAAGCCTGCAGTCCCTGGCCCAGGGCGGTACTGCAGTCGGCACAGGGGTCAATGCCCATCCGCGATTTGCCGAGCTGTTCTGCCAACAACTGACCCAACTGACCCAGGTGCAATTCACGCCAGGCAAGAATCTGTTCGCTTTGATCGGCTCCCAAGACACCGCCGTGGCGGTTTCCGGGCAGCTCAAGACCACGGCAGTGTCGCTGATGAAAATCGCCAACGACCTGCGCTGGATGAATTCAGGGCCGCTGGCGGGGCTGGGAGAAATCGAACTTGAAGGCCTGCAACCGGGCTCTTCGATCATGCCTGGCAAGGTCAACCCGGTGATTCCTGAAGCCACCGCGATGGTGGCGGCCCAGGTGATCGGCAATGACACGGTGATCACCATCGCCGGTCAGTCGGGCAACTTTGAGCTGAACGTGATGCTGCCGATCATCGCCCAGAACCTGCTGAGCAGCATCACCCTGATGTCCACGGCCAGCCGGTTGCTGGCGGACAAGGCCATCGCCACATTCAAGGTCAACGAGACCAGGCTCAAGGAAGCGCTGTCGCGTAACCCGATCCTGGTCACGGCGCTGAATCCGATCATCGGTTACCAGAGAGCCGCTGAAATCGCCAAGAAGGCTTATCAGCAAGGCCGCCCGGTCATTGATGTCGCCCTGGAACACACCGATCTGACGCGCAGCGAACTGGAGGTCCTGCTGGACCCCGAGAAGCTCACCGCCGGCGGCGTGTAACCCCGACACCTGTGTGGAGGACTCATCATGGAACACTGGAAACGCACGATCGAACGGGCCAATCGCTGTTTCATGCTAGGCGAGCTGGTGGACGCCCGCGAAGCGTATCTGCAAGCGCTGGCGTTGGCCCAGGTGCTGTTTGAGCGCTGGGCAGACGCCGACGAAGCCGTGGCCGCCTGTGTCGTGTCCCATCACAACCTGGCGGATTTGCACTTGCGCCTGAACCAGCCGGAGGAGAGCGCCGAGTACCTGTGCGCCATCCACCAACGGTTGTTGCAGGCCCTGCAGGACGAGCGTCTGGCACCAGCCCTGCGTGCTGCCGCGATGCGTCAGAGCCACAAGACCTACGTCGAACTGCTGAATTTCATCAGTGAGCACGGTGAGTACCCGCGCACCCAACGCCTGTTGCACTGCAATGCCGCTGCGCCCCGGCATCGCAACGCCCCTCTTCATCACGGAGTTCATTGAAAATGGCTTTTACCTTGCCTGCGTTGCCTTACGCCTACGACGCCCTGGAACCGCACATTGATGCGCAAACCATGGAGATCCACTACACCAAGCACCACCAGACTTACATCAACAACCTGAACGCCGCGGTGGATGGCACCGAATACGCCCAATGGCCCGTCGAAAAACTGGTGGCCAGTGTGGAGCAATTGCCGCAAAGCCTGCGGGCCGCAGTGATCAATCAGGGCGGTGGTCATGCCAACCATTCGTTGTTCTGGGAGGTCATGGCGCCCCAGGGTGGCGGTCAGCCTGAGGGTGCACTGGCCGCAGCGATCGAGGCGCAACTGGGCGGCATCGAACGATTTAAAGAAGCCTTCACCAAAGCGGCGCTGACCCGTTTCGGCAGCGGCTGGGCCTGGTTGAGCGTGACCCCGCAAAAGACCCTGGTGGTGGAAAGCAGCGGCAACCAGGACAGCCCGTTGATGAATGGCAATACACCGATTCTGGGCCTGGACGTGTGGGAACACGCTTATTACCTGCTGTATCAGAACCGTCGTCCGGAATACATCAATGCCTTCTACAACGTGATTCACTGGCCGGAAGTGGCACGGCGCTATCAGGCTGCGCTGGCCTGAGCCCTTCATAAAAACAACCCAAGGCTGACTATGGATACTCAAACACTGGCGATAGGAAGCGGGCGGATGTTTCGCTACGCCTTGGGTTCGCTGTTGCTGTTGGCTGGGATGACATTACTGGCGGCGCAGGGCCTGGCTTGGCTGGACTTGGAGCCCAAGCTGCTGCGTGCGCTGCAGGGCGGTGGTCTTTGTGCCTTGGGTACGGCGTTAGGCGCCGTGCCCGTGCTGGTCATCCGGCGCATGCCCCAGGCCGTGAGCGATTCGCTGCTGGGCTTCGGTGCCGGGGTGATGCTCGCCGCCACTGCATTTTCGCTGATCGTGCCGGGGATTGCCGCCGCCGAGCAGTTGGGGCTCACGCCTTGGGCGGCCAGCGGCCTGATCAGCTTCGGCATCCTGCTAGGCGCTTTCGGGCTGTACTTGGTAGATCGCAAGGTGTCCTCTACGCCAGAAAGGCTGGTAGAGGTACCTGGGCGTTTGATGATCGCGCCGCGGATCTGGTTGTTCGTGTTTGCCATTATTGCCCACAACATTCCGGAAGGGATGGCCGTCGGCGTGTCGGCGGGCGGCGGCATGCCCGATGCCGACAGCCTGGCGATGGGTATCGCTTTGCAGGATGTACCTGAAGGATTGGTGATCGCACTGGTGTTGGCCACGGCCGGGATGTCGCGGGTCAAGGCGTTCCTGATTGGCGCCGCGTCTGGGCTGGTCGAGCCAGTGTTCGCGCTGCTATGCGCCTGGCTGGTAAGCCTGGCCGAACTGCTGTTGCCCTTGGGGCTGGCGCTTGCGGCCGGGGCGATGTTGCTGGTGGTGACCCATGAGGTCATTCCCGAATCCCGTCGCAACGGTCACGAGAAGCTGGCGAGCCTGGGGTTGCTGGTGGGGTTTTGTTTGATGATGGTGATGGATACGGCGTTGGCCTGATAGTCGAACAGAGCAACAGGGGGTGGGGTTATCCACCTTCGTCGAAAAAGTTGTTGATCAGGGCCTTCAGCGCATCCATTGCTTCTTGTGCCTGCTCACCTTCAGTTTCCAGGTAGATCTTGGTGCCCTTGCCGGCGGCGAGCATCATCATCGCCATGATGCTTTTACCGTCGATCGTGGACTCCGGCGTGCGGCCGACTCTGATGCTGGTGTCCTTGAACTGGCCTGCAACCCCGACGAACTTGGCCGACGCACGGGCATGCAGACCCAGCTTGTTGATGATTTCAATTTCCTGAGCAGGCATCGCGATGTGAATCCTTTAGCTGAGGTCGCGGTGGCGAACCTGGACGTTCTTCAGGGATTGTTGCAGGAGCTGACCCAGGCGTTCGGTCAGGTAGACGGAGCGGTGATGGCCTCCGGTACAGCCGATGGCGATTGTGACGTAGGCACGGTTGCTCGCGGCGAAGCGGGGCAGCCATTTGAGCAGGTAGCTGGAGATGTCCTGATACATGTCCTCGACATCCGGCTGGGCAGCCAGGTAGTCGACCACCGGCTGGTCGAGCCCGGATTGCTCACGCAATTCCGGTTTCCAATAAGGGTTGGGCAGGCAGCGCACATCGAACACCAGGTCGGCGTCTACCGGCATGCCACGCTTGAAACCGAACGACTCCACCAGGAACGCCGTGCCCGGCTCCGGCTGGTTCAGCAGGCGCAACTTGATGGTGTCGCGCAACTGATACAGGTTCAGGTTCGTGGTGTTGACCTTCAGGTCCGCCAGGTCGGCGATCGGACTCAGCAGCTGGCTTTCGTCATGGATGGCTTCGGCCAGGGAGCGGCTGGCGTTGCTCAGCGGGTGGCGCCGGCGGGTTTCGGAAAAGCGCTTGAGCAGTGTCTCTTCATCGGCATCCAGGTACAGCACATCGCACTGGATATGCCGGTTGCGCACTTCCTCGAGCAGTTCAGGAAACCGCGACAGATGGCTCGGCAGGTTGCGTGCATCGATGGACACCGCCACCAAGGGTTGCGCCAGTTCGGTGTGGATCAGGGCGCGCTCGGCCAGTTCCGGCAGCAGGCCGGCTGGCAGGTTGTCGATGCAATAGTAGCCGCTGTCCTCAAGCACATTGAGGGCGGTGCTTTTACCGGAGCCGGAGCGGCCACTGACGATGATCATGCGCATGTTAATGACCGCTCTGCTCGTCCAGGACTACCTGATACAAGGCCTGGTTGCTCGGTGCGCTGCGCAGTTTTTCGCGTACTTCCTTGCGGTCCAGCATGCTGGCGATCTGGCGCAGCAGCTCAAGGTGCGCATCGGTCGCCGCTTCCGGAACCAGCAGTACAAACAGCAGGTCGACCGGTGCGCCGTCGATGGCGTCGAAATCTATGGCGGCTTCAAGGTGCAACAGCGCGCTGATTGGCGCGGTACAACCTTTGAGGCGGCAGTGAGGGATGGCGATGCCGTTGCCAAAACCGGTGGAACCGAGTTTTTCACGGGCGATCAAGGCCTCGAAGACGTCCTGCCTTTTCAGGTCCGGCACTTCGCGGCCGATCAGGTCGGCGATTTGTTCTAGGGCTTTCTTTTTACTGCCACCCGGCACGTTCACCAGGGAACGGCCGGGGGTCAGGATGGATTCTAGTCGGATCATGGATTGGGGGGGTTAACGACCGGTTGCGCCCTGAAGGAGGCTTTGGGTCTTTTCCTTATGCTTTTTGAGTTGGCGATCCAGCTTGTCGGTCAGCAGGTCAATTGCGGCGTACATGTCGGTGTGCTCCGCGTTGGCGACCACTTCTCCGCCGGGGATATGCAGCGTGGCTTCGATTTTCTGCAGCAGCTTCTCGACGTTCATCGTGACTTGCACGTTGGTGATCTTGTCGAAATGCCTTTCTAATCGGTCGAGTTTTTCGCCGATGTAGGTGCGCAGGGGCTCGGTCACTTCCAGTTGGTGTCCACTGATGTTGACTTGCATACAGCTTCTCCTTCGTTGCCAGTGCATAAAGCGGCAGGCAGAAATACCTGCCACTGGAACGCTGTGGCGTGGCCTGTTACATCAACCGCTTGCGTTCGCTCGAAGGTGCGATCCCTAAGGATTCGCGGTATTTGGCGACGGTACGGCGGGCCACCTGAATGCCTTGTGCCTCCAGTAAACCAGCGATCTTGCTGTCACTCAACGGCTTTTTCTGATTTTCCGCCGCTACCAGTTTTTTGATGATCGCGCGGATGGCCGTGGACGAGCATTCACCGCCTTCGGAGGTGCTGACGTGGCTGGAGAAAAAGTATTTCAATTCATAGATGCCCCGAGGGGTATGCATGAATTTCTGGGTGGTCACCCGCGAAATCGTCGACTCGTGCATGCCAACCGCCTCGGCGATGTCATGCAGGACCAACGGTTTCATCGCTTCGTCGCCGTACTCCAGGAAGCCGCGCTGATGCTCGACGATCTGGGTGGCTACTTTCATCAAGGTTTCGTTGCGACTTTGCAGGCTCTTGATGAACCAGCGCGCTTCCTGCAACTGGTTGCGCATGAAGGTGTTGTCGGCGCTGGTGTCAGCGCGCCTTACAAAGCCTGCGTACTGGGCGTTGACCCGCAGCTTGGGCACCGATTCCTGGTTCAGTTCCACCAGCCAGCGATCGTTGTGCTTGCGCACGATCACGTCGGGCACCACGTATTCGGGTTCGGTGGACTCGATCTGCGAGCCCGGGCGCGGGTTGAGGCTCTGGACCAGTTCGATCACCTGGCGCAGTTCATCTTCCTTGAGCTTCATGCGCCGCATCAGTTGGCTGTAGTCGCGACCACCCAGCAGGTCGATGTAATCGGTGACCAGCCGCTTGGCTTCGGCCAGCCAAGGCGTCTTGGCGGATAACTGGCGCAGTTGCAGCAGCAGGCACTCGCCCAGGTTACGGGCGCCGATGCCGGCCGGCTCGAATTGCTGAATGCGGTGCAGGACGGCTTCGATCTCGTCCAGTTCGATGTCCAGCTCGGGGTCGAAGGCTTCGAGGATTTCTTCGAGCGTTTCGTCCAGGTAGCCCTGATTATTGATGCAATCGATCAGGGTCACGGCGATCAGGCGATCGGTGTCGGACATCGGCGACAGGTTCAGCTGCCACAGCAGATGGCTTTGCAGGCTCTCGCCAGCGGAGGTGCGGGTGGTGAAGTCCCACTCGTCGTCATCGCCGCTTGGCAGGCTGCTGGCGCTGGTCTGGTAGACGTCTTCCCAGGCCGTGTCCACCGGCAGGTCATTGGGGATGCGTTCGTTCCATTCGCCATCCTCAAGGTTATCCACCGTCGGGGCGGCTTCCTGGTAGGACGGTTCCGGGATTTCGGTACTGGTTTTTTGCTCGACGTTGTCGGCCAGCGGATCGGTGTTGTCGAAGTCGTCGCCTTCTTCCTGGCGTTCGAGCATCGGATTGGACTCCAGGGCCTCCTGGATTTCCTGTTGCAGGTCCAGGGTCGACAATTGGAGCAGGCGGATGGCCTGTTGCAGCTGCGGTGTCATCGTCAGCTGCTGGCCCATTCTCAAGACTAGCGATGGTTTCATGGCTGGGGCTTAACACCTTAATTCGCCGGCGCACATGCGCCATCCACTACAGGGCGCCGAAGCGCCAAACATAAGCAAATTATATGCCTGAAACTGGAGTGTTTGCCTAGGGCGTCGCCGTAATAAAATTAAACGACGCCCGGGCGATTCGCCAGACACTTTGTGCTTACAGGCGGAACTCATGGCCCAGATACACTTCCTTGACCAGTTCATTGGCCAGGATGGTGGCGGAGTCGCCTTCGGCGATCAGCTGGCCGTCATTGACGATATAGGCGGTTTCACAGATATCCAGCGTCTCACGCACGTTGTGGTCGGTGATCAGCACGCCGATCCCCTTGGCCTTGAGGTGGTGGATGATCTGCTTGATGTCGCCCACCGAGATCGGATCCACACCGGCGAACGGTTCGTCGAGCAGGATGAATTTCGGTGCGGTGGCCAGGGCGCGGGCAATTTCCACGCGTCGCCGTTCGCCACCGGACAGGCTCATACCCAGGTTGTCGCGAATGTGGTTGATGTGGAATTCCTGCAACAGGCTTTCCAGCTCCTGGCGGCGGCCAGCCTTGTCGAGCTCCTTGCGGGTCTCGAGGATCGCCATGATGTTGTCGGCAACCGACAGTTTGCGGAAGATCGACGCTTCTTGCGGCAGATAGCCGATACCGGCCTTTGCCCGGCCGTGCATCGGCTGGTGGCTGACGTCCAGGTCGTCGATCAGCACGCGACCCTGATCGGCCTGGACCAGGCCGACGATCATGTAGAAGCAGGTAGTCTTGCCCGCGCCGTTGGGGCCGAGCAGGCCGACGATCTGGCCGCTGTCGATGGACAGGCTGACGTCACGTACGACTTGACGGCTCTTGTAGCTCTTGGCCAGGTGCTGAGCTTTCAGAGTTGCCATTACTGGGCCTTCTGCTCGGTTTTCTTTTTAGGCTGGATCACCATGTCGATCCGTGGGCGCTGCTCGGTCACCTTGTTACCCGTGGCACGACCGGCGCTGGCCAGTTTTTTGTTCGTGTCGTAGACGATTTTCTCGCCTTGGGTGGTGTTGCCGTCTTTGTCGATGACCTTGGCGCGGTCGATCAGTACAACGCGATCTTGGGAAGCGTGATACTGGATAGTCACCCCGTAGCCCTGCACGGGCTTGGTGTCGCCCGCGGTTTGCATCTGCTCGAAATAGGCCAGGTTGCCCACCGAGGTCACCACGTCGATATCGCCGGTCGGGGTGCGAGTGATGGTCACGGTATTGCCGGTGACCTTCATCGTGCCTTGGGTGATGATCACATCGCCTTTATAGGTGGCTACACCGTTCTTGTCGTCCAGCTGAGCGTCGTCGGCCTGGATACGGATAGGTTGGTCGCGGTCGTTGGGAAGGGCCCAGGCGCTCGCGCTTCCCAGTGCTGCGCCCAGACTGAGCAAAATAGGGAGGGTTTTAGCGAGCTTCATACTGTCCTCTTACGTTCGATAGCAGGTGTATCCTGCTTTCCTTCAAATACGCTTTCATTCCCGTGCCGGTCGATACACCACCGGCGCCGTCGATTCTAACGGGTTGCTCGGTCTGCGCATATTCTTGCTGTGGGAAGACTGTCATACGACTACTGGTAATGATGGTCGTACGGTTTTTCTCATCGGTTCGAGCGATGCGTACCGAGTCGATCAGTTCCACTTCGGTGCCGCCGGAATTGACTTCGGCGCGCACGCTCTGCACATGCCACGGGAACTCGGTGCCGCGGAACATGTTCAGGTCCGGTGTGGTGACCAGCGTGATGTCGGTGGCCTTTACGTGGTCGACCTTGTCCGATGTCATCTCATACTGCACTTTGCCATCGGGCAGGTATTGCAGGGTATGCGTGTTGGTCGCGTACCAGTCGATATTCTCTTCAACCTTGGCAGCAGGCTGGTCGAGAAAGCGTTCCGGGCTGATGTTCCAGTAGCCCACCGCCGCGAAAATCGCTGCGATACAGCCGAACACCACAATGGTGCGAATCTTCTTGCTCAGCATAAATGGCTCACAGGTACGCGGCGTTGGCCGCTTCGAGGCGGCCCTGGGCGCGCAGGATCAGTTCACAGAATTCACGGGCGGCCCCTTCGCCGCCTCGCGCCGTGGTAACACCGTGGGCGTGTTCGCGTACGAAAGCGGCCGCATTGGCCACTGCCATGCCCAAGCCAACCCGGCGAATCACCGGCAGGTCTGGCAGGTCGTCACCGAGGTAGGCGACCTGTTCATAGCTTAGGTTGAGTTGAGCCAGAAGCTCGTCCAGCACCACCAGTTTGTCTTCGCGTCCCTGGTAAAGGTGTGGAATGCCGAGGTTCTTGGCGCGCCGCTCGACCACCGGGGTCTTGCGGCCACTGATGATGGCGGTCTGCACGCCGGCGGCCATCAACATCTTGATGCCTTGGCCGTCGAGGGTGTTGAAGGTCTTGAATTCACTGCCGTCTTCGAGAAAGTACAGGCGACCGTCGGTCAGCACGCCATCGACGTCGAAGACGGCGAGCTTGATGTTTTTGCCTCGTGGCAGCAGATCGGTAGTCATCACATTACTCCTGCACGTAGCAGATCGGACAGGTTGAAAGCGCCGATCGGGCGGTCCTCGCTGTCCACTACCACCAGTGCGTTGATTCTATTGTCTTCCATGATTTTCAGGGCTTCGGCGGCGAGCATGTCGGCGCGGGCAGTCTTGCCATGAAGGGTCATGACTTCGTCGATGGTCGCATGGCGGATATCGATGGCGCGGTCCAGGGTGCGACGCAGGTCGCCGTCGGTGAAGATCCCGGCGAGCTTGCCATCGGCTTCGAGAATCACCGTCATGCCCAGCCCCTTGCGGGTCATCTCCATGAGCGCGTCCTTGAGCAGCGTGCCGCGCTGTACCTGCGGCAACTCCTGGCCTGCGTGCATCACGTTTTCGACTTTCAGCAACAAGCGACGGCCCAGGGCGCCACCGGGATGGGAAAAGGCGAAATCTTCAGCGGTGAACCCCCTGGCTTCCAGCAGGGCCACGGCCAGGGCGTCGCCCATGACCAGCGCCGCGGTGGTGGAGGAGGTAGGGGCCAGGTTCAGCGGGCAGGCTTCGTGCTCGACATGAACATTGAGGTTCACTTCGGCGGCCTTGGCCAGGGGCGAATCCGGGTTGCCGGTGAGGCTGATCATCTGGATGCCCAGGCGTTTGATCAGCGGCAGCAGGGTGAGGATCTCATTGGTGGAACCGGAGTTGGACAGGGCCAGGATGACGTCGTCCCGGGTGATCATGCCCATGTCACCATGGCTGGCTTCGGCCGGGTGGACGAAAAATGCCGTGGTGCCGGTGCTGGCCAGGGTGGCGGCGATCTTGTTGCCGATGTGCCCGGACTTGCCCATGCCTACCACAACCACGCGGCCCTTGCTGGCCAGAATCATCTCGCAGGCGCGTACGAAATCAGCGTCGATATGGGGCAGCAAGCCTTGTACGGCTTCGAGCTCGAGGCGGATGGTACGTTGTGCCGATTGAATCAGGTCGCTGGATTGGCTCATGTCAGAAATCGTATAGCCCGATGAAAAGGCGGCGATTATAGCGGTAATGAGCAATTCCCTCACGTTAGTTCGTCAGGCTTTGTCGAACGATCCGCAAGGCTGGACATAAAGTGTTGCCTTTTACTGTACCCAGACTGAATAGGCGCAGGCTTGGGCCTTGGGCGCTTGGCTGTTGCAGTGATATAGTTCGCCGCCGGTTCGAGTGCCCGGCAGTACCAGCGTTTGTTGGCTGGCCAGGGCATTCGAATGTGAGGCTGCATCGCAAGGAGTTTAGATGAGTGCCGACAACGCCTACGCGGTCGAGCTGAAGGGATTGTCCTTCAAGCGAGGGACGCGCAGCATTTTCAATGACATCGATATTCGCATTCCGCGCGGCAAGGTGACCGGCATCATGGGGCCTTCCGGGTGTGGCAAGACCACTCTGTTGCGTCTGATGGGCGCACAGCTGCGTCCCAGTGCCGGCGAAGTCTGGGTCAATGGCCAGAATCTTCCCGAACTGTCGCGTGGCGATCTGTTCGATGCGCGCAAACACATGGGCGTGCTGTTCCAGAGCGGCGCGCTGTTTACCGATCTCGATGTGTTCGAGAACGTGGCGTTCCCCTTGCGGGTCCATACCGACCTGCCGGAAGAGATGATCCGCGACATCGTCCTGCTCAAGTTGCAGGCGGTCGGGCTGCGTGGCGCCCTCGATTTGATGCCGGACGAGCTGTCCGGTGGCATGAAACGCCGGGTCGCACTGGCGCGGGCGATTGCCCTGGATCCGAAAATCCTCATGTACGACGAACCCTTCGTCGGGCAGGACCCGATCGCCATGGGCGTGCTTGTGCGCCTGATCCGCCTGCTCAACGATGCGCTGGGGATCACCAGCATCGTGGTGTCCCACGACCTCGCCGAAACCGCCAGCATTGCCGACTATATCTATGTAGTCGGCGACGGCCAGGTGCTGGGACAGGGTACGCCCCAGGAACTGATGGGGTCGGACAACCCGCGCATTCACCAATTCATGAAGGGTGATCCGGACGGTCCGGTGGCGTTCCATTTTCCGGCCACCGATTACCGTGCCGATCTGCTGGGGAAGCGCTGATGCGCAAGAAATCACTGATAGAAAGAGTTCGCCTGTTCGGCCGTTCCGGCATCGACGTGGTGGCGGTGCTGGGCCGTTCCTCGCTGTTTCTGATGCACGCCTTGCTTGGACGCAACTCGACCGGCGGCGGTTTTGGCCTGCTGGTCAAGCAGTTGCACTCGGTGGGCGTGATGTCCCTGGTGATCATCGTGGTCTCCGGGATCTTCATCGGCATGGTGCTGGCGCTGCAGGGCTTCAGTATCTTGGCCAGCTACGGTTCGGAGCAGGCGGTCGGGCAGATGGTTGCGCTGACATTGCTGCGTGAACTCGGGCCCGTGGTGACCGCGCTGCTGTTCGCTGGCCGTGCAGGTTCGGCGCTGACGGCCGAAATCGGTAACATGAAGTCCACCGAACAGCTGTCCAGCCTGGAAATGATCGGTGTCGACCCGCTTAAATACATCATTGCCCCGCGCCTGTGGGCCGGTTTCATTTCCCTGCCGGTGCTGGCGCTCATATTCAGCGTCGTGGGAATCTGGGGTGGTTCATGGGTTGCCGTCGACTGGCTGGGGGTCTATGACGGTTCCTATTGGTCCAACATGCAGAACAGCGTCGATTTTCGTGACGATGTGCTCAACGGCGTTATCAAAAGTGCCGTATTCGCTTTCGTGGTGACCTGGATCGCCGTGTTTCAAGGCTATGACTGTGAGCCCACCTCAGAGGGAATCAGCCGTGCCACAACCAAGACCGTGGTGTACGCCTCGCTGGCGGTCCTGGGCCTTGACTTTATTATGACCGCCTTGATGTTTGGAGATTTCTGATGCAAAACCGCACTCTGGAAGTCGGTGTCGGCCTTTTCTTGCTGGCTGGCATCCTGGCTTTGCTGCTGCTGGCCTTGCGGGTCAGTGGCCTGGCGCCGACTGCAAGCACCGACACTTATAAACTTTATGCTTATTTTGACAATATCGCCGGTTTGACGGTCAGAGCCAAGGTGACCATGGCCGGTGTAACCATCGGCAAGGTCACGGCAATCGATCTGGACCGTGACAGTTTCACCGGTCGTGTGACGCTGCAGCTGGAAAAGCGCGTGGATAACCTGCCGACTGATTCCACTGCATCTATCCTCACGGCTGGGCTGTTGGGTGAGAAATACATCGGTATCAGCGTGGGCGGCGAAGACAAGCTGCTCAAGGATGGTGGGACCATCCACGATACGCAATCGTCGCTGGTGCTCGAGGACCTGATCGGTAAATTCCTGCTCAATACCGTTAGCAAAGACGCCAAATGAGGAGCTTTTGAATGATCTCTATCTTGCGACGCAGCCTGTTGGTGTTGCTCGCGGCCCTGCCGCTGATGGCTAACGCCGTGGCTGCGCCATCTGCCCACGACATTATCCAGGACACCACGACCCGGTTGCTGGCAGACCTTGCCAACAACAAAGAGAAGTACAAGACGGACCCGGGCGCGTTCTATGACGCGCTCAACGGTATCGTCGGCCCGGTGGTGGACGCTGACGGCATCTCCAAGAGCATCATGACCGTCAAGTACTCGCGCAAGGCATCCCCTGCGCAGATGACCCGCTTCCAGGAAAACTTCAAGCGCAGCTTGATGCAGTTCTATGGCAATGCCTTGCTTGAATACAACAACCAGGGCATCAACGTTTCGCCGGCCAAGGACGAAAGCGGTACCCGCACCAGCGTCGACATGCAGGTCAAGGGCAGCAACGGCGCGATCTACCCTGTGTCCTACACACTCGAGAAAATCAACGACGAGTGGAAAGTGCGCAACGTGATCATCAATGGCATCAATATTGGCAAGCTGTTCCGCGATCAATTCGCTGACGCGATGCAGCGCAATGGCAACGATCTGGACAAGACCATCAATGGTTGGGCCGGTGAAGTCGCCAAGGCCAAGGAAGTGACCGAAGAAGCCAAAGAGAAGCAGGTACAATGATTGAGTCGGTGAGTGAGTCGGCCGTTCGTCTGGGTGAGGCCGGCGAGCTGATGCTCAGCGGCGTGCTGGACTATCGCACCGGCCCGGCCTTGCGCAAGCAGGGCCAGGCGCTGATCCAGTCCGCTAAAACTGCTGAGTTGGTGATTGATTGCTCGCAGGTGGAGAAGTCCAGCAGTGTCGGTCTGTCGCTGCTGCTGTGCTTTATGCGTGACGCCAAGGCTGCCGGCAAAACGTGGAGCATCCGAGGGATGCCCGAAGACATGCGCGAAATAGCCCAGGTCAGCGAACTGACCGAGCTGCTGGCGCACCCCTGACCCACATTCTTGAAAAGGCCCCCCGTCAGAGTCCTGCTTCGCGGGGTTCGCAGGCGCGGGGCTTTTTTGTATGATGTGCGACCCGCGCGCACAGGGCGCCGATTGAGGTTGAGCATGCAGGCTGTAGAAGTGAAAAGCTTCCTTGAAGCAAATTTGCCAGAAACTCAGGTAGAAGTTGAAGGCGAAGGCTGCAATTTTCAGCTGAATGTAATCAGTGACGAACTGGCGGCATTGCGCCCGGTCCAGCGTCAGCAACGTATCTATACCCATTTGAACCCATGGATCGCCGATGGCAGCATCCACGCGGTCACTATGAAATTTTTCAGCCGCGCGGCCTGGGCCGAGCGCACCTGAGCCCAAGGGCGTCGAGATTCTTATGGATAAATTGATTATTACCGGCGGCGTTCGTCTTGATGGCGAAATCCGTATTTCCGGGGCAAAGAACTCCGCCCTGCCGATCCTGGCCGCGACCCTGCTCTGCGATGGCCCGGTGACCGTGGCCAACCTGCCGCACCTGCACGACATCACCACGATGATCGAACTGTTCGGCCGCATGGGCATTGAGCCGGTGATCGACGAGAAGCTCAGCGTCGAGATCGACCCGCGCACCATCAAGACCTTGATCGCTCCGTACGAGCTGGTGAAAACCATGCGTGCGTCGATCCTGGTACTGGGCCCAATGGTCGCCCGCTTCGGTGAAGCCGAAGTCGCGCTGCCTGGCGGTTGCGCCATTGGCTCGCGTCCGGTGGACCTGCACATCCGCGGCCTGGAAGCCATGGGTGCGGTGATCGACGTCGAAGGCGGCTACATCAAGGCCAAGGCCCCTGAAGGCGGCCTGCGCGGCGCGAACTTCTTCTTCGATACCGTCAGCGTGACCGGTACCGAGAACATCATGATGGCCGCAGCACTGGCCAAGGGCCGCAGCGTGCTGCAAAACGCCGCGCGCGAGCCTGAAGTGGTCGACCTGGCGAACTTCCTGATCGCCATGGGTGCCAAGATCAGTGGCGCCGGCACCGACACCATCACCATCGATGGCGTCGAGCGTCTGCATTCGGCCACTTATAAAGTGATGCCGGACCGGATCGAAACCGGCACCTATCTGGTGGCCGCTGCCGTCACCGGTGGCCGCGTCAAAGTCAAGGACACCGACCCGACTATCCTCGAAGCCGTCCTGGAGAAACTCAAGGAAGCCGGTGCCGAAGTCACCTGTGGCGAAGACTGGATTGAAGTGAACATGCACGGCAAGCGGCCAAAAGCCGTCAACGTGCGGACCGCTCCATACCCGGCGTTCCCGACTGACATGCAGGCGCAGTTCATCTCCCTCAACGCCATTGCCGAAGGCACCGGTGCGGTGATCGAGACGATCTTCGAAAACCGTTTCATGCACGTATACGAGCTGCACCGCATGGGCGCCAAGATCCAGGTCGAAGGCAATACCGCGATCGTGACCGGCACCGAGAAGCTCAAGGGCGCGCCAGTGATGGCCACCGACCTGCGGGCTTCGGCCAGCCTGGTGATCTCGGCCCTGGTTGCCGAAGGCGATACCCTGATCGACCGCATCTACCACATAGACCGTGGTTACGAGTGCATCGAAGAAAAACTGCAGATGCTCGGCGCCAAGATCCGCCGCGTACCGGGCTAGGCTTTGTAAGAAAAGTCGCGCAGGCACTTTTCGTTGGGCGCAGGGACGCGTCCGTTGATTTCGTTTCAGATCGAGGGGGGTTGCACCCTCGATGTGTGTCCGGCGCCGCTTGCGACCGGGCATGAGTACCTTGATAAGGACTGACGTTTCCCATGTTGACCATCGCACTGTCCAAGGGCCGCATCCTTGACGACACCCTGCCGCTTCTGGCTGAAGCGGGCATTGTGCCGACTGAGAATCCGGACAAGAGCCGCAAGCTGATCATCCCCACGACCCAGGCCGACGTACGCTTGTTGATCGTGCGTGCCACCGATGTGCCGACTTACGTTGAACATGGTGCCGCCGACCTGGGCGTTGCCGGTAAAGACGTGTTGATGGAATACGGCGGCCAGGGCCTGTACGAGCCTTTGGACCTGCAGATTGCCCGCTGCAAGCTGATGACCGCCGGTAAGGTCGGCGCGCCTGAGCCCAAGGGACGCCTGCGGGTGGCGACCAAGTTCGTCAACGTCGCCAAGCGTTATTACGCCGAGCAGGGCCGTCAGGTCGATATCATCAAACTGTACGGTTCGATGGAGCTGGCGCCGCTGATTGGCCTGGCGGATAAGATCATCGACGTGGTCGACACTGGCAACACCCTGCGGGCCAATGGCCTGGAGCCCCAGGATTTCATCGCAGACATCAGCTCCCGGCTGATCGTCAACAAGGCTTCGATGAAAATGCAGCACGCCCGTATCCAGGCTTTGATCGATACCCTGCGCAAGGCAGTGGAATCGCGACACCGCGGCTGATTCACCTGCGCGACCTTGAGTCGCGCCCGTCTATCCGTGTCATAGCCAATTTTCTCAGGTGCCCACGCGAATGGACTGGTAGCTTAGGGCGCCTGAGCATTTGCCATTAATGAGGCCCTCGCTATGACCGCTCCCACTTCGATTCGCCGACTCAACGCTGCCGATCCGGATTTCGCACATCATCTGGATCATCTGCTGAGCTGGGAAAGTGTGTCTGACGACTCGGTCAATCAGCGGGTGTTGGACATCATCAAAGCCGTGCGCGAGCGTGGCGATGAAGCATTGGTGGAGTTCACCCAGAAGTTCGACGGCCTGCAAGTGGCGTCCATGGCCGACCTGATCCTGCCGCGCGAGCGCCTGGAGCTGGCCCTGACCCGGATCACCGTACCCCAGCGCGAAGCTTTGGAAAAAGCCGCATCCCGGGTGCGCAGCTATCACGAAAGACAGAAACAGGAATCCTGGAGCTACACCGAAGCCGACGGCACGGTGCTGGGCCAGAAAGTCACGCCGCTGGATCGCGCTGGCCTGTACGTGCCGGGTGGCAAGGCGTCCTATCCGTCTTCGGTGCTGATGAACGCGATTCCGGCCAAGGTTGCCGGTGTGACCGAAGTGGTGATGGTGGTGCCGACCCCGCGCGGTGAAATCAACGAGCTGGTGCTGGCCGCCGCGTGCATCGCCGGGGTGGACCGAGTGTTCACCATCGGCGGCGCCCAGGCCGTGGCCGCGCTGGCCTATGGCACTGAAAGCGTGCCGAAGGTCGACAAGGTGGTCGGCCCGGGCAACATCTATGTCGCCACTGCCAAGCGCCACGTGTTTGGCCAGGTCGGTATCGACATGATCGCCGGCCCTTCGGAAATCCTCGTGGTGTGTGACGGCAAGACCGACCCGGACTGGATCGCCATGGACCTGTTTTCTCAGGCCGAGCACGACGAAGACGCCCAAGCGATTCTGGTCAGCCCGGACGCCGAGTTCCTCGACAAAGTTGCCGCCAGCATCGACAAGCTGCTGCCCACCATGGATCGCGCCGAGATCATCAACACCTCGATCAACGGCCGTGGTGCGCTGATCAAAGTCAAAGACATGGAGCAGGCCATCGAGGTCGCCAACCGCATCGCGCCGGAACACCTGGAGCTGTCGGTCGCCGACCCACAGGCCTGGCTGCCGCAGATCCGCCACGCCGGTGCGATCTTCATGGGCCGCCACACCAGCGAAGCCCTGGGCGACTACTGTGCAGGTCCCAACCACGTGTTGCCGACCTCCGGCACCGCGCGTTTCTCGTCGCCGCTGGGGGTGTATGACTTCCAGAAGCGTTCGTCGATCATCTTCTGCTCCGAGCAGGGCGCGTCCGAACTGGGCAAGACCGCTTCCGTGCTGGCCCGTGGCGAATCGCTGAGCGCCCACGCCCGCAGCGCCGAGTACCGCATTCTTGATGAGCTCTCCATTGAAGAGCAGGGGAAACTGAAATGAGTAAATTCTGGAGCCCGTTCGTCAAGAATCTGGTGCCCTACGTGCCGGGTGAACAGCCGAAACTGACTCGGCTGGTCAAGCTCAACACCAACGAAAACCCCTACGGCCCGTCGCCCAAGGCCCTGGCGGCGATGCAGACCGAACTGAACGACAACCTGCGCCTGTACCCGGACCCCAACAGCGATTTGCTGAAAACCGCCGTGGCCCGGTATTACGGTGTGCAGACCAATCAGGTGTTTCTGGGCAACGGTTCGGATGAAGTGCTGGCGCACATTTTTCACGGCCTGCTGCAACACGACCAGCCGGTGCTGTTCCCGGACATCAGCTACAGCTTCTATCCGGTGTATTGCGGGCTGTACGGCATCAAGTTCGACACGGTGCCCCTGGATGAGCAGTTCCGGATTGACCCGGCGGACTATGCCAAACCGAACGGCGGGATCATTTTCCCCAACCCGAATGCGCCGACCGGCTGCCTGTTGGCGTTGGAGGCCGTTGAGCAGATCCTCAAGGCCAGCCCGGATTCGGTGGTGGTGGTTGACGAAGCTTATATCGACTTTGGCGGCGAGACGGCTATCGCCCTGGTGGACCGTTACCCGAACCTGCTGGTGACCCAGACCTTGTCCAAGTCCCGTTCATTGGCGGGGTTGCGTGTGGGCCTGGCGGTGGGCCATCCGGACCTGATCGAAGCGCTGGAGCGGATCAAGAACAGCTTCAACTCCTACCCGCTGGATCGCCTGGCGAATGTCGGCGGCGCTGCTGCGTTCGACGACCGCGAGTATTTCGAGCAGACCTGCCGGTGGGTCATCGAGCACCGTGAATGGGTGGTGGCGCAGTTGGAGGCCAAGGGCTTTGAAGTGCTGCCATCGGCCGCCAACTTCATCTTCGCCCGCCACCCCCGGCACGATGCGGCAGGGCTGGCGGCGAAGGTGCGCGAGCAGGGTGTGATCGTGCGCCACTTCAAGCAGGAGCGGATTGCCCAGTTCCTGCGGATCAGCATTGGCACGCCGGAGCAGAACCAAGCGCTGATCGAAGCTCTGGGTGAACTCTAAAGCTGTGGAGGTGGGCTGATGGCCTCATCGCGAGCAGGCTCGCTCCCACAGTAGAGTTGTTGCGAATACAAATTTTGTAATCGACAGAGATTCCCTGTGGGAGCGAGCCTGCTCGCGATGGCGTTGTGTCAGTCAACATCCATCTGGTTGATCCACCGCTATCGCGGGCAAGCCTTGCTCCCACAGGTCAATCTTTCCTACTGATTAATGTGCCTATCAGTGTGGGTTACTCGTGATGCTCTTCACCCAGGAATGTCAGCGATGTGAACACCCCACGCGTCGCGACATCCTTGTTGTCCTTGAGCGCAATTTCCATCTGCGCGGCGATCACATTCAACCCCTCATTACGCACCAGCACCTGGGCTCGGCCTTCGGCGTCGGTTTCAGTCGATACGGTGTTCGGTGCGCTGCGGTAGTCGCCCACCAGCTTCACACCGGCCGCCGGTTTGCCGTCCAGCAGCACCCGTACCGGCAATGACTGGCCCGGACCGACGGTCAGCGGGTCGACTTGCGGCAGGATCAGGAACTTGACCTGATCAAGTTTCGGCAACTTCGCCCCCGGCTCGTAGATCGCCAGGCTGTACTTGAAGGTGTGGGTCGATTCAATCGCGCCGGGTACCTTGCTGCGGCCTTCGTTGATCCACTTCTTGTCGGCGGTCTGCGACCACATGCCGTTGTCCAGTTCCACGGCCATCACTGCCGGTGGCTTGAGGGGTTGCAGGCGAGCATGATCCGGCAAGCGTTCCACGGTGACCGGGATCATTTTGCCGCTCAGGTCATAGGCCCAGGCACCGCTGATTTTCTGCGCCTTGAAGGCGTTGTCCTCGGCGCCATGACCGTAGATCACTTCGATGTTGCCGCGCCGTTGTTCGGTCCACAGGCCATGGGCCGAGGCTTGTGTGGCCAGGACCAGGCCGAGCAGGGCAAATGTCTTGGGGTGTTTCATGCTGACTTCCTTTTACAGATCGAGGGTGAGGCTGAGGGTGAAATTGCGCGGCTCGCCGGGGCTGATCCAGTAGTTGCTGTAGGCGCGCTCGTAGTATTTTTCGTCGAAGACGTTGTTCAGGTTCAGGCCCACGGTGACGTTATCGCTGGCCTTGTAATGGGCCAGCAGATCCACGGTGTGGTAGGCCGGCAGTTCGAAATCGCTGCCGGCTTCGCCCGAGCGATCCCCGACGTAAGTGAACGCGGCGCCGACATCCGAGCCCCGCAGGTGCCCGTTCTGGAATTCATAAACCCCCAGCAGACTGCCGCTGTGCTTGGCGACGCCAAGGATCCGGCTGCCCGTGGGAATGGCTTCGTCACCCTGGGTTACTTCTGCGTCAATGTAGGCGAGGGCGCCGATCACACGTATGGCATCGGTTATTTGCCCTGTGACTTGCAGGTCGACGCCCTGGCTGCGCGCCTTGCCCATGGCGCGGTTGGCGTCGGTGTCGGGGTCCTGCGCCAGGACGTTTTCCTTCTCTATATGGAACATCGCCAGGGTGCTGCTCAGGCGGTCGTCGAACAGCTCGCTCTTGACCCCGACTTCATAGCCGACACCTTCTTCCGGGTCGAAGGACTTGCCGCTGGCGTCCAGGCCGTTATTGGGTTTGAACGAAGTGGAGGCGTTGGCGAACAGTCCGACTGCGGGCGTCAGTTGGTACAGCAGGCCGGCCCGTTGCGTCAGGGCGTCGTGGCGTTGGTGGGTGGTGGCATTGCGGGTGTGATCGTCGATGCTCTGCTCGAAATGCTCGTAGCGCACGCCGAGCATGCCACGCAGCTTGTCGGTGAACACTATCTGGTCCTGAAGGTTCAACGCCCGGCTTTGCACATGTTCGAAAGAGTCCGTGCCGGACCGTGCACCGTCGGGTTTTGGCTGGCCGTAGACCGGCTGATAGATGTCGATGGGATAGTCGCTGCCGGCGATGGTGGTCACGCGCTCGTTCTTGCGGTAGTCCTCGTATTCGGTACCGACCAGCACTTCATGCTGCCACGGGCCGAGCTCGAGCAGGCCACGCAGTTCCAGTTGGGTGATGCTGTCATGCCAGTTATTGTCGCGCTCGCGATATCGGCGGTTCACGGTGTGGCCGTCGGCGTTCAGCGGGCGCGCCTCGGAAGCGAACCCCCAGAGTTCGCCCTGCTTGTAATGACTGGCCAGGCGCAGTTGCCAGGCGTCGTTGAGCTGATGTTCGAGGGCGGCCTGGAGCATGTTGTTGTGGTTGTCGATGTCGCCGTCGTTGGGTTCGCCCAAAAAAGTTGAGCGGGACACGCCGCTCCAGCGGTTGTTCGGTGCGACGATGCCACGGTCGAACGTCGAGCTGTGGCGCACGATTTCGCTTTCCACCAGCAGGCGAGTGTCAGGGTTCAGTTGCCAGCTGATAGAAGGTGCTACGAATACGCGCTTACTGTCGACGTGGTCGCGAAAGCTGTGATTGTCCTCGACCGCCAGGTTGACCCGTGACAGCAGGTTGCCTTCGGCGTCCAGTGGCGTGTTGACGTCCAGTGCGGTGCGGTAGCGATCCCAACTGCCGACGCTGGTTTGCAGGCGTGTGAAGGCCTCGGGCTGGGGCTTCTTGGTGACGATGTTCACCGTGCCGCCCGGATCGCCTCGTCCGTAAAGGCTGGCCGCCGGGCCCTTAAGCACTTCAATGCGTTCGATGTTGGCCGCGTCCGGTGTGCTCGGATAACCCCGGTTGGCGCTGAAACCGTCCTTGTAGAACTCCGACGTCGTGAAGCCACGCACGCTGTATTCGTAGAGCGTCAGGCCGCCGAAGTTGTTCTGCCTGGACACGCCGCCGGCAAACTCCAGTGCTCGTTCGACGCTGGTGCTGCCCAGGTCCTGGAGCACGCTGGCGGGGATCACGCTGATCGATTGCGGGATGTCACGCAGGGTGGTGTCGGTTTTGGTTGCGCTGGCAGAGCGGGTGGCGCGATAGCCCGAGACGGGCCCGGTGGGGGACTCATAGTCGGACGTGACGTTGATGGCGTCCAATTCCAGCGGTTGGATTTCTTCGGCGTAGGCCGGATCACCCAGCAGGCCCAGGGCCAGGCTGGCGAGGGAAATCCGTTTTAAAGATGACATGTTATGTTGTTCCAATTTGCGCAATTGAAACAATATAACACTACTAATGAGAATTTATGCTATTGCTGATTTTCCAGAAAACAGAACCGTGTACGGTTTTGTGGCGGGGGAGCTTACTCCCTCGCCATGGAGAAGCTGAGCGGCTTGCTGGTCTGCAAGCCCGCTCTATAGCGCAGTTACTCTTCTTCCTTGAGCGCCACCGGCGCCGGCGGTGGACGCAGGCCGATTTCAGCGGTGAGCTTGAGCTCTTTGCCGTTGCGCATCACCAGGATGGTGACTTTGTCAGTGGGCTTGATCCGCGCCACCTGGTTCATCGAGCGGCGACCATCGCCGGCCGGTTCGCCATCGATGCTCAGGATCACGTCGCCCAGTTGCAGGCCGGCTTTCTGGGCCGGACCATCGCGGAAAATCCCCGCCACCACGATCCCGGGGCGCCCGGACAGGCCGAAGGACTCCGCCAGTTCCTGGGTCAGCGGCTGGACTTCAATACCTAACCAACCGCGAATCACCTGGCCGTGTTCGATGATGGATTTCATCACTTCCATTGCCAGTTTCACCGGAATGGCAAACCCGATGCCCTGGCTACCACCGGACTTGGAAAAGATCGCCGTGTTGATCCCGGTGAGGTTGCCGTTGGCATCCACCAGCGCGCCGCCGGAGTTGCCGGGGTTGATCGCGGCATCGGTCTGGATGAAGTCTTCGTAGTTGTTCAGGCCCAGCTGGTTGCGTCCGGTGGCGCTGATGATGCCCATGGTCACGGTCTGGCCGACGCCGAAGGGGTTGCCGATGGCCAGGGCGACGTCGCCGATACGGATACTGTCGGAGCGGCCAATGGTGATGGCCGGCAGGTTCTTCAGGTCGATCTTCAGCACCGCGAGGTCGGTTTCCGGGTCGCTGCCGATCACGCGGGCCAGGGTTTCGCGACCATCCTTGAGCGCCACCACGATCTGGTCGGCACCGCTGGTTACGTGGTTGTTGGTCAGCAGATAACCTTCCGGGCTCATGATCACACCCGAACCCAGGCTCGATTCCATACGTTTCTGCTTGGGCGAGTTATCGCCGAAGAAACGTCGGAATTGCGGGTCTTCAAACAGCGGATGGCTGGTTTTGTTGATGACCTTGGTGGTGTACAGGTTGACCACGGCCGGCGCGGCGATGGTCACGGCGTCGGCGTAGGACACCGGCCCCTGCTGCACCGCCTTGGTTTGCGGCGCCTGCTGCAGGTTGACGTCAAGGCTTGGCAGCCCGACCCATTCCGGGTAGCGCTGGATAATCAGTAGAGCGATAAGCACGCCGGCCAACAGCGGCCAGCCGGAAAAACGCAGCGCCTTGAGCATTAAGCACGTCCTACGAAGGTTGCAGGCAGAATGAGACCGCCCATAATGTCGCGCATTATACGAGGCCGCGCGCGCCTCTGAACGGGATATTTAGGAGTCTTTTCATGGCCGTAGCCCTGAGCACCCTGGTTGAAGAAGCGGACCGTTACCTGGCCAGTGCCAGGATTGCCGATTACTGCCCCAACGGCTTACAGGTCGAAGGCTCGCCTCAGGTGATGCGCATCGTCAGCGGCGTCACCGCGAGCCAGGCGCTGCTTGATGCTGCCGTGGAGGCCGATGCCGACTTGGTGCTGGTACACCACGGTTACTTCTGGAAGGGCGAAAACCCCTGCATCACAGGCATGAAACACCGTCGTCTCAAAACCCTGCTCAAGCACGACATCAGCTTGCTGGCTTATCATTTGCCGCTGGATTTGCACGCTGAGGTGGGCAATAACGTGCAATTGGCCCGCCAGTTGGACATCACTGTCGAGGGGCCGCTGGATCCGGACAATCCGAAAATTGTCGGCCTGGTCGGCTCTTTGTCCGAACCGATGACACCTCGGGATTTCGCTCGCAAGGTGCAGGAAGTCATGGGCCGCGAGCCCTTGCTGATCGAAGGCGAGCAGATGATCCGCCGGATCGGCTGGTGCACCGGGGGTGGCCAGGGTTATATCGATCAGGCGGTGCTGGCCGGGGTTGATCTGTACCTCAGTGGCGAGGCGTCTGAGCAAACCTTTCATAGCGCTCGGGAAAACGGCATCAGCTTCATTGCCGCCGGGCACCATGCGACTGAACGCTACGGGGTGCAGGCACTGGGTGATTACCTGGCGCGACGGTTTGCCCTGGAACACATATTCATTGACTGTCCGAATCCGATCTGAGGAGGCGGCCTGACAGCCGGCCTGGCTCTTGCGGGTGTACCCCAGTCCAATTGTGGGAGCGGGCTTGCTCGCGAAGGCGGCCTTGTAGCCGGCCTGTCTTTTGCGGATGTACCTCGATCAAGCCCGCTCTCACAAAAAGCGTGCAACGCCCGAACCACCAGGCATATCCATATGCTGTTTCGATCTAGTAGGCGCCCTGATTAGAAGAGGTCGCTGTGCTAGGATTCCCCGCTCGAACACGGCCCGCTGGCCGTTCATAAGAAAGTTTTCGTGAGTAGCCATGGTCGACAAACTGACGCATCTGAAGCAGCTGGAGGCGGAAAGCATCCACATCATCCGCGAGGTGGCCGCCGAGTTCGATAACCCGGTGATGCTGTACTCCATCGGTAAAGACTCCGCCGTGATGCTGCACCTGGCACGCAAGGCGTTCTTCCCCGGCAAGCTGCCGTTTCCGGTGATGCACGTCGACACCCGCTGGAAATTCCAGGAAATGTACACGTTCCGCGACCGCATGGTCGAAGAACTGGGCCTGGACCTGATCACCCATGTGAACCCGGACGGCGTGGCGCAGGGCATCAACCCTTTCACCCACGGCAGTGCCAAGCACACCGACATCATGAAGACCGAAGGCCTCAAGCAGGCGTTGGATAAATATGGTTTCGACGCCGCATTCGGCGGTGCCCGTCGTGATGAAGAGAAATCCCGTGCTAAAGAGCGCGTGTACTCGTTCCGCGACAGCAAGCACCGCTGGGACCCTAAGAACCAGCGCCCCGAGCTGTGGAACGTCTACAACGGCAAGGTCAACAAGGGCGAGTCGATCCGCGTGTTCCCGCTGTCGAACTGGACCGAGCTGGACATCTGGCAGTACATCTACCTCGAAGGCATCCCGATCGTGCCGCTGTATTTCGCCGCCGAGCGTGAAGTGATCGAGAAGAACGGCACGCTGATCATGATCGACGACGAGCGCATCCTCGAGCACCTGTCCGAAGAAGACAAAGCCCGTATCGTCAAAAAGAAAGTGCGTTTCCGTACCCTTGGTTGCTACCCGTTGACGGGCGCGGTGGAGTCCGAGGCCGAAAGCCTGACGGACATCATTCAGGAAATGCTCCTGACGCGAACTTCCGAGCGCCAGGGCCGGGTCATCGATCACGATGGCGCAGGCTCGATGGAAGATAAGAAACGTCAGGGTTATTTCTAAGGGGTTGTCATGTCGCACCAATCTGATTTGATCAGCGAGGACATCCTCGCCTACCTGGGCCAGCACGAGCGCAAAGAGCTGCTGCGTTTCCTGACCTGCGGTAACGTCGACGACGGCAAGAGCACCCTGATCGGGCGCCTGCTGCACGATTCCAAGATGATCTACGAAGATCACCTGGAAGCCATTACCCGCGATTCGA
Source organism: Pseudomonas sp. LBUM1664 (assembly GCF_059695895.1). Classification (NCBI taxonomy): domain Bacteria; kingdom Pseudomonadati; phylum Pseudomonadota; class Gammaproteobacteria; order Pseudomonadales; family Pseudomonadaceae; genus Pseudomonas; species Pseudomonas sp. LBUM1664. The sequence goes on along the minus strand of NZ_CP166791.1, from coordinate 5,282,353 downwards.
AGAAAGTCGGCACCACCGGTGACGACATCGACCTGGCGTTGCTGGTCGACGGCCTGCAGGCCGAGCGTGAGCAAGGCATCACCATTGATGTCGCGTACCGCTATTTCTCCACCGCCAAGCGCAAGTTCATCATCGCCGACACCCCTGGCCATGAGCAGTACACCCGCAACATGGCCACCGGTGCTTCCACCTGTGACCTGGCGATCATTCTGGTGGACGCCCGCTACGGCGTGCAGACCCAGACCCGTCGCCACAGCTTCATTGCCTCGTTGCTGGGCATCAAGCACATCGTCGTCGCCATCAACAAGATGGACCTCAAGGACTTCGACCAGGGCGTGTTCGAGTCGATCAAGGCCGACTACCTGCAGTTCGCCGAAGGCTTGAAGATGAAGCCGACCACCATGCACTTTGTGCCGATGTCTGCCCTCAAGGGCGACAACGTGGTGAACAAGTCCGAGCGTTCGCCGTGGTACACCGGCCAATCGCTGATGGAAATCCTCGAGACCGTGGAAGTGGCGGGCGACCGTAACTTCACCGACCTGCGATTCCCGGTGCAGTACGTCAACCGTCCGAACCTGAACTTCCGCGGTTTCGCCGGCACCTTGGCCAGCGGCATCGTGCACAAGGGTGACGAAGTGGTGGTGCTGCCGTCGGGCAAGAGCAGCCGCGTGAAATCCATCGTCACCTTCGAAGGCGAGCTGGAACACGCAGGCCCTGGTCAGGCGGTCACGCTGACCATGGAAGACGAGATCGACATCTCCCGTGGCGACCTGCTGGTGCATGCCGATAACGTGCCGCCGGTGACCGACAGCTTCGAAGCGATGCTGGTGTGGATGGCCGAAGAGCCGATGCTGCCGGGCAAGAAATACGACATCAAGCGTGCCACCAGTTATGTGCCGGGCTCGATTGCCAGCATCGTCAACAAAGTGGACGTGAACACCCTTGAAGAAGGCCCGGCCAGCGCGTTGCAGCTGAACGAAATCGGCAAGGTGAAAATCGCACTGGATGCGCCGATCGCCCTGGACGGATACGAGAGCAACCGCACCACCGGCGCGTTCATCATCATTGATCGCCTGACCAACGGTACGGTCGGCGCCGGTATGATTGTGGCCCAGCCGCTGGCCCACGGCAGCAGCACCCACCACGGCAAACTGGCCCATGTGTCTGTGGAAGAGCGCGCCCAGCGCTTCGGCCAGCAACCGGCGACGGTGCTGTTCAGCGGCCTGTCGGGCGCTGGCAAAAGCACGCTGGCTTATGCGGTGGAGCGCAAACTGTTCGACATGGGGCGTGCGGTATTTGTGCTCGATGGCCAGAACCTGCGCCATGACCTGAACAAGGGCCTGCCACAGGACCGTGCCGGTCGCACCGAGAACTGGCGCCGTGCGGCTCACGTCGCCCGCCAGTTCAACGAAGCCGGCCTGCTGACCCTCGCCGCGTTCGTCGCGCCGGATGCCGAAGGCCGTGAACAGGCCAAGGCGCTGATCGGCAAGGAACGGTTGCTGACGGTCTACGTCCAGGCCTCGCCGACGGTGTGTGCCCAGCGTGATCCGCAAGGGCTGTACGCTGCCGCTGGCGACAACATCCCGGGCGAATCCTTCCCGTATGACGTGCCGCTGGACGCCGATCTGGTGATCGACACCCAGTCGTTGTCGTTGGAAGAGAGCGTCAAGCAAGTGCTGGATCTGCTGCGCAGGCGTGGGGCGATCTAAGAGACGCAGCTGTAAGTTTTTAGCTGAAAGCGGCAAGTAAAAGCCCGCAGATGAGTGATCATCTGCGGGCTTTTTGATTTCCAGAGCTCAACTCGCTCCCACAAGGGGTTCAGTGGCGATCCGGATATTGGCGATGCATCTGCTCAAGCAACGCATCCTTGTCTTGCCACAACTGGTTGATCCAACCCTGGAACTCCAGGCGATAGGCGCCGTCCTGGTCATAGTTCTTGCCGATGAACTGCGGCGGGATCTTCAGTTCCTGAAAATGCACCACCACCTCATCGACCTTGCCGCACAGCAAATCCCAGTACCCCGAACGACCGCCCGGATAATGGATCGTCACGTTGATGATCGATTCCAGCTGTTCGCCCATGGCATCGAGCACAAACGCAATGCCTCCGGCCTTGGGCTTGAGCAGGTAGCGAAACGGTGATTGCTGCTGGGCATGTTTGCCGGGCGTGAAGCGCGTGCCCTCGACGAAGTTGAAGATGCCCACGGGGTTGTTGCGAAATTTCGCGCAGGTCTTGCGGGTGGTTTCCAGGTCTTTGCCTTTCTTTTCCGGATGCTTTTCCAAGTAAGCCTTGGAGTAGCGTTTCATGAACGGAAACCCCAGTGCCCACCAGGCCAGGCCGATCACCGGCACCCAGATCAGCTCTTGCTTGAGAAAGAACTTCAGCGGGCGGATGCGCCGGTTCAGCACGTACTGCAACACCATGATGTCGACCCAGCTCTGGTGGTTGCTGGTGATCAGGTACGAGTGCTGGTAGTCCAGGCCCTCCAGGCCGCTGAGGTGCCAACGGGTGCGGCGCAGCAGGTTCATCCAGGCCTTGTTGTTGCTGATCCAGGCCTCGTGGATGTGGCCCATCAGCCAGTCGGTGAAGCGCTGGGCGGCAGGGAAGGGCAGCAACAGCTTGAAAATCGCCACAATGAACAGCGGCGTGCAGCAGGCGATGGTGTTCAGCGCCAACAGCAATGAGGCAATGACGCCGCGCAAGGGGGCAGGCAAAAAATCCAGCATTTAAATATCCATGGGTCGGTTGGCGGCTTGGATCGCGGTCAGGGCGATGGTGTACACGATGTCGTCGACCTGGGCGCCGCGGGGCAAATCGTTCACCGGTTTGCGCAGGCCTTGGAGCATCGGCCCGAGGCTGACGCAATCGGCGCTGCGTTGTACGGCTTTGTGGGTGGTGTTGCCGGTGTTCAGGTCCGGGAAGATAAACACGGTCGCCCGGCCGGCCACCTGGCTGTTGGGCGCCAATTGCCGCGCCACGGTTTCGTTGGCGGCAGCGTCGTATTGCAGCGGGCCGTCGATCAGCAAACCGTGTTGCGCTTCGTGGGCCAGCAAAGTGGCTTCGCGGACTTTTTCCACTTCCTCGCCACTGGCCGACTCGCCGCTGGAATAGCTGAGCATCGCCACCCGCGGCGTGATGCCGAATGCAGCGGCCGAGTCGGCGCTTTGCAGGGCAATCTCAGCCAGTTCCGAAGCACTGGGGTGCGGGTTCATCACGCAGTCGCCGTACACCAGAACTTCTTCGGGGAACAGCATGAAAAACACCGAAGACACCAGGGAACAGCCCGGTGCGGTCTTGATCAGTTGCAAGGCCGGGCGGATGGTGTTGGCGGTGGAATGGATGACGCCGGACACCAGCCCGTCCACTTCATCGAGCGCCAGCATCATGGTGCCGATCACCACGGTGTCTTCCAGTTGCTGCTCGGCCATCGGTGCGTTCAGGCTTTTGCTTTTGCGCAGCCTGACCATGGGTTCGACGTAACGCTCGCGAATCGAATCCGGGTCGAGAATCTCCAGCCCCGGGGGTAGCTCAATGCCTTGGGCACGAGCCACTGCCTCGACGTCGGCCGGTTTGGCCAGCAGCACGCAGCGAGCGATGCCCCGGGCCTGGCAAATGGCGGCCGCCTGTACGGTCAGCGGTTCGCTGCCTTCGGGCAGCACGATGCGTTTGTTGGCGGCCTGGGCGCGCTGGATCAACTGATAGCGGAACACGGCCGGTGACAGCCGCATCTCCCGCGGCGTACCGCAGCGTTGGTGCAACCACTTGGCGTCCAGGTGGCTGGCGACGAAATCGGTGATGATCTCCGCACGTTCGCGGTCGTCGATCGGAATTTCCTTGTTCAGGCCGTTGAGCAGGTTGGCGGTGTCGTAAGAGCCGGTGCTGACCGACAGCACCGGCAACCCGGCCTGCAGGGCGCCTCGGCACAAGTCCATGATGCGCGGGTCGGGCAGGGTGTCGCTGGTCAACAGCAGGCCGGCCAGTGGCACGCCGTTGATGGCTGCCAGGCTCACGGCCAGGATGATGTCATCGCGGTCGCCGGGGGTGACCACCAGCACGCCGGGCTTGAGCAGCTCCACGGTGTTGCGCATGGTGCGGGCGCAAATGATGATATTGCTCATGCGCCGGGTTTCGTAATCCCCGGCGTTGAGTACCTGCGCGCCCATCAGGTCGGCCACGTCGCGGGTGCGCGGGGCGTTGAGTTCGGGGCGGAACGGGATGCACCCCAGCAGGCGGAAATCGCCACTGCGCAGCAGGGGCGAGTGCTCCTTGAGGCGGGCGGCAAACGCCTCCATGCTTTCGTCGGTGCGGACCTTGTTCAGGATTACGCCGAGGACTTTCGGGTCTTTCGGCCCGCCGAACAGTTGTGCCTGCAATTCCACCCGGCCGGAAAGCTCGGTCAGCACTTCGTTTTCCGGCGCCGACACCAGGATCACTTCGGCATCCAGGCTCTTGGCCAAATGCAGGTTGACCCGGGCCGCGTAGCTGGCGTTGCGGGTCGGAACCATGCCTTCGACGACCAGCACGTCCTTGCCGATGGCGGCCTGCTGGTAAAGGGTAATGATTTCTTCCAGCAGTTCATCGAGCTGGCCGTCGCCGAGCATGCGTTCGACGTGAGCCAGGCCCAAGGGTTGTGGCGGCTTGAGGCCGTGGGTGCGAGCCACCAGTTCGGTGGAACGTTCCGGCCCGGTATCGCCGGGGTGGGGTTGGGCGATGGGTTTGAAAAAGCCGACTTTCAGCCCGGCCCGCTCGAGGGTACGCACCAGCCCGAGGCTGATAGAGGTCAGACCCACACCAAAATCGGTGGGCGCGATAAAAAAAGTTTGCATGCGGATTCTCTAAGGGTGCATGGCAAGGGTGAGACCTATGATTGGCCTTCTACCGTCAATTCAGTCGCCAAGGTTATCGCTAACCGGGGCCTGAGCACACCAGCCGCAGTCAAAGGACTGGCCTATTTTTTCAATACGTTGCATTGGGTCCAGTACCCAGGCCCGGGATTGCCACGGTGGCTGGTGACGCAGATGCTGGGTGTGGCCACAGGACAGCTCGACCACCCAGTGCCCGTCCTCGTCCTGACGAAAACCGGTGACCGTTGGTCTGTTCGAGCAAGCCCGTTTGTCAGGGTTCCGTTCGCTTTCGGGCAAATCCTTGTTTAGACTTGTCCGTTCTTCATTCTTATGCAAAAGGTCTCGCCCCATGCTGATCGCCGCCAATAAGGCTGTCTCCATCGACTATACCCTGACCAACGACGCCGGTGAGGTCATCGACAGCTCCGCTGGCGGCGATCCGCTGGTCTACCTGCATGGCGCAGGCAACATTATCCCGGGCCTGGAAAAAGCCCTGGAAGGCAAAACCACTGGTGACGAGCTGAACGTTGCCGTTGAGCCGGAAGACGCTTATGGCGAGTACTCTGCCGAACTGGTCAGCACCCTGAGCCGCAGCATGTTCGAAGGCGTGGATGAGCTGGAAGTGGGCATGCAGTTCCACGCATCGGCGCCGGATGGCCAGATGCAGATCGTCACCATCCGCGACCTGGACGGCGACGACGTCACCGTTGACGGCAACCACCCATTGGCCGGTCAGCGCCTGAACTTCCAAGTCAAGGTTGTCGACATTCGTGATGCCAGCCAGGAAGAAATCGCTCATGGTCACGTCCATGGCGAAGGTGGCCATCACCACTGATTTCTGCGCTACGCTCAAGTGAACTGGAGAGGCGCCATACGGCGCCTTTTTAGTCGGTTGCTGTTAGGATCGCCCATGGCTGTTTCGAAAAAGATACGTAAACCTGGAGTTCGTCATGAGTGCTTTTCACGACCTTAAACTGAAAGCCCTGGATGGTCAGGAGCTTCCTCTGGCGCCTTTCAAGGGGCAAGTCGTGCTGGTGGTCAACGTCGCCTCCAAATGTGGCCTGACGCCTCAGTACGTTGCGCTGGAAAATCTCTATCAGCAATACAAGGCCAAAGGCTTCAGCGTCCTGGGCTTGCCCTGCAATCAGTTTGCTGGCCAGGAGCCTGGGACCGAGCAGGAAATCCAGGAATTCTGCAGCCTCAACTATGGCGTGACGTTCCCACTGTCCAGCAAACTGGAAGTGAACGGTCACGACCGTCATCAGCTGTACCGCCTGCTGGCGGGCGAGGGTGCCGAGTTTCCCGGGGACATCACCTGGAACTTTGAAAAATTCCTGCTCGGAAAGGACGGTCGGGTGCTGGCACGTTTCTCGCCGCGTACCGCGCCGGATGATCCTGCCGTGATCCAGGCTATCGAAAAAGCGTTGGGGCTGAACCTGTAAAATCGGCCCATCCACCTGTGGCGAGGGAGCTTGCTCCCGCTCGGTTGCGCAGCGACCGAAAATCTTGGGGCCGCTGCCCAGCCCAGCGGGAGCAAGCTCCTTCGCCACAGGTACTGCGTTTGAGCCAAACCCCTCTCTCGGTCACCTTTTGATCCTTAATCATTCAAATCAATAGTGCTACCCGCTGCCTGACACACCACATATTATCGCCGTCATATCTGACCTGCGACCCTGTTCCCGTGGAGTGTCCCATGCCTGTAAAAGCCCTGTTCAAACCCTTCCATCTCGGTACGCTCGAGCTGCCGACCCGGGTGGTGATGGCGCCGATGACTCGTTCCTTTTCGCCGGGCGGCGTGCCGAACGCCAAGGTTGTCGAGTATTACCGTCGTCGCGCGGCGGCCGGGGTGGGCCTGATCATCACCGAGGGCACGACAGTCGGGCACAGGGCCTCCAACGGCTATCCGAACGTGCCGCATTTCTATGGCGATGCCGCGCTGGCGGGCTGGAAGCAAGTGGTTGATGCGGTGCACGCCGAAGGCGGCAAGATCGTTCCGCAACTGTGGCATGTGGGCAATGTGCGACGCATCGGGACCGAACCGGACGCCAGCGTCCCAGGCTATGGCCCGACTGAGAAGCTCAAGGACGGCCAGGTGGTGGTTCACGGCATGACTCAGGCGGACATCGATGAAGTCATCGCAGCGTTCGCCCAGGCAGCGAAAGACGCCCAGAGCATCGGTATGGACGGTGTGGAAATCCATGGCGCTCACGGCTACCTGGTGGACCAGTTCTTCTGGGAAGGCAGCAATCAGCGTACCGACGGTTACGGCGGCAGCCTGGTCAATCGTTCGCGCTTCGCGATCGAATTGATCCGCGCAGTGCGTGCAGCAGTGGGCGAGGGGTTCCCGATCATTTTCCGTTTCTCCCAATGGAAACAGCAGGATTACAGCGCACGCCTGGTGCAAACCCCTGAAGCCCTGGGCGAGTTTCTCAAGCCGTTGTCCGACGCTGGCGTAGATATTTTCCACTGCTCGACACGGCGCTTCTGGGAGCCGGAATTCGAAGGCTCCGAGCTGAACCTGGCTGGCTGGACCCGCCAGCTCACCGGCAAGCCCACCATCACCGTGGGCAGCGTTGGCCTGGATGGTGAGTTCCTGCAATTTATGGTCAACACCGACAAAATCGCGCAACCGGCCAGCCTGGAGAAGCTGCTGGAGCGGCTGAACAATGATGAGTTCGACCTGGTGGCGGTGGGACGTGCGTTGCTGGTGGATCCGGACTGGGCGCAAAAGGTTCGCGAAGGTCGTGAACAGGACATCTTGCCGTTCAGTCGTGAGGCGTTGATGACTTTGGTTTAAGCGGCGCCTTGTAGGGTCTCATCGCGGGCAAGCCTTGCGCCCACATGGATCTTCAGTGAACACATTACTTGTGAACAACTGATAATCCTGTGGGAGCAAAGCTTGCCCGCGATGTTTTTCAGCGTGGAGACACTACTTGCGGCAACGCTGATTCGACCTGGCAAGCCCCCCGCAACTGCGCCTCGAACTGCTCGATCACCGCCGCCCAGCCCTGGCGACTGGCATGTTGGCGCGCATTGAGCCTCACGCAACGCAAGGTCTCACGCTCTTCCAAGAGCCAGCGGGCCGCATCGCAGAACGCCTCTTCATCCCCCGGCATTGCCAGTACGCCGTTATAACCATGGCGGATGTGTTGCGCCGCCGCCGCCTGGTCGTAGGCCACCACACCCAGCCCGGACGCCAGGGCTTCCAGCACGACATTGCCGAAGGTTTCGGTCAGGCTCGGAAAGACAAACACATCCCCGCAGGCATAGTGGCTGGCCAGCGCCTCGCCACGCTGTGAGCCACAAAAGATCGCGTCAGGCAGTTCCTGTTCCAGCGCGCGCCGCTGCGGACCGTCGCCGACCACCACCAGTTTCATCCGCCGTTCTGGGAATGCGCTGCACAGCGTGTCGAAACTGCGCTTGAGCAGTCCGAGGTTTTTCTCCTGTGCCAGGCGCCCGACATGGATCACTGCAATGTCGTCATCGCCCAGGCCCCAGGCTTCGCGCAGGGCGGCCGAGCGTTTGACCGGATGGAACAGCTGGCTGTCCACGCCGCGAGACAACAGCGACACGCGCTCAAAATGCCGGCGTTCCAGTTCCAGGCGCTGGCTGAGGCTGGGTACCAGGGTCAGGCTGGAGCGGTTGTGAAACCAGCGCAGGTAATGAGTGAGCGCGCGACTCAACAACCCGAGGCCGTACTGCCGGGTGTATTGCTGGAAATTGGTGTGGAAGCCACTGACCACCGAGATGCCCATGCGCCGTGCTGCCCGCAACGCCGACAAACCCAGGGGCCCTTCAGTGGCAATGTACAGCACGTCTGGACGATGACGTTTCCAGCGCCGCAGCAGCTTGTGCACTGAGGCCTGGCCCCACTGCAAGCCCGGATACCCGGGTAACGGCCAGCCCCGACATAGCAACAACTGGTCGTCACTGGCCTGGCGTTGGTCACTGGCCTGACGAGGCCGTATCAGCTCCACCTGATGCCCGCGGGCGCGCAGGCCGTCGTACAGACGGCCCAGGGTATTGGCCACACCGTTGATTTCCGGCGGGAAGGTTTCGGTGATGAGGGTGATGTGCAGGTGTGTGGTCATGACTCCAGTGTCGACCGGGGCCGTTTCGTCATTGTGACATCCGTATGATGGATTTGTGACGGGCTCAGCCCTGCCGGGCCAAAGCGGTCTCCGCACCTTGCTCGCGCACCCAGAACAACGTCGCCCCGGCCACCGCCGCCGGCATCATCAGGATGTTGACCACGGGAATCAGCAGCACCAGGTACACGCTGCCGCCAAAGCCCAGGCTCTGCCAGCGCTTTTCCCGCAGCCAGGCGAGCATCTCGTTCCAGCCCAGCTTATGGTTGTCCGCCGGGTAGTCGATGTACTGGATCGCCATCATCCACACGCCGAACAGCAGCCACAGCGGCGCGGCCACGATATTGAGCACTGGGATGAACGACAGCACGAACAGCCCCAGGGCGCGCGGCAGGAAATAGCCGAGCTTGCGCATCTCCCGGGCCAGGGTGCGCGGGATCATGGCAAACAACTCGCTCCAACTGAAAGCCGGGAAATTATCGGTGCCACGGACCACCACTTCGACTTTCTCCGCGAGAAAGCCGTTGAACGGCGCGGCAATGATGTTGGCGAGCAGGGTGAAGGTAAAAAACACCATCAGCACCACAAGCACCACGAACAGCGGCCAGAGGATGTAGCTGAGGAAACTCAGCCAGTCCGGCAGTGACGGCATCAGCGTGTCGACCCACAGGCTGAACTGATGGCCGGCCAGGTAAATCAATCCGACGAACAACACCAGGTTGATCGCCAGGGGCAAGAGTACGAACAGACGCAGGCCCGGGCTCAGGACCAGCTTGAGGCCTTCTTGCAAATATTGCGGGCCAGACAGGACGGGGGCGGGCATAGGAGGCTCCAGGCGAAGGTGAACGCGCCGACCTTACCGACTTTGCCTTGCGCGGGAAAGCGGCGACATGGCGTGTAACAAGGTTTATTGAGCGGCTCCTATTAAAACGACGGGTCCGGATAGAGCTCACCTATGAGCTGGATTGTTAAACCGTATTTCCTTAATCTTCGCTCCCTCGATACGCTGCACCCATTCTTTTTTCAGGACTGTCGAATTCAAGCCTTCCCCAAGTGCGTCAACGGTCCCTTTTTATTCGCGCCGCTCACCCGGCGTTCCGGCCCGCAAGGTCCGGTCAACAGGAGCAGGTCATGTCTGAAGTCCGTCATTCGCGAGTGATTATTCTCGGTTCCGGCCCTGCCGGTTACAGCGCCGCGGTTTATGCGGCCCGTGCCAACCTCAAGCCGCTGCTGATCACCGGCATGCAGGCCGGCGGTCAATTGACCACCACCACCGAAGTCGACAACTGGCCGGGCGACGTCCACGGTTTGACCGGCCCGGCGTTGATGGAACGCATGAAAGAACACGCCGAGCGCTTCGAGACAGAAATCGTTTTTGACCACATCAACGCCGTGGATTTCGCCGCCAAGCCATACACCCTGACTGGCGACAGTGCGGTCTACACCTGCGATGCCTTGATCATTGCCACTGGCGCCAGCGCTCGTTACCTGGGCCTGCCGTCGGAAGAAACCTTCATGGGCAAAGGCGTTTCCGCTTGCGCCACTTGCGACGGTTTCTTCTACCGCAACAAGCCCGTGGCCGTGGTCGGTGGCGGCAACACTGCCGTTGAGGAAGCCCTGTACCTGGCCAACATCGCCAGCACGGTCACCCTGATCCACCGTCGCGAAACTTTCCGCGCCGAGAAGATCCTGATCGACAAGCTCAATTCCCGTGTGGCCGAGGGCAAAATCATCCTCAAGCTCAACGCCACCCTGGACGAAGTGCTGGGCGACAACATGGGCGTGACCGGTGCTCGCCTGAAGAACAATGACGGCAGCTTCGATGAGATAAAAGTCGACGGCGTATTCATCGCCATCGGCCACACCCCGAACACCTCGCTGTTCGAAGGTCAGCTGGAACTGAAGGACGGCTACCTGGTGGTCAAGGGCGGCCGCGACGGTAACGCCACTGCCACCAGCATCGAAGGCATCTTCGCTGCCGGCGACGTGGCCGACCACGTCTATCGCCAAGCCATCACCTCGGCCGGCGCCGGTTGCATGGCGGCCCTGGACACCGAGCGTTACCTGGACGGCCTGCAGAACGTTTCGCTCTGATTCATCAGGCACAAAAAAACCGGCTTCGGCCGGTTTTTTCATGCACGGTATTTATCACCGGCCTCCCACAGGTTTTTTGTGTATCGCAAGACCGTATTCAGGACAGCCTCGCCAGGCACGCTTGCAGAATATCCAATCCTTCCTCCAGCACCGCCGCCTCGGTGGTCAGCGGCGCCAGCAGCCGGATGATGTGCCGGGATTTACCACTGGGCATCAGCAGCAACCCCGATTCCCGCGCCATGGCCAGCAGTTGCGTCAATTGTGCCGATGCGGGTGTGCCGTCGGCGTGGGCCAGCTCAATGCCGCGCATTGCGCCGATACCGGTCAAGCGGCCCAGGTAAGGTGTCAGCCCGTGGCTGCGCCATGAGTCGTAACGGCTGACAATCGCCTCTTCCTGTTGCGCGCCCCAGGCTTGCAGGTTTGCGTCGGTCATTTCGTCCAGGGTCGCCAACGCAGCGGCGCAGGCGATGGGGTTGCCCGAGTAGGTACCGCCCAGCCCGCCCTTGGGCAGGTTGTCCAGCAACGACTTGCGTCCTACCACCGCCCCCAGGGGCACGCCGCCGGCGATGCTTTTGCCCAGCAGAATCAGGTCAGGCTCGATGCCCAGTCGCGAGAACGCAAAGCGCTGGCCGGTACGGCCGAAGCCGGACTGGATTTCATCGACGATCAGCACAATGCCCTTGTCGTCGCAGAAGCGCCGCAGGGCCTGGGCGAAGGGCACATCCATCGCCAGGAAGCCGGCTTCGCCCTGTACCGGTTCGACGATGAAGCAGGCCACGTCGCTCACGTCGATCTCAACGCTGAACAGTCGCTCCATGGCCTTCAAGGCTTCTTCGCAAGTTACGCCGTTGTCCTTGCTGGGGTAGGGCAGGTGATAAACCGGCCCGGGCAGTACACCGACTTTCTGTTTGTAGGGCGCAACCTTGCCGTTGAGGTTGAGGGTGGCCAGGGTTCGGCCGTGAAAGGCGCCGTCAAACGCGATGACGGCGGTGCGACCCGTGGCGCCGCGCACGATCTTCAAGGCGTTTTCCGCGGCCTCGGCACCGCTGTTGGTGAGCATGCCGCTGACTGGGTAATCCACCGGGACAAACGCCGCCAGGCGCGCCATCAGTTCGATGTAGGGGACGTGGGGGGCGGCGTTGAACGCATAGTGGGTCAGCCGGGTGGCTTGTTCGCGGATGGCCTCGACGATGCGTGGATGGCAATGGCCGAGGTTCAACACGCCGATGCCTCCCACGAAATCGATATAACGCTTGCCGTCGGTGTCCCAGACCTCGGCATTTTTGCCGTGGCTGAGGCTCACTGGGTGAACGATGGAAATCGACTGACTGATGGTTTCACTGCTCATGGATGACGGCTCGGAGGAAGGAGAGATTTCCTTTATCTAAGCTGCGAGCAGAGGGGCCCGGCAAACGAAATAAAGTTGCCGGGTCAATCTTAAAAGTCGGGATGTGGGTAGTGCCGCTTACTTGGGATGTGCAGCCCGTGGCGAGCAAGCTCCCTCGCCACAAAAGCGGGTTGATCAGCGCCGCCGCAATGGCTGTGCCTCGAACTTCACACTCGCCAACCCATGGGCGATCAACGCGCGGATATTGCCGTGATCACTGCCTTCGGGAGTAGCCAGCACCGAACGGTAATGTTCGCCAAACGCCAGGAGCGCTTCTTCATCGCTCAAGTCTTCGAGCAGTGCCAGGCCCAGTGTTTTGCATGAACCCTCGTTCTGCCCCGCGGCGTTGTCCACGTTGCCGTTTTTGAAAGCCTGGGGCTGGTAGTCGTAGCCGGCGGCGATAAAGGCCAGGGTGTCGGCGAAAGCGTGTTCACCGCTCTTGAGGCTGGCGCGAAGGGTATTGAGATCAGGCATCGGGTTTTCCTTTGGCGAACGCCGCTTGCTGTTCGGCGCTGGCTTCTTGCTGGTATTGGGCTTTCCACTCGGCGTACGGCATGCCGTAAACCACTTCGCGGGCGTCGTCGAGGCTGACCTCGATCTGGCGTTCATCGGCGGCGGCCTTGTACCACTTGGACAGGCAGTTGCGACAGAAGCCAGCGAGGTTCATCAGGTCGATGTTTTGCACATCCTTGCGGCTGTCCAGGTGGGCAACCAGCCGACGGAAAGCGGCGGCTTCAAGTTCGAGGCGTTGTTGAGGGGACATAGGGTCACTGCGAATGTAAGGATGGGGATGGCTTCAAGCTTCAAGCTTCAAGCCGCAAGTAAAAGCCGAGTCGCTTCTTGCAGCTTGTAGCTAGCGGCTTGCAGCTAAAGTAATCGACACCGACTCGGCAAATCGCAAGGCGTGGGGTTTGTCGACTTCAACTTCGGCGTACAGCACCGACTCGTTGGCCATGACCAAATCCAGCAATTCCTGGGTCAAGCGTTCGAGCAGGGCGAAGCGATTGCCTTCCACGTGGGCGATGATCGCCTTGGTGATGGTGCGGTAGTTCAGCGCGTGGTCGATGTCGTTGTCGCGCACCGCCTCCTGGGCGGCGTAGAGGATGGTCAGGTTGATCAACACATCCTGCTTGTTGAGGATCTCATCCTCGTTGATGCCGATGAAGGTGCGCAGGCGCAGGTCCTTGACCCGGATGCGCGCCATGGCTGGCTGAAGTTGTGGCATTTACTTGCTCCGTCGAATCAATTGCAGGAACTCCTGGCGGGTGGTGCTGGAGTCGCGAAAGGCGCCGAGCATTACCGAGGTGTTCATCGTCGAGTTCTGTTTTTCGACACCGCGCATCATCATGCACATGTGCTGGGCTTCGATCACCACCGCAACGCCAGCGGCCTGTGTGACCTGCTGCACCGCGTCGGCAATTTGCCGGGTGAGGTTTTCCTGGATTTGCAGGCGGCGGGCGAACATGTCCACCAGCCGGGCGATCTTCGACAGCCCCAAGACCTTGCCCGTAGGAATATAAGCCACATGGGCCTTGCCGATGAAGGGCAACAGGTGATGTTCGCACAGGGAATAGAGTTCGATGTCGGCGACGATCACCATTTCATCGCTGTCCGAGGCGAACAGGGCGCCGTTGACGATCTGCTCGATGCTTTGCTCATAACCGTGGCAAAGGTATTGCATGGCCTTGGCGGCGCGCACCGGGGTGTCCTGCAGGCCTTCGCGCTCCGGGTTTTCACCCAGGCCGATGAGGATCTCGCGGTAGTTCTGGGGCAGGGATTGCGCCATGGTGCATCCTCAAAGCAGGGCTATTTGACGTGCCGCCCGCCGTTGACGGTCAGGGTGGTGCCAGTGACATAGGGGTTGTCCAGCAGATAACGCAGGCTCTGGTAGATCACCTCGCTGCCGGGTTCGATACCCAGCGCGGACTTGGCCAGGGCCTTGGCCCGGTAAGCTGCATCGTCTTCGGGGTTGAACAGTAGCAGGGCCGGCGCGATACCGTTGACCTTAATGGTTGGAGCGTACTTCGCCGCAAACGACAGGGTCAGGCTTTCGAGACCGGCCTTGGTGGCGCAATAGGCGATGTGCTTGCTGCTGCCTTTACGCGTCACGTCATCGCTGATGTGCACGATATCCGCCGGGGTTGAACGTTGCAGCAACTCGGCACAATGCAGATTGATCAGATAAGGCGCGAGCATGTGCACGCCGAACATGGCATTGAAGGCGGCCGCTTCGTCCCCTGGGGTCTCGGCCAACCAGGCCGAGGCGTTGTGCACGATGGCCCGCAGTCGCTCGGTGTGCTGCTTGAGCTGTTCGACAAAACTCAGGATCCCGGCTTCGCTGGATAAGTCGGCGAACAGCACGGTCGCCCCCAGCTCCCGCAGCGCCTGCACGCCCGGACGTTCGGTGCGATAGGTGACGATCACCGGTTGACCGTCTTCCAGCAAGCGTCGGGCACAATGCAGGCCAACGCGCTGGGCGGCGCCGGTTATCAGGATCGGAGCGGTGGCGCAAGGCATAGGGCAGCTCGGTTCGCGGCAAGAGCAAAACTATAACAGCGACGCAAGGTTGCGACGACGAATCTGTGGGAGCGGCGGTGGATCACCGCCGAACCCGGATTCTGCGCCCAGCGAAAATCCATTGCGGGAGCGAGCTGCTCGCGAAAGAGGCAACCCAGTCAAACCATTAGCCGCGCAGCATCACCGATGCTGCGTGGACGGCTTGGTCGGCAGCGGCCGTTGCGGTGCACCGTTCAGCCAGTTCGCCAGCAGATGAGTCGACAGCGGAATAAACAGGTAAACCATCAGCGGCGTCAGCATGAGCGTGCTGATGAGCACTCGGCTCAACATACTCAGCTCGCTGAGCAACGGCCCCAGCAGGAAATTGAACAGTAGCGACACGGGAAAGAATGCCAGCCATATTGTTACTGTTTGTTTCCAGCGTGGTGGGCGCTGGCCGACGCCACCGAACCAGCCGTCAATGCCGCAAACACGGTGTTCGGAAGGACAGGCAAACAGTTCGCTACCCCGCCCCAGCCAGGCTGTTCGCGAAGCAGAGTGCTCCCAGGCGTGCAGGGTCTGCTCGTTTGCAAAACGGAAAATGATCTGGAATTCGTCGTCATCGGGCGGTGGCGCAAGTACACCGGAGCCCAGGTAGCCCGGGAAGTCCGTTGCCAGTTGTTCGCCTTCACGCAACCAGGCGATCAGATCCTGATAGCGTCCATTGGCGACCCGGCGGGCAACCATCAGGGTGACGGGTGAGGTAGACATTATATATCTCCGTAAGACAAGTGCGACACTCCGGGTAGGAGATTCGCTGGCAACGCCCCGGGATGGTGGGATGCGTCTGGTCGCCAAAAAACAGGCAAGGATTATTCCGGATTGAGAGTAAAACCACAAAATGGCACTTCGACGACGTTTGTTCTGGTAGGAACCTGTCTCGGAGAGGGCTAAACTGGGATCCAATTTGCCAGCCGGATTGCCTGCCAAAATGAGCGTAATTACTGATGATCAGTTCCTTTCCCAAAGGTCTGACGCCTTGGAGCGGGAAGATCTGTTTCCCATCCGCGAAGTATCGCGTTTGACCGGCATTAACCCTGTGACCCTGCGTGCGTGGGAGCGCCGTTACGGTCTGATCCAGCCGACACGCACCGAAAGCGGGCATCGCCTGTACTCCATGAGTGATATCGAAAAGGTGCGCAGCATCCTGGCCTGGATCGAGCGCGGGGTGGCGGTGAGCAAAGTGGGCAAGATCCTGGCGAAGACCGAGTCGGTGCAACCGGTCTCTACGCTGATTTCATCGGATCTGGTGGGAGCCGATTACGCCCAGTGGCAACAAGAGGTGGCGAACGCGGTTGGCAACTTTGACGATGTGGAGCTGGATCGCGTCTACGGGCAGATTTTTTCAAGCTACGCAGTGCCGACCGTATTCCAGGACATCCTGATGCCGCTCTGGCGACAACTGCTGCAACGCCAGCAGGAGTTCGGGCAAACCAGCGAATGGCTGTTTTTCGACGGTTTCCTGCGTTCGCGCGTCATGCAGCGGCTTTTGCTCAAGCGCGAAGCCCAGTCGCGGCGTGTTCTGGTCAGCGCCATTGCCGGCCAGTGTCGTGAGCTGGAGTTGCTGGTCACGGCGTTGTTCGTGTCCAAGGCGGAAGTGGGCGTCAGGGTCATGGCTGTCGGCCAGCCGTACGATGAACTGACCCTGGTGTGCCAGAAGATCCAGCCTTTGGCGCTGGTGCTGGTGTCCAACCATGCGCCGGTCCCCGAATTACCCAAGCGCCTGAACAAATTGGCGATGAGCCTGGATTGTCCGTTGATGCTGGCCGGCGATGCGTCCGACCTGGTTCAGGACAGCCTGACGGGGTCGTCGATCGGTTGTCTGGGCAATGAAGGAACCGTGATACGCCAGCGCTTGCGTCAATTACTGGCGGGTACCCTGGATACTTGAACCCGATACTCCTCTAGGGATGCATGGCCGGATGGGTCAGGCGATGCTGCTGAAGGATGTACTGGCGCAGGCGCTCGGTTTCGTCCTGGTTATTTTGACTCAGATGGTAGGCATACAAACCTTGGGCAGTTTCCCGTTCGAAGGTGCCTCGCAACGAAATTCTCTCGTAGCCTGACGGGCTGAACCACAAAGCGAATTGCTTCGGTGGTTTGGTACGACTGCGGTTTTCCAGCAGGACCCCTTTACAGGAGACCTCGTGGACCCAGAGCGGTCCCGACTGGCCCTTGGCATTCTCCAGCGCCACTGGCTCTTCGAGCATCAGGCGCCATGGGCGTACCTTAGGCCCGTCCTCGTAGATACTCGGTACACCCAAGCGCAGGTGCATCGCATGGAATTCGTCTTCCACCAGATGCAACGGGAACGTCATCTGCTGGTTTTCGAAATGGGCTTGCAGTGTGACCTGCTCATTGGCCGCCAGGCGCGTAAGCAAGTCACGGATTTGTGATCCACCGTTTACCAGCAAGCTCGACGTTACATCCCGCTCGTTCAACTGCGGGTTATGTTGCATGGTTCGGATGAAATCCAGTTCATCCTGCGTCAGGAGGGCGTCACGTTGCATGTTGTGCTCAAAATGATTATTTACGTGGTCACTGCTGATTGTAGTGACTGACCGTTAATTCGACGTTTTGTTTGCACCGTTCGTCGCTTCGAATCGGGCAATCGTCTCCCGGGCCTCGGCCAGCTGCCGTTCCAGTTGGGCGATACGTTGCTGCGCCTTGATCTGGACCGTGACATCTTTCTGGACGCCGACGAAATAGGTACGCCCGTCGGCTTCGTTCCTCACCGTCGATAATGACAGTTCATTCCAGAACGGGGTGCCATCCTTATGGTAGTTGCGCAGCACTTCCCGGCACGAACCACCCTGCTGCAAGGTGTTGCGAATCAGCTCAAGAGACGGTTGATCGCGATCGCCTGACTGCAGAAAACGGCAATCCTGATAAAGGACTTCGTCGCGGCTATAACCGGTCAGTCGTTCGAAGGCCGGGTTCACGTAGATCAGAATATTGTCTTCGTCGCCTTCTTTTTCGGCGATGACAATCCCATCGTTTGAAGCATTGATAACCAGTTGCATCAGTTGAGCGTTGATCATTGCGTGGCCCTGTGAACATCCGTGTGAGACAGCATTCTAGAAGAAATCGATACGCTGTCTACGCGCCATGGCTATTGAGAGCCATTCGCAGCCTTGCAGGCGCAACTGATACTATCCCCGGCTCTTTTATTCAGTTCAGGATCAGTTTGATGAAAGTCGCCATCCTTTCCGGCTCGGTTTACGGCACCGCTGAAGAAGTCGCCCGGCACGCTGCCAAACTGCTTCGCGATGCGGGCTTCGAAGCCTGGCACAACCCTCGTGCGACCCTGGCGGATATTCAGGCATTCGCCCCAGAGGCTTTGCTGGCGGTGACCTCTACGACCGGCATGGGTGAGTTACCGGACAATTTAATGCCGTTGTATTCAACGATTCGCGATCAATTGCCAGCGCCCTTTCGCGACCTGCCTGGCGCGGTGATCGGTTTGGGTGACGCCAGCTATGGCGATACCTTCTGCGGGGGTGGCGAGCAGATGCGCGAGCTGTTCGCCGAACTGGGCGTGCGCGAGGTGCTGGCGATGCTGCGTCTGGACGCCAGCGAGAGCGTCACCCCGGAAACCGACGCCGAGCCGTGGCTCGGTGAGTTGATCGATGCGTTACGCCGTTGAAGCGGGTGGCCGGGCGCCAGGGCAGGCGTTGCGCTGACCCGCTCGGCCAGTAAGCTGGCTGCCAATGCAACTACCGACCCTGCAAGAGCTGACTAGACTGATCTGCTTGTGTATGAAGTTTTTATAAGCCGATTCGTATAATAAGAAGCCAGAGGTCAGAGCCGTGAGCGTAGCGTCCTTCCAATCGACACTCAGCGTCAAAGAGCAGGTCAGTGCGGCCGAGTGGCAAACCCGGGTGGACCTTGCCGCCTGTTATCGGCTGGTCGCTCTGCATGGCTGGGATGACCTGATCTTCACCCATATTTCCGCGAAGGTTCCTGGCACGGAGGACTTCCTGATCAACCCGTTCGGGTTGATGTTCCATGAAATCACCGCATCGAGCCTGGTCAAAGTCGATCAGGCCGGCAACAAATTGATGGACAGCCCCTACGAGATCAACCCGGCCGGCTACACCATCCACAGCGCGGTGCACGAGGTGCGCCATGATGTGGCTTGCGTGTTGCACACCCACACCGCTGCCGGTGTCGCGGTGTCGGCACAGAAGCAGGGGGTGCTGCCGATCAGTCAGCAATCGCTGTTCGTGCTGTCGAGCCTGGCCTATCACGCTTACGAAGGGGTGGCCTTGAATCATGAAGAAAAAGCACGCCTGCAGGCGGACCTGGGTGATTGCAACTTCTTGATGCTGCACAACCATGGCCTGTTGACGTGCGGCGGGACTGTCGCCGATACCTTCCTGATGATGTTCACGTTCCAGCGAGCTTGTGACATCCAGGTCCTGGCGCAGAACGGCGGCGCCGAACTGATCGCCATCGAGCCGCAGATCCTGGCCGGCGCCCGGGCGATGATTGCCGGGGTGACCAAAAGCAGCCAAGGCATGGGCGGCGCATTGGCCTGGCCGGCGCTGTTGCGCAAGCTCGATCAACAAGACTCTGGGTATAGAAGTTGATGCCACTGACCCAGATTCCCCTGCGTATCTGGCGCCAGCGCGGCCAGACCTTCATGTTCCGCGGCCATGCCATCCGTTACTGGGTGGCGGGGCAGGGCGAACCGCTGTTGCTGCTCCACGGTTTTCCCACCGCCAGTTGGGATTGGCATTACCTGTGGCAGCCGTTGGCGCAGCGCTACCGGGTGATTGCTTGTGACATGCTCGGGTTTGGCGACTCTGCCAAGCCGACGGATCATGTCTACAGCCTTCTGGAGCAGGCGGATCTGCAACAGGCCTTGTTGGCGCACCTGAATGTGAAGCAGGCGGTGCATGTGCTGGCCCACGATTATGGCGACAGCGTGGCCCAGGAACTGATCGCCCGGCATTGCGAAGCGCGCATTCGGGTTGCCAGTTGTGTATTGCTCAATGGCGGGCTGTTCCCCGAAACCCATCGTCCGGTATGGGCGCAAAAACTGTTACTCAGTCCCTTGGGCTGGCTGCTGGGGCGAGCGTTCTCCCGGGAAAGCCTGGTTAAAAACTTTCGCCGGATTTTCGGCCCCAGGACCGGCCCAACCGAAAGTGAGATGGATGATTTCTGGAGCCTGATAGAAACCCATCGCGGTCCGCGGATCATGCACAAGCTCATCGCCTATATTCCCGAACGGCGTGTACAGCGTGATCGCTGGGTGCTCGCGATGCAGCGTGGCGAAGTGCCGTTGCGAGTGATCGACGGGGCGGTCGATCCGATTTCCGGCGAGCACATGGTGGCGCGCTACGAGGCCCTGATCCCGAATCCTGACACCGTGCTGTTGCCCGACATCGGCCACTATCCGCACACCGAGGCACCGAAGCAGGTGCTTGAGCATTACCTGACGTTCCGTGAAGCGATCGCGGTGCCGCACAGACAAATGGCCTGTTCTTGACCACACGCTGTGGGAGCGGGCTTGCTCGCGAAAGCGGCGGTGCGGGCAGCAGAGGAATCAAGTGCCTGCATCATCCCCCCACCTTATCTCCCACCATTCACTCCCAACCGTGTTGATTGTGACCCGCCGATTTGTGCCGGACACTCGTGCTCATTGTCCTATCGGCCTGCTGGGAGTTCTGCCATGAGTGAGTCTGTGCGCTTCGAAGATAAAGTCGTGATCGTCACGGGAGCCGGCGGTGGCCTGGGACGAGCCCATGCGCTGCTGTTCGCCCAACAGGGCGCGAAAGTGCTGGTCAACGACCTTGGCGGTTCGGCTCAAGGGGAAGGGGCCAGCGCCTCGGCGGCGGATCGGGTTGTCGCTGAAATTCGCGAAGCCGGCGGCACCGCCGAGGCCAACCACGACTCCGTCACCGACGGTGACAAGCTTGTGCAGAATGCTCTCGACGCGTTCGGCCGGGTCGATGTGGTGGTCAACAACGCCGGGATTCTGCGGGACAAGACCTTTCACAAAATGGACGACGCTGACTGGGACCTGGTCTACCGCGTCCATGTCGAGGGCGCCTACAAAGTCACCCGCGCCGCGTGGCCGCACATGCGAGCACAAAATTATGGGCGGGTGATCTTCACGGCCTCTACGTCTGGTATCTACGGCAACTTCGGCCAATCCAACTACGGCATGGCCAAGCTCGGTCTCTATGGCCTGACTCGCACCCTGGCCATCGAAGGCCGAAAAAACAATATTCTGGTCAATGCCATCGCCCCTACAGGCGGCACCCGCATGACCGAAGGCCTGATCCCGCCGCAGGTGTTCGAACAACTCAAGCCTGAACTCGTCAGCCCGTTGGTGGTGTACCTGGCCAGTGAAACCTGCCAGGAAACCTCCGGTTTGTTCGAAGTGGGCGGTGGCTGGATGGGCAAGGTGCGCTGGGAGCGCAGCCTCGGTGCCGGCTTCGACCCGAGCAAAGGTTTTTCGCCCGAAGACGTCGCCGCCCACTGGCAGCAGATCTGTGATTTCGACAACGCTGTACACCCGAACGACAACCTTGAAGCATTGAAGGAAATGATGGCGAATCTGCAGCGCTACACCGTTTAACCTCGCGGCCTTGACCCGTTGCCGTCAGCGGCGGCAACGGCGGTCAGGGAAAGTATTTTTTCACCAGCGCCGCCAGGTTCGCAGCGGTTTCGATATCCATTACGCCGTCATATTTCGCCGGACGAAAGTGCAGTTGAAAGGCCCGCACTAAACGCTGAAAGCCCACAGCTGTTGTGGCTGCAGAAGTGTTATAGCCATATTTCTTGAACAGCCCGAGCAGTAGTTCGTGAGTTGGCAAGCCGTTGCATTGGTAGGCCTGCGTGTAGGCCTTTTGCGTGGGCTCATCGAACCAGGCGCCGATTCCCTTCAGATGCAGTGCGTGCCAGGGAAACATCGGGCCAGGGTCGCTTTTCCTGCCGGCAGCAATGTCGGAATGCCCCACCACATTGACCGAGCTGATGTCCGGATAGCGCTTGAGTATGTTCAGCGCCAGGTACTCAATCGCCTCGATTTGCTGAGGCTGATAAGGCGGGAAGGTAAACTGCCCTTGGTTATCGGTGGCGAGGTTGACGATTTCAACGCCAATCGAAGTGTCGTTCAGATTATTGCGTCCGCCCCAACTGCTCAACCCCGCGTGCCAGGCGCGCTGGTTTTCGTCCACCAGATTGAAAATCTGCTGGTCTTTGAAACCGGCTTTCACATAGCTCGGATCGGTGATGTTCGGGATGAGGTAATGGGCGCTGACCGAAGGACCGGTCAATGCGTTAACAGAGTATGAGAAGTTAGCGGCGGTGTAATGAAAGACCAGAAAACGAATTCGGTTGTTGTAACTTTTTTTTGAGCGGTAACTGTTGTAGTCGATTGGCGTCATGACGAACTCACTGAGATTTAAAGTCGAAGCCGAATGCTGCGATCAAACTCAGCCTAACAATGATCATCGGGTTAGCCTGTAGTGAGGGTCTTGGTTTGTTGTAGGAATTGGAGTCGGTTTTTAGGATATATAACGCTGAAAAGACAGAGGCCGCTGCATGGGCAGCGGCGAATGTAGGCATTAGGACTGCTTGAATCCCGGTTTTCCATTGGCGGCGCGCCAGGTTTTTACCTCGTTTACTATTGCTTCTGAACTTTCCTTGCCAGGCTCTGGATAGAATAGTAAATCTGACCCGGCGGGATGCTCTGAGATGCTCTCGAACTCTAGTACTGCGTCGATATCCGCCTCTTCTGTAGGATAATTCCCCTCTGAAATTTCTATTACAAAGGCGAGAAATTCTTTCTCGGTTATATCCGTTATTGATTTTTTCATTGCTTGCGCTCTCTATGAATTTCAATGTGTCTTTTATTCGCGGATGCCCCTTCATAAGGACTATTAAAAACGGTATAGATTGGCGCAATACCCGACTCAATCGGGAACACCGTGACGAACCCACCAAAATCGTAATCCTCCAGCTCCGGATCCTTCCCGACCCACCTGGTTGTGGCCCAGGGGCTCCCGCCCTCATAGAGGACGATATTTGGCACGCTCGATGGCAGTGTCGTGGATGCATCCGTCTCTTTTACGATAGGCGTCCAAGTCATCAAGGTGGATGAGCCATCCGGGCTGTAGGACTTGTAGACGTTGTTGTGGGGGTCGAGTGTCGCAAGCCTGACCGGCACGCTGGAGGGCACCGATGTTCCGTCGGCACCCGCGACGACGAATACCATTTCGCCGTCGGTGGTCATGGAGCCCAGCACAACCGGGAGATTGATTCCTCCTTTCGATGCTGCGACTGCCAGCAAATCATCGGTGTTGGCCGGAGCAAGTTCTGACAGCGGAACACTCAGAGCGTAGCGTTCTTCGTTGCCCAGCTCCGACGGATCAACCAGTGCCGCAAACCATGCAACAGCGGGTAATGCCTTTGCGGCAACTGTTTCTAGGATCGCCGAAACCGCGACACGCAACTCATCCGTAATGCCGGAAGCGGTCGCAGGGTTGGGGGCGAGGCTCCCACCTGCAATTGTAAACACTGGGCCGGCGGCTGCGGCGGAGCCCGATACAGGAAATGTACGGGTAGCCCGGGCTGGTTTACGTGCCTTTTGAACTTCCGCCTGACGCCTCGCTTCCTCCGCGTCCAGTTCTGCAGCATCGGCCCATCTTTCGGCCTCCCATAAGGCCATGGCGGCCTCGTGGGCTTGTTTAGCAGCAATCCGTGCAATCCGTGCTCGTTCTTCAGCAGCGCGTTTAGCCTCGGCTTCGGCGGCCTTGCGCGCCTGTTCCTGAGCCACGCGTTTGGCTTCAGCCTGGGCCCTTGCCCGAGCCTCTGCGGCTGCTTTTGCGTTTGCCTCAGCAATGGCTTTGTTGTGTGTGGCTAAGCGAGCATTCAGTAGTTTGATCTGCTCAGCCAGAAACTTTGCCTCGTAAGCCGCAGCATAAGAGACATTCCACTTAGCAATTGCGTTGTAGTAAGCCCTTTGTCCTCCGCGACGGCCAATGAGCTGGAAACCCTTATGACTAGAGTCTTGAGCTTTGTGGGTCAGTGGATCATGACCATAATAAAGATTGGCTATCCCTATGTGTTCTTGATGATCTGTCCTCGCTTTGAAAAGTTGTAGCTTGAGTGTTCGTAATTCAATCTCGACCGCATCGGTCCCAGGGGGGACCACCGCAGCAACGGCTGCTCTTGTTTTTGCGAGTTCGGCGTCGGTTATAGGAATGATGTTCTGGATGTTTTCGTTGAAGCGTTTCTCGGTAGAGTCATTACTTTCAATCAGCCATTCAATGGCATAGTCAACTGCATCGTATCCACCATCCCAATTGTCGGTTTTTGGCGCAACCCCAGCACTGACTCCGAAACCAAAAGGCGACGAAGGCGTACGCGGTATACCTCTATTTACAAGGATGTTTTTTTCTTTCTGCATATCGATTTCCTTTTCGATCCGCGTATTTGAATAGCCCTGTCGGCACTCAGTGGTTGCAGTCGTTCATGGCTATTTACGTCGTCGCCATCCAATGCGACGAAAAAGACTATAAATTCGATCCCATAAACTGGGCAGGTGAGCGTTTCCGACGGTTATGTAGGAAACAAGAAGTTTTACCTCGGAAATAACCACACATAAAAAAGGCCGCTGCAAAAAGCAGCGGCCTAAGCATGACGTTGCAAAGGAGCTAAAAATCAACGTCAGTGAACACGGGATGTGACGAATTGATGAGCAATCCATCCGAATAACGGTGCGCCAGGCGCGAGGGTCGCCATGGCGACTTTTGCTTGCAGGCCCGTTGCTCTGAAAGCCCGGCCAGCATAGGGATCGCGCACTCCGGGAAACAGCCCGGATCCGGACATGCACTGTTGCAGCGCCCGCAACAGTTCCCAGTGCGTGCCGAACATGCGTTGCGCTGATGGTCCGCTATCCAGCCCGTCCATGCGCCGCGCAAAGCCCCGTCACGCAAGGGCTGTCATCCTTAAGAGGTACAGCGCGAATACCTCCTTGGTGCGCTTATCGCCCGTGGCGCGCGGCAGTAGGGTGAAGCCTCTGTCACTCACCGGGGAAGACGCATGACAACAATAACAATGCGCGCCATCTTCAAGCCGCAGACGCTGGCCGTCGCGGTGGCCTTGGGCTGCTGTGCCCAGGCGCAGGCCGTTTCATTCAACATTGGCGAGATCGAGGGGCAGTTCGACTCCTCGTTGTCCGTGGGCGCAAGCTGGGGCATGCGTGATGCCGACAAGGGCCTGATCGGCACTGTCAACGGCGGCACGGGTCAGTCTTCTACCGGTGACGATGGGCGACTGAATTTCAAGAAGGGCGAGACCTTTTCCAAAATCGTCAAAGGCCTGCACGACCTCGAACTCAAGTACGGCGACACCGGCGTGTTCGTGCGTGGCAAGTATTGGTACGACTTCGAACTCAAGGACGAGAGCCGTCCGTTCAAGGACATCAGCGACAGCAACCGCAAGGAAGGCGCCAAGTCGTCAGGGGCAGAGATTCTCGATGCCTTCGTTTATCACAACTACTCCATCGCCGATTTGCCGGGCACGGTGCGCGCCGGTAAGCAGGTGGTCAGTTGGGGTGAAAGTACCTTTATCGGTAACTCCATCAACAGCATCAACCCGGTGGACGTGTCCGCGTTCCGCCGCCCGGGTGCGGAGATCAAGGAAGGCCTGATCCCGGTGAACATGCTGTTCGCCTCCCAAGGCCTGACCGACAAGCTGACCATCGAAGGCTTCTACCAACTGGAGTGGGACCAGACGGTTGTGGATAACTGCGGCACGTTCTTCGGCAACGACGTGGTGGCTGATGGCTGCACCAGCGGCTACACCGTGGGCAGCCCGGCGATTGCGCCGTTCCAGCCGCTGACTGAAGCGTTCGGCCAGGGCATTCAGGTGTCCAGCGAAGGGGTGATCATTCCCCGTAGCGGCGACCGCGATGCCCGTGATTCCGGCCAATGGGGCACGGCGTTGCGCTGGCTCGGCGATGACACCGAGTACGGCCTGTACTTCATGAATTACCACAGCCGCACGCCCACCGTTGGCACCATCACGGCGGGATCCTCCACGCTGGCAGCCTTGCCGGGGATGGTCGCGATTGCCAACAGTCTGTCCCCCGGCAGCGGTTCGGGCCTGGCGCAGAGCGTGATGCTGGGGCGCGGTCAGTACTATCTCGAATACCCCGAGGACATTCGTCTGTACGGCGCCAGTTTCTCCACCACGCTGCCTACCGGCACCGCGTGGAGCGGGGAAATCAGCTACCGTCCCAACGCGCCAGTACAGGTCAACACCAACGACCTGACCCTGGCGCTGCTCAACCCGATTGCCAGTGGTGCGGCGTCGCCCATTGCGACCACGCCAGGGTCGGATAACACCGGTTACCGGCGCAAGGAAATCACCCAGATCCAGAGCACCCTGACGCACTTTTTTGACCAGGTGCTGGGCGCCGATCGCCTGACCTTGGTGGGCGAGGCGGCGATGGTGCACGTCGGCGGGTTGGAGTCCAAGGACAAACTGCGTTATGGCCGCGATTCGGTCTACGGCCAGTATGGATACGGCGGTGACACCGATGGCTTCGTCACCGCGACCTCCTGGGGCTATCGCGCCCGGGCGATTCTCGACTACCCCAACGTCATTGGCGGGGTCAACTTCAAGCCCAACGTGTCCTGGTCCCACGACGTGGCCGGCTACGGTCCCAACGGTCTGTTCAACGAAGGCGCCAAGGCCATCAGTGTCGGTGTCGATGCCGACTACCGCAGCACTTACACCGCCAGCCTGAGCTACACCGACTTTTTTGGCGGCGATTACAACGTCCTTGAAGACCGCGACTTCCTCGCGTTGAGCTTCGGCGTGAACTTCTGATCTGGCTGACAAGGAAAACCTTATGCGCAAGATGATCCTGCAATGCGGTGCCCTGGCCTTGAGCCTGCTGGCCGCGAACGTGATGGCGGCGGTCTCGCCGGATGAAGCGAACAAACTGGGCACCAGCCTCACGCCACTGGGCGCGGAAAAGGCTGGCAACGCCGATGGCTCGATCCCGGCCTGGACCGGCGGCCTCCCGAAAAATGCCGGCGCCGTGGACAGCAATGGCTTCCTGGCCGACCCGTTCGCCAATGAAAAACCGCTGTTCACCATCACTGCCGCGACCGTGGACAAGTACAAGGACAAGCTTTCCGAAGGCCAGGTCGCGATGTTCAAGCGCTACCCGCAGACGTACAAGATTCCGGTTTATCCGACTCACCGCAGCGTTTCCTTGCCTCCGGAAATCTATGAGTCGGCCAAGCGCAGCGCGCTCAACGTGAACGCCCTCAACGACGGTAACGGGCTGGCCAATTTCACCGGCAACCGCTACTACGCGTTCCCGATTCCCAAGAACGGCGTGGAAGTGCTGTGGAACCACGTCACTCGCTATCATGGCGGCAACCTGCGGCGCGTCATCATCCAGGCCACACCACAGACCAATGGCAGCTTCACGCCGATCCGCTTTGAAGAAGAAATCGCCGTGCCGTTTCTGATCAAGGACGCCGATCCGGAAAAGGCCAGCAACGTGCTGACCTATTTCAAACAGTCGGTGACGGCCCCGGCGCGCCTGGCCGGTAACGTGCTGCTCGTGCATGAGACCCTCGACCAGGTGAAGGAACCGCGCCTGGCCTGGATCTACAACGCCGGTCAGCGCCGTGTGCGTCGCGCCCCGCAAGTGGCCTACGACGGTCCGGGTACCGCCGCCGACGGGTTGCGCACCTCCGACAACTTCGACCTGTTTTCCGGCGCGCCGGACCGCTACGACTGGAAGCTGATCGGCAAAAAGGAAATGTACATCCCGTACAACAGCTACAAGCTCGATTCGCCGAACCTCAAGTACGACGATGTGATCAAGGCCGGCCACATCAACCAGGACCTGACCCGCTATGAATTGCACCGGGTCTGGGAAGTGGTGGGTACGGTCAAACCCAGCGAGCGGCACATTTATGCCAAACGCCACATGTACTTCGACGAAGACAGCTGGCAAGCGGCGTTGGTGGATCACTACGACGGTCGCGGTCAATTGTGGCGGGTGGCCGAAGGTCATGCCCAGTTCTACTACGCCAATCAGAACCCCGGCTACACCCTCGAGGCGCTCTACGACATCATCGCCGGTCGCTACATTGCGCTGGGGATGAAGAACGAAGAGAAGCACAGCTACGAGTACGGCTTCGAAGCCAGGGCCGCCGATTACACGCCGGCGGCGCTGCGTGCGAGTGGGGTTCGTTAAGGCCTTGCTCCCACAGATAATTCTCTCCCCACAGGGTTGCGCCTGACCTGGGATAATCGTGAACGACCGGCAGCGGATTTGCCGGTCGTTTTTTTATGGGCGCCAATCAGCGCGCTGAATACTTCTCCAAAGGTCGGCGGCACAGGACTAGGGTGGTGAAACAATAATAAACAGGGCTTTCGCACATGACCGCCATGACTCCGTGTCCGGACCGTCCTGGATTGCAGCCTCGACTGTCCTCGACCCATGTGCCGCGCCGCTCGTTGAGCGAGCCCCTGCTGACCTCCGAGGCGCGGGTAAAGCTGCTTTGCGCACCGGCGGGCAGTGGCAAGAGTGCGCTGTTCGCCGAATGTTTTCTGCAGGCCCCCGCCGGGTGTCGGGTGCATTGGTTGCCGTTGGGGGGCGCTGCGCTGAGCGCGGTGCAAATGTGCGAGCGGTTGTCGCAAACCCTCGGGCTGTCGGTGATGGATGAAGCAGGGCTGTTGGCCCACCTGGCGCGCTTGCAAACGCCTACCTGGCTGTTTATGGATGATTATTGCCGGGTACCGAATCCCGAGTTGGACCAGTTGCTCGACCGCCTCTTGAGCACCAGCAGTCCGGCGCTGCACCTGTGGTTGAATGGCCGTCGCCGTCCCCACTGTAACTGGCCGCGTCTGCTGCTCGACGACGAGTTGCACGAATTCGACGCACAGGCGCTGGTCTTCACTCATGCCGATGTCCAGCAATTGCTCAGGGACGTGCCTGCCCCGCTGGCAGCCCGCACTGCCCGCGAGGTGATACAGCGCAGCGGCGGTTGGTGCGCCGGGGTGCGCCTCGCTTTGCTTGAGCGTTGTGAATGGGCGCGCAGTCATGCATCGCAGGGGCGGGCCGGGACCTTGCTGGACTACCTGGAGTACGAGTTATTCAGCACGCTGACCCCGGACCTGGCGCAGGCCTGGCGCGTGCTCGCGCATCTGCCGCGCTTCAATGCCCGGCTTTGCGAGCATCTGTTCGGCGACACAGTGGGCGCTGAATGCCTACCCTTGTTACTGGACCTGGGGTGTTTTATCGAACCGTGGGAGCAGTCGACGGATTGGTTGCAAATTTTCCCGGCCCTGGCCCGGCTGGTGCGTGACGAGCCCTGGCCGCAGGGGCGCTCCTGGCATCGACGGGCCTGCCAATGGTTCGCCGCCGAGCAGGATTGGCAAATGGCATTCGAGCAGGCCATGTTGGCTGAAGAGTTCGAGGCCGCTGTCAGTTTTCTGCAGCATTTGAGCTTCGAGCACGTGTTGCAGCGACGCAACGTGGTGCTATTGCTGAACCTGCATGATCAACAAGGCGATGCGCTGACCCTCGGTACGCCGCAATCGGTGGGGTTGGTCACGGCTGCCCTGTTGTTCGCCGGACGCTTCGAGCAGGCGTCGGCGTGCATCGAGCAACTGGCCAGGTTCGTGCCGCAGCCTCAGGCCTGCCAGCAGCGGCAATTGCTGGCACGCTGGCTGGTCTTGCGGGGCTGGCTGCTGCACCTCTCGGGCGATGGCGAACAGGCGCGCGAGCATTTGCTGCAGGCCCAGGCCAGCCTGGATCCAGAGGCCTGGGCCCTACGGCTGCTGTGCCTGATGGGGTTGACGCAGCAGGCGCTGCTCAACGGCGAACTGGCCTCTGCGCAGTGGATCAACCGCCAGGCGTTATGCGTGGCGCGCGCGCAAGGTTCGCTGGTGTTTGAAGGGTTGCTGGAGCTGGACCACGCCCAAGTACTGGAACAGCGCGGCGCGCCCCACCGGGCCGACCATCTGCTGAGCGCAGTCCAGGCGCTGCTCGATAAACCAGGCCAGGACTTTTCTGCGTTGTTGGGGCGTATCGCCCTGCGGCGCGGGCGTCTGGCATTGCGCATGGGGTTTGACGAGCGGGCCGCCGAGCAATTTCAAACAGGCCTGGAAACGGGCCTGCACAGCCAGGACAAACAAGTGCTCTATGGCTTTCTCGGCAAGGCCACCCTGGCCGCCAACACCGGCGACTACGGCGAGGCCTTCATGCAACTGCGCGATGCCGAGCGGATCATGCAGCAGCGGCATATCCCGGACACGGTATACCGTGGCGTGTTGCTGCAAACCAGTTGCCAGTTCTGGTTGCAGCAGGGCCGCCCGGAACTGGCCTATGAAGCCCTGACCCGAGTCTTGCGTCATTTTCGTGGACCGCAGGCCAGGCACGCGCCGCCCGCGACCCTGGAGTTGATTCCGCGACTTGAATATCTGTTGGTACTGAGCGAGGTCTACCTGCATCGGGCACAAGACCCGCAGGCTCGCCTGAAGGCGATGATCGTCCAGGCGCAGCGCTGTGAAATGCATGGCCTGGAAACCGAGCTGCATCTGGCGCTGGCTGAAGTCGTCTGGTTATCCGACGATCGATCCCAGGCTCGACCGCTTGTGCAAGAGGGGCTCAAGCGAGTCGCCTGTTGGCGGGCGCAGCAAGCTTTGTGTGAGCTGCGCTTGCGCCAGCCCGAATTGTTGGATTGGGCGCAATCGGCAGAGCAGATCGAGCCGCCAGTCGCTACCGAAGAAGCGTTGCTCAGTCACCGTGAATTGGAAGTCCTGGAACTGATTGCCCAAGGTCATTCCAATCAGCAAATTGCCGAACGGCTGTTCATATCGTTGCACACTGTAAAAACCCATGCGCGTCGGATACACAGCAAGTTGGGTGTGCAGCGGCGTACACAAGCGGTAGCGAAGGCTAAAGTCATGGGGGTAATGGGGTAGATTGAAATAGTCGTCGTCTGAACAGCTGGCTGAATATCTATTGGGCCATTTCAATAATAACGATATTCCCTACCACACGAAGGGCAATCACCAAGCTGTTTATACCCTCGCCTTCAGTGGCGAAGACGAGCATCTGCATCCGCAACTGACTACCGCTCACCTCAATGATTTAGTGATCAGGATTGTCCCGGGTTTCCTGATCTGATCCTGAGCCAGCCTCATACCCCATCCGCCAACTCACGGCTCGGGTCGCCGCCAACAGGCGTTGCGCCGCCGGGCCGTTCTCGTCGGCGTGGAACAGTGAGGTCGGGCCGACGATGGTCACCACTGCCGTCACCTGGCCGACCGCATTGAACACCGGAGCGGACAAGGCATCCACCCCCGGCATCAGTAAGCCATGCACATGATGCAGCCCGCGACTGCGGATCTGCTCGCACACGGCGGCATAGGTCCGGTCGTCGGCCAGGGCATGGCTGCTGGTGGCCTTCACTTCCTGTTCACGCAGCCCGATGGTCTCGCGCTCCGGCAGATAGGCGCTGAAAACCAGTCCTGTGGATGAACTGAGCAGTGGCAACACCGAACCCAGTTGCGTCACCACGGTCACGGCCCGTACGGCGGGTTCGATCCGCACCACGGTCGCGCCGTGGTTGCCCCACACCGCCAGAAAACAGGTTTCGTTCAAGTCGTCACGCAACTCGGCCAAGGGCAGGGCGGCCACTTGCAGCACGTCCATGCCGTTCAACGCTGCCAGGCCCACGCGTAAGGCTTCGCGGCCCAGGCCGTAGTGGTTGGTGGCAGCGTTCTGTTCGGCGAAACCGCTGGCGATCAAGGCTTGCAGGTATCGATGAACCTTGCTCGCCGGCATTTGCACGTGTTCGGCCAGGCGCGACAGTGACGTGGAGGGAGACAGTTCGGCCAGGGCCTTGAGGATGTCGGTGCCGACCTCAGCGGAGCGGACTTTCTGTTTACCGTTGCTGGGCAGGTTTTCCATGGAGGCGCTGGGATCCAGAGGCGAATGGGCGTCTTTATAGCTTGACGGTCGCCGTCGAGCAAATTACGTTATGCGTAATTGAATTACGATAAAAATAACCGAGTGCGCTCAAGCTCCTCCATGGAGCGGTGGGCCGCATTCAGTCCTGTGTTCAGGAGGCTCCATGAACCTCGATTCCACGGCGTCGGGCTTGGCTTACCAGTCGGGTTTTGGCAACGAATTTGCCAGCGAAGCGCTGCCCGGTGCGCTGCCCGCTGGTCAGAACTCCCCGCAAAAAGCCCCATACGGTCTCTACGCCGAGTTGTTCTCCGGCACGGCGTTCACCATGGCCCGCAGCGAAGCGCGGCGTACCTGGTTGTATCGGATCCGGCCGTCGGCCAATCATCCGGCTTTCGGCAAGCTTGAACATCAAATAGCTGGCGGCCCGCTGGGCGAGGTCACGCCCAATCGCCTGCGCTGGAGCCCGCTGGACATCCCCGCCGAGCCCACCGACTTCATCGACGGGCTGGTGTGCATGGCGGCCAATGCCGGCGCGGACAAACCGGCTGGTATCAGCCTCTATCACTACCGCGCCAACCGCTCCATGGAGCGGGTGTTCTTCAACGCCGACGGTGAGTGGCTGATCGTGCCGCAACTGGGGCGGCTGCGGATCGCCACCGAACTGGGCGTGCTGGAGCTGGCACCGCTGGAAATTGCCGTGTTGCCTCGGGGCCTGAAATTTCGCGTCGAGTTGCTCGACCCGCAAGCCCGCGGTTACCTCGCCGAAAACCATGGCGCGCCGTTGCGCCTGCCAGACCTCGGGCCTATCGGCAGCAATGGCCTGGCCAACCCACGGGACTTTCTGACCCCGGTCGCCCATTACGAAAACCTCGCGCAACCGACCACCCTGGTGCAGAAATTCCTCGGTGAGTTGTGGGGCTGCGAACTGGCTCATTCGCCCCTCGACGTGGTGGCCTGGCACGGCAACAACGTGCCGTACAAATATGACCTGCGCCGTTTCAACACCCTTGGCACGGTCAGCTTCGACCACCCGGACCCGTCGATTTTTACCGTGCTGACGTCGCCCACCAGCGTCCACGGCTTGGCCAACCTCGATTTCGTGATCTTCCCGCCGCGCTGGATGGTGGCCGAAAACACCTTCCGTCCACCGTGGTTCCACCGCAATCTGATGAATGAATTCATGGGGCTGATCCAGGGCGCCTACGATGCCAAAGCCGAAGGCTTCCTGCCGGGTGGTGCGTCCTTGCACAGCTGCATGAGTGCCCACGGTCCGGACGGCGAAACCTGCACCAAGGCGATCAATGCCGAGCTTGTGCCGGCGAAAATCGACAACACCATGGCCTTCATGTTCGAGACCAACCAGGTGCTGCGCCCGAGCCGCTTCGCCCTGGACTGCCCGCAACTGCAAACCGACTACGATGCTTGCTGGGCCTCGCTGCCTGTCACTTTCGACCCGACCCGGAGATAACCCATGACTTACGTTTCCCCTTCCCTTAGCTGGGTTGCCTCCGCCAACGGCCATGCCGACTTCCCGCTGCAAAACCTGCCGTTGGGAATTTTCAGTACCGGCGGCGCCCCGCGTAGTGGCGTGGCCATTGGCGATCAGATTTTCGATTTGCAGGCCGCGCTGCAGGCTGGCCTGTTTAACGGCGCGGCACGGGAAGCCGTCGAAGCCATGGCCGGCGGCCAGTTGAATGCGTTCTTCGACCTGGGGCGCAGCGCTCGGGTGGCCCTGCGTGAACGGCTGCTGGAACTGCTGCGCGAAGACAGCCCGTTGCGGGGCAAGATCGAAGCCCTGGGTGCGAAACTGCTGCCCCTGGCGGCGGACTGCCAGATGCATCTACCGGCAAAGATCAACGACTACACCGACTTCTACGTCGGCATCGAGCACGCGCAAAACGTCGGCAAGCTGTTCCGCCCCGACAATCCACTGTTGCCCAACTACAAATACGTGCCCATCGGTTACCACGGGCGCGCCTCGACCATTCGCCCCTCCGGCACCGATGTGCGCCGTCCCAAGGGCCAGACCCTGCCGGCCGGCCAGACCGAGCCGACCTTTGGCCCGTGTGCACGACTGGACTATGAGCTGGAGCTGGGCATCTGGATCGGTAAAGGCAACGCACTGGGTGAGCCCATCGCCATCGGCGACGCTGCCGAGCACATTGGCGGCTTCTGCCTGCTTAACGACTGGTCGGCCCGGGATATCCAGGCCTGGGAATACCAGCCGCTGGGGCCGTTTCTGTCGAAGAGTTTCCTGACCAGTATTTCGCCGTGGGTGGTGACGGCCGAAGCCCTCGAGCCGTTCCGCCGCCCTCAACCTGTGCGCCCGGAAGGTGATCCGCAACCGTTGCCGTATCTGCTGGACACGCGTGACCAGGCCAGCGGGGCATTGGATATCGAACTGGAAGTCCTGCTGCTGACCGAAACCATGCGCGAGCAGAACCTGCCGGCCCATCGCCTGACCCTGAGCAACACCCAATACATGTACTGGACCGTGGCGCAGATGGTCGCGCACCACAGCGTCAATGGTTGCCAGTTGCAGGCCGGCGATCTGTTTGGTTCGGGAACCTTGTCGGGACCTGAAAGCGGTCAATTCGCCAGCCTGCTGGAAATCACCGAGGGTGGTAAAAAGCCGATTGAACTGGCTTCTGGCGAAGTACGAAAATTCCTTGAGGACGGCGACGAGATCATCCTGCGGGCCCGTTGCAGCCGCGAGGGCGTTGCGTCCATCGGCTTCGGCGAATGCCGGGGCAAGATCCTGCCGGCGCGTTGAGGGGCGGGGCATGGAACTCTACACCTACTACCGATCCACTTCGTCCTACCGGGTGCGCCTTGCCCTGGCACTCAAGGGCCTGGATTACCAGGCCCTGCCGGTCAACCTGATCGCACCGCCGGGGGGCGAACATCGCCAGACGGCCTATCTGGCGATCAACCCTCAGGGGCGTGTACCGGCGCTGCGCACCGATGAGGGCGCGTTGCTGGTGCAATCGCCCGCCATCATCGAGTACCTGGAGGAATGTTATCCACAGGTGCCGCTGCTCAACGCGGACCTGGCAGTTCGTGCCCATGAGCGAGGCGTCGCGGCATTGATCGGTTGCGATATTCATCCGCTGCACAACGTCAGCGTGCTCAACAAACTACGGCAGTGGGGGCACGATGAAACGCAGGTGGCGGAGTGGATCGGGCATTGGATCAGCCAGGGGCTGACGGCGGTGGAACAGTTGATCGGCGACGAGGGCTATTGCTTCGGTGCGGCGCCAGGGCTGGCGGACGTTTACTTGATCCCGCAGTTGTACGCGGCTGAGCGGTTCAATGTTTCCTTGCAAGCGTATCCACGGATCCGTCGCGTGGCAGCGTTGGCGGCGGGGCATGCGGCATTCCAACAGGCACACCCGGCCAACCAGCCGGATACACCCTGAGGTCTACTTGGCCTGAAAGGCATGTGATCTCAATGCACCACCGAATTTGGTGGCAGATGCCCCAGCCGCTCCGTCAGCCGGATCCGCTGAACCGGATCGTCGCTGAGCATCAGTGCATGTTCCAGATCGAAGCGTTCGGCGTTGGGGCAATCGAGCCGCTGGTACAGGCTGGCGCGGGCCAGGTAATCGGCGGCGCTGGCGTTGCCCATTTCCAGCACCCGTCCGGCATCGATCAGCGCGGCGATGTAATCGTCGTTTGCCAGATGCAGTTGGCGAAGATTGCGTGACAGGCGCTGGAGCATCTGCATCGGTTCGGCGCTGACCAAGTGCTCAGCCTTGAGCGGCATGTTCGCGCCGTATTGGCGCTGCAGCAGTTCCCGGCAGTCATTGGGATACAGGCGGCGGCCACCGCACGGGTCGAGCAGATGGTCGGCACCGGGCACCCGCAGCAGGAAGTGGCCGGGAAAATTGACGCCGACCATCGGAATTTCCAGGCCACGGGCCAGCTCCAGGGCAATCAGCCCGAGGGTCAAGGGCTGCCCGCGTTTACGGGCCAGCACCTTGTCCAGCAACGCCACACGTGGGCGCAGGGGGGTGAAATCGTCCTGGGCGAACCCCAGGTCATTGAGGCGCCGCAGCAAGGGCTGGCCCAGTTCGGTGACGGGCAGCATGGGCAGGCCATGACTGACCCGCTGTTGCAGATCCTTGAAATCCTTCAACAAGGTCGGTACGTCCACATCGCGATCATGTTCGGCAGCGATCCACAACGCCGCTTCGAACAGCGCTGGTGGCGAGCGGTGCAGACATTCAAAAAAGGCTTGGCGCGGTTTCATCACACTCTCCGGGCTATGCCTCGTTTTAGCTCTGCCATGGGTTTTCGTCCAGTCTCGGACAGGCGCGGTTACAGGTTATGCCCAAAAAGACTGACGGCCCTGACAACTTATTCCGGCGCGCTCCAGCAAATTTCGACTGCACGCCTATACTGGCGAAACAAACATAAGTGATTCGGGAGCCTGTCGATGTTTGCTCTCATGCAAAGCTCCCGCCTTGAATCGCTGCACTTAAGCGTAGACCCGGCGACCGGGTTGAAGGCGGTGATTGCCATTCATTGCAGCCGTCCTGGGCCCGCCCTGGGTGGCTGCCGTTATCTTCCCTACCCCGACGACGAAAGTGCCGTGGCCGACGCTGTACGCCTGGCCCAAGGCATGAGCTACAAGGCAGCCCTGGCCGGCTTGCCGGTGGGCGGCGGAGTGGCGGTGATCATGCGCCCGGTCCATGTCGAAAGCCGGGCCGCGCTGTTCGAAGCCTTTGGTCGCTGTATCGAGCAATTGGATGGCCGCTACATCACCGCCATCGACAGCGGCACATCGGTGGCCGACATGGATTGCATCGCCCAGCAGACCCGCCATGTCACCAGCACCACAGCCTCGGGAGACCCGGCGCCCCACGCGGCGATGGGCGTATTTGCCGGCATCCGTGCCACGGCCATGGCCCGCCTGGGCAGCGATAACCTTGAAAGCCTGCGGGTGGCGATCCAGGGCCTGGGCAATGTCGGTTATGCCCTGGCCGAACAGCTGCACGCGGCGGGTGCCGAATTGCTGGTCAGCGATATCGACCCCGGCAAGGTGCAGCTGGCGATGGAGCAACTGGGCGCGCACCCCATTGCCAACGACGCGTTGCTCAGCACCCCCTGCGACATCCTTGCCCCTTGCGGGCTGGGCGGTGTGCTCAACAGTCACAGCGTGGCGCAACTGCGCTGCTCGGCCGTTGCCGGCTCGGCCCATAACCAGTTGAGCAACCTGCAAGTGGCCGATCAGTTGGAGCGGCGCGGGATTCTTTACGCACCGGACTATGTGATCAACTCCGGTGGCCTGATCTACGTCGCCCTCAAGCATCGTGGCGAAGAGCTGTCGACCATCACGGCGCACCTTTCAAAAATTGGCGCCCGGCTCACAGAAGTCTTTGCCCACGCCCAGGCAGAAAAGCGCTCACCGGCCAGGGTGGCGGATGAATTGGCAGAGCGTTTGTTGTATCGCTGAAGATAAAAGATCGCAGCCTTCGGCAGCTCCTACACGGTGTATTCCATGTAGGAGCTGCCGAAGGCTGCGATCTTTTTCAGGTTTTATTCAGCAGGGGCATTAAGCAGTTCGGACAGGGCGTCCGGCTGGTTCTTGAACGCCCTGGCGAACACATCGCGATTCTTCGCCATGTAGATGCCGGCCTCTTCCACTTGTTGCTCGCTCAGCGATGGAACGGCTTTTTGCAACACTTCTGCCAGCAATTCGGCGAGTTCCAGCATTTTGTCATGACGGTCAGCTTCGGCTTTATCCATGAACAAGCGCTCCAGATCTCGGCTGCTGCGGTATACCACTTCGACGGCCATTCACCACCTCACATGCCTTCACATTGGTTTGTCTTTGCGACTACTGTATTTATATACAGCCAAAAGGATAAGCGAATCCCTTCCCTTTGGATAGTGGCTTTTTAATGTAGACCGGTTTCAGGATGTGGGAGCAAGGTTTGCTCGCGACGAGACCGTCGCGCTCATCACAAAAGTGTCCGATACCAGCCCATTGCCATCTCACCTACAGCTGCTGGCCTTGTTTCTGCATGCAGAACAACCGTCACGTCCAACCCGCATCATCCGGTCGAGCCGACCTAAGGAAACTACATCGTGAAAATAAACTGGGCCGAGAACCTGCGCCAGAACGTGCATCAGCTGGCCGAATCCCTGGGCAACCTGTTCGTCGAGACCTTCCACTACCTGGCGCTGTTCGCTATCGGGGCGGTGACCGCGTGGGCGGCGGTGATGGAGTTCCTGCAGATGATCGAGGCGGGGCACATCAAGATCGATGACATCCTGCTGCTGTTCATTTACTTGGAATTGGGGGCGATGGTCGGGATTTATTTCAAGACCAACCACATGCCGGTGCGGTTTCTGATCTACGTGGCGATCACAGCGCTGACGCGTTTGCTGATATCCAACGTCTCCCACCACAACCCGCCTGACCTGGGGATCATCTACCTGTGCGGCGGCATCCTGCTGTTGGCGTTCGCGATCCTGGTGGTGCGCTACGCCTCGTCGCAATTCCCTTCGGTGAAGATCGAACACCCGCCCCGCAAGGTTGGCGCGGGTTCCAGTGAGCATGCCGAAGTGGAGAAGGGTGAAATCTAAATGCCGGCGGCGGAGGACGTCGGGCCCTGCGCCAGCGGTGGTGGCAGCTTGATGTTGTCACCGCCGGTCATGGCTTCGAGGATAGCCACGGCGCTATGCCCCTGTTCAATGGCGATGCCGAACTGAATGCTTTGCACCAGGCGTCTCAGCCGTTCCGGGTCGTTGCGCTGTTGTGCGCTGATCATGCGCTTGGCGACGATGCGCCCGGTCTTGGACAGGGTCAGCATGATGCTGCCGTCCAGGCCCTGGATGCTCAGGTTGATTTGATAGTGCGGCGCAAATGCGTCGGTAATGATCTGAAAAGGGTTGTCCATGATGCGTCACCGCCTGATTGAACGTGCAGTTGTTGACCGGCCATGATCGGGATTAGTTCGCAACACCAGACCATCGGCCATTCCATGATCGTGTTCATCTAAAGGTTCCCGGATGAGGTGAGGCGACAATCAAGATCGCAGCCTCGTTCCACTCGGCACCTCCTACGGGGAGGTAGCAAGGGGCATGCCGGAAAAACTGGCGAACAATGATCACGGTGGGTTTGCGCTGAACGCTCTGGAATACGGCTGTAGCGGCTGCCCGTTTCGGGGCAGGAACGAGCGGATGTTCGCTGAAGGTGCAGGGCGGGAAGGTGATTTGCGGGGGATAAGCACGGCGAGGCAACTCCCGACCTTAACAGCGCTTTTGCCCGTTGTCCGGCTTTATTTGCAAATGAATATTTATCTTTTTGAGGGGGTTGAAATGTTCTTCCGCCAGCCCGACTCTGTATTCAAGGGGCCGTTGCACCAACGTCGATGGCCTCTGGCGAGCTAGCCGAAATAAGGGATGAACTATGCAAATCCAAGTCAACAGCGATAACCATATTCAAAGCAGCATCCGACTGGAGGAGTGGGTACGTACTACCATCGAAAGCACGCTCGAACGTTATGAGGAAGACCTGACACGGATTGAGGTTCATTTGCGGGACGAGAACGGCGACAAGCCCGGTCCCCATGATCTGCGTTGCCAGCTTGAAGCACGGCCGAAGGGCCATCAGCCGATTTCCGTAACGCACAAGGCCGATACGCTGGAACTGGCGATCGAAGGGGCGGCCACCAAACTTGAAAACGCCCTGGAGCACTTGTTCGGTAAATTGCGTGGCAAGCGCGCCGCCGCAGCGGAACCGACCGAATCCGTAGCCTTGGCCGATGCGTTGCTGGAAGAAGAATTCCTGGAGAACGAACGGGCCGCACTTCACGGCTAACGCCTCGTTCATTTTAATGTCCTACTGAAACGGGCCTGCAATTGCAGGCCCGTTTTCGTTTCTTTTAGCGCAAGAAGGCCTGCCGATAGTCCCCGGGCGTCGCGCCCAAGGCCTGGCGGAAACGGTTGGTAAAGTGACTGGCGCTGGCAAAACCACAGGCCAGTGCCACGTCCCCCAGCGGTTGTGAAGTGCCGCGCAGCAAGTGTCGCGCGCGGGCCAGGCGTCTTGCCAACACATATTGATGGGGTGGCAGCCCGAAGCTTTCGCGGAACATTCGCGCAAAGTGATATTCGGACAAGGCGCACAGCGCCGCCAATTGACCGAGGCTGACGGCATCGGCCAGATGGCTGTCGATGTAGTCCACCAGCAACCGTCGCTGATGGGCGGCCAGGCCGCCCTTGAGACGAAGCCCCTGCCGCTGGCCGACCTGACTGAGCAGCAAATGGTTGAGCAGATCATGGGCCAGGCTGGTGGTCAGCAGGCGTTCACCGGGCTCGTCCCAGTTCAGGGCGATCAACTGGCGAAAGCGCTGCGCCTGTTGTGCGTCGTCGAGGAAAGTCGCTTCGCGCAATTGCACTTGCCGGGGTTCTCGGTCCAGCAGCGTGACGCAACCGAGGGCGAACTGTTCGGGGCTGATGTACAGGTGAGCGAGGCGGATGTCGCCGTTGATGACCCAGGCCGACTCATGCCCGGCCGGCAGGACGCAGAGTTTGTCAGGGGCCCCTGTGGTATTGGGCTGTCCGCGACGAAAAGTGCCGGTGCCGCCGGCGATGTAGCACGACAGCGTATGGTGGGTCGGCGCCTCGTAGTCCTGGACGTCGTGATGGTTGCTCCACAAAGCGGCCGCCATGCCGTCCCCGAGCTCGGCACTGTGCTCCAGACGAGCATTGGGCGAACTGTTGAGGGATTGAAAGACTTGCAAGGTTTGCAGTGTGGGCATGATCGGTTCTCCAACTCGCATCCTACTCCGTGGACCTCTCCATGCCAGCCCGCCGGCCGACAAAACCGCAAGTTTACGCAAGCGCCGGGCCGGCAGCAGCGCGACACTGAGTGCCATTGTCAGGAGCTGCCGTCATGAACCTCTCGTTGTACCTGCTTACCGTGCTGATCTGGGGCACGACCTGGATTGCGTTGAAATTGCAGCTGGGCGTCGTCGCCATCCCCGTGTCGATTGTCTATCGCTTCGGCCTCGCAGCCCTGATTCTGTTTGCGATGCTCTTGCTCAGTCGGCGTCTGCAGGTGATGAACCGGCGCGGCCATTTGATTTGCGTTGCCCAGGGCCTGTGCCTGTTTTGCATTAACTTCATGTGTTTCCTCACCGCCAGCCAGTGGATTCCCAGTGGGTTGGTCGCCGTGGTGTTTTCCACCGCCACGCTCTGGAATGCTCTCAATGCCCGAGTGTTTTTCGGCCAGCGGATTGCCCGTAACGTGCTGTTGGGCGGCACCTTGGGGCTGCTGGGGCTGGGGCTGTTGTTCTGGCCTGAGCTGGCCGGTCACAGCGCGAGCCCGCAAACCCTGCTCGGGTTGGCTCTGGCGCTGCTGGGTACCTTGTGTTTCTCGGCGGGCAATATGCTCTCGAGCCTGCAACAGAAGGCCGGCCTCAAGCCGTTGACCACCAATGCCTGGGGCATGGCCTATGGCGCGACGATGTTGGCGGTGTGGTGCCTTTTCAAAGGCATTCCATTCGACGTGGAGTGGAACGCACGTTATATCGGCTCGCTGTTGTACCTGGTGATTCCAGGTTCGGTGATCGGTTTTACGGCCTACTTGACGCTGGTGGGACGCATGGGCCCAGAGCGGGCGGCGTATTGCACGGTGCTGTTCCCGGTGGTGGCGTTAAATGTCTCGGCGTTTGTCGAAGGTTATCAATGGACGGCGCCGGCGCTGGTCGGGCTGGTCCTGGTGATGCTGGGTAACGTGCTGGTGTTTCGCAAAACACGACCAATGGCAACGAAAGTCGTCTTGGGCGCTCGCTGAATCGAACGTGATGGCAGGCCTGTTCGGCAGGCCTGCCGGGCGGTTTATTTCCAGACTTGCGGGTTGACCAGGTTCTGCGGTCGCTCGCCCATCAATGCACTTCGTACGTTATCCACCGCAAGATTGGCCATGGCTTCACGGGTTTCGTGGGTGGCCGAGCCGATATGCGGCAGGGTTACGGCGTTTTTCAGCTGAAACAGCGGCGACTCGGCCAAAGGCTCTTTCTCGTAGACATCCAGCCCGGCGCCGCGGATGCGGTTGCTCTGCAAGGCTTCGATCAACGCCGGTTCATCCACCACGGGGCCGCGGGAAATGTTGACCAGGATGGCGCTCGGTTTCATCAGGGCCAGTTCACGCTGGCTGATCAGATGGCGGGTCTTCTCACTCAATGGCACCACGAGGCAGACAAAGTCCGCTTCGGCCAGCAACTGATCCAGCTCGCGAAATTGTGCACCCAGCTGGTTTTCCAGTTCGCTCTTGCGGCTGTTGCCATTGTAGATAATCGGCATGTTGAACCCCAGTCGGCCACGCCGGGCAATGGCTGCGCCGATGTTGCCCATGCCGACGATGCCCAGGGTCTTGCCGTGCACATCGCAGCCGAACAGGGGGGCGCCGACGGTCGCCTGCCATTGTCCGGCCTTGGTCCAGGCGTCCAGTTCGGCGACGCGCCGGGCGCTGCTCATCAGCAGGGCGAAGGCCAGGTCGGCGGTGCTTTCGGTGAGCACGTCAGGGGTGTTGGTGAGCATGATCCCGCGCTCATTGAAGTAGGCCAGATCGTAGTTGTCGTAGCCCACCGACACACTGGACACCACTTGCAGGTTCGCGGCGCTTTGCAGCTGTTCGCGGCCCAGCTTGCGACCGACACCGATCAGGCCGTGGGCGTGGGGCAGCGCTTCGTTGAACTGTGCGTTGATGTCGCCTTTGGACGGGTTTGGCACGATCACGTCGAAGTCCTGTTGCAGGCGCTCGACCATCTGGGGCGTGATACGGCTGAAGGCAAGTACGGTTTTTTTCATCGCGCAAGGCTCATCGGGCAGAGAATACCAAGCACGCTAACATTGCTGGCAAGGGTTAGGCGAGAGGGGAGCTTGATTGGGGC
This sequence comes from Pseudomonas sp. LBUM1664, assembly GCF_059695895.1. Classification (NCBI taxonomy): domain Bacteria; kingdom Pseudomonadati; phylum Pseudomonadota; class Gammaproteobacteria; order Pseudomonadales; family Pseudomonadaceae; genus Pseudomonas; species Pseudomonas sp. LBUM1664. The sequence goes on along the minus strand of NZ_CP166791.1, from coordinate 5,239,507 downwards.
ACTGCAAATTCCCACAAGGGATCTCTAAGCCTGTCCCGCAGCGCGCTATGCCCCCCGCAACGAAATAAAGGCGTAGTTGATCGGTGCTTCAGTTACGACGCGTGCTCCGCTGGCCGATACCTGGCTGGCCACGTCATCGGCGGACAAGTGGAACTGCCATTCACTGGTTACGTGCTCCAGAGGCTGCAAGCGCACCTGATCAAGGGCTGCGATGAACGCTGTCATGTCCGGCAGGTAGGCGGTAAACCCGTCGCCTTTCAACGCGGTGGTGTGGATGCCCAGCGAAGCGCAGACGCGCTCCTTGGTGCCGATTTCCTCACGGTCGGCCTGGCGTGAGCGTTCGATCAGCCGGGCCAGTGCCTTGTCCACCAGCTCACCGCCCAGTATCAGTTGCGGTCCGGTTTCCCATGATTCGGGCGGGCATTCCTTTATGGCGATATTGAGAGGGATGTGCGGGTTGATTTCCATCGGATAGATGCGGCACACCAATGGTCGGCGTTCGTAGATGCGGCACAGGTTTTCTTCGTCAAGATTCCGGCAGCGGCCAGTGGTGTAGGCCGCGAAGGTGATTGCCACGCGGGCTTCGGTAGTGCCGCTGCGGACCACTGTTGAACGGCGCTCGGCGTGCTCGCGTTGCGTGGTCGGCAAGCCGAGGCCATTGGGCAGGAAAGCTTCTACCAGGACAATCACCTGGCCGCCGTCGTCAGCCCACATCCGCGCCTCGTCGAGGGTCAGGGGAACGTGGTGATCGGTGCAGCATTTGCCGCACCCTGCGCAGGAAAACGTTGTGTTCATTGAGCGACCGGTCGCAGAAGGCTTGAAAGCGCTGACAGAAAAACGCCGTGATACACCGTTCGAAGCAAGTTATGCGCCACTCACCGGACGATGGTCTGGCGGAGTAGGCGCTGGCGAGGCCTGCGATTTTTGATCTTCGCTTGGGACTCAAGCGTCAGGTAAAGATCGCAGTCTCACGTCGCTCGGCAGCGCCTGCAGGCCTCAGTAACCTTGCTCGGCAGCGCCTGCAGGCCTCAGTAACCTTGCTCGGTAACTGCCTTGGCCGCTGTGATCAGGCACTTGGTCAGTTCTGGCGAGGAGAATTTGGTGAGCACCCCGTTGGCGCCGGCCAGGCGGGCTTTTTCGCTGTTCATGGCGCTGTCCAGCGAGGTGTGCAGTAACACGTACAGGTGGGCGAAGTCCGGGGTTTCGCGCAAGGTCCGGGTGAAGGCGTAACCGTCCATTTCCGACATTTCGATGTCGGAAACGATCAGGTTGATCTGTTGGGCGGTGCCTTGCAGGTCCAACAGGCACTCGATAGCTTCCTTCGCGCTGCGGGCGGTGTGGCATTGCAGGCCCAGGTTGCGCAAGGTATGTACCGATTGTTGCAGCGCCACTTGGCTGTCATCGACCACCAGGATCCGTGCGTTGCCCAGGACTTCGGCGTCTTCCATGCTCAGTTCGGTCGGCGCGGTTTCGATTTGCGCCGGGGCGATGCCGTGGATGACCTTTTCGATGTCCAGCACCTGCACCAGCGTGCCATCCACCGAGGTCACGCCCGTGATGAACGAGCGCACACCGCCGGAGCCGTAAGGCGGCGGTTTGATATCAGTGGTCAGGCAATGCACGATCTTGCTCACCGCCTGCACATGCAGGCCCTGCTTGGACCGGCTGACGTCGGTGACGATCAGGCAGCCGCCGCGCGGATCTTCCAATGGCCGCTCGCCGATGGCGCGGCTCAGGTCGATCACCGATAACGATGTCCCGCGCAGGGTGGCGATGCCTTGGACGTGCGGGTGTGACTCCGGCAGTTTGGTCAGCGGCGGGCAGGGGATGATTTCACTGACCTTGAGCAGGTTGATTGCCATCAGCTTGCCGCTGCGCAAGGTAAACAGCAGAAGCGAAAGTGAATCTGCGCGGGCTTTGTTGGAGGACATAAAAACCTTCTGTGGAAAAAGGTGGGGCGAGCATGAAGATCGCCAAAACAGCTAGTGATAATGGGTTATCGACTTCTCAAGGGCAGGCTTTAGGACGAAACCTGTCGATAGCCAATTTCAAGCCAATGGTCTGTGAATACAAGTCTGTGGCAAGGGGCGCAGGTGGCGAGAAGGCGCTATTTCAACCCCAACCGCTTGGCCATCCGCCCCAGGTTCGCCCGATCCAAGCCCAACTCCCGGGCGGCACTGGCCCAATTGTGCTGGTGACGTTGCAGGCTGGCGTCGATCAACCTGCGCTGAAAATCATCCATTGCTTCTCGCAAGTCTCCTGTCACCCCCTCTATCGCAGGCGCAGGCGCAGGGCTGACGGATGAAGGCGCGGGGTTGTCCACGGCAACTTGGGGCAAGTCCAGATCCAGGGCGCTGAGGCTGAGGATTTTCGGTCGCACCGTGCACCGGCCCAACGCCTTCAAGGCACTGCGGCCGATCAGGTGCTCCAGTTCACGCACGTTACCCGGCCAGTCGTAGGCCAGCAGCGCCTCCTGGGCGTCGCTGGTCAGGCGCAGGCTGCCCAGGCCCATGCGCGAACGGTTCTGTTCCAGGAAGAAACCGCTGAGCAGCAACACATCCCGCCCACGGTCACGCAGCGCCGGCACATGCAGCGGATACACGCTCAAGCGATGATAGAAATCGGCTCGATATCGACCGGTGCGCACTTCTTCGGCGAGGTCGCGATTGGTGGCCGCTATCAGGCGCACATCGACCTGGTGTTCCTTGTCCGAGCCCAGGCGTTGCAACTGGCCGCTCTGCAGAACCCGCAGCAACTTGGCCTGGACGGTCAGGGACAACTCACCGACTTCATCGAGGAACAACGTGCCGCCATCGGCCAGTTCGAACTTGCCGCGTCGATCGTTGGTGGCCCCGGTAAACGCACCGCGTACATGGCCGAAGAGCTCGCTTTCCACCAGGGTATCCGGAAGGGCGGCGCAGTTGAGGCTGACAAGCGGCTGCTCGGCACGCTTGGAAGCCGCGTGAATGGCTTGGGCGACCAGTTCCTTGCCCACGCCGGTTTCGCCGGTGATGAGTACGGTCAGATCGCTGCTGCCCACAAGACTGATCTCTTCTACCAAGCGCTTGTGGGGTTTGCTCTGGCCGACCATGTCGCGGTGTTGCTGGCCGCTGGCCTGGCGATAGACCTCGGCGCGTCGGTATTCGTCTTCAGCCTTCAAGGCCAGGCGCTCGATCCGTTTGGCGGCGCTGACCGTGGCGGCGGCGAGGCTGGCGAAGGCTTGCAGGGCGCCCAGGTCGATGGGCTCGAAGCGTTCCGGGTCCAGTGAATCCAGGGTCAGCAGGCCCCAGGGGCGTTCGTCGACGAACAGTGGGCAGCCCATGCAGTCGTGGACCTCCAGATGCTCATCAAGGCCCTCGACCAACCCGTCGTACGGGTCGGGCAGATCACTGTCGGCGGCAAAGCGAGTGGGTCGCGGGTTGGCCAGCAGCACCTCGAAGCGCGGGTGTTCGCTGACCCGGAATCGTCGGCCCAGCGTATCGGTGCTCAAGCCGTCTACCGCCAGCGGCACCAGGCAATCTCCGTCCAGGCGCAACAGCGCGGCGGCGTCGCAGGGCAGCAGGGCTCGCAAGGCGCCGAGCAAGCGACGATAGCGCTCACCTTCAGGCAATTCTCGAGACAGATCGGCCACCAGCGGCAGCAGAGAGGTCAGCAAAGAGGTTGCGGTCATAATGACTCCGTGTAGTCGTAATGACTATAAGGCCGCGTGTGTCGATATGACTACATAATTTATAAAATGCTGATAAATAACGAAAAAATATTTGGCATGAAATCTGATAAGCCCTAGGCATCTGTATTGGTAAGACGCCAGGAGTCAACCTTATGCTCAGCCGAGAAGAACGCGCCATCATCCGCTCCACCGTTCCATTGCTTGAGAGCGGTGGCGAAGCGCTGATTACTCACTTCTATCGCATGATGCTGTCGGAATATCCACAGGTGCGCCCACTGTTCAACCAGGCTCACCAGGCCAGCGGCGATCAACCTCGTGCCCTGGCCAACGGCGTGTTGATGTATGCGCGGCACATCGACCAGCTCGACCAATTGGGCGACCTGGTGGCGAAAATCGTCAACAAGCACGTCGCCTTGCAGATCCAGCCACAACATTACCCGATTGTCGGTTCGTGCCTGCTGCGGGCGATTGCCGAGGTGCTGGGCGAAGAGATTGCCACCCCTGAAGTGATTTCCGCGTGGGGGGCGGCCTATAACCAGTTGGCCGATATCCTGATCGCTGCCGAAACCGGCATGTATGAGCAGAAAGCCGCGGCGCCGGGCGGCTGGTGGGGCGAGCGTGAGTTCATCCTGACAGCCAAGGTGAAGGAAAGCTCGGAGATCACCTCGTTCTACTTTGAACCGGCGGACAAAGGTCCGATTCTGCTGGCCGAGCCAGGCCAGTACATTGGTATGAGATTGATGCTGGACGGCGAGGAAGTACGCCGCAATTATTCGCTGTCGGCCCTGGCGGACAACGGACAGTACCGTATCAGCGTCAAGCGTGAGCCGGGTGGGCGGGTGTCCAATTACCTGCATCATCATTTTCAGGTAGGCAGCAGCATTGCGCTGTTCCCGCCTTCCGGGGATTTCTTCCTCACGGCGAGCGACAAACCGCTGGTGTTGATCAGCGGTGGCGTCGGCATCACCCCGACGCTGGCAATGCTGCAGGCGGCGCTGCAAACCGAGCGGCCGGTGCATTTCATTCACTGCGCGCGCAACGGCCGTGCACATGCCTTCCGCGACTGGATCGATGACCTGGCCCAGCGGCACCCACAACTCAAGCGCTTCTATTGCTACGACGAGGACGATGGCATGAGCCCGGCGGCTGACAAGGTGGGGTTGTTGAGCGAGGAGCAACTGGCGCAATGGCTGCCGGAACAGCGTGACCTGGACGCTTACTTCCTCGGGCCTAAAGGTTTCATGGGCGTCGTCAAGCGCCACCTCAAGGCCCTGGGCGTGCCGGATCAGCAGAGCCGTTACGAATTCTTCGGGCCGGCGGCCGCGCTGGAATAAAGTAGCGGCGAACCTGTGGGGTCGGGTTGCCGTCATCGCGAGCCTGCTCGCGATGACGGCGATCTGTTCAATACTCCTCCCAACGGGCTCACCACGTGCCTGAATTAATCCGCATTTAACCCTCTTCCTGTTTATTCCCCTTCAATGTTGACGGCAGCCGCTCGTTCACTGTCATGGTCAGCGTGTAGACTTTGGCCATCTGATAACGCGCCAAGTGTCGCGAGTCGATCCATGCATACAAAGGGAAACGCAATGAGTGAGGAAATGATGCGGTTAGGTCGCGAGCGGCGCTATCTGGTGCTGCTGGGGCTGATCTGCCTGGCGCTGATTGGCGGCGCGCTGTACATGCAGGTGGCCCTCGGCGAGGCACCGTGCCCGCTGTGCATCTTGCAGCGCTATGCGTTGTTGTTGATCGCTATCTTTGCCTTCATCGGCGCGGCCATGCGCACTCGCCGCAGCCTGACGATTTTCGAAGGCCTTGTCGTGCTCTGCGCCCTGGCCGGTGTCGCTGTGGCGGGGCATCACGTGTACACCCAGTTCTTCCCGGCGGTGAGCTGCGGGATCGACGTGCTACAGCCGATTGTCGATGATCTGCCGCTGGCGAAGATCTTCCCGCTGGGTTTCCAGGTCGATGGCTTTTGCTCCACCCCGTACCCACCGATCCTGGGTCTTTCCCTGGCGCAATGGGCCTTGGTGGCCTTTGTGCTGATCGTGGTGCTGGTGCCGCTGCTGGTGTCACGTAACCGCAAACACCTTCGCTGAAGCACCTCAATAAAACGCCCCGGTTCTCTGCTGAAGAGCCGGGGCGTTTTGCGTTTCAGTCTCGAGACGGATTGGCCTTGATCCGGGGCAAGAATAGCCCGCGACAACATGCGACATGTTGTCACACATTTTGCGTCCCGCTGCCCTTCGTGGCGCGGATAAGCCCCTCGTCCTGTAACAAAAAAAAGCCCGCACAGCCCTGGTTCGCAGAACCTGATCTTCAGGCAGCAGGCATTTTTAACAGCGAAGTGCCATGCGGCCCAGCCCCCGAAAAATGGGCCCTTGCCAGGCAAGAAACCTCATATCGCCCCCAGTAAACTGTCTAAAACGGGCGTAGTAGACCTACGTTTTTTGGGGTTCTTGTTGAGAATGAATTTCGATAACATGCTGGACTGTTGCAATATCGGCTAGAGATTATTGCCAGATCGGATAAAAATTATTTCTGGATGAGACATGGTCTACAGCGCTTCAGCTCACTACAATCGCCCGCACCGAGTTTCCGACCCGGCTCAGGCTTGAGCACGAGGTGGTCGAAGGGCGTCAGCGCCCCATGCGACCCCAGGTGTCGGTGCCTTCCAACTACCCGCACCAAATGGAATTGGGCTGTACAAGGCCTTTGACCTACGAATTCGAATAAGAACTCACTGCTGGCCCAGGATGTGTCGAACAGCGTCTGACGCTCGACGGGCAGCCCTTATTCAATCCAAGAAAATGCCAACCCTTGGCAGGGTGAAGTGTTGGCGATCAAAACCCAACTGCATTGCGCAAGCTGCTTTAGAGGTCGTGAGATGAGTAAAAACAGGTACCCCCGATTACTAGGCTTGTTGCCACTGCTCGGCACGTTGTTGCTGGGAGGTTGCAACATGACCTTGCTCGATCCCAAGGGCCAGGTCGGCCTGGATGAACGAAACCTGATCATCACCGCCACGCTGCTGATGTTGCTGGTCGTCGTGCCGGTCATCGTCATGACCCTCCTGTTCGCCTGGAAGTATCGCGCGTCCAACACCAAGGCCGTGTACACGCCGAAGTGGTCGCACTCGACCAAGATCGAAGTGGCGGTGTGGACGATCCCGGTCCTGATCATCATTGCCCTGGGTTACATCACCTACAAGTCGACCCATGCCCTGGACCCGTATCGTCCGCTGGATTCCGACGTCAAGCCGATCACCATTGAAGTGGTCTCCATGGACTGGAAGTGGCTGTTCATCTATCCGGAACAAGGCATCGCCACCGTCAACAAGATCGTGTTCCCGGCCCACACGCCGATCAACTTCAAGGTCACCTCCGACACTGTGATGAACTCGTTCTTCATCCCGGGCCTGGGCGGCCAGATCTATGCGATGGCGGGCATGCAGACCAAGCTGCACCTGATCGCCAACCAGAACGCCGAACTCGACGGTATCTCCGCCAACTACAGCGGCGCGGGTTTTACCGGCATGAAGTTCAAAGCAATCGCCACGACCCAGGAAGATTTCGACGCCTGGGTCAACGATGTGAAGAAGGCACCTAAACAGCTTGAAAAGGCTGAATACGAAGCCCTTTCCAAACCGAGCCAGAACAACCCAGTCGAACTCTACTCGTCGGTCACGCCGAACCTGTTCCAGACCATCATCGACAAATATGAAGGGATGAATCCGGGCAAGCCGATGCACCACGAGAAGAACGAGAAGGAAGTGGCCCACAACATGGAAGGGATGGACATGAGTTCGCATTCAGCTGCCGGGGCAGAGGAGTAAACGATGTTTGGTAAATTAAGTTGGGAAGCGATCCCGTTCCACGAGCCGATTGTCATGGTGACCATCGCCATCATCGCGCTCGGCGGTCTGGCGCTGTTCACTGGGATCACTTACTTCAAGAAGTGGACCTACCTGTGGACCGAGTGGCTGACTTCGGTCGACCACAAGAAGATTGGCGTGATGTACATCGTCGTCGCCATGGTCATGCTGCTGCGTGGTTTTGCCGACGCCATCATGATGCGTACCCAGCAGGCCATGGCCACCGCGGGTTCGCCTGGCTACCTGCCACCTGAACACTATGACCAGATCTTCACCGCCCACGGTGTGATCATGATCATTTTCATGGCAATGCCATTCTTCACCGGCCTGATGAACCTTGCAGTGCCGCTGCAGATCGGCGCGCGTGACGTTGCCTTCCCGTTCCTGAACTCCCTGAGTTTCTGGCTGCTGGTGTCCGGCGTGGTGCTGATCAACCTGTCCCTGGGCGTTGGCGAATTCGCCAAGACCGGTTGGGTTGCCTATCCGCCACTGTCGGGCTTGCAATACAGTCCGGGCGTAGGGATGGATTACTACATCTGGGCGCTACAGCTATCCGGGCTAGGTACGACGCTGACGGGGGTCAACTTCCTGGCCACCGTGGTGAAAATGCGTACGCCTGGCATGAAGCTGATGGACATGCCGATCTTCACCTGGACCTGCACCTGGGCCAACGTGCTGATCGTCGCTTCCTTCCCGATTCTGACCGCTACCCTGGCACTGCTGACGCTTGACCGTTACATGGATTTCCACATTTTCACCAATGAACTGGGTGGAAATCCGATGATGTACGTCAACCTGTTCTGGGCCTGGGGTCACCCCGAGGTGTACATCCTGATTCTGCCGGCGTTCGGGATTTTCTCCGAAGTCATCTCGACCTTCTCCGGCAAGAAACTGTTTGGTCACCACTCGATGATCTACGCCAGTGGCGCGATCTCGGTGCTGGGCTTCATGGTTTGGTTGCACCACTTCTTCACCATGGGTTCGGGTGCCAGCGTCAACGCCTTCTTCGGTCTGGCGACGATGCTGATTTCGATCCCGACGGGGGTGAAGCTGTTCAACTGGCTGTTCACCATCTATCAGGGCCGGCTGCGTTTCACCAGCCAGGTGATGTGGACCCTGGGCTTCATGGTGACTTTCGCCATCGGCGGCATGACCGGTGTACTGCTGGCCATCCCGGGCGCGGACTTCGTTCTGCACAACAGCCTGTTTGTGATCGCGCACTTCCACAACGTGATCATCGGCGGCGCGGTGTTCGGCTACATCGCCGGTTTTGCGTTCTACTTCCCGAAAGCGTTCGGCTTCAAGCTGCACGAAGGTTGGGGCAAGGCCGCGTTCGGCTTCTGGATCACCGGCTTCTTCGTCGCGTTCATGCCGCTCTATGCACTGGGCTTCATGGGCATGACCCGTCGTCTGAACACCACCACCAATCCTGAGTGGGTGCCGTACCTGTACGTCGCCATGTTCGGTGCGGTGCTGATCGCCTGTGGTATCGCCTGCCAGCTGATCCAGTTGTACGTCAGCGTGCGTGACCGCAACAAGCCAGAGAACATGTGCGAACACGGCGACCCGTGGAATGCCCATACCCTGGAATGGTCGACCTCGTCGCCACCACCGTTCTACAACTTTGCCGTGCTGCCCAAAGCGGACGTCATCGACCCGTTCACCGAGGCCAAGGAAAACGGCACCGCGTACCAGGCTCCGGCCAAGTACGAGCCGATCCACATGCCAAACAACACCGCGACCGGTGTGGTCATGGGCGGCCTGCTGACCGTGTTCGGTTTCGCGATGATCTGGCACATCTGGTGGCTGGCTATCGTCGGTCTGGTCGGCACCGTGGTGTATTTCGCGATCCATGCTGCCCGTGACGATCAGGGCTACATGGTGCCGGTGGATGTCATCGAGCGCATCGAAGCCGAGCAGCACAAGCGCCTGGTAGCGGCCGGGAAAGTCCCAGCCACCGCTACCCGTGTTGAAACCTCGTTGGAACAGGCTTAAACCATGTCGAACTTAGTGACCAATGTTGGACACGCCCATGGTCATGACCATGGGCACGATGACCATCACCACGACTCGGGCGAGATGACCGTATTCGGTTTCTGGCTCTACCTGATGACCGACTGCATTCTGTTTGCGTCGATCTTCGCGGCGTACGCGGTGCTGGTAAACAACGTCGCCGGTGGCCCGTCGGGCCACGACATCTTCGAGCTGCCGTACGTGCTGGGCGAAACCGCTCTGCTGCTGTTCAGCTCGATCACCTACGGCTTCGCCATGCTGGCGTTGTTCAAGGGCAAGAAAACCCAGGTACTGGGTTGGCTGGCCATGACGTTCCTGTTCGGTGCCGGCTTCATCGGCATGGAGATCAACGAGTTCCACACGCTGATCTCCGAAGGCTACGGCCCTAACCGCAGCGGTTTCCTGTCCGGGTTCTTCACCCTGGTCGGCACCCACGGTCTGCACGTGACCAGCGGCCTGATCTGGATGGCGATCATGATGTATCAGGTCCAGAAAAACGGCCTGACTGCCACCAACAAGACGCGCCTGAGCTGCCTGAGCCTGTTCTGGCACTTCCTGGACGTGGTGTGGATCTGCGTATTCACCGTTGTTTATCTGATGGGGACCCTGTAAATGGCTAACGCACATTCCCATGATGGCCACGACGCCGGCCACGGCAGCGTCAAGTCCTACGCCATCGGTTTCATTCTGTCGGTGATCCTGACCGTCATTCCGTTCGGCCTGGTGATGTACCCATCGCTGCCCAAAAGCCTGACCCTGTGGATCGTACTGATCTTCGCCGTGGTCCAGGTGCTGGTGCATCTGGTGTACTTCCTGCACCTGGACCGCTCCGCTGCCCAGCGTAACAACGTGGTCGCGTTTATCTTTGCCGCGATCGTGATTGTCCTGCTGGTCGGCCTGTCGTTGTGGATCATGTTCAGCATCCACACCAACATGATGGCGCACTGAGGAAAGTCCGGATGTCCTTAAAGCACTTTATCCAAATCACCAAACCGGGGATCATTTTCGGTAACGTGCTTTCTGTGGCAGGCGGGTTTTTCCTGGCCTCGAAAGGGCATGTCGATCTGGCCATCTTCCTGGCGGCGATGATCGGCACTTCCCTGGTGGTGGCGTCTGGTTGCGTGTTCAACAACTGCATTGACCGCGACATCGACATCAAGATGGAGCGCACCAAAAACCGTGCGATGGTCCAGGGGCTGATCCCGGTGCAACTGGCCCTGGCATTCGCTACGGTGCTGGGCGTGGCCGGTGTGGCGCTGTTGTACCGGGTGGCCAACCCGTTGGCGGCGCTGTTCGCAGTGATTGGTTTTGTCATCTACGTCGGCTTCTACAGCCTGTACCTCAAGCGCAAGTCGGTTCACGGCACGCTGGTGGGCAGTCTGTCGGGGGCGATGCCGCCGGTGATCGGCTACGTGGCGGTCAGCAACAGCTTTGACATGGCTGCGCTGACGCTGCTGGTGATGTTCAGCCTGTGGCAGATGCCGCATTCCTATGCCATCGCGATCTTCCGCTTCAACGACTACCTGGCAGCCTCGATTCCGGTGCTGCCGGTAAAACGCGGCATCCTGGTGGCCAAGAAGCACATCCTGCTCTACATCCTGGCCTTCCTCGTGGCGACCTTGATGCTGACCTTCAGCGGCTACGCCGGCATGAGCTACCTCGCCGTTGCTGCCGCCATGGGCATGTACTGGCTGTACATGGCTTGGACCGGCTACAAGGCGGTGGATGACACGGTCTGGGCACGCAAGCTGTTCGTGTTCTCGATCTTCACCATCACCGCCCTGAGCGTCATGATGTCCCTGGACTTCAAAGTGCCGAGTGAGTTGCTGCTGACTTACGCGCCTTAAGCTTCAGACGCCGCACAAAAAGCCCCGCCTTCGTGAGAATAGCGGGGCTTTTTCATGGGCGTTGTCCGGGCTGGCGACGAGCTGTGGGCGCGGGCTTGCTCGCGATAGCGGTGGGTCAGCTTGCATGGATGTTGAAGGTGCCGGCCTCATCGCGAGCAGGCTCGCTCCCACAAAAAAAGCTTCGGGCTGCGGTTTATTGCTGGGCGATGCTGTAGCCGTCGAAGGCTTTCTGCTGCTGCAACGCGGTGACGATGCTCTTGCGGGTGGCCTGTTGTTCGGTGCCGTCGTTGTCCAGGAAGGTTTCGCTTTCCAGCTCGGCTTCGTCGCCTTCGCCCACGAAATTGAACCCCAGGAATTCGAAGGCCTCGCGGTCGACGTTCGGCTTGGAGCGTGGCGTGCGCAGGGGCAGGGTGACGCTGATGCCGTCCTTGCTGATGACAAACACTTCTGCGTCCTTCTTGGCCCGTGAGGCTTTGCCTTTTGCGCCGGTTGGATTGCTGATGGCTTGGTGAGTCTGGTTCAGCACTTTCAGGGCCAGGCCATAAACCAGTTCCTGGAACGCCGGGTCGTCTTTATAGCTGGACAGGATACGGCTGATGGGGAAGCGGCTGCTCAGGTCTTCCAGCGCTGCGAAGTCGGCGGCTTCGGCGTCCTTGAGCTGCTTGAGCTGGCCCATCAGTTCGTAGGCCTTGTCATCGTCGAACGCATCGTGAGCCTGGCGGATAGCATTGCGCAGCTCGCGGATCTGGTCGCTTTCGCGGTTCGACTGGAACGCATCGAGAACCATCTCACTGATGCTTTTGGCCTGGGGCAGATGCTGTGAAAGATTGATGGAGTTTTCGTATTCCGCTTTGGACGACAGGGTGACTACGGATTCAGCGGTGTTGGAATCGGACATTGAAATTTCACTACTTCTGTTAGCTGGATGAGGCGAGAAAGGCATTGAGCATTTTTCCGGTCGCCTAATCTATTGGACGCGGGCGGTGTTGTCACGGCTGAACCGGTGGCAGGTCAGCATTTGTTGTCGGTTGTGGATTTCAGTCGCGCATCAGATCCTTCAAGCGCAACGCATTGGGCACCGCTGCGCCACTGGCCGTGTTGTCGAATAAGCACCAGGTCGGTGTGTCGGGATCGGCCTTCAATTGTCCGGCGAGTTGCTCCAGCCAGGCGTCTTCGTAAGGGGAATGGTAAATCCGCGGTGAGCCGTGCAACCGGTAGTAACGGATCCCGGGCCAGCCTGCGGGCTGATCGCCACCGGGCAAGGGCGATGGATCGGCGGCGACGCGGCCGATGTGGTGGTCTTGCAGCAGCGCTGTGACATGCGGCGCGAGCCAGCTCAGGTGCCGGGGTTCGAGCACTGCGTGCCCCTGATAACGATCACCCAAGGCCGTGAAGAAAGCCCTGGCCACTGCGGCATCGAAGGCCAGTGACGGCGGTAACTGAATCAACAGGCAGCCGAGTTTTTCTCCCAACTGTGTGCATTGCCCGAGAAACTCATCGACAAGCCCCTCGCAATCGAGCAGTCGCCGCTCATGGGTGATCTGCTTCGGCACTTTGACCGAAAACCGAAAGTCCTGGGCGACGCTGTCTGCCCACTTTGCATAGGTGGCGGCGCGATGCGGGCGGTAAAACGAGCTGTTGATCTCCACGGCCGGGAACCGGGCGCTGTAGCGCTGCAAGTGTGTGCCTTCGACGGGAAAGGCCGGCCATTGCTCCCGGGGCAGCGACCAGCCGGCGCAGCCCAGGTAAAGACGTGGGGACAAGGGGGATCGAGTCGGCAAGTGCGAAGACCTGATTGCAAGGGTTACAACCTATGACCGTTGCAAACGCCTCAAAGATGCATTCTTTTTCGTTGGTGAGCCTGGGGGCAGATTCATTCGCAGATCACATTCTTGCCTGCCATCTTGGCGCGATACAGCGCCTGGTCCGCACGGTCCAGCAGCGCTGCATGCTGTTCATCCTCGAGCCGTTGCACCACGCCAAAGCTCATGGTGATCTGGAAGTCGCCCACCGGCAGCAGGTCGGACAGGCCACGGCGAATGGTTTTGGCCATCAGGCCGGCATCGGCCAGGGAGGTGTTGGGCAAGATCATGATGAATTCATCGCCGCCCCAGCGCGCCAGTAGGTCGCCACTGCGTTCGCAGCGTTTAACGGCCTGCACCACTTGCACCAGCGCCGCGTCGCCGAAAGCATGGCCGTAACGATCATTGATATCCTTGAAGTCATCGATGTCCATGGCGATCAATGACAGGGGTTCGCGAAAGCGTTGGGTTCTTTCGCAGGCCAGTGGCAAGGCCTGCTCCAGGCGATACCGGTTGGCAACCAGCGTCAGGGCATCGGTTTCGGCGAGCCTGCGGTTCTCGTCGAGTTGGATCTGTAGCTGGTGGTTGACCCGGTACAGCTCGCGGGTGCGTTCTTCAACGATGGCTTCCAGGGACTTGTTGCGCTGTTCCAATTGCTCGAACAGGCGCTTCTTGTCGTCGATGCTGCGATGGGCTCCGATCATGCGGGCCACTGTACCGTCGGCGTTGCGGGCGATCACGTAACCGCGATCTTCAATCCAGATGTAGGAACCGTCGCGCATGCGGCAGCGGTATTCGGCCTGGTAGCCGTGGGATCTTTGTTCCAGGTAGTCGTCGAACAACGTCATCACCCGTGGATAATCCTCCGGGTGGATCACGCTTTCCCAAGTCAGCACGGTGTTGTCCAGCGAGTGAGGCAAGTAGCCAAGCATCGTGTACCAACCGGGGTTGCGGTAGACGAACCCGGTGTTGGCATTCCAGTCCCAGATACCATCGCTGACCAGCTCCAGGATGGTATGCAGCACGCTTTCGTCCAGATCGGACAGGTCGAACCGCTGCAAATCAATGTTCGAGGCATCTCCCATCATCGTTCCCTCATCAGCCTTGATATCAAAATGCTCGTCCAAGGATGAAGAGTAGCCGATGGAGCGGGGGAGCCACTAGCGGTCACGGTGTTCAGTCAAACCATGATAGCCCTATGTGGCGAGGGGATTTATCCCCGCTGGGTTGCGCAGCAACCCCAAGACAGTCGACTCACACTGACAGGCGCACCGGGTGTAATGGTTTTTGGGGCCGCTACGCGGCCCAGCGGGGATAAAGCCCCTCGCCACAACATCGTTCGGCTCAGGATTGAGGTTTGCCCCATTTCTCCAGCGCAAACTCGACAAAACTGCGCAGTTTCGGCAGCCGATAGCGATCCTGGGCATACATCAGGCTCATCGAGCGGTGGAGCAGTTGATAGTCCAGCAGCAGCGCCACCAGATGCCCCTCCTTGAGGTCCTGCGCCACCAGCGCGTCGGGCAGCATCACCACGCCCATGCCGGCCAGGGCGGCGCGGTGCAGGCCCGAGGAGCTGTTGATCAGCATCGGTCCGGTCACCGGCACTTTGATTTCGCCCTCCGGGCCATTGATGGGCCAATGGTCCTGCGCGAAGTGCCACTCGTCTCCCGCGGGGTAGGCGAACGACAGGCAGTCATGGTGTTGCAGGTCCTCGGGTTTTTCTGGTGTGCCGCGCCGCGCCAGGTAAGTCTTGGAGGCGCAGATGGTCAGGGTGTAGTCCATCAAGGGGCGGGCGATCAGCTTCGAGTCGGGATGGCCGAGGCGGATGGCGGCGTCGAAGCCGTGGTCGAGCAGGTCCAGGCGCTGGTTGGTCAGCACCACGTCGAGTTTGACCTGCGGGCAACGCTGGCTGAATTCGGCCAGCGCCGGCGCGAGGCGTTCGGTGCCGAAGGTTAGCGGAGCGGTAATGCGCAAGGTGCCGGTGGGCTCGCCTTGGGTCTGCTCGGCCAGGCGTTCGGAGTCGGCCACCAACCCCAGTACTTCCAGGCAGCGTTGGTAATAGGACGAGCCGAATTCAGTCAGGCGCTGACGGCGGGTCGTACGGTTGATCAGGCGTACACCGAGGCGTTGCTCCAGTGCGCGAAGATGATTGCCTACCATGGTCGTAGACATTTCGCACGCCAGGGCCGCCGCTGTCAGGCTGCCGGTTTCCACCACCTTCACGTAAACAGTCATTGCCTGGAACAGATCCATTATCAAGCTCAGCTTTTAAATGATTGAAGTAAAGCAGTGTTTATCCAGCCATGGTGGCTAACCATACTGAAAAAAACCACCCCTGATGGAGCTTGATGCCATGACTGCTGCCTGCCTGATGACCACTTACCAACCCCTGGCGCTGAATTTCACCCATGGCTTGGGTACGCGTCTGTGGGATCAGGACGGTCGTGAATACCTGGATGCCGTGGCGGGCGTGGCGGTGACCAATGTCGGGCATTCCCACCCCCGGCTGGTGGCGGCCATCAGCGAGCAGGCCGGCCTGCTGCTGCATACCTCCAACCTGTACAGCATCGATTGGCAGCAACGGTTGGCGCAAAAACTGACGCAGCTCTCAGGATTGGAGCGGGTGTTTTTCAGCAACTCGGGCGCCGAGGCCAACGAAGCCGCGCTGAAACTGGCGCGCCTTTATGGCTGGCACAAAGACATTGAGCAGCCGTTGGTGGTGGTCATGGAGAATGCGTTTCACGGGCGCACGCTGGGCACCTTGTCCGCCAGCGATGGCCCGGCGGTGCGGCTGGGTTTCAATCGGTTGCCCGGCGATTTCATCAAGGTTCCGTTCGGTGACTTCGCGGCGCTGGAAAGACTCCAGCAGACCCACGGCGAACGCATCGTCGCGGTGCTGGTGGAACCGATCCAGGGTGAAAGCGGCGTGCAACTCGCACCGCCGGGCTATCTCAAGGCTTTGCGTGAACTGTGCACCCGGCGCGCCTGGCTGCTGATGCTCGACGAGATCCAGACCGGTATCGGCCGCACCGGCCAATGGTTCGCGTTCCAGCACGAGGGCATCGTGCCGGATGTCATGACGCTTGCCAAAGGCCTGGGCAACGGCGTGCCCATCGGTGCCTGCCTGGCTCGGGGCAAGGCCGCCGAGCTTTTTACGCCGGGCAGCCATGGCAGCACGTTCGGCGGCAATCCGCTGGCCTGCCGGGTCGGCTGCACGGTGCTGGACATCATTGAGGAGCAAGGTCTCCTGGACAACGCCAAGCGTCAGGGTGAACAGTTGCTGAGCCGGCTTCGTGCCGAACTGGCGGACAACCCGAACGTGCTGGCGATTCGCGGCCAGGGGTTGATGATCGGCATCGAGCTCAAGCAGCCGATCCGCGATCTGACCCTCTGCGCTGCCCGGGATCACGGCCTGCTCATCAACGTCACCCGGGGCAAAACCATCCGCCTGCTACCGCCGCTGACGGTTGATGGGCGGGAGGTGGAAATGATTGTCAGGGGGGTGAGCCGCACTCTGGTTCAGGGATAAGGTCGGTGCAGGCCCAGTACGCCAAGGCAGTTGCACTGATCAACGCACCCAACAGGCACACCGCGACCCAGCCCCATTGCGCGTAAACCTGGGTTGCGGCGGCGGCCCCCAAGGCGCTGCCGATGGAGTAGAAACACATATAAGCGCCCACCAATCGGCTCTGCGCATCGGGACGGGCGGCGAAGATGAGACTCTGGCTAGTGACGTGGACGGCCTGCACCGCGAAATCCAGCGCAATGACGCCGACAATCAGGGCCAGTAACGATGTTTGGGCGAACGCCGTGGGCAGCCACGACAGCGTCAACAAGCCAAGGGCAATGCCGGTGGTGCGTTGTCCCAGGCCTCGGTCGGCCCAGCGTCCTGCTTTCGATGCGGCCAGGGCTGCGGCCACTCCCGCCAGGCCGAACAAGCCGATCTGGGTGTGGGACAGCGACAGGGGCGGCGCACTGAGAGGCAACACCATGGCTGTCCACAACACGCTGAATGCGGCGAAGATCAGCAAGGCCAGAATGCCCCTGATCCTCAAGACACGCTCGGTGACGAACAGCTTGAAAAGCGACCCAATAAGCGCCGGATATGATGTGCTGAGTCGAGGCCGGTTGGTTGAAGGTGCTGCTTTGGCGAGCACGACGGTCAGCGCCAACATCAGACCCGCTGAAACAAAGAAGACAGCGCGCCATCCAGCCAAGTCTGCGATGACCCCCGATATCAACCGGGCCAGCAGGATACCCAGCACCACGCCGCTGGTTACTGTTCCCACGGCTTGCCCACGCTGTTGTGGCGAGGCCAGAGCGGCGGCATAGGCCACGATGACCTGCACCAGCACCGCCATCATTCCTACCATGACCATCGCGCCCAGCAGCACCGACCATTGCCCGGCACACCCCGCGACAGTGAGCGCCAGGGCTGACAGCAGCGTCTGGCTGATCATCAGGCTCTTGCGATTGACCAGATCCCCCAGCGCGACGATGAACACCAAGCCTACGGCATACCCGACCTGGGTCGCGGTCACAACGACGCCGATCAGGCCGGGGGCAACGTGCAGGCTCTCAGCAATGGAGTCGAGCAACGGCTGGATGAAATAGACGTTCGCCACGGCCAGCGCACAGCTAACGGAAAACAGCAGTGTCAGTGACCGCGTCAGCCTCGGCGAGCCCACCTGCGACGACTGCGGGACAGGTTCGCCGGATTGTGTTTGAGCGGTGTGCGCTTTTGGGAGCATTAGGGCAATCCTTTGCTGAATCAGGTTTTGTTTTGAAACCATAAAATTGATTTTTAGCTAACCTGGTTTTAATCTGCAACTGGTTTTTGTCGTTTCATAGAGAAACGTCATTTAGAGAAAGGGCACGCCATGACGGAGCAAATATCCCCGGGCAGTAATGAATGCCCTGTGGCCCGGGCCGTCGAGGTCATTGGCGACCGTTGGTCCCTGTTGATCATTCGAGACGCGTTCGATGATGTACGACGGTTCAGCGAATTCCAGAAGAACCTGGGGCTGGCCAAGAACATCCTCGCCTCGCGCCTCAAGGTGCTGGTGGACGTAGGGGTTTTCGAGACAAGGCCCGCCTCCGATGGCAGCGCCTACAAGGAGTACGCGTTGACGCAGAAGGGGCGTGAGGTGTTTCCGATCATGGTTTCGATGCGCCAGTGGGGTGAGCGGCATCTGTTCAGCGTCGGGGAAACCCATTCGGTGTTGCTGGATAACGAACACGACGCGCCGTTAGCGCTGCTTGAAGTTCGCTCCGTGGATGGCAAAAAAATTGAGCCTGGGGACTGCTATCGTCGTAGGGTAATCAAGCCTTGAGCGGTGTGGATTTTTATTTGTCAGCCATGGGCAAACGCAGCGCAGCGGGACGGAATTTTTAACGATTGTCGCGTTCCAACGCCAGCCAGAGTCGGTTGCCCGCGCGCTGGCACTTCAGACTGAAAATACCAGGAGCATTTCCATGTTCACCTCGCGTCGCTTGATCGTTGTCGCTACCGCTGTGGCCCTGTTGTCCGGCTGTGCGTCGCCTAACCCTTATGACAATCAGGGCCAAGCCTCCACGGAATCTTCAGGCATGAGCAAGACTGCCAAGTACGGCGGCCTCGGGGCTCTGGCGGGTGCGTTGGCCGGTGCGGCCATCGGTCACGATAACCGTGGCAAGGGCGCGTTGATCGGTGCAGCGGTAGTGGGGGCTTCCGCAGCCGGTTACGGTTACTACGCCGACCAGCAGGAAAAGAAACTGCGCGCCAGCATGGCCAACACCGGTGTTGAAGTGCAGCGTCAGGGTGACCAGATCAAACTGATCATGCCAGGCAACATCACCTTTGCCACCGATTCGGCAAACATCGCGTCCAGCTTCTACCAGCCGCTGAACAACCTGGCCAACTCCCTCAAGGAGTTCAACCAGAACCAGATCGAAATCGTTGGCTATACCGACAGCACCGGCAGCCGTCAGCACAACATGGACCTGTCCCAGCGTCGTGCGCAGAGCGTGGCGACCTACCTGACGTCCCAGGGCGTGAGTGGCGCCAACCTGACGGCCCGCGGTGCCGGCCCGGACAATCCGGTGGCCAGCAATGCCGACGTCAATGGTCGTGCGCAAAACCGTCGTGTCGAAGTCAACCTCAAGGCTATTCCCGGTCAGGAGTACCAGGCGCCGGCGCAGCAGGGTCAGACTTATCAGCAATACCCGTAATCGCTGGGCGGTCAATGAAGCGGGGGCCATGGAAACATGGCCCCCGTTTTTTTGTGGCCACGAAAAGCCCTGCCTGGATCAAACCTCTTCGCGAGCGATTTGGACTGGTCAGTAAAAAGCCCGCCCGATCATAGGATCGGGCGGGCTTTTGTGTGGCTTGAAAATTACTTCTTCAAACCGTAATGCTCATCGAGCATGCCGGGCGAATTGGGGGCTTTGGGGGCGTAGTCCCGGGGCGGTTCCTGATCCTTTGGTGGGGTCAGGCGTTCCCGTGGGGCCTGGGCCGCATCGGCGTGCAGGGCGGCCAGCAGGCGTTGGCGAGTCTGCTCGTCCAGGGCCAGGCGATTGGCACCCTCGGACAAATGATCCTGGACGTCCTGGTAGCTCTGGGTGAGTTTCTTCACCAGAGAAGCGGTGCTGTTGAAGTGGGTGACCACTTCATTCTGATAACTGTCGAAACGTTCCTGAATGTCGTCCAGCTGACGTTGCGTGCTGTTAGGCACCGCATTGGGCAGCAGTCGGGCAAGCAGGAATCCAATGGCGACACCGGCAACCAGGGCAAGAGTCGGCAACAACCAAACTAAGAGCGAGTGTTCCACGAGTCCTTCCTCTATAAACGGCTTTGCTTTACGTTAACGGCTCGGACCTGCGCTGTATACCGCGAAGAACATCGCAATCATGCCAGGCACAGACTTTAGCTAGACGAGTCGACCCTATTTGAGGTCACGGAGTTCTTTCCCTTGCTTATGCGCGAAACCCCTGTAGTCATCGATGGCCCGGTGGGCCAACTGGAAGCCTTGTACCTGGATAGCGAAGCACCCCGTGGCCTGGCGCTGATCTGCCACCCGAACCCGGTGCAGGGTGGGACCATGCTCAACAAAGTGGTTTCGACGCTGCAACGCACTGCCCGCGATGCTGGCCTTGTTACGTTGCGTTTCAATTATCGCGGCGTTGGCGCCAGTGCCGGCAGCCATGACATGGGCACCGGCGAAGTGGACGACGCCCAGGCCGCGGCCGATTGGCTGCGTGAAAAATACCCGCAACTGCCCCTCACGCTGTTCGGTTTTTCGTTCGGCGGATTCGTCGCCGCAAGCCTTGGCGGGCGGCTGGAAGCCCAGGGCCAATCGCTCAAGCACCTGTTCATGGTGGCCCCGGCGGTGATGCGTCTGAATGCGCAGTCACCTGTGCCGATGAGCGGCGAATTGACCGTAATCCAGCCGGAAACCGACGAAGTCATCGATCCCCAGTTGGTTTACGAATGGTCCGACACGCTACAGCGCCCCCATGAGCTGCTGAAAGTGGCAGAATGCGGGCACTTTTTTCATGGCAAGCTGACCGATCTCAAGGATCTGCTCCTGCCGCGCCTTTCGAATTGACAGCAGTCTGACAAGCGATAACCCATGACGACTCGTACCCGTATCCTGACCGGCATCACCACCACCGGCACCCCGCACCTGGGCAACTATGCCGGCGCCATCCGTCCGGCGATCCTCGCCAGCCGTGACAGCAACGCCGATTCGTTCTACTTCCTGGCTGACTACCACGCCCTGATCAAATGCGATGACCCGCTGCGCATTCAGCGCTCGCGCCTGGAAATCGCCGCGACCTGGCTGGCCGGTGGCTTGGACGTGGACCGCGTGACCTTTTATCGCCAGTCCGATATTCCCGAGATTCCGGAGCTGACCTGGCTGCTGACCTGCGTCGCCGCCAAGGGCCTGCTCAACCGCGCCCACGCCTACAAGGCTTCGGTGGACAAGAACGTCGAGACCGGCGAAGACCCGGATGCTGGCATCACCATGGGCTTGTACAGCTACCCGGTGCTGATGGCCGCGGACATCCTGATGTTCAACGCCCACAAGGTGCCGGTCGGCCGCGACCAGATCCAACACGTGGAAATGGCCCGCGACATCGGCCAGCGCTTCAACCACCTGTTCGGCCAAGGCAAAGAGTTTTTCACCATGCCCGAGGCGCTGATCGAAGAAAGCGTCGCCACGCTGCCGGGGCTCGATGGCCGCAAGATGTCCAAGAGCTACGACAACACCATCCCGTTGTTCAGCAGCGCCAAAGACATGAAGGACGCGATCTCGCGCATCGTCACCGATTCGCGCGCACCGGGCGAAGCCAAGGATCCGGACAACTCGCACCTGTTCACGCTGTTCCAGGCTTTCGCCACCCCGGCGCAATCCGCTGATTTGCGCAGCGAACTGTTGCAGGGCCTGGGCTGGGGCGAAGCCAAGAATCGCCTGTTCCAGTTGCTCGACAGCGAACTGGGTGAATCGCGTGAGCGATATCACCAGTTGATCGAGCGTCCGGCGGACCTTGAAGACATTCTGCAACAGGGCGCGAAGAAAGCCCGGGCCGTGGCGACGCCGTTCCTCAACGAACTGCGCGAAGCCGTTGGCCTGCGTTCATTTGTCAGCCAGGTTCAGGTAGCAGCCAGCACGAAAAAGAAAGCCGCCAAGGCTGCACGCTTTGTCAGCTTCCGCGAAGACGATGGCAGTTTCCGCTTCCGCCTGTTGTCGGCCGATGGCGAGCAACTGTTGTTGTCGCGCAATTTTGCCGACGGTAAGACCGCAGGCCAGGTGACCAAGCAGCTGCAATCTGGCCAGCCACTGGACGTGCGCAGCGACGAGATGAATTTCAGTGTCTGGCTCGACGGCGATTGCGTGGCAGACAGCCCTGCTTTCGCGGACAGCGCCGCCAGGGATGCTGCCATCGATGCGTTGCGCATTGCACTGACGCCCGCTCAAGACTGATCCCAAGCGTCCTCCGACCATCGGCTTGAATAAGGGCCGATTGCCATTCCTCTGGGCCGTCGCTACAGTGACGGCCCGTTTTTGTTGCCTTGCTAACGAATATGACGCCCCTAGAACGATATCAAGCTGATCTGAAACGCCCGGAGTTCTTCCACGACGCAGCCCAGGAAACGGCGGTGCGGCATTTGCAGCGCCTGTACGACGACCTGATCGCCGCGTCGAACAACAAGCCGGGCTTGTTGGGCAAACTGTTCGGCAAGAAAGACCAGGTGCCGGTCAAGGGCCTGTATTTCTGGGGCGGCGTGGGCCGTGGCAAGACCTACCTGGTGGACACCTTCTTCGAGGCGCTGCCGTTCAAGGAAAAGGTCCGGACGCACTTCCACCGCTTCATGAAGCGCGTGCACGAAGAAATGAAGACCTTGGGTGGCGAGAAGAACCCGCTGACCATCATCGCCAAGCGTTTCTCCGACGAAGCTCGGGTGATCTGCTTCGATGAGTTTTTCGTTTCCGACATCACCGATGCCATGATTCTCGGCACCTTGATGGAGGAGCTGTTCAAGAACGGCGTGACCCTGGTCGCCACCTCGAACATCGTACCGGACGGTCTCTACAAGGATGGCCTGCAACGGGCGCGTTTCCTGCCAGCCATTGCGCTGATCAAGGAGCACACCGAAATCGTCAACGTCGACAGTGGTGTCGATTACCGTCTGCGTCACCTCGAACAAGCGGAACTGTTCCACTTCCCTCTGGACGCCGCCGCTGAAGAAAGCCTGCGCAAGAGCTTCCGGGCCCTGACGCCGGAATGCACTCAGGCGGTCGAAAACGACGTGCTGATCATCGAGAATCGCGAAATTCGCGCCATCCGCACGTGTGACGACGTGGCCTGGTTCGATTTCCGCGAACTGTGCGACGGTCCTCGCAGCCAGAACGACTACATTGAACTGGGCAAGATTTTCCACGCCGTGCTGCTCAGCAGCGTAGAGCAGATGAGCGTCACCACCGACGACATCGCCCGCCGTTTCATCAACATGGTCGACGAGTTTTACGACCGTAACGTGAAGCTGATCATCTCGGCCGAAGTCGAACTCAAGGACCTCTACACCGGCGGTCGCCTGACCTTCGAGTTCCAGCGGACCTTGAGTCGTTTGCTGGAAATGCAATCCCACGAATTCCTGTCGCGGGCGCATAAGCCGTAGGGCGATTCGGATAAAAAAAGGGCCTGCGATTGCAGGCCTTTTTTATTTGGCTGCCTCCCATTTATCGCCCCGCGCCACAAGCATTAATACTGAAACCGAGTATCGTCTTTCAGATAGCGAGCCAACTCATCCTGTCGCTGGCAACCAATTAGTAACCACAGGAGGATTCTGGCTTTGCGTGGACAGGCAAAGCCAGCCATCGATGCGCCTCTGCGCATTAAATCCATCTCGCTCCCCGAGAATCCGTAGGTTGAATGAGCCGTAGGGCCGGAGCCGCAGCGAGTTGCAATAACGACCGGGATTTTCTTGGCAATTGCATCAATCGCCTCAGCCCAGCTTTCAGAAAGGTGTCCTGCACCGAAACCGGCAATGACCAACCCGTCATAGCCCAGTGTGAGAATGTTTTCCAACAGCAGGCTGTCGGCGCACAGCGATGCCTGTAACAGGGCAACTTTCTGTGTCGTGTGTTGCGGCAAGGGCAAAACGTTGCGTTGCAGTGCTGGGCGCAGGTAGTGAACCGTACCTTCCACCACCAGGCCGGTCGGACCCACGATGGGCGAGGAAAACGCCTGCAATGCCATCGAATCGGTTTTGCGAACAGCGTGCGCGGGGTGAATTTGCCCGTTCATGACCACCTGAGCGCCACGCCGGCAGCTGTTCTTGGCCAAGCTAACCCGACAAGCGTCCAGCAGATTCGCCGGTCCGTCGGCCCCTACCTGGGCTGCCGAACGCATGGCGCCGGTTAGGACCAGTGGTTCGTCGTGGTCCCACAGTAGATCGAAAAATGTGGCGGTTTCTTCCAGCGTGTCCGTTCCCTGAGTGATGACAATACCCACGGCGCCTTGCTCGATCTGATAATTCGCCCAGCAGAGAACGCTCAATAAAAACTCGAAGCTCAATGAAGCACTGGGCAACATCCCGAGCGTTTCAACGTTGA
The DNA here is from genome assembly GCF_059695895.1 of Pseudomonas sp. LBUM1664. Lineage (NCBI taxonomy): Bacteria > Pseudomonadati > Pseudomonadota > Gammaproteobacteria > Pseudomonadales > Pseudomonadaceae > Pseudomonas > Pseudomonas sp. LBUM1664. The sequence goes on along the minus strand of NZ_CP166791.1, from coordinate 5,215,205 downwards.
CGCGTGCCAGTGCCGTCAACTCTGGTACCGAAGCCAGCAGTGTTTCGCCGCTGATGGTCGGGACCACTCCTTCGCTGGCGGCCCGGGCGCGCATGCTCACGGTGCCACCCAGTGAAGCGATGGCCAGTTTGGGCAGGTCCATGTGATACCTCGTTAGCGTGTAGTAGAAATGGCTGTATCCGCCTTGAGGCCGCAATACAGCCGTAAAGGGGGCTGCTCAGTTGGCTATCAGAAATCCGATAAGCGGGATGATGAGCAAGGTGCTGATGGCCATGGACAGGACATTTGCGATGAAGCCATGCATGTCGGTCGGCAACCGTTTGGCAATTGCGCACGCCAATGGTGGCGCAATCAGTGCCCCCAGCAATGCGCTAGAGGCAATCACCTGCCAACTGCCGCCGTAGGTCAGAACGGCCGCCGGCACCACTGAAACCAACGGAATGTAGGTGGGATACCATCCGTGTAACATCCACTGTCGACGCCAGATCATCACGCCCAGCGCCGATGTCAATGCCTGTGCACCGATCAGTTGCGGCAGCAAGCCCGAGCCGTAAACCGGACTCATCGGGTTCAAGGTAAAAGCCAATAACGCGCCCAGTATCAGGCCGAGGCTGGCCCATTCATTGCCGAAAAACGGCGCTTCCGAAAAGTCTGCCAAGACTCGTCGCAAACTCCAGACAACGCCATAGTCAGGCACCTTGGTGGTAGTCGGCGCTGGTGGCGGCTCGGAGGGCTTCCCCGATGCCTGTGACTTCATCAGGCTCGGCAGATAGCGACAGAGCAGAAACGCAACGACGCTGGCGACCGCCATCCCAGAGACATTGCCGATCACGACCGGCAACCCCAGTGGATTACAGACGTAGTTGACGATCAATAAGCACGCCGGAGTGACGAGTAGAGCGCCCATGATTGCGCCGTTGATCGCGACCTTCCAACCGCCGCCAAACATCAGCACCATCGCCGCAGGCAATGAAACAAAAGCCGCAAACGTGGGCTGCCAAGCCGTGGCTGTTACTGTCCAACCCCACATCAGGTTACTCAGCAACAGCCCAAGCAACGAACTGGTAACGAGCCACGGCCACAGGCCGCTGCCATAGCAGATGGAAAAGCCTTGCCAGGCTTTTCCCGTCCGATTGGCCCGATACGCCAGATAGGCGCCGGCAAGCAGCCCAATAGAGGCGAACTCATGCTTGTAGAACGCAACCTCACTGATGTCTCCCAACACCCAGCGTAACCAGGCACTTGGCTGCGGCAGGTTCGAGACCATGTGGCTATAGTCTGGCCAGTGGGCTGGCCATGAAGTGCGGTTAGTGAATGAAAGCCAGGCGACCAGCAATATTGCGCCGAGCATCAGCAAAATGATGGCGATATCCAGCGGTGACCGGGTGGCATGCTGACGTTGTTCGAGCTTTTCGCTTGTAGTTTCCATTGAGTAGCTCCCTTATCAACGCGGCAGGCAAGGGTGCTGGGTATAACCGAGCATTTGATCGTAGAGATCAGCCCGACGATCGCGGTGCAGGTCATTCAAGTTGTTCCAGATGGCCGCGCTACGGGAGCTGGTGAGGTCGATATCGGCAAAAAGGACTTCTTGTTGGTCAGCAGAAGCCACCGCACCGATCGGCCAGCCGTTGGTACCGGCGATCAACGAACAGCCCAGGTAGCGGGCACCTCGCTCTTCACCTATGCGGCTTGCTGCGGCAATAAATACGTTATTTACATGCGCTGCCGTCATCGTCAGGTACGACGCCATGCACTTGCCTGCGTCATCAAAAAGAGGCGGTGGCGTCCAGACCCAGTTGTTCAGGCTGCAAATTATGTCCGCGCCTTGCTGGCTGAGAATTCGCGGCACTTCCGGAAACCAGATATCCCAGCAAATCAACAACCCTATGCGGCCTATCGGTGTATCGAACACCGGAAAGCCCAGATCACCCGGTGTGAACCACAGTTTCTCCAGGTTCCATAAATGCGCTTTTCGATACTTGCCGATAAAGCCGTCAGGCCCCACCAGAACGCCAGTGTTAAAGAGCCGCATACCTTCACGCTCCGTCAAACCAGCCACCAGGTAAATCTTGTGCTGGCGGGCGAAGTCCATCCAGGCTTGCACGCTCTGCCCGCCGGGAATTGACTCCGAGTGGTCGAACGCATCCTGTCTGTTGCTGAAGAAATAACCGGTACTTGATAACTCGGGCAGGACGATGAGATTCGCTCCGCCGCTCACTGCCTCCAGGGCCAGAGCAAGGCTGCGGTGCAGATTATCTTCACGATTTCTAAGGCCGACCTGTGGGTCGAATTGCACGACTGCTACACGAACAGGACTGGTTGGCTCGCTCATTTTCAAAAACCTCTTTTTATTGTTATTCACGCAGTTAAAGGGCGTGCACATAAGAGGTGAAATGGGGGCGGGGCGTAAGTCAGCTGTTTCCGTTTACGCTGTAGTCCGTATCCCAAGATAAATGGGCCAGTACTTGGCACGGGAGTAACGAAGGTAGAGCCAATGCACGTTGTGCATGGCTCCAGGGGGCAGGAGGACGTCAGGTTCCGATTTTATAGTGCGGATAGTCACTCATGGTAAAACCACCATTGAAGGTCGCGGCGGTTTTGTCGCAGATATGAATGACCGCATCGACAGCACCCCGAAAGCAAGGCTCTGTCCAGCCAGCATCGACTGAAAACGACTCTCCGGAAAAGTACAGACCTGAAACGTGTGCGAAGTCCCTGTTGTACTTCATCAGGCTTACGGCATCGTAGTAGGTGCCGGGTCGGTATAGCTTTGCGCAACCCAGCGAATTTTTATCGGTCATCCAGCGGTGCACCACGGCTTGGTCAAGACCGATGTAGGGAGAAATTTTCTCCTGGACATTGGCGGAGTTCATGAGAATCCGATCCAGTTCCTCGGCGCACTTGATCACCAGTTCTTTGTCGGTGAATGAGGCGAGTTTGGTGGCGTCATCCTCCCACGTGTAACTTAGGAGAATGCAGTCGTAGCTGTAATTTTCGTTATAGCGGTAGGTGTAGACGTCGTGGATGAAACTGTCGGTGACGATGGCCTGGGGGATTTTGCTGTTGTTCGAAAGGAATGTTTTTTTCAAGGGCGCGAAGACTTTGCAACTGGTCTCCCAGTGGGCCATTTTATAGGCATTTATCGTCTCGAAAGGCAGCATTTGCGGCGTAAAGTTTTCAAGTTTGATACGAGTTTCAATCAGCCAGGAGGGCAGTGTCATGATGACCGAATCGAAGTCATCGAAGTGCTCCTGGGTTTGCTCGGGTTGGCTGTGTTTGCGGTTGAAGTAGACACGGGTTTTCTGGTTGGTCAGTTTTCTTAATTTTGTGACGGATGAGTCCGTGAGCAAACCGTTGTTTCTTTCCTGGCAATGTTCGTAGAAAGATTTTGCGTTTTCCTCAGGTTTCATGAACAACAGGCATTCGTCCAGCGCCGCGAGTCCGATGTACCTTGGCCTATTAAAGCTCCGCCCCATAGAGTCAAAAACGGCTTCACTGTGCAGGTAGGGTGAATCTAACGGATCGCCAGTCGAGCCCACCCGACCATGGACCAGTTGCAATTGGCTGCTGAATCCAAAAATGGCGGTGCGCAGGGGATAAAGGGAGCAGACATCGTAGAAGGCGCCCCAGCTACCGTCGCCGATGCCAATTGCGTAGAAAATCGCGGACTCTTTTGCGGACATTCCCATCCCGCCAAAATCCCCCGGCGAGCGCTTATCCCAAGTTTGCAAGAGAGGCATGCTCACCAGGTCGCGAAACGATACGTTCTCGTATTTCGCGACAATAGCGGCCCAGATGCTTTCCCACTCTTCACTGGCATAAGCCTCTGCGACGTGCCGAGTCATACGGTCGGCAAAGGCTTTCCATTTGGCATGAACATCTTGCAGTTCCTGGCCGGGAGGTGGTGTCTCCCCATCTTCATTTTTCCAGATCAACATCTGCGGATTCGGTCCGCCGCCCGTGCTGCCCTCTCGCAGATAGATACCGGTCGAGCGGACCCATTGGGTTCCTGGATTGGCGAAGTCTGAGATCGATAAGCTAAATATCTTGGCGTAGTAAGCCATCAGCGACCGTCCCTCTGTTGGTGGCTCATCCGCCTGGTTGAAGAAGGGCATGCGCATGGCGCCCATTTCAAAGGGTGTATGGCTAGCGCTGGAGGGGGCGCTTCCAGGAACGGTCAGGTGTCTGCCGCCTATGCGCCTGGATTGTTCTATAAGGGTTATATGGGTGAAGCCACAACGATAAAGTTCTCTGGCGGCGGTCAATCCGGTGATGCCGGCACCAATAATGCAAATTTTATGCTGCGGATCGGTGGCCTTGGCGATGCCGTTTTCCTGCTCGACCAACGCCCGGTAGTCGAAGCACAAATCGGGTGGGTTTGGAAAGCGAGCTGCCCATTTGTTTTCAATCGAGCGCTTGGTTCGAACGACTTCCTTGGCGACTAAGGATGGGTAGTTATAGCTTGATCCGATGGTCATTGTTGCTCTTCCCTGATGGTGTTTTCAGGGAGTGATGTTGAAATACTCATCCGGTGATGTATGTGAGCAAAATCCAGTAATCAGGCGCTCTGCATTCCGCTTTTTATGTAGGAATGTGCAAGAAGGGCCGGTCTTCCGCACACAAGATCCAATGTGGGGGCTAGGCTGTTCGCCCCACATTGGATTGCATTCACCCCTTGTTTCAGGCCGCCTGCTGAAACTGCTGCCGATACTGGTTCGGCGACAGCTCGGTATGTTGCCGAAACAGCCGTGCAAAAAAGCTCGCATCGTCGTAGCCGACTTCATAGCTGATGGTCTTGATGCTTTTGCGGCTGCCGGAGAGCAGGCCCTTGGCGGTTTCTATCCGCAGCCGTTGCAGGTAGTGCAGTGGCTTGTCACCCGTGGCGGTCTGGAAGCGGCGCATGAAGTTGCGGATGCTCATGCCGTGTTCCCGGGCGACGTCCTCGAAGCGGAACTTGTCGGCGAAGTGCTCCTCGAGCCAGTGCTGGATCTGCAGGATGATCACATCCTGGTGCAGTTTCTGCCCCCCGAAACCGATTCTGCCGGGCGAGTAACTGCGCTGCACTTCGTACAGGATATCCCGCGCCACGGCCTGGGCCACGTTGGCGCCGCAGAAGCGTTCGATGAGGTAAATGTAAAGGTCGCAGGCCGAGGTCGTGCCGGCGGCGCAGAACAGATTGTCGGCGTCGGTCAGGTGCTTGTCCTGGTTCAGGTGCACCTGGGGGAAGCGCTCCTTGAAGGCATTGAAGAAACGCCAGTAAGTAGTGGCTTCCTTGCCATCGAGCAGTCCGGCCTCGGCCAGCCAGAATACCCCGGTGGCTTCGCCGCAGAGTACGGCGCCGCGGGCGTGTTGTTCGCGCAGCCAGGGCAGGATCTGAGGATAGCGTTGGCAGAGGCTGGCGAAATCATCCCAGAAGGCCGGAAGGATGATCACATCGGTATCTTCCAGGCCACCGTCCACTGGCATGATCACGTCGCTGAAGCTGTTCACCGGTTTGCCGTCGGGGCTGACCAGCCGGGTTTCGAATGCCGGTGTCAGGCCGTGGCCCAGTTGTTTGCCATAGCGCAGGCTGGCCAGATGGAAAAAATCCTTGGCTTGCATGAGGGTGGAAGCGAAAACCTGGTCAATCGCCAGGATGCTGACGCGCCGCAAAGGCGTGGAGACATGCATAGACATAATTCATCTTTATTTTTATAGGGGAAAGTGGTCATCAGACGGCTGGATCGTCTTATTTTTTGTCGGATGTGTCCAGTGTCCTGTCGTACACCGCAGGCTAGGCTCTGTCGGATAACCACGCCCGACAATAACCAAAGGTGCGCCATGATCCCAAGAACCCTGTTCAGCCCCGAGCACGAATTGTTTCGCGACAGCGTACGAACCTTCCTCGAAAAAGAAGCCGTTCCGTACCACAGTCAGTGGGAAAAACAGGGGCATGTCGATCGTCAGCTCTGGAACAAAGCAGGGGAGGCGGGGATGTTGTGCTCGCATCTTCCAGAAGCCTATGGCGGGCTGGAAGCAGACTTCCTCTACAGTACGGTGGTAATCGAGGAGATCGGGCGTCTGGGGCTGACAGGGATCGGTTTCTCGCTGCATTCAGACATCGTCGCGCCGTACATCCTGCATTACGGCAGCGAAGCGCTTAAACACAAGTACCTGCCCAAATTGGTGTCGGGTGAAATGGTCACGGCCATCGCCATGACCGAACCGGGTGCTGGTTCCGACCTGCAAGGCGTGAGGACGACGGCGGTGCTGGACGGCGATGAATATGTCATCAATGGCTCTAAGACTTTCATCACCAATGGCTTCCTGGCTGACTTGGTGATCGTGGTCGCCAAGACCGACCCGAAGGCTGGCGCCAAGGGCACCAGCCTGTTCCTGGTGGAGGCGGGCACGCCTGGCTTCGAAAAGGGCAAGCGCCTGGAAAAAGTCGGCATGAAGGCCCAGGACACGTCGGAGTTGTTCTTCCAGGACGTCCGCGTGCCGAAGGAAAACCTCTTGGGGCAGGCCGGAATGGGCTTCGCCTACCTGATGCAGGAACTGCCTCAAGAGCGCCTGACCGTCGCCATCGGCGGCCTGGCTTCGGCCGAAGCGGCGCTGCAATGGACGCTGAGCTACACGCGCGAGCGCAAGGCGTTTGGCAAGTCCATCGCGGACTTCCAGAATACCCGCTTCAAACTGGCGGAAATGGCCACCGAGATCCAGATCGGCCGGGTTTTCGTCGACCGCTGCCTGGAGTTGCACCTGCAAGGCAAGCTCGACGTGCCGACGGCGGCAATGGCCAAGTACTGGGGCACCGACCTGCAATGCAAGGTGCTCGACGAATGCGTGCAGTTGCATGGCGGTTACGGCTTTATGTGGGAATACCCGATTGCCCGGGCGTGGGCTGATGCGCGGGTGCAGCGGATTTATGCCGGGACCAATGAAATCATGAAGGAGATCATTGCGCGGTCGCTGTAATGCTGCGCGATCGTTCCCGCGCAGAGCGTGGGAACGATCGAACGATCAAGGAATCAAGGCGCTGGATTTGGATGATCCTTGTGGATCGCCTCGATCCCCGTCAGCACTTCATTCGACAGCTTCAGGTCGAAGCTGGCTATGTTGCTGTCCAGCTGCTCCAGCGTGGTGGCACCAATGATGTTGCTGGTCACGAACGGCTGCTGTGTGACGAACGCCAGGGCCATCTGGGCCGGGTCCAGGCCATGTTCGCGGGCCAGGGCCACATAGCGGCTGCATGCGGCTTCCGATTGCGGGTTGAAGTAGCGCATGAAGCGGCTGTAGAGCGTCAGGCGACCCTTGGCTGGCCGTGCGCCACCTTCATATTTACCCGACAGAAAGCCGAACGCCAATGGCGAGTAAGCCAGCAGACCGCACTGCTCACGGATGGCGATTTCCGCAAGGCCGATCTCGAAGCTGCGGTTGAGCAGATTGTACGGATTCTGGATCGACACCGCTCGCGGCCAGCCACGCGCTTGGGCCAGGGCCAGGAATTTCATGGTGCCCCATGGCGTTTCGTTGGACAGGCCAATGTGGCGGATCTTGCCGGCCCGGACCTGTTCATCCAGGGCTTCGAGGGTTTCCTCCAGCGGGGTGAAATCTTCGTCGGCCTTGTGCTTGTAGCCCAATTGGCCAAAGAAATTGGTGCTGCGCTCCGGCCAGTGCAATTGGTAAAGATCGATCCAGTCGGTCTGCAGGCGCTTGAGGCTGGCGTCCACCGCTTCGACGATGTGGCGGCGGTTGTGCTTGAGGTTTTTGTCGCGGATGTAGTCAATGGTATTGCCGGGGCCGGCGATCTTGCTCGCCAGGATCCAGTCGGCACGGTCGCCGCGGCTTTTGAAATAATTGCCGATGTAGCGCTCGGTGGTGGCGTAGGTCTCGGCCTTTGGCGGTACTGGATACATCTCGGCGGTGTCGATGAAATTGATCCCGGCACCCTTGGCGCGTTCAATCTGGGCGAAGGCCTCGGCCTCGCTGTTCTGCTCGCCCCAGGTCATGGTTCCGAGGCACAGGGCGCTCACGTTTAGATCGGTACGGCCTAGCTGGCGATAGTCCATCGGGAACTCCTTGGCAAAACAATCATAAAAGCAGGTTGAATTATTTTTCGCAATCTGCATAATTGCGCACCTCTTTCTGCAGTGGAAGTGATGCGCCGCCGCCGAAGAATCTTGCCGTTGAACGGACGCGCCGACCCGAGCCCCCGAAAGCGTCTGTATCCGGCTGCCTTTGACTTGTCAAAGTACGCACTATTCAGTAAGATCCGCCGTCTAATTTACAGGGCGGCCCCTGAGGCTATAAAGAATGAAAACTTTTACTGCTAAACCGGAAACAGTAAAGCGCGACTGGTTTGTCGTCGACGCTGCTGGTCAGACCCTGGGTCGTCTGGCCACCGAAATCGCGAGCCGTCTGCGTGGCAAGCACAAGCCTGAGTACACCCCTCACGTTGACACCGGTGACTACATCGTCGTGATCAATGCTGAGCAAGTACGTGTTACTGGCGCTAAAACCACTGACAAAATGTACTACTCCCACTCCGGTTTTCCTGGCGGCATCAAGTCGATCAACTTCGAAAAGCTGATCGCCAAAGCCCCTGAGCGCGTGCTCGAGACCGCGGTTAAAGGCATGCTGCCTAAGAACCCGCTGGGTCGCGACATGTATCGTAAGCTGAAGGTTTATGCGGGCGCTGCTCACCCTCATACTGCTCAGCAGCCCCAAGAACTGAAGTTTTAACGGAATAGTTCATTATGTCGGCGACTCAAAATTACGGCACTGGCCGTCGCAAGACTGCAACCGCACGCGTTTTCCTGCGTCCGGGCACTGGTAACATCTCCATCAACAACCGCACCCTGGATAACTTCTTCGGCCGCGAAACTGCCCGCATGGTAGTTCGTCAGCCGCTGGAACTGACCGAGACCGTCGAGAAATTCGACATCTACGTCACTGTTATCGGTGGTGGTGTAAGTGGTCAAGCTGGCGCAATCCGCCACGGCATCACTCGCGCCCTGATGGATTACGACGAAACTCTGCGCGGTGCTCTGCGCAAAGCCGGCTTCGTAACTCGCGATGCTCGCGAAGTTGAACGTAAGAAAGTCGGTCTGCGTAAAGCGCGTAAGCGTCCGCAGTACTCGAAGCGTTAATTCGCTTTCGCGTTCAAAAGGCGCCCAGTTCCTCACGGAGCTGGGCGTTTTTTTATGGGCGAAAGATTTATGCTGTGACAACTTGCCACATCCGTAGAGCCCCTATACTACAAGGCTTGGCGGTTTGACCGCTTGGTAATTACCTTGTCAATACTGGGGGTTTTCATTACCATTCGGCAAAATTTTTATAAGTTCAGATTTTTACTTAGTAGACGCCTGATTTAACAGGCCACAAAGCTGATGGGAGAGGACTGAATGAGCAATGACGGCGTGAATGCAGGCCGGCGTCGCTTCTTGGTAGCAGCCACATCCGTGGTGGGTGCTGCAGGAGCGGTGGGGGCTGCGGTCCCGTTCGTGGGGTCATGGTTTCCCAGTGCCAAGGCGAAAGCTGCAGGTGCACCGGTGAAAGTGAATGTCAGCAAGATCGAGCCAGGCCAGCAGATGATTGCTGAATGGCGAGGTCAGCCGGTGTTCATCGTCCGCCGTACCGAGGAAATCCTGGGGAATCTGAAAAAGATCGAGGGTCAGTTGTCTGACCCCACCTCCAAGAACTCGACGCAACCGACCTATGTCGACCCGGAGACGCGTTCGATCAAGCCAGAAATCCTGTTGCTGATCGGGATCTGCACGCACCTGGGTTGCTCGCCAACGTTCCGTCCCGAAGTGGCCCCTGCCGACTTGGGCAAGGACTGGGTAGGTGGTTATTTCTGCCCTTGCCACGGTTCCCACTATGACCTGGCGGGTCGCGTCTACAAATCGCAGCCTGCACCTCTGAACCTGCCAGTTCCCCCGCATTCCTATGAGTCGGACGAGATCATTGTCATCGGCGTCGATACGGAGAAAGCGTGATGAGCAAATTCATGGAATGGGTTGATGCGCGCTTTCCCGCGACCAAAATGTGGGAAGACCATCTCAGCAAGTATTACGCTCCGAAAAATTTCAACTTCTTCTACTTCTTTGGCTCCCTGGCATTGCTCGTTCTGGTCAACCAGATCGTCACCGGTGTCTGGCTGACCATGAGCTACACCCCTTCGGCGGAAGAAGCGTTTGCCTCCGTCGAATACATCATGCGCGACGTCGAGTACGGTTCGATCCTGCGCCTGCTGCACTCCACCGGCGCTTCGGCGTTCTTCATCGTGGTTTACTTGCACATGTTCCGTGGCCTGCTCTACGGTTCGTACCAGAAGCCTCGTGAGTTGGTGTGGGTCTTCGGCATGTTGATCTACCTGGCGCTGATGGCCGAGGCCTTCATGGGCTACCTGCTGCCGTGGGGCCAGATGTCCTACTGGGGCGCCCAGGTGATCATCTCGCTGTTCGGTGCGATCCCGGTCATCGGGGACGACCTGACCCAGTGGATCCGCGGTGACTACCTGATCTCGGGCATTACCCTGAACCGCTTCTTCGCCCTGCATGTGGTGGCCCTGCCGATCGTTATCCTCGGCCTGGTGGTGCTGCACATTCTGGCCCTGCACGAAGTCGGCTCGAACAACCCGGACGGTGTGGACATCAAGAAACACAAGGACGAGAACGGCGTGCCGCTGGATGGCATCGCCTTCCACCCGTACTACACCGTGAAAGATATCGTCGGCGTGGTGGTCTTCCTGTTCATCTTCTGCTCCATCGTGTTCTTCTTCCCGGAGATGGGCGGTTACTTCCTCGAGAAGCCGAACTTCGAACAGGCGAACGCCTTCAAGACCCCTGAGCACATTGCCCCGGTCTGGTATTTCACGCCGTTCTACGCAATTTTGCGGGCGATCCCGGACAAGCTGATGGGCGTTATCGCCATGGGCGCGGCCATCGCTGTGCTGTTCGTCCTGCCGTGGCTGGACCGCAGCCCCGTCAAGTCGATGCGCTACAAGGGATGGCTGAGCAAGATCTGGCTCTGGGTGTTCTGCATCTCGTTCGTGATCCTGGGCGTGCTGGGCGTACTGGCACCAACACCGGGCCGTACGCTGCTCTCGCAGGTCTGCACCTTCCTGTACTTCGCCTACTTCATTCTGATGCCGTTCTACACCAGGCTCGAGAAGACCAAACCGGTTCCGGAAAGGGTGACTGGCTGATGAAAAAGCTATTTGCTGTACTGATTCTTGCTGCTATGCCTGTATTGTCCTTCGCGGCCGAACACGGTGGTCCAGAGCTGGAAAAAGTCGACATCGACGTTTCCGATAAAGCTGCCCTGCAGGACGGCGCGCGTACGTTCGCCAACTACTGCATGGGTTGCCACAGTGCCAAGTTCCAGCGTTACGAGCGCGTAGCGGATGACTTGGGCATTCCTCATGAACTGATGCTCGAGAAGCTGGTGTTCACCGGTGCCAAGCTTGGCGACCACATGAACATCGGCATGCAGCCGGTGGATGCCAAGGCCTGGTTCGGCGCTGCGCCGCCCGACCTGACCCTGGTAGCACGTGTGCGTGGTACCGACTGGCTCTACGGTTACCTGCGTTCGTTCTATGAAGATCCTGCGCGTCCATGGGGCGTGAACAACAAGGTCTTCCCGAACGTCGGCATGCCGAACGTTCTGGTCGGCCTGCAGGGTCGTCAGGTGGTAGGCTGTAAGCAGGTTCAGATCGTCGAAAACGGCAAGAAGCAATACGACCCGTTGACCGGCACCGCTTTGACTCACGAAGCATGCGACCAACTGACCGTATTGCCGAACACCGGCAGCCTGACGCCAGAGCAGTTCGACGAGAAGGTCAAGAATCTGGTGACCTTCCTGGCCTACTCAGCCAACCCGGTGAAGCTGGAGCATCAGCGCATCGGTACGTATGTTTTGCTGTACCTGGCGTTCTTCTTCGTATTCGCTTATCTGCTCAAGCGTGAATACTGGAAAGACGTGCATTGATAAAGCTGTAAGCCATTGCTGTTAATCGTGCGCGCCCAAGGGCGTCTCTGAAAATGTAACGAGCCTGGTCGGCCAGGTGTTACGGGAGACGCTTTCTGGGCGCGCTCGTTTTTCCGTTTTTCGATAATTTCAACAAGCGAGGAGGATCGCCATGGGCGTGACCAATCGGTTGGCCTGTTACTCCGACCCCGCCGACCACTATTCCCACCGGGTACGTATCGTACTGGCAGAGAAGGGTGTCAGCGCCGAGATCATTTACGTCGAAGCGGGCCGTCAGCCGCCGAAGCTGATCGAGGTGAACCCTTACGGCAGTCTGCCCACACTGGTCGATCGTGACCTGGCATTGTGGGAGTCGACCGTGGTGATGGAATACCTGGATGAGCGTTATCCGCATCCGCCTTTACTGCCGGTGTACCCTGTCGCGCGTGCCAACAGTCGTTTGCTGATCCATCGCATCCAGCGTGACTGGTGCGGGTTGGTGGATCTGATCCTGGATTCACGGACCAAGGAGCCAGCGCGGGTTGTGGCGCGTAAAGAGTTGCGTGAAAGCCTGACTGGCGTATCGCCGCTGTTCGTCGACAAGCCGTTCTTCCTCAGCGAGGAACAAAGTCTGGTGGATTGCTGCCTATTGCCAATACTCTGGCGTTTGCCGATTCTGGGTATTGAACTGCCGCGGCCTGCCAAGCCGCTGCTTGATTATATGGAGCGCCAATTTGCGCGTGAGGCTTTCCAGGCGAGTCTGTCTGGTGTCGAACGCGACATGCGCTAAGGCTTAGGGAGCCGCTATGAACTCCAGTCGACCTTATCTGGTCCGCGCGCTCTACGAGTGGATTGTGGATAACGATTGCACCCCACACATGCTGGTCAACGCCGAGTATCCATCGGTTCAGGTGCCGCAGGGTTTTGCCAACGACGGGCAGATTGTCCTGAACGTATCGCCGGCCGCCGTGCGTCACTTGCACATGGACAACGACGCCGTCAGCTTCGAAGGGCGCTTCGGTGGCGTGCCACATACCCTGTACGTGCCTGTCGCCTCGATCCTGGGGATTTACGCCCGGGAGAACGGCCAGGGCATGGTGTTTGAGCTTGAGGCGCCTCTGGAAGGCGAAGAGGAGCTTGAACCGGATGATGACCTGCCGCCACCGGACGATGAGCCGCCGCGTCCCAGCGGCCGGCCAAGTCTGAAAGTGGTGAAGTAGCTGGCAGGTGTAAAAAAGGCGATCCAATCGCTGGCTGTGTGAAAACCCAGCAATCTGCTGGCCGGTTAAAGAGAATGCCCGTATCGCGAGATGCGGGCATTTTTCTTAAAACAGTGCGGTGGTTGGTGTGTATACCCGTTTTACGGTAACGGATATACACACCGACCAACCCTGAAATCGAAGCCAAAAAAAACGGCGCTTTCCCACCTGGGAAAAGCGCCGTTTCTGAGCCAGCGATGTATCAGTCGATGTACTCGAACAGCTTGACGATCTTCTGCACGCCGGAAACGCCTTGCACCAGGGCGGTCGCCTGGGCGGCCTCCTGCTTGGTCAGCAGACCCAGCAGATAGACGATACCGTTCTCGGTCACGACCTTGATGCGCGAGCCGGGAATGCTGGCGTCGGTGAGCATCTGGGTCTTGATCTTGGTGGTCAGCCAGGTGTCGTTCTGCCGTGCCAGCAGCGAGGAGGGCGCCAGCACCTGCAATTCGTTGTGCACGGTCTTGACCCGCTGCACTTCGCTGGCAGCTTGCTCGGCCTTGGCCTTGAGGTCCGCGCGTGGGGTCTGGCCGGCCAGCAGCACAACACCGTTGAAGCTGGTGACGACGATGTGCGAGTTGTTGTCCAGGTCCGGGTCGGCCTTGGCGATGTTCACGCCAGCCTTGGTTTCGATCAGAGAGTCGTCGATTTTGCTGCCGAAGGTGCGGGTGCCGCGGTCGTCTTCAATCGGCTTTTCCCGGCTGGCGTTAACCACCGATGTGCAGCCGCTGATGCCGAGGCACAGGGTCAGGGCCAGAAGGCCTAGGCGATTAGGGGTCATTCTTCACTCCCGAACAGTTGGCTGTCGATCAAGTCGCAAAGGCAGTGGATCGCCAGCAGGTGGACTTCCTGGATACGTGCAGTGACATTGGCCGGTACGCGGATCTCGACGTCTTCAGGCAATAGCAATGACGCCATGCCACCGCCATCACGACCGGTCAATGCTACGACAATCATTTCACGATCATGTGCGGCCTGGATCGCTTGAATAATATTGGCCGAGTTGCCGCTGGTGGAAATCGCCAGCAGCACATCGCCGGGCTGGCCCAGGGCGCGGATCTGTTTGGAGAAAATTTCGTTGTAGCTGTAGTCGTTGGCGATTGAGGTGATCGTCGAGCTGTCGGTGGTCAGTGCAATGGCTGGCAGGCTCGGGCGCTCGCGCTCGAATCGGTTGAGCAGCTCCGACGAGAAGTGCTGGGCGTCGCCGGCAGAACCGCCATTGCCACACGAGAGCATTTTGCCTTCATTCAGCAGGGCATTGACCATCACTTGGCTGGCTTGCTCGATGTGCGGTGCAAGTACGTCCATCGCCTGTTGCTTGGTGTCGATACTGGCCTGAAAAAGCTGGCGAATTCGCGATTGCATGTCCATCTGTGTGACCTTAAGTAGCGCGGCTTATCGGCACAAACATGTGCGGCGCGCAAAGCAAAGAGCAAAAAAGTATGTAAAGGTGTCCGGCTTGCCATGGACGTTCAACTGTCGAAGGCGTTCTGCAGCCAGTTCAACTGATCGGCGTTGCTGTCGATGGCAACCACGTCGAAGCGGCAGGGGTGATCGGCCCAGCGAGACTCACTTTGCAGAAAATACTGCGCGGCGAAAATCAGCTTCTGGCGCTTACGCTCGTCGATGCTGTCGAGCGCACCACCCCATTGGGTGTTTTTTCTGTAGCGGACTTCGACGAATACTACTGTATCGCCGTCAAGCATGACCAGATCAAGCTCACCGCGTTTGCACAACCAGTTCTGCGTCAGGAGTCGCAGACCTTGTTGCTGAAGGTGCGCGAGGGCCTGGCCCTCGGCATCCCGTCCGCTTTGCTGGCGTGATCGGTCAGGCATCAGCGCTGGGTGTCCGGCAGGCGCTGCACTTGGCCATTGACGAACTCGGCCCAGGGCAATTGGCGCTGCACGCGCTGGGACTGAGACACCGCCAGGCTGCCGGTCAGGCCTTCGATTCGGCTGTCCGGCAGCGCCTTGAGTTGACCCAGGCGCGGTGCCAGGCGATAGGCGTCTGCGCCCATCGCGTACAACCGGCCCATGCTGCCACCCGCCTGGGGCCACTGAGCAGTGACCTGCTTGCGCAGTGGGTCATTGGCATCGAGCAGCCACGGCGTTTCGCAGAAGCGAACGCCATTCATGTCGTTGTACTGGTTCTGGTCGCCGCTGGCGCTGAACACCAGAGAGGTTGCGTAGACCGGCACGTCGCCGGCGTACTGGAAGTTCAGGGTCGGCTTGATCTGCTGGGCCTGTTGTGGCGTCGACGCCAGGAAGATGAACTCGATGTCCTGGCGACGGGACGGTTGGGCCGCTACCGTGGTGCCCACCGTACTTTGCAGGCTCTTGGCGCGGCCTTCGCTCTGACGCAGCTGGAACATGTCGGCGATCTGCTGGGCCAGTTGTACCGGCTGGTCAACACGTTCAATGGCAACGATGGTGCCGCCGTTGGCCTGCCAGTCCTGGCTGAACGCCTTCAGGACGCGATCACCCCATTCGCCTTTCGGCACCATGGCGGCAGCGCGATGCAGGCCGTCGGCACGGGCGCGACGGGAAACTTCGCGGGCTTCATCCTCGGCAGCCAGGCCGAACTGGAACAGTTGGGCCGGGCCTTGTTCGCCTTCGCTGTAGTTCAGCGCCAGGGTGGTGATCGGCAATTGCGGGCGGGCGCTGAGCTGTTTGACCAGTGGTTTTTCCAACGGCCCGACGACCAGTTGCACGCCGTCGGCCTGGGCCTTGCGATAGAACTCGTCCATGGAGGTCAGGCTTGAGCTGTCATAAAACTGAATGCTCGGCGGGTTCTGACCGGCCTGTTGGGCCTGGTAGTGCGCTGCCATGAAGCCTTCGCGCAAGGCTTTGGCGACGGTGGCCAATGGGCCATTCTGAGGCAGAAGCAGGGCGATCTTGCTCAGTGGCTGGCTCGCCAACTCCTTGAGCTTGACCAGCGGTGTCGGCAATTGGAGCGCGGCCGGGTGCTTCGGGTTTTGTTCGCGCCAGTGGTCGATGGCGGCTTGCTGCTGTTCCAGGGTCCCGGCGGTTTTCACGGCCTGGGCCAGGCTCAGCCAGCCACCGAGGTCGTCGGTGGTGGTCGGTTGCAGTTGATCGGTAGGCAGCGAGGCGATGAGCGACCAGATCGCTTCGTGGTTTTTCGCTGCGGCCTCGTTCTGGAGCAGGGGCGCGATGAAGATCCGCTCCTTGGCGGCCGCCAGGGTCTGGCCATCGGCCTCAAGGGCGCGGGCGCGGACGGTGCCGGTGCGGACCTGCTGTTCCACTGGCATTTCGCTCAAGTGTTGCAGGCTCGGATGGCTCAGGGCGGTCAGCGCTGCTTTGGGCTGGTTACGCGTCATTGCCAGTTCGGCCGCCAAGGTGCTGGCGAAAATCTGCTGGCCGGGCTTGAGTTGCTCCATCGGCACTTGTTGCAGGATCTGTGCGGACTGGCCTGCATTGCCCTGGCGGTAGGCCAGGTCTGCTGCACTCAGGCGCAACAGGGCGGCTTTTTCTGGTGTTTTGCTTTGGGCGGCCTGTTCGAGCAACTGCTCGATACTGGCATCCGGGGTCCGTGGGAGTTCGCCAAGGCTGGACGAGGGCGAGCTGGCGCAGGCCGCCAGGAGGGCAGCGAGGCAGAGGGCGGAGAGCAGCCGCAGGCAAGCGATCATGTAAGTGTTCCTGATACGAGATCAAATTAGCGTCGAATTGTACCCAAGCACTGGCCGGGGCGCGATGTTAGTGGCGTGAATCGATCAATTTAGGTATTTCAAATGTTGCGGTGCAGCACAAAAGGCCACCTGGCAGTGAAGCGCTACGAACAGCCGTGACGCCCGCTACGCGTTACAATGGCGGTTTTACCGATCATGAGGTGTGCGCTTTGACTGCTCCAGGTGCTTTGAATTCCGCTGCCGGCTCGCTTTATGTGGTGGCGACGCCCATCGGCAACCTGGACGATATCAGTGCCCGGGCGCTGAAAATTCTGCAGGAAGTCGCTCTCATCGCGGCCGAAGACACCCGTCACTCCCAGCGCCTGCTTCAGCACTTCGGCATTTCCACGCCGTTGGCGGCCTGTCACGAACACAACGAACGGGATGAAGGCAGTCGTTTCATCACCCGTCTGTTGGCGGGCGACAACGTGGCGCTGATTTCCGACGCGGGTACGCCGCTGATTTCCGACCCCGGCTACCACTTGGTGCGACAGGCCCGGGCGGCCGGCATCAGTGTGGTGCCGGTACCGGGGGCCTGTGCATTAATCGCGGCGCTGTCGGCGGCCGGCTTGCCGTCGGACCGTTTTATCTTCGAAGGCTTTCTGCCAGCCAAAGCGGTGGGGCGGCGGGCGCGGCTGGAGTCTATAAAGGAAGAACCACGCACGCTGATTTTTTACGAAGCACCGCACCGCATTCTTGAATGCCTGCAAGACATGGAGTTGGTGTTCGGTCCCGAGCGTCCGGCGCTCCTGGCCCGTGAGCTGACCAAAACCTTTGAAACCCTCAAGGGGCTGCCGTTGGCGCAGTTGCGCGCCTTCGTCGAAAATGACAGTAACCAGCAGCGCGGCGAATGTGTCGTGCTGGTGGCGGGCTGGACGGCGCCGGAAAGTGAGGAGGCCGTCAGCAGCGAAGCGATGCGCATCCTGAACCTGCTGCTTGAGGAAATGCCCCTCAAGCGCGCCGCTGCCCTCGCGGCGCAGATCACCGGCGAGCGCAAAAACGTGCTGTATCAGGTCGCCCTGGAAAAACAGAAGACCCAGTGAAGCCCGATGGGTCAGTGGTTGCACGGGTTGCTGGAGTGGCTAAAGGCTTTTAGCGCTTGTTCTTCGGGCGCTCTGCCGTTAACCTTCGCGGTGGAGAGTCGATCGGACAGTCGCTGCCTTCTATGAAAATTAGAGGGGGGAGGAAAGTCCGGGCTCCATAGGGCGAAGTGCCAGGTAATGCCTGGGAGGCGTGAGCCTACGGAAAGTGCCACAGAAAATAACCGCCTAAGCGTTTCGGCGCAGGTAAGGGTGAAAAGGTGCGGTAAGAGCGCACCGCACGGCTGGCAACAGTTCGTGGCTAGGTAAACCCCACTTGGAGCAAGACCAAATAGGGTCCCAAGGCGTGGCCCGCGCTGGGACCGGGTAGGTTGCTAAAGATGTCCAGTGATGGCCATCGTAGACGAATGACTGTTCAAGACAGAACCCGGCTTACAGATCGACTCTCCACCTTTTTCCCTCCCTGTCGTAATCAATGGCAGAAGCAGTTCCTAATACCAAAAAAATCTTACTCTTAACAAATCACTTTAACTTGTGAGCGCAGCTTCCTGTGTTCTTTCAGGTTGAGGCGAAAATTCCTACGTCAGATTCTTGTTACCCCTCCTGAAACGCTCCTAAATCTCCGATCTATAAGGCTTTTCCTTCAATCCGTGCCTTGACGGTGTGGTAGGCGCATTCCTATAGTGTGCGCAAGTGGCGGAAAGTGGCATGAAGTGGGTTTTTTTGAACGTATAACGCCAAAAAGTGGAGAAACGCAGACGTGTTTCGCGGAGCTAACGCTATCAGTCTCGATGCAAAAGGCCGGCTCGCCATGCCAAGCCGGTATCGTGACGAGCTCGTTTCGCGTAGTTCCGGGCAGTTAATCGTCACGATCGACGCCGTTGACCCATGTTTGTGTGTTTACCCTCTTGATGAATGGGAAATCATCGAAACCAAACTGCGCGCACTGCCTTCGTTGCGTGAAGAAAACCGTCGCCTGCAACGCTTGCTGATCGGTAACGCCGTCGACCTCGAACTCGATGGCAGCGGTCGATTCCTGGTTCCGCCGCGTCTGCGCGAGTACGCCAAGCTGGACAAGCGCGCGATGCTGGTGGGCCAACTGAACAAGTTCCAACTGTGGGACGAAGATGCCTGGGATGCGGTTTCTGCCGCTGACCTTGCTGCTATTCAACAACCGGGCGCCATGCCTGATGAACTGCGTGATTTGATCCTGTGACTATTGATAGCGGCTTTAACCACATCACCGTACTGCTTGACGAAGCCGTTGAGGCTCTCGCCGTACGTCCTGATGGCTGCTATCTGGACGGCACGTTCGGGCGCGGCGGGCACAGCCGGTTGATTCTCAGCCAGCTCGGTCCGGACGGCCGGCTCTTGGGATTCGACAAGGATCCTCAAGCGATTGCCACCGGGCAAGCGCTGGCGGCCGAAGACGGCCGCTTTGTCGTTGTGCAGCGCAGCTTTGCCGAGTTGGGCGCGGAAGTCGCCCAACGTGGCCTGGACGGCAAGGTCAGTGGTGTCCTGCTCGACCTGGGCGTGTCTTCGCCGCAGTTGGACGATCCCGAGCGCGGCTTCAGTTTCCTCAATGATGGCCCGCTGGACATGCGCATGGACCCGTCCCGTGGGGTCAGCGCCGCCGAATTCGTCAATACCGCCTCGGCGGAAGAAATCGCCCGTGTTTTCAAGGAATACGGTGAAGAGCGTTTCTCCGGCCGCATGGCTCGCGCGGTAGTAGAACGTCGCGACATCAAACCCTTCGAGCGCACCGGCGATCTGGCCGAAGTGCTGAAGGTCGCCAACCCGGCATGGGAGAAGGGCAAAAACCCGGCTACCCGTGCTTTCCAGGGGTTGCGTATCCACGTCAATAATGAGCTGGGCGATCTCGAGGCCGGTCTTGAAGCGGCCCTTGAAGCCCTTGAGATTGGTGGTCGGCTGGTGGTGATCAGCTTCCATTCCCTGGAAGACCGTATCGTCAAACTGTTCATGCGCAAACTCACCAAGGGCGAAGCCGACAACCTGCCACGCAACCTGCCTGTGCGCTTTGAGGCCTTCGTGCCGAAAATCAAGATTCATGGCAAAGCGCAGTTCGCCTCCGAGGCTGAACTCAAGGCCAATCCGCGCGCCCGTAGCGCCGTGATGCGTGTCGCGGAGAAGTTGCGGTGAGCAAGCTCTTCGCCAAGCCCCTGCCGGGCGGCAGCTTTTTCATGCTGCTGCTGTTTATCGGCGTGCTCGTGTCGGCCATTGCCGTGTCTTATAGCGCGCACTGGAACCGGCAGTTGCTCAATTCCCTTTACAACGAGCTTAGCGTGCGCGACAAGGCGCAGGCCGAGTGGGGCCGGTTGATTCTGGAACAGAGCACCTGGACCGCCCATAGCCGCATCGAAGTACTGGCCACCGAACAGCTGAAAATGCGCATCCCCGGCGCTGCCGAAGTGCAGATGGTGGCGCCATGATGAAGCTTGAAGGGGCGCTGTTCCCGTGGCGGTTCCGCTTGGTCCTGGGCTTGCTCGGGATCATGGTGGCGGCGATCTCGTGGCGCATCATCGACCTGCAGGTCGTCGACCGTGATTTTCTCAAAGGGCAGGGCGATGCCCGCAGCGTGCGGCATATTCCGATCCCGGCCCACCGTGGCCTGATCACCGACCGCAATGGCGAACCGTTGGCTGTGAGCACCCCGGTGACCACCTTGTGGGCGAACGCCAAGGAAATGCAGTTGGCCAAGGAAAAGTGGCCCGCCCTGGCCGCCGCCCTCGGACAAGACCCCAAAGCCCTGGCCGAACGCCTCGAAGCCCAGGCCAATAAAGAATTCATCTATCTGGTGCGCGGGTTGACGCCTGAGCAAGGCCAGAGCGTACTCGACCTGAAAGTGCCGGGGGTCTATGGCATCGAAGAGTTCCGGCGTTTTTACCCGGCCGGTGAAGTCACCGCCCACATGGTCGGTTTTACCGACATTGACGACCGCGGCCGTGAAGGCGTCGAGTTGGCGTATGACGAATGGCTCGCCGGGGTCGCCGGCAAGCGCCAGGTCATCAAGGACCGGCGCGGCAGACTGATCAAGGATGTCCAAGTCACCAAAAACGCCAAGGCCGGCAAGCCCTTGGCGTTGTCCATTGACTTGCGCCTGCAATATCTGGCCAACCGTGAGCTGCGCAATGCCATCGTCGAGAACGGTGCCAAGGCCGGCAGCCTGGTGATCATGGACGTGAAGACCGGCGAGATCCTGGCCATGGTCAACCAGCCGACCTACAACCCGAACAACCGTCGCAACCTGCAGCCGGCGATGATGCGCAACCGCGCGATGATCGACGTGTTCGAGCCAGGTTCGACCATGAAAGCCGTTTCCATGGCAGCTGCCCTGGAAACCGGGCGCTGGAAGCCGAGCGACACCGTCGAGGTGTATCCAGGCACCTTGCAGATCGGCAAGTACACCATCCGCGACGTGTCCAAGACCGAAGGTCCGGTGCTCGACCTGACCGGCATCCTGATCAATTCCAGTAACGTGGGCATGAGCAAGATTGCCTTCGATATCGGCGGTGAGACGATTTTCCGCCTGGCCCAGAAGATCGGTCTCGGCCAGGACACCGGCCTGGGCTTTCCTGGCGAACGTGTCGGCAACCTGCCGAACTACCGCGAGTGGCGCAAGGCTGAGACGGCCACCTTGTCCTACGGCTACGGTGTTTCCGTGACGGCGATCCAGTTGGTCCACGCGTTTTCGGCGCTGGCCAACAACGGGCGCATCGCACCGCTGACCCTGATCAAAACCGACAAGCCGCCGCAAACCACCCAGGTGATCCCGGAGAGCGTCGCCAAGACCATGCAAGGCATGTTGCAACAGGTGATCGAGGCGCCGCGGGGTGTCTATCGCGCCCAGGTGCCGGCCTATCACGTTGCAGGCAAATCGGGTACGGCCCGTAAAACCTCCGTGGGCACCAAAGGCTATGCCGAGAATTCCTACCGTTCGCTGTTTGCCGGTTTCGGTCCGATGAGTGATCCGCGCTACGCCATCGTGGTGGTCATCGACGAACCGAGCAAGGCCGGCTATTTCGGTGGCCTGGTTTCGGCGCCGGTGTTCAGCAAAGTGATGTCCGGCACCCTGCGCCTGATGAACGTCACCCCGGATAACCTGCCGCCGACCCAGCAGGCGAGTACCGTGCCGGCCGTTCCCTTGAAAGCCGATGGAGGGCGTGGCTGATGTCCCTGAGCCTGAACAAGATTTTTGCCCACGCCGGTCACGATCTGCTGATTCGCGAATTGGCCCTGGATAGCCGCAATGTGCGTGCCGGAGACCTGTTCCTGGCTGTGCCGGGCGCTCGGTTCGATGGCCGTGCCCACATCGCTGACGCCCTGAAGCGTGGCGCGTCTGCCGTGGCTTATGAAGTGGAAGGCGCGACCGTTCTGCCGCTCACGGACGTTCCACTGATTCCCGTCAAGGGGCTGGTGGCACAGCTGTCGGACATTGCCGGACGTTTTTATGGTGACCCGAGCCGCCACCTGAACCTGGTCGGTGTGACCGGCACCAACGGCAAGACCAGCGTTACCCAACTGGTGGCGCAGGCCTTGGACCTGCTCGGCCAGCATTGTGGCATTGTCGGGACCTTGGGCAACGGTTTTCATGGCGCACTGGAAAGTGGCCTGCACACCACGCCGAACCCGATCGCCGTGCAAGCGACCTTGGCGGACCTGAAGAAGGCCGGTGCCAAGGCCGTTGCCATGGAAGTCTCCTCTCATGGCCTGGATCAGGGGCGTGTGACCGCGCTGGCGTTTGATGTCGCCGTGTTGACCAACCTGTCCCGCGATCACCTGGATTACCACGGCACCATGCAGGCTTACGGTGAAGCCAAGGCCAAGTTGTTTGCCTGGAATGACCTGAAGTGCCGGGTCATTAACATTGACGACGAGTTCGGTCGGCAATTGGCCGTTGATAAGCGCGAGTCCCGGCTGATCACCTACAGCCTGGAAGATGCCAGCGCCTACCTTTATGTACGCCAGGCGCAATTCAATGACGAAGGCGTGCGCGCCACGCTGGTTACGCCCCAAGGCGAACACCATCTGCGCAGCACCTTGCTGGGTCGCTTCAACCTGAGCAACGTATTGGCCGCTATCGGCGCCTTGCTCGGTTTGGATTACGCCCTGGACGAAATCCTCAAGGTTCTGCCGAAACTCGAAGGCCCGGCAGGCCGCATGCAACGACTGGGCGGCGGTACGCAACCGCTGGTGGTGGTCGACTACGCCCACACCCCCGATGCCTTGGAAAAGGTCTTGATGGCCCTGCGGCCCCACGCCAAAGGCAAGTTGCTGTGCCTGTTCGGCTGCGGTGGTGATCGTGATCGCGGCAAGCGTCCGCTGATGGCCGAAGTGGTAGAGCGTCTGGCCGACGGCGTGCTGGTCACCGATGACAACCCGCGCACCGAAGACCCGTTGCAGATTTTCGATGACATCCGGGCCGGCTTCTCGGCGGCGGATAACGTCACGTTCGTGGCCGGTCGTGGCCAGGCGATTGCCCAGTTGATCGCCAGTGCTTCGGCGGACGATGTCATTGTCCTGGCCGGCAAGGGCCACGAGGATTATCAGGAAATCAATGGCGAACGCCATGCTTTCTCCGATCTGGTGGAAGCCGATCACGCCCTGACTGCGTGGGAGGTGGCCCATGCTTAAGGCCTTGAAGCTCAGCGAGCTGACCAACGTCCTGAACGCGCGCCTTATCGCTGCGGACGCCAGTTTCGACGGCGTGAGCATCGACAGCCGGGCCATTGCGCCGGGGCAATTGTTTGTCGCCCTGACCGGGCCACGCTTCGACGGCCACGATTACCTGAACGAGGTTGCGGCCAAAGGTGCGGTCGCTGCACTGGTCGAGCGGGAAGTGACCAACAGCACATTGCCGCAATTGCTGGTCAACGACACGCGCCTGGCGCTGGGCCAGTTCGGTGCGCTGAACCGTGCGGCGTATGGCAACCCTGTCGCGGCCATTACCGGCTCCAGCGGCAAGACCACGGTCAAGGAAATGCTCGCGAGCATCCTGCGCACGCGCGGTACGGTGCTGGCGACCCGCGGCAACCTGAACAACGACCTCGGCGTGCCGCTGACCTTGCTGGAGCTGGCGCCGGAACACAGCGCCGCCGTCATCGAACTCGGTGCTTCGCGGCTCGGCGAGATTGCCTACACCGTTGGCATGACCAAGCCCCATGTGGCTGTGCTCAACAACGCCGGGACCGCCCACGTCGGTGAGTTCGGCGGGCCGGAAAAAATCGTTGAGGCCAAGGGCGAGATTCTCGAAGGGCTGGATGCCGATGGCGTCGCCGTGCTGAATCTCGACGACAAGGCTTTCGAAATCTGGAAGACCCGGGCTGCCGAACGCAAGGTCCTGACCTTTGCCCTGAGCAACCTCGCCGCGAATTTCTATGCCAGCGACCTGGACCGCGATGCCCGTGGGTGCCCGGCCTTCAACCTGCACAGCCCTGACGGCGCGGAACGGGTCCAACTGAACCTGCTCGGCACCCATAACGTTGCCAACGCCCTGGCCGCGGCGGCTGCCGCCCATGCGCTGGGTGTGTCGCTGCCGGGTATCGTCGCCGGGCTGAACGCAGTGCAACCGGTCAAGGGGCGCAGCGTCGCGCAGTTGGCCAGCAATGGCATGCGCGTGATCGATGACACCTACAACGCCAACCCGACCTCCATGTGCGCGGCGGTGGATATCCTGGCCGGTTTCTCCGGCCGTACCGTGCTGGTACTGGGGGATATCGGCGAGCTGGGCGATTGGGCCCAACAGGGGCATCACGACGTCGGTGCCTATGCGCGCGGCAAGGTCGATGCGCTGTACGCCGTCGGCCCGATGATGGCCCATGCGGTCGCCGCGTTTGGCGAACACGCACAGCATTTTGCTACTCAGGCCGAGCTGATCCTGGCCCTCGGCGCTGAGCAGGACCCGAACACCACCTTATTGATCAAGGGCTCACGCAGCGCAGCGATGGAAAACATCGTCGCGGCTTTGTGCGGCACCTGTATGGAGAAACATTAATGCTGCTGCTGCTAGCGGAGTACCTGCAACAGTTCCACAAAGGCTTCGCGGTCTTCCAGTACCTGACCCTGCGCGGGATCCTGGGTGTGCTGACCGCGCTGTCGTTGTCGCTGTTCCTGGGCCCGTGGATGATTCGTACTTTGCAGAACCTGCAAATCGGCCAGTCGGTCCGTAACGACGGCCCGCAATCGCACCTGGCCAAATCCGGCACCCCGACCATGGGTGGCGCGCTGATCCTGTCGTCCATTGGCATCAGCACCTTGCTCTGGGCCGACCTGGCGAACCGTTACGTCTGGGTTGTGCTGCTGGTGACCCTGTTGTTCGGCGCCATCGGCTGGGTCGACGATTACCGCAAAGTCATCGAAAAGAACTCTCGTGGGCTGCCGAGCCGCTGGAAATATTTCTGGCAGTCGGTGTTTGGCCTCGGCGCGGCGATCTTCCTTTATATGACCGCCGCCTCGCCGGTGGAGACCACCCTGATCCTGCCGATGCTCAAGGACTACAGCATCCCGCTGGGCGTAGGTTTCATCGTGCTGACCTACCTGGTGATCGTCGGCTCGAGCAACGCGGTCAACCTCACCGACGGCCTCGACGGCCTGGCGATCATGCCGACGGTCATGGTGGGCGGCGCGCTGGGGATCTTCTGCTACCTGTCGGGTAACGTGAAATTCGCTGAATACCTGCTGATCCCTTATGTGCCAGGCGCGGGCGAGCTGATCGTGTTCTGCGGCGCGCTGATCGGTGCCGGCCTGGGTTTCCTGTGGTTCAACACCTACCCGGCGCAAGTCTTCATGGGCGACGTCGGCGCACTGGCGCTGGGCGCGGCCCTGGGCACCATCGCTGTCATCGTCCGTCAGGAAATCGTCTTGTTCATCATGGGCGGTGTGTTCGTGATGGAGACCCTATCAGTGGTCATTCAGGTTGCTTCCTTTAAATTGACCGGCCGCCGCGTATTCCGCATGGCGCCGATTCACCACCACTTTGAACTCAAGGGCTGGCCCGAGCCGCGTGTGATCGTCCGTTTCTGGATCATCACCGTGATTCTGGTACTGGTCGGCCTTGCCACCCTGAAGCTGAGGTAGAACGAGTGTCCCTGATCGCTTCTGACCACTTCCGCATCGTTGTCGGCCTCGGCAAGAGCGGCATGTCCCTGGTTCGCTTCCTGGCGAACCGGGGCGTGTCGTTTGCCGTCGCCGATACGCGGGAAAATCCGCCTGAGCTGGCCACGCTGCGTCGTGACTATCCGCAGGTGGACGTGCGTTGTGGCGAGCTGGACGTCGAGTTCCTGTGCCGTGCCGATGAGCTCTACGTGAGCCCTGGCCTGGCCCTGGCGACCCCGGCCCTGCAGGCTGCCGCCGCCCGTGGCGTGAAATTGTCCGGTGACATCGAGCTGTTTGCGCGTAACGCCAAGGCGCCGATCATCGCCATCAGCGGCTCCAATGCGAAAAGCACCGTTACCACCCTGGTAGGCGAGATGGCCGCAGCGGCCGGCAAGCGAGTCGCCGTTGGCGGCAACCTCGGTACCCCGGCGCTGGACCTGCTCAGTGATGACGTCGAGCTATACGTGATGGAGCTGTCGAGCTTCCAGCTTGAAACCACCGACCACCTGGGCGCCGAAGTGGCGACCGTGCTCAATGTCAGCGAAGACCACATGGACCGCTACAGCGGCCTGCCGGCGTATCACCTGGCCAAGCACCGGATCTTCCGTGGCGCCCGGCAAGTGGTGTTCAACCGCCAGGACGCCCTGACCCGTCCGTTGCTGGGTGAGGGCCTGCCATGCTGGTCGTTCGGCCTGGGCGTACCCGATTTCAAAGGCTTCGGTTTGCGCGAAGAGAATGGCGAGAAATACCTGGCCTTCGAATTCCAGAACCTGATGCCGGTGCGCGAGCTGAAGATTCGCGGTGCCCACAACCAGGCCAATGCCCTGGCCGCTTTGGCCCTGGGGCATGCAGTCGGCCTGCCGTTCGACGCCATGCTCTGTGCCCTGCGCACCTTCGCCGGCCTCGAACACCGCTGCCAGTGGGTTCGCGACCTTGATGGCGTGGCTTGGTACAACGATTCCAAAGCCACCAACGTGGGCGCCGCATTGGCCGCCATCGAAGGGCTGGGCGCGGACATCGAAGGCAAACTCGTGCTGATCGCCGGCGGCGACGGCAAAGGTGCCGACTTCAAGGACCTGCGCGACCCGGTGGCGGCCAACTGCCGTGCCGTGGTGCTGATGGGCCGCGACCGTGAATTGATCGCCCAGGCCCTCGGCGATGCCGTGCCGCTGATTCGCGTCGGTTCGCTGGACGAAGCGGTGCAGCAATGCCGCACCCTTGCGCAACCGGGCGATGCGGTCCTGTTGTCGCCGGCCTGCGCCAGTTTCGACATGTTCAAGAACTATGAAGAGCGCGGGCAGTTGTTCGCCCGGGCCGCGGAGGACTTGGCATGAGTCTGATGAACATCATCAAGCCGTACCCGTCGCCGCTGATCACCGGGCGCGGCATTGACCTGGACTTCCCGATGCTCGCCGGTTGCCTGGCGCTGCTGGGCCTGGGCCTGGTAATGATCACTTCCGCGTCGTCGGAAGTGGCGGCCGTGCAGTCGGGCAACACGCTTTATCACATGATCCGCCACCTGATTTATCTGGTGATTGGCTTGGGGGTGTGCATCGTTACCATGATGGTGCCGATCGCCACCTGGCAGCGTCTGGGCTGGATGATGCTGCTCGGTGCCTTCGGCCTGTTGGTGATGGTGCTGTTGCCGGGCATTGGCCGCGAGGTCAACGGCTCGATGCGCTGGATCGGTTTCAGCTTCTTCAACGTTCAGCCCTCGGAAATCGCCAAGGTCTTCGTGGTGATCTACCTCGCCGGTTATCTGGTGCGTCGCCAGAAAGAAGTGCGCGAGAGCTGGATGGGCTTTTTCAAACCGTTCATCGTGTTGTTGCCGATGGCGGGCCTGCTGTTGATGGAGCCGGACTTCGGGGCCACGGTCGTGATGATGGGCGCGGCGGCGGCGATGCTGTTCCTTGGCGGTGTCGGGCTGTTTCGCTTCACCCTGATGGTGGTGCTGGCGGTTGCGGCAGTGACGGTGCTGGTACAGGCGCAACCCTACCGGATGGCGCGTCTGATCACCTTTACCGACCCATGGGCCGACCAGTTCGGTTCCGGCTATCAATTGACCCAGGCGCTGATCGCCTTCGGTCGTGGCGAATGGCTCGGCGTGGGCCTGGGCAACAGTGTGCAGAAGCAGTTCTACCTGCCCGAAGCCCACACCGACTTCGTGTTCTCGGTCCTGGCCGAAGAGCTGGGTGTCGTGGGTTCTTTGTGCACCGTCGCCCTGTTCGTTTTCGTCTGCGTACGTGGCATGTACATCGGCTTGTGGGCCGAGAAGGCCAAGCAGTTTTTCGCCGCGTATGTGGCGTATGGCCTGTCGTTCCTGTGGATCGGTCAGTTCCTGATCAACATCGGTGTGAACGTCGGCCTGTTGCCGACCAAGGGCCTGACGCTGCCGTTCCTCAGTTATGGCGGCAGCTCCCTGGTGATCTGCTGTGCCTGTCTCGGCTTGTTGCTGCGCATCGAGTGGGAAAGTCGAACCCACTTGGGCAGCGAAGAGATGGAATTCCAAGAGAGCGACTTCGCCGAGGAGCCGACTCATGGGCGCTAACGTGCTGATCATGGCGGGCGGTACCGGCGGGCACGTGTTCCCGGCGCTGGCCTGCGCGCGGGAATTCCAGGCGCGCGGCTACACGGTGCATTGGCTGGGTACGCCACGGGGCATCGAGAACGAACTGGTGCCCGGCGCCGGCCTTACGCTGCACCGGATCAATGCCAGCGGCCTGCGGGGCAAGGGCAAGTTGTCGTTGCTCAAGGCGCCGCTGATGCTGCTCAAGTCGATCTGGCAGGCACGGGCAATCATCCGCCGGTTGCGGCCGGTGTGCGTGGTGGGGTTCGGAGGTTACGTGACCGGTCCTGGCGGCGTTGCGGCGAAACTGGCCGGTGTGCCGGTGATCGTTCACGAACAGAATGCCGTGGCCGGTACCGCCAATCGGTTACTGGTGCCGTTGGCCGCTCGGGTCTGTGAAGCCTTTCCCGACACCTTTACCCTGTCGGGCAGCCGTCGCACCACCGGTAATCCGGTGCGTACCGAGCTGTTCCTCGATACACCGCGCCCGGCCCTGGCCGGACGCAAGGCGCGTTTGCTGATCCTGGGCGGAAGCCTGGGGGCAGAACCGTTGAACAAATTGCTGCCCGAAGCCTTGTCGCAGGTTGCCCCTGAACTGCGGCCGGAAGTGTTTCACCAGGCCGGCAAAAACCACGATGAAGTGACTGCCGAGCGCTACCGCGCCGCAGGCGTCGAGGCGCAAGTGCAGCCTTTCATCAAAGACATGGCCCAAGCCTATGGCTGGGCCGACCTGGTGGTCTGTCGCGCAGGCGCGCTGACCATCAGTGAACTGGCTGCCGCCGGTCTGCCCTCGATGCTGGTGCCTTTGCCCCACGCCATTGACGATCACCAGACCCGCAACGCCGATTATTTGGCCCGCGAAGGCGCTGCCTTCCTGATGCCGCAAAGAACGACTGGCGCCGCGGATCTCGCCGCCCGCCTGACAGAGGTTTTGATGCAGCCGCAACGACTTGAAGACATGGCCCGCGCCGCTCGCCGCCTGGCCAAACCCAATGCCACGGCCCAAGTGGTCGATACCTGCCTGGAGGTGGCCCATGGTTGAGAATCGCAAAGCCATGCCACAACCGGAAATGCGCCGTATCCGCCGCATCCACTTCGTCGGTATCGGCGGCGTGGGCATGTGCGGGATCGCCGAAGTGCTGCTGAACCTGGGCTATGAAGTGTCCGGTTCCGACCTGAAAGCGTCCCCGGTGACCGAGCGCCTGGAATCCTTCGGTGCTCACATCTTTATCGGCCACCGTGCCGAGAACGCGGCCAACGCCGACGTGCTGGTGGTTTCCAGCGCCGTGAACACGTCCAACCCGGAAGTCGCCACCGCCCTGGAACGCCGCATTCCCGTGGTGCCGCGGGCCGAGATGCTCGCCGAGCTGATGCGCTATCGCCACGGCATCGCCGTCGCCGGTACCCACGGCAAGACCACCACCACCAGCCTGATCGCCTCGGTGTTCGCTGCCGGTGGCTTGGATCCGACCTTCGTGATCGGTGGGCGCCTGAATGCCGCGGGCACCAATGCCCAGCTTGGCACCAGCCGCTACCTGATCGCCGAAGCCGACGAGAGTGATGCGAGCTTCCTGCACCTGCAACCGCTGGTGGCCGTGGTGACCAACATCGACGCCGACCACATGGCGACCTACGACGGTGACTTCAACAAACTGAAGAAAACCTTCGTCGAGTTCCTGCACAACCTGCCGTTCTACGGTTTGGCGGTGGTGTGCCTGGACGACCCGGTGGTGCGCGAGATTCTGCCGCTGATCAAGCGTCCGACCGTGACCTACGGTTTCGGCGAAGAAGCCGACGTGCGCGCCATCAACGTGCGCCAGCAGGGCATGCAGACGTTCTTCACCGTGCTGCGCCCTGATCGCGAGCCACTGGACGTTTCGGTGAACATGCCGGGCAACCACAACGTGCTCAACTCCCTGGCCACCATTTGCATCGCCACCGACGAAGGCGTCAGCGATGAAGCC
The DNA here is from genome assembly GCF_059695895.1 of Pseudomonas sp. LBUM1664. Taxonomy (NCBI): domain Bacteria; kingdom Pseudomonadati; phylum Pseudomonadota; class Gammaproteobacteria; order Pseudomonadales; family Pseudomonadaceae; genus Pseudomonas; species Pseudomonas sp. LBUM1664. The sequence goes on along the minus strand of NZ_CP166791.1, from coordinate 5,184,627 downwards.
ATCGTCCAGGGCCTGTCCGGGTTCCAGGGCGTGGGTCGACGCTTCCAGGTCTACGGTGAACTGCCGGTGGACGGTGGCAACGTGATGCTGGTGGACGACTACGGCCATCACCCGACCGAAGTCGCGGCGGTGATCAAGGCCGTGCGCGGTGGTTGGCCTGAGCGGCGCCTGGTGATGGTCTACCAGCCGCACCGCTACAGCCGCACCCGCGACCTGTACGACGATTTCGTCCAGGTGCTGGCCGACGCCAACGTGCTGCTGTTGATGGAAGTCTATCCGGCCGGCGAAGAGCCGATCCCGGGTGCCGACAGCCGCCAGCTGTGCCACAGCATTCGTCAGCGCGGTCAGTTGGATCCGATCTACATCGAGCGCGGCGTGGACCTCGCGCCGCTGGTCAAGCCGCTGCTGCGCGCTGGCGACATCCTGCTATGCCAGGGTGCCGGTGACATCGGTGGCCTGGCCCCGAAACTGTTGAAAAGTCCGTTATTCGCCGGGGCAATCGTGGCATCCAGCGAGGGGAAACTGAAATGACTGCTGCCTACGCCAACCTGGTCTCGACCCTTGACCCGAAAGCCTTCGGCCGCGTCGCCGTGCTGTTCGGCGGCAAGAGCGCCGAGCGTGAGGTGTCCCTCAAGTCCGGTAACGCCGTACTGCAAGCCCTGCAAAGTGCCGGTGTCGACGCATTCGGCATCGACGTGGGCGACGACTTCCTGCAGCGTCTGCTGAACGAAAAGATCGACCGCGCGTTCATCATTCTCCACGGCCGTGGCGGTGAAGACGGCAGCATGCAAGGGCTGCTCGAATGCCTGGGCATTCCTTACACCGGCAGTGGCATCCTGGCTTCGGCCCTGGCGATGGACAAACTGCGTACCAAGCAGGTTTGGCACAGCCTCGGCATTCCGACGCCACGTCACGCCGTGCTGGCTTCTGAGGCCGATTGTATTTCGGCGGCCGCGGAACTGGGCTTCCCTTTGATCGTCAAACCGGCCCATGAAGGTTCAAGTATCGGCATGGCGAAAGTGAATTCGCTGCCTGAGTTAACCGCGGCATGGAAAGACGCCAGTTCCTACGATTCGCAAGTGTTGGTCGAGCAGTGGATCACCGGTCCCGAGTTCACCATCGCCACCCTGCGTGACCAGGTGTTGCCCCCGATTGCGCTGGGCACGCCCCACACGTTCTACGACTACGACGCCAAGTACGTGGCCAACGATACCCAGTACCGCATTCCCTGCGGGCTGGACAGCGCCAAGGAAAAAGAACTGATGGACCTCACGGCCAAGGCCTGTGAGGCGCTGGGTATCGCCGGTTGGGGCCGGGCGGACGTGATGCAGGACGCCGACGGGCAATTCTGGTTCCTGGAAGTCAACACCGCCCCAGGCATGACCGATCACAGCCTGGTTCCGATGGCAGCCCGTGCCGCCGGTCTGGATTTCCAGCAACTGGTGGTGTCGATCCTGGCCGCCAGTGTCGGCAACCAAGAGCCAAGAGGTTAAGCCATGCAAGGCGCATCGCTTCGTCATCAGCCATCCGCACCCGGTCGCAAGCCGGTGCCGCGGGGTGCCAGCCGAATGGTGGCCAAAGAGCCGATGTCGGCGCGCCTGCCGAAAGCCAATTTTGGTTTTCTCAAAAGCCTGTTCTGGCCGGTGCTGCTGGTGGTGTTGGGGTTCGGTACGTATGAAGGCGCCCAGCGCTTGCTGCCTTACGCCGACCGGCCGATCGCCCGGATCAACGTCCAGGGCGACTTGAGCTACATCAGCCAGCAAGCGGTGCAGCAGCGGATTGCCCCATTCGTGGGGTCGAGCTTCTTCACCATCGACCTGGCGGGCATGCGCACGGAGCTGGAGCAGATGCCCTGGATCGCCCATGCCGAAGTCCGGCGGGTCTGGCCTGACCAGGTGTCGATCCGCCTGGAAGAGCAACTGCCGGTGGCCCGTTGGGGCGACGAGTCGCTGTTGAACAACCAGGGCCAGGCGTTCACGCCGCGGGAACTGGCCAACTATGAACATTTGCCACAACTGTTCGGTCCTCAGCGGGCCCAGCAGCAAGTGATGCAGCAATACCAGGTGTTGAGTCAGATGTTGCGGCCACTGGGCTTCTCCATCGCGCGCCTGGAATTGCGTGAGCGCGGCAGCTGGTTTCTGACCACTGGCGCGGGTAGCTCGGGCCCGGGCATCGAGCTGTTGCTCGGTCGCGGCAACCTGGTGGAAAAGATGCGCCGTTTCATTGCCATCTATGACAAGACGCTCAAAGAAAAGATTACGAACATTGCGCGCATCGATCTGCGCTACGCCAACGGCCTGGCTGTTGGCTGGCGGGAACCTGTAGCGCCCACGACGGCCGAACCCGCCGTCGCGAAGAATTAAGAAGAGGCAGGACCCATGGCAAACGTGCAAAGCGGAAAAATGATCGTCGGTCTGGATATCGGCACTTCCAAGGTGGTAGCGCTGGTAGGTGAGGTCGCGGACGACGGCACGCTGGTCATCGTCGGGATCGGTACTCATCCGTCCCGTGGCTTGAAAAAAGGCGTGGTGGTGAACATCGAGTCCACCGTGCAATCGATCCAGCGCGCCATCGAAGAAGCGCAGCTGATGGCCGGTTGCCGGATCCACTCGGCGTTCGTTGGTGTGGCGGGCAATCACATCCGCAGCCTGAACTCCCACGGCATCGTGGCGATTCGTGATCGCGAAGTCAGCTCCGCCGACCTCGAGCGCGTGCTCGACGCGGCCCAGGCCGTGGCGATCCCGGCCGACCAACGTGTGCTGCACACCCTGCCGCAGGATTACGTGATTGATAACCAGGAAGGCGTGCGTGAGCCTTTGGGCATGTCCGGCGTGCGTCTGGAAGCCAAGGTCCACGTGGTCACCTGTGCGGTGAACGCCGCTCAGAACATCGAAAAATGCGTGCGCCGCTGTGGCCTGGAAATCGACGACATCATCCTCGAACAACTGGCCTCGGCCTATTCGGTGCTGACCGACGACGAGAAAGAGCTGGGCGTGTGCCTGGTGGACATCGGCGGCGGCACCACCGACATCGCGATCTTCACCGAAGGCGCCATCCGCCATACGGCGGTGATCCCGATTGCCGGTGACCAGGTGACCAACGACATCGCCATGGCGTTGCGTACCCCGACCCAGTACGCCGAGGAAATCAAGATTCGCTACGCCTGTGCCCTGGCCAAACTGGCCGGTGCCGGTGAAACCATCAAGGTGCCAAGCGTCGGCGACCGTCCTCCGCGCGAGCTGTCCCGCCAGGCTTTGGCCGAAGTGGTCGAGCCGCGTTATGACGAGCTGTTCACGCTGATCCAGGCCGAGCTGCGTCGCAGCGGCTACGAAGACCTGATCCCGGCCGGCATCGTGCTGACCGGCGGTACTTCGAAGATGGAAGGCGCGGTCGAACTGGCCGAAGAAATTTTCCACATGCCGGTGCGCCTGGGCGTGCCTCATGGCGTCAAGGGCCTGGATGACGTGGTCCGCAACCCGATTTATTCCACTGGCGTGGGCCTGTTGATGTACGGCCTGCAGAAGCAGTCCGACGGGATCTCGTTCTCAGGGATAGGCAGCCGCGACAGCTACAGCACCGACGAGCCGAAGGCGCCGCTTTTCGAGCGGCTCCAGGCTTGGGTCAAGGGTAATTTTTAGCAGCAAGTTTCAAGCTTCAAGCGGCAAGCTCAGGCTTGGCGCCGGAAGACGCAACAAACGCAGTAGGCGAAAAAACTAGAGAATGAAAGGAGAGGGAAAATGTTCGAACTCGTAGACAACATCCCCGCTAGCCCGGTTATTAAAGTAATCGGTGTCGGCGGTGGCGGCGGCAACGCTGTCAACCACATGGTCAAGAGCAACATCGAAGGCGTCGAATTCATCTGCGCCAACACCGATGCTCAAGCGCTGAAAAACATTGGCGCGCGGACCATTCTTCAACTGGGTACTGGTGTGACCAAGGGTCTGGGTGCCGGCGCGAATCCCGAGGTTGGCCGTCAGGCTGCCCTGGAAGACCGCGAGCGCATTGCTGAAGTCCTGGCCGGCACCAACATGGTGTTCATCACCACTGGCATGGGCGGCGGTACCGGTACCGGTGCTGCGCCGATCATTGCCGAAGTGGCCAAGGAAATGGGCATCCTCACCGTTGCGGTGGTGACCCGTCCGTTCCCGTTCGAAGGCCGCAAGCGCATGCAGATCGCCGATGAAGGCATCCGCGCGCTGAGCGAAAGCGTCGACTCGTTGATCACCATCCCCAACGAGAAGCTGCTGACCATCCTTGGTAAAGACGCCAGCCTCTTGTCGGCTTTCGCCAAGGCCGATGACGTACTGGCCGGTGCCGTTCGCGGTATCTCTGACATCATCAAGCGTCCTGGCATGATCAACGTCGACTTTGCCGACGTACGCACCGTGATGTCCGAAATGGGCATGGCGATGATGGGCACTGGCTGCGCCAGCGGTCCGAACCGTGCTCGCGAAGCCACCGAAGCGGCCATCCGCAACCCGTTGCTCGAAGACGTCAACCTGCAGGGCGCTCGCGGCATCCTGGTGAACATCACCGCCGGTCCCGACCTGTCCCTGGGCGAGTACTCCGACGTGGGTAGCATCATCGAAGCGTTCGCTTCCGACCACGCTATGGTCAAGGTCGGCACCGTGATCGATCCGGACATGCGTGACGAGCTGCACGTGACCGTGGTTGCCACCGGTCTGGGCGCGAAAATCGAGAAGCCGATGAAGGTGATCGATAACACCGTTCAAACCACCATGGCATCGCAGCCACAGCAGCAAGCCTCCGCTCGTCAGGAACAGCCTGCGGTGAACTACCGTGACCTGGACCGTCCGACCGTCATGCGCAACCAGGCTCAGGCCGGTGCTGCGACTGCCGCGAAGATGAATCCGCAAGACGATCTGGATTACCTGGACATCCCGGCATTCCTGCGTCGTCAGGCCGATTGATGAAATGTATCAGGGGGATACGGGTGATTGGTGTTCAGCAAAGGTCTGGTCTGCTATCATCGCCAGCCTTTGTTGATACCAGTTCGCAATTTGCGCTGAAGCGGCCCATGCCATGATTAAACAACGCACCCTGAAGAATATTATCCGTGCCACAGGTGTAGGCTTGCACTCCGGCGAGAAGGTCTACCTGACCCTCAAGCCCGCGCCTATCGATACCGGCATTGTGTTTTGTCGTGCCGACCTCGACCCTGTGGTGCAGATTCCTGCTCGCGCGGAAAACGTTGGTGAAACCACTATGTCGACCACACTGGTCAACGGTGACACCAAAGTGGACACGGTGGAGCATTTGCTCTCGGCCATGGCTGGCCTGGGCATCGATAACGCCTACGTCGAGCTCTCCGCGTCCGAAGTCCCGATCATGGATGGCAGTGCCGGACCCTTCGTATTCCTGATTCAATCGGCTGGCCTGGAAGAGCAGGACGCGGCCAAGAAGTTCATCCGCATCCTGCGGGAAGTGACAGTGGAAGATGGCGACAAGCGCGCCACTTTCGTCCCTTTCGAAGGTTTCAAGGTGAGCTTCGAGATCGATTTCGATCACCCGGTTTTCCGTGACCGTACCCAGAGTGCAAGCGTGGATTTTTCCAGCACTTCGTTCGTTAAAGAAGTCAGCCGCGCCCGTACCTTTGGTTTCATGAGTGACATCGAGTACCTGCGCAAGCACAACCTCGCACTCGGCGGCAGTGTTGAAAACGCGATCGTGGTCGATTCCGATGGTGTATTGAACGAAGACGGCCTTCGTTATGAAGACGAATTCGTCAAGCACAAAATCCTCGATGCAATCGGCGACCTCTACCTGCTGGGCAATAGCCTGATTGGTGAGTTCAGGGGCTTCAAGTCCGGCCACGCACTGAACAACCAGCTGCTGCGCAAGTTGATTGAGCAGAAAGATGCTTGGGAAGTCGTGACGTTCGAAGACGCCAGTACCGCACCAATCTCTTACATGCGCCCTGTTGCGGCGGTGTAAGCAAAAAACCTCTCTAGTTTTTTAAGGGCTGCCTTCGGGTGGCCTTTTTTTATGGCTGCTTCTTGGGAAGTTGGTAGCCACAGGGTTTTTTGGGGCTGGGTTGGGGGACATATCCGTTACCGCAGCAACGGATATACACACCTATACCCTAAGTCGGTCAGCACTGAAGATTCACAGTCTTAAGTGAGCAGCATCAGCCACAGGGGCGGGGAACGTTACATCGCGCAAACCACGCGATTGCGCCCACTGGCCTTGGCCTGGTACAGCGCCTTGTCGGCGGCGAACATGAGTTGTTCGAGTTCGCTATAGGGCCCGTGGGCCCAAGTGGCTATGCCAATACTGACAGTCATGGGTGCATCACCGGGGATGGCGGGCGGCAATTGTTCCACTGCCTCGCGAATATTTTGGGCCATGGTGAATGCTCCGGCGGTGGTGGTCTCTGGCAGCACTACCGAGAACTCCTCACCTCCGTAGCGTGCCGCCAGGTCGGCGGGGCGACGGACATGCCGGCTGATCAACTGCGCCAAGGTTTGCAGGGCCTCGTCACCGCGTTGATGGCCAAGGCGGTCATTGAACGCCTTGAAGTGATCGGCATCGATCATCATGAGTGACAGCGGTTGGCCCGAACGCTGGGCGCGCAGCCATTCCTGTTGCAGCGTTTCGTCCAGGGTTCGTCGGTTGGCCAGGCCCGTCAGCGAGTCAATGGATGCCCGTTGGGCCAGTTCCCGCTCAGCGGCGTGTCGGCGCCTCAGTTCGCTGCGCAGCAGCCAGGTGAGCCAGAGCAAGCCGATGCACAGTGCGCCCGTAGCGCCGCTGACCAGCAGCGCAGTGCGCTGCCACGAAGCAAAAACTTCCTGGGCGGAGAGCGCCACCACGACGATCAACGGCAAGTCGCCCACCTGGGAGAAGGTGTATAGGCGAAGCTTTTGATCCATGCTGGACACGCTGGTGAAACTGCCGTTGCCTTCGCGCAGAATGCGAATGAAGTTTGGCCGGTTACTGAAATCCTTGCCGGTCAGGTCTTCGGCCAGGGGCGGCTCCTGTGCCAACAGAATACCGTCGCTGCTGACCAGGTTGACCGTACCGCCATGGCCGATGTTCAGGCTTTTGAACAGTTGGTTGAAGTAGTTCAAGCGCATCGCTGCTTCAGCTACACCCAAGAATTCGCCCCGTTCGTCGCTTATCCGATAGCTGAAACTAATGCGCCAGTCCTGTGCGACGCTCCTGGATCGGAACGGGCGGCTGATCATCATGCTCAGGCTTGGGTCCTGGACATGGGACTGGAAATATTCACGATCGGCATAATTGCCTTTGCGCGGCTCGATCGAGGCGGAGTCAGCAATCACATCGCCACGGGTGTCGAGCAGCAGTATGTCGCCTTTATAGGGCGCGGCGGTGGCGCGGTCGAACAGGGCCAGATGGCGGATTGGCGGTGAAATATCCTTCAGATCGTCGCGTTTTGCAGCGGCGATCAGGCCTTGCAGCGACAGATCGTAGAGTTCGACGTTGCGCAGTACGTCGGCATCAATCAACTGCACGATATTGGTGGCTGCACGTGTCGCTGCCCGTTGGGCACTGGCGTGTTCACGGATCAGCAGGAAGGTCACGATACTCAGGATGGCAATGACAACCAGCGAGCTGGCAAGTACAAGTACCCGTTCCGAACGTATCGAAGGCGGGGTGTTGCCGGGTGTCGCACTGCTCGCGCTCATGGTTCCGATGTCTGCGTTGTTATGTGGCTGGGATCCGTCCCATAGACGCTGGGCACTGAGAACGAGGCTGCTCGTACCGGTCGCGTATGTTTAATTCCGGACAAGAAAAGATCAGTCCAGATGGTCAGTCTTCATTCCAGTTTAGGAACAATTGGCCAAACGCTCATGGGCGCGGAGCAGGCTCGCTTTCACGGAATTTGTGTCGTGCCCGATCCAAATGCTGGCTTTTTGCTGGATTGTGCTTGGGACACTGAAATTGGGCAATCCACATTGCGGCTTATTTCAAGCCGGCAAGCGGATTCCGAACGTATTCACGCCCCGGTCGCTGCGTACGAACACGTCTCCGCCGTGCATCAGCGCAATCGCCTTGACGATGGCCAGCCCCAACCCGTGATTGGCGCCGCTGTTGCTGCGGGAGGCATCGACCCGATAAAAGCGTTCGAACAGGCGTGGCAGGTGTTCGCCGGCGATGGGCTCACCGGGGTTGGTGACGCCGAGGGTGATCTGGTCGCCAAGGGCTTCGATGCGCACCTCGATCACCTGCCCTGGCGCGGTGTGTTGCACGGCGTTGCTCAGCAGGTTGATCAGCGCCCGGCGCAGGTGGGCGATCTCTATGTTGGCCTGGGCGTCGCCGCTGACCCGGACCTGGACCTGGGCGTCTTCCAGGATGAAGTCCAGGTAGTCGAGGGTGGTTGCCACTTCGGCGGCCAGTGAGGTGCTGGTCAGTTTGGTGGCCTTGCTGCCCTGGTCTGCGCTGGCCAGAAACAGCATGTCGTTGATGATCGAGCGCAACCGCTCCAGCTCTTCGAGGTTCGATTGCAGCACTTCGAAATAATGTTCGGCCGAACGCCCACGGGTCAGCGCCACCTGGGTCTGGCCAATCAGGTTGGTCAGTGGCGAGCGCAGCTCATGGGCGACATCGGCGTTGAACGACTCCAGTCTTGAGTACGCCTGTTCGACCCGGTCGAGGGTGGCGTTGAAGGAACTGACGAATTGACTGAGCTCCGGCGGTAACGGTGACAGCTGCAAGCGCCCGGACAGCCGGGGAGGGGTCAGGCGCCGGGCTTCATCGGACAGTTTGATCAATGGCTTGAGGCCGATGTGCGCGACCCAGTAGCCCAGCAATGAAGCCAGCAGCACACCGACAATCGCCAGGCTCACCAGCGCCACCAGCAGACGATGCTGGGTCTGATAGAAGGTCTGGGTATCGATGCCGATCATGAAGCGTAGCGGCGGGCGTTGGTCCTTGGCCGGGAACTGGCTTACCAGCACTTTCATCGGGTAGTGCCGATGGGGCAAGGTCAGGTCGCGTTTACCCAGCGGCCCTTCGGCAAAGGCGCGGATCTGCGGATCGGGATTGCCATATTCAAAATTCGGATCGCCGCTGACAATCCAGAAGTGGATGCGTTTGTCTTCTTCGCCCAGCAATCGCAATTTGTTGTTGATCTTCACCCAATGCTCGGGCGTGCCGTAACGGCCCACCGTGGATTCGAGCACACTGTAGCGTGCATCGAGTTCGGCCTCTGGCAGCAGGCCCAGGCCTTCTGCGACCTGCTGATACAAGGCACCACCGATCAACAGGAACACCAGCGCCGCCACCAGCGTGAACATGCTGCTCAGGCGCAAGGCGATGCTGTTACTCATGGCGGCTCTCGAGCACATACCCCATCCCACGAATCGTGTGCAGCAGCTTTTGTTCGAACGGCCCGTCAAGCTTGGCCCGCAGGCGTTTGATCGCGACTTCCACCACGTTGGCGTCGCTGTCGAAGTTGATGTCCCAGACCATTTCGGCGATGGCGGTTTTCGAGAGGATTTCGCCCTGGCGACGGGCCAGGACGCTGAGCAGTGAGAACTCCTTGGCCGTCAGGTCCAGGCGTTGGCCGGCGCGGGTGGCCTTGCGGCTGATCAGGTCGATCCACAGGTCGGCGATGCTCACTTGCACCGGTTCATGGCCGCCGCTGCGGCGGGTCAGGGCTTGCAGGCGGGCCACCAGTTCGAGGAATGAGAATGGCTTGCCCAGGTAATCGTCGGCGCCGTCGCGCAGGCCCTTGATGCGGTCTTCGACCCGCTCACGGGCGGTGAGCATGATCACCGGTGTCTGCTTGCGGGCCCGCAAGGCCCGCAGCACGCCGAAGCCGTCCAGGCCCGGCAGCATCACGTCGAGCACGATCACCGCGTAATCGCTTTCCAGGGCCAGGTGCAGCCCCTCGACGCCGTCTGGCGCCACATCCACGGTGTAACCCTGTTCGGTCAGGCCGCGATGCAGGTAGTCCGCGGTTTTTTCTTCGTCTTCGATGATCAGAACGCGCATGGCCCCGCCTCAGTGGTCTGTGCTTGCTGTGCTCGCCAGCGCCGTCGTCGGCGCTGGCCGAGGCCGATGGAACAGTCGCTCGAGCCACAAGTATATGACCGGTGTGGTGAACAGCGTCAGCGCCTGGCTCACCAGCAGGCCGCCGACCACCGCAATGCCTAACGGCTGGCGCAACTCCGCGCCGGGGCCATAGCCGAGCATCAGCGGCAGGGCACCGAGCAGGGCGGCCAGGGTGGTCATCATGATCGGACGGAATCGGGTCAGGCACGCCTGGAAAATCGCTTCCTGCGGCGCCAGTCCACCCTTGCGCTGGGCGTCGAGGGCGAAGTCGATCATCAGGATGCCGTTCTTCTTGACGATCCCGATCAGCAGTACCAGCCCGATCAACGCCATGATCGAAAAGTCCTGGCCCAACAGCCAGAGCATGATCAGCGCGCCAAGGCCGGCCGAGGGCAGGGTGGAAATGATGGTCAACGGATGCACGAAGCTCTCGTAGAGCACGCCGAGGATGATGTACACGGCCACCAGCGCGGCGAGGATCAGCCATGGCTGGCTGGCCAGTGAACTCTGGAACGCCTGGGCTGCGCCCTGGAAGTTACCGGTGATGGCGGTCGGCATGCCGATCTCGTTCTTTGTCTGGTCGAGCATGCGCACCGCATCCCCCAGTGCCACGCCGGGCGCCAGGTTGAACGACAGGTTGGCGGCCGGGAACATGCCGTCGTGGGCAATGGACAACGGGCCGTTGCTTGGGGCGTCGAAGCGGGCGAGGGCCGAGAGCGGCACCATCTCCCCGCTCAGTGGCGAGCGCAGGTAGAAATACGCCAGGCTCTCGGCCTTGCCGCGTTGTTGCGTGTCGAGTTCCAGAATCACGTTGTACTGGTTGGTCTCGGTCTGGAATTCGTTGATCTGCCGCTGGCCGAAGGCGTCGTACAAGGCTTGGTCCACATCACTGGCGGTAAGGCCAAAACGCCCCGCCGCGCTGCGGTCGATGTTGATGTGGGTGATGCTGCCGCCCAGTTGCAGGTCGTTGGAGATGTCGCGGAATGCCGGGTTGGTGCGCAGTTTGTCGGTGAGTTTTTGCGTCCAGATGTTGAGGGTCGGCCCGTCGTTGCTCTTGAGCACGTACTGGTACTGGGCGCGGCTGGGGCCGGAGCTGAGGTTGATGTCCTGTCCGGCCCTCAAGTACAGCATCACTCCGGGGATTTTCAGCAGTTTGGGGCGAATACGGTCGATGAAGCCGCTGGCCGACACATCACGCTCGCCTCGGGGTTTGAGGGCGATCCAGAAGCGGCCGTTGGCGATGGTCTGGTTGCTGCCCGAGACGCCGACGAAGTGGGCGAAGGTCTGTACCGCCGGGTCGGCGGCGACGATTTCGGCCAGGGCCTTGTGTTTGGCCACCATGTCCGGGAATGACACGTCGGCGGCGGCTTCGCTGGTGCCCAGCACCAGGCCGGTGTCCTGTACCGGGAAGAACCCCTTGGGGATGAACACGTAGCCCACCACTGCCAGCGCCAGGGTCAGGCCGAACACGCCGATCATCAGCTTCTGATGGGCCAGGGCCCGACGCAGGCCCCGTTCATACCAGCCCAGCAGGCGTTCGCCGAAACCTGGCTGGCTGTGGGCATGATGTACCGGGGCACGCATGAACAACGCGGCCAGGGTCGGCGCCAGGGTCAGGGACACCACCACCGAAATCAGGATGGTCGAGGTGGCGGTCAGGGCAAATTCCTTGAACAGACGCCCAACCACGCCGCCCATGAACAGCAACGGAATAAACGCCGCCACCAGCGAGAAGCTGATGGAGACCACGGTAAAACCGATTTCGCCGGCGCCCTTGATCGCCGCCTCACGCATGCTGTCACCGGCCTCCAGGTGCCGGTGGATGTTTTCCACCACCACAATCGCATCGTCCACCACGAACCCCACCGAGATGACGATGGCCACCAGGGTCAGGTTGTTCAGGCTAAAGCCCATCACGTACATCAGCGCACAACTGGCGGTCAGCGACACCCCCAGCACTGCCGAGACAATCAGCGTCGCCGAGAGCTGGCGCAGGAACAGCGCCATCACCGCCACCACCAGCAGCACCGCGATCAGCAAGGTGATTTCCACCTCATGCAGCGAGGCGCGGATGGTCTGGGTGCGGTCGATCAGCACTTTGACCTGTACCGAGGCGGGCAGCATGGCTTGCAGGGTGGGCAAGGCTGCCTGGATACGGTCAACGGTTTCGACGATGTTCGCCCCCGGTTGACGGAAGATCACCAGGTTGACCCCCGGCTCGTCGTCGGACCAGGCCTGGACGTAGGCGTTTTCCGAACCGTTGACGACTTTGGCGACGTCTTTGAGATGAACCGGTGCCCCGTCCTTGTAGGACACGATCAGCTCACGGTAATCCTCAGGCCGGAACAGTTGGTCGTTGGTGGACAGGGTGGAAATACTCGACTCGCCGTACAGTGCACCTTTGGCCAGATTGAGGCTGGCGTCCTGAAGCGTCCCGCGAAGGTCAGCCAGGGTCAGTCCGATGGCGGCGAGCCGGTCAGCCGAGGCCTGGACCCGGATCGCCGGCCGCTGCTGGCCGGTAATGTTGACCTGGCCTACGCCGTCGATCTGGCTGATCTGACGGGACAACAGGGTTTCAACGTAGTCGCTCAGTTCGGTACCCGGCATCAGCGTGGAGCTGATGCTGAGGATCAGCACCGGGCTGTCGGCCGGGTTGACCTTGCGCCAGGTGGGCAGGTTCGGCATGTCATCGGGTAGTTTGCCGGAGGCGGTGTTGATAGCCGCCTGTACTTCCTGGGCGGCGGTGTCGATGCTTTTGTCGAGGCTGAACTGCAGGGTCAGGTTGGTCGAGCCCAAGGCGCTGCTGGAGGTCATTTGGGTGACGCCGGGGATGGCGCTGAATTGCACCTCCAGCGGGGTCGCCACCGACGAAGCCATGGTCTCGGGGCTGGCGCCGGGAAGTTGGGCGTTGACCTGGATCGTCGGGAACTCCGCCTCCGGCAACGGCGCGATGGGAAGGCGAGGAAAGGCGATCACCCCCAGCAGCACCAAGGCAAACGTCAACAGTATCGTGGCGATGGGATGGTCGATGCACCACGCCGAAACCGAGCCGTGGCCCTTCATGGCTGTGGTTCCGTGGTCTTGGCCATGGCCGGTGGATCACTGAGCACCTGGACGGTAGCCCCCGGCTTGAGCCGTGACTGGCCGTCGCTCACCAGTTGATCACCGGCGTTCACACCCTTGATGATGTGCATGTCGCTGTCCTGATAAACCATTTCCACTGGCACGCTTTCTACCTTGTCGCCCTTGACCCGGTACACGAAGTGTTGCTCCAGCCCGCGCTGGACCACGGTCGGCGGAACCACCAGCGCGTCCTTGTCGATGGCAGTCTGGATTTTCAGCGTCACCAACTGCCCTGGCCACAGCCGTTGCGCGGCATTGCTGAATTCAGCCTTGGCCCGCAGGGTTCCGGTGTTGGTGTTGATCTGGTTGTCGATGAGGCTCAACCGCCCCTCGCCGAGCAATTGCCCCGTGGTGCCATCGGTGCCGATGTAGGCCTTGACCAAGGCTTGCTCGGGTGCGGCGATCAACCGTTGCAAGGTAGGCAGCATTTGCTGGGGCAGGGAAAATTCCACCGCGATCGGGTCGATCTGGGTCACGGTGAACAGGCCATCGGTGTCGCTGGTTCGCAGTAAATTGCCTTCATCCACATTGCGTATGCCGACGCGACCGGTCACCGGAGAGCGGATCTGGGTGTAGGACAACTGCACTTGGGACGAGTCGATAGACGCCTGATTGCCCTCGGCTGTTGCCTTGAGTTCATTGACCTGTGCCTGTTGCTGGTCATAGGTCTGCTTCGACACGCCGTCGTCGACACTCAGCAATTTGTAGCGCTTGAGATCGACCTGGGCCCCCGCCAGTTTTGCCCGGCTCTCGCCGAGACTGGCGCGGGCCTCGTCGAGACTGGCGCGGATCGAACGGTCGTCGATGGTCGCCAGCAGGTCGCCCTTTTTGACCCGTTGCCCTTCCTTGACCAGCAGCTTGGTGAGAATGCCGTCGACTTGCGTGCGAATCACCACGCTGTGCAGTGACAGCACCGTGCCGATGCCGCTGGCAAAGCGCGGCACATCCTTTTGCACCACGCTGACGACTCGTACCGGAACGGCGGCGGGGGCACTGGATTTGGCGGTGACAGGCTTCATGACATACCAGAGGGCAAGGGCCGCCAGGGTGACCAGGAGCGCGACGAGCAGGACGGTTTTTTTCTGGATGTGCATGGATGTGGAAAGCCGGTTCAGGACAGAGGGATTTCTAGCTTTCTTATATAGCGTTGCGAGGCGGTCAGGAAGGTGACGCCTAACTGACAGGCTTGTCAGTTTTGTCCCGATTTACGGTCAGACGAGCGGTGACGCTCAGCGAATCTGCCCCGTGCACCCCGGCATCGGGCAGGTATACTGCCGCCTTTCGCGGCTCGCTCACCGGGCCCGACGTGCAAGCATTACCCGGAGCTTTACATGACTTCCCCGACACCTTCGCCCGTGGACGAACGCCCGAACGGCGAACAGGCCGACCTGCCCGACAGCGATGTTTCCAGCGACGAGAACATCAACGCGGCGATCCCGGCCTTCAAATTCCCGTTCAAACCCGGTGAATTGGCCACGGCCAAAGGTGCCGGGCAACAGCCGTGGTACAAGAACGGCGCGAAGAACGGTCATACCAAGACCCCGGGTGCAGCGCCTCCCGGCACGCGTCGTTCGATGGGCAAGCGCTGAAAATCATTTTTGGAGCACGGGACGACTTCAGCTCGCGGCCCGTGCGCCCGTCAGACTGCCACTCAATTCATAAGCCGTCAGCTCGGCCTGGTGCGCCGCCAGGATTTCCGGCAACGAGCCTCGCAGGTACTCGACCCAGGTCTTGATCTTGGCATCCAGGTATTGGCGCGACGGGTAGATGGCATAGAGGTTCAGCTCTTGGGAACGGTAGTTGGGCATGACCCGTACCAGCGTGCCGTTGCGCAGGCCTTCAATGGCGGCGTATACCGGTAATACACCCACCCCCATGCCGCTGGTGATTGCGGTTTTCATGGCATCGGCGGAATTCACCAGAAATGGTGAGTGGCTGACGGTGACCATTTCCTGGCCTTCCGGGCCGTCAAATACCCACTTCTCCAGCGGAATCACCGGGCTGACCAGGCGCAGGCAGGCGTGGTTGAGCAGGTCGCTGGGTTTTTGCGGGCAGCCGCTGGCTTTCACGTAGGCAGGTGACGCGCAGACGATGCTGTAGGTGATCCCCAGGCGTTGGGAGACGAAACCCGAATCCGGCAATTCGCTGGCCAGCACGATGGAGACATCGTAACCCTCGTCCAGGATGTCCGGCACACGGTTGGCCAAGGTCAGGTCGAAGGTGACGTCCGGATGGGTCTTGCGATAACGCGCGATGGCGTCGATCACGAAATGCTGGCCGATGCCGGTCATGGTATGGACCTTCAACTGCCCGGCAGGGCGTGCATGGGCGTCACTGGCCTCGGCTTCGGCCTCTTCGACGTAAGCCAGGATCTGCTCGCAGCGCAGCAGATAGCGTTTGCCGGCTTCGGTCAGGGCAATGCGGCGGGTGGTGCGGTTGAGCAGGCGGGTTTGCAGATGGGCTTCCAGGTTGGAAACCGCACGCGAAACGTTGGCTGTCGTAGTGTCCAGTTGCACGGCGGCGGCGGTGAAACTGCCAGCTTCGGCAACACAGCTGAACGCGCGCATGTTTTGCAAAGTGTCCATGGGGGGCTCTCTTGGGAGGTGGCAAATTGTGACACGAAGTTACGACGCTACGGGACCCCGACTAATGGATTATCGCGTTAACGGTAACAAAGATTCACAGAAAGCCCGGCTTATCGCCGTTCTGTGCGGTGCCTAGAATTGCCGCCAATGTGGCCCCAGTTTGCCCGGCTGTCTGGCGCAGAACCTGTGGGAGCGTCCACAGGATTCGTTTTTCTCTCCTAGGAATTTTGCGCAAGTGCCGCGTTGCATCAGCAGAGAGCTGAAGACTCTCAGTGTTTGGGTTTTAACGTTAACCATCAGCGGTTGCATCGGGACGGGAGGGATTGCGCCACAAGGCGAGGCATTGTCGGCCAATCAACTGGCCACCGATGAAGCGATCCGTGAAGCCGCTCGCGACGCCCACTGGCCCGCCCGCCAATGGTGGAGCGACTATGGCGACCCGCAGCTGGATCGCTGGATCGACCTGGCCGTGCAAGGCAGCCCGAGCCTGGCCATGGCCGCCGCCCGGGTGCGGCAGGCCAAGGCTATGGCCGGTGTTGCCGAGGCCGCCGAATCACTGCAGATCAACGGCCAGGCGACCCTCAAGCGCCACCACTGGCCCACCGATCAGTTTTACGGCCCCGGCGAGCTGGCCGACACCACCACCTGGGACAACAATGCCGCTTTGGGCTTGAGCTATGCCTTGGACTTGTGGGGGCGTGAGCGAAACGCCAGCGAGCAGGCGGTCGATCTGGCGCACGTCAGCGTGGCTGAAGCGCGACAGGCGCAACTGGAGTTGCAGAACAACATCGTGCGCGCCTACATACAGTTTTCGTTGCACTACGCCCAGCGCGACATCGTTGTGGCAACCCTCCAGCAACAAGAGCAGATTCTCGACCTGGCGCAAAAACGCCTGGATGGCGGCATCGGCACCCATTTCGAAGTCAGCCAGGCCCAGGCGCCGCTGCCCGAGACCCATCGTCAACTTGACGCCCTCGACGAAGCCATTGCCTTGAGCCGCAATCAGTTGGCGGCACTGGCGGGCAAGGGGCCAGGAGAGGGGGCGGGTTTGCAACGGCCAACGCTGACGCTTGGCGCACCCTTGAAATTGCCGTCGACGTTGCCCGCCGAACTGCTGGGCCAGCGTCCGGATGTGGTTGCCGGTCGCTGGCAAGTGGCGGCCCAGGCCCGGGGCATTGATGTGGCTCGGGCCGGTTTTTATCCCAACGTCGATCTGGTGGGCAGTCTGGGCTACATGGCCACTGGCGGCGGGGCGCTGTCGTTTTTGACCGGCAAAAAACTCACCTACAACGTTGGGCCGGCGATCTCGCTGCCGATTTTCGACGGTGGGCGCCTGCGCTCGCAGTTGGGGGAGGCGGCAGCCGGTTATGACATCGCCGTGGCGCGCTACAACCAGACACTGGTGAACGCTCTCAAGAGCATTTCCGATCAGTTGATCCGCCGCGAATCGATGGACAAGCAACAGGCGTTCGCCGCCGAGTCGGTGGCCGCCGCGCAGCGCACTTACGACATTGCGATGGTGGCGTTCCAGCGTGGGCTTACCGACTACCTCAATGTGCTCAACGCCCAAAGCCTGTTGTTCAAGCAGCAACAGGTGCAGCAGCAGATCGAGGCTGCACGCCTGAGCGCCCATGCCGACCTGGTGACGGCGTTGGGCGGTGGGTTGGAGGCCGGCAGCGACACCGCTGACTTGGGTCATACACCGTGACGATGACGTCTTTACTCGCCCCGGTACGCTGGCTGTACCGCCTCGAATGGCGCCGTGGTTTTTTCGATTGGGCCCGCAGCGATGGGGTGACCTGGGTCTATATCTTCAAAGTCCTGTTCGCCGCGTTCCTGACGTTGTGGCTGGCGATGCGCCTGGAACTGCCGCAACCGCGCACGGCCATGATCACTGTGTTCATCGTCATGCAGCCCCAGAGCGGCCAGGTGTTCGCCAAGAGTTTCTATCGCTTCCTCGGCACCCTGGCCGGCTCGGCGGTGATGGTGGCGCTCATCGCCTTATTCGCTCAGAACACCGAACTGTTTCTCGGTTGCCTGGCAATCTGGGTCGGCATCTGTTCGGCGGGAGCCGCGCGTAATCGCAACTTCCGGGCCTATGGTTTCGTGCTGGCCGGCTACACCGCGGCGATGATCGGCCTGCCGGCCCTGGCCCATCCGGAAGGGGCGTTCATGGCGGCAGTCTGGCGGGTGTTGGAAATTTCCCTGGGGATTGTTTGCGCCACCCTGGTCAGCGCCGCGATCCTGCCGCAAACCGCTAGCGCCGCCATGCGCAACGCCTTGTATCAGCGCTTTGGGGTGTTTGCCCTGTTCGTCACCGATGGTTTGCGTGGGCGCAGCAAACGGGAGGCGTTCGAGGCCGGCAACGTGCGTTTCATCGCCGAAGCGGTGGGCCTGGAAAGCCTGCGCAGCGTGACCGTGTTCGAAGACCCGCACATGCGTCGGCGCAACGGCCGGCTCAGTCGCTTGAACAGCGAGTTCATGGGCATCACCACGCGCTTCAACGCCTTGCACCAGTTGCTCGAGCGCTTGCGCAGCGGCGCGGCAGATCACGTGGTGAATGCCATCAAACCGGGCTTGCAAACGTTGGCCGAATTGCTCGACGGTTTCAGCGCACGGGCCCTGACCGATGCCGATGCGGCGCGTCTGGCGGCGGCGCTGGCTGGCTACAAGGCTGATTTGCCGGCACAGGTGCGGCGGCTGCGGGCGCTGTTCCAGGACACCCATCCGAGTGATGCGCAGCAGTTGGATTTCCACACCGCCTACGAGCTGCTTTATCGCTTCGTTGACGACCTGCACGGTTATGCCCTGACCCACGCGTCCCTGGCCGATCATCGCCACGAACGGGAGCGCTGGGACGAGCCATTCGTGCCACAGACCAATGGGTTGGCGGCCGCCGCTTCGGGGTTTCGCGCGGCCTTCATCCTGTTGGTGCTGGGCAGCTACTGGGTCGCCACGGCGTGGCCGAGCGGTGCGACCATGACGATGATCGCCGCCGCCACGGTGGGTTTGTCAGCCGCCACGCCGAACCCCAAGCGCATGGCGTTCCAGATGGCGTGCGGCACGCTGTTCGGGGCGTTGATCGGCTTCGTCGAGATGTTTTTCATCTTCCCGCTGATCGACGGTTTTCCTTTGCTCTGCGTGATGCTGGCGCCGGTGATTATGCTGGGCTCATTTCTGAGTTCGCGGCCGCAATACGCCGGAGTCGGGTTGGGGTTGTTGATCTTTTTCTGCACGGGCTCGGTGCCGGATAACCTCACGGTCTACAACCCTTACGCGTTCATCAACGATTACATTGCGATGATCCTCGGCATGCTGGTGTGCGCCGCCGCCGGGGCGATCATCCTGCCGCCCAACAGCCGCTGGTTATGGCGCCGGCTCGAACAGGATCTGCGCGAGCAAGTGGTGTTTGCCATCAGCGGCAGGCTCAAGGGTTTGGCATCAGGCTTCGAGAGTCGTACTCGTGACCTGCTGCATCAGGCCTATGGGCTGGCGGCGGGGCAGCCCCGGGTGCAACGGGATCTGCTGCGCTGGATGTTCGTGGTGCTGGAGGTCGGCCACGCGATTATCGAGTTGCGCAAGGAACAGGCGATCTTGCCGGTGCATCCGGCCTATGCCCAAAGCCAGCCGTGGCGCCAGGCGATCCGCGTGATGGGGCGGGCGCTGGTGCGGCTGTTCCGCCAGCCTGGCCAGAGCAATCTGGAACGCGCCCTGGTGGCGGTGGACCACGCGATCAGCCGCGTGCAAGCCACCGACGAACCCTTCGCCCCGCATTTCGACACTTCGGCCCTGCGTCGGGTGAAAAGCTATCTGCATTTCATCCGCACTTCGCTGCTGGACCCGCAATCGCCATTGGCGGCCTACGCCACACCGTTGTCCCAGGAACCCTGAACATGCCCCGTGAGATCGCCTTTCATGGCGTGTACATGCCCACCATGACTTTGATGTTTTTCATCGCCGCCGCCTTGGCCTGGGCCCTGGACCGTTTTCTGTCGGGGTTGGACCTGTACCGCTTCTTCTGGCACCCCGCGCTGCTGCGCCTGAGTCTGTTTACTTGCCTGTTCGGCGCGCTGGCGCTGACGGTTTACCGTTGAGATCGATGCGATGAAAAAGTTTTTCAGCCTGCTTGCAACACTGTTGGTGCTGGCCCTTGCGCTGTGGATCGGCCGTACGCTGTGGGTTCATTACATGAACACCCCCTGGACCCGCGATGGCCGGGTGCGGGCCGACATCATCAACGTCGCTGCCGATGTCAGCGGTGAGGTGGTGGAGGTGCCGGTGCGCGACAACCAGTTGGTGAAAAAGGGCGACCTGCTGATGCGCATCGACCCCGAGCATTACCGCATCGCGGTCAAACAGGCACGCTCCCTGGTGGCGTCGCGCAAGGCCACCTGGGAAATGCGCAAGGTCAACGCCCATCGACGCGCCGACCTGGACAGCCTGGTGATCTCGCGGGAAAACCGCGACGACGCCAGCAACATCGCCGACTCGGCCCTGGCTGATTACCAGCACGCCCAAGGGCAATTGGAGGCGGCCGAGCTAAACCTTTCGCGCACCGAAGTCCGCGCGGCGGTGGACGGCTACGTCACCAACCTCAACGTGCACCGTGGTGACTATGCGCGAATCGGCGAAGCGAAAATGGCCGTGGTGGACATGAATTCGTTCTGGGTCTATGGCTTCTTCGAAGAGACGAAATTGCCCAAGGTCCGGGTCGGCGATTCGGCACAGTTGCAACTGATGAGTGGTGAGGTGCTCAAGGGGCACGTGGAAAGCATCTCTCGCGGCATCTACGACCGCGACAACCCCGAAAGCCGTGAATTGATCGCCGACGTGAACCCGACCTTCAACTGGGTTCGCCTGGCCCAGCGGGTGCCGGTACGGATCCACATCGACGAAGTGCCGGACGACGTGCTGCTGGCGGCGGGGATGACTTGCACGGTAGTGGTCGAGCCCCAAGGCGAACGCTGAAGCCTCCCACATTTTTGTCGGGGTGGCCGCAGGATTCATGTTCACCGCCAATCCCCTGTGGCGAGGGAGCTTGCTCCCGCTGGGTGGCGAAGCCGCCCCTGAAATCAGGCACTGCGATGCATCAGGGCCGGGTTTAAAGCGGCCGACCCAGCCCGAACCGTCTCATCAATACCTTCTCCAGCAACCCTTTGGGCAGCCACCCGGCCATCAACGGCAGTGCCCGGCTGCCGTTGCCCAGGCGCAGCAGGCGGGGCGGTCTGGGTTGTTGCACGGCTTTGAGCAACCCGACGGCCAATTCGCTGGCCGGGGTCGGGTTGTCCTGGGACGCCTTGGCCCGTGCGCGTATGCCGTCGCGCAAGGGCCACCAGGGCGATTGTTCGTTGAGCAACTGTTCAGCTTCCTGGCCAGCATTGCTGGCGAAGCTGGAGGCAATGGCGCCGGGCTGGACCTCCATCACCCGGATGCCGAACGGTGCCAGTTCCATGCGCAGCGCATCGCTCAAGGCATGCACCGCCGCCTTCGACGCGCAATAGGCGCCGGCAAACGGCGTGACCAGCACACCGGAGACGCTGCCGATGTTCACCACAATCCCCCTGGCCCGGCGCAGAACCGGGAACAGCGCGCGGGTCACACCGACGACGGCGAATACGTTGGTTTCGAACTGGCGCTGCATGGCCGGCACGCCGCCGTCCAGCAGCGGGCCCATGGCGCCATAACCGGCATTGTTGATCAGCACATCGAGGCCACCGTGCTGCTGGTTGATGCGTTCGCTCAACTGTTCCAGGGCCTGGCCGTCGTTCACGTCCAGTTGCACAGCGGTGAACCCGGCAGCGCTGAGCACGGCTACATCCTCAACTTTGCGCGCACTGGCCCAGACCTGATAACCAGCGACCTTGAAGGCATCGGCGAGGGCGCGGCCGATGCCGCTTGAACATCCGGTAATCAACGCAACGGGCATGGTTGCATTCCTTATGCATAAAGGTGGGGAAGGGGATCAGTCGGAGAAACTACCCTGCAATCGCTCGGCACGAAACTCCAGGGTTTGCGCACGGTAGCCGGGACGCAGTGGCGGCAGGGGCAGACAGTCTTGCCAGCCGGCGCCTGCCTGTAATTCGCCAGGGCCACGGTAGCGCGGTGCGTCGTAGGGGGTGTCGGCCAGGTTGATGGTATCGCCGGGCGCATAAGCCGCGATCCGCCAGCGCAGCTCGGTCAGCGGCACGTCGTTGCCGTTGTTCATGTTCAGCAACAGCGGGCGGTCGGCGGGGCAGTGTGCGGGGGCGTAGGTGAGGCGCAGTTCCAGACGCGCCAATTGCCGGGCTTCGCGGTTGTCCTGCCAGATCACCCACGCGGCCACCAGCCCTAGCCCGACGAAGGCTGCCAGGGACACCGGTAACGCTTTCGCCGGGTAGCGCAGCAGCAGGATGAGCCAGGTGATGACCAGCAAGACGCCGATAAGCATGTTTGAAGCCTCCGTTACCGTGATTACATCCTACCGAAGGGGGCGAGCCATGGATATTCGCCCAGCGTGCTCCGTCGGTCGCCACTGTCATGTCTGACAGTAGGTAACGGTGTTTTCCCTTGGTTAGATATCCAGTGAACGGAAATGGCGCTACGACTAAGAGGTCTGATCGATGGGCATGGATCACAAAACCCCGAGGCTCATGGCTTTCGACTCGCGCAGCCTGGCGGTCCGTTCAGTCGACTATTGCCGCAGTATCGAGCATGGACCCGCTCAACGGCGCATCAACCGCAACCTCTTTGATGCGGCGGGACGTTTGGCAAAACAATGGGATCCGCGCTTGTGGGCCTTGCAGCAAGAGGATGTTTTGGCCCCTGCCAACCTCACGACGGTCTATTCGCTGTCTGATGCCGTGCTGTGTTCGGCCAGTGTCGACGCGGGCCTGCAGATCGATCTTCCAGGGTTCGCCAGCGAAAGCTTGCGGGGTTGGGACGGGCGGGGGACGCAACGCGATCTGCTCTTCGACGCCTTGCTCCGTCCCGTGGCGGTGTTCGAGCAGGGCGGCGCGCAGCCGCGCCGGTGTGTCGAGCGTATGACGTATGGCTATCCGGGCCAGGGAAATCGCGACCACAACCAATACGGGCAGTTGATCCGTCACGATGACCCGGCGGGAAGCGTGTGGTTCGAGTCGTTTTCCCTCAGCGGGCAGGGCCTTGTCCAGAACCGTCGCTTCACCCATGACGCGACCTCACCTGACTGGCCCGAAAACGAAGAGGATCGCGAAGCATGGCTTGAGCCTGGTGACGGTGCCCAGTCCACGTGGAGTGTTGGCGCGCGGGGCGATGTGCTGGAGCAGACCGATGCCAGGGGCAATCGACAGCGCCAGACCCTGACGGTCGATGGCCGCATGGCCGACAGTCATTTGAGGTTGCAGGGGCAGAGCCATTGGCAGCCTCTGGTGAGTGATATCGGCTACAACGCCGAGGGCCAGATCGAACAGGAAACGGCCGGCAACGGTGTGCGGACCACGCTCATGTACAGCCCTGAAGACGGCCGGCTGCTGGAGCGCCCCGCGCGGCGCGGCGATGGCGAGGTGTTGCAACATTTGTTCTACGCCTATGACCACATGGGCAATGTGCTGAGCATCGAGGACAAGGCCCAGTCGGCGCGCTATTTCGCCAACCAGCGTATCGACCCGATCAGTCGATTTATCTATGACAGCCTTTATCAATTGATTGAGGCCACCGGCTGGGAAGCGGGCGGCCCCAAGCAGGGCCCCGATTCTATCGGTCGCGTTGATCCGGCAGCGGTCAGCAACTACCGGCAGACCTACCACTATGACGAAGGGGGCAATCTGCTGGAACTGATTCACGTCGGTGCTCAAAATCATGGTCGCCAGATCAAGGTGGCTCGCTACAGCAATCGTTGCCTGCCATACGACAATGATGTGCCACCCACGGAGGATGAAATCGCCGCCGCGTTCGACGCGCGGGGCAATTGCCTGGCGTTGGACGCGGGACGGTTCCTGGCCTGGGACCTGCGCAACCAGTTGAGTTCGGTCACCCCCATCGAACGGGCCTCGGGGCTCAATGACAGTGAGGCTTATGCCTACGACGGTAACGGTCTGCGCGTGCGCAAACGCCGCAGGCTTCACACTGGTGCCCGCACGCTGGCCGCCGAAGTGCGCTATTTACCGGGCCTGGAACTGCGCACCGACAGCGGCACAAGGGAGTCGCTACAGGTCATCACCGCCCAGGGCGCACTCAACAGTGTTCGGGTATTGCATTGGGAAAGCACACCGCCTTCAGGGGAAAACGACCTCTATCGATACAGTTTTACCGACCACTTGGGCTCGATCAATCTGGAGCTTGCCCAGGACGGGCGAATCATCAGCCGGGAGAATTTTTACCCCTTCGGCGAGACCGCTTATCTGGAGGAGACCGAAGTCAGTTACAAGACGGTCCGTTACTCGGGCAAGGAACGGGATGCGACGGGGCTTTATTACTACGGCTTCAGGTATTACGCACCGTGGCTGCAGCGCTGGGTTAACCCGGATCCGGCTGGTGATGTGGATGGGCTCAATCTCTATCGAATGGTACGTAACAATCCGTTGACGTTTTTTGACGAGCAGGGCGAAGCGCCTAATTCAAAAACTTCACTTACCTCGACGGGAACCACTGCGAGCGATATTTATGAAAGGTACAAACAGGGCTTCAGCGAAACGGACAGGCAGTTGCCCTTCCAGATGATGGGCGATATCACCGGCAACAAGCTGAAATTCAAAACAGATAAAGCAACAGACTCGATGCTCGCGAAGGTCGAAACCAAGCGCTTTACATTGAGACACTACTCAGAGGGAAGCACAGGTGGGGCTCCACCGTTTATGGAAATTGCCTCAAATTTTTCGCTCGTTCATAAAGGATTGAAGGCGTTGGGGGGCAAAGGCGGAAATACCAACGAAAAGGACTGGACCAAAGCAGGTAACATCGCTTTTACCTTCTTTCTTCTGGCAGTGGATGGTGAGGTGAATGAACGCAAATTTCTTGGGTCAATGACCCATTACGCCGAGTACGACCTTGAGGACGACAGGGCGCTGGAGGCTGCGCTGGGAGCGGGCTTTGATAAGGTGGAGTTTTTTGCGTCCCCCGATGTACTCCATCCCACACACTCTTCGAATCTGGGGGGCGTCCGGATGGTGAAAGGTCATTTGAAAGATTTGAAAACACTGCTATTGCGTGGCTCGGAAATCAGTCCCATGCAAGTAGGAAGAATGGATTCGCGCACGCTGCTCAATACTATCGATAAGGCATTTGGCGAGACTCTGGAGATCAAGATTCCAGGCTCGATAAAAGTCAAAACCTGGCATAAAAAAACAACAGTATCGGCGCCTGGAAGAATGGCCGCATGATCGTATAAAAAAAGCCCCCACCCAACCCACTGCGGATAGGGGACGCAGTGGGCTGGACGGGGGCTTCTTGTTCTGCTGATCGTTACTGCGCGATGGTCTTCACCGACACGCCGCGCTCGACCGGGGTGGAGCGACCGTAGATGTCTTCGAAGCGCTCGATGTCGTCTTCGCCCAGGTAGCTACCGGACTGCACTTCGATGATTTCCAGCGGGATCTTGCCCGGGTTGCGCAGACGGTGAACCGACGCGATCGGGATGTAGGTCGACTGGTTTTCGCAGAGCAGGAACACGTTCTCGTCGCAGGTCACTTCGGCGGTGCCGCTGACCACGATCCAGTGCTCGGCGCGGTGGTGGTGCATCTGCAGCGACAGGCACGCGCCTGGCTTGACCGAGATGTGCTTGACTTGGAAGCGGCCGCCCATGTCCACCGAGTCATAGGAGCCCCACGGACGATAGACTTCGCAGTGGTTCTGGGTCTCGGTACGGCCCTGTGCGTTGAGGGTGTTGACCATCTGTTTCACGCCTTGGACCTTGTCCTTGTGGGCGATCATCATGGCGTCCTTGGTTTCGACTACCACGATGTTTTCCAGGCCGATCACCGACACCAATTTGCCGTTGCCGTGGATCATGCAGTTGCGGCTGTCCTGGATCACCACGTCGCCCTTGGTGACGTTGCCGTTGGTGTCTTTTTCATTGACTTC
This sequence comes from Pseudomonas sp. LBUM1664, assembly GCF_059695895.1. Lineage (NCBI taxonomy): Bacteria > Pseudomonadati > Pseudomonadota > Gammaproteobacteria > Pseudomonadales > Pseudomonadaceae > Pseudomonas > Pseudomonas sp. LBUM1664. The sequence goes on along the minus strand of NZ_CP166791.1, from coordinate 5,158,846 downwards.
CCACAGCGACGCCCAGCAGCCGACATCGCTCCAGCCGGCCGACAGCGGTACCACGCAAGCGCGCTGGGTTTTTTCCATCACGGCGTAGTCGATGGAGTTGTCCGGGCAGCAGGCGAAGGTGGCTTCGTCGAAAGTGATGGTGTCTGCCGTCTGCTCACTGCGCTCCAGGGTCAGCAGGCAGGTGTCGTAGATGTCCGGATCGTGCTTTTTCAGCTCTTCGAGGAAGCGGCTGGCGCGGAACAGGAACATGCCGCTGTTCCAGAAATAACCGCCGGCGTCGACGAACTCGGTGGCCCGCTTGACGTCTGGTTTTTCAACGAAGTGCGAGACGCGGCTCACGCCTTCAGGCAGCAGCGCATCGTTGGTCGACTTGATGTAGCCGTAGCCGGTTTCCGGTTTGGTGGCCGGTACGCCGAACAGCACCATTTCGCCACGCTCGGCGGCCACGGTGGCCAGGGCCAGGGCGCGTTGCAGGGCTTTCTGGTCTTCGATCACGTGGTCGGCCGGCAGTACCAGCATCAACTCGTCGCGGCCTTCATTGACCAGCATCATCGCTGTCAGCGCCACGGCCGGTGCGGTGTTGCGCCCGAACGGTTCCATCAGGATGCGCTGGACTTCCAGCTTGCGGTTGGCCAACTGCTCGTTGACGATGAAGCGGTGGTCTTTGTTGCAGACCACGATCGGTGTGTCCATGCCTTCGAACACCAAGCGTTCGAGGGTCTGCTGGAACAAGGTGTGTTCGCCGGTCAGAGCCAGGAACTGTTTAGGGAATTGCTTACGCGAAAGCGGCCAAAGACGTGAGCCGCTACCACCTGACAAGATCACCGGAATCATGTTTTGTTACTCCTACAAATCGAAATGGTTTTAGAGCTACTGCGTTCTGTCGTTTCACTCTCTTGTTATTGTTCCGTGCCCGAATGACTGACCTTTCCTGTAGGAGCTGACGAGTGCAGCGAGGCTGCGATCTTTCCCCTGACACTTGAATCTCAAGCGAAGGATCAAGATCAAAAGATCGCAGCCTGCGGCAGCTCCTACACAAATAGGCGTTCAGCCTTTGGGCGAATTCATCAGCGGGTCGACACTGGGCGTTTCACCCATACTGGCGACAGGCTGTTGCCGTTGCCTGTGACGTACAGCACGGCCGCTTCGCCGCGCTCCAGGGCCACTGGCTTGAGGTCGCCGACTTTCTTGTCGCCGTCGAACAGCGCCAGGGTCACTTTCACCGGGTTGATTTCACGTTCGCCCCGGCTTTTGGCCGCCACGTTCGGAACCACTTCGGTCTTGCCGTCGGCGGTCTTGAGGGTCAGTGCCTTGTCGGTGAGGTTCTGCACGCGTACCAAGGACTTCTGCTTGTTCTTGAACGGCGGCTCCTCGATCAGTTGAGGCTGGCCGCTGGCGTTGTTGACCAGGGTGTAATAGTGATCGGGGGCCAGTTTCACCGGTACGGTCTGGCTGCCGACCTTGGCGCTGTAGTCGCCGCCGGGCATGAAGCTGAAGTCGCTGCTGGCCAGGGGTGCTACGTCACTGAGGTTAGTGCTGCCGACGGTGGCGCTGACTTCGGCGTTGCTGGCGTTGTAGATGCGCACGAAGCTTGAACCTTTTGGCGCAACCGGGCCGTACAGGGCCGAGTCACCGGCGAAGGCAGACAGTGAAAGGGCGCTCATGCTGGCGACGAGGGCAATGGCCTTGAAGGAGCGAGCGGCGAGACGGCGAGGAGTAGTGGTGAAAGTCATGGTGGACCTCTCTTTCAGTTTTGCGCCCGGTCGGGCGTCTCGGATTGAGTGTTAGCAGCTACGTTCTGTTGGTGGGCGCCAGCTTGTTTGAGCTCGGCGACCCACTGCGGGTCGGCGTCGCCAATTTCGTTGTTCACGGGCAAATAACGTTCAGGAAACTCCCAGATCAGCACCTGTGGCGGGCTGTTCTTGAAGGCGTCGCTCTTGAGGTAACTGAGCATCGGCAGAATCGGGCCATGGCCGTCTTCGGCGTAGTTCACGACATCGCTGTGCAAGGCTTGCTTGAGTGCACCGACGAAATTCCAGGTGGGGTTGGCGCTGTAGCTGGTGCCGATCAGGGCCACGGGCACCTGGGCGTCGGCAAACAGCGCGTCGTCGCTGGCCGGCTGGTCGTCGGCTTCGCGGGTGTTGCGTGTGACCAGCGGCTCCTGGGCTGGCATCAGGTTTTCGAACAGTGGGTCCAGGGGCAGGAACTGACGCAGGTCGCCCTTGTGGGTGATTTTTTCTCCAGTCTCAGTGACGAAGCGTTGTGGCTCGCCGTTGAGCGGGGTCTGCTCTGCTATGGCCTTGGCCAGGTTCTCGGCGGCGATTTGCGCGCCTTCCGGAGTCCAGTGGGTGTCGGTGCGCAGGAACACTTGCTGGCCGTTTTGTTTGGCCTGTTCCAGTGGGCCTAGCAGGTCGGGGGCCAGGATTTTGTCTGCCTCCACGCGAGCGTGGAAATTCTGGTAGAGGTTGGCGTGAATGCTGGACGGCTTTGTCTCACCCAGGTGTTCCGGATACAGGCGCGCCTTGGCTGGCAGGATCGCCATCACCAGGGTTACGCCTTGTTCCTTGAGCTTCTGGCGCACGCCTTCGACCAGCGCGTAGTTGCCTTGCAGGTTCTGCTCTTCATTGACGATCGGGTTGAACTCTTCGTCGCTGTACAGCCACTGATCGCGGCCCAGGACCACGCCTTTGCGGCCCTCGTTGAACAGCTTGTAGTCCAGTGCCGCCCAGATGTTGGTGCCCAGGCGTTTGATGGGGAACTGGTCGTCGTAGTGAGTCTCCACGGCTTTGGCCCATCGACCGTTGAGCACGGTCGCATCAGGGTTGGTGTTGAAACCGAAGAAGCTGCGCATCGACCACAGGCCCAGTGCTGTCAGGATCAGCAGAAACAGTGCGATGTAAACGATGCGTAATGAGCGGGTCATAGTCAGATCCCTCAGAACTGGAAGTAAAGGAACGGCGAGAAGCTTTGCGCCGAGAGTTTGAGAATCGAGGCGATGAACAACAGCAGCACCAGGGCGCGCATCGCGTAGCGGGACCAGTCCGCGGTCCAGTAGGCCGGTTGCACTTGGGCTTCGACGCCCACGGTGTAGCCCGGTTCGTGAATCTGCGACGGGTTGTCGCCCGGCACGGCTTTGATCAACCCTGGTTGTGCGGTGGCCGGGCCGTTGGCCTCGGTGTTCACCTCAGGTTTGGTCTTGACCGGCGGACGGTTGGTGTAGAAGTCCCGCAGGCCGAAGAAGGCGAGGGTGATGTAGGCCACCACCAGCGTGGCGATCTGCAGGCCGGTGAGGTTGGCGCGGGTCAGTTCCGACAGCGACCAGTCGCCGAAGCTGAACATGGCGCCGTACATGCGACCGGCCACGTGCAGGTTCTCGGAGCGGAAAATCACCCAGCCCATGACCACCAGCAGGAAGGTCAGCGCCCAGCGGATCGGGTTGATGCTGCGTGGCGTGGTGTTGATGCCCACGGCCTTTTCGATGGCCAGCCAGATACCGTGCCAGGCACCCCAGATCACGTAGGTGATGTTCGCGCCGTGCCACAGACCACCCAGCAGCATGGTCAGGAACAGGTTGCGATAGGTCATCAGCGTGCCTTTGCGGTTACCGCCCAGGGTGATGTAGAGGTAGTCGCGCAGCCAGGTGGACAGGCTGATGTGCCAGCGCCGCCAGAACTCGGTGATCGACTGGCTGATGTAAGGCTGCTTGAAGTTTTCCATGAAGCGGAAACCCATCATCAGGCCCAGGCCGATGGCCATGTCGCTGTAGCCGGAGAAATCGAAGTACAGCTGCGCGGTGTAAGCCAGGGCGCCGAGCCAGGCATCCCCCGTGGTGGGGTTCTGCAGGGCGAAGCAATGGTCGGCGACCACCGCCAGGGTGTCGGCGATGAACACTTTCTTGATGAAACCCTGCATGAAACGCGTGCAGCCTTCAGAGAACTTGTCCAGCGTGTGGGTGCGGTTGTTGAACTGATCGGCCAGGTCGCGAAAGCGCAACACGGGGCCGGCGATCAGGTGCGGGAAGATGGCCACGAACGCTGCGAAGTCGATCAGGTTGTGGGTCGCCGGGGTGTCACCGCGATAGACGTCGATGATGTAGCTGATGGACTCGAAGATGTAGAACGAGATCCCGATCGGCAACAGTACATGGGTCAGGATGAACGGCTCCAGGCCGAAGCTGGTCATGATCGCGTTGAGGCTGTCCACGCCGAAGTTGGCGTACTTGAAGTAGCCCAGGATGCACAGGTCCACCACCACGCCAAGCAACAGCCAGCGTTGGGCCGGTTTTGTGCGCACGCCAGCGGCGCCGACTTTCAGGCCGATCCAGTAGTTCCACAGGGTCACGCCGGCGAACAGCAACAGGAAGTCCACCCGCCACCAGGCATAGAACACATAGCTGGCGGCCAGCAGCAGCAGGTTGCGATAGCGTTGCCCGCTCAAGTAGTACAAGCCGAGAAAGATCGGCAAGAACAGAAACAGGAACACATTGGATGAAAATACCATCCCGATCTCTCCATGTTGAATCAACAGTCAAGGGCCAGAGCCCCCCCAAACCCCCCCCATGAAAGCCGGGGGGTTTTATTGCATTCGAAACAGACCACATTCCCTGCCAGGCAGGGAGGGCAGGTCAGCCGCCTTTCTCACCCTTCTCCCGCGAAGGGTCATACACCCGGGTCAAGTCTCCGCCGAGGCGGAAAGTCTTGAAGGGCTGCATTTCGTGTTTACGTTCCAGCACATCTTCGGAGCAGGTGTAGAGGCTGCAGAACGGTTCAAGCCAAGCGAATTTCGAGTCGATCTTCAGGTCCTTCATGTCCTGCTCGTCGCCGTTCTTCTCTTCGAAGATGTCCGGGTCTTTCACCCCGGCCAGCACCCGGTCACCCAGTCGCTTGAGCGCGCCGTTGTTTTCCTGGCGCAGGTCCACGCCGTTGACCTGGGCGAAACTGGCGATCATCGCCAGCGGCGGCAGGGCATAGTTGTGATAGGACAGGGCCCGTTGCTTGCGCTTGAGCTCGTTGGGCAAGAAACCCTCGGAGTCGACCTGATTGACGCCGACCTTGTATTCCTTGACGGCCCAATCGAACAGGTCGCGGCGGTTGGTCGCCACCGACGTGGCCATCACCGACCAGGCTGCCCAGTAGGAGTGGTTGTTGGTCTGGGCCAGTGGGAGGTTGTCCCAGTCGCTGACCACCTGATCGGCCATCTTGCTGAACCAGCTTTCGATCAGTTGTGCCTGCTCCTGGTGGTTCGCCAGCGGTTGGGAGTCAGAGAACTTCAGGCGCACATAGGCCGAAGACATGCTGCCCAAGGCCCATTTGCGCATGGACTTGCCGGTGTGGTTGAAGTCCTTGGACATCAGCGCATCGGCCTTGGCCCAGGCGGTCAGCCAGTTAAGGGTGCAATCGAGTTGCTCGGGACGGCCGTCGCGCATGAATTGCATCACTTGCTTGCTGACGCCACGCTCGATCTTGGTGATGTCGGCGGTGCTGTCACGGAAGGCTTTTTCCGATTGCACGTTCAGCGTCGAACGGGCCTTGTCGGAACCCTCGTACTTGCTGCGAAACTGCAGCGACCCGGTGTAGGGCGTCGGTGGGGTGTCGCAGCTTTCGGCAGGACCGCCAACCTTGAGTTTTTCGATGGGTGCAAAGTAACCCTGGGGCGGGCGCAGCGGGGCCGCGGCCTGCGTGGCGCCGGCGAACATCGCCAGGCTCAGCAGGGATGGAGCCAACAGTGTTTTCAACGTTCGGGTGCGCATGATTCTAGTCATGAGACGAGACCTCATTGTCCGATTTGAGCCGTGCTTTGCGCGGCTTGCGGAGATGCGTTGCGTTTGCAGATTTTCGCTTCTATTTGCTGTGGCTCTGCACCGGCTTCGGGGCCCTGGACTTCAACAGCCAGCAGGTTCTGGGAAGCCCAGTCCTCATCGGTGCGCAATTGGAAGGCGAAACGTCCGTCGGTTTCGGAGGTATCCGGTTTTTCAATCTTGATGTCCTCGTGGCGCCCATTCATGTACCAGAGGGTGGCTTGCAAAACTTTCACCGACGTATCGGCGAATTGGATGTCGATCTGGTGACTGCCGTTACGCAGGTCCATATTCTTGCTATTGACCATCAATTCGTTCTTGCCAGGCTTGAGGGCAGCCTTGCTGCTCATCAGGGCCGGCTTGCCTTCGCAAGCGTTGTTGTCCAGCAACGCCATCATCTGGCGGTAGATGGTTTCCTGGTCCAGGCGATACAGCGGCGAGAATTCCCAGATCAGAATCTTCGGTGGGTTCTTCTGGAATTCTTCGCTGCCCAGGTACTGGATCATCGCGCCTTCCAGACCCCCGCCGGGGAAGGCGACGTTGAGGATGTCGGCGCCGATGGCTTCTTCCAGGAAGCCGGCGAAGTTGTAGTTCTTGCCGCTGTGGCTGGTACCCACGAGGGTGATCTGTGGGTTGCCGGAATCGCCGAACAGGTCACTGTCGCCGGCCTCGCCTTTAGGCTCGGTGGTGAACTGGTCCATGTACTGGATCGCGTAGCTGGTACCGCACAGCTGCCCGGCCATGTTGTGCAGGGTGCCGGTCTTGCCCATGCGGCCAGACTTCTTGGTCTCGAACTCACGCTTGGGAATGTCGGCGAAAGCCGGGATCTGCTTGACCTTCTCAGCGACGATTTTCGCCGTGCGCTGGGCGCCGTATGGCGTCCAGTGTTGGTCGCCACGGAAGTAAAAATCGTGGGCCGGCAGGGTCTCGGGCAGGTTTTCATTGGTCAGCGGCGACAGGTCTGGCACCACATAGCCCATCTGGGCGAAGCGACCGAGCATGGTTTTGTAATTGCCCAGGGCTTTTTCGTAGTCGAAGCCGGCCTTTTCCTGCGGGTTGAGCTTGTTGCGGTTCACCAGGCCTCGGGTCGGCTGGTAGACAATCACCAGCTCAACGCCTTTGCGCTTGAACGCGTCGTGCAACTGCTGCATACGCTGGTAGCCGGCCGGGGTGGTATTGAATTCGGTACGCAGGTCTTCCTGGGTACGGAACAGCCAGTCGCCCTGGGCCTGGACCAGCGTGGTGAAGTTTTGCTGATAACGCGTGGTGTAGTTTTTCGCATCATAGGCGGCAGGGCACAGGCTGCAGCAGGGTTCGGCCGTGAAGGTCGGTGCTTTGATTTCTTCGGCGCGCACGCCGCTGGTGGCGGCGAGGATGCCGGCAGCCAGGGCGGACAGGCCCAGGAGTTTGATCATCTGTGGCTTCATAAAGGTCATCCTCATTCCCGCAATTCGGTCTGGCGTTCGACAGGGTCGATCAGCACGGCTTTCTGCTGGCGTACCAGCAGGTCGAGAATTTCATCCTGGCGCTCGCCCAGGATTCCCGAGAAGCTGATACCGCTGGATTTGGTCGGCGCGAGCATGGACACGCGGTACAGTTCAACGCTCAGGGGCGAGTCGATGGACAGCGGGCCGCTGCCGTTGGCAGCCAGTTCGCCGCCGACCACGATCAGCGAGACCTGGGCGTCGAACGGGTCGAGCTTGATGTCCCGGTCGGTGTTGGACAGGTCCTTGATGTGACCGTAGATACCGGTCAGGCCATTGGCCATGGATACGTTTTCGTAGAGGCGGATATTCACGCTGTTACGAATCCGGATGCCGTGGCGCCGGTTGCTGATCACTTTGTTGTCCCACAACAGATTGTCGGCACTTTCATAAAGCGTGATGCCGTCGGTGTGGTTCTTGTAGATCTCGTTGTAGGCGATCAGGTTGTTCACGCTGTTACGGTCGATCACCAGGCCCGAGAGTTTGTTGTCGTAGCTGCGGTTGTTGAAAATGAAGCTGTCGTTGACCTCACGGGAAATAATGATCCCGTGCTTCTTCTTGGTCCCGTAGACGGTGTTGTCGGCGATGATCAGCCGATGGGAACGGTCGTGGGGGTCGATGCCGTAGACGATGTTGTCTTTGTAGGTGTTGCCCTTGAGCACAAAGTCGCGGGTCTCGTAGCAGTAGAAGCCGTACCACATGTCCGAGAACTCGGAACCGATAATCCAGCCGGTCGGCTCCGAACGCTTGAGGACCTTGGCCATGTTCGGCGTGTACTGGGAAATACTCACCCCATACGACTTACTGTTGGAGTAGCCAAAGCTGGCCATCTTGCTGTTGACGATGTAAGTCTCGGTGCCGCCCCATGCCAGCAGGAAAGGACGGAATTCCTTGGGCGAACGGAACGTGGCGGGGCCGTTATCCTTTTCGCGCCAGCCGGTGACCTTGGTGTCGCGGATGAACATCTGGCCATCGTTGACCAGGAACGCGCCGCCCTCCTGGGACAGGCGCAGTTCTTGAGTCTGTTTGTCGATTTCCAGGATGCCTTTGCGGCCCACCACGATCGGAATCTTGGCCAGGTAGACACCCGGCGAGGTTTCGTTGAGGTACTGCTTGGGCACCTTTTTGACCAGGTCCTTGAGGTTCATGTAGCCATCGTCGATGAAGATGGCCTGCGGGATGCCGTGCTGACGCACCACCCACTCGGCCATCTTGTTGTCACCGCCGATGAAGTCCTTCAAGGCGTCTTCCTGCATCATCCGGCGCACGCTGATCTTGCCGGGCTTGGTACGCACGATTTTTGCCGCGACCGCCTGGGCAGTGAAGCCGGAGATGTCGGGCAGGGTCGGCTTGGCCAGCTCCAGCGGTCCGGTCGGCGCGCTGCTAACGGTGTAGGTCTTGGCCTGTTGCAGTTCTTTGGCCACGTTGCCCGGCTTGACCACCGGTTCAACGTTGGCGAACGCCGGCGTGCCAGCCAGCAGCATCGCTGCGACCAACAGGCTGATCGAACCTTTCATCGCCTGGCTGTTCCTGAGGTAGCGGTTCATATCGGGCACTCCTATGGCCGTTCGCATCAGAAGCGCCAGATCACGTCGACAAAGGCGCGATGCATGTACGAATCGACCTCTTTGCCGTAGGCGTCGCCTGGCTTGAACACACCGCCACGAAAGCGCACCAGCGCCGACGGTTCATCAATGGACTGGCTCAGCGCAGCGGGCAGCAGACCTTGTTTGAAGTACTTGGTGACCACCAGGTCGACTTCCTGGCCCAGGTCCTTGTTGCCGTCGTTCAACGGCAGGGACGAAGAGGACAGAACCGCGCCGGTCACGTCGTCGTAGTTGTTTTCCACGGCATTGATGCCGCTGCCGCCAATGGGTTTGTTGCCGTCCACGCGCCAGAACTTGTGGTACACCAGGCTGGCGTCGTATTCGTCGCGCAACTGCCAGGAACCGAACAGGGTCGCGGTCTGGGTGTTGGCCATTTCGCTGCGAAAGGCTTCGCCAAAACGGTGGACGCGCGAACGGGTGCCGGTGAAGTTCGAGCGGTTGCTTTGCAGGCCGTTCTGCTCATAGTCCTCGCTGGCGCGGGCATAGGCGGCACCGACTTGCCATTGCGGGTCCAGACGCAGGCGGATACCCAGGTCAGTGGCCCAGCCATTCAAGTCTTCGTTGCGCTTGGCTTGCGCCGGGCGAGTGCCGTCGGCGTTGAGCGCGTTGACGGTGTCACGATCGCCCGTCATGCCGGTGAGGCTCGCCCAGTAATTGACGGTGTTGGTGTTGCGCCAGTTGTAGGCGTCGCTGTTGGCTTCCAGGCCCAGCCAGGTCAAGTCGCCGTTCTCGGTCTTGTCCTGGGTGTCGGTGGCTTCGCCCGGGGTCGGGTAATCGAGGCTGCCGTTGTCATGGGTATGGTGCGCACGGATACCGGCCCATTGACCGGGCATCCACTGGTAACTCACGTCGCCGTAGAGGTGCAGGCGATCCTTGTCCTTGGGGGACAACTCCTTGAGGTCGGTGCGGTATTCGCTGAACCGTTCGGCAGTACCGAGGTTGGCCCGCAGCAACGTGGTGTCGAAGGTCCAGTTCAGGGCTTCGATGTTGGTGTCGCGCCATTGGCCGTCGTCGTTGCGCAGGCGCTGGCGACCGAACTTCAACAGCTCACCCGGGTAAGGGGTCAAGCCGCGGTAGCCAATCCAGAATTCGCGCATCGCCAGGTAGTTTTTCTTGGTTTGGCGATCACCGCTGTCGGTTTGCTGAGTACCGTCATCAGACTGTTGCAGCGTGTCGGTCTCGATCACGTCGGTAGACGTCACGGCCTGTGCCATGGCGTAGGCGCTCCAGGCACCGCGTTCGCCATAGATCCAGGGACGCAGATCCAGGCCGATACCGTTGACATCGCCTCCGCCCTGGGTGCCGAGGTCGCTGTCGTCTTCGGACTGGGCGGTGGCCTTCACTTCAAGGCCGAAGTTCTGGCTATCGGTCAGGGCCGCCAGGGTCGGGCACGACCACAGCAGAGCAAACGACAGGCCAATACCGGCCTGCACAAAAGGATTGAGCTTCAAAGGCTTCATAGAGGTTCCTCGCCGTCATCTTCTTTTAGGGCTTGCAGTTCCAGCGTATCGGGGCTCATGGCGCCGCGAATGGCCTGCTCCTGTTTGAGCAGGCGCTGGGCTTGTGCAAGCTGCTGCGGCGGCAGTTGGGCTTCGAGGGTCTGGGCAAGCTCATTGGCCTGCGGCGTGTTCTGCGCCTTGGCCAACTGGCTGAACACATAAGCGTTAAGCGGGTCGGGCTTGGTGCCCTTGCCCTGGGAGAACAGCTGGGCAATGGCAAAATCGGCACTGTTCTGACCGTTGCGGGCGGCCTTGAGCAAGTGGTCCAAGGCTTTTTGCGAGTACACCTGGCCCAGGTAACCGCGGCGATAGATCTGGCCGAGGTAGTAATCGGCGGCCACTTCGCGGCCGACGGCTTTCTGGAAATGCTCCTCGGCAGCCTTTGCATCGGCCGGTACCCACTTGCCTTCGTAATAGAGCTTGCCCAACAGCAGCTCGGCACGAGGCTGGTCGGCGGCGCGGCCGTTCTCCAGGTACTGCATCATTTTGTCGACGTCACCCAGTTCGGGGAAGTCGTAGAGCAGTTGCGCCAGGCTGACCCAGGCAGCGGGGTAGGCTGGGGCAATCCCTTCGAGCAATGACTGAGCGGTGCCTTCGTCGGTCTTGCCGAGGCTGGAATCGGCCAGTACCCGGGCGACGCTGTCGACGCGCTGGGCGGATACCACGCCACGGCTTTGACCGGCCTGCATCTGCTTGAGCAACTCGGCCTGCTGATCTGGTTGGCCGCGTTTCTGATAGACCGTGGCCAGTTCGACGTAGCAGATGTCAGTGGTGGCCAACGCGGCCTTGCAGACCTTCTCAACTTCGTCCAGGTGCTGGTCGTAGGTGCCCTGGGTGCGATAGAGCAGGATCTGCGCCAGGCCCGCTTCCGGGTAACCGGCGCTGCGCCATTGGCTGATCTGCTGCTGAGGGTTGACGTTCGGGAAGCTGTGGGGATATTGCAGGTACAGCATCGCCAGCGGAATGAGGGTGTTGCCTTCACCGTTGGCGAAGGCTTTCTTCAACAGGCCTTCGGCTTCGTGTTTTTCGGCTTCGGTGGAACCGGGCTTGGCCACCAGCAAGCGACCCAGGCGAGCCTGGGCCCGTGGCGAGACATCGACCGCGGCGCGATAAGTCGCCTCGGCTTTTTTCATCTGCTCGGGATCATGGCTGTCCACCTGAATATCGGCCAGGCCCACCTGGGCTTCGCTGTAGCCCAGGTCTGCCAGTTGCTGATAGTTCTGCTGCGCCAGCGCTGTGTCGCCGCGCTTGAGGGCTTCGTTGGCCAGGCGCTGGTCGGGCAGGCCGGCGCAGCCGGCCAGGCTTACAGCCAACGCCAAGGCGCAGAATGCACCTGTGTGAGCGCGAGCAGGTTCACGACGGCTCGTTGCATCAGACACACCGCGCAGGTCCCATTGGGAGCAGGCTCGCTCCCACAGGGTGTGCGGTGTCTTGTTGTTTTGTAGAGTCGTCACGGGCATGTCCTCCGCTTAAAGACCGACGGCCATGGCTTTGTCGATCAGCCAGTTCAGGTTCGGACCACGGTCGCTGTTGACTTCTACCGGCCGGCCAGCCAGCGAGCTGTCCAGCGGTTCATCGGGCTTGATCAGCACACGGATATCGGAAGACAGGTCTTCGCTTTTCAGGCTGGTGCTGTTGACGACCTTGCCGGTACGGATGGTGTCTTCGCCGGCGACCTGGAAGCTGACCGGGGTGCCTGGACGCACGTCGCTGAACTGGCGATAGGAGAAGCGTGCCTCGACGTTGGCTTCGGTGCCCCGTGGAACCAGTTGGAAGATCACGTCGCCCTTGCTGGCGTACTGACCGTTGGATACCAGTTGCTGGGCCACGATGCAGTCGCACGGAGACGTCAGGGTGCCGGTCATTTGCTTGCCGAACAGTTCCTCAACCTTGGCCGGCTGCAGCTGGTTGTCGTCCAGGTGACCCTTGAGAACGTCGAGCATGCTCGTGCTGAACGTCGCCAGCGGGGCGCCTTTGGCGGCCACGCCGTCAGCCTTGACCAGGCTTTGCACGGTGCCGTCGCGCGGCATGGTGATGGACATGCCCTGTACGTTCACCAGACCCGCCTGGGCGTGGCTGACGAAATACATGCCGTACACCGATTTGAAGATGAAGCCGAACGCCGCCAGACCGACGATGAAGATCGCCAGGCTGAAGGTCACGGCCCGCAGGCGACCCAGGGCGGTCATGCCACCGTTGTCATTCTTTTGCTTGCGCGCCTTGGTGAAGTTGTCGCGCTGCAAGGTCGCCAGCACATCGCCGACGCCGACGATGTCGCCGGCCAGGTGCGAGGTGATGATGTGACGCAGGGTCGAGATATCCTGAGGTTCCAGGTTCTGGAACTGGCAACCGGTACGGCCGGTCTGGCGGTCGTGGGAGCGGATCTGCAATTCAACGTCCATGGCCAGGCCAAGGTTGTCGATCACGAACTGCAGGCGACCCTTGTAGGATTCGCCGATCTTCAGCTGCATTTCACCGGCATTGAAGCACAGGCCACCGGCGGACAGGTCCAGGACCTTGACTTCCATTGGCGTACGGTCGGGGCCGAAGAAGCGCAACTTGGCCGGGATTTTTACTCGGGCGTGTTGGCGCTGGGCTTCGGATTCATGCACTACATTGACATTCACGGCGGTGTTCATAAGGGCGATTTCCTAGTTAATTCAGGCGAGTCCGGTCAGACCATCAACAGCAGCACGGCAACAAAAATGCTGCCGGCGGAGAAGGTCATGGTCCGAGACGACCAAGTGTTGAACCAACGTTGAAAGCTGGCGAGATCACGGGTCAGTTTGGTGTCCTGGCGGGTCCAGGACTGTTGGTCGAGGCGGAAAAACACGTAAATTTTCACCAGTGCGCCGACGATCTGGTTGTAGTAGAGAATCACCGGGTAGGCAGGGCCGATCCGGTGTCCGGAGCACGACAGCAAGAGGGTCAGAATCAACCGGGTGATACCAATCCACAGCAGATAAACCAGGATGAACGCGGTGCCGTATTTGAAGCTGGCGATCAGTGCTACGGTCAGGCCCAACAGCGAGGTCCACATCGATACGCGCTGGTCAAACAGCACCACCGAGGTGAACAGGCCCAGACGTTTCATACCCAGGCCCAGTGCCCGGGAGTTTTGCCGCAGGTTGTTGCCGTACCAACGGAACATCAACTTGCGACTGGCCTTGATAAAGCTCTTTTCCGGCGGGTGCTCGACGGTGTTGATCGCTGCATCGGGCACGTAGAAAGTGTCGTAGCCCAGGCGCATCAGGCTGAACCAGCTCGACTTGTCGTCACCGGTGAGAAACTTGAAGCGACCCAGGCGCCAGTGTTGCAGCGAGTCGCTTTCCACGTCGGCGATGAAGTCCGGGTCGGTGACCACCGTGGCGCGAAACACCGACATGCGTCCGGTCATGGTCAGCACGCGCTTGGACAGGGCCATGGAGCACATGTTGATGTGGCGCTGAGCGAAGCGCAGTTTGTGCCATTCGCTCATGATGTAGCCGCCACGCACTTCGCAGAACTCGTTGGTGGTCAGGCCGCCGACGTTGCCGAACAGTTGGAACCACGGCACGGTCTTGCGCACGACGCCTTCGCCGAGCACGGTGTCGCCATCGATCACGGCGACCACGGCGCGTTCGTCCGGCAAGTGACGGGAAATCGCGCGGAAACCGAAGGCCAGGCCGTCACGCTTGCCGGTGCCAGGGATGCGTACGAAATCCAGCTTGACCCGCTCTGGCGGGTTCATGCGGCTCCAGAGACTCTTGATCAGCAGTTCGTCGGACATTTCCACGATGGAGCAGACCAAGGTGGCGGGCAGTTCGCATTCGATGGCTTCGCGAATCACCGAGCTGTAGACCTGGGCGGTGGTCAGCGCGTCGATCCGGAAGCTGGTGACCATCAGGAACACGTGGGACGGATCCGCAGCCTTGCCCAGCTTGCGTACCTTGCGGCGCAGGTGCGGGTAGACGATGTACAGGAAGATCATGCCGCGCACGAAATGCGTCGCGCCCATGGAGTAACGCCAGATGCCTACGGCGCCGATCAGGAAGATGAAGTCCTTGGATTCGGAGTCGAACGTAGACGTGGGCAGCGCCATGGCGATGCCCATCAATAAACTCAAGTAAAACAGCCAACCGGCGGCCTGAAGCAGGCCGTGCTTTAGCCTGTGCATAATCTGCATCCGTCTCTATCTCGGGCGGGCCTTGTGGGCGGCCCGATGGGTTAAGGCAGGCGAAAGGCCGGCCGGGGCCAAGCCCCGGCCGGCAAACAGACTTACCAGCAGATGCCTTCGGTCCGGCCACTTGGGTTCGTGGCCTTGGACATGAAGCCAACCAGGTCGATGACCTGTTTGCCTTCGGGTACATTCTCGGTCAGCGCGCGGAACTTCTCGTCGCGGTTGCCGAGGATGATGATGTCGGCGTTGTCGATCACGGCGTCGAAATCAGAGTTGAGCAAGGACGAGACGTGAGGGATCTTCGACTCGATGTAATCCTTGTTCGCACCATGGACGCGGGCGTATTCGACGTTGCTGTCGTAGATGTTCAGGTCGTAGCCCTTGCCGATCAGCATTTCCGCCAGTTCTACCAGTGGGCTTTCACGCAGATCGTCGGTACCGGCCTTGAAGCTCAAGCCCAGCAGGGCGACTTTGCGCTTGTCGTGGCTGGAAACGATGTCAAAGGCGTTCTGCACCTGGGATTCGTTGCTGCGCATCAGCGAGTTGAGCAATGGCGCTGCCACGTCCAGGGAACCGGCGCGGTAGGTCAGGGCGCGAACATCCTTAGGCAGGCACGAGCCGCCGAAGGCGAAGCCAGGGCGCATGTAGTACTGGGACAGGTTCAGCGTCTTGTCCTGGCAGACCACATCCATCACTTCACGGCCATCGACGCCGACGGCTTTGGCGATGTTGCCGATCTCGTTGGCGAAGGTCACCTTGGTGGCGTGCCAGACGTTGCAGGTGTACTTGATCATCTCGGCGACGGCGATGTCCTTGCGGATGATCGGCGCATCGAGTTCTTCGTACAGCGATTGCAGGACGTCACCAGAGGCTTTGTCGAACTCACCGATAACGGTCATCGGAGGCTGGTCGTAGTCTTTGATCGCGGTGCTTTCACGCAGGAACTCAGGGTTGACCGCGACGCCGAAATCGACACCGGCTTTTTTGCCGGAGCAGTCTTCCAGGATCGGGATGACCACGTTTGCCACGGTACCTGGCAGTACGGTGCTGCGAACCACGATGGTGTGGCGGGTGGTTTTGTCGCGCAGGACAAAACCAATCTCGCGGCACACGGCTTCGATGTAGTTGAGTTCCAGATCGCCGTTCTTTTTGCTAGGAGTACCGACGCAAATCATCGACAGGTCAGTATCGCGAATGGCCTCGGCGAAGTTGGTGGTGCCGCGCAGACGGCCTGTTTCAATGCCTTGTGCCAACAGCTCGCCAAGACCAGGTTCAACGATCGGTGACTTACCGGCGTTGATCATGTCGATTTTGTCTTTGGCGACATCCACGCCAACTACGTCATGGCCCCGTGCAGACAGGCAACCGGCACATACTGCACCGACGTAACCCAAACCAAATATGCTAATGCGCATCGCATTTACCTCTGTTTTTCACGCCAATCAATGGCCGGAGTTAATAGTGTTCAGCGGTCATAGCGCACTCGGAAGTGTGGCATGCAGGCGCCACAATACCGTGTGCAGGCATACTTAAGTTCCGAGTGTCTAAATAATTGCACTCAAGTTGTGCGCAAAGCGGCCTAGTTGTTATGACCTGCCCTGTTATGCAGCCAGTCCTCGTTATCGGGAACGTTCGTGCAAAGGTCTTTCACTTCCGACTTCTGGCAAAAAGCCCACAAAATCAGAAGTTTGTGTGCTCGGGTGAGCACGTAATAGGGGCGCAGCCTTGGCCTTGTAGGGGATACTAATGGTTCTTTATCTCCCGTCCATTAAGGGTGAGTCAAGTGAGGCGACCGTTTCGCTAAGTTGTCGTGACAACTTGGTTACTGTGATCGACGTCCAATGTAAGTCATCTCTTACACGCTCGGCGAGAATCGTTACGGGTGGTATGAGCCGTGCATTTGGACATAGTTCCGATCCGCTCATCGTCATTTTCGAAATTTTTCGAAATATTATGAAAGATGGCACTGGTCTCACGATGATGGCACTTGCGGTTTCGGCCTTTAATAACGGGGAGTTAAAGCGGGTAGATATTTATATGCCACTACCAATAAAAATTTTTGGTGCCACTACGCAAAAAACTCACGCATGTCGAGTGAAAGAAAAGTTAGCCGAAGGGCGGGATAATTTATTGGCGCCATAGAACTGGCGAAGTGGGGCGGAAAGTTGGATGACAGATTCTAGTTTTATAGAGGCCCCCGATCAGGGGGCTATATTAAAGTTGTGCTTTATTCAGGGGCGTGGTCACGCAGGAAAACCAGTTTGTCCGGGCTCGACTGTTGTGCGTTGAAGCGGTAACCCTGTGCGTCGAACTGTTTGAGTGCCGCAGGATCGTTAATGCGCTCTTGAATGACAAACCGGCTCATCAGCCCTCGGGCCTTTTTAGCGTAGAAGCTGATGATTTTATGCTGGCCGTTTTTCAGGTCCTTGAATTCGGTGTCAATGACACGCGCGTTCAGTGCGCTGCGCTTGACTGCCGAGAAGTATTCGTTGGAGGCCAGGTTCAGCAGCACGTTATCGCCTTGCTCGGCCAGGGCTTCGTTCAGCCATTCGCTGATGCGGGTTCCCCAGAACGCGTAAAGGTCCTTGCCCCGGGCATTGGCCAGTTTCGTGCCCATTTCCAGGCGATAGGGTTGCATCAGATCCAGTGGGCGCAACAGGCCATAGAGGCCCGAGAGCATGCGCAGGTGTTGTTGCGCGTAATCGAAATCGGCTTCGCCAAAGCTTTGCGCGTCCAGGCCGGTGTAGACATCGCCCTTGAAGGCCAGCAGTGCCTGTTTGGCATTGACCGGAGTGAATGCCGGGGTCCAATTGCCGAACCGAGCGGCATTGAGGCCGCCGATCTTGTCGGAGACGTGCATCAGTTCACTGATCTGTGCCGGCGAAAGTTCACGCAATTGCTCGACCAGCTCCTGGGAATGGTCCAGGTATTGCGGCTGGGTAAAACGCTCGATGATCGGCGGTGTCTCGTAATCGAGGGTCTTGGCGGGGGAAATCACCATCAGCATGCAATTCGTCTCCTTCAAAGGTGCGTCGATTCTAGGGGGTTGTCCGGGTGTACTCCAGCTATCGAGGCAATAGGTGATCGGTGGCGGGTGGGGACTGCCACAGAAGCTCCCTTGTCACAAAAGGTCCGTAGCTCAGCTATGATGCCGCGCGGGTTTCGTTATGGAGACATCCCTTTTGCGCATCGTCCTTTTATTATCGGCCTGGTTCCTGAGCCTCGGCGCCATTGCCGCTCCCAACGACGTCGCCACTCTGGACCGCAGCACCTGGCCGGAACAACTCACCAGCCCGACCCTGTTCGACGTGGCCTCGCGGGCCGAGATCCTGATGTTCGCCCGGGTCCTGCTGGACACCGATGCCATGGACGAAATCGCGCTCAAGCAGTACCTGGGCCTGCGCACGATCAATATGGCGGCGATCAACACCCTTCGCGCACGGCTGTGGCAGCGGTTGCTGAGCAACTACAACTTCGCCCAGCAGAGCTGCGATCAGGATGCTTCCTTCTGTTACCTGGTCGAGGACATGGCGACCCTGCGCGAAGAGGCTCGCCGATTCCAGCTCGATGAAAATTCCTATTACATCAGATGGGCCGAGCCGAGCCGGATCTTCCATACCCAATACCGGGACGAATTGCTGCGCAAAGCCGCGCTGTTCCCCCAGGCCAGTAGTGAAATCGAACGTTTCGGCGATTACGAGCGCAACGGCGATGACATGAACGACCGGCTGTTTCTGCTGACCTTCGACAGCGGTGCCAACGTTGCGCCGGACAATACCCCGTGGCTGGCCGAGTACCTGCGCAAGTCGAACATGAGCGGCACGTTCTTTGTGCTGGGCAAGGACATCCAGGCGCGTCTCGCGGACCGCTCCGTCAACAGCCTCCAGGTTTTATATTCGCGACAATGCGTGGGTGTACAGGGCTGGGAGTTCCGCTCCCACAGTTATTGGCAGGATTGGCAGGATTCGGTCCGACGCAGTGTCGAGTTGGTCAAGGGCAAGTTGCCCGAGAATTACGTCCCGCTGTTCCGACCGCCCCAAGGCCAGCGTCGTGGCGATGCCGAAGCTTTTTTCAGGACCCAGGGGCTGCAAGTGGCGCTGTGGGATATCGACCCTCAGGACAGCAGCAACCGACTCAAGCCCGAGCAAAGCGCCCAGCGTGCGCTAACCCTGATGCTGCTGTGGCGCCACGGGGTGATCAACTTCAATGCCAAGCAGGATGCGGTGAAAACGGCGATGCCCTGGCTCATTACGCAAACGGCGCAAAGCGGGATCGGTTGGGAAGATTGTCAGGACGCGTTTCGCTGATACCGCAAAAGGCCCGGAAACACTGGGGGAGGAGGGGAATTCGGCGCACATTCATGGCGACCGGACTTCCGACTTTAACGGCGCGACGGCGGTACGCCAAGCGTTATTCGTCACTCTGAAAAATAAACTTCAAAAAAGCGTCAAAGTGCTTTTTCCTGTCATGGTTTTTGGAGTATCAAGAAGACAGACCGCCGAAACCTGCAACACAGGTGGCGTCTTCCAAGACCCAGTTTGTGTGCAGTTCACCTGAATCGTCGCGGGTGAATTCGGTGGCTACTTCGAGGCGCAGCACTGTCAAGGTATTGCGTCGAATGGCCCCCACAAAGGTGACCGAGTATGGATGACCACGGACGTAGCTATTCCTCCCACCAGCCTATCCTTTATGTACTCGATACCAACGTATTGATCCACGATCCAAACGCCCTGCTGAACTTCGAAGAACACCACGTCGCCATCCCGATGACCGTGCTTGAGGAACTGGACAAACTCAAGGGCGGACACCATAGCGTTGCCGCTGAATGCCGGCAGGCGATCCGCCTGATCGACAAGACCCTGGCGGACGCCTCCCCTGAAGACGTTGAACTCGGGGTGCCGATCCAGCGTGGCAAAAGCGGCCCCAAGGGCCTGCTCTCGATCCTGATGAGCAAACGCACCGAACCCAACCTGGTGCTGCCTGAACACCTGAACGACAACATCATCATCAACCAGTTGATCGACCTGCACGCGCGCAACAAGGATCAAGCCGTGGTGCTGGTGACCAAAGACATCAACATGCGCCTCAAGGCCCGCGCCTGTGGTATCGCGGCGGAGGACTACAGCACCGACCAGCTGGTCGACGACGTATCGCTGCTGCCCAATGGCTATCACAACATGACCGGCTCCTTCTGGGACCGTGTGAGCAAGGTCGAGACCCGCCAGGACCACGGCCGCACCTGGCACCAGGTGCAACTGATCGACAACTTGCCGGCGGTGCACATCAATGAGTTCATCATCGACGAACAAGGCTTCGTCGGTTGGATCAAGGAAATCCAGGTCGACAAGCTACTGATTCTCGACCTCCACCAGGAGCCGCTGCTGCATCAGGAGGCCTGGGGCCTCAAACCTCGTGACATTTACCAGAGCCTGGCCCTGTTCGCCTTGCTCGACCCGGATATCCACCTGGTCAACCTGTCTGGCGCCGCCGGTTCCGGCAAGACGATCCTGGCCCTGGCCGCCGCCATCGAGCAGACCATGGTCAGCAAGCGCTATCGGCGCATCATTGCCACCCGCAGCGTGCAGGGCCTGGACCAGGAAATAGGCTTCCTGCCCGGCACCGAAGCGGAAAAAATGGAGCCTTGGCTGGGGGCCATTACCGACAACCTCGAAGCCTTGCACATGGATGACGAAAGCACCCATGGCAGCGTCGATTACATCCTCAGCAAAGTGCCGTTGCAGTTCAAATCCCTCAACTACATTCGAGGCCGCAGCTTCCAGCAGAGCCTGATTCTGATCGACGAATGCCAGAACCTCACCCCGCACCAGATGAAAACCATCATCACCCGTGCCGGCGCCGGTTCCAAAGTGGTGTGCCTGGGTAACCTGGCGCAGATCGACACCCCTTACCTGTCCGCGACCAGCTCCGGGCTGACCTACCTGACTGAACGCTTCAAGGATTTCCCCAACGGGGTCCACATCACCCTGCAGGGCGTACCGCGCTCGATCCTGGCCGAATACGCCGAGTCGCACCTGTAACTTCACCCAAACCGGGCGGCTCTCAAGCCGCCCGGTTTTTTTATGGATGTACGAAAACCCTGTGGGATTTGCAGTGACTGGGAAATTGCCGGCCATCCCGGGTGCGACAATCAGGTGTGCCGCAATTTGACCCACAGGTTTACAATCGATGCTCCCGATCAGGAGTATCCCTGTGCTGACCCATCTCGATTCCCAAGGTCGCGCCAACATGGTCGACGTGACCGACAAGGCCGTGACGTTCCGTGAAGCCACGGCCGAAGCCTTTGTGCGCATGCTGCCCGATACGCTGCAGATGATCGTCAGCGGCGGCCACCCCAAGGGCGATGTGTTCGCCGTTGCGCGCATTGCCGGTATTCAAGCGGCGAAAAAAACCAGCGATCTGATTCCGCTCTGCCATCCGCTGATGCTCACCAGCGTCAAGGTCGAGCTCAATGCTGAAGGCGAGGACCGGGTGCGCATCGTTGCCCGTTGCAAACTGTCGGGGCAGACCGGGGTGGAGATGGAAGCACTCACTGCCGCCAGCGTCGCCGCGCTGACCATCTACGACATGTGCAAGGCCGTGGATCGGGGCATGACCATCGAAGGCGTGCGGGTGCTGGAGAAGCTCGGCGGCAAGAGCGGCCACTTCCAGGCGGATGCGTCATGAACATCACCGTGAAATTCTTCGCTCGTTATCGCGAAGCTGTGGGCGTGGATTCGGAGAAGGTCGCGGGGGATTTCTCCACGGTGGACGACGTTCGGGCGCTGTTGGCTGCTCGCGAGGGGTTCGACGTATTGAATGAACAGAACCTGATGTGCGCCCGTAATGAAGACCTGTGCCAGCTCGATGAGCCACTGGCGGACGGTGACGAAGTCGCGTTCTTTCCCACCGTAACCGGAGGCTGAGCCATGGCCATTTGTGTGCAGGCCGATCCGTTCGACCCAGGGGCTGAAGTCAACGCGATGCACGCAGCCAATGTCGGCGTGGGCGCAGTGGTGAGTTTTGTCGGCTACGTGCGTGATTTCAACGACGGCCTCGATGTGTCGGGGATGTTCCTGGAACACTATCCGGGCATGACCGAAAAAGCCCTGGGCAAGATCGCCGTCGAGGCCGAGCAACGCTGGCCGTTGCTCAAGCTGCAAGTGCTGCACCGCATTGGCGCCCTGGAACCGGGCGAGCCGATCGTCTTCGTGGCGGCTGCCAGTGCTCATCGCCAGGCGGCGTTCGACGCCTGCGCCTTTGTCATGGACTACCTCAAGACCCGCGCTCCGTTCTGGAAAAAGGAAAACACCGTCGACGGTCCGCGTTGGGTGGAAGGGCGCGACAGTGATCATGCGGCGGCGGATCGCTGGAAGCAGTAAATACCCTCCGGATTTTCATTCGTCGTTAGTCCGCCATCGCGAGCAGGCTCGCTCCCACAAGGGATCTGGGTTGTACACAGTATTTGTGTTCGACGCAGGCCCCCTAATGTGGGAGCGAGCCTGCTCGCGATGAGGCCATCAGCCTCCCGTCAAAATCCCCTGCCTGACTGATTGACGATTTGTACATTAAAGTCCAGTATGGATTTATAAGTACATAAATCGGTTGCGCCCACTTTTCTCTGCCAAACCAACAACAATCCGCGAGAGAACGCTCATGAAGAAACTCCCCCTCATCACCGGCCTGGCCTTGAGTCTGCTGGCCTCCAGCAGCCTGTTCGCCGCTGAGAAAACCTTGCGCATCGGCATTGAAGCCGCTTATCCGCCGTTTGCTTCGAAGACCTCCGAGGGGAAAATCGAGGGGTTCGACTACGACATCGGCAATGCGCTGTGCGCGCAGATGAAGGTCAAGTGCGAGTGGATCGAGGGTGAATTCGACGGGCTGATTCCGTCGCTGAAGGTGAAGAAAATCGACATGGCGCTGTCATCCATGACCATCACTGAAGAGCGCAAGAAATCGGTGGATTTCACCCACAAGTACTACTTCACCTCATCGCGGCTGGTCATGAAGGAAGGCGCAGTGGTCGACGACCAGTACGCCAGCCTCAAGGGCAAGACCGTGGGTGTGCAACGGGCCACCACCACCGACCGCTATGCCACTGATGTCCTCGAACCCAAGGGCGTGACGGTCAAGCGCTACAGCAACAACGAAGAAATCTACATGGACCTGGCGTCGGGTCGCCTGGACGCGATTTTCGCCGACACCATCCCGCTGGAAGACTTCCTGTCGATGCCCCGTGGCAAGGGGTACGCGTTTGTCGGGCCGGAGCTCAAGGACCCGAAATACGTGGGTGAGGGCGCCGGTATCGCGGTGCGCAAGGGCAATACCCAACTGGTGGCGGATTTGAACAAGGCCATCGACGGGATTCGGGCCAATGGCGAGTATCAGAAGATCCAGGCCAAGTATTTCAAGTCGGATATCTATGGTGACTGATCTATTGCTATCGCGAGCAGGCTCGCTCCCACAAAAGATTTGCGTCGGACACAGGATTTGTGTCGGATGGAGATCCAAATGTGGGGAGCGAGCCTGCTCGCGATGAGGCCAGACCAGGCAACAAAAAACTCAGCCCTTCAATTCCTTTAGATGTTTGTACACCGTCGCCCGCCCCATGTTCAGCACATTGGCCACGTAGTTGGAGGCGCTTTTACCCTTGAAGGCGCCTTCGGCGTGCAGCGCCAGCACCAGTTCGCGTTTGTGGTCACGGGTCAGCAGGTTCAGGCTCAGCTGACGTTCGCGCATCCAGGCGTGGAGAAACGTGTTGATCCGTTCCTGCCAGTCATCGCGAAACAGTGAGTCGGGCTGCGGGATCAACTTGCTCGGCGACAGGAACAGGTCCAGCGCGGCCTTGGCATTTTCAAACAGCGAAATATTCAGGTTGATGCACAGTACCGCCAGCGGGTGACCCTTGGCGTCTCGCAGTACGCTGCTGAGACTGCGAATCTTCTGCCCGTCCCAATTCAGTTTTTCATACGGCCCGATGTTACGTTCACTGACGTCTTCGCTGAGCATGTCCTCCAGCGACGAATCATCGCCAATCTCGCGCTTGGACAGGTTATTGGCGATGTAATCGACTTTCTGCGTGCGCAGGTCGTGCAGCACCACTTCGGCGTGGGGGTAGAACAGCGTGGCGATGGCGTCGGCGATGGTGCGGAAATTTTCCAGCGCCGGATCGGGTTGCGAGGCGTTCATGACAGGGCTCCAGGCAGCGTCAGCGCCCCGTGAAGCAGGGGCGCGGGGGAGTGTGCCGCAATCGTGGCGATGCGTCACCTGAGTCGCTTCAACCCAGGCGTGCCGGGGACAGCATTGCACTGCTCAGGCCGAAACGGGCCAGGGCCTCGGGCAGCGGTTCGCCGCGCACCAGGGCGGCGCTGGCCTGGCCCATGGCCGGTGAGGTCTGGATGCCATAGCCGCCTTGGGCCGCGACCCAGAACAGCCCCGGTACCAGCGGGTCGAAACCGGACAGCAGATCGCCGTCGTGCACGAAGCTGCGCAGCCCCGCCCAGGTGCGGGTCGGGCGGCGGATGCTTAGGGTGGTGGCCTCTTCGATTTGGTAGATACCCGTGGCGATGTCCAGTTCTTCAGGCTGTACGTCGTGAGGTTCTACCGGATCGGCGTTGGCCGGGGAGCCGAGAAACATGCCGGCGTCGGGCTTCATGTAGAAGGATTCGTCGAGGCTCACCAGCATCGGCCAGTCATGAATGTCTACCCCCTCGGGCCCGGCGAAGATGAATGCTGCACGCCGCTTGGGTTGCAGGCCCAGCTTTTTGGCGCCGGCCATCTGCCCAACCTGGTCGGCCCAGGCACCGGCCGCGTTGATCAGCACCGGCGCGCTGAAGGTCTGGCTGGCAGTCTTCACTTGCCACAGCCCTTGGTCGTCACGGCTCAGACCCAGTACTTCGCTGTCGGTGTGCACTTCGCCGCTGTTGCGGCGAATACCGCGCAGGTAGCCCTGGTGCAGCGCATCGGTGTCGATGTCGCAGGCCGTGGGGTCGTAGATCGCACCGTGAACCTTGTCCCGCCGCAGGATCGGCAGCCGCACACACGCCTCTTCGGCGCTGAGCAATTGCATCTGCGGCACCGTGGCCTTGGCGCTGAGGTATTGGTTGTTCAGCTCGGTCGGATCACCCGTGAAATCCACGGTCATTTCGCCCCGCGGGGTGAGCAGGGGGTGTTCGCAAAAAACACTTGGCGGGGCGTCGAAAAAGTCACGACTGGCCTGGGTCAATGCCCGCACCTGCGGGGTGCCATAGGCGGCGCTGTACAGCGCCGCCGAACGACCGGTGGAGTGGTAGGCCGGATGGGGTTCGCGTTCGAGCACAATGACCCGGCCGTGGGGCGCCAGCCAGTAACCGGTGGAAGCACCGGCGATACCGCCGCCGATGATGATGAAATCTGCTGAGGTCATGAAGCTCTCCTCTGGAGCGCGGTGCTGGGAGTTTCCGAGAACCCTGTGGGAGCGAGCCTGCTCGCTCCCACAAGGGAACTGGTCGTGTCAGTTCTTAAGTTGATAAAGCGCATTCGCCAGCGCCACGTCTTCGAGCCCCAGGCCGATGGAACGGAAGAACACATGGCGTTCGTAGCTCGGGCGTGGGACCTGTTCGCTGAGCAGCTCAGGTAAGTCGCCGACGATGCGCGAAGCTTCCCAGCCGTGCTGCTCACCGGCAATCAGCATTTCACCGGCCGAGCCCGGAGTGGTCTGACGATAGTCGCAGAACACGTCCATGTCGTTGAGGCTCTGGGGCGGTACTTCGTGGGCGCGGGGGGCATTGGTGCTGATGGAGGTGATCAGTGCCGGTTTGCTCAGGGTCTGCGGGTCGAGCACCGCTTTGGCAGATGAAGTGCAGAGCATCACCACGTCGGCGTCGTGCAGCGCGGCTTCAAGGCTGTCGGCGATCTGCAGGCGCGGGTCCAGGCCGGTGAATAAGGCACGCGTCTGCGCCGGTTTGTTCTTCAGGCTCGGCGAGTAGAGACTGATGTTTTGCCAGTCCCGCAAGTCCTTGACGTACTGCACGTGCGCCCGCGCCACCGCGCCGCTGCCGATGACCGCCAGGCGCCTGGCCTCGCGCGGGGCGAGGGCATCGACAGCGACGGCGGTAGTGGCGGCGGTGCGGGCGGTCGTCAGCTCGGCGGCATCACACAGCAGCAGGGGCTGGCCGGTCTGCATCGACATCAGCAAGGTCCAGGCGGTCACCAGCGGGCCTTGCTCACGCACGATATAGGGCGAGGTCTTGACCCCGTAGACCTGATCTTCAGCCAGCACACCCAGGTAGTTGATGAAGTCCCCGGCGCCCTGGGGAAACACCACCCGTTGCTGGTCCGGTTGCACCGCCTGCCCGGCGGCGAGGTCGCGAAACAGCTTGCGCAGGATTTGCGGCACATCGACTTGCCCAAGCAGTGCTCGGGCCTGGGCTTGGGTCATCACATAAGGCGTGCTGGACATCGGGACTCCGGAGCGCTTTTTTATAAACTAATTTGTCCATTATGGACTTTTAGTTTATTCGAGCAATATCCCGGACGAAAAAAAAGCGCAGCCCTTTGCGGCTGCGCTGTTCAGTATCTTAATGGACGCGGAGCGTCCCTGGCTGCATTCCCACGCGGAGCGTGGGAACGATCATCTTCCGCCGTTAAGGGCGTTTACGCTCAACCGGCCGCAGCAGATGGGTCGGCGGGGTTTCGCAACTGATCTTTTTCCCCAACAGCGCCTCGATGGACGGCAGCTGATACGAGTCATCTTCCCCAGCGAAGCTGATGGACACGCCTTCGGCCCCAGCGCGACCAGTACGCCCAATACGGTGCACATAATCATCCGGCACTTCCGGCAACGTGAAGTTGATCACATGGCTGATCCCGTCGATGTGGATGCCTCGACCGGCCACGTCGGTGGCCACCAGCACGCGGATCTTGCCTTCGCGAAAACCTTCGAGCGTCTTGATGCGCTTGTGCTGCGGCACATCGCCGGACAACTGCGCGGCGTTGACGCCATCGCGCACCAGGCGCTCTTCGATGCGTCGCACTTCGTCCTTGCGGTTGGCAAACACCATCACCCGCTCCCAACCGTTGTCGTTGATCAGGTTGTAGAGCAGCTTGTACTTGTCGGCACCGGCCACGGCGTAGATGTGCTGTTCGACGTTTTCGCTGGCGACGTTCAGCGCCTCGATCTCGACGATGGACGGGTCAGTGGTCCATTGCTTGGCCAGGTTCATCACGTCTTCGGTGAAGGTGGCGGAGAACAGCAGGGTCTGGCGTTCGTTTTTCGGCGGGGTCTGGCGAATGATCTGACGCACTTGTGGGATGAAACCCATGTCGAGCATGCGGTCGGCTTCGTCCAGGACCATCACTTCGACCATGTCCAGGTGCACGTCGCCGCGCTGGTTGAAGTCCAGCAGACGGCCCGGCGTTGCCACCAGAATGTCGCAGTGGCGGGCTTCGAGGTGCTTGAGCTGCTTGTCGAAGTCCATACCACCGACGAATGTCATGACGTTCAGGCCGGTGTACTTGGTCAGGTCGGCGGCGTCCTTGGCGATCTGCACCACCAGCTCGCGGGTCGGTGCGATGATCAGCGCCCGCGGCTCGCCCATGTAGCGCTCTTTGGGCGGTGGGGTCTGCAACAACTGGGTGATGATGGAAATCAGGAACGCGGCGGTCTTGCCGGTGCCGGTCTGGGCGCGGCCGATGGCGTCTTTGCCGGCGAGGGTGAAACCCAGCACCTGCGCCTGGATCGGCGTGCAATACGGGAAGCCCAGGTCCTGGATGGCGTGCATCAGTTCAGGGGCGAGTTTGAAATCGTGGAAGCGGGTCTTGCCTTCCTGGGGTTCTACAACGAAGTCCTCGAGCTTCCAGGCGACGACTGGCGGCTTTGGCGCGCGTTCGCGGCGTGGCTTGGGGGCTTCGTTGCGTGGTGTTTCCAGCGTTGGGGCAGCGACAGGCTGGGCGGCGGGTGGGGTCACCGGCTCTTTTTTGGCCTGTACAACAGGTGCAGCCCGGCGCGGTTGCTGCGCATCGGTACGGCTCGGGCCGTGGGCAGGCGCACTGGAGCCAGGCGCGAGCTGCTCGGCCTCGCTTTTACCGAACATCTTTTTGAGTGCTTTGAGCACGGTCATCTCATCGATTGGTTAAGGAATGTACGCCGGCCAGTGTAATGCAAGAAACGGGCGCGGCGTAGTGTGAACATCAAAGGGGCTGAGGTGGCGATATGCCCCTTAGCGCAACTGATCGGTCAGCCAGGTGCCGATGTCATGGATCTCTTCGGGTAACACTTCGTGCCCCATTGGGTATTCCTGCCATATCACGGTGACACCATGCTGCTTCAAATACTCTTTTGCGGTGCGCCCCATCGGGTTGAGCACCACTTCGTCGTATTGCCCGTGCAGCGCCAGTACCGGAATGCGTTGCTGGCTGGCTGACAAGTGCAGTTCATCACTGAAAGTCGGTGCATAAGTGGACAGCGCAATCACGCCCCCCAGCGGCCCCTGCCATTTCACGAATGCCGTGTGATAGACCACCGCGCCGCCTTGGGAAAAGCCCGCCAGGAAAATCCGCGAAGCGTCTATTCCACTGGCTCGCTGGGTTTCGATCAGGTCGATGACCCGTTGCGCCGACGCTTCCAGTTGTCGCTCATCGATGGCCCGCGCCGGGCTCAAGGCACGGATGTCGTACCAACTGGGCATGGCGTAGCCACCGTTGATCGTTACTGGCTGGGTCGGTGCCTGGGGTAGAACGAAACGTGTGGTGAGCAGGCTTTGCTGCAACATTTCGGCTACCGGCAAAAAATCATAACGATCGGCGCCCAGGCCGTGGAGCCAAATAACACAAGCATCGGCGGTGCCGCTGGGCTCGAGAATCAAGGGGTCGGTCATGGTGTGCTCCAAATTTGTGCGGGCGCGCTCAATCAGTGCGTGATTACAGTGCGTGCCCGGTGTCTCAGTTAATTAGATGTCGCATAGCTGCAAGTTTTTGTCTTGACGTGTTCTACAAGGGCTAAGCGCAGCGGTGTGGTACGGGCTTTGCTATGAGGAAGCCTGAGTGATGATTCTTACGCTGCGCGGTAACACTATCAACACTACGCGCCGCATGGGATATCAGAAATCCGGTGATGGATGTTCGCCAATGGCCGATATGGGGCTTCGCGAACGTGAAGGGCTACAGCCCGTTCGGCCGATTGGTGAGAGGTGGGTTTGACCACTGATTGTGGACGTTCTCATTAATAGACTCATAGCAAAGGTCCAAAACGTCGGTCGACCCTAAAAAAAGCCAACAAGGGTCGGCAATGCCTCAAAAGGGTGCGATAGGGCTCGAGCTCCGACACAACAAGAGCAAAACTGGAGGTTTGAATGAAGTTACTGAAATCCACCCTGGCGGTCGTGACTGCAGCTGCAGTGCTTGGCGTCAGCGGGTTCGCTCAGGCGGGTGCAACCCTGGATGCCGTACAAAAGAAAGGCTTTGTGCAGTGCGGTGTGAGTGATGGCCTGCCGGGTTTCTCGGTGCCTGATTCGACCGGCAAGATCGTTGGCATCGACGCTGACTTCTGCCGTGCCGTGGCCGCTGCGGTATTGGGCGATGCGACCAAGGTCAAATTCAGCCAGTTGAACGCCAAGGAGCGCTTCACCGCGCTGCAATCGGGCGAAATCGATCTGCTCTCGCGCAACTCCACCATGACCAGCTCCCGTGACGCGGGCATGGGCCTGAAGTTTCCAGGTTTCATCACCTACTACGACGGCATTGGCTTCCTGGCTAACAACAAGCTGGGCGTCAAGAGTGCCAAGGAACTGGACGGTGCTACCGTCTGCATCCAGGCCGGTACCACCACCGAGCTGAACGTGTCCGACTACTTCCGCGCCAACGGCCTGAAGTACACCCCGATCACTTTCGACACCTCCGATGAAAGCGCCAAGTCGCTGGAATCCGGTCGTTGCGACGTGCTGACCTCCGACAAGTCCCAGCTGTTCGCCCAGCGCAGCAAGCTGGCTTCGCCGAAGGACTACGTGGTTCTGCCGGAAACCATTTCCAAGGAACCACTGGGCCCGGTCGTGCGTAATGGCGACGACGAGTGGCTGGCTATCGTGCGCTGGACTGGCTACGCCATGCTCAACGCTGAAGAAGCCGGTGTAACTTCGAAAAACGTCGAAGCTGAAGCCAAGTCCACCAAGAACCCGGACGTCGCTCGTATGCTGGGCGCTGACGGTGAATACGGTAAGGACCTGAAACTGCCGAAAGACTGGGTCGTGCAGATCGTCAAGCAAGTCGGCAACTACGGTGAAGTGTTCGAGCGCAACCTCGGCAAAGGCACTCCACTGGAAATCGATCGCGGCTTGAACGCGCTGTGGAACGCTGGCGGCATTCAATACGCACCACCAGTGCGCTGATGGTTCTATCACCCGGTGGGCCAACCACCGGGTGATGTTCTGTTCCATTCTTTGCGGGGCACTTCATGCAAAATTCAATCGGCGCACCTAAGCAGAGGCTCAGCCTCAGCGATCCACGAGTGCGTGCGTGGGTATTTCAGATCGTCACCGTCGTGGCGGTTATCGCGCTGGGCTGGTTTCTGTTCGATAACACACAGACTAACCTTGAGCACCGGGGCATCACCTCCGGTTTCGGCTTCCTGGAGCGCAGTGCCGGGTTCGGCATCGCCCAACACCTGATCGACTACACCGAAGCGGACAGCTATGCCCGCGTCTTTGTCATCGGGTTGCTTAACACGCTGCTGGTGACCGTCATCGGCGTGATCCTGGCGACCATCCTGGGGTTCATCGTCGGCGTGGCACGGTTGTCGCCGAACTGGATCATCGCCAAGCTGGCGACCGTTTATGTGGAGGTTTTCCGTAACATTCCGCCGCTGCTGCAAATCCTGTTCTGGTACTTCGCGGTGTTCCTGAGCATGCCGGGGCCGCGTGCCGCTCACAACTTTGGCGACACCTTCTTTGTCAGCAGCCGGGGCCTGAATATGCCTGCCGCGCTGGTGGCCGACGGGTTCTGGCCGTTCGTGATCAGCGTCGTGCTGGCCATCACCGCCATCGCACTGATGACCCGCTGGGCCAACAAGCGTTTTGAAGCGACTGGCGTGCCGTTTCATAAGTTCTGGGTGGGCCTGGCGCTGCTTCTGGTGATCCCGGCCTTGTGCGCGCTGCTGTTTGGTGCACCGCTGCGTTGGGAGATGCCGGAGCTCAAGGGCTTCAACTTCGTCGGTGGCTGGGTGCTGATCCCGGAACTGCTGGCCTTGACCCTGGCCTTGACCGTGTACACCGCGGCGTTTATCGCCGAGATCGTGCGCTCGGGCATCAAGTCGGTGAGCCACGGCCAGACCGAAGCGGCCCGTTCCCTGGGGCTGCGCAACGGTCCGACCCTGCGCAAGGTGATCATCCCGCAGGCCCTGCGCGTGATCATTCCGCCGTTGACCAGCCAATACCTGAACCTGGCGAAAAACTCCTCCCTGGCGGCCGGTATCGGTTACCCGGAAATGGTTTCGCTGTTTGCCGGCACGGTGTTGAACCAGACCGGCCAGGCCATTGAGGTGATTGCTATCACCATGAGCGTGTACCTGGCGATCAGTATCAGCATTTCCTTGCTGATGAACTGGTACAACAAGCGCATTGCGCTGATCGAGCGGTGAGGAAACGCGCATGACGACTCATACTTTCAAACCTGACATGCCCCCGCCGGGGAGCAGCATCGGCGTGGTGGCGTGGATGCGCGCCAACATGTTCTCCAGCTGGCTAAACACGCTGTTGACGCTGTTCGCGTTTTATATGATCTATCTGATAGTCCCACCGCTCCTGCAGTGGGCGATTCTCGACGCCAACTGGGTCGGCACCACCCGCGCCGACTGCACCCAGTCAGGCGCCTGCTGGGTGTTCATCCAGCAGCGTTTTGGTCAGTTCATGTACGGCTACTACCCGGTGGACCTGCGCTGGCGCGTAGACCTGACGGTATGGCTGGCAGTGATCGGTGTGGCGCCGCTGTTTATCTCGCGCTTCCCACGCAAGGCGATCTACGGCCTGAGCTTCCTGGTGCTGTATCCGATCATTGCCTGGTGCCTGCTGCATGGTGGTGTGTTCGGCCTGGACGCCGTGGCGACCAGCCAATGGGGCGGCCTGATGCTGACCCTGGTGATTGCCACCGTCGGTATCGTCGGCGCACTGCCGCTGGGCATCGTCCTGGCCCTGGGCCGCCGCTCGAACATGCCGGCGATCCGCGTGGTCTGCGTGACCTTCATCGAGTTCTGGCGCGGTGTGCCGTTGATCACGGTGCTGTTCATGTCATCGGTGATGCTGCCGCTGTTCTTGCCCGAAGGCATGAACTTCGACAAGCTGCTGCGGGCGCTGATCGGGGTGATCCTGTTCCAGTCGGCCTATGTGGCCGAAGTGGTGCGCGGCGGTCTGCAAGCCATTCCCAAGGGCCAGTACGAAGCGGCTGCGGCGATGGGTCTGGGCTACTGGCGCAGCATGGGCCTGGTCATTTTGCCGCAAGCTCTGAAGCTGGTGATCCCGGGCATCGTCAACACCTTCATTGCGTTGTTCAAGGACACAAGCCTGGTGATCATCATCGGCCTGTTCGACTTGCTCAACAGCGTGAAACAAGCTGCCGCCGACCCGAAATGGCTGGGCATGGCCACCGAAGGCTATGTATTCGCCGCCCTGGTGTTCTGGATTTTCTGTTTTGGTATGTCCCGCTATTCCATGCATTTGGAACGCAAGCTGGACACTGGCCACAAGCGTTAGGAGTTGACTCATGAGTGAAGCGATCAAACAGCCTGTGAGCCCTGAAGGCATTATTCAGATGCAGGGCGTGAACAAGTGGTACGGCCAGTTCCACGTGTTGAAAGACATCAACCTGAACGTCAAGCAGGGCGAGCGTATCGTGCTGTGTGGCCCGTCGGGTTCCGGCAAGTCCACCACTATCCGCTGCCTCAACCGCCTGGAAGAACACCAGCAGGGCCGCATTGTGGTCGATGGTGTGGAACTGACCAACGACCTCAAGCAGATCGAAGCGATCCGCCGTGAAGTCGGCATGGTGTTCCAGCACTTCAACCTGTTTCCGCACCTGACCATCCTGCAGAACTGCACCCTGGCGCCGATGTGGGTACGCAAGTTGCCCAAGCGCAAGGCCGAAGAAATCGCCATGCATTACCTGGAGCGCGTTCGCATTCCAGAGCAGGCGCACAAGTATCCGGGCCAGCTCTCCGGCGGTCAGCAGCAGCGTGTGGCCATCGCCCGCGCCCTGTGCATGAAGCCGAAAATCATGCTGTTCGACGAGCCGACCTCGGCCCTCGACCCAGAAATGGTGAAAGAAGTACTGGACACCATGATCGGCCTGGCCGAAGACGGCATGACCATGCTGTGCGTGACCCACGAGATGGGCTTCGCCCGCACCGTGGCCAACCGCGTGATCTTCATGGACAAGGGTGAAATCGTCGAACAGGCTGCGCCGAACGACTTCTTCGACAACCCGCAGAACGACCGCACCAAACTGTTCCTGAGCCAGATCCTGCATTGATCCGGCGTTAGGCAGTGAAATAAACCCGGACTGTGTTCCGGGTTTATTTTTTGTGCGTCGAGTGCTTAGGAAGCCGTGAGGGTTTCATGCTCTTTGTGCACCGTCGTCTTGAATTGCCTCAGGTCCGTGTCTTCAGCCAGGACCTGTGCATCGGCAAGCAAATGCGGGTAGCGGTCAAGCAGGCGCATCAGCAGCATCAATGCCTTCGGTGGCAATATCTCGCCGCGCTCATAGCGGGAAAACGCGTTGTGTCCACCCCCTGACAAAAACAGCACCGCTTCTTTTTGTGATAAATGCAGTTTGCGACGGATGCGCTTCATTTCCTCGCCGACCAGCCGCCTGGCGGCGATGACCAGCTCATCACCAGCGTCTGTATAGCGATCCGAGCAACCGGGATCAAGCTCGACCTCCCCGCACATCTGGCATTCCCGGCCAGACAAATTATCAACCCGGCGC
This sequence comes from Pseudomonas sp. LBUM1664, assembly GCF_059695895.1. Classification (NCBI taxonomy): domain Bacteria; kingdom Pseudomonadati; phylum Pseudomonadota; class Gammaproteobacteria; order Pseudomonadales; family Pseudomonadaceae; genus Pseudomonas; species Pseudomonas sp. LBUM1664. Next base: position 5,125,355 of record NZ_CP166791.1, on the reverse strand, counting down.
TCCATGCCTTTGATGCTCAAGGTTTCGCCGCGACCTTCGAAATGCAACATGCCCTCCGGGGCGCCGCAGCTGAAACACTGCTGGTTTTTCATGGTTTTTTCTCCTTGAAGGAAATCACCGGTGGGCCGCCGCTTGGGCGGTATGTCACCTTGATGTAGATCTCCAAACCGTGTGAATGGGTGTGATAGACGTCATGCCAGAGTCGGTGATCGTCATAGGTGGTCATCGATTTGTAGAACTGCTTGCGCTGAAGTTCGCCAATGACCTCCTGCATGTCCGAAACGCTTAAGCCAAGAGTCCAGGCTGTTCTCCTGGCACTGGTGGTGAGCGCGTTCCCGTTAAGCCGTCTGACATCCGCCTGTATCGCCACCAAGTCGTAATGGGGTGTGCTCTTTTCCATAAGAACTGTGTGCCCTGTTCGTAAAATTACCCTTAAAGGGTAATTTTGACTAATCGAAAATCTCGTTTCTTTTGCCTCCCTTTGACCGTAGGCGGTTGCCGTCCTACGCGAAGCTGACTAACCTGTCAGAAAATTCAACCCGTGATGACAACCCCGCGCTCAGCGAACGCTATCGCTACTTTTCCAGTGTTATCGGCGTGTAATTACGCCAGAGCCTCAACATCGTCTCCCGTCATCAACCTGTTTTCGACCTGCACATCGAAATCCTCGAAGCCGTCGAACAACAGGACTCGCAACGGGCCAAGGCCCTTTGTCGACAGTTGATCAATGAACCCTGAACCAGAGCTTTCCATGTCCCTTCACCCGCTTGACCGTACCGCCTCGACGCCGCCCAAACGCTCCGCACAACTTGAAGAACTGTTGATCGACGCTGAAGCCGATGACGAGCAGGCCCAGCTGAGCCATCTTCTGGTGCGCCGGCCCTGGTTGTTGCTGCTCGGGTTGATCCTGGTGGCGCTGAACCTGCGTCCGGCGCTGTCGAGCTTGGCCCCGCTGCTCAGCGAAGTGTCGAAAAGCCTGGGCCTGTCGGCTGCCCAGGCCGGTTTGCTGACCACGTTGCCAATACTTTGCCTGGGCCTGTTCGCGCCGCTGGCGCCGGTGCTGGCGCGGCGCTTCGGTGCCGAGCGCGTGGTGCTGGGGATCTTGTTGATGCTGGCCGGTGGGATCATTTTGCGCAGCTCGTTCGGCCAGGTCGGCCTGTTCGCCGGCAGCATCCTGGCCGGTGCGAGTATCGGGGTGATCGGCGTGCTGTTGCCGGGCATCGTCAAGCGCGACTTTGCCAAACAGGCCGGCACCATGACCGGCGTCTACACCATGGCGTTGTGCCTGGGCGCGGCGATGGCGGCCGGGGCGACGGTGCCGTTGAGCGAGCACCTGGACCACAGCTGGTCCCTGGGCCTGGGTTTCTGGGTGGTCCCGGCGCTGCTGGCCGCGATATTCTGGCTGCCGCAAGTGGGCCCCAGACACGGTGCCCATCAGGTGGCGTATCGGGTCCGTGGGTTGCTGCGCGATCCCCTGGCCTGGCAAGTGACGTTGTACATGGGGCTGCAATCGTCCCTGGCCTACATCGTGTTTGGTTGGCTGCCCTCGATCCTCATCGGCCGTGGCCTGACCCCGACCCAGGCCGGGCTGGTGTTGTCTGGCTCGGTCATCGTCCAACTGATCAGTTCCCTGGCGGCACCCTGGCTGGCGACCCGTGGCAAGGATCAGCGCCTGGCCATCGTGATCGTCATGATCATGGCCCTCGGCGGGTTGTTCGGCTGCCTCTACGCGCCGATCAGCGGCTTGTGGGGCTGGGCGATCCTGCTGGGCCTGGGGCAAGGCGCGACGTTCAGTCTGGCGCTCACGCTGATCGTGCTGCGCTCGCGGGACGCTCATGTGGCCGCGAACCTCTCCAGCATGGCTCAGGGCTTTGGCTATACGCTGGCGTCGCTGGGACCGTTCGCCGTGGGCGTGGTTCACGACGTGACCGGCGGCTGGGATGCCCTGGGCTGGATCTTCGGCCTGATTGGCCTGGGCGCAATCATCGCTGGCATCGGCGCAGGTCGGGCGTTGTACGTCGGGGTCAGCAGCGAAAAAGTTACAAACCTTAGCTGATGTCATTTTCATGGCGAATGACGATAGTGTTCCCCGCCGTGGCAGATTATCGTGCGAGTTTACTGAAATGATTTTCGGAGTCCGTCCATGAGTGATGCCCACAACGCCCTGATCACCCGGTTTTATCAGGCCTTTCAGCGCCTGGATGCCGATGCCATGAGCGCCTGCTACACCGACGACGTGGTGTTCAGCGACCCGGCGTTCGGCGAACTGCGTGGGCGCGATGCCGGCGACATGTGGCGCATGCTCACCACCCGGGCCAAGGACTTTTCCCTGACCTTCGATAACGTGCACAGCGATGAGCGTACCGGCGGTGCTCATTGGGTGGCCACTTACTTGTTCAGCGCGACCGGCAATACCGTGGTCAATGATATTCAGGCACGCTTCGTTTTTCGCGACGGCAAGATTTGTGAGCACCATGACCGTTTTGATCTGTGGCGCTGGTCCCGTCAGGCGCTGGGAACCAAAGGGCTGTTGCTGGGTTGGACACCGCTGGTGCGCAACGCCGTCAGGGCTCAGGCGCTCAAGGGGCTGCGGGCGTTCCAGGCCGGTCGCTGATAAGATCGCGGCTTGTTTCCTTCGTGCCTGTTGAACATTTCGTGACGACCGCCAACCCATCTTCCGACCTGACCGTGCAAGCCACGGCCGAACCGGGCAAACCCTGGTTCGTCTACTTGGTGCGGGCCGCCAATGGCTCGCTGTACTGCGGTATCAGCGATGACCCGGTGCGGCGTTTCGCCAAGCACCAAAGCGGTAAAGGTGCGCGCTTCTTTCTTTCCAGCCCGGCGGTGGCGCTGGTGTATACCGAAGCCTGTCGCGACAAGGGCGAAGCCCTGCGCCAGGAGCGGCTGATCAAAAAGCTCAAGAAAAGCGCCAAGGAATGCCTGGTGGCGAGCGCATCGCTGCCTCATCAATCGCACTGATAAGTCATCATCACGTGGGTAGGCTGTCCGTCCATGGCGCGCTAAGCTGAGGGACTTCTTCCCTGCATTGGCGAATCTCATGTCAGAGCTGATCCTTCATCATTACCCGACGTCTCCCTTCGCGGAAAAAGCCCGTCTGTTGTTGGGTTTCAAGGGGCTGTCCTGGCGTTCGGTGAGCATCCCGCCGATGATGCCCAAGCCCGACCTGACGGCGCTGACGGGCGGCTACCGCAAGACTCCGGTGTTGCAGGTGGGCGCGGATGTTTATTGCGACACATCCCTGATAGCCCGTCGACTGGAGCAGGAAAAAGCCTCGCCTGCGCTGTTCCCCGAAGGCCAGGAGATGATCGCGGTGTCCTTTGCCGCGTGGGCCGATTCGGTGGTGTTCCAACATGCGGTGAGCCTGGTGTTCCAGCCTGAATCGGTGGCGGTGCGTTTCGCCAAGCTAGCGCCTGAAGCGATCAAGGCGTTCATCAGCGATCGTGCCGGGCTGTTCAGCGGCGGCACGACCACGCGCTTGTCTGCCGAGCAGGCCAAGCATCAATGGCCAACGATCATGGGCCGGCTTGAGCAACAGTTGCAGCGCGAGGAAGGGGATTTCTTGCTGGGTGATCCATCGATTGCCGACTTCGCCATGGCTCACCCACTGTGGTTCCTCAAGGGGACCCCGGTGACCTCGCCGCTGGTGGACGCTTACCCGGCGGTCTCGGCATGGTTGGCGCGGGTGTTGGGTTTTGGTCATGGTGCGCCGAGCCAGATGAGTTCCGAAGAGGCCCTGGACGTTGCTCGCAACGCTACGCCGGCAGCTTTGCCAGCAGAATCATTCGAAGAGCCGAACGGGTTCACGGTGGGGCAGCAGGTGACGATCGCCGCAACCGACTATGGCGTCGACCCGGTGGTCGGGGAGTTGCTGTTTGCCGGGCGCGAAGAACTGATCCTGCGCCGTGAAGACGAGCGGGGCGGCGTGGTGCATGTGCACTTTCCGCGGTTTGGGTTTCGTATCGAGGCGATCTGACTTTCATCAGGAGGGGTGACTGGTCCACCGCTATCGCGAGCAGGCTCGCTCCCACAGTGGAATTGTGGTGGCCACAGGATTCGTGGCCGCCGTGAATCAATGTGGGAGCGAGCCTACTCGCGATGAGGCCATCAGATCCAACATCACCGTTAGCGAACAACCCTATGTCGCGGACAACGCCTTGAGAATACTTTCCGGCTCAAATCCCCGAATCAACGTGCCGTTCACATCCAGAATCGGAATCCCCCGACCGCCCAGTACCTCATAGGCCCTGCGCGCCTCGGTATCCTTTTCTATATCGAATTCACGGTACGGCACGCCTTTTTCATCGAGAAAGCGCCGGATCTGTTTGCAGTAACCGCACCAGTCGGTTGAATACAACACAACCTGGGCATTGCTGCGAATCTGTTCCGAAACCACCTGCGACGGGTTGAATGCCCGCTCGATCTTGCCCCAGTTCTGGTACGCCACAACCACCAGCAGAATCAGCAGAAACTTCTTCAGTACCCCACCGAGCATCAGTTGCGGCGCTTGAGCTGATCAGTCAGCGAGGTCGGCAGGCCTTTGATAATCAGCGTGCCAGCTTCTTCGTCGTACTCGATCTTGGAACCCAGCAGGTGCGCTTCAAAGCTGATGGACAACCCTTCGGCACGGCCAGTGAAGCGACGGAACTGGTTGAGCGTGCGTTTATCCGCCGGGATCTCCGGCGACAGGCCGTAGTCCTTGTTGCGGATGTGATCGTAGAAGGCTTTCGGGCGTTCTTCGTCGATCAGTTCGGACAGTTCTTCCAGACCCATCGGCTCGCCGAGCTTGGCCTGACTACTGGCGTAATCGACCAAGGTCTTGGTTTTCTCCCGGGCAGCCTCTTCAGGCAAGTCTTCGCTTTCGACGAAGTCACTGAACGCCTTGAGCAGCGTGCGGGTTTCACCGGGGCCGTCGACGCCTTCCTGGCAGCCGATGAAGTCACGGAAATATTCCGAGACTTTCTTGCCGTTCTTGCCCTTGATGAAGGAAATGTACTGCTTGGATTGTTTGTTGTTCTGCCATTCCGACACGTTGATCCGCGCCGCCAGGTGCAACTGGCCCAGGTCCAGGTGACGGGACGGGGTCACGTCCAGCTCGTCGGTGACCGCCACGCCTTCGCTGTGGTGCAGCAGGGCGATTGCCAGGTAGTCGGTCATGCCTTGTTGATAATGCGCAAACAACACGTGGCCGCCCACCGACAGGTTGGACTCTTCCATCAGTTTCTGCAGGTGCTCCACCGCCACGCGACTGAACGCGGTGAAATCCTTGCCGCCGTCGAGGTACTCCTTCAGCCAGCCGCTGAATGGGTGCGCCCCGGACTCGGCATGGAAAAAGCCCCAGGCCTTGCCTTGTTTGGCGTTGTAGCTCTCATTGAGGTCGGCGAGCATGTTCTCGATGGCCGTGGACTCGCTCAATTCGGAGTCGCGGGCATGGAGCACTGCGGGTGTACCGTCGGGTTTTTTGTCGATCAGGTGGACGATGCAATGACGGATCGGCATGGGTTTCTCGGCTGATGAAAGAGAGGAGGGCACGCTCCCCCAAAAAAGGCCCAGTGTACCGCAATCACTGGTTTTGGAACCCTGCAAAGCCTCTTTCAGACCCTTGCGGCACCCCATATGCAGTTTTTTACCGTTTTAGCGCAAGAAAGCTGACCAAATGGGTAGCTAGAGGCGGATATTTCAGAGGCGTTGTGCTAGTTTTGCCCCGTCTTACGCTAAGTCACTGCGTTAAGCGTGCATTCAGCATTTGTCAGGTCGAACCAAACCCGGTTTTCGGCATCTATTATCCCGATCCGTCGTGGTGAGTGCCGAGGGTGCCTGATCCAGAGAGATCGGGCTCGATGGCTGACACTGCACTCTGCAATCCATATGAATTTGATAGGGAAGGAACACTACATGGCTCTTACTAAAGACCAACTGATCGCTGACATCGCTGAAGCTATCGACGCGCCGAAAACCACCGCTCGTAACGCTCTGGACCAACTGGGCCAAATCGTTGCCGATCAGCTGGAAAATGGCGGCGAAATCACCTTGCCAGGTATCGGCAAGCTGAAAGTCACCGAGCGTCCTGCCCGCACTGGCCGCAACCCTTCGACTGGCGCTGCCATCGAAATCGCTGCCAAGAAAGTGATCAAGCTGGTTGTGGCCAAAGGCCTGACCGACGCGGTCAACAAGTAAGATCGTTGCAAAAAAACCGTGCTGCGGAGCGATCCGGGCACGGTTTTTTGTTGCCTTGAATAAAGTGGCCTGTGGCGAGGGGATAAATCCCCTCGCCACAGCCAATTCAGTCCTTGCGGATCCAGCGCGACTGGCGCCAGGCTTGCTGCTGCGCCTCGGTCTGGAAGGTCCAGGCGACGAAGCGGCTCTGTTTCTGCCCCTGGGACATTTCCACCACCTGGCTGTGCAGCGCGCCGGCCTTTTTCAACGCGGTCTGAATCGCCGGCAGGTTCGAAGCCTTCGACACCAGCGTACTGAACCACAGCACTTGCCCAGACAATTGTGCGCTTTCGCTGATCAATTGCGTCACGAACCGGGCTTCCCCACCCTCACACCATAGCTCAGCGGCCTGGCCGCCGAAGTTCAGCACCGGCAACTTGCGTTTCGGATCGGCTTTGCCCAGCGCGCGCCATTTGCGCTGGCTGCCCTTGGTAGCTTCCTCCAGGGAGGCGTGGAACGGCGGGTTACACATTGTCAGGTCGAAGCGCTCGGTGTCCTCCAGCAAGCCCAGCAGGATCTGCTTGCGGTTGGCTTGCTGGCGCAACTGAATAGCCTTGCTCAAGCCGTTGGACTGGACAATGGCCTTGGCCGAGGCGATGGCCGTCGGGTCGATCTCCGAACCCAGGAAGTGCCAGCGGTAGTCGCTGTAGCCGATCAACGGATACACGCAGTTGGCGCCGGTGCCGATGTCCAGCACCTTGACCGCCGCCCCGCGTGGGATTTCACCCTCGTTATGACTGGCGAGCAAATCGGCGAGCAAGTGTACATAGTCCGCACGCCCGGGGACTGGAGGGCACAGGTAATCAGCCGGAATGTCCCAATGGGCGATGCCATAAAAGGATTTGAGCAGTGCCCGGTTGAACACCCGCACGGCTTCGGGGCTGGCGAAGTCGATGCTTTCCTTGCCGTACGGGTTGATGATCACGAACTTCGCCAACTCTGGCGTGGACTTGATCAGCGCCGGGAAGTCGTAGTGGCCCTGGTGGCGATTGCGTGGGTGCAGGCTGGCCTTCTCCCGCGGGGCCACGGCTTTGGCCTTGGTGGCGGGTTTGGGCTTCTGGCGTGCAGGTTTGGGGGGGCGGGGGGCGGTCATGGGCGGGTCGATTCGGGGATGGCTCAAAAAGTGGCGGGTATTGTCCCACATCCACACCTGTCCTGTGGGAGCGGGCTTGCTCGCGAAGGCGGTGTGTCAGCCAACACATACGCTATCTGATCCACCGCTTTCGCGAGCAAGCCCGCTCCCACAAGGGATCTTCATTGTTTGATAGAAAGTGCTGGGCAGAAAAAAGGAGGCCACCAGGGCCTCCTTCTTCAGTTACGAACCGCCGTTACAGGCTGGCGATCCGCGCGTGCTGCTCGGCCAGCTTGCCCAAAGCCTGTTCAGCTTCAGCCAGTTTGGCCCGTTCCTTCTCGATGACTTCGGCCGGAGCCTTGTCGACGAAGCCGGCGTTGGACAGCTTGCCACCGACCCGCTGCACTTCACCCTTGAGACGCAGGATTTCCTTGTCCAGGCGTGCCAGCTCGGCGGCCTTGTCGATCAGGCCGGCCATGGGCACCAGCACTTCCATCTCGCCGACCAGGGCGGTGGCGGACAGTGGGGCTTCTTCGCCAGCGGCCAAGATCGTCACCGATTCCAGTTTTGCCAATTTCTTGAGCAGCGCCTCGTTCTCGTGGAGACGGCGCAGATCTTCGGCGTTGGCGTTTTTCAAGAACAGGGTCAGCGGCTTGCCCGGGCCGATGTTCATTTCGGCGCGAATGTTACGCAGGCCCAGCATGAAGGTCTTGAGCCATTCGATGTCGTCTTCGGCAGCCGGATCGATGCGGGTTTCGTTGGCCACTGGCCACGGTTGCAACATGATCGTCTTGCCTTCGGCACCTGCCAGCGGTGCGACGCGCTGCCAGATTTCCTCGGTAATGAACGGCATGAATGGATGCGCCAGGCGCAGGGCCACTTCCAGTACGCGGACCAGGGTGCGGCGGGTGCCGCGCTGGCGTTCGACCGGTGCGTTTTCGTCCCACAGCACAGGCTTGGACAGTTCCAGGTACCAGTCGCAATACTGGTTCCAGATGAACTCGTACAAGGCTTGCGCCGCCAGGTCGAAACGGAACTGGTCGAGCTGGCGGGTCACTTCGGCTTCGGTGCGTTGCAACTGCGAAATGATCCAGCGATCCGCCAGGGTCAGTTCATAAGCTTCGCCGTTCTGACCGCAGTCTTCGCCTTTATCCAGCACGTAGCGCGCAGCGTTCCAGATCTTGTTGCAGAAGTTGCGATAGCCTTCGACACGGCCCATGTCGAACTTGATGTCGCGACCGGTGGAGGCCAGCGAGCAGAAGGTGAAGCGCAGGGCGTCGGTGCCATAGCTGGCGATACCCTCGGCGAATTCTTCGCGGGTGGCCTTCTCGATCTTCTTCGCCAGTTTTGGCTGCATCAGGCCGGAGGTGCGTTTTTGCACCAGGGTTTCCAGGTCGATGCCGTCGATGATGTCCAGCGGGTCCAGGACGTTGCCCTTGGACTTGGACATCTTCTGGCCCTGGCCGTCGCGCACCAGGCCATGGACATAAACGGTCTTGAACGGTACCTGCGGCGTGCCGTCCTCGTTTTTCACCAGGTGCATGGTCAGCATGATCATCCGGGCGACCCAGAAGAAAATGATGTCGAAGCCGGTGACCAGCACGTCGGTGGAGTGGAATTTCTTCAGGAACTCGGTCTGCTGCGGCCAACCCAGGGTGGAGAAGGTCCACAGGCCCGAGCTGAACCAGGTGTCGAGTACATCATTGTCCTGTTGCAGCGCCACGTCCGGGCCGAGGTTGTGCTTGGCGCGGACTTCGGCTTCGTCGCGACCGACATAGACTTTGCCCGACTCATCGTACCAGGCCGGAATGCGATGGCCCCACCACAGCTGACGGCTGATGCACCAATCCTGGATGTCGCGCATCCACGAGAAGTACATGTTTTCGTATTGCTTGGGCACGAACTGGATGCGGCCGTCTTCCACAGCGGCAATCGCCGGTTCGGCCAGCGGCTTGGTGGACACGTACCACTGGTCGGTCAGCCACGGCTCGATGATGGTGCCGGAGCGGTCGCCTTTCGGGACTTTCAGGCCGTGATCGTCGACGCTGACCAGCAGGCCGGCGGCATCGAATGCCGCAACGATCTGCTTGCGTGCTTCGAAGCGGTCGAGGCCGGCGTATTGGGCCGGGATCTGGCCGTCGATGCTTTCGTTCAGCGTGCCGTCGAGGTTGAACACCTGGGCCGCCGGCAAGACGTTGGCGTTCTTGTCGAAGATGTTCAGCAGTGGCAGGTTGTGGCGCTTGCCGACTTCGTAGTCGTTGAAATCGTGGGCCGGGGTGATTTTCACGCAACCGGTGCCGAACTCAGGGTCGCAGTAGTCATCACCGATGATCGGGATGCGACGACCGACCAGCGGCAGCTCGACGAATTGCCCGATCAGCGCTTTGTAGCGCTCATCGTTCGGGTTGACCGCCACGGCGGCGTCGCCAAGCATGGTTTCCGGGCGCGTGGTGGCGACGATCAGGTAATCCTTGCCTTCGGCCGTCTTGGCGCCGTCGGCCAGTGGGTATTTCAGGTTCCACAGGAAGCCTTTCTCGTCGTGGTTTTCCACTTCGAGGTCGGAAATGGCGGTGTGCAGCTTGGTGTCCCAGTTGACCAGGCGCTTGCCGCGGTAGATCAGGCCGTCTTCATGCAGGCGCACAAACGCTTCTTTCACCGCTTCCGAGAGGCCGTCGTCCATGGTGAAGCGCTCGCGGCTCCAGTCTACGGACGAGCCGAGGCGACGGATCTGACGGCTGATGTTGCCGCCGGACTCGTCTTTCCATTCCCAGACTTTCTCGAGGAATTTTTCGCGACCCAGGTCATGGCGACTCTGGCCTTGGGCTTCGAGGCGACGCTCCACCAGCATTTGCGTGGCGATACCGGCGTGGTCGGTGCCTGGCTGCCACAGGGTATTGCGGCCTTGCATGCGGCGGAAACGGATCAGGGCATCCATGATCGCGTTGTTGAAGCCGTGGCCCATGTGCAGGCTGCCAGTGACGTTCGGCGGCGGGATCATGATGGTGTAGGAATCGCCCGCGCCTTGCGGAGCGAAATAATTCTCGGACTCCCAGGTGTTGTACCAGGAAGTTTCAATGGCGTGCGGCTGGTAGGTCTTATCCATGCGCGGCGGGACCCTATTGGCATTTATTCAGGAAAAGCCGGGAAGTATAGCGGGAGGGGCAGATGCAAGCCACAAGCGGCAAGCGGAATACGGGCACAGTTGAACCCTGTGGGAGCGAGCCTGCTCGCGATGAGGCCATCACATTCAACAGTGATGATGACTGATAGTCCGCTATCGCGAGCAGGCTCGCTCCCACAGGATGTTCACAATGAGGCAGAGGACGTTATTCGTACTGGCTTAGCAGCCGCTCCATCCGCGCATCCAGCCGACGCTTGATCTCGGTCTCGATGTGCGGGGCGAAGTCGTCGATGACGTCTTGCAGGATCAGCTGCGCGGCAGCGCGCAGTTCGCGGTCCAGGTGCAACAGGGCATCGGAGCCTTTGGGTTCGGCCTTGGGGGCTGGCTTGGGTTCGGGCTGGCCGTTGATCGGGTCGAACAGCAGCGGGATCTGTTCGTCATGCACAGGTTCGTGCTCCACCGTATCGGTCAACAGCGGTGGTTGCAGGTTATCGTCGCCGAGCAGTTTGCGGATCGACTCGAGGTCGTCCAGCAGGTGCGGGGGCTTTTGCGGCGGTTTTGGAGTGTCCATCGTAGGCTCAGAGTCGCTGTAAACGGTGGTCTTGCAGAGGATAGCCCTGTTCGCGGTAGAAACGGAAACTCTCCCGCGCGGCTTGTCGGATGGCCGGGTCTTCGACCACCACTTCCGCCACGCGGGCGAAGCGCTGGGCAAAGGCCGGTACTTTCAGGTCGAGATTGACCAGCAGGTCCTGGTGCTGACCGCAGTCATCCCCCAGCCCCAGCACGATCAACCCCTCGGGTTCGCTTTCCGCCGGGCCGTGGGGCACGAAGCTTTCGCCCTTGAAGGCCCACAAACGTGCGTCCAGATCCTCGCGCTGGGCGGCATCGCTGCAATGCAGGTAGATGCGATGGCCCATGCGCCAGGCCTTTTCGGTGAGCTTGCAGGCAAAATCCAGCCGCGCCGACGGATCGGTGCTGGGCAGAATGTAGAAATCGACTTTGGTCATTGCAGTTCCTGAGCCGCCGATGGCGCCACCTGCAGGTGACGCCATCGACGGTCATTGGTGTCAGGCCTTGGCGCGGTCCAACAGGTACTGGGTCAGCAGGGGAACCGGACGCCCGGTGGCGCCCTTGTCCTTGCCGCCGCTGGTCCAGGCTGTGCCGGCAATGTCCAGGTGCGCCCAGTTCAGGTTCTTGGTGAAGCGCGACAGGAAGCACGCCGCCGTGATGGTCCCGGCTTTCGGGCCACCGATGTTGGCGATGTCGGCGAACGGGCTATCCAGTTGCTCCTGGTACTCATCGAACAGCGGCAATTGCCAGGCGCGGTCGTCGGCTTGCTGGCCGGCGCTGAGCAGTTGGCTGATCAGTTCGTCGTTGTTGCCCAAGAGGCCCGAAGTATGGGCGCCCAGGGCGACGACGCAGGCGCCGGTCAGGGTCGCGATGTCGATCACTGCTTGAGGCTTGAAGCGCTCGGAATAGGTGAGGGCGTCACACAGCACCAGGCGGCCTTCGGCGTCGGTGTTGAGGATTTCCACGGTCTGGCCGCTCATGGTGGTGACGATGTCACCCGGGCGCGAAGCTGTGCCGCTGGGCATGTTCTCGGCGCAGGCCAGGATGCACACCAGGTTGATCGGCAGTTGCAGTTCGAGCACGGCGCGCAGGGTGCCGAACACGCTGGCGGCGCCGCCCATGTCGTACTTCATCTCATCCATGCCGGCGCCGGGCTTGAGACTGATGCCGCCGGTGTCGAAAGTGATGCCTTTGCCCACCAGCGCGTAAGGCTTCTCGGACTTCTTGCCGCCGTTGTACTGCATGACGATCAGGCGCGGCGGCTGGGCGCTGCCCTGGCCGACGGAGTAGAACGAACCCATGCCCAGGTCTTTGATTTTCTTTTCGTCGAAGACTTCGACCTTCAGGCCCTTGAATTCCTTGCCCAGCGCCTTGGCCTGTTCGCCGAGGAAAGTCGGGTGGCAGATGTTTGGCGGCAGGTTGCCCAGGTCGCGGGTGAAGGCCATGCCGTTGGCAATCGCCGTGGCGTGGGTCACGGCGCGATGGACTTCGGCCTGTGCGGCCTTGATGGTCAGCAGGGTGACTTTTTTCAGGGCGCGGGGTTCGGCTTTCTGGCTCTTGAACTGGTCGAACTGGTATTCGCCGTCCACCAGGGTCTCGGCCAGCAGGCGGTTCTTGCCATAGCTGTCGCGGCCCTTGACCACCAACTCGTCCAGCGCCAGAGCAGCGTCGCCACCGCCCAGGCCTTTGAGGGTGCCCAGTACGCCGGCGATGATTTTACGGAACGGACGGTCGCCCAGTTCGGCTTCCTTGCCCACGCCCACCAGCAGCAAGCGTTCGGCCTTGAGGTTGGGCAGGCTGTGCAGCAACAGGCTCTGGCCGACTTTGCCTGCCAGGTCGCCGCGCTTGAGCACGGCACTGATAGCGCCGCCGCACAGGGCGTCGAGTTGGGTGGCGACGACGCCGAGCTGGCGGTTTTCACCGACGGCAACCACCAGCGTGGCGGTTTTCAACGTTTCTGGGCTGACGCTTTTTACAACCAGTTCCATGTGCGGATCCCTGAGTGAATGGTCAAGATGCCAGGCGCCGACACATTGGCGCGCTGAGCGAGCTTCTTCTATATAAAAGAAGCGCCGGTGCTTGCCGGCAACAAAGGCCGCAGTTTGAACCTCGGCGCCGGAGCCTGACAACCCTCGCCGACGTTAACTTTGCGGCTTTAAGCGCCGGTTTAAAGCGTGTGCAGTGACAGGCGCCTCCAATCACAGGATAATGCGGCTCTTTTTTCGGCGGTTCGCTTTGGCGGGCCGGCTCGATACGTTTGCTTGTTTGGCCGCCTTAGGGTTTGTATGAAAAGTCGCCGAGCGGCGATCAGGCAAGGCGAAAACAGGCGAGGAGGCGGAGTTGACTGGTTGTCAATGAGCATTGCGAGCCTGTTTTCAACGCAGCATGATCGTCGCGCAGGCACTTTTCGTACAAAGCCTAGCCTGACAGCCCTGGAGTGTTTGGTGTGATCGTCTTCCGTTATCTATCCCGCGAAGTCCTGCTGACCCTGAGCGCCGTCAGCGCCGTGCTGCTGGTCATCATCATGAGCGGGCGCTTCATCAAATATCTCGCCCAGGCGGCCTCCGGTGCCCTGGATCCAGGCTCCCTGTTTCTGATCATGGGGTTTCGCCTGCCCGGTTTCCTGCAACTGATCCTGCCGCTGGGGTTGTTCCTTGGCATCCTGCTGGCCTACGGTCGTTTGTACCTGGACAGCGAAATGACCGTGCTGTCGGCCACTGGCATGAGCCAGCAGCGCCTGTTTCGCATCACGCTTTTCCCGGCAACGCTGGTGGCGTTGCTGGTGGCTTGGCTGAGCCTGAGCCTGTCCCCCCAGGGCGCCAACCAGTTCCAGCTGCTGATCAACAAGCAGGACGCCATGACCGAATTCGACACCCTGGTGCCGGGTCGCTTCCAGGCTCTGCGCGACGGTACGCGGGTCACCTATACCGAGCAGCTCTCGGACGACCGGATCAACCTGGGTGGCGTTTTCATCACGCAAAAGAACCTGTCTTCCGACAGTAAAAAGGATCGTGGCATTTCCGTGCTGGTGGCCGAGAAAGGTCGCCAGGAAATCAACCCCGACGGCAACCGCTACCTGATCCTGAACAACGGCTATCGCTACGACGGCAATCCAGGGCAGGCCGATTACCGAGCCATCAAGTACGACACCTACGGTGTGCTGCTGCCCAAGCCCGATGTCAGCAACGAAGTCACCGACCGCGATGCAATGTCTACCGCCAGCCTGCTGGGCAGCGATGACATTCGCGCACGCACCGAGCTGCAATGGCGCCTGTCGCTGCCACTGCTGGTGTTCATCGTCACCCTCATGGCGGTGCCGCTGTCGCGGGTCAACCCGCGCCAGGGCCGTTTCCTCAAGCTGCTGCCGGCGATTCTTTTGTATATGGCTTACCTGACCATCCTGATTTCCGCCCGCAGTGCCCTGGAAAAAGGCAAGATCCCGCCGACCCTGGGGCTGTGGTGGGTGCATTCGATTTTCCTGGTCATCGGCCTGGGGCTGCTTTACTGGGAGCCGCTGCGCCTGAAACTGGCCAGTCGCCGCAGCGTGCTGGAGGTGGCCCGTGGTTAAACTCGACCGCTACATCGGCAGCAGCGTGTTCATGGCGATCATCGCGGTGCTGGGGATTATTCTTGGCCTGGCGACCCTGTTTGCCTTCATCGATGAAATGAGTGACGTCAGCGACACCTATACCCTGACGGACGTCCTGAGCTACGTGCTGCTGACCGCGCCGCGGCGTCTGTACGACATGCTGCCGATGGCCGCGCTGATCGGTTGCCTGATCGGCCTGGGCAGCCTGGCCAGTAACAGCGAGCTGACCATCATGCGCGCCGCTGGCGTGTCCATTGGTCGGATCGTCTGGGCGGTGATGAAACCGATGCTGGTACTGATGCTGGTGGGTGTACTGATCGGCGAATACATCGCCCCGGCCACGGAAAACACCGCCCAGGCCAACCGTTCCCTCGCCCAGGGCGGCGGCGATGCGCAAAGTGCCAAGCACGGTCTGTGGCACCGTCAAGGCGATGAGTTCATCCACATCAACTCGGTCCAGCCCAAGGGCATTCTGTATGGCGTGACCCGTTATCGCTTCGACGAACAGCGTCACATGCTGTCGGCGAGCTTCGCCAAGCGCGCTCAATTTGCCGAAGATCACTGGCAGCTGAGCGATGTCACCACCACGTTGTTCCATGACAAGCGCACCGAGGTGGTCACCGCCCCGCAGGAGCGCTGGGACGTGGCGCTGAGCCCGCAACTGCTCAGTACCGTGGTGATGGAGCCGGAGTCCCTGTCGATTACCGGTTTGTGGGGGTATGTCCACTACCTGGCGGACCAGGGCCTGAATAACGGCCGCTACTGGCTGGCTTTTTGGGTCAAGGTGTTGCAGCCGCTGGTCACTGCCGCCCTGGTGCTGATGGCGATCTCCTTCATCTTTGGCCCGCTGCGTTCGGTGACCCTCGGCCAGCGGGTGTTTACCGGCGTGCTGGTGGGCTTCACCTTCCGTATTGCCCAGGATTTGCTGGGGCCATCGAGCCTGGTGTTCGGTTTCTCGCCGCTGTTTGCGGTGCTGGTGCCCGCCGGTGTCTGTGCGGTGGCCGGGCTTTGGCTGCTGCGCCGAGCCGGTTGATCGCGCATCTGTAGCGAGGGGGCTGTGGGAGCAAGGCCGTGTGGGAGCAAGCTTTGCTCCCACTTGTGCGGTGTATCAGGTACAATTCCCGGCTATTTTTCGGCGGGCTATGCCTGCAGCCTTTTTGAGTGTTGATCCGTGAGTGATTTGAGTCATATCCGCAATTTCTCCATCATCGCCCACATTGACCATGGCAAGTCGACGCTGGCTGATCGCTTCATCCAGATGTGCGGCGGTCTGGCCGAGCGCGAAATGGAAGCCCAGGTCCTGGACTCCATGGACCTTGAGCGTGAGCGCGGGATCACCATCAAGGCCCACAGCGTTACCCTCTATTACAAAGCCAAAGACGGCATCACTTACCAGCTGAACTTCATCGATACCCCGGGCCACGTCGACTTCACCTATGAAGTCAGCCGCTCGCTGGCGGCCTGTGAAGGTGCATTGCTGGTGGTCGATGCCGGCCAGGGCGTCGAAGCCCAGTCGGTTGCCAACTGCTACACGGCCATCGAGCAGGGCCTGGAAGTCATGCCGGTGCTGAACAAGATCGACCTGCCCCAGGCCGATCCGGACCGCGTGAAGGAAGAAATCGAGAAAATCATCGGCATCGACGCCACCGACGCGGTCACCTGCAGCGCCAAGACCGGCCAGGGCGTGGACGAAGTGCTCGAACGCCTGGTGCACACCATTCCCGCGCCGACCGGCAACATCGAAGATCCGCTGCAAGCGTTGATCATCGACTCCTGGTTCGACAACTACCTGGGCGTGGTCTCCCTGGTTCGCGTGCGCCATGGCCGCGTGAGGAAGGGCGACAAGATCCTGGTCAAATCCACCGGCAAGATCCACTTGGTGGACAGCGTCGGTGTATTCAACCCGAAACACACCGCCACCGTCGATCTCAAGGCCGGCGAAGTGGGTTTCATCATCGCCGGCATCAAGGACATCCACGGTGCACCGGTCGGTGACACCCTGACCCTGAGTTCCACCCCCGACGTCGATGTGCTGCCCGGTTTCAAACGTATCCAGCCCCAGGTCTATGCCGGTCTGTTTCCGGTCAGCTCCGACGACTTCGAAGATTTCCGCGAAGCCCTGCAAAAGCTGACGCTGAACGACTCGTCGCTGCAATACACCCCGGAAAGCTCCGATGCCCTGGGCTTCGGCTTCCGTTGCGGGTTCCTGGGCATGCTGCACATGGAAATCATCCAGGAGCGCCTGGAGCGCGAATACGACCTGGACCTGATCACCACGGCGCCGACGGTTATTTTCGAGCTGTTGCTCAAGACTGGCGAAACCATCTACGTCGATAACCCGTCCAAACTTCCGGACCTGTCGTTGATCGAAGACATGCGTGAGCCGATTGTGCGCGCCAACATCCTTGTGCCTCAGGAGCACCTGGGTAACGTCATTACGCTGTGCATCGAGAAGCGTGGCGTGCAGCACGACATGTTGTTCCTCGGCACGCAGGTCCAGGTGACCTACGACCTGCCGATGAACGAAGTGGTGCTGGACTTCTTCGATCGTCTGAAATCGACCAGTCGCGGCTATGCTTCGCTGGATTATCATTTCGATCGTTACCAATCGGCTAATCTGGTGAAGCTGGATGTGCTGATCAACGGTGAGAAAGTCGATGCCCTGGCATTGATCGTTCATCGTGACAACGCGCACTACAAAGGTCGTGCATTGACCGAGAAGATGAAGGAACTGATTCCGCGGCAGATGTTCGACGTGGCAATCCAGGCCGCCATTGGCGGGCAGATTGTGGCGCGTACAACCGTCAAGGCGCTCAGAAAGAACGTATTGGCCAAATGCTACGGCGGCGACGTCAGCCGCAAGCGCAAGCTGTTGGAAAAGCAGAAGGCCGGTAAGAAACGCATGAAGCAGGTCGGTAACGTGGAAATTCCACAGGAAGCCTTCCTTGCAGTGCTCAGGTTGGATAGTTAGGTCCTATGTCGCTAAATTTCCCGCTGTTGCTGGTTATCGCCGTGTTCGTCTGCGGTCTTTTGGGGTTGCTTGATCTGTTGTTCCTGGCGCCACGGCGCCGGGCTGCCATCGCCTCGTATCAGGGCAGCGTCAGCCAGCCTGATGGTGTGGTGGTAGAAAAACTCAACAAGGAACCGCTGCTGGTCGAATACGGCAAGTCGTTCTTCCCGGTGTTGTTTATCGTGCTGGTGCTGCGTTCGTTCCTGGTGGAACCGTTCCAGATCCCGTCCGGCTCGATGAAGCCGACCCTGGATGTGGGCGATTTCATCCTGGTGAACAAGTTTTCCTACGGGATCCGCCTGCCGGTGATCGACAAGAAAGTCATCGAGGTCGGTGACCCGCAGCGTGGCGATGTGATGGTGTTCCGCTTCCCGAGCGACCCGAACGTCAACTACATCAAGCGTGTAGTCGGCCTGCCGGGCGACACCATTCGCTACACCGCCGACAAGCGGCTGTTCGTCAACGGTGAATCGGTGGCTGAACAGCTGATCGGCTCCGAGCCGGGCACGTTGGGCAGTGCCGAGCTCTATAAGGAAAAACTCGGCGAGGCCGAGCACCTGATCCGCAAGGAAATGAGCCGCTACCGCGCCACGCCGGACCATTCGTGGACCGTGCCGGCGGAGCACTATTTCATGATGGGCGACAACCGCGACAACTCCAACGACAGCCGTTACTGGGATGATCCGAACATTCCCAAGGACATGCTGGGCATGGTCCCCGACCGGAATATCGTCGGCAAGGCCTTTGCGGTCTGGATGAGCTGGCCGGAACCCAAACTCAGTCACCTGCCGAACTTCTCGCGGGTTGGCCTGATCAAGTAATCACACACGGCGCTGTTGAACACAGCGCCGAATGCATTTCTGGAGCCTGTACAAGGCTGCCCGAAGGCATGAAGCCACCGATAGTCAGGACGTCATTTTTGAACACAGCGTTAATTGTCCCAAGCCAACGGCGCCTTACCGCCGTGGCGGTGGAATCCAGCCACGAACTCAGCGTGGGTAAACCGTGAGCGTTTCTCTAAGCCGTCTCGAGCGTCAGCTCGGCTACACCTTCAAGGACCAGGACCTGATGCTCCTGGCCCTCACTCACCGCAGTTTTGCCGGGCGCAACAACGAACGCCTGGAATTCCTCGGTGACGCTATCCTCAACTTCGTGGCTGGCGAGGCGCTGTTCGAGCGTTTTCCCTTGGCCCGCGAAGGCCAGTTGTCGCGTCTGCGCGCACGGCTGGTAAAAGGTGAGACCCTGGCTGTACTGGCTCGTGGTTTTGACTTGGGCGAATACCTGCGCCTGGGCTCCGGTGAGTTGAAGAGCGGTGGTTTCCGTCGTGAGTCGATTCTGGCCGACGCCCTGGAAGCGTTGATCGGCGCGATCTACCTGGACGCCGGCATGGAAATGGCGCGTGAGCGCGTGCTGGCCTGGCTGACTTCCGAGATCGACAGCCTGACGCTGGTGGACACCAACAAGGATCCGAAAACCCGTTTGCAGGAATTCCTGCAATCACGCGGTTGCGAGCTGCCGCGCTACGACGTAGTGGACATCCAGGGCGAGCCGCATTGCCGAACCTTCTTCGTCGAATGCGAAGTGGTCTTATTGAATGAAAAAAGCCGGGGTCAGGGTGTGAGTCGTCGTATTGCCGAACAGGTAGCGGCCGCCGCAGCACTGATTGCCCTGGGCGTGGAGAATGGCAATGACTGATACAACCGTCACCCGCTGCGGCTATGTCGCCATTGTCGGCCGGCCGAACGTGGGCAAGTCCACGCTGCTGAACCACATCCTGGGCCAGAAGCTGGCGATCACCTCGCGCAAGCCTCAGACCACCCGCCACAACATGCTGGGTATCAAGACCGAAGGCGCCGTGCAGGCGATCTACGTCGATACCCCGGGCATGCACAAGGGCGGCGAAAAGGCCTTGAACCGCTACATGAACAAGACCGCTTCGGCGGCGTTGAAAGACGTCGATGTGGTGATCTTCGTGGTCGACCGCACCAAGTGGACCGAAGAAGACCAAATGGTCCTCGAGCGCGTCCAGTACGTGACCGGCCCCTTGATCGTGGCGTTGAACAAGACCGACCGTATCGAAGACAAGTCGGAATTGATGCCGCACCTGACCTGGTTGCAGGAACAGCTGCCGAACGCCCAGATCATCCCGATTTCTGCCCAGCACGGCCATAACCTCGACGCGCTGGAGCGGGTAATCGCCGAGCACCTGCCGGAAAACGATCACTTCTTCCCCGAAGACCAGATCACTGACCGCAGCAGCCGTTTCCTGGCGGCGGAACTGGTGCGCGAAAAAATCATGCGCCAGATGGGCGCCGAGCTGCCGTACCAGATCACGGTCGAGATTGAAGAGTTCAAGCAACAGGGCAAGACCCTGCACATCCATGCCTTGATCCTCGTTGAGCGTGACGGCCAGAAGAAAATCATCATTGGCGACAAGGGCGAGCGCATCAAGCGCATCGGCACCGAGGCGCGCAAGGACATGGAGCTGCTGTTCGACTCCAAGATCATGCTCAACCTGTGGGTCAAGGTGAAGGGCGGCTGGTCCGACGACGAGCGGGCGTTGCGTTCGCTGGGTTACGGCGACCTGTAACCCTGTTCTGGACGCATAAATTCCACTGTGGGAGCGAGCCTGCTCGCGATAGCGGTCTGTCAGTCAACATCCATGTTGAATATCAGTCCCTCATCGCGAGCAGGCTCGCTCCCACAGTGGTTTGGGGTTGTCAGTAAAACTGCGTTTACTCATTGAGAACTGCGATTCCCATGTCCGCCACCCAACCCATCGCCCAACCCGCCTACGTCCTGCATTCGCGCGCCTATCGCGAAAGCAGCGCGTTGGTGGATTTCCTCACGCCGCAAGGTCGGCTGCGGGCGGTGTTGCGTGGGGCGCGGGGCAAGGCCGGGACATTGGCGCGGCCGTTCGTGCCGCTGGAAGTCGAATTCCGTGGGCGGGGCGAGTTGAAGAATGTCGGGCGCATGGAAAGCAATGGCGTTGCCACGTGGCTCAACGGCGAGGCGTTGTTCAGCGGTTTGTACCTCAATGAATTGCTGATCCGCCTGCTGCCTGCCGAAGACCCCCATCCCGCCGTCTTCGACCACTACGCCGCCACGCTGTCGGCCCTGGCCGAAGGCCGTCCGCTGGAGCCGCTGCTGCGTTCCTTCGAGTGGCGGCTGCTGGACGACCTGGGCTACGGTTTCGCCCTGAACACTGACCTGCATGGCGAGCCCATCGCAGCTAACGGTCTGTACCGCTTGCAGGTGGATGCCGGCCTGGAGCAGGTCTACCTGCTGCAACCGGGGCTGTTCAACGGTGCCGATCTTCTGGCCATGGCCAAGGCCGACTGGAGTGCGCCGGGCGCTTTGTCGGCGGCCAAGCGTCTGATGCGCCAAGCCCTGGCGGTTCATTTGGGTGGTCGGCCGCTGGTCAGTCGCGAGTTGTTTCGCAAGCCCTGATCAACCCGTATGCTGTGGGCCGAACATTTGTCCATTCAGGAGCCTTTACGTGAGCACCAGCAATCGCATTCTTCTCGGCGTGAACATCGACCATGTCGCCACCCTGCGCCAAGCCCGTGGTACCCGCTACCCGGACCCGGTCAAGGCCGCACTGGACGCCGAGGAAGCGGGGGCCGATGGCATCACCGTGCACCTGCGTGAAGACCGTCGCCACATCCAGGAGCGCGACGTGTTGCTGCTCAAGGATGTGCTGCAAACCCGCATGAACTTCGAAATGGGCGTGACCGAAGAAATGATGGCGTTCGCCGAGCGCATTCGCCCGGCGCACATCTGCCTGGTGCCGGAGACGCGTCAGGAGCTGACCACCGAAGGCGGTCTGGACGTGGCCGGGCAGGAGTCGCGGATCAGCTTGGCGGTGGAACGGCTGTCGAAAATCGGCGCTGAGGTGTCGCTGTTCATCGATGCCGACGAACGGCAGATCGAAGCCTCCAAGCGCGTCGGTGCCCCGGCCATTGAACTGCACACCGGCCGCTATGCCGATGCCGAAACGCCCACGGACGTGGCCGATGAACTGCAAAGGATCGCCAACGGTGTCGCGTTCGGCCTGGCCCAAGGCCTGATCGTCAACGCCGGTCATGGCCTGCACTACCACAACGTCGAAGCCGTCGCGGCCATCAAGGGCATCAACGAACTGAACATCGGCCATGCCCTGGTGGCTCATGCGTTGTTTGTCGGGTTCAAGTCGGCGGTTGCCGAGATGAAAGCGCTGATCCTGGCTGCCGCCAAATCCTGAACCCACCACCACAGCCTGTGGGAGCAAGCTTTGCTCCCACATTGCTTGTGGTATGCCTTAAAGCGGCGGGGTTTCCTGGTTCGGCTTGCTCTTGTCGACACCCGGCACGTGCAGGTTGCCCTCGGCCACTTGGTTGCCTTCGAGCTGCGGCTGTGTGACCCAGGTCAGGATGTCGTAGTAGCGACGAATGTTCGCCACGAAATGCACCGGTTCGCCGCCCCGGGCGTAGCCGTAGCGGGTCTTGCTGTACCACTGTTTCTGGGACAGGCGCGGCAGGATCTTCTTCACATCCAGCCACTTGTTCGGGTTCAGCCCTTCCTTGGCCGCCAGTTTGCGGGCGTCGTCCAGATGACCGCTGCCCACGTTGTAGGCGGCGAGGGCGAACCAGGTGCGGTCCGGCTCCTCGATGCCCTCGTCCAACTGGTCCTTCATGTAGGCCAGGTACTTGGCGCCGCCCATGATGCTCTGCTTCGGATCCAGGCGGTTGGACACGCCCATGGCCTGGGCGGTGTTCTGGGTCAGCATCATCAGGCCGCGCACGCCGGTCTTGGACGTGACAGCCGGTTGCCACAGCGATTCCTGATAGCCGATCGCGGCCAACAGGCGCCAGTCGACTTTCTCTTGCTTGGCGTAGGCCTTGAAGTGTTGTTCATATTTGGGCAGCCGTTGCTGCAAATGCTGGGCGAAGGTGGTGGCGCCCATGTAGCCGAGGACATCGACGTGCCCGTAATAACGGTCTTTGAGGCGTTGCAGCGTGCCGTTCTTCTGCACCTTGTCGAGGTAGGCGTTGATTTCGTTGAGCAGGCTGTTGTCTTCGCCGGGGGCCACCGCCCAGCTCTGGCTGCGGGCGTCGCCCAGGTCGAAGGCCACGCGCACGTTGGGGAAGTACACCTGGTTCATCGCCACTTCGTTGGAGTCCACCAGGGTCAGGTCGATCTGGCCCTCATCGACCATGCGAAGCAGATCGACTACTTCAACCGCGTCGGACTCTTCGTATTCGATGCCCGGATACTGCTGTTTCAACTGCGCCAGCTGTTCGGCGTGGGTGCTGCCTTTGAGCACCATGATCCTCTTGCCCGCCAAGGCTGCCGCGTCGGTGGGGCGTGACTGGCCGTTGCGGTAGATGACTTGCGGGGTGACTTCCAGGTACGCGTGGGAAAACCGCACCTGTTTCTTGCGTTGCTCGCTGCTGACAAGGCCTGCGGCCGCCAATACCGGGCCGTTGGGTTTGCCGATCTGGCTGAACAGGTCGTCGAGGTTGTCGGCGGTCTCGATTTTCAGCTCCACCCCCAAATCGTCGGCGAAGCGCTTCACCAGCTCGTATTCGAAGCCGGTTTCACCATTGCGATCCTCGAAGTAGGTGGCAGGGCTGTTTCGGGTAACCACCCGCAGCACGCCATCCTCCTTTACGCGCTCCAGTGTGTTGGGTTTCTCAACACAACCACTGAGCACCAGGAAGAGTCCGGTTGCGATCAGCCATTTGGCATACCGCGGACGCAAAGCCGTTGGGGAAAACATCTGCGCAGTATACGCAAACGGCTACGGCCGCCATATCTCGACAGCAAAAGGCCAGTCTGCTAGCGGTTGCAAAACATGTCCGCAACACAGGCCGGCCGGCGTGTGCTGGGGTTTTGCTCGATGAAAAATATCTCTGCGCGACCCCGGGAATGGGGGCTTGATCAAGCCGTGCGCGTAAAGACCGACATTCGGCCAGCATCGCACGTGCCGTTTCGGGTGCCGTCGCCAGCGGTTTAGGCTAGAATGCACGGCCTCAAAGCACACCCCCTTCCCGAGGCTGTCCCGAAGATGTTGATCCTGCGCGGCGCTCCTGCCCTTTCTGCCTTTCGCCACAGCAAACTCCTTGAGCAACTGAGCCGATGCGTCCCAGCTGTCAGTGGCTTGTATGCTGAATTCGCTCACTTCGCCGAAGTCACCGGCGGTTTGACCGGCGACGAACAGCAGGTGCTCGCGCGCCTTCTGAAGTACGGTCCCAGTGTTCCTGTCCAGGAGCCGACCGGTCGCCTGTTCCTGGTATTGCCGCGTTTTGGCACCATTTCGCCGTGGTCGAGCAAGGCCAGCGACATCGCCCGCAACTGCGGCCTGTCGAAAATCCAGCGCCTTGAGCGCGGCATTGCCTTTTATGTCGCCGGTGAGTTCAGCGAGGCCGAGGCCCAACTGATCGCCGACGCTTTGCATGACCGCATGACCCAGGTCGTACTGGGCAACCTGGAACAGGCCGCCGGCCTGTTCAGCCACGCCGAACCCAAGCCACTGACCGCCATCGACGTGCTGGGCGGCGGCCGCGGCGCGCTGGAAAAAGCCAACGCCGACCTGGGCTTGGCCCTGGCCGAAGACGAGATCGATTACCTGGTCGACGCCTTCCAGGGCTTGAAGCGCAACCCCCACGACATCGAACTGATGATGTTCGCCCAGGCCAACTCCGAGCATTGCCGTCACAAGATCTTCAACGCCAGTTGGGACATTGACGGCCAGAGCCAGGAAAAAAGCCTGTTCGGCATGATCAAGAACACCTATCAGATGCACAACGAAGGTGTGCTGTCGGCCTACAAAGACAACGCCGCGGTGATCGTCGGCAACGTCGCCGGTCGCTTCTACCCGAACCCTGAGACCCGCCAGTACGGTGCGGTCCAGGAGCCGGTGCACATCCTGATGAAGGTCGAGACCCACAACCACCCGACCGCGATTGCCCCGTTCCCGGGCGCGTCCACCGGTTCCGGTGGTGAGATCCGCGACGAAGGCGCCACCGGTCGTGGTGCCAAGCCCAAGGCTGGCCTGACCGGCTTCACCGTGTCGAACCTGCAAATCCCGGGCTTCGAACAGCCCTGGGAAAAGCCGTACGGCAAGCCTGAGCGCATCGTCAACGCCTTGGACATCATGATCGAAGGCCCCCTGGGTGGCGCGGCGTTCAACAACGAATTCGGCCGTCCGGCCCTGACCGGCTACTTCCGTACCTTCGAACAGTCCATCACCACCCCCCGTGGTGAAGAAGTTCGTGGTTACCACAAGCCGATCATGCTCGCGGGCGGCATGGGTAACATCCGCGCCGAACACGTACAGAAAGGCGAAATCCTGGTCGGTTCCAAGCTGATCGTCCTCGGCGGCCCGGCCATGCTGATCGGCCTGGGCGGCGGCGCTGCTTCCTCCATGGCCACCGGCACCAGCTCGGCGGACCTGGACTTCGCCTCGGTCCAGCGGGAAAACCCGGAAATGGAACGCCGCTGCCAGGAAGTCATCGACCGTTGCTGGCAGTTGGGCGAGCACAACCCCATCAGCTTCATCCACGACGTCGGCGCAGGCGGCCTGTCCAACGCCTTCCCGGAACTGGTCAACGACGGTGGCCGTGGTGGCCGCTTCGAACTGCGCAACATTCCGAACGACGAGCCGGGCATGGCCCCGCACGAAATCTGGAGTAACGAATCCCAGGAGCGTTATGTCCTGGCGGTCGGCCCGGCCGACTTCGAGCGTTTCCAAGCCATTTGCGAGCGCGAGCGCTGCCCATTCGCCGTCGTCGGCGAAGCCACCGCCGAGCCGCAACTGACCGTCACCGACAGCCACTTCGGCAACAGCCCGGTGGACATGCCGCTGGAAGTGCTGCTGGGCAAAGCCCCGCGCATGCACCGTTCGGCCGTTCGCGAAGCCGAGCTGGGCGACGACTTCGACCCGTCGACCCTCGACGTCGCCGATTGCATCGAGCGCGTGCTGCATCACCCGGCCGTGGCGAGCAAAAGTTTCCTGATCACCATTGGCGACCGCACCATCACCGGCCTCGTGGCCCGTGACCAGATGGTTGGCCCGTGGCAGGTGCCGGTGGCCGATGTTGCCGTGACCGCCACCAGCTTCGACGTCTACACCGGCGAAGCCATGGCCATGGGTGAGCGCACCCCGCTGGCGCTGCTGGACGCTCCGGCGTCGGGCCGCATGGCGATTGGTGAGACCCTGACCAACATTGTGGCCTCGCGCATCGGCAAGATTTCCGACATCAAGCTGTCGGCCAACTGGATGTCCGCCGCCGGTCACCCGGGTGAAGACGCACGCCTGTACGACACCGTCAAGGCTGTCGGCATGGAGCTGTGCCCGGAGCTGGGCATTACCATTCCGGTGGGCAAGGACTCCATGTCCATGGCCACGCGCTGGAACGACGACGGCGTAGACAAGAGCGTGACCTCGCCGCTGTCGCTGATCGTGACCGGTTTCGCCCCCGTCACCGACATTCGCCAGACCCTGACCCCGCAACTGCGCATGGACAAGGGCACCACCGACCTGATCATGATCGACCTGGGCCGTGGCCAGAACCGCATGGGCGCCTCGATTCTGGCCCAGGTGCATGGCAAGCTCGGCTCGCAAGCGCCGGACGTCGATGATGCCGAAGACCTGAAAGCGTTCTTCGCCGTCATCCAGGGCCTCAACGCCGACGGTCACCTGCTGGCCTACCACGACCGTTCCGACGGTGGCTTGCTGACCACCGTGGTGGAAATGGCCTTCGCCGGCCACTGCGGCCTGAACCTGACCCTCGACAGCGTTGCCGAGTCTGCCGCCGAAATCCCGGCCATCCTGTTCAACGAAGAACTGGGTGCGGTGATCCAGGTTCGCCAGGACGCCACCCCGGACATCCTCGCCCAGTTCAGCGCGGCGGGCCTTGCCGACTGCGTCTCGGTGATCGGCCAACCGATCAACAACGCCCACATCAACATCACCTTCAATGGCGACACCGTGTTTGAAGGTCAGCGCCGCCTGTTGCAGCGCCAGTGGGCTGAAACCAGCTACCAGATCCAGCGCCTGCGGGACAACGTCGAGTGCGCCGAGCAAGAATTCGACGCCCTGCTGGAAGAAGACAACCCGGGCCTGAGCGCCAAGCTCAGCTACGACGTCAACCAGGACGTGGCCGCGCCCTACATCAAGAAAGGCATTCGCCCACAAGTGGCGGTGCTGCGCGAGCAGGGCGTCAACGGTCAGGTGGAAATGGCGGCGGCGTTCGACCGCGCCGGTTTCAACGCGATCGACGTGCACATGAGCGACATCCTGGCCGGCCGTGTCGACCTGAACGACTTCAAAGGCATGGTCGCTTGTGGCGGTTTCTCCTACGGCGACGTGCTGGGGGCCGGTGAAGGCTGGGCCAAGTCGGCGCTGTTCAACAGCCGCGCCCGCGACGCGTTCCAAGGCTTCTTCGAGCGCACCGACAGCTTCACCCTCGGTGTGTGCAACGGTTGCCAGATGATGTCCAACTTGCACGAACTGATCCCGGGCAGCGAGTTCTGGCCGCACTTCGTACGTAACCGTTCCGAGCAGTTCGAAGCCCGCGTGGCGATGGTTCAGGTGCAGGAGTCGAACTCGATTTTCCTGCAGGGCATGGCCGGTTCGCGCATGCCAATCGCCATCGCCCACGGTGAAGGCCACGCGGAATTCGAAAGCGAAGAAGCACTGCTTGAAGCCGACCTGTCCGGTTGCGTGTCGCTGCGTTTCGTCGACAACCACGGCAAGGTCACTGAAACCTACCCGGCCAACCCGAACGGTTCGCCGCGCGGGATCACCGGCCTGACCAGCCGCGACGGCCGCGTCACGATCATGATGCCGCACCCGGAGCGGGTGTTCCGCGCGGTGCAGAACTCGTGGCGTTCAGACGACTGGAACGAAGACGCACCGTGGATGCGTATGTTCCGTAACGCTCGCGTCTGGGTGAACTAAGGCCGTGTACAAGCTCTGCTTCTTCGTCCCGGCCAGCCATGTGGACGTGGTCAAAAGCGCCGTATTCGCTGCCGGTGGTGGGCGAATCGGCGACTATGAGCACTGCGCCTGGCAAGTGCTGGGCCTGGGCCAGTTTCGACCGTTGGACGGCAGCCAGCCGTTCATTGGCGAAGCGGGCCAGGTCGAGCAGGTCGAGGAATGGAAAGTGGAGCTTGTCGTCGCCGATGAGCTGATTCGTCCGGTGGTGGAGGCGCTGAAACAGAGCCATCCCTACGAGACGCCGGCTTATGAAGTGTGGCGGTTGGAGGATTTTTGATCCTGCGCCCGTTGAAATGAAAAACCCGCTGATTGGATCAGCGGGTTTTTTATTGGGTGGGATTCCTGTGTACACGAATCCCCGCAGCAACGGATATACACACCAATCCAAAAACCGCCTGTAAAAATAGACGGTCTGTCAGACGCATCGAAGTTTCCGACAAGTTTTTAAGGTTGTCCCTCGGAAGCGGGGGCTCTAGCCTTTGGGTGTCGCTGCCAATTTAGCGACCGGGTTTGACCGTCCGAAAAAACAAGGGCAATAGGCCCGGACGATTGTCCTGGGCTCCATGAGATCAAGGAGCTTCCCTTTGAAAAATAATTCTGACATTCCCAACCCGCATCCACCTTCCCCTACGGCGATTACGCCCCCGAAAAGCTGCAAGAGGCCGCTGATCGTGCGCTGGATTTCTACCTCAAGCCTGACGACAGCGAGTCAGAACCCAAACCTCCGGCACAGCTGTTCACCGTGGTGGACACTGTCGATACCGAAGTCCTGCTAGCCAACCTCAGCGAAACCCTGGCCTCGGCCAATGCGATGCTCAGCGACCTTGCCTTCGATCTGGATGGCTCGCGGCGGCATGTGGCGTTGGGGGTGGCGCAGATGATTGAGTTGGGGGCGTTGTTGGCGAACAAGGCCTTGGACCGGGTAGAGCTTCGGACTTGATGCAATAAGTGCCGGCCTCATCGCGAGTAGGCTCGCTCCCACAGTGGATTTGTGTTGCTTGTAAAGCTTGTGATCGACACCAGACCCTGTGGCGAGGGAGCTTGCTCGCGCTGGGGCGCGAAGCGGCCCTGAAACCAGGCAACCCGGTGTGTCAGGCAGATTGAGCTGATAGCTTGGGGCTGCTGCGCAGCCCAGCGCGAGCAAGCTCCCTCGCCACAGAAGCGTCTCGCCGCAAGAGAGTGGGGTTACGGACGAATCTCGATCATCGTGCCATCGGGCACCAGGTTCCAGACTTCGCGCATGTCGACGTTGCGCATGGCGATGCAGCCGTCGGTCCAGTCCAGGGTGTGGAACAGCTGTTCGGGGGTTTCTTCGCTGTCCGGGGTGCCGTGGATCATGATCATGCCCCCCGGTTCCACGCCTTCGCGTCGAGCACGGGCGGAGTCGCTGATGTTGGGGTAGGAAATGTGCATCGACAGATAGTAGCTGTCACTGGTCTTGCGCCAGTCCAGCCAATAGAAGCCTTCGGGGGTGCGTTTGTCGCCTTCTATCAGCTTGGGGCCTTTTTTGGCGCTTTTGCCCAGTGAAATACGGTAGGTCTTGAGCGGTTTGCCGTCATTGATCAATTGCAATTGATGGGCGGACTTGAGCACCAGCACTTTTTCGATGGTCTTGCCGTTGTAGGTTCCCATCGCAGAGGCCTGGGACACAGCGGTGAACGACAAGCAGAACAGGACAAGCAACCAGCGCATTGAAACGGTATCCCTAGAGGTGTCGCGGCTTATTGGATTTTTATGTATTGGCAGGCTGAGCCAGCGGCGGAATCGATTCGGATCGCACAGGGTAATCCTCGGTTCGTCGGTCTGCGTAGAAATACTCCAGGGTACGGCCCACTGTGCGGAAGGCCAGCTCGTCCCAGGGAATGTCCGCTTCTTCGAACAGTTTCACTTCCAGGCTTTCGGGCCCGGCGGCGAAATTTTCGTCCACCAACTCGGCGCGGAAGAATACATGCACCTGGCTGATGTGTGGTACATCGATCAGCGTATAGAGGCTTAAATTTCGCACGCGAGCGCAGGCTTCCTCGGCGGTTTCGCGCACGGCGGCCTGTTCGACGGTTTCGCCGTTCTCCATGAAACCCGCCGGCAGCGTCCAGTAGCCGAGCCGTGGCTCGATGGCACGCCGACACAGCAACACCTTGCTGCCCCAGGTCGGTACGCAACCGGCCACGATGTTGGGGTTCTGGTAATGGATGGTTTGGCAGGTGTCGCAGACAAAGCGCAGGCGCGAGTCGCCCTCGGGTATGCGCTGGGTCACTGGGTTACCGCACTGACTGCAGAATTTCATGCTTGGGTTCCTGAATGCTGCGCCTATCTTGGCGTGCGCAGGCGGGTGTCGGCAAGTTGTCGTTTCGCGACACGTCGTGGTCCGGGGCTTGGGCCGCCTGCATGATTGGTGCATGATGCAAGGTAGCTAATAAATCGAGAAGTCTCATGCTGGACGAGCTACTGCATCGAGTAAGCAACCATACCCCGCGTACCCTGGAGACCGACCGACGTTTCCCTGAAGCGGCGGTGTTGGTGCCAATTACCCGCAGTGACGAACCGGAACTGGTATTGACCCTGCGCGCCAGCGGGCTTTCGACCCATGGCGGCGAAGTGGCGTTCCCTGGCGGGCGCCGCGACCCGGAAGACCCTGACCTGATCTTCACCGCCCTGCGCGAAGCCGAGGAAGAAATCGGCCTGCCCCCCGGCCTGGTGGAAGTGATCGGCCCCCTCAGCCCGCTGATTTCGCTGCACGGTATCAAGGTCACGCCTTATGTCGGAGTGATCCCGGACTATGTCGAGTACCTGGCCAACGATGCGGAGATCGCTGCGGTGTTCAGCGTGCCGTTGGAGTTTTTCCGCAAGGATCCTCGCGAACACACGCACCGTATCGATTACCAGGGTCGCAGTTGGTATGTGCCCAGCTATCGCTTTGGCGAATACAAGATCTGGGGCCTGACGGCGATCATGGTCGTCGAACTGGTCAACCTGCTGTTCGATGCTGACATCGACCTGCACAAACCGCCCAGAACCTTCATCAATACCTAAAGCCCCGAGGAACCTCATGAAATACCGTCTGGGCGATGCCCGTGTCGAAACCCACCCACAGAGCTGGGTAGCACCCAACGCTACGCTGGTAGGCAAGGTCCGTCTCGAAGAGGGCGCCAATGTCTGGTTCAACGCCGTGCTGCGCGGCGATAACGAACTGATCCTGATCGGCAAGAACAGCAATGTGCAGGACGGCACGGTGATGCACACCGACATGGGCTACCCGCTGACCATCGGCACCGGCGTGACCATCGGCCACAACGCCATGCTCCACGGTTGTACGGTGGGGGACTACAGCCTCATCGGCATCAATGCGGTGATTCTCAACGGCGCGAAGATCGGCAAAAACTGCATCATTGGCGCCAACTCGCTGATCGGCGAAGGCAAGGAAATCCCCGACGGCTCGCTGGTGATGGGCTCTCCCGGCAAGGTCGTGCGGGAATTGACCGAAGCCCAGAAGAAAATGCTCGAAGCCAGTGCGGCGCACTACGTTCACAACGCGCAGCGCTACGCGCGCGACTTGGCCGAGCAAGAACAATGAACACGCCCGAACGCCCGGTTCGCTCGCCCTGCGTGAACATCTGCGCGCTGGACGATGACGATATCTGCACCGGTTGCCAGCGCACCGTGTCGGAAATTACCCGTTGGAGCCAGATGGACAACGATGAACGGCGTAGCGTCCTGGCGTTGTGTCATGAACGGGCGAAGTCCAGCGGGTTGGTGTGGAGGGTGCCTGCACGGCCCTGATTGTGAATACAAACCCCTGTGGGAGCCAAATCTGTGGGAGCAAGGCTTTTATTTCAGCCCCAACCACCGATCCAACCCCAGCACCCCCAGCGCAATCCCGACAAACCCCGCCAATATCCCTCCGGCATTGATGAACGCCTGTGGATAACCCAGGTTCGTCACGTCAATAAAGGGGTAGGGGTAAGCGGCCAATAAATCCCCCCGCAACAAGACATAGGCGAAATACATCACGGGGTAGATCACCCAAAGCCCCATGTGGCCCAGACGCAAAGTGCCTTTGGGCACGTACAGCCACCAATAGGTGATGTACAGCAACGGCATCACATCGTGCAGCAACTCGTCGGCCACGAACTGCCAGCCCTCGGGTTGCCACAGGTGCCGCAGCAGCAGGTTATAGGCCAGGCCGACCAGGGCGATGCTCACGGCGATGCCGCTGCTTGCCCCAGGTTGCAGGAACCAGCGCCGGACCGCTGATTCGCGAGTCGTCAGTTCCCAGGTCAGCACCACGGCCACCAGGGTATTGGTCAACACCGTGAAGAAACTGAAGAAGTTCACCAGGCCACCCAGCAGGCTCGCCCCCAGTTCCCAGCGCCCCAACAGAATCAGGTACAGCTGGATGCTCAACCCCAGCCAGCCGAGCAGTGCCGCCACGGACACGAAACGCTGTCGACACGTGAGGCGAAGACTGACATCAATGCCCACGGCTCAGGTCGGCCGTTTGGTGCGCATCAACTTGATGTACAGGCGCTCGACTTTTTCCCGTGCCCAAGGGGTTTTGCGCAGGAAGGTCAGGCTCGACTTGATGCTCGGGTCGCTCTTGAAGCAACGGATATCGATGCGCTCGGCCAGGCCCGACCATTCGTAGTGTTGCACCAGGGCGTTGAGGATCTGCTCCAGCGTCACGCCGTGCAGCGGGTTGTTGTTCGGTTCGGTCATGGGGAGGCCTTTGCGCGAAAAGGTGTAAAGCCGCGCACCTTAGCCGAGGTGCCGTTGTGGTGGAAGCATAGTCTTACCCTCCCGGCACACTGTTACCCAATCCGAAATGATCCATGGCAACAAAAGCGCTTTCTCTATTGAGAACAGGACATTATCCTTGCGCCGCCTGCTCAAGCGCTTCTTGCGCCGTGCCAGAGCCTCTGCGTTGCGCTCACTCCCGATAAAAGATCAAAGAACACTTTCTTTATGCTCGATGCACAGACTCTGAAAGACAGCGCTGTCTTGCCCCTCGAAAGTTCGATGCGCAGTCTGGCGCAATCAAGATTTGGCGCCTTTCTAATTCATGCAACAAAACCTGTGGGAGCGAGCCTGCTCCCACAAGTTATTCGCAATAACTGGATACCTTTTTACTGAACCATGCCCCCTCAAGATCGTCATCTACAGTGACTACTTGCGCGGGACTCCTTAAAACGTCACGGAGAATCACACTATGAGCACTGAAGGTGCTTTGGGTCGAAGCCGTCTGCTACCGAGCCTGCTCGGCATTCTGCTTCTATTGATGGGCCTGGCCCTGTTGGCCGGAGGGGTCAAGCTGAGCACGCTTGGCGGCTCGCTGTATTACCTGCTGGCCGGTATTGGCCTGGCGCTGACCGGCGTGCTGCTGATCATGGCCCGTCGCGCGGCCCTGGGTCTGTACGCGTTGGTGCTGTTCGCCAGCACCGTGTGGGCGCTGTGGGAAGTGGGCCTGGATTGGTGGCAGTTGGTGCCACGCCTGGCGATGCTGTTTGCCCTGGGCATTGTCATGCTGCTGCCGTGGTTCCGCCGCCCATTGTTGACCGTCGACGCCTCGCCCATGGGGACCCGCGCATTGGGCGCCGCCGTGGTCATCGCCGGTATCGCCGCGCTCGCCAGCCAGTTCACCAACCCGGGTGAAATCAAGGGCCAATTGGATCGCGACAGCGTGCCAGGCATGACCAACACCGCACCGGCGATGCCGGACGGAGACTGGAACTCCTACGGCCGCAGTGCCCATGGCGACCGTTACTCGCCGCTGGCGCAGATCACCCCCGAGAACGTCAGCAAACTGGTGCCGGCCTGGACCTATCGCACCGGCGACCTACCAGGGCCGAACGACCCGGGCGAGACGACGGCTGAAAACACCCCGCTGAAGGTCAACGGCATGCTTTACGTGTGCACACCTCACAGCCAGGTGATTGCACTGGAGCCTGAAACCGGTAAGGAAATCTGGCGTTTCGATCCGAAGCTTTCCACGCAAAAAGCGGAAAACTTCAAGGGTTGGGCCCACATGACCTGCCGTGGCGTGACCTATCACGATGACGCCGTGTACGCTTCTGCCGAGCAGAGCCCGACCGGCGCCGCCAGCACCACGCCGGCCAGCACCTCGTGCCCGCGCCGGATTTTCCTGCCGACCGCCGACACCCGTCTGATCGCCCTCAACGCTGACACCGGCAAGATGTGCGAAGACTTCGGCGACAAAGGTCAGGTCGACCTGACCGCCAACATCGGCGGCTTCACGGCCGGCGGTTACTATTCCACCTCGCCACCGGCGGTCACCCAGAACCTGGTGGTGATCGGCGGCCATGTCACCGACAACGTCTCCACCGACGAGCCAAGCGGTGTCATCCGCGCCTACGACGTGCACACCGGCAAGCTGGTGTGGAACTGGGACAGCGGCAAACCGGACGACACCACGCCGATTGCCGAAGGCCAGACCTACACCCGTAACTCGCCGAACATGTGGTCCATGTTCAGCGTCGATGAAAAACTCGGCATGCTCTACCTGCCGATGGGCAACCAGACCCCCGACCAGTTCGGCGGCTTGCGCACGCCAGAATCGGAAAAATATTCCGCCGGCCTGACCGCGCTGGACATCGCCACCGGCAAGGTGCGCTGGTACTTCCAGTTCACCCACCACGACCTGTGGGACATGGATGTTGGCGGTCAACCGACCCTGATGGACATGAAAACCGCCGAGGGCGTGAAACCGGCCGTGCTGGCTTCGACCAAGCAGGGCAGCATTTACGTGCTGGACCGCAGCAACGGTCAGCCGATCATACCGATCAAGGAAGTCCCGGTGCCGCAAGGCGCGGTGGAGGGCGACCACACTTCGCCGACCCAACCGATGTCTGACCTGAACTTCGTGCCGCCGGTCCTTAAGGAGCGCGACATGTGGGGCGTGACCCCGTTCGATCAGATGCTGTGCCGGATCGACTTCAAGTCGCTGCGCTATGACGGCATGTTCACGCCGCCGTCGTTGCAAGGCTCGATCGTGTACCCAGGTAACTTCGGTGTGTTCGACTGGGGCGGCATTTCGGTCGACCCGGTGCGTCAGATCGCTTTCGTCAACCCGAACTACATGGCGTTCAAGTCGAAACTGGTGTCGGCGGCAGACGTGGCCGGCGGTCCGGGTCGCAAGAGCGAAACCGAAGGCGTGCAGCCGAACAAGGGCGCGCCGTATGGCGTGATCCTTGAAGCGTTGCTCTCGCCAATGGGCTTGCCATGCCAGGCGCCGGCCTGGGGTTATGTGGCGGCAGTGGACCTGACCACCAACAAAACCCTGTGGATGCATAAGAACGGCACCGTGCGTGACAGCTCACCGGTCCCGATCCCGCTGACCATGGGTGTACCGAGCCTGGGGGGGCCCTTCACCACGGCCAGCGGCCTGGCGTTCCTGAGCGGTACCCTTGACCAGTACCTGCGCGCCTATGACGTGAAAAACGGCAAGCAACTGTGGGAAGGTCGCCTGCCAGCCGGCGCCCAGACCACGCCGATGACCTACACCGGCAAGGACGGCAAGCAATACGTGCTGGTCGTCGCCGGCGGCCACGGTTCCCTGGGCACCAAGCAAGGTGACTATGTGATCGCGTACAAACTGCCGGATTAAGCAACCTCGGCGCCCATGAAAAAGGCGACACCCTTGCGGGTGCCGCCTTTTTTATTGCGCTGTGCTTTTGTGGCGAGGGAGCTTGCTCCCGCTGGGCTGCGAAGCAGCCCCTGTATTTCAGCCATCACATCGCAGGGGACGCTGGCGCGTCCAGCGGGAGCAAGCTCCCTCGCCACAGGGCGTTTGGGTAGCGTCGCCAGACTTACAACTCGATCTTCACCGCCTGCGAAGACCGGGTCGCCTTGGCGCGGGCGGCTTCGATGGATTCGTCCCGGGCCAGGGCCACGCCCAGGCGGCGTTGGCCGTTGACTTCCGGTTTGCCGAACAGGCGCAGCGCGGTGTCCGGTTCGCTCAGGGCGGCGCCAAGGTTGGCGAAGGCGGTCTGGGTCGACTGACCCTCCACCAGGATCACCGCCGAAGCCGATGGGCCGAACTGACGGATCTGCGGGATCGGCAGGCCGAGGATGGCGCGCGCGTGCAGGGCGAACTGCGACAGGTCCTGGGAAATCAGCGTCACCAGACCGGTGTCGTGTGGGCGCGGCGAGACTTCGCTGAACCACACTTGATCACCCTTGATGAACAGCTCGACGCCAAACAGGCCGCGACCACCCAGGGCCTCGGTCACTGCCTTGGCTACGCGCTCGGATTCGGCCAGGGCCGCCGGGCTCATGGCCTGGGGCTGCCAGGATTCCTGATAGTCGCCCTTTTCCTGACGGTGACCGACTGGTGCGCAGAAGGTGGTACCGCCGACATGACGCACGGTGAGCAAAGTGATTTCGTAGTCGAAGTCGATAAAGCCTTCAATGATGACCCGACCCTTGCCGGCACGGCCGCCTTCCTGGGCGTAGTCCCAGGCTGTCTGCACGTCGTCAGTGCTGCGCAACAGGCTCTGGCCCTTGCCCGAGGAACTCATGACCGGCTTGACCACACAGGGGAAACCCAGGGTTTCAACGGCCTTGCGGTAGTCTTCCACGGTGTCGGCGAAGAAGTACGGCGAGGTCGGCAGGCCCAGCTCTTCTGCGGCCAGGCGACGAATGCCTTCACGGTTCATGGTCAGCTGCGCGGCGCGGGCGGTGGGGATCACGGTGAAGCCTTCGGCTTCCAGTTCCACCAGGGTGGCGGTGGCGATGGCTTCGATTTCCGGCACGATGAAGTGCGGTTTCTCGGCCTCGATCACCGCACGCAACGCGGCGCCGTCGAGCATGTTGATGACATGGCTGCGGTGGGCCACTTGCATGGCCGGCGCGTTGGCGTAGCGATCCACCGCAATCACTTCAACGCCCAGGCGCTGCAGTTCGATTACCACTTCCTTGCCCAGCTCACCGCTGCCACACAACAAAACGCGGGTCGCGGTGGGCGACAATGGGGTTCCGATACGGGTCATCTGAAGGTCCTCAAACAGGAGCGGATCATCGAGGGTTGCGCGCCAGGCGAGCTTCCCGTGGGGAGAAAGCGCGGCATTTTACATGAACCGCAGGGTTTGGCTTCAGCCGGCGACGGCCTGTTTGCGTAAACGCCAGGCCATGATCAGCCAGACTGCCGTGACGCCGGCGAACTTCGAGGCCAGGGCGGTGATCACCACGCCGGGCGTCAGGGCGTCGATCAGGCCGAAGAAGATAAAGGTGTCCAGGGGAATGCTCAGGGCCGAACTGATCCACAACCGATCATGCAGCGGGCGTTTGGTGATGGTGAAGACCAGCCAGTCAATGCATTCGGACGCGGCAAACGCCGTGGCGCTGGCCAGGGCGATGGTCGGGTCGGATGTGACATAAGACAACACCAGTGCCGCCAGCATTGCCACGATGGCGCCATGGCCGAAGCGGGTCTGCACCATGTCCCGCAGGATAAACACCAAGCCGCCCCAGGCCGACCAGATGATGTCCAGGTGCGGCGCAGCGGAAAACGCGTAGTTGATCAGCACGACGCTGCTGATGTAGGCGATCAGGAAAAACATGGATCGGGGTACCTGGTGGGGTTTTGATCAAGCACTCAAGAATAACGATAGCCCTGTGGGAGCAAAGTTTGCTCGCGAAGCAGGCGCCTCGATTCTGAAAGACCGCATCGCCTTCATCGCGGGCGAGCCTTGCTCCCACGTGGGTGCAGGGTACTTCAGCCAGCGGGGCAGGGGCCAGCAGACCGCGCCTTATTCTTCGTCGCTACCGTCCGCCTTCCAGTAACCCGCCGCCTTCACAAAGTCCTGGTCCAGGCCTTTCTCCTCCAGCAACACCTTGCGAATCTGCCGCGACACTTTACTTTCGGTGGCGACCCAGGCGTACAGCTTGCCGGCGGGTACTTCCAGCTGTTGCACGGTGCTCAGCAGGTTGTTCTGGCTACCTTCGCGCAGCACCCATATCACGTGTACCTGCGCCGGGCTGTGGAGCATCTGCTGCTCGGCACCGTTTTCCACTTCCACCACCACCAGCGCACGCCGGTTGGGCGCCAGGCCTTCGAGGCGGCGGGCGATGGCGGGCAGGGCGGTTTCGTCGCCGATCAGCAGGTAGCTGTCGAAAATGTCCGGCACGATCATCGAGCCCCGTGGCCCACCGATATTGAGGTATTGCCCAGGTGTCGCCTGGGCTGCCCAGGACGCGGCAGGGCCGTCGCCGTGGAGCACGAAATCGATGTCCATCTCGAGGGTGTCCAGGTCGTAGCGGCGCGGGGTGTAGTCGCGCATCTCGGGCATCGGGCCCTGGGCCTTGCCAGCACTGGGGTTGAGGTTTTCCAGGGCTGCTCGTTCCTCGGCGTTCTGCGGGAAAAACAGCTTCACGTGGTCATCCGTGCCCAAGCTGACGAACCCGGCCAATTCCGGCCCGCCGACGGTGATGCGGCGCATGCGGGGAGTCAGGTCCTCCACCCGCAGCACTTGCAGGCAACGGCGTTTGATCTCGTGGTTGACACGGTGAATGGTGTTTGGATCGACTTCAGTCATTGCTTGACTCCGAAACAGATAGACGGTCGGGGCCGTCGATGATGGCTTTGGCGGTGTCGTTGAGCAGGTCGCGTACCCGCTTGATTTCTTCCGGGTTCCAGCGGCCATGATGCTTTTGCAAAGCATGCCGCAGGTTATACACCGCTTCGTGGATTTCCGGGGGCCGGTCATGGCCATGCAACGAGCGCTTGCTCACTTCAATGCGCATTCGCACACCCTCCATCGCCTCGGCCTGGTCTTCAAGGAATAGACGTCCGGCGTCGGTCACGCTGTAGCGTTTTTTTCCACCTTCAGCGTCGCCGGTGATCATTGCGCCCATTTCAAGGAAGGTCAGGGTCGGGTAGATCACGCCGGGGCTGGGGCTGTAGGCACCGTTGAAGA
The DNA here is from genome assembly GCF_059695895.1 of Pseudomonas sp. LBUM1664. Classification (NCBI taxonomy): domain Bacteria; kingdom Pseudomonadati; phylum Pseudomonadota; class Gammaproteobacteria; order Pseudomonadales; family Pseudomonadaceae; genus Pseudomonas; species Pseudomonas sp. LBUM1664. The sequence goes on along the minus strand of NZ_CP166791.1, from coordinate 5,086,846 downwards.
TGTTTTCGATCTGGCGGATCAGGTCATAGCCGTGGCAAGGCTGTTCGGCAATCAACGCCAGCAACAGCAATTTCAGGTCACCGGAGGCGAAGACCCGGGGGCCACGGCTGCCGCGTTCGCGGCCTGCCGGGCGCCGCTCGAAGTCGTCGTGGTTGGGAGGGGAATGAGGCGGTTGCATCTACCTGTTCTCCGTTCTGCATTAAATAGAACTGAGATATACCTTGCACTTAAAGATATATCTTAAGTCGGTGCGTGATATTTGGATTAAGAGCAGACCTTACCTCAATACCCTATGTATGCGGTGCGACAGGTTCGAACCTTCAGTGTTTGCTGGGATAAGTAACGCGGGTGGTAATGAAGTGTGGGTTGTTTCTTACAGTCAAACTTCGATTTTATATAAAGATGTGTTTTTTTCTTTATTTCGTATGCCCGATTTACTACGCGTCTGTGGGAATGTGCCTGCTTATTTTTAAATAAAAAGAACCGATCATTCCCCGGCGTTGAAGATTCACGCCAGGCCGTGGTTGGTATGGAACTTCAAGCCTTCTCTTTTTATTGCTATGAACAGGTGTTAAACAATGCTCAAACAAATCGTATCCAGCACTGCACTGGTCGCCGCCGCCCTGAGTTCTTCGCTGGCGTTCGCTGCCGACGATGCGCGCTCCTCCATCCATATCAGCGCGACGATCCCCTCCAAGCAGTTCCATGCCATGCCACGGGATCCGGAGTTCGGTAAGGATGAAACCATGAGTTACAACCTGGTGAGCGGCACCTTGACTTCGTTGCGCCAGACCTATGACGTGAAGAACACCGAAGGTTCGATCAATGCCTACATTGAAGGTGGCCCGGCTTCGCTGTTCAACGGTACGGACGCCATTCCGCTGACCACCACGTTCAACGGCGTCATCCTGACCGGGTCTTCTCAGGAAGTGGTGACCGACGCGGCGTCCACTCCAGGTACCCAGGCCGATATGGTCATCGCCGCGGCCAAGCCAAGCGATAGCCAGAACGGCCTTTATACCGCCGACCTGACCGTGGTCTTCGACGCGGTGCCTCGCCCGTAATGCCTTTCAGTGCCCGATGAGTTTCTCCTCGTCTTGCGGGCATCGGCGCAGGTCGGTCCATTGCTGACCGACCTGCACTCGGCTCTCCCGGTATCTTGTTACGCACAGGTGTTAAGTATGTTGAAACAACTCGTCTCCAGTACGGCGCTGGTCGCTGCCGCCCTGGGTTCTTCACCGGCGTTCGCGGCCGACGATGCGCGCTCCGCTATCCATATCAGTACGACTATTCCTACCCAGCAATTCCATGTCATGCCCCGGGATCCGGAGTTCGGCAAGAATGAAGTTATGAATTACAACCCGGTGAGCAACACCTTAAGTTCTTTACGTCAGACCTACGACGTGAAGAACACCGAAGGCTCGATCCATGCCTACCTCGAGGATGGCTATCCGAATCTGACCGGCGGTGCGAGCCCGGCGGACTACATCCCTCTGCTCGTTTTTTTCAACGATGTCATCCTCAGACCAACCCCCCAGGAAGTGGTGAGCGACGCAGCGTCCACGCCAGGTACCCACGTCGAGTTGAAGGTCATGACCATGAACCCCGTTGTTGGTGGGCGGGAGGGCCTATATACCGCTGATATCACGATGATCTTCGACGCGGTACCTCGCATAACCCCGTAATGCCGTTCGATGGATCGACCTGTCGGTCTGTACCGCCCGGCCTGCACCCGAAACGTCCCGATAGTTTGCTGATATGAGAATCCCTTGATGTTTCCGATGACACCCATCGCGGGTGCGCTCGCGCTGTTGCTGTGCGCGAATGCAATGGCCGCGGCAACCGCTCCCGGTACTACGCCAAGAAGTCTGATGTCTCAGGCCGCGGGCCTGCCGGCGGAGTTTGAAGCCCACTTTTTCGACGTGCCTCTGGCGGTTCATGTAGAACTCGATCAACAGTACCTCGGTGAAGCCATGGTGGTGTTGACCCGCGACGATCGCATTACGCTGCTTGAGTTCACCGACACCCAGGACAGCCCGATCAAGGCCGCCGACCGCGATCAATGGGAACAACTGCTCAAACAGGGGCGCGCACTTGGCGCGTGCGAAGCGGCCTGTACGTCGGGGCTGCTGGCGGTGCATTACAGCCTTGAAAACTCCCTGGTATCGATCCTCACCCAAAACGTGGAGCGCGGTAGCGAACAAAAGCGTTATTACGATCTGCCGCAAGCGGGCAGCCACGGCCTGATCTTCAATAACCAGCTCAACCTCAACGGTGGCCAGGAACAGGACACGGGCGGGCGTTATGGTCTCAATGCCAGTTCCAGCCTGGGCAATTGGACCCAGGCGTTCGACATGCAGCTGTCGCGCCTGGGCGGGCCGGACGACAAGCTTTATCACGCGGTCCATGAGCTCTACACCCAGCGCGAAATGGAAGGCACTTTTTTCCGCCTGGGTTATTTCATGCCGGGCTCCGATGGCCTGAACCGCCAGATCCGTTCGTTCGGTGCCAACCCGGACACCGCGCTGGGCGTGATGTATGGCAGTTCCGACAGCCTGGTCATCAACAACCCCAAGCCCAGCGTGTACCCGATTTACGTCACCGCCAGCCGCCAGGCCTCGGTGGAGATCTACCGCAACGGCCTGTTGATCCACACCCAGGCGGTCAGCGCCGGGTTGCAGAGCCTGGACACCCGGCCATTGCCCGGTGGCATTTATGAAGTGGAAGTGCGGCTGGTCGAAGACGGCCAAACTACCGCCACCACCCAGGAACTGGTCTACAAGCCCAACAATTGGGGCAATTTTGAGGACCGTTGGCGCTACAACCTGTTCGCCGGGCGCGAAACCAAACTGTGGAGCAATTGGGAAGAGCAACCGTCGGGTTTCACCACCGCCGGGGTCGGCCTCAACTACCTGCTGCACCCCCGGGTGGTGCTGGGGCTTTCCACGCGCCAGGTTCAGGACAAGTTGCAGTACGGCACCTCGGTGGACTGGACGCTGGCCAATAACACCAGCCTCTACGCCAACGTCTACCAGACCGAGCAATACGGCACCGGCATGGACCTGCAAGGGCTGTACAGCTACGGCCATGGCAGCGTGGTGGTCAGCCACAACCGCAGTTGGCTGGACACCCGCAACACCTACGAAACCCTGGCCGACGGCACCCGTATCCGCCAACGCGACGTGTTCGTCGGCCAGACCAGCAATTCGTCGCTGTCGGTCAACCATCGGTTGAGCAACACCTCGTCGATCAACGGGCGGCTGGCCTACAGCGAAGGCAATGTCCAGGGCACGGGCCTGGACCTGGGCTGGTCCCAGCGCGGCAAACTGCGCGGCAGCGATGCCAACTGGCGGCTTTCGGTGTTCGACCGTCCGGGCACTTCGAGTACCGCCGATAAGCGCAATCGCGGCGTGGACCTCAGCGTCAGCGTGGCCTTGGGCGGGCCGGGCGAGTATTGGTCGGGCAGCATCGGCACCCGCACGTCCCGGGAAGGTACGCGCGACAACAATGCCTCCGTGAGCTATCGCCGCACGCTTGAGGATCACGTGCTGCAAAGCGTGTCCGCAACGGCACTGACCGACACCTATGGCGTGGGCTTGTCCGGCATGGCCAGTTTCGACACCGATTCGCTGTATGGCGACGGCTTCGTTCAGCGCTCTTCCTACAACGGCAACCTCACCGGTGGCTTGAACCTGAGCAGCACGGTGGCCGTGGGCGGCCAGAAAGTCGCCTTCACCGGCCTGCCCCAGGGGCGCGGTGCGGGCATGATCATCGATGTGGAAACCGACCTGGACGATATCACCCTGCGCGCCGACGACCTGACCGGTGGCAATACCACCTTGCGTCCGGGCCGCAACTTCGTGCCCATCACCGCCTACCAGAACAGCATGGTGACCTTCGATTTTGAAGGCCTTTATCCGCCGGCGGCCAGCATTGAGCCGGCGCGCACTCGCTACCACCTGAACAAGGGCGGCGTGGACTATCGCAAGATCAGTGTGATGAAAACCGTGACGGTGCTCGGCCGCCTGCTGGACGAGCAAGGCCAACCGCTCAAGGGCCATCACGTAATCAACCACGCCAGCCGCGGGGTTAGCGAGGTGGATGGGTTCTTCTCCATGGAAATGAACGCCAGCTCGCCGACGCTGGAGGTGCGTTACGGCAGCGAATTGCTCTGCCAATTCCGCCTCGACCCGGACAACGCCGGCCGTGAGGGCGATGTGCTGATGATCGGTGACTTGCGCTGTACGCCGGACACGTTGGCCGACAGCGGCATCAAGGTCGAGACGGCGGGTTGAACCTGATCCTGGCGCTAGGGCCATGGTGCTTGGCCACTCGACGTTCAATAAAAATGTTCCGTGAAGCGGTCGTCATCGGCCACCTTCAATACATGAGGTTTGGGTAATGAAACGCTTATTGGTTCTATGTGGTTTTTCGTTGTTTTCCATGATGGCCCAGGCCGGGCCGCAGATCAGCGTCGGGGTGGTCTACGACTACCTCGAAGGCGACAAGAGCACCTACATGAAGCGGGTCTTCAATGGCGGGACGTCCACGGCGTTCGTCAAGGTCAACATCCTGGAGATCATCTACGACGCAGACGGTAGCTACCGTGAAGTGCCGTTGCAAAACCAGGAAGGACCCATGGTCAAGGATGGCCTGATGGCAAGCCCCGCGCGCCTGATCATACCGGCCAACGCTACCCAGGGCTCGCGACTGGTGTTTATGGGCAATCGCGACAAGGAGCGGTATTTCCGGGTGCGCTTCGTGCCGGTGGTGCCGGAGGTGGAGGACGAGTTCGCCGTCAGCGCCGAGGAGCGCGAGGAATACAAGAAGGAGCGCCTGGCGGCCGGGGTCAAGGTATTGGCCGGTTACGGCACGGTGTTTTTCGTACGGCCCAAGGACAGCCGCTTCGAGACCGCCATCGATAACAGCGCCGGTCGCTACCAGCTGCGCAACAACGGCAACACCGTGGTGGTGATCGAGGAGTTCAAGGATTGCTCGGCGAAAAAAGAGAACGATTGCAGGCCGACCACCAAGCACCACGTCATGGCCGGTCGCACCTTTTCGTTCGACAAGGAGCCTGGGCGTGAATACCGCTTCACCCTGGTCGAAGGCAGCCAAGAGAAAACCGTCGAGATCAAAGGCTGACGGTTTTCCCGTCGCTGAACCGCTGTTGGGGCACAGGTAAACATGATGATCAAGCCACTTCTATACACCCTTATATTCAACATTCTGATGCTTTCGGGCATGGCGGCCTGGGGGGAGGTGCAACGGGAAACCTTCGAAGTCTCCGTCTCCATCCCGACCGCCGATTTCTACGTGTTGCCGATCGACCCGCAACTGGTCCAGCGCGAACAGCGCCTGCCTTTCAATACCGTGACCTCCCAGCTCAGCCCGCTGCGGGCGTTTTTTGATGTGAAGAACGCCAACGGTGCCATTGGCGCCCGCCTGGGTGAGGAAGCGTACCTGTCCAATGGCAGTGATCGCATTGACCTGCGGGTGACGTTCAACAAGGTCGAGCTGACCCTGGATTCCGCCCAGGTGGTGTCGGCCGCCCAGGCCCTGCCCGGCCAGCGCGTGGGCCTGGAAATCGCCGCCATCAAGCCGGACGACGATTACCAACCCGGTGAGTACTTGGGCACGGTGCACATGGTGTTCGATGCTATTGCGCCGTAGGGCCCTGGCCGTTTATTGGAGTGGAACCAAATGAGTCGTTCAAACATTTTCGAACGCGGGTGTTCGTGGTACCGCGTGGCCACGGTTTTTGCCTTGTTGTTGGTGGGCATGTCGACGGCCAGTGCCGCGACCCGGAACATCACTGCGACTTTCCGACCGGACCCCTCAAACCCCACGCATAACATATTCACCAATACCACGCCTCCGGGTGGGTATTGCTTCGTCTACTCGGCGCAATGTGCCGCCTTGGGGATATCCAGTTTTTTCTTTCTCCTCCATGTCACTGGGTCCGGACCCATTCAGCCCAATCATCCGGATACCCGGCAAGGTGCAATGTTCAAGGTGCCCGCCGATTGGCGTGCGCTACAAGTCATTAATTCAAACACGGGTGAAAGTGAAATTGTAGAAGTACGAATCTCCGGCATTGGTGGGCAATATCGAACCTCTGACGTCGTTCATCTGGTGGGGACGGGGCCTGCGAATATCGCTCATGGCCTGTTATGGGGCTCCAACTGGGCGCAGGCGCCTTCACCCTGCCGCAGTTCTGGTCTTGGGACCTATTCCAACGTGACTTATTATTTTTTCTGGCATTTTCCCCAAGAGGGCCTGTGTACTAAACAGGCCAAATACTTGGTCCCATGGATGAACTATTACGACACGAGCTTTGCCTACGAACTGCGCACCCCTAACCCCCTGACGATGTCGTCCGGTCGCTACACGGGCTCGTTGAGCTATGGCGTTGGACCGGGGCAGGACTTTGACTTCGGCGATGTCATGGTCGCGGACGACTCGGTGCTCACGCTGAATTTCAATCTTGAGGTCGATCATCCACTCAAAATCGAAGTTCCCCCTGGCGGGAACAAAGTGGTACTCGAACCGCAGGGCGGCTGGCAGGCCTGGTTGAACCAGGGGCGCAAACCGACGCGGCTGTATCGGGACCAGACGTTCCATATTTCGACTTCGTCGCGTTTCAAGATGAACCTCGAATGCCAATACGCCACCGGCGGGAACACCTGCTCGCTGTGGGATGCCGACACCGGTCATCTCGTACCGGTGGAGATCAGCGTCACCTTGCCCCCTGGCTTGACGGATGGTTCGGGCCAATCGGTCAACCGCCGCCGGTTATACCGCGGCGGCAGCGGGACCGAGCTGTTCGAGCCAAACCAGTATTTGGAACGCAAGCCGGGCACCCTGCATTTCGAGATTGTCCGGGAGCAAGTGGAAGAGATGCTGCAGGGCGAGGGCGCCAGGACCTACACCGGCAATGTCACGGTGATCTGGGATTCGGAAATCTAGACATCAATCCCCTGTGGGAGCCGAGCTTGCTCGCGATGGCGGTGGGTCTGGTTGCATTGATGTTGAATGTACCGCCGTTATCGCGAGCAAGCTTTGCTCCCACCTTTCGTTGCCATCGAGCCCTGGTCCGTCGCCGTTTATCAGAGTGGAACAATATGAGTGGTTCAAAAATCTTCAAGCGCGGTTTTTCGTTGTATCGCGTGGTGGCGGGGTTTGCCTTGCTGACGGGCATTCCAACGGCCAATGCCTTGACCCAGGACATCAATGCGATTTTCCGGCCCGACGCTGCTAAACCCATGGAAAACACCTTCACCAATACCACGCCTGCCAGTGGGTATTGCGCCCAATTCCCCGCGGAATGCACCGCTAATCGAATGTTCAGTATTCGATTGCCCATTCGCTTTGATTCGTCCGGGCCCATTCAGCCTAATCACTCAAATGATCGGCAAGGGGCTATGTTCAAGGCGCCCGCCAATTGGCGTACGGCACAGGTCATTAATTCAAGCACTGGCGAAAGTGAAGTTGTAGAAATACGAGTGTCCGGTATCGGGTCGCGATATGAACTCAGCGACACTGCCGCCAGCCTGGTGGGGGGCGGCGTGAGTGCCATTACGGGTCACACCATGCTTTGGGGCAGCACTTGGGTGTACGCACCCCCGCCGTGCACTTATAGCGGTGTGGGGGCGTATGGCGATTCTACCTACACTTTTTTCTGGAAGACGCCACAAGAAAGTGTTTGTGCTAAACAGGCTCAGTACCTGATACCCGGGATGACGCTTCAATACTTGGATTTTGCCTACGAATTGCGCACACCCAACCCCCTGAAGATGTCGACCGGTCACTACATGGGGACGCTGAACTACACCGTCGGGCCGGGACAGGACTTTGACCTGGGCGATGTCATGATCGCCAATGATTCGGTCATCACACTGAATTTCAACCTAGAGGTTCAGCACACGCTCAAGGTCGAAATTCCCCCCGGCGGCAACCGGGTGGTGCTCGAACCGCAGGGCGGCTGGCAGGCCTGGTTGAACCAGGGGCGCAAGCCGACGCGGTTGTTTCGGGACCAGATGTTCCATATCTCGGCCTCGTCGCGTTTCAAGATGGACCTCGAATGCCAATACGCCGGCGGCGGTAATACCTGCTCGCTGTGGGATGCCGACACCGGTCATCTCGTACCGGTGGAGATCAGCGTCACCTTGCCCCCTGGGTTGACGGATGGTTCGGGCCAATCGGTCAACCGCCGCCGGTTATACCGCGACGGCAGCGGCACCGAGCTGTTCGAGCCAAGCCAGTATTTGGATCGCAAGCCGGGCACCCTGCATTTCGAGATTGTCCGGGACCAGGTAGAGGAGATGCTGCAGGGCGAGGGCGTCAGGACCTACACCGGCAATGTCACGGTGATCTGGGATTCGGAAGTCTAGCTGCCAGCAACGGCTTGCACTGGGTATTGCTGCCCGGTTGCAAGTACGGCGAGAGAAACGGCGCCATGCCTTTGAGCACCTGCACCGGCAAGGCCGAGGTGAATTTGAAGTTCTGCGCCGAAACCCCAGGCACATAGGCGGTGAGGGTGCCGAAATGGCTGTCGCCGATGTAGAACACAAAGGTGGCGGTGCGGTTGATCGACTTGGAACTGAGAATGCGCCCACCCGCGCCGATGGCCTCGATGCGGTTGTCGCCGGTGCCGGTCTTGCCGCCCATGGCCAGCGGTGTGCCGTCGGCCAGTTTGAAACTGCCGGCCACCCGTTTCGCGGTGCCGGCGTCGACCACCTGGGAGAGCGCACCGCGCAAGGCCTGGGCCACTTCCACCGGCATCACCCGCTTGCCGTTATCCGGGTTGCTGACCAGCCGCGTCTCGTAGGGTGTACCGACGGCAAAGTCCAGGCTGTCGACGCGCAGCGCCGGTTGCCGGATGCCGTCGTTGAGGATGGTGCCCACCAGTTCCGCAAGCGCAGCGGGGCGGTCGCCAGAGCTGCCGATGGCGGTGGCCAGCGAAGGCACCAGGTGGTCGAAGGGGTAGCCGACTTTCTGCCAGCGCTGGTGGATATCCAGGAAAGCCTCGATCTCCAGCATGGTCCGGATGCGACTGTCGCGGGCGCTCTTGTGCCGGCTCTTGAACAGCCAGCTGTAGACCTCCTGGCGCTCGAACTCACTGGCTTTGACGATCTGGCTGAATTTGGCATCGGGGTTGTTCAGCAGGTAACCCATCAACCACAGGTCCAACGGGTGGACCTTGGCGATAAAGCCCTGGTCCGGTAGGTCATAGGCGCCGGGGCCGTAGCTCTGATAGAGCCGTTCCAGGCGTTCGTCGGTGAGTTTTTCGGAGCTCTTGACCGATTTGAGGTGCGAGCGCACGAAGAGGTTGAAACTCTCCTGACTGTCACCAGGAAAGAAGTAACGGTGTACGGCGGCCAGCCGGATCGCCGTGGGGTGCATGCTGTCGAGGAAGGTTTCGAGGCGCTGGCCAGTGTCCTTTTTCTGGTACTTCTTCCAGAACTTGAGCAGGAACGAAGTGCCTTCGCGGTCAGCGAACTGGGCCAGGTATTCCTGGCGGCGCGGGTCATTATCGTCCTTGAGCAGCTCGGCGCTGTTGCTGGGACCGGCGTAGGTGGCGTAGCGCACCAGGTCACGCATCAGGCGGATGAACGGCAGGTTGATCGATTCGCGCAGGGCGTCGCGCAACGTGGGGATGCGGCCGTTGTCTTCGTTGCGGAAGTTGTGGAAGGTGTGTAGCCCGCCACCGGTGAAAAACGACTCGGCGGGGCTGGCCGAGTAGGTGCGATCCAGCGCCGCTTCAAGCATTTTTGGCAGGCTGCGGTCGGTGTTCTGAAGCAAATAGTCGACGGCCCAGCGGGACAGACGGTCCTGGTCGGAGATCTCGGTTTTTTTCAACGCCGCCGGGGTCTGCTGGGCATAACGGTCGTGCAGTTCGGCAACGATCTGCAGGTAGGTGGTGAGCACCCGCAGCTTGGCGGTAGAGCCCAGTTCCAGTTTGCTGCCTTCGTTGATATCGAAGGGCTGGTCGGTGCTGTCGGTTTGTACCCGCACGCGCGAACCGTCCGGGGTCAGTTCCAGCAGGGTGAAGCTGTAGCGCACCTGGGTGGTGCTGGTGGGGGTCAGCAGACGTTCGCCCATCAGGCCGATCTCGGCAGCGAACGCCGGGTCGGCCAAGCGCTTGAGGTATTCGGTGGCTTGGGCCTGCAAGTCGCTTTGCAAGGTGCTGGTGGCGGAGAGGTCCAGGCGATCGAGGTCGTACAGCGGACGGTTGAGCAGCGTGGCGAGGCGACTGCGGGCGGCGCTGATGCCTTTGTTGGTTTCGTTGGGCTGGATCGTCGGTTGCTGCACCCAGTCGCGATAACTGACCTTGCTCGCCAGTGTGGCATCGGCCAGGGCGGCATCAATCACACCGTTTTGTGCCAACAGCCGGACGTGGCTGTCGGTCAGGCTTGCCAGTTCATCGCGGCCCTTGGACAGGTAGTGCGACGGGCGGCGCTGGGCGATCATCAGCGACAGCATTTCCCGCAGGGCCAGGCCTTTTTCCGCCAGGCTTTTTGGGTCCGTCGCGGCGCCGGACAAGCGTTCATTGGCCCGGTTGAAGTCGGCGCCGTACCAGACCCGCAAACCTTCAGCCATGCCATGAACTTCACCATGGCCCGGCACGGCGGAGAGCGGCACGCTGTTGAGGTAGTCGCGGATGACCCGCTGCCGCGCCTCGAGGGTTTGTGGGCCGGCCTGATAGGCGCGCACGCTGGCGGAAATCATCTGGCGGATTTTTTCCGCACCCGACACGGTGAGGCCCTCGGGGGAATGGCGATATTTTTCCAACTGCGTCGCCAGCGTGCTGCCCCCGGCGGATTGCCCCGGCAAACTCAACAGCTTGGCCACTTGCGACCACGCCGCCATGCCGAAACGCGGCCAGTCCACCGCCGGGTTGGCCTGAGGGTGCTGGGGGTCGAGCAAAAAGCGGTTCTCGATAAACAGCAGGCTTTGCACCACCACCGGAGGGATCGTTTCGAAACTCGCATACAGCTGCTGCGGGTACTTGAACTGATACACCGGCGCGGCGCGGCAATCGGTGATGGTCAGCCCGGCCTGGATCTTTTCCGTGTAGGGCACGAACAGGCCTTTTTTGACGTAATCCATCAAGGCAGGCGAGAAACGGGCCTGGGCCTGGATCACGTAATCGTGCTTGAGCAACCGCGGCAGGAATTCCCCCAGGGAGCTATAGCCCAACCGCCGGTCGAACGGACCTGCCCCCGGGTAGACGATGGCATCGCTGGGACCCGGTTGCACCGAGTAACTCAGGGACGCGGCGTAATGGCTGATCTCCTTGGCCTGAAACCTGGACGTGCGCATTTCCTTGGCCACAGCCAGACCGACCACCACCACGATAATCAACAGCAACAACCAGAACGCCCGCCAGCCATGCCGCGCGCGGCGATTTTTTTGGGGTAAAGGTGCTTCTTCCATACGTTCAGTCGGGCCCACAGGTTTACTCGAATCGGTTTGCCACAAAGCGCCCATAGTCGACTGATCCATTCACGCAGATTGATCGGACTTGCTTGAAGCTTAGACGGTGGTTGGCGCTGGGGGAGGGGAAATTGTCGGGCAGCCCCATACACGAGCACTTGTTAGATGCCATTGGCCGATGAGCTTTTGTGGCGAGGGAGCTTGCTCCCGCTCGGCTGCGCAGCAGACGCAGGTGCCGCATGGCTGGAGAATGTTCAGCGGCTGAAAAGCGGGGGCGGCTGCGCCACCCAGCGGGAGCAATCTCTGGCCACGGGTACTACGTTGTTTTCGGAAAAGTCGCTCAACCATCATCGCGTCGGATCGTCGCGGGCAGAGCTACCGTAAGTAGGTGCCCCAACCACAGGAAGCCACGGAATGCATCCTCCACGCCCAAACTCTCATCGCTTGCGTCGCGGACGCTCTTCGGAACAGGGGCGAGGCTACCTCGTCACTACGGTCGTTCATCAACGGGCACCTATCTTTAACGACTGGCAACTGGGCCGCCTATTGGTTGCAGAATTGCGCCTGGCTCATGAGCGAGGCCAAGTCAATTCGCTGGCCTGGGTTGTAATGCCGGACCATCTGCATTGGCTGGTACAGCTGGAGCAGGCCCAGCTCACTCAGGTGATGCAAGCGGTCAAATCCCGCAGCACCCTGGCAATCAATCGAGCAAGAAACAGAAAAGGCGCCTTTTAGCAAAGCGGCTTCCATGACCGTGCGATTCGCGATGATGAAGACCTGCTGCCCTTCGCCCGCTACATCATTGCCAATCCGCTTCGGGCTGGGCTGGTGGAACGTATTGGCGATTACCCACTCTGGGATACGACATGGCTCTAGCTGCTCTTGTGGCGAGGGAGCTTGCTCCCGCTGGGGGGCGAAGCCGCCCTCGCTTTTTCAACCAAAAAAAGTTGTCTGTCTGGCCATTGGTGCATCTGCTGCGCAGCCGAGCGGGAGCAAGCTCTCTCGCCACAGGGGGCAGCAGTACCTGGAAGCCTTGTGCTAGAGCCATCGCCCGGTACCCAGGCATGACGCTGCACCATCACTGTGCAATACTCGGCAACGCTGTGAAACGTCTGTAATTCTAGACAAAACATCCCATAAACAGCGCTTTATCTGAGGCTTATCCCTGAATTTACCTGGTTTTACAGTGAGTCTCTCTATCCCTGGCTTTTTATACTGCACGGCCCGCTGATCTTTAGGACTTGTCCTACAGGACGGTCTGCCAACAAGGCAGGCCCGGTTTCGGCAAGGCGACAGGCTTATCGGCCTGTGGCGTTGGAAACTCGGCGGTTAATCCAATAACAAGACGAGGTTGTATCCCTATGCCTGTCGGCAATCATCTGCCCCATGGCGAGACCGCTCAGGGTGGTCCGCTCAAACGTGAGCTCGGTGAGCGGCACATCCGCCTGATGGCGCTCGGCGCCTGCATCGGCGTCGGGCTGTTTCTCGGCTCGGCCAAGGCCATTGAAATGGCCGGCCCGGCGATCATGCTGTCCTACATCATTGGCGGCCTGGCGATTCTGGTGATCATGCGCGCCCTCGGTGAGATGGCGGTGCATAACCCGGTGGCCGGTTCATTCAGTCGTTATGCCCAGGACTACCTCGGCCCGCTGGCAGGTTTCCTGACCGGCTGGAACTACTGGTTCCTGTGGCTGGTGACGTGCGTGGCGGAGATCACCGCGGTGGCGGTGTACATGGGCATTTGGTTCCCCGACGTACCCCGTTGGATCTGGGCCCTGGCGGCCCTGATCAGCATGGGCTCGATCAACCTGATCGCGGTCAAGGCCTTCGGTGAATTCGAATTCTGGTTCGCCCTGATCAAGATCGTGACCATCATCGCCATGGTCATCGGCGGTGTTGGCATCATTGCCTTCGGGTTCGGCAACGACGGCGTGGCCTTGGGCATTTCCAACCTCTGGACCCACGGCGGCTTCATGCCCAACGGCGTGCAAGGTGTGTTGATGTCCCTGCAAATGGTGATGTTTGCTTACCTGGGCGTGGAGATGATCGGCCTGACCGCCGGTGAGGCGAAGAACCCGCGCAAAACCATCCCCAACGCCATCGGCTCGGTGTTCTGGCGGATCCTGCTGTTCTACGTCGGTGCGTTGTTCGTGATTCTGTCGATCTACCCGTGGAACGAGATCGGCACCCAGGGCAGCCCGTTCGTGATGACCTTCGAGCGCCTGGGCATCAAGACCGCCGCCGGTATCATCAACTTTGTGGTGATCACCGCGGCGCTGTCGTCCTGTAACGGCGGTATCTTCAGCACCGGGCGGATGCTCTACAGCCTGGCGCAGAACGGCCAGGCCCCGGCCGGTTTTGCCAAGACCTCGGCCAACGGCGTGCCGCGCCGCGCGTTGTTGCTGTCCATCGCCGCGCTGCTGCTGGGCGTGTTGCTCAATTACCTGGTGCCGGAGAAAGTCTTTGTCTGGGTCACCTCCATCGCCACCTTCGGCGCGATCTGGACCTGGGTAATGATCCTACTGGCCCAGCTCAAATTCCGTAAAAGCCTGAGCGCTTCGCAGCGTGCGGCCCTGACATACCGCATGTGGCTGTACCCGGTCAGTTCGTACCTGGCGCTGGCCTTCCTGGTGTTGGTGGTGGGCCTGATGGCTTATTTCCCGGACACCCGCGTGGCCTTGTACGTAGGCCCGGCGTTCCTGGTGCTGCTGACGGTGCTGTTTTATACCTTCAAGTTGCAACCGACCGGTGATGTGCAGGGTTCGGTGGAGTCTGCTTCGTAAGTCAGCGACGGTATAAAAGCAAAGCCCCGGTCGGAAGAACGGGGCTTTTTTCGACTCTTTGATCGTCATTTTTTTCCGCCAGGTACGGTTGTTTTACCGCACTGCGGTCATCGGCCCCGATTGTGGGTGGCCGGCTGGAGGCCCGTCAGTTGTCCACTTGTCATGACTTCGAAGTCCGCCCGATTATCAGTGGTGGAGCTGCCTCCAACAAACACTTGGAAAGTCCCCTTCTCGACAAACCTCAGAAGGTTATCGCCCTGAAGCCCGAAATCATCCTGACCAAGCAAAAATTCAACTGTCCTTGTTTCACCCGGAGCAAGTTGGACCTTGGAGAAACCACGCAGCGTCCGTACGGGGCGTGTGATGCTCGCGACATTCTGGCGCAAATACAACTGGACGGTTTCTTCGCCGGCGCGTTGGCCACTGTTACGAACCTCCACTTGCACGGTTAATGTCTCATCAAAGTTAAGCCGCCGTTTATTGAGTCTCGGCGCTCCATAAGTGAATGTGGTGTAACTCAGGCCATGGCCGAACGGATAGAGCGGCGTCCAATCTTCGTCCAGGTATTTGGACGTGAAGCCATCTGTTTTGCTCGGTGGTCGCCCGGTGTTCTTATACGCATAGTAAATGGGCACTTGCCCCACCGAGCGTGCAAAGGTGATGGGCAGCTTGCCACTGGGGTTTACATCACCAAACAGCACATCGGCGACCGCATGGCCCATTTCCGATCCCAGAAACCAGGTTTCGAGGATAGCGGGCACCTCTTTGTCCACCACAGGTATGGCCAGCGGGCGGCCGTTCATGAGAATGACCACCACGGGTTTTCCGGTTTTGATCAGTTGGGTCAAAAGTGCGTTCTGCGCCCCCGGCAAACCAAGAGAGGCGCGGCTACGCGCTTCGCCACTCATGTCGGCCGTTTCGCCGAGCACCGTAACCACCGCATTGGCATCGCTGACTGCGTGCTGAGCCTCGTCAATACCAGAGGTGTCGGTGCTTTCGGGAGAAGCTGCGGGGATGTAAACAATGTCCGTTGCGGACGATACGGCGCGCTTTATCCCCTCCAGCACGGTTATCGCCTCGTCGGCACGGCCATCTGCGGGCCAGGAGCCCAAGGTGGATGGGGCGTCGTTCGCCAAGGCTCCGACCACGACGAGCTTGCGGAGATTTTTGGGGAGCGGTAGCAATGCGCCGTCATTTTTTAACAGCACGATGGACTTTTGTGCTGCCTCTCGCGCCAGCGTACGTGTATGCGGCAACAGCATCAGTGCCTTCTCGCGGGTCGGATCGCTATAGCGGTAAGGATCTTCGAACAGACCCAGCCGTTGCTTGGTCTGGAGTACCCGTCGCACCGCATCATCGAGAAGGGATTGCGGGAGTTGGCCGCTGCGCACCAATGTGGGTAACTCTGCGGCGTAATCCCCACTGACCATGTCGATATCAACTGTGGCGTTGAATGCCAATCGGGCGGCGTCGCGCGATGTCGCGGCGACGCCATGCTGCATCAGTTCCTGGATGCCGCTGTAATCGCTGATAACCATGCCTTTGAAGCCCCACTCGTCGCGCAACTTATCCTTGAGTAACCTTCGATTGGCGTGCATCGGCGTGCTGTCTATTTCATTGAACCCGGGCATGATCGTGTCGACTCCGGCCTGTACGGCGGCACGAAACGGTGGGAGGTAGACCTCCTCCAGTGTTCGCTCGGACATCTCGGAAATGTTGTAGTCACGGCCCCCTTCGGCCGCGCCGTAAGCAACGAAATGTTTTGCGGTAGACAGGATTGTCGAAGTGTCGGGGGCGCCGTTGCCGCGAAAACCGCGCACGCGTGAGGCCGCCAGGGCCGCGCCCAGGAAAGGGTCTTCGCCGGCCCCCTCGACCACCCGACCCCAACGCGGGTCCCGCGCAATATCGACCATCGGTGCGTAAGTCCAATGCAAGCCGCTGGCAGTCGCTTCGACGGCGGCGGCCCTGGCGGTTCGTTGTGACAGGTCCGGATCCCAGGCCGACGCCTCGGCCAACGGTACCGGAAAAATGGTACGGAACCCGTGTATCACATCGAAGGAAAACAGCAGCGGAATATGTAAGCGTGAACCCTGGACGGCTTCGCGTTGTAATGTGCGGGTGACTTCGGCGCCATGCACACCCAGCAGGGAACCGGCCTCAGCGATACCAATGGTTTGCTGACCCTTGGTGTCCACGACCGGCCCGGTGGGGGGCACTTGCATGCCCAACTGGGTCAGTTGACCGGCCTTTTCTTCAAGGGTCATTTGTCCGATCAGATGCTCGATAAACGCCGCGTTCTTTTGTTGCTTCTCGGATCGATCATCGCCTTGGGTCGTTGAATGAAGCCAGACAGTGACAATCAACGTACCAAGCATGGCTGCAGCCACAATGCGTACAGGGTCCACCGCATCAGGCCTCTGATACTTGAAGCGGGGCTGTCTGGGTCATGGCCCCTGGCTGGGAGCTGAAGGGATGATACTGATAAAGCCAGGTTTCGCTGAGTGTTTGCTCCCCCAGGCGCAGATACAGGCGCATCTCGACAGGCTCATTTCCCTCGACGCTCAAATCGAATTGAGTGCGCCAGAGGCCCATCTTTTCATTTGGCACAGTTCCTGTAGATACATTCGAAAACTCACCTCTGGAGGCCCATAGCACGGCTTCCGGTCGCACGCTTGAGGCCAGTTTCTCCAACGACGCGCCCATGAACTCCACGACGAATTTGCGCACTCCTTTGGGACGCGGCTGGCCCGGCCGGCCTCCGTTCCCCAGGCGCGTCGCCACGCAGCGTGCCAGATCGGTGGGGTAGGGTTCATCGGCCAGCCAATGCAACCGATACTTAAAGCGGTATGGATTACCGGCCTCGGCGGGCTCCTTGGGCACCCACATGGCGACGATGTTGTCATGGATTTCATCGTCGCTCGGGATTTCCACCAACTGGACGCTACCCTCGCCCCAGTCCCCCAAGGGCTCGACCCATAGGCTGGGGCGGCGCTCATAATTCACGCTGTCCAGGTAATGGTCGAAGGAGCGGTCGCGCTGAAGCAGCCCAAAACCTCGTGGGTTATTGTCTGAAAACGCCGAGGCCATGGTGCGCGAGGGATTGTTAAGCGGTCGCCAGATGCGTTCCCCCGTTCCCGTCCATAGCGCCAGCCCGTCAGAGTCATGAACTTCAGGACGCCAGTCGATAGCCGCAGGCTTGGCCGTTTCGCTGAACCAGTGCATGGAGGTCAGCGGGGCGATGCCGAAGCGATCAATGTTTTGGCGTAGAAACAGCGCGGCCTCGATGTCCATCACCACACCCTTGGTGCGGCTCATCACAAAACGATAAGCGCCACACATGCTGGGGCCATCGAGCAACGCATATATCGTTATGCCTGGCTGACGATCATCGGTGGGTGTCTCGATCCAGAAATGGATGAAGTCAGGAAACTCTTCAGCCTTGCCCGGCTGAGGGGCAACATCGAGCGCTATGCCGCGTGCCGAAATCCCGTATTGGTACTGTTCGCCAATGGCTCGAAAATATGAGGCCCCCAGAAACGCCACCCAGTCGTTTTGCTTCCAATCGAGTTTTTTTTGATCACCCAGCCGGCTCTCCTGAAGGCGTAAACCGGCAAAGCCGCTATCGGGTGCAAGCGCTTGTGCCGGACTGTCGGCGGGTATGTTGAATAAGGTTTTGTCATAGGTGATTGGCTGGGCTAGGCCTTTGGTAATGACATGCATTATGACCGGGACGCGAAAGAATTTGCCCAAATGGAAGAAGCTGACGGGGTACCTGCCAGGGCCGTTGGCGAAGAGCGCGCGGGAGGTATCGAGACGGATCTGAATCCAAGCTTCGTAATCGATTTTCGCTAGCAGGGATTCATTGGGGGAGACGGGCCTGACATACGGTTTCAACGCCGTCTCTTCGGCGAGCTTGATCAGCTTGTCAAAGGTGAAGCGATCGACGTCGTCTGGCTTCGAAACGCCGGCCACGACTGCCGTGGGAATCTTCAACGCGGTCAGGGCCGCGCAAAGCGATGTAAAGCCAACCAGATCGCGCCGAGTCAACATGACGACCTTCCTGTGGGGAGTGAACACCATGGGGAGATGTTCAATCGCCAGGGAACTGCCGTCTACTGTCAGATCTTACAGGTGCGCACAGGCGCAGGCCGGTCAGTTGCCGCTCAAGCCGCGGCAACATCCAGCGGCTCAAAACTGTCCGCCCGCGCCATCTGCCACATCCGCGAATAAAACGCGCCATTCACCTCACCCGTCAGCAATTCACCCGGCTTGAGGAACACATGCAACTGGGAAAACAGCTTGATTTCAGTGGCGGACATGCGTCGCACAAGGTGCTTGGGTTGCAACTGCGAAGGGTGGTCGAGGCCGGCGGCAGCGAGCATTTCGGCCAGTGCCTTGAGGGTGTTGCGGTGGAAGTTGTAGACCCGCTGAGCCTTGTCCGGGACGACCAGGGCGCGCTGGCGCAGGGTGTCTTGAGTGGCAACGCCGGTGGGGCATTTGTTGGTATGGCAGCTTTGGGACTGGATGCAGCCGATGGCGAACATGAAGCCCCGTGCGGCGTTGGCCCAGTCGGCGCCGATGGCCAGTACGCTGGCGATGTCGAAGGCGCTGACGATTTTGCCGCTGGCGCCCAGCTTGATCTTGTCCCGCAGGTTCAGGCCCACCAGGGTGTTGTGCACAAACAGCAGGCCTTCGCGCAATGGCACGCCGATGTGGTCGGTGAATTCCACCGGTGCTGCGCCCGTGCCGCCTTCCTTGCCGTCCACCACGATGAAGTCCGGCAGGATTCCGGTTTCGAGCATGGCCTTGGCGATGCCCATGAACTCCCATGGGTGACCCAGGCAGAATTTGAAGCCTACTGGTTTGCCGCCGGACAATTCACGCAGTTGCTGGACGAACTGCATCAGTTCGATGGGTGTTGCGAACGCGCTGTGGCGCGACGGTGAAACACAATCTTCGCCCATGAGAATGCCACGGGTTTCGGCGATTTCCCGGGTGACCTTGTGCTTGGGCAAAATCCCGCCGTGGCCAGGTTTGGCGCCTTGGCTCATCTTGATTTCAATCATGCGCACCTGTGGGTTCTGCGCCTGGGCGGCGAAGCGCTCCGGGTCGAAGCGACCGTCGCCGGTGCGGCAGCCGAAATAGCCGCTGCCCAGCTCCCAGGTCAGGTCGCCGCCGTGTTCGCGGTGGTAGGGGCTGATGCTGCCTTCACCGGTGTCGTGGGCGAAATTGCCGAGCTTCGCCCCCTGGTTCAACGCCCGGATGGCGTTGGCGCTCAGGGAACCGAAGCTCATGGCCGAGATGTTGAACACCGACGCTGAATACGGCTGGGTGCATTGCGGGCCACCGACGGTTACGCGGAAACCACTGGGGTCGTTCAACGGGGCTGGGCGCATGGAATGACTGATGAATTCGAAGCCGGTCTGGTAAACGTCGATCAAGGTGCCGAATGGTTTGTCGGCGCTTTCGTTCTTGGCCCGGGAGTACACCAGCGAGCGTTGGGCACGGGAGAAGGGCAGGGCGTCGCTGTCGGATTCGAGCAGGTACTGGCGGATCTCCGGGCGGATGCCTTCGACCAGGTAGCGGATATTGCCCAGGATCGGATAGTTGCGCCGCACGGCGTGGCGGCTTTGCAGCAGGTCGAACAGCCCCAGCAGACTTAACAGCCCAGTCACCAGCGCAATCGGCCAGAGCCAGTCGTATTCCAGAAACGGCAGGCTGGCGAGGGTGAAAATCACACAGCCTACAAAGAAGGCGTAACGGCTCAGCAAAGACAGGCTCATACGGTTTCCTTGGGTTTGAGCGTTGGGTGGGGCAACGCGGTACTGGCAGACACGGCCCCTGTGGGGGCCGTACCGAGGGACATTCTGCGCTGGCAGCGAAACGGCGGGCAACTGTGGCGAGGGGATTTATCTGCGCTGTTGTGGGAGCAAGGCTTGCCCGCGAGGGGGTGATGCGGTCTTTCAGAAACCGAGGCGCCTGTTGCGCGAGCAAGCTTTGCTCCCACAGGTCCCACAGCTTCTACAGCCCCCTCGTCACAGTTGTGCTCAGCCTGCCTGTTTCATCTGGCGCACCGGCAATTGCACGCGGAACGTGGTGCCGACGCCGACTTCGCTGCGTACGGTTATCTCGCCGTTGTGTTTTTTCACGATGCCGTAGGACAGCGACAGCCCAAGCCCTGTGCCCTGGCCGACGGGCTTGGTGGTGAAGAACGGGTCGAAGATTTTTTGCAGTGTTTCTGGCGGGATGCCCGAGCCGTTATCGGAGACTTCGATCCACACGGTTTCACCCTCGACGCCGTTGCTCAGGGTGATGGTGCCGCGCTCGGGGCCGAGGGCCTGGGCGGCGTTGACGATCAGGTTCATGATCACCTGGTTGATCTGCGACGGCAGGCATTCGACTTCCGGCAATGGGGTGTATTGCTTGACCACGTCGGCCTTGTACTTGATTTCATTGGCGACGATGTTCAACGTCGAATCCATGCCTTGCTGCAAATTGGCCAACTGCCATTCCTGGGTGGAGTCGACGCGAGAGAAGTCCTTGAGGTCCTTGACGATCTGCCCGACCCGGGCGATGCCGTCCTTGGATTCCTTGATCAGCAGCGGAATGTCTTCAATGAGGAAGTCGAGCTCCACCTGATCGCGCAGCGTCTTCAAATGCACCACCAGCTCCGGCGAGGTGATGGCTTCCTCGGCACTGCCGTAGGCCTGGAGCATTTCCTGAAGTTTGCCAAAGTAGCCGCCCAACGCCCCCAGGTTGGAAGAAATGAAACCAATCGGGTTGTTGATTTCGTGGGCCACCCCGGCCGCCAACTGGCCCAGCGAGGCGAGTTTTTCCGATTGCACCAACTGGGTTTCCAGCATCTTGCGTTCGTCGATTTCCATTTGCAGCAGGGCGCTGGCCTGTTTGAAGGCCTGGGTCCGTTGTTCCACCAGGTCCTCGAGCTTGTTCATTTTCAGCTGCGCGCGGGAGGTCATTTCCCATTTGGTGGTCAGGGTGTTGGCCATCTGCTGGACTTCGATGTTGTCGAAGGGTTTTTTCAGGATCAGCAGCCGGTCGTGACCGTTCAGGCGGTCCAGCAGTTCATCCCAGGAATAATCCGAATAGGCGGTGCAGACCACCACTTGCAACAGCGGGTCGCGCTTCCAGAGTTCTTCGATGGTCTTGGCGCCATCCCAACCCTCGGGCATGCGCATGTCGACGAAAGCCAAGGCATAAGGCCGCTCCTTCGCTGCCGCCTCCAGCAATTTATTCAGCCCTTCCTGGCCGCCGTAGGCCGAGTCAAGTTCAAACACTGTGCCGACAGGTTTCGGTGCGTCGCCGAACAGCGCGCTTTCCATGTCTTGCAGATCGGCATTGCTCTCATCCTGCGGGGTGAGGATCTTGCGAAAATCGTCATGAATGGCGGGCGTATCGTCGATCAATAGAATGCGGCGGTTACTCAGGCTGTTCATGGTTCTCCTTCCGCGAGTGTCAGAGGCAATTGCAATACGAACGTCGCCCCTGTGCCTGGCCCCTCACTGTGGGCGGTGAGGTGGCCGTTCATTTCAATGGCCGCCAGTGCGCAGCTGTGCAGGCCGAACCCGTGGCCTTCTTTACGAGTGGTAAAACCGTGGGCGAAGATGCGCGTCATGTTTTGCTCGGGTATGCCTTCGCCTTCATCCTTGACGCTGATCTGCAAGGTTTCGTTGTCTACGACCGTGGCCTGCAGGGTCATGTTCCGGGCATGGTTGGAAACCCCCGCCATGGCGTATTTGGCGTTGCTGATCAGGTTGATCAGAATCAGCAGCAAGCGGTGCTTGTCGCCCATGATCCGCGGTACATTCCCATATTCCTTGATCACCGTCACGTGGTGGCGAGTTAGGGCACCAGAGTTCATGCGCAGGGCATCTTCGAGCAATTCGCTGACCACCAGGGGTTCCATCAGGCTGTTGGCGCCGGCGTAGGATTGCTGGGTGGAGACGATGTCCTTGATGTGGTCCACGCTCTTGCTCAATTGAGCCAGTTCGTCGGTAAGGCCTTGTTGCTCGAGCGCGATCGCTTCTACCAGTTGGTTGAGGTAGCCGGGTAGCAGCTTGCCTTTTTCGTCTTCGGTGAGGAAATACCCCAGGTTGTGGGAGTGTTCGTTAATCAGTTGCATCGCCTTGCCCAGCCCCAGGGCCTTACTGCTGCGCAGTTTGCGGCTGATCAGGTCGGCGGAGATGTTCACGCTGTTGAGCACATTGCCCACATTGTGCAATACGTTGGTAGCGATTTCCGCCATACCGGCCTGGCGGGCTGCGTCCATCAACTCGCTCTGGGTGTCCTTGAGCTCGCGGGTGCGCTCATCGACCCGTTGTTCCAGTTCATCGTTGGCGGTTTGCAGGGCTCTGTTGACCCGCTTGATCTCGGCGAAGCTGCCCATCAGCCGGATCGCCAGCCAGATCAGGATCATCACCAGGAACATGGCGAACACCAACAGGAGAATATGGTTGCGCTGGTGGTTCGCGGCGGCTTTCTCCTGATCCTTGTCGAGCAGGCTGGTGATGGTGTCCAGCTGACCGGCCACGGGGACCGCCGCGATGCCCAGCAACAGTTCATTGACCTTCGGTTGTTCGCGCAGGATGAGCCCGATGTGCTTGCGCAGGATTTCGACGGAGTTACGAAGGCCCTCGGGCAAACGCTCCTTGTTGATGTCCAGCTTGTTCAAGCCCAGCAGCACTTCGGCGGCTATTTCACTGGTGCTGACCTGAGCGAATTCCATGCTGCTGAGCAACAGGTCGTACGTGTCGATGGCAACGTTCTGCAATTGCAGTCTGTCCGTATCGGACAGCTGGGCAAACTGACTCTGGATGTCGTCCTCGGCGGTGGGCAGGAAGGCCATGGAGTTGCGCAGCAACGCATTGTGGGATTTGAACTGTTCCACCAAACGGGTTTTTTCCTTGATCGCCTTCAGGTATTCGTCGCGTTCGCTCTCCCAGAGTGAACGTGCGTGGCGTCCCGGAACCGATTCAATGACGTCGAGGCGCTCCCAGAGGATTGTCATCTCGTGCAGGGGCGAGACCAGGGGATCGTAATTGTGGCTCAGGGCGATCCGGGCTTTGAGTACTTCGTTGTCCCAGATGGCGTCCTGCTGTTTGAGCAGGCGGATCAGGTCCCGGGATTCAATATACGAGGCGGCCTGCTGCGCACCCGATTTGATGTACATGAACAACAGGATCGAAGCCAGCAACACGCCGATGAACACCAGGCCAAGGCGACGGAGGGTTGTCATAGGGGCTTGCCCTCCCATTCGCCGGTCAAGGTCTTGAGAAATTCGACGATCAGTTCCGTATCGTTCTTCACGGGCTCACGGCCCAACTGGTACTTGAACATCACCTCCACCGCGCGTTCCAGCGTCGGCGCAGAACCGGCATGAAAGTAGGGGGCCGTGACGGCAACGTTGCGCAGGCTGGGTACCTTGAAAACCTGACGGTCTGCTTCATCGCCGGTGATGTTGAAGCGCCCTTCGTCGGCCTGGGTGGGGTTGCCCCGGTCCTTGATGTAGTCGCCCATGATGCCGAACTTCTGAAACATGTTGCCGCCGATGTTTACACCCTGGTGGCAAGCAATGCAGCCGTACGCCTTGAAACGCTCGTAACCGAATTTTTCCCGGGGCGTCAGGATGTCGGTGTTGCCCAGCAGATACTGGTCGAAGCGCGATTTGGGGGTTAGCAGGGTGCGTTCGTAATCGGCCAGGGCGCCTTGGATATTGGGCTTGGTCACCCCGTCGGGGTAGGCATTGTCAAAGTCCTTGGCATAGCCCGGGTCATCGGCGATGCGTTTGACCACCGCTTCCCAGGTGTTGCCCATTTCCGTGGGGCTGGTCACGACGATGTGCACCTGTTCTTCCAAGGTGTCGACGCGCCCGTCCCAGAACTGGTGGAAGTTCAGGCTGGCGTTGAACACAGTGGGCGTATTGAGCTCCACCGGTTTGCCGTCGAAGCCCAGGGAAAGCCGTTTGTCGTCGGCACCGCCCTTATCCAGGCGATGGCAACTGGCGCAGGACAAGGTGTTGTTGACTGACAGCCGTGGATCATTGAACAGCCGCTGCCCCAACTGGACGCGCTTGGGGTCCAGGGTTGGAACGGGAGGTAGGGGTTTGAGCGGTTCGTCCAGTGGCTCGGCTCGGGCGGTCACGCTTAATCCCACGAGCAGGCCGAGAGCCAGAATCAGTCCATGTGACGCCATGGGATGCTTTCCTTGAAACTTTTGGTTTATGGAGCTCAGGTGTTCACAAAAACGGGTTCTGGCGTGTTTCCCATTCGACCATCCATGCGGCGAAGGCTTGCGGCTCCACTGGCTTGCTGAAGTAGTACCCCTGGGCCTCCTCGCACTGGTGAAGCTTGAGGAATTCCAATTGCTCGAGGGTTTCCACACCTTCGGCGATGATGTGCAGGTTCAGGCTCTTGCCCAGGCTGATGATGGTACTCACCAGTTTCGCGTCGTTACTGTCGATGCTCAGGTCGCCGACGAATGATTGGTCGATCTTCAGCACATCCACCGGAAATTTCTGAAGGTAGCTCAGGCTTGAGTAACCGGTGCCAAAGTCGTCGATGGCCAGCCGTATCCCCAGCTGCTTGATGGCCTTGAGGATGGCGACGGTGGTGTCGACGTTCTGCATCAGCACGCTTTCGGTGATCTCCAGTTCTAACTGTGTCGGGTCGAGTCCGGTTTCCTTGAGGGTGCGGGCGATGCCTTCGACAAAGCCGCGTTGGCGAAAGTCGATGGTCGAGATGTTCACCGACAGGTAGAGCGGCCGCATTCCCTGGGCTTGCCAGCGGCAGGCCTGCTGGCACGCTTCCTGGAGCACCCATTGGCTTAGCGGCACGATCAGTCCGCTGTCCTCGGCCACCGGGATGAAGTCCGACGGGAAAACCAAACCCTGGCCTGGCCGGTTCCAGCGCACCAACGCTTCGACACCAACCACTTTGCCACTCGTCAGGTCGAGTTTGGGCTGGTAATGCAGCACGAACTCCTTGCGTTGCAGGGCCAGGCGCAGGCCGGACTCGATGGTCTGTTGCTGGCGGGCCCGGCGGTTCATGTCTTCGGTGAAAAAACGGTAGTCGTTGGGGCCGGCTTCCTTGACGTTGCGCATTGCCGTCTCGGCTTTCTTGATCAGCGCCACGGCATCGAAACCGTCGTTCGGATACACGCTGATGCCCAGGCTTGCGGTGACGGTCAGGTCGTGGCCGTCGATGGGTTGGGGAGTGCTGATGGTTGTCAGCAGTTTTTCGGCCACGCCTTTGGTCTGCTGCGCGTCGACAACGTCCCCCAGCAGCACCACGAATTCATCGGAACCGTAGCGAAACACCGAATCGGATTCACGCACCACCGTGGTCAGCGCCCGTGCCACCCGCTTGAGCATTTCATCGCCCACTGGATGCCCCAGCGCGTTATTGATGCGCTTGAAGCGATCCAGGCCGATGAACATCACCGCCAGTTGCCGGTCATGCCGGCGGCACTGGGCCATGGCTTGGGTCAGGCGATCGCCGAGCAACATGCTGTTGGGCAGCTCGGTGAGCACGTCGTATTGCAGCAGGTGGGACACTTTGAGCAATTCCTGGACCCGCTCTTCAATCGTTCGCTCCAGGCTGCGCATTTTTCTTGCCGCATCCTGGGCCAGTTGCCATTTCCAGGTCATGGCACTGGCCATCTGGCGGATTTCCAGAGTGTCGAACGGCTTTTTGAGGATCAGCAACTGGTCGTCGAACTCGATACGTTCGGACATGGTTTCCCAGGAGTAATCCGAGTACGCCGTGCACAAGGCGATTTGCAGCCGCGGGTCGGCTTCCCACAGGCGCTCGATGGTTTGCAGGCCGTCCCAGCCCGGCGGCATGCGCATGTCGGCGAACACCAGGGCGTAGGGCTGGCCCTCGGCCTGGGCACGCTTGACCAATTCCAGCGCCTCTTCACCCTGATAGGCCGAATCGATCTGAAATTGCAGCCGGTTGACCTGCGGCGTACCGAACAGCAGGCTCTCGGTGTCGTCCAGAGAATCATCGTTACCGACGCTGGGGCTGAGGATTTTGCGAAAGTCCTGATGGATCGCCGGCGTGTCATCCACCACCAGAATTCGTCTGTTCGCGGGTACCGCCAAAGGGTTCATGGGTTGCTCTCCGATAGCTGGCTCGCAGGCCGGGTCCAGTGGTCCGTCACGGGAACGATGGTGCCGGCCTTGAGCAGTTCGGCCGCCTGGCCGCTGTCGACCACGGTGCTGAAGTAATGCCCCTGAGCCTGCATCGGCCCGCCGCTGGTCATCAGCGTGGTGCGTTGTTCCTGAGTCTCGACGCCTTCGGCAATGATCCCGATGCCCACATCCCGGGCGAAGTTGATGATCGCCCGCAGGGTCGTGGCGTTCTCGGGGTCGTCGTTGGCACTGTCGAGAAACCGCTGGGCGAGTTTTAGGTGGTTGACCCGGTAGGTCTTGAGGTAATCGAACGAAGAGTACTCCGTGCCGAAATCATCGATGGCGATCTGCACGCCCAGTTCGCACAGGCGCGGCAGCACGTCGTTGTGGGTCCACTTGGTCTGGGCCAGGGTGGCTTCGGTGACGTCGAAGCGCAGGTCCCAGGGGGCCAGTTCCCAGCGCGCGGTCGTGCGCAGCACGTCGTAGATCAGCTCCGGACCGGTCTTGAGCTGGGTCAGGGACAGGTCGATGGCGATCACCGGGGGCGCCATGTCCTGGTCGCGCCACTGGCGCATCTGTTGGCAGGCCTGGTCCAGCACCCAATGCCCGAGACCAACGATGATCCCGGTCTTTTCGGCGGTCGGCATGAACGCCGACGGTTCCAGCCAGCCACGTTGAGGGTGCTTCCAGCGCACCTGCACGCCCATGCCGAGAATTTTGCCGGTGCTCAGATCGACCTCCGGCAGGTAATGCAATTGCAGCTCGTTGTTCTCAATGGCCTGGCGCAGGTCGCTGGCCAGTTCGACCCGGTCCGTCACTTCCTGGTTAATTTCTTCGTTATGGAAATGGTACTGGTTACGGCCCTTTTCCTTGGACCGGTACAGGGCCATGTCGGACTGCGCCATCAGGCTGTCGGCACTCAGGCTCTGAGGAGTGTAGAGGGCGATGCCGATGCTCACGGAGATCCGCACGTCGTTGCCGTCCAGGGAGTAGGGCACCACCAGGGCGTCGCGGATCTTCGCCGCCAGCGTGGCGCAGTGGGTCACCTCATGGACGTCCAGCTGCAGGATGGCAAACTCGTCGCCGCCCAGGCGCGCCACCACGTCGTTTTCCCGAGTACAGCCCTTGATGCGCGCGGCGACTTCCTGCAGCAGCAGGTCACCGATGGGATGGCCCAGGGTGTCGTTGATTCGTTTGAAGTGGTCCAGGTCCAGGTAAAACATCGCAAACGGCGTCGCCCCCCGGCGAGCCGCGGCGAAGGCCTGATGCAGGCGTTCGATCATGGTGGCGCGGTTGGCCAGCCCGGTCAGGCCGTCGGTGCGGGCCAGCAGGGCGATTTTCTCTTCGGCCAGTTTGCGTTCGGTGATATCGAGGATGATCCCTTCCACTTCCAGCAACAGGCCCTGCTCGTTGCGCACCGGAATGTAGCGATTCTCGACCCAGCGGAACGTGCCGTCGCCGGTGCGCATGCGAAATTCGATGGAAGCCCCGGCCGTGTCGCGGTCCAGGACGCGCACCATGGCGTCGTCGATTTTGCTCTGGTCGTCCGGGTGGATCAGGGTTTTTGCCCAGTCCGTTGAACTGACCAATTGTGCCGCGACATGACCGAACTTGGTGATGTTGTGGGACATGTACATCAAGGGAAACGGCGGTTCGCCTCGCAGGCGATACAGGATGGTCGGGCTGTTTTGCACGATGATGTTGGCGTCGGCCAGTTCCCGGGTACGCTCCTCCACCGCCTGCTCGAGCATGTCCATTTTCAGCGCCGCGTCTTCGGTCATCTGCCATTTGACGGTCAAGGCACTGGCCATCTGGCGGATTTCGATGGCGTCGAAGGGTTTTTTCAGGATGAGCAACCGGTCGCCCAGGTCGAGGCGATCGGAGATGTCTTCCCAGGAATAATCCGAGTAAGCAGTGCACAGGGCCACTTGCAGCTTGGGATCGACGCGCCACAGGCGTTCGATGGTCTCAAGGCCGTCCCAGCCTGGGGGCATGCGCATGTCAATGAAGGCCATGGCGAAGGGCTGCCCCTGGGCCAGCGCCGACTCCACTTTATTCAGGGCTTCCATGCCCTGGAAGGCCGAATCGAGCACGAAGCTCTGGATGGAAACCGCCACCGGCGCGCCGAACAGGGCCTCTTCGGCGCTGCTCAGGCTATCCTCGGGAAGCGCCTGGGGGCTGAGGATTTTTCGAAAATCCTCGTGAATGGTCGGGGTGTCGTCGACGATCAGGATCCGCCGATTGGTTCTCTCCATCGGCAGGCTCATGGCCGTGCACCGTTGTGATGCGGACTATAGAACCGTGGGAACATCTGATATCCCTTTCTATTGGCATGAGTATTCTGGCCTGTACTTGGCCCTTCATGAGGTACAGCATAGTCGTCTCATCGGGATGCGCTCGGCCGGTGAGGGCAAATTGTGTCTAAATCTACGCAATCTACTAGCCTGAATTTTGGGGGTAGCGTAGAACAGTTGACGTTAATAGGAGGGGGCCGCAATGGAAGATCAATCGCCGGACGTTCCGGTAATTAAGCCGACGGTGCTGTTGGTCGACGACGAAGAGTCGATTCTCAATAGTCTGCGCCGGTTATTGCGCAGCCAACCGTATGAAATCCTGCTGGCCGACAGCGGTGCCAGGGCCCTGGAAATCCTCAAGGAGCGGCCGGTCGATCTGGTAATGACCGACGCGCGCATGCCCAACATGGATGGCGCCACGCTGTTGTCGCAGATTCGCAAACTGTATCCATCGACCTTGCGCATCCTGCTCACCGGTTACGCCGACGTGGACATGATGACCAAGGCCATCAACGAGGGGCAGCTCTACCGCTACCTCAGCAAGCCCTGGAACGACGACGAACTGGTGCAGG
Organism: Pseudomonas sp. LBUM1664; assembly: GCF_059695895.1. Lineage (NCBI taxonomy): Bacteria > Pseudomonadati > Pseudomonadota > Gammaproteobacteria > Pseudomonadales > Pseudomonadaceae > Pseudomonas > Pseudomonas sp. LBUM1664. The sequence goes on along the minus strand of NZ_CP166791.1, from coordinate 5,057,610 downwards.
CCCTGCGCCAGGCGCTGGCCCACCAGCATTCCGAAAGCGAGCGACAGCGCCTCGAAGCGCTGAACCGCGAGCAGAACCAGCAACTCAAGACCCTCAACGCCACCCTGGAAAAACGCGTGGCGTCGCGCACCTCTGAGTTGCAGCAGACCGCCGACATGCTCGACCTGGCCTATGACGAGCTCAAGCGCAGTTATGTAACCAGCACCGAAGTGTTTTCGTTGATCGCCAACCTGCGCCTGCCCAAGACCAAGCAGACCAACCGGCAGATCATCGAGCTGATCCGTGTCTACAGCCGGCTGCACTTCCTGGACGAGTCCACCGACCGCGACCTGACCATGGCCGCGGCGCTCTACAACATCGGCAAGCTGAGCTGGACCGACAATATGATGGTCACGCCCGCCGACATGCTGCACCACACCGAACTGGAGCTGTACCGCGCCTATCCGAAGCAGAGCGAATCGCTGCTGATGACCCTGGATCCGATGAAGGACGCGGCCCGGATCATCCGCCATCACCAGGAGCGCTGGGACGGTAGCGGTTTCCCCGAGCATCTGCGCGGTGAAGCCATTCCGTTCGGTTCGCGGCTGTTGAAACTGGCGGTGGACTTCATCGAACTGCAGCGCGGGTTGATTCTCGAGCGGCAGATGAACAGCGACGAAGCGCTGGTCTACATCCGCAAATACGCCGGCAAGCTGTACGACCCGGACATGATCGAGGACTTCATCAAGGCCTGTGGCGAATACCTGGACGATGTGACCCTGTCCGACCCGTCGGTGCAGGTCATGACTACCCGGGACCTGGCGGCTGGCATGATCCTGGCGCGCAACCTCAACGCCGATAACGGCATGCTCCTGCTGAACGCCGGCAAGATCCTGAGCGGCCCGCTGGTGGAAAAACTCATCGCTTTCGAAGCGATGGAAGGGGCCCGGTACAGCGTGTTCGTCAAAATTCCCGAGGAGGCAGACCCGGCGGTGCCCAAGCCGATTTTGGGCTGAGGCCGCTCCAACTGCGATGCAATTCAATTGTGGGAGCGGGCTTGTTCGCGATAGCGGAGTGTCGGTTGATTTATTTCTAACTGATACACCGCTATCGCGAGCAGGCTCGCTCCCACATTGATATGTGTGTTGATCCTGATACTTGGGCCATGCTTTGCTCCCGCCGCTGCGGTCTGTAATCTCCCTGGCATTTCTTGCTCAAGGCGTTGTACCTATGACCACTTGCCCCTTGCTCATTCGAATCGCCGCCGCCCTGTTGATCGGGCCGGATGGCCGGACCCTGCTGGTGCGCAAACGTGGCACCCAGGCCTTCATGCAGCCCGGTGGCAAGATCGAAGCCCATGAACAACCGGTCCAGGCCCTGGCCCGTGAGCTGGAAGAAGAGCTTGGGCTGAAGATCGATCCGACCCAGGCCCGTTACCTGGGCCCGTTCAGCGCTCCGGCCGCCAACGAGCCGGGTTATGTCGTACAGGCTGAAGTGTTTTTGCTGACAATCGATGCCCCGGTGTCTCCCGCCGCCGAGATTGAAGAGGTTTGCTGGATCGACCCGGCCGGCGACAGCGATCTGTTGCTGGCGCCGTTGACAGGCGAGGTGATTCTGCCGTTTTATCGAGCCTCACAGCCCGTAACGTGCTGACCCAAGACTCAAGGATTGATGCTCATGATTCCATTGCCGGACCTACTGATATTCGCCGCCGCCGCGTTGCTCATGGTGCTCACGCCCGGTCCGAACATGATCTACCTGATATCCCGCTCGATCTGCCAGGGCCGCAAGGCCGGTGTCATTTCCTTGCTGGGGGTAGTGGCGGGCTTTTTCGTGCATATGTTCGCGGCAGCAGCGGGGCTGACGGCGGTGTTCCTGGCGGTGCCCATGGCCTATGAAATACTGAAATGGGCCGGTGCGTTGTACCTGCTGTGGCTGGCCTGGCAAGCGGTGAAGCCCGGCGCGCGTTCGCCGTTCCAGGCCCAGCAGTTGCCGGCGGACTCGACGCGCAAATTGATCACCATGGGGTTTCTCACCAGCGCACTGAATCCGAAGATCGCGGTGTTTTACCTCTCGGTGTTCCCGCAGTTCATCAGCCCGGAACACGGCTCGCTGTTCACCCAAAGTATCATCCTGGGGCTGACCCAGATCAGCGTCAGTTTCAGCGTCAACCTGCTGATTGCCTTGTTCGCCGGGGGCATTGCCTCGTGGTTCGTCCACAACCCCACTTGGCTCGCGGCCCAGCGTTATTTCATGGGCTTTGTGCTCGGCGCCCTGGCGCTGCGCCTGATGCTTGAGCAACGGCGTACAGCGTGAGCATTCGACGGCTGAGAGCGGGCGATGCCCAGGCGTATCGCCAATTGATGCTCCAGGCGTATGCGCTGCACCCGCAGGCGTTCACCTCCAGCGTCGGTGAGCGGGCAGCGATGCCCATCAACTGGTGGGAGTCACGCCTGACCAGCAAGCTTGATGTGCTGCTGGGGGCGTTTGTGGAGGATGAACTGGTCGGTATTGTCGGGCTGTCCCTGGAGCCCCGGGAGAAAGCCCGGCACAAGGTGACACTGTTCGGCATGTACGTCGCCGATGCCCATCGCCACGGCGGGCTGGGTTACCAATTGGTCCAGGCCGCCCTCGACGAAGCCCGTCGCCATGCCTTTTTACGCCTGGTGCAACTGACCGTCACCGCCGGCAACGACCCGGCCCTGAAGCTCTACCAGCGCTGCGGTTTCGTGCAATACGGCCTCGAGCCGCTGGCGATACGCGTGGGCGAGGACTACCTCGACAAAATCCACATGTGGCGAGAGCTCTAAAACCACCGCAGACTCCCTGTGGAACTTGCACATCCAACATCAATGCAAGCTGATTCACCGCTATCGCGAGCAGGCTCGCTCCCACATTCGATCTGTTGTGAACCCAAATTTTATGCCCACCAAAGATCCCGTGTGGGAGCGAACCTGCTCGCGATGGGGGCGACTCGGTGTCAGCGCACGGCACTGACACCGTCGAGTGTGGAGAACGACGTGTCCTTGGCCGTCAACAGAAAGTCGCGCATGTACGGTGCGTCGAGCATGTCGGTCCGAACCGCGGCGTACAGCGTGGCGAACAGGCCTTTCTCCCCCAGCCGCTTGGCCTTCACATAGCCCCGCGAGCTGTATTCATGCAGCGCCCAGTGGGGCATGCCGCACACGCCTCGGCCGCTGGCCACCAGTTGCATCATCATCACCGTCAGCTCGGACGTGCGCACCTGGGCCGGTTCGATGTCGGCCGGTTCCAGGAAGCGGGTGAAGATGTCCAGGCGATCGCGCTCCACCGGATAGGTGATCAGGGTTTCGCTGATCAGGTCTTCAGGCACGATGTAGGGCTTGCCCGCCAGTCGATGCTGGTTGGCTACGGCGAGCATCGCTTCGTAGGTGAACAGCGGCACGTAAGTGATGCCGGCCAGTTCCAGCGGGTCGGAGGTCACCACCAGGTCCAGGTCGCCGCGGGCCAGGGCCGGCAACGGGGCAAAGGCGAAGCCCGAGGCCAGGTCCAGTTCGACTTCCGGCCAGGCGTCGCGGAACTGGTCGATGGTCGGCATCAGCCACTGAAAGCAACTGTGGCATTCGATAGCCATGTGCAAACGCCCGGCGGTGCCGCCGGCCAGGCGCGCAATGTCCCGTTCGGCGCCGCGCAGTAACGGCAGGGCGGCATCGGCCAGTTGCAGCAAGCGCAGGCCGGCGCTGGTGAACCGGACCGGTTTGGTCTTGCGCACGAACAATTGCATCCCCAGGCGCTCCTCCAATTCCTTGAACTGGTGGGAGAGGGCGGACTGGGTCAGGTGCAGGCGTTCGGCGGCTTCGACCAGGCTGTCGGCTTCGCGCAGGGCATGCAAGGTCTTGAGGTGACGGAGTTCAAGCACCGGGGTGGCTCCATGAGGAAAACTTGTGATCAACACGAAAAGGTTGAGTTTGTCTCATGTAGGTCGAACTGTCGACAATGGCGCCATCTTTATAGGAGGACACACACCATGGCTCTGGCCCACACCCTTGGTTTTCCACGCATCGGCGCTGATCGCGAACTGAAAAAAGCCCTCGAAGCCTACTGGAAGGGCGACCTGACCTCGGTCGCACTGCAAGCGGTAGGCCGTGAGCTGCGGGCCCGGCACTGGCAACTGCAGAAAGACGCCGGCATCGACCTGCTGCCCGTCGGTGACTTTGCCTGGTACGACCAAGTGCTCAGCCACTCCTTGACCCTGGGCGTCGTCCCGGAGCGATTCCACAGCACTTTGAGCCCCCAGGGCCGGCCGACCCTCGACACTTTGTTCGCCATGGCCCGTGGCGCCACCGTTGCCTGTTGCAATGCCGATCACGGCCAGGTCCAACACGCTCAAGAACTGACCAAGTGGTTCGACACCAACTATCACTACCTGGTCCCGGAGTTTTGCGCCGATCAGACCTTCGCCCTGAGCTGGGAACAACTGTTCGACGAAGTGGACGAGGCCCATGCCCTGGGGCATCAGGTCAAACCGGTGATCATCGGCCCGCTGACTTATCTGTGGCTGGGCAAGGCCAAGGGCGACGATTTCGACAAGCTCGACCTGCTGGAGCGCCTGCTGCCGATCTACGGTGAAATCCTCAATCGCCTCAAGACCCAGGGCGTGGAGTGGGTGCAGATCGATGAACCGATCCTCACCCTCGACCTGCCACTGGCTTGGAAAAGCGCGTTCGAGCGGGCTTATCACATCCTCCAGTATTCGCCGCTGAAAAAACTGGTGGCGACCTACTTCAGTGGCCTGCAAGACAACCTCGGCCTGGCGGTGAGCCTGCCGGTGGACGGCCTGCACATCGACGCGGTGCGTGCGCCGGAGCAACTGGGCCAGGTGCTGGATCGCCTGCCAACCTACAAGATTCTGTCGGTAGGCCTGGTCAATGGTCGCAACGTCTGGCGCTGCGAATTGGAGCAGGCGCTGGCACAGTTGCAACCCGCCCAGGAACGTTTCGGCGACAACCTCTGGGTCAGTACCTCTTGCTCGTTGCTGCACAGCCCGGTGGACCTGGAGCGTGAAGACCGCCTCGACCCCGAACTCAAGAGCTGGCTGGCCTTCGCCGTGCAAAAGTGCGGTGAAGTGGCGGTGTTGCGCGATGCACTCAACGATCCGCAGGCCCCCGGTGTGCAGCGAGCCTTGGCCGAAAGCCGTGAAGTGCAGGCCCGTCGCGCCGGTTCATCGCGCATTCACAAACCCGAGGTCCAGGCCCGCCTGGCGGCAATCGGGCCCCAGGACAGCCAGCGACGCTCGCCTTTTGCCCGGCGTATCGAACAACAACGTGCGCGGCTGAAATTACCGGCCTTTCCCACCACCTCTATTGGCTCCTTCCCGCAGACCCCGGCGATTCGCCTGGCGCGCCAGGCCTACAAGCAAGGCAAGCTGTCGACCAATGACTATCAGGACGCCATGCACACCGAAATTCGCCATGCCGTGCAGATCCAGGAGCGCCTGGGCCTGGATGTGCTGGTCCATGGTGAAGCCGAGCGCAACGACATGGTGGAATACTTCGCCGAGCAACTGGACGGCTACGCCTTCACCCGTTTCGGCTGGGTCCAGAGCTACGGTTCGCGGTGCGTGAAACCGGCGATCATCTACGGTGACATCAGCCGGCCGAAGGCCATGACCGTCCACTGGATTCGTTACGCGCAAAGCCTGACTGACAAGGTCATGAAAGGCATGCTCACCGGCCCTGTGACCATGCTGATGTGGTCGTTCCCCCGTGAAGACGTGTCGCGCCAGGTTCAGGCACAGCAACTGGCCCTGGCCCTGCGTGACGAAGTGGTGGATCTGGAAAAAGCCGGAATCAAGATCGTGCAGATCGACGAGGCTGCGTTTCGCGAAGGGTTGCCGCTGCGTCGTGCGCAATGGCAGGAATATCTGGATTGGGCGGTGCAAGCGTTCCGCTTGAGCGCGTCTGGGGTGGGCGACGAAACCCAGATCCACACCCACATGTGCTACAGCGAATTCAACGATGTGATCCAGGCCATCGCGGCCATGGACGCCGACGTCATCACTATCGAAACCTCGCGTTCGGACATGGAGTTGCTGGAGGCGTTCGAAGCGTTCGACTACCCGAACGATATTGGCCCGGGTGTCTACGACATCCACTCGCCACGGGTGCCGGACACAGCCGAGATGGTCGCGTTGCTGAGCAAAGCGGTGAAGCGGATTCCCGCCGAGCGGCTGTGGGTCAACCCCGATTGCGGGCTGAAAACCCGGGCGTGGCCGGAGACTGAAGCGGCGCTGGTGAACATGGTGGCGGCGGCGCGGCAGTTGCGTAGTCAGTTGGCTTGAAGAGCCGGGTGTTTTTGTAGACGAACACCGCACCTGTGGCGAGGGAGCTTGCTCGCGCTGGAGCGCGAAGCGGTCCCAAGAGTCTTTATCCTCTGAATTTGATCAAGGCTTGAAGTTTTGGGGCTGCTGCGCAGCCCAGCGGGAGCAAGCTCCCTCGCCACAGGAATGGCGTTTGTCGTTGGTTTTAGGCTGGCACGGCAACCACTCGGCAATCTTCATCAAACTGTCACGTAACTGTGGCAGCGCGCTTGAACAAACTTCATCAGACTCGCGCTCTACTGGGGTTCTGCGTTTTGGTGTTTCTTCATGCGTGTATTTATTTTTCTGGCCGCGTTGTTATTCGGCCTGCCGTCGTTTGCGGCTTCTCGCTGTGATGTCAATGTTGCGACCCAACGGGTCGATCTGGATCAGGTAAGCCTGGCGTACCAGAGCATTGGTCGCGCCTCCGATCCGGCGTTGCTGTTGGTGATGGGGTTAGGGGGGCAGTTGATCCATTGGCCGGACGAAGTGGTGGTTGCCCTGTGCGAGCAAGGCTTTCGGGTGATCCGCTACGACAACCGGGACGTGGGCTTGTCTTCTTGGCGCCAGGCACCGGGCAGCGCCAACCTGACCTTTGAAGCCTTGCGCTACAAACTCGGCTTGCCCGTGGCCGCGCCTTATACCTTGACCGACATGGCCGAAGACGGGCTGGGGCTGATGGACGCGTTGCAGGTGCAAAACTTCCATGTATTGGGGGTGAGCATGGGCGGGATGATTGCCCAGCACATAGCGGCCATGGCTCCGCAGCGGGTCGAAAGCCTGACGTTGGTCATGACCAGTTCCGGCGCCGAAGGCTTGCCGGCGCCCAGCGCAGCGCTGGTGCAATTGTTGTCCCGACGCAGTGCGCCGAATCGCGAAATGGCACTGGAACAGCAGGCTGATCTGTTGGCTGCCCTGGGAAGTCCCCTGGTGGTCGATGACCGCCAGATGCTGTTGCATCAGGCCGCCCTGGCCTATGACCGCGCCTTCAACCCCGAAGGCGTGAAGCGCCAGATCATGGCGATCCTGGCCGAGCCGAGCCGGGTGACGCTGCTCAATCAACTGCGGGTGCCGACCCTCGTCGTTCACGGCACCGCTGACCCGTTGCTGCCGGTCATGCATGGTGTGCATCTGGCCGCGCACATCCAGGGCAGCCAATTGAAGTTGATCCCGGGCCTGGCCCATCGCTTTCAGGATGCGTTCAAGGCGCCGTTGCTGGCGGCGGTGTTGCCCTATCTGCAACAGCACCGCGAAGACACGTCGCACTGGGCACAGATCGATTCGACAACGGCGCCTAACCTGCTCTGAAAAGGCTTCTAAGGATGCTGTTCGTTAAAAATCCTGATCAAACCGTCAACCGCAACCGCGCCAAGTCCCGCAACGGCGGCGCCCCGAACAGCCGGCTGTACTCGCGGCTGAATTGCGAAGGGCTTTCATAACCCACCCGATACCCCGCCGCCGAGGCCTCCAGGCCTTCGGCCAGCATCAGCCGACGGGCTTCCTGCAAGCGCAGTTGCTTCTGGTATTGCAGCGGGCTCATGGCTGTCATCGCCTTGAAGCGGTGATGCAGGGTCGAGACACTGAGGTTCACTTCCCGGGCCAGGTCATCAATGCGCAACGGCTGTTCGAAATGGCTGTTGAGCCATTTGATCGCCTGGCTGATGCGATGGCTCTGACTGTTGGCGATGGCAATTTCGTACAGCCGATAGCCCTGGGGACTGCGCAGTAGGCGGTACATAATCTCCCGGCGTATCAGCGGCGCGAGCATGGCGATGTCTTTCGGGCTGTCCAACAGTCGCGTCAGGCGCAGCACGGCGTCGAGCATCGGTGTGTCCAGGCGTTCGACATACAGGCCACGACCGGCGGGACGGGTCGGTACACCCAGTGGGCCGGCGTCGGCGATCAGTGCGGTGATTTCCGCCGGGTCGATGTTCAGGCGCAGCGCCAGAGTCGGACGCTCGGGCGAAACGTTGGCGATGCACCCGCTCAACGGCATGGAGACCGAGACCACCAAATAATTGAGCGGGTCGTAGTTGAACAGTTCGTCTGCCAGGCGCACCTGTTTGTTGCCCTGGGCCATGATGCACAGCGCCGGTTGTGCCAGCACCGCTGTGAGGCCATGAGGCTGGCTATGGCGCGACAGAATCAGTGAGCCGATGGCCGTGGCATAGTTGCCATCTTCGCTGGTATTACGGTCGATGATCGACGCCAGTTCAGTGCGCTGTTGTTCCAGATAAGTGTCCAGCGGGACGTGGACGTGATCGAGCGGCGCCATGCCGAAATCCTCGGGTGATAGGGGATCGATGAACAAAGCTTATGTTTGTGCAAGGCGCAGCGGTAGCCACATCCTGTTGAAAGCTTGCCTGATCCTGCACGGCGTGCCGGGCTGCAACAGTGCAATGTCGGCGAAACTTGCTTGAAACCTTTTGTTTCATCTTCCGGGGATTCAGCCGGGTCGAACGCGGACGTTGTCCCGCTTGTGCGCAGGATTGTGCAATGGGTCGGCAGGAATCGACTAACGAACCTGGCGTCGCGACGCTTAACCTTGGATCCTGTCGCAGCCCGTCCCCGGCTGCACAACGGGATTACCTGGGAGGGTTGAACATGACTACACAGATCCCCGTCAGTCACATGGCTTTTGTGCGAGCCCGTGCCGCTTGCTCCAAGCAACTGGGCGCGCGCCTGAGTACCCTGATCGCGCCTTCGCGCCAAGCCCCCGGTTGCCTGCACTTTGCCTTGCAGCATTCGCAATGCGACGCCGATTTGTGGCTGGTGTCCGGGCTTTGGGTCAATCAGCAGACGATGGACGCCTACTTCAATTCCCCAGCCATGGGGATTTTCGCCGAGCTGGTGCAGGAGCTGGTGGTGAGCAGCCTGGATTTCCATACCTTCCGGGACGTGTCCGCTGCGCAGGCGACCGAAGGGTGTTTGGCGAAGGTACACAAACTGGCCGGATGAAGGTTTAATGACCGTCATTTTCCATCGCCAGGATGCGCAGATATGGCACGTAAAGCCTTTGAAACCTTTGAAGCTGTTTCCGCAGTCGTTCCCCGGGAGGGCGGCGGTTATTACGCGGCCATCGCCACCAAAGCCATCGGCGGCTCCGGTGCGCCGCGCTTTAATAAATTGCTGGAAGAGCAGACGTTCAAAACCGCCACTGACGCCGATGATGCGGCTGCAAAGGAACTGACCCGTCTCAAGGGCGTCGACGATGAGGGCGGGCTGGTCTGGAAGCTGCGAGATTAACGCTGTGGGAGCAAGGCTTGCTCCCACAGGTAAACTCTTTGCCACAGGGTGTGGTGTGCAACCTATTATTGAGGGCGATGCATCTTGAACAGTGCCTCAGGCCCCAGCTGGAAATAATCCGCCGGCCCGCCGCCGCGCAGAATCGGCTCGGCGGCGACGGTGTCGTAGATCCCATCTTTCAATAGCCACTTGGCGATATGCACGGCGACCACTTCGCCGAGGATCAGCCAGCTCGGCACCAACGCCTTATCCGCCCGCTGCAACTGAATGATCTGCGTGACCTTGCATTCGAAGGACACTGGGCTTTGGGCCACTCGCGGCACCTGGATCACCCGTGACGCCGCTGGCGTCAAACCCGCCAGTTCGAACTCGTTGACCTGTGGCGCGACCATTGCGCAGCTCTGGTTCATCTGTTCGGCCAGCGGGCGTGTGGCCAGGTTCCAGGCGAACTCACCGGTCTGTTCGATGTTGTTCAGGCTGTCTTTGCGCCCGATGCTGGAGAAACCGATGATCGGTGGGGTGTAGTTGAAGGCGTTGAAGAAGCTATAGGGCGCCAGGTTCAGGCGGCCTTCGGCGTCGTGGGAGGAAATCCAGCCGATAGGGCGTGGGCCGACGATGGCATTGAACGGGTCGTGGGGCAGGCGATGGCCTTGGGCGGGTTCGTAGTAGTGGATATCGTCGGGCATGGCTGGTGAGGGTCCTGGGTTTGGATTGAAACGGGATTTGAGGATAGTGCAGGGGCTAGCTGTTTTTGTCAGCACCGTAGAACCCGCTCCCACATTGATTGGGGCGGTGATGAAACCTGTGTCTGCCTTCTTTTCCATGACCCAGAAATAACTAAGCCCGGCCGAAGCCGGGCTGTGAGGGGTGTCTTTGTGGGGGATTAGCTGATGGCGGCAGTGCCAGTGTGGTCGAAGCCATCTTCAGCAACAGCGTTGGAGCCAGTGCGGTTGAAGCCATCTTCAGCAACAGCGTTGGAGCCGGTGCGGTTGAAGCCATCTTCAGCAACAGCGTTGGAGCCGGTGCGGTTGAAGCCATCTTCAGCAACAGCGTTGGAGCCGGTGCGGTTGAAGCCATCTTCAGCAACAGCGTTGGAGCCGGTGCGGTTGAAGCCATCTTCAGCGACAGCGTTGGAACCAGTGCGGTTGAAGCCATCAGCGGCGACGGTGGCAGTGCTGGTGCGGTCGTAGCCATCGGCGGCAACAGCCGAGCCGGTGCGGTTGAAGCCGTCTGCGGCAAAGGTGTTGGCGGCCAGCACGGACAGGGTCAGGGCGAGGATCAGTTTGGTTTTCATGGTTGTAACTCCAGTTTTCGTTGGCGGTGTGGTGTGTCTTGCATGGGTTTCATGCTACTCCAACTAAATTGATTGAAAAGTGCAAAATAATGCTAAAAACAATCGATTAAGTAGATGTTAAGGGCGACGCATTTAATCGCTTCCCAGTGGGAGCGAACGTCGCGCAGGTAATCGATCAGGTGAGTTCAGGGTGCAGCGCCAGCATTAATCGAGGATTAACCGCTGTTTTGGCTTGTGTGACAGTTTTTTCATACACGCTGTATGGCGCCCGGCGCTTGGTTTCTGGCCGTGGGGCAGACTGGCATTGTCGTTGGCGGTGTTGGCGGGGATTTTACGGGTGATGATTGCCGCGCCGTCGCTCCCACAGGTCCAGCGCAAATCCTGTGGGAGCGAGCCTGCTCGCGAGGGGCCATCACCGTCACCGTTGCAGTGACGGTCCAACCCTGTCAGTCCGTCACGATCCGCGAATGCTTGCGGGTGTCTTTCATGGTCACGTAGACCAGAAGCGATACGGCGATGCACGCCGTCACGTACCAGTAGTAACCGGTTTCCATGCCGATGCTCTTGAACCACAGCGCGATGTATTCAGCGGTACCGCCGAAGATCGATACGGTCAAGGCATACGGCAGGCCGACGCCCAAGGCGCGGATTTCGGTAGGGAACAGTTCGGCTTTCACCACGGCGTTGATCGAGGTGTAGCCGCTGACGATGATCAGGGCGGCCATGATCAGGAAGAACGCGCCCCACCAGGTCTGGATGGTGTGCAGGGTGGTGAGGATCGGCACGGTGCACAGCGTTCCCAGGATGCCGAAGGCAATCAGGATTGGCCGGCGACCGACCTTGTCCGACAGACTGCCGATCACCGGTTGCAGGCACATGAACAGGAACAGCGTGGCGGCGGAAATGGTGGTGGAGTCGGAGATGCTCATGCCGACGGTGTTCACCAGGTATTTCTGCATGTAGGTGGTGTAGGTGTAGAACGCCAGGGTGCCGCCCATGGTCAGGCCGACCACCGTCATCAGCTCTTTGGGGTGACGCATCAAGGTGCGCATGGCGCTTTCCTTGGACTTTTCTTTCTTGGTGAACGACTCGGTTTCTTCCATGCCGCGACGCAGGTACAGCGCTACCACTGCGCACAGCGCGCCAATGGCGAACGGAATGCGCCAGCCCCAGGCATACAGCTGTTCGGTGGTGAGGAATTGTTGCAGCACGATCAGCACGCCGAGGGCGATGAGCTGGCCCGAGATCAGGGTCACGTACTGGAAGCTGGAGAAGAAGCCGCGACGTTCCTTGGTCGCCATCTCGCTCAGGTAGGTCGCCGACGTGCCGTACTCGCCGCCTACCGACAGGCCTTGAAGCAAGCGGGCAAACACCAGCAGGATCGGGGCGCCGACGCCGATGGTTTCGTAGCCGGGGCTCAGGGCGATGATCAGCGAGCCAAAGCACATCAGCAGCACCGAGGCCATCAACGCCGCCTTGCGACCGGCGCGGTCAGCGTACAGGCCCATCAGCCAGCCACCGATCGGTCGCATCAAAAAGCCCACGGCGAAGATCGCGGCGGTGTTGAGCAACTGGGCGGTGGTGTCGCCCTTGGGGAAAAAGACTTTGGCGAAGTACAACGAGAAAGCGGCGTAGACGTACCAGTCATACCACTCGACCATGTTGCCGACCGAACCGCTGAAAATCGATTTGATCCGGCTGGCGGTGGTTCTTTTACGGGCGGGCGCGACAGTCAACCCAAGGGGCAGGGCGTTGGAGTTATCCATTGAAGGATCCTTCATTTAATTGTTTTTGTGGAGCGCGTGTGAACGCAGCCTGACAGGGCTATAGCAGGAGCTATGCCATGTGCTGGAGGGCCGGTTTAGAGGGGTTTTCAGCGTTGGGTGAGCGGAAAGCCGCTTGTTCTGAATCGGGGGTGAGCGGGAATCCGCTTATCCGTGGAGAAATGCGTTATCTGGGCTGGCCTCATCGCGAGCAAGCTCAGCTCCCACATTTTGACCTGCGTACACATAACCCCTGTGGGAGCCGAACTTGCTCGCGATGAGGCCGGGACAGGGACAGAAAATTCAGCTGTCCTACAAAAACATCTCCCGACTCAACCCATGCCGCTGCAGCTTTTCATTGAAGGTGCGGCGTGGCAGTTGCAGCTCTTCGAGCACCGCCTTCACGTCACCTCTGTGTCGCGTCAGGGCGGCGCGCAGGCACTGGGCTTCGAAGGCTTCCTGCTGAGCGGCGAGGGACTGGCCGGGCTCCGTATCCAGGGCATGCGGTTGATCGAGCCCCAGCACCTGGCGTTCGGCGACGTTGGCCAGTTCACGCACGTTGCCCGGCCAGTTGTGGCTGAGCAGATGGCTCAATTGCGGGCCGCTCAGGGGCGCGGCGGGGCGGCCCAAGCGTTCGGCGGCGCTGTGGGTGAAGTGTTCGAACAGCAGTGGAATGTCCTCGCGCCGTTCACGCAGTGGCGGTAGGCGCAGCTCGGCAACGTTCAGGCGATAGGCCAGGTCTTCGCGAAAACGCCCGGCCCGGGCTTCGTCCAGCAGGTCGGGCTTGGTGGCGGCGATGATGCGCAGGTCCACGTTGATGCTCTGGTTGGAACCCAGGCGTTCAAGTTTCTGCTCCTGCAACACCCGCAGCAGCTTGACCTGCTGGGCCAGGGGCATGCTTTCGATTTCATCGAGAAACAGCGTGCCGCCGTCGGCGTATTCGAGTTTGCCGATGCGCTTGCCCTGGGCGCCGGTGAAGGCGCCGCTTTCATGGCCGAACAGTTCCGCCTCGAACAGCGGTTCGGGAATGGCCGCGCAGTTCAACGCCACGAAAGGCTTGTTCGCCCTTGGGCCGAAGTCGTGCAGGCAACGGGCGACCAGTTCTTTGCCGCTGCCGGTTTCGCCACGGATCAACACGTTGACCGGCAGTGTTGCCAGGTCCAGCACCTGGCGCCGCAGGTTTTGCAGCGCGCGCGAAACCCCCAGCAGCGTCCCGTCGAGCCGGGCCTTGGCGTCGGCCTGTTCATGCAAGCGACGGTTCTCCAGCACCAGGGAACGCTTGTCCAAGGCCCGGCGCAGGCTGCCGAGCAGGGCTTCGGGGCTGAAGGGTTTTTCCAGAAAGTCATAGGCGCCGTCGCGCATGGCTTCCACGGCCATCGGCACGTCGCCATGGCCGGTCAACAGAATCACCGGCAGGTCCGGGTCGCGCCGCCGCACTTCGGCCAACAGCTCCAGGCCACTGAGCCCGGGCATGCGCACATCGCTGAGAATCACGCCGGGAAAATGCCCCGGCAGCTGCGCCAGGCATTCTTCAGCGCGGCTGAACAGTTGCACGTCGAACCCCGACAGGCTCAGCCATTGCTCGACGGCGCTGCGGATGCTGCCTTCGTCATCGACGATGATGACCTTGTTCAGTGGGGAATGGCTAAGCATGCAACTGCGCCTCCTGATCGATGGGCAAGGTCACGCAGAACACCGCGCCGTTCTCATGGTTCTCCGCCGTCAGCCGCCCGCCGGATTCGTGAATGATTGCAAACGAAACCGCCAGCCCCAGGCCCAGGCCATCGCCCACCGCCTTGGTGGTGAAGAACGGATCGAACACCTGGGCCAGGTGTTCTTCGGCGATCCCGCTGCCGCTGTCACTGACCGTCAAGCGCCACAATTGATCATCGGCTTCCAGGCGAACTTCCAGGCGTTTGAGGGGCTGGCCGGCCATGGCGTCGAGGGCATTGCGCAGCAGGTTGATCAACACCTGTTCGAGGCGGATCGCATCGCCACGCACCCACGCCGGGCGGGTCAGGTGCAGCACGGTGCTGACCTGTTCGTCGCGCAGGCGGGTGTCCAGCAGTTGCAATGCCTGGTCCACCACCGCCGCCAGGTCCAGGCGTTCGCGCAGGCCGCTGGGGCTTTTGCGGGCGAAGGTTTTCAGGTGCCCGGTGAGGGCGGCCATGCGCGTCAGCATGTCGTCCACCGGTTTTAGGGCCTTGTAGGCATCGTCGACCCGGCCGTGATCCAGCAGCAGGCGCAACGTTGCCAATTGCATGCGCTGGGCGGTCAGCGGTTGGTTGATTTCATGGGCCAGGGCCGCCGACATCTGCCCCAGGGCCGCGAGCTTGGCCGACTGCACCAGGCCGTCCTGGGCCGTGCGCAAGTCCCGGGTGCGTTCTTCCACCAACCGTTCGAGTTCTTCGCGGCTGCGCTGGCGCAGTTTCGCCAAGCGCCAGCGTTGGTTAAGAAACAGCAGCAGGAACACCAGCGCCAGCCATAGCCCGGCGGCGGCGATCCCGGCGTTGCGCCGGTCTTCGAAGGCGATCTGCGGCTGGCGCAGCAGGTGCAGCGTCCAGCCTTCGGCGCTCAAGGGCAGGGATTCCCACAGGTAATCCGCCGGACCCTCGGGGGCCTCGACCCGGGCCAGATGACTGTTGTCGTCAAAGCGCCGCAGCGGTTCATAGGCCAGGGGTTGCAACGGCTGCTTGTCGTATTGGCGAGTAGCCTTGAGTTCGGCGCGGTCGCTGTCGGCCAGCGGTTGCAAGTGGCGATAGCGCCAGCCCGGTCGGTTGGCGATGAAGATGATCCCTTTGGCATCGCTGACCAGCAGGGTGTCGCTGCCCAGGCGCCATTCGCGCTCAAGCTCCGGAAACTCCAGCTTCACCACCATCGCGCCAAGAAACTCGCCGTTGTCGCCGGTCACTGCGCTGGAGAGGAAGTAACCCGGGATGCCGCTGGTCACGCCCACCGCATAAAACCGCCCGGTGCCCTGGGTGCGGGTCTGGAGGAAATACGGACGAAAACCATAGTTGTGCCCGACATAACTGCTGGGCAGCCGCCAGTTGCTGGCCGCCACGGCCAGGCCGGTGTGGTCGAGCAGCTCCAACGTGGAAGACTGTGCGGCGCCGTTGATCTGTTCCAGTTTGCGATTCAACCCATCCTGCTGCTCCGCACTGACCGGCCCCTTGAGGGCCGCGCGCAACTCCGGGTCCAGCGCCAAAACGGCGGGCAAAGCGCGGTAGCGTTCGATCAAGGTCTGCAACGAATTGGCGTACAACGCCAGTTGCTGGTTGGCACGGTTCGCGTCTTCCTCCAGGGCCTGGCGTTCGGCGTGGCGCACGGCCAGGGTGGCGGCAAGGGCGGCGCCAACAAGGATCAGAGTGATGGCAAGGAACAGGCGCAAGGTTCGGGGAGTCGGCAGCATGCAGGCGCAAACCGGTAGAAGTCGGAGGTCGCACCATAGCATGTAGCCCAAGGGGAACGACAAGGGGGAGCCAGGACGATGCCAATCAACTGACAGGTATCATTTTCCGGCTCCGCTTTCCCTGCATTCGAAGGTTCAGAGCCGCGTGGAGGCATTGCGTATCGCAGTCCGACTCCGTGAGCCTCTTTGCATGACGCGGCTGCCATTGGACGCTTGAGAATCGACAGAGGCTTGCCGCGCCAACGCTCCGCTCGTGCTGTGGCTTGCTGGCCTCAGTCGGGTGATTTTCTCAAGCATGCCCATTGTTCGCCAGGTAATACCAATCAACTCTTCGACTTCCATCACCTGTTCACGCAGTGAGTTCTGCGCCTTTTCTGTCACGTCTTCTTGTAGGCGTTGATCCGCAATCAACGCGTCGATGGTATCTATCCACTTGCCGGCCTGGGTTTTTCTCTCGGTCTTGCCCTTTGTCCCCCTTAGCTCGTCGACATAGCCTCCTACCACAGGGCCTAGTATGGCGCCGGCCAATGCTGTTGCGGCGGTTATTGCGGTGACCGCCATGGCGTACCTGCGGTTGACCCTTTGCGTAACTTCGCTGGGTGGGGTTAAGCCATCGCCCTCCGGGTCCCAAGTGCTGGCAATTGACCAGGCGGGATTAAACATAGTGCCGTACACCGTCACTTGCGCGACGGCACTGAGCACCGTTGAAACGATTGCCGCATTGGCGGGGCTTGATGTGCCGACCGGAAGCAATGCTAACCCGACTCTGGAGTCGACCGCTGCCAAAGCCATTCGCTTGGTCCATGCTTGCCACGTCTCATCGGGCTTGGGCGGCATTGGGGGAGGAGTCGGAGGTGACTGTTGTGCAGATGAGTCAATGCTGCCCACGATGCCACTGTCGATTGAACTTACCCGTGAGAGTGACGGGCTCATTTGAATTGTAGTTTGTGCCGGTGCCGTAGGGGGCAGCACTTTTATTGCGCCTTGTTCATCAATGAAATTGACCGGATTGTTTCCCACGAACGCATACCTGTTCAGCCCATCCACATCCCCCGCCGGGTCTGCGCTGACCCAACGCTGCAACCACGGCGCGTAGTAGCGCGCACCGTAGTAATACAGCCCGCTGGTATCCATTTCCTTGCCTGAATATCGCAGGGTCTTGTAGTCGACTTCAATGCTTGAACGGGCGGCCTGCCAGGCGGTGCCGCCGAAGGGGTAGTAATGCTCGAGGCTGATCAAATCGCCGTGGCGGTCCAGTTCCAGGGTGCTGGAGCCCAGGTGATCGTCGAGGTTGTAGCGCAGTTGGTCGGCTTCGATGCCGCCCGGTTGGCCGGCTTCCCAGTGCAGGCAACGGACACGGCCGTAGGCCAATGCACAACTGATTATGTGCAGTTCTTCGCCGGTGCTGCTCGTGCGGAGCTCAAGGCCCGGCAAGTAGTGCGTTTCGCGTAAAGTGCTTAGTGTGGTGTGGGTCTTGATGACCCGCTCGCCCCGGCTGTAAAGGTAGGTTTCATCATCCTCGGCCAAGTCATTATTGCGTTTGAGGAGCGTGACTTTGCTGAGCTGGTTCCGGGCATTCCACACCAGTGGCTGTGCACCGCGTTGCAAATACAGCTGGTTGCCGTGGGCATCGAACAGCGCGTCGAAAATTGGTTCCGGGTCGCCATCCGCCCAGCGCACGCCGCGGTTGCTGTGGGGGTCGACACGTAGCGTCTGCGTGTAATTGTTGCCGGCGCGAACATGCCGCAGTTGGGTCAGGTTGTTGCCGTTGTCGTAGTCAAAAAATTGGGTGTAGTTGAAGCGATGGCTGGGGTCGATGGGGACTATTGGTGTCGGTAAACCGGGTTGCAGGTGCGGTGTAGCACCTTCGAAGCCGCTGGCGCTGATCAAGCGGTAGAGCGAGTCGTAGGTGAAGTCGCGATGACCGTCCACGCGCTGGTTGGCAAAGTACAAAGTGGTCAGCGTCTGGTCTTCAATGCGCAGCACGTTGCCCATGGGGTCGTAGAAATACGCCAGGTGCTGACGCAGGTCGTCGCCAGGTTTGCCTGCTTTGAGTGTGCTCAGCCGATCATTGGTCGGGTCATAGGTCCAGCGGCTGATCACGCCGTTGGCGGCATCCTGCCGTTCGATCTGACCGGCCGCGTTGTAATGGGCATCCAGCAGAATCGGCTGGGGTGTGGTGTGTCCCCTGAGTTGCAGGTCCACCTGTTTGAGCTGCCCGGCGATGTCCCGACGAAAGTATTGCCGGTGGCCGCCGGCGTCAGTTTGGCTCACGGGCGTACCGAGAGCGTCGAAGGTTTGCCCGGTGGTGTAGGAAGGGCCGCTGGTAAAAACGCGCATCTGGCGCAGCGGTTCGCCCAACAGGCCATAACTGTCGAAGTGCAGAGCGCCCGAGGGATCGACCTGCTCCAACAACTGGCCGCGCAGGTTGTGAACGGCATCGGCCGTGGCGTCAGCGTAGGTGAAGGTGTCGACTCCGACCTGGCCGTTCTCCTCCAGGGCCACCGGGCGCAGTTGAGGGTCGTAGGCCACACGCCAATGATTGCCGCGCTCATCCCAACGCTGCAGGGTTTCACCCGCCAGTCCCGGCAACGCCAGGCGCCATCCGGCGTCGACGCTGTCGGTATGCAACGGGCTCCCGCTGAGATTGTAGAGGGTGGTCTGGTTGGGTTTGGGGGCGTGGCCGAAAAGGCGTGGGTCCCATTGCTCGGTGATGTGGCCGATGATGTTGTGGCGTTGCCGGGAAATCAGCGCCTCGGCGGAGGCCGAGGCCTGGCTGCGCAAGTAGTCCACGCGCCGGACGGGGCCTGCTCGTCCGTCGAACACTGCCAGGCTTGGCGTATTCCTGTGAACCGGGCTGCTCACTTGTCAGACTCCCGGGTCCGTGTCGTTGTAATCATGGGCACATTGGTACCAGGGGTGATGGGCATGCCAGGCTTCATGGCCCTTGGCATTGATGACCTTGACCAGGCGCCCTGACGGATCGTAGAACTGCTGGTCGTGGTAGCCGTGCTCGCGCAGCGAGGCGTCGTTGATGTAGTGCCAGGCATCGGCGAAGTAAGGCCGATAGAGCCGCGTGACCAGCCCTTTGTTGTTGTACTCGACCCGTTCACTGACGCGCCAGCGCGGGTTGGCCAGGCGCTGGATCGGTTTCCCTTCTTCATCCAGCATCAGCGAACCGTCATCCGCTACCGCATAGGCCGCCCCGGGCTCGACCCGCTGCTTGGTTTGCAGGGCACGGCCGAAACCGTCGATGGCCCTGATGGTGATGCGGATCTGTTGCGAGAGGTCGTCCGGGTAGCGGTCGGCGCTCAGCACAACGCTGTGAACCGGCTCCTGCGGCGTGGCCTGGATCAGCGTCCACAGCTGCTCTTGGGCGTCGGTGCGCGTGGCGAGCCGGGCCAGGCGAATGCGGGCCGAGGCGCGGATGTGGCCGCTGGGCAGCAAATAACGGGCGCTGACCCACTCGTTAAACTGTGTAGACGTCACCAGAGCGGCATCGATCTTGCCCATCCAGCTGTGTTCGTCGGAGCGCACGGCACTGGCGATCCTGCCCAAGGTGTCCTTGGGATGGTCGATGGCGTGACCCGGCGACAGATCATCGGGCGGCAGGTAAGTGTCGATGGGGTCGAAGCCAACCGGCATGCCGCCTTCGCTGCCATGAGAGGTGCCGCCCAAGGGAACGCCGGCCGGGCCATACAACGCTTCCTGGATGTTGTCATTGGCGTCGACGATTTTGTGCGGCAACAACGAGTGGTAATCGTATTCGACCCGGGTCGCGCAGCCGTCCGGCAGTGTAATGGCGATGCTCATCAGGTGGTACGCGTCGTACTCGACCGTTGTGATGCCGTGGCTTTGGGTTTCTTGCAGGGCGATGATCTGGAAGAAACCGTCAAGCGCGTCGTAAGTGGCGAAATCGACTTTTTTGGACCAGAGATTTTTATCGTCGTCCGCGAACGGATCTTCGGGCAGGAACAGTGTCATGGGCTCAAAGCCAATCGTTTCCAGTTGCTCGCGAATATCGAAGGGCGCAGGCACGGCGGCGTAGGCGTCCAGCGCCTGCTTGTCGAACTCCGCCACTTCCAGTGGAGCAGTCAACGCCTGGAAGGCGATTTCGCCTTCATCGTTAAGCAGGTAGTTCTGTTCCTGAAGCGTGATCAATTGTCGTGCGGCGGTCCATTCTGTTGATTGGTGATGCATGACAAAGCTTTCATAGCTGATCTCACCAGGGTTCAGCCCGTCAGGTAACGTGCCTTTGGGGCGTTGCAGCCCGTTGCCTCGAACGCGCCAGGGTAGGCCCAGCCGCTGGCGCTGTCCGATGTCGTCGAGCAGGTGCAGGTGCTCGGCCCGGTGCTCGACGATGTGGTACACCTGCTGCTGATCGTCATGAGCATCGCGCCACCAGGTGTTCTCGTCTTCATCTTCGAAGGGAGGGGAGTCGAGCGCGGTGAGGCGTCGGGCGTAATGAACAGCGAAGCCATGGACACGCTGACCGTAGAGGTTCCAGCCCAGGTTGATGTTGTGCTGGATTTTTGGGTCATTGGTGAAACCGTCGTATTGATAGCTGATGGTTTCAAGGTCCAGCACCAGCAAGCTTTTGTGGCCGGTATGGGGTTGGCGCAGCAGGTAGCGCTGTTGTGTCACGGTGTACGGCCCTACCGTGTCGGTCGCTTCGGCGCGGTGAACTTCACTGCGCAACACATGGCCGCCCAGGGCATAGGCCATTTCCCGGGCGGTGTCCGGGTCGGGTGTGATGATCTCGTCGAACTCGTCACCTTCGTGGAATCGGGCCAGCAGCGTGCGGCCCAACCGCGGAGCTTCGCTGTCACCGTTGAAACAGTCCTTGAGGGGCTGGTCGACGGCGCGGCCAGTGTGAAACCAGGTCTTGACCAGCACCGGTGCGGTGAAGCCGGGGTCCTCCGTGTCCTCGGGCATTTCGCTGCCACGCTGATACAAGCGGCCGAAGCCGCGGAACTCACGGTGATAGCTGTCGTAGTCACCTTCGAAATAGGTAAAAAGCTGGCTCCGGCAATTGCCGGTGATTTCGTCCAGCTGCTCCTGCCGCGCCACCACTGGCAGGGCCATGGGCAGGTAGCAAACGGGTTGCTCAAGGTTTTCCAGTCGCTGTTTTTTTTCGTCCAGCCAGAACTGCGCGCTGCTGCGATAGGTCAGGCGAGTGCCGCAGCCCATGTTGTTGTTCATGGCGCTGAGCAGATAGGGTCGCTGCGCGACGAAGTCATAGCGCCAATGCGCCGGTTTCATATCGGGCTGCCCATGGGGCATGCTCAGGATCAGGCTGGCGCAACCCAGGCCTTGCAGGTCCGCCAAGGTGACCTGGCACAGGTTGTCGTAGCGCAGGCCTTCGGGCCATGGCACCACGACAGGTTCCTGTTCCAGGCCATTGCCGCCACGATTAAGGTAGATCTCGAAACAGTCGCTCTTGAGGTAGATCAGCGCGGGCGCCCCGGATCCGTCCAAGTCGGCGATGCGCACCCGGCCGGCATCGAACTCGGCGTAAGTGAAGGGCAGGGGGCTCATGACAAAACCTTCGCCTAGACGCCCATGGCCCAGGTTCGGCCAACACTTGATTTCATCGAAGCGGATACGACACAACTCGGTGCTGTCGCTGCCCAGCAGATTGCCGAACATCACCAGCTCGTTGCGCGCGTTACTGAACAAGGGCAGGACGCTCTCCGGTTTGAGGAGCACCTCATGGGGCACCTCCACGCCAGGGGCGAACCCCTCTTCGCGAAGGTTGGCGTACAGCCGCACGCTCTTGGGCCCGATCATGACCAGGGAGCGCAAGCCGTCGCCGGCCATATCGCTCAGTTGCGCGGCGGGGTGCAGGAACTCCGTCGGGAAACGGTCGAAGGACGTGAAGGTCGACCAACTGCGGTCCGGGTTGAGGGTATAGAAGCCACTCATTCCCGGCTGGGAGATGATCCAGTTGAGGCGACCGCTGCCGGTCAGGTCGGTCAGTACCTGCATCGCCGCCGAGTTGTCAGAGGCGAGCGGGATGCTCGGCAAAAGTGACCATGGGCCGTAACTGATTTCATTGTCATCGGCCGCGCCGCGCTCGGGTTCGCGGTAATACCAGCCATCGGTGTAATGGCAGAGGAAGCCCGGAACGCCTTCGCCGTAAAGGTCGACGCACTGGTAGCGCTGAGGGGCTTCGAGGGCGGGCATCGTTTCGAGGGCAAAGAAGGTTTCGGGTACCAGGTTGAGCTCAAAATCGTTGTACTGCAGTTCGACGGGGGGCATGTTTTCGAACCGGCCCTCGGCGTCCCAGGTTTGATAATGGGCGGCGGTCAGCAGGTTGTAGCCCAGCGTGGTGGCGGTATATTCGAGCACCAGCCGCTGCACCAATGCAGGTTCGGTACCGGCTGTGGCGGGGAAGTGGTGGAACATCAGCACCTGCTGGCACAAGCGCCGTGTACCGACCTCAAAACCCTGCTGGTAGGCGTGGATGGGGTCGCTACGCTGCTGCCAATTGTCTTCTTTCGGAGCCACCCAGGCAGGTTTTTCCTCAAGCTCAACGGTGCGTTGCCCATAGTCGAACAGCAGATGAAAGTGCCAGTCCAGGGTGGCGGGATCTTCCTCTTCGAAGCAGTAAAAGGTCTCGCTGGCCGTGGCATTGCCGTAACACACTCGCCGCAGGTAGCGTTGGGCGCGGTAATCGTGAGGGCCGTCAGACGGGGAGGGATCGGCCACGTACTCGTAGAAGATGTGCTCGCCCAATGGGCTGACCTCCTCCAGTAACAACCATTCGACGATGCGTGACGGGTCTTGCGGGTCGAAAATGCGCGACGCTTCGGTTTTGCCGTAGCAATACAGGTGCCCATTGCTCCCTTGAACCCGCCAGAACGGCGCTTGGCCGCCTTCGGGCGTCCACAGCTCATAGAGATCGAACGCGCTTTCAATCCTGGGGTAATAGCGCACCACCTTTGACAAGGTTCCGCTGCCCGATCCCGCCAGCGTGCGGATGACCTGGCCTGCATCGTCGAGGTCGGGCCAGCAATCAACCCCCCTGGCAACCATCACATCGTCATCGAGATAATGCGGCACGCCTTTGCTGGTTTTACGGGCGATGCTGGCGACAGACAGCTGCATACCGATGCCGAACGGGCCGTTGCCGCTTTGGCTGTTGTAGTGCAGGGCCAGCATCGGCGTCAGGTGGCGTGCGCTGGACAAGGGCAGCGGCAATGCAAAGGAGGCGGCCCCTCGCGTGCCGACGGGGCCGAGTCTGTTGCCAACAGTGGCGATGGATGCACTGCGGGCAATAGACGGTGTATCGATCTGGAGGGGCGCTTGATCTGCCATTGCGGGTCATCTCTTATTAGCCAACACCAAGGCGAAAACCTGGCAAAGCCTGAGCATGACGACAAAGGGGCGATGCGTAACCTGTCAGATCTGACAGGTGGGCGGGCATGCCGACGGACGGCTGTGCCGTAGGAGCTATCGAGTACAACGAGCACAAAAAAAGGCCAGTGGGTTTGTCACCCACCGGCCTTTTTCACAGCCACGAAATGCCTGTTATTGCACTTCTACCGCCAGGCTTTCACTGATTTTTTTCTGCCAGATGGCCGGGCCGGTGATGTGCACCGATTCGCCTTTGCTATCGACCGCAACGGTCACCGGCATGTCCTTGACCTCGAACTCGTAGATCGCTTCCATCCCCAGCTCGGCGAACGCCAGGACCTTGGATTTTCGAATCGCCTGAGCCACCAGGTAAGCGGCACCGCCAACGGCCATCAGGTAAACAGCCTTGTTGTCCTTGATCGCTTCGATGGCGGTCGGGCCGCGCTCGGATTTGCCGATCATGCCCAACAAGCCGGTCTGCTCGAGGATCTGGCGAGTGAACTTGTCCATCCGCGTGGCGGTGGTCGGGCCGGCCGGGCCCACCACTTCGTCACCCACCGGGTCGACCGGGCCGACGTAGTAGATGAAGCGACCCTTGAGGTCCACCGGCAAGGTTTCACCCTTGTTCAGCATTTCCACCATGCGTTTGTGCGCCGCGTCGCGACCGGTGAGCATCTTACCGTTGAGCAGCACGGTTTCGCCCGGTTTCCAGCTCTGCACTTCTTCCGGAGTCAGGGTGTCGAGGTTCACGCGGCGAGCCGATGGGCCGGCTTCCCAGACGATTTCCGGGTAGGCGTCCAAGGGTGGCGCTTGCAGCGAAGCGGGGCCTGTGCCGTCCAGCACGAAGTGGGCGTGACGGGTGGCGGCGCAGTTGGGGATCATGCACACCGGCAGGGAAGCGGCGTGGGTCGGGTAGTCCATGATCTTCACGTCGAGCACGGTGGTCAGGCCACCGAGGCCCTGGGCGCCAATGCCCAACTGGTTAACCTTCTCGAACAGCTCCAGGCGCATTTCTTCGATACGGTTCTGCGGGCCGCGCGCCTTGAGCTCGTGGATGTCGATGGATTCCATCAACACTTCTTTGGCCATGACGGCGGCTTTCTCGGCGGTGCCGCCGATGCCGATACCCAGCATGCCCGGTGGGCACCAGCCGGCGCCCATGGTCGGAACGGTCTTGAGTACCCAGTCGACAATTGAGTCGGACGGGTTGAGCATGGCCATCTTCGACTTGTTCTCGGAACCGCCGCCCTTGGCCGCCACGTCCACTTCCACGGTGTTACCCGGGACGATGGAGTAGTGGATGACCGCCGGGGTGTTGTCCTTGGTGTTTTTGCGTGCACCCGCCGGGTCGGCGAGGATCGACGCGCGCAGGACGTTTTCCGGCAGGTTGTAGGCGCGACGCACGCCCTCGTTGATCATGTCGTCCAGGCTCATGGTCGCGCCATCCCAACGCACGTCCATGCCCACGCGCACGAACACGGTCACGATGCCGGTGTCCTGGCAGATCGGCCGATGGCCGGTGGCGCACATGCGCGAGTTGATCAGGATCTGCGCCATGGAGTCACGGGCCGCTGGCGATTCTTCGCGCAGGTAGGCTTCGTGCATCGCCTGGATGAAATCCACGGGGTGGTAGTAGGAGATGAACTGCAGGGCGTCGGCAACGCTCTGAATCAGGTCATCTTGCTTGATCACGGTCATGAGTCGCGCTCCTCTCTAAAGACGGGAACATTCAATAAGGTGCCACCCGTTTGGGTGCATCGGTCGACGGATGGCACCTCTTAAGGCACGCCGGACATGCTGGCGCGACGCTAAAAAGGCGCGGCAGTATATCGCGCATCGTGGGCGGTGTGGCTAGCGCCAGAGCGTCAAGCAAATGCGTCATTTTGGGCCATTGCTTTGACGCCATTTTTCTGCTCCAGAATTGAATGGTCATTTGGCGAGCACGCCACTAAAGTGGCGTCTGGCCTGTAGCGTAGGACGCCTCCTGTCAGTTCCTTTCCCATGGTGAGTCAACGATTGACCCATAACGCCATTCAACGTCTTTTGCTGAAACGCTTCGCCTTGGCAGCCGCGACTTACGCGCTGGCACTGGTGTTGTTGTGGCTGGCATTTTTCAGTGGTCATTACCTCGATTCGTTGCGCGATGTCATCATCGGCAGCGTGTTGGTGGTGCTGTGCCAGGCTGGGCTGTTCGCGTTATTTATCACTGACCGCAACCTGCGGTTCGCCGACCCCAGCCTCACTGAAATACAGGTATTGATTGGCCTGGCCTGGCAGACCTGGATGATGGCGCATCTGGACCAGGCTCGTGGCGTGTTCCTGGTGTTCTATGTGCTGATCCTGCTGTTCGGGCTGTTTCACTTGTCGCGCCGGGCCTTCGTGCGCTGCGCGTCCCTGGTGTTCATCAGCTTCAGCGGCATTACCCTCTGGGACGGCTACTTCTTTCGGTTGCCCGACCCCACGCTGGCCGGATTGCAGGTGTGCGTGCTGTTTATCGTGCTGGTGTGGCTGGTGTTTTACGCCCGCTACGTCCAGACCTCACGCCAGCGCATGCGTCAGCGGCGGTTTGCCTTGCAGGCGCATCAGGACACGCTGCGCGGCATGATGCGCCAGCTTGAAGACCTGGTCGCCACCGACGAACTGACCGGTCTGTTCAACCGCCGGCACTTTCTGCGCCTGGCTTCCCGTGAGCTCAACACCCTCAGGCCCAGCGTTGCCCATGGCCTGGCCTTGATCGATCTCGACCATTTCAAGCGCATTAACGACCTGTACGGCCACGCCGCCGGCGATCAGGTGCTCCAGGCGTTTGCCAGTGTCGCCACGGCCTGCCTGCGCGAAGGTGATGTGCTGGCCCGTTATGGCGGCGAAGAATTTGTCATGCTGCTGCCCGCTTGCGATCCCTCGCGCCTGACGGCCTGTTGCGAGCGGTTGCGGCTGGCGTTTACCGAAGTCGAGCTGATTGGCCTGCAGGTGGCCTCCCTCAGCCTGTCGGCGGGCATGACCATGCTGGAAATGGGCGATGACCTGGACAACGCATTGCAGCGTGCCGACCAGGCCCTGTACCGTGCCAAGCGCGACGGTCGCAATCGTTGTGCCGCCGCCTGGGAGAACCGCGATGCCTGAACTGACAGTTGCCGACCGGCAGTGGACGGTGGCGGCCGGCAGCAACCTGTTGGACGCGTTGAATCAGTCTGGCGTGCCGGTGCCTTACAGTTGTCGTGCCGGCAGCTGTCATGCTTGTCTGGTGCAATGCGTGGGCGGCGATGTGCGTGACAGTCGGCCCGACGCCTTGAGCCCGACGCAGCGCGATCAGGGTTGGCGGTTAGCGTGCCAATGCCAGGTGGTCGAGGACGTGCAGATCCACACCTTCGACCCGCAACGCGACGGCCAGGCCGCCCAGGTGGCGGCGGTGGATTGGCTGGGCCCTTGCGTGCTGCGCTTGCGCGTCACACCTGAGCGGGCGCTGCGTTACCAGGCCGGGCAGCATATGGTGCTGTGGGCCGGCGACGTCGCCCGACCGTATTCCCTGGCGAGCTTGCCCGAGGAAGATCGCTTCCTGGAATTTCACCTCGATTGCCGTGAGCCCGGCCAATTCATCGATGCGGCCAGGCAGATGAGAGTGGGCGACCCGATCCGCCTTGGCGAACTGCGCGGCGGTGCCCTGCATTACGACCTCGACTGGCGCGACAAACCGCTGTGGCTGCTCGCCGCCGGTACCGGCCTGGCGCCGCTGTTTGGCCTCCTGCGCCAAGCCCTGCATCAGCACCACCAAGGCGCGATTCGCCTTATTCACGTGGCCCATGATGCCGCCGGGCATTACCTGGCCAAACCCTTGGCGGCGCTGGCGGCCAAGCACCAAAACCTCACCGTCGAGCTGCTGACCTCGGTCGAGACGCCGCCCGCGTTGGCGCAACTGCGGCTGGTTTCCCGGCAAACCCAGGCCTTGCTCTGCGGCCATCCCGACCGGGTCGAGGCCTTTGCCAAACGCTTATACCTGGCCGGCCTGCCGCGTAACCAACTGTTGGCCGATGTCTTCCTGCCCCGTGGTTGAACGCTGATCTTCAGGCGCGAGACCGAGATCAATGTGGGAGCGGGCTTGCTCGCGATGACGCCAGATCAGGCCATACATCCCCAGAAGTAGAAACCAAAAACCCCGCCATTCACATGGCGGGGCTTTTGTTTTTCAGCAACCGGTCACTCAGACCATGGGGTCGCCAACGTGCAGGATTTTCATCCCGTTGGTGCCGCCGATGGTGTGGTAGCTGTCGCCCTTGGTCAGGATGACCCAGTCGCCGGTTTTCACCACGCCGCGCTTGACCAGTTCATCCACCGCCGCCTGGCTGACTTCGCCCGGTTGCAGTGCGGCCGGGTCGAATGGCACGGTGTAGACGCCACGGAACATGGCGGCGCGGGCCTGGGTTTCGCGGTGCGGGGAGAACGCGTAGATCGGCACCGAGGAACGGATGCGCGACATGATCAGCGGCGTGTAGCCGCTTTCGGTCAGGGCGATAATCGCCTTCACGCCCGGGAAGTGGTTGGCGGTGTACATCGTCGCCAGGGCAATGCTCTCGTCGCAACGCTCGAAGGTCTTGCCGATGCGGTGGCTGGAGGTCTTGCTGGTAGGATGCTTTTCAGCGCCCAGGCAGATGCGCGCCATGGCTTGCACCGCTTCGAGCGGATAGAGGCCGGCGGCGCTTTCGGCCGAGAGCATCACGGCGTCGGTGTAGTCGAGCACCGCGTTGGCTACGTCGGACACTTCGGCGCGGGTCGGCATCGGGTTCTGGATCATCGACTCCATCATCTGGGTCGCGACGATCACCGCTTTGTTGTGGCGGCGTGCGTGCAGAATGATCTTCTTCTGAATGCCCACCAACTCGGCGTCGCCGATTTCCACGCCCAAGTCGCCACGGGCCACCATCACGGCGTCGGAGGCCTGGATCAGGCCGTCGAGGGTTTCATCGTTGGCCACGGCTTCGGCGCGTTCGATCTTGGCCACCAGCCAGGCAGTACCGCCGGCTTCGTCGCGCAGTTGACGGGCGTATTCCATGTCGGCGGCGTCACGGGGGAAGGACACGGCCAGGTAGTCGACTTCCATTTCCGCGGCCAGTTTGATGTCGGCCTTGTCTTTTTCGGTCAGGGCCGGCGCCGTCAGGCCACCGCCGCGACGGTTGATGCCTTTATGGTCCGACAGCGGACCGCCGATGATCACGGTGCAGTGCAGTTCGGTAGCGGTGGCGGTGTCGACGCGCATCACTACGCGGCCGTCGTCGAGCAGCAGCTCGTCGCCCACGCCGCAATCCTTGACCAGGTCCGGGTAGTCTATGCCGACCACCTGCTGGTTGCCTTCGGTCAGCGGATGGCTGGTGGAGAAGGTGAACTTGTCACCGATCTTCAGCTCGATGCGCTTGTTGGCGAATTTGGCGATACGGATCTTCGGGCCTTGCAGGTCACCCAGCAGGGCGACGAAGCGGCCGTGCTTGGCGGCCAGGTCGCGCACCAGCTTGGCACGAGCCTTGTGCTCGTCGGGGGTGCCGTGGGAAAAGTTCAGACGGGCAACGTCCAGGCCAGCCAGAATCAGCTGTTCAAGAATTTCCGGCGAATTACTGGCCGGGCCAAGGGTAGCGACGATTTTGGTGCGACGGACGGACATGCAAAACTCCTCAAGTTCAAGCGCCAGCGAAGGCTACTATGCTCTTTGGGTGTAGTCATTGTTCATATGCACTACTTTTTCGTTTGTTTTTCGAAATGAACATTCTTGAAAATTTTCACACCTTGTAAGCACTAAAGCCGAACATTGCCCTTGTGGCGAGGGAGCAAGCTCCCTCGCCACAGTGTTCTCTGCGGGAAGCGCTTTCAAACTGAAGATTTTCCCAGCCAGGTCGATACAGAACTCAAGACAGGAGAACCTCCCCATGCGATTCGTGCTTTTTGTAGCCCTGGCCCTGAGCGTCACGGGCTGCACCCGTTGGTCGATGAACCATCACCTGAACCTGGCCTACAAGGCCTTTGACCGTGGCAATTGCGAGCAGGTGATGCTCGAGCTGTCCCAGGTTGACCGTGCCAGCCGTGCCCGCCGCTATGTACAGCCGGAAGTCTCGATGCTGCGCGGCCAGTGCCTGGAACGGCAAAAGCTGTTTGTCGATGCGGCGCAGACCTACCAGTTCATCATCGCGCAATACCCCAACAGCGAATACGCATTCCGCGCTCGCGCCCGGCTCGAAACCTTGCAGAGCCTGGGCCATTACCCGACCCGCAGCGCTTCGGCGATCCGTCCCACTGCGCTTTGATACCGTTCGTCAACCGCGGCCAGGACACACCACTTCGTATCATTAAAGCCGGATGAAAGACGTTGTGCTGGACTGGCTGTCGCCAAACCTTGAGCTATATTGTACAAGTTGTTATTAGATCTGAATCTCTAATC
This sequence comes from Pseudomonas sp. LBUM1664, assembly GCF_059695895.1. Classification (NCBI taxonomy): domain Bacteria; kingdom Pseudomonadati; phylum Pseudomonadota; class Gammaproteobacteria; order Pseudomonadales; family Pseudomonadaceae; genus Pseudomonas; species Pseudomonas sp. LBUM1664. Next base: position 5,027,799 of record NZ_CP166791.1, on the reverse strand, counting down.
TACAGGGGCACCTGTGACCGGCAGCATTAGAGCCAAGGCGCTTGCAAGTGTCTGGCACCGGGATCGGGGAGAGCGGGCCGGTTTGTGCTCGTTCCGAAGTATTCGGTTGCCCCTGTCCGGGGTCGTTCAAAAAGCGATGCAAGACATGTACAAAAAACGGCGAATCGAACGGCACCAGTTGCCGTATTTCCTGAAAGTATTCAACGGCGTCAACGACAGACCTATCGGTTTTCTGGGCAACGTTTCCGAAGATGGCCTGATGCTGATCAGCCATTTGCCGTTGATGGTCGGCGCGGTCTTCGATCTGCACTTGAAAATCCCCGCTGATGAAGGGCCGCAGCAAAACATCAAGTTGAAGGCCAGTTGCCTGTGGTGTCACGAAGACGTAACGCCGCAGCATTACGACGCCGGTTTCAGCCTGCACCGGGCGCCGCCGGAGTACGGGCAACTGGTGAGCGCCTTGCAACAATATTTCAGTTTTCATACGTTGTCGGCATCGGCTTAAGAACACAGCTCCCACAGAATCGGCGGTGTATGCGGGACTTGCGACCACCCTCGACCCAATGTGGGAGCGAGCCTGCTCGCGATAGCTATCTCAAGTACCCCATCGCCATCAAGCTGTGCTCCCACCCTTCAGATCAGCGCTGAATCGTCGCTTCGTTATCCAGCAGCTTCTCCAGCAATAACACCCCCATCTCGCCCATCTGGTGAATCGCCAAGGCCAGGTTGCGCGGGGCACCTTCCAAGTCTTCCGACAAGTCCAGGATCAGCGTGCTCACCGAGCAGAAGGTTTCGTAGCTGTGGGCGAGCATGCCTTCGGGATCGGCGTCGGGCGCGACGATGAAGTAATCCAGTTGTTTGTCGGTTTTCTTGTCGGGTTGCCCGTTGTTGGGCTTGAGGTAGTAGTCCAGGGCTCTTTGGGCGGCTTGGTCGAGCTTTTCGGGGTCGAGGGTTTCGTGGGGGGATAGCGGGTTGGTGTGGGGTGGGTTGGGCGTCGGTTTGATCATCATCGTCATCCTGTAAATGGGCTGCCACCGACTCGCGACTAAACGAGAGGTGGCGGCTGAACGCAGGTTAGTCGACCGGGAGGATAACGAAAAACCGGCGCGCCCGAGGGCGCCCTGCGCACAGCCACCATTAAGTACGGGGATAGGGGAACCCGCCTGGATGATGCTTATGCACTTCGTTATACCTCCCGGGCGACTAAACCCGATCGCTGGATATCAGCGACACGAATCAAGTTACGGGGCAAGGCCAAGGCGCACAAGCCGGCGGATTCTGGCGGAACTGTAGTCCATTGCGCAAGGCGCTGTAGTCACTCTCTCCTTTCCTACACCGGATGTTTCCGCTTGTCGGCACTGTCAGATCTGACAGGTGTTTGAACAGGCCAGATGTCTTCACACTGGCGCTCAATACTTCCGTTTAACGACCTTGCTAACGGTAGCTGTTTATTGAGGAACTGATCATGAGCACTGACGATGGTTTTGAAAATAACGACCCGGCAGGGGCGCTAGAAGAAAATAATAATACGGCTAAAGGTGATAGTGCTCATGAGTTGGCAAGCGGTTTATCCTCCGGCGCAACGGCTAATGAAACTATAGTTATCCACGCCACTAAGGACGGTTACTGGGCAGAACTTGAGGTGGAGTACGGTTGGCTACCAAATGGTAGGCAATTTTTTGCAAAGACGCTGCAATACAGGGCGGAATCTAATGGCAGAGATGAAGGTAATATTCATTTTGGCATTGACAGTGAAAGCGCGGGGTCTTCGGGCTGGCACGAGATACTGCATGACGGGGCTATTCAGAATGGCGCGTGGCACCCTATTGATGCGTCGCTCTCGGTAGAAGGGAATGCTTCCCATGGAAGAATATTTTTCAGTTTTATTTATGATAGAAAGGGTACGGGCGATGTTAATCTCGAAACAATCCAGACAGTAAATTTTCGTCCCGCGATCCCAATAATAGATCCGCTGGATACTATAATGGCCCAGCAGTTCCGTATTACAGGAAGCAACGGTATACCTGGTCTCTCTCACGGGATCCGGATTTATAATATTAGTAATGATGAGTATATTACCGCTGGGGAATACGGTGTCGGTGATAGCTGGTCGGCAGACATAGAGATGCCTGCCGGGTTAGATACTTTGACGTTCTACGCCAAGCAAGTAATAGGGGGGCGGTATCCGAAAAATCGAATGTTGTGACAGTTAAACTCATTCTGACGACGCTTGATTCTCCCGCGAATAACGCCCTGTTACCCAACAAAGTTGAATTTGGCGGAACAGGAAGTCCAGGTGTTAAAGTTGCGGTAGTTAAAGCAGATAATCATGCTTCCGCTCTGACTGAAACGGTCGAAGTAACAAGCAGCAAGAGCTGGACGGCCAAGGCCATTGTTGACTTACCCAACGGAACTGCATCCGTACAAGCTGAATATCAATTAAGCGACAGCACCAAAGGCTATACACCTTCGCGCACTTTCCGCGTTGTGGCCGCACCGGTCATCACCGCCTCAACCACCGACCAGCCGATGAGCTTCACTGTATCCGGAACAAATGGCCTACAGGGTGGCAAAGTAGAAGTGTTTATCGACCCTGGAACTAGAAAAGTCGGTAAAGGCGACATCGGGTCGGACGGTCCCTGGAGCGTCGGGGTAACAATGCAGGAGGCAGGTCCCATTAATCTGGTGGCAGAGCAGATAGTCAGCGGCGTCCGCTCACAACGCAGTGCCGCTCGAGCATTCAACATAAAACCCCCGGCACTGAGTTCTATTAGCGTGAACTACCCCGGCAATGACACCGTGAGATTTTCGGGGCCGGGTTACGTCACTGGCAAGGTCGAGATTCATGTTGATAAAAACGCTTCCTCTGTGGTCGACACCATCGTTTCAAGCAGCGGAAGTTGGGCCGTTGACTGGCCCGATCAACCTCCAAAAGAACTCCAGATGTATGCCCGACAAAGTGTTCCCGATGGGTTAGGGACAGGAGGCCGGATTTACTCTGAGTGGACTGATATCGCTGTCAAAATACCCGTCCCGGTGCCCACCCTAACGGCCCGGGAAGGCACGGACCGTCAACCGGAGTTTTCCGGTATCGGTCACGGGTGGACAGGACAACCGGCGGCGACGATCAAGGTGCTACGTGACGGTACCTTGGCGCCTGGCGTGCTCTCCGCCACAGTCAGCAACGGTGGCTGGTCAAGCAAGGCAACCGTTGCCTGGATTCCGGGCACCTATACCATTCAAGCCCAGCAGGTGTTCGACGGGATGGAGTCTGCGTTGACCACCGGGGTTTCGTTGATCATCAGGGCCCCGTTACCCACGGTAGCTGTCGCGACCAACGGCTTGAAGCCAGACTTCTCCGGCACCTGTTTAGAAGGTGCAGAGGTGAACTTGGGGTTCACCGGGGATACAGGCAGGCCCTATGAGGCGACGGAAACAACAACAAACTGGGCCTTTACTCGCGAGCAGGGTTTTATGCCTGGCTCCTATACGGTCAGGGTGACACAAAGCATCGGCGGCCAGACTTCCAACGAGGCGTCCGCGTCGTTCGATGTGCCTGTGTTGCAGCCGATCATCGAATCGCCGGAGGAGGGTGAGGAAGTCGATCACAACCCTGTCATCGCGGGCACCGCCGGTGTACCGGGCGCGGTGATGGAGGTGTTTGATAACTTGACGGATAAGTTGTTGGGCAGTGTCGATGTGACAGACGATGCATGGTCAATGGCTCTTCAGAATTATCCGTTTGGCTTATACACGGTGTATGCCATTCAAAAGTACGGAGTGCTCTCATCCGTTAAAAGCGAGACGCGTTCCTTCAAGGTGATTCTGTTCCCACCGACCATTGACAATCCCGAACCAGACGTGCGCATCGCACGCTCGTTCAGACTCGACGGTCATGCCCGCCCACACCTGAATACTTTGGCGCGGGTTGAATTGTGGCTCAAGGATGCGAGCGAGCCTTTGGCCTCCTTCCGGGCCAGGGAAGACGGTTACTGGTGGTACGACGCCCAATTGCCATTGGGTGCCGATACTGTACGCGCCAGGCAATTTTTTGCGGGTGAAGAATCCCTCTTCACTGTCGAACGTGGATTCACCGTCGTTCCATCCGTACCGCTCATCGAGTCGCCAACACAGCTGCAGCACATTGGCCCCACGGTGACGATTTCAGGGCATGGGTATGTCGGCGATCAGGTTGAGGTGGCCGGGAGCGATGCGCCTGAAACCCTTCTGGGGACGACCCAGGTGCAAGCGAACGGTACCTGGTCGCTTGAGTTGCACATCGACAAGCCGGCCGGCCCGTACTCATTGATCGTGCAGCAAGAGTGCGAGGGGTATCGCTCCGGCTGGAGCGCGCCGCATCCGGTGACGTTGCTTTCCGGCGCGCCGACCTTTACGGCGCCAGAGGCCGGACGCTGGGTCACGGGCACGCCGCGTTTTGAAGGTACAGGCGAGACCGGCAAAACCATTGAAGTGTCGCACTGGTACGACTCCAGGGAAGTTGTCACGCAGGACGACGTGGGGACCGACGGTGCCTGGACGGCTTCGCCCGCTGTTTCGTTGGCTCCCGGCCCCCACTGGATGAAGGCCCGGCACGACGGTTCGCACTCGGGCGACAGCAGTCGTTTTGATGTGATGCCGAACGAAGAAGATTCCGGCGACGACCGGTAGCGACGAAGGTGCGCCTACTGTCAGATCTGACAGTAGGCGTGCCGCTTGTTTTGCCTTCCAATAACAGGTGTAACAGGCCGTTGCTCATTGGCAATGGTCGCATCCCTTATTTAAGCGGGGCACTACGATGAAGGATTCTCCGGATGGCATCGCCAGGCGCTTCTGCCAAGAGCTTTTGAGTGAGCGCAACGCTGAGCAGTTGTCCGGTCTTGAGCAATATTTTGAGGCGGGTGGTTCGGTGTGTGCGCTGGCCCGCAAAGGCGCGGCGGGTCTGGTGAGTGAGTTCGAGCTGCAAAGCGAAGATGCCCAGGCACTCGCGTTGCGCCTTAACGGTTTGGCGACCTGGGTGCTGCGCCGCTTCATCGAAGAGCAACTGACCAGCCCGGAGCCGCTCCCCGCGCACCAACGCCAAGGGTTGCTGGGATTGGTCGGCGGGCCGACCTACAAGGGGCTCTTCGACCCTAACTTTGCTCAGATGTGCCCGTCGGATGCGATCGAGGCTATTCATTCGCCCGTGGCCTATGCGGTGTGGCTTAAGCACTGGTCTGAGAGTCGACTCCGGCCTTCCGAACCCACCAGCGCCTACCCCCTCAAGGACCGGCGCAGAGACTTGGGCCAGTTGCGCATTGATCCGGTGACGGCCCATGGTGTTGTGTCTTCGGTCGAGGTGGTCAGTGCCGTGCTGGAAAAATCGATCGAGGATTCTCTTGGCCCTATCCAGAGTCTGAACGAGGAACTGAGCAAGCGGCGTTACCCCAATGGTCTGCCGTTCCACGACCCTTGGGTCAGGATGGATGAGTTGACCCGGGATTTAGGCATGTCCGTTGGCTCGGTGGTGAGGTTGTGCGATCCCCTGTCCCCTTATTTCTTGCGTGCGCGGCCGTGGGGGGAAAGGTCCGATTCTTCACTCACCCAAGCGGCACGGCTCAGTCCCAGTTTGCGGAGGGTATTGACGGAGGATCCTAATTTTCCGGTGGAAGAGGTGGAGGTGGAGGAGGACGACGAGACGGTGCTGTACTTCAAGAATAATTACGGGACGGTGGGTCTCGAATGGCTAAACCTGACTCAGGTCGCTTACTTCAACCGAAGAACCAAATTGACTCGGCCTGGGCTGGAAGGCTTGCTGTCGGTTGAGCTGTTCGCCCCCACCGTGTCTATACATGCTCCTGAATTTGGTAATGGGCAGGTTACGCCAGGGCATGCGGGCTCGGTGTTCATCAATGATGGGCCAGATGCCACCTCGATGTATATCTACTACTCCGGCTTGGAGGCTGCCAATAGGATCTACGAAACTTCAGAGGACAGATTTGACCGCCTCAACCGCAAGATCCGCCTGGACAATGCGTTGCAATTGCCCAGCCATGAAACAGACGCGTTGCTCAAAGCGATCATCGACGCCGAACGTTCAGCGCCCGATACCGGTTATTGGATCACAGACAATACCGTTCGAGCCCTGGGACTCTTTCAAGTCGCCAGAGAGTACTACCAGTGCCCGGCCGAAGATTTCGCCGTGTTCATGGGGGATATTTCGATCTTCGGCCGTGGTGCTGAGCGCTCGCAGTTCGACCGGGTGTTCAACAAGGACACGCTGTCGACGCCTCCTCTGCTGCTGGATGACACTGAGTTTGCGCTGGTACCGGTAACCGAAGCGGACGCGCTCACGGTGGTGCAGATTTGCAGCGGCTTGAACATCGACCTGGCGACGTATTTCACCCTGGCCCCGTTGATCGCCAGTGCACACGGTTTTACCACGACGCTCAAACGCAGTATCGCGGTGGTTTCAAGTTTTTACCGCATGGCCAGGCTGCCGCAGATACTGGGCATCGCACCGAATCTGGCGGTGCAAATACTTAATCTGTTGAGCAGTGACGCCTGGGTTGCTGCGTTAGTGGATAAGCCGCGTATCAATGCGGACACCAAGTCGGAGGCACCGGATGCCTTGTCGGAAATTCAGCGCCTGGAGGGGTGGGTTCGCTGGTGTACCAATAGCGGCCTGGACGCGACCTGGGCTTTGGAACACGCCAGTCCCGTTCCCGCGCCGTCTGAGCCCACGCAGGCGCAAACGCAACTTTTCGAACAGATTCACACGCAAATCGTGCCGGCCTTGTTTACCGAGACGGCGCTGCAGATGGCGGGTGTGTTGCAACTGTCCAACGACCGGCAGTGGACGAACCAGTTGCTTGAACTGGCCGATCAGGATGGGCTGGTGATTCATTGGGCCGAATCGCCCGAACAATCTTACGAGCAGCATGCCCGGTTAGTGGTTGAGCGCGTGGTATTGCAGGCAATCGGTCGGGACGATCCACAAACCGTCGAGACGATTGTGGCGGTACTGCTGAGCAGTCGCTCCGGTCAGTACAGTGTGGTTCGTGAAAGCCTGGCGGTGTATGGCGGATTGGCCGCCGATTTGGCGCACCCGGTACTGAGCTGGTTAGGTGCTACGGTATATGACGTGCTGCTACACGCGTTGGGGCGTGCAGCGGCGGATAGCCCGGCCGCCGGCCGCCGGCGAGAAGAGGAGCCGGGCGATCCTTTCCTGGGCATGCTCGGTGGTTTTACCCGCCGCAGTGAGGTGGTCAAGGAACTCAAGTTGAGCGTGGAGTTTCTGGTCCTTTACCTGAGCATCGGGGATGGCGTCGGGGAGGCTCCAGCCACTGGGCTCTTCCCGCCAACGGCGCTTTACTACTTGACGGTCTATAACCGTGCCGTCGCCCTCAGCCAGAAAGCCGAGTCGCAGTTACTGGGTTATCTGCAACGGGTCAATGGGCTGCCCGATGACCTGTCGGGTGATGGGTTGACGCTGGTGAAGGAGCACACCGCAAAATTGCTCGCCGAACTCTTTGACTGGAGTGCCGAGGAGGTGCGCTATTGCGCCGACCATGTCAATGCCGGGCAAGGTTACATCCGTAGCCTTGAGCACCTTGATTTGTTCACTCGTGTGCGTGAGCTCACCCTCCAGAGCCAATTGAATGCGCCTGTCATGCTGGCGCTCGGCGAGTTGAAGCCGCAGGCGGAGTTCCCTGTTTACGAAGCCGTCGCTGACCGAATCTCGGCTCTTCTGGCAGACCAAGGCCGGACTTCGCCCCTGTACGGCATCGGCGCCGCGGTTGATCAAGTTGTGGTCGGGATTGAGGTTGATGACGACAAGTTGATCGCCAACAGTGATGAGTCGGTGGAACTGATCGTTACGGTCGCGCGCGCGGGTGTGGCGCAGAAAAACGTCAACATTTACTGGTCATCGACGCTGTGCCGTGTTGAACCACAGAGGTCCACGACCGATACGGACGGTAAGGCCACTGTCAGGGTGCACGCCGGTACCTCGGTGGGGCGTGACGTGATCAGTTATCGACTGGATGTTCGCGAGGTACAGCCTGGGGTGATCATCACTTTGCTCAATGACCCCTCTACATTCGCGTTCTCTAAACTGGACAACGAGATTTACGTCCAGTCGGAAAGAATCGGCAATGACGTCACTTTGCGGATTCAACTACTCGATGAGTATGGCAACCCGGCCGTCCATGAGCGGGTGTACTGGGCGCTCTCGCCAGTTTTCGATCCGGTGCCCGCCACGAGCCTGACCAATGCCCAAGGGGTGGCAGAAATCACATTCACCAGTCCAGAAGCGGTGACGATCGCAGAGCCAGCAGTCTGGAAGGGTGAGGCAAGTCTTTTGTTTCGCACCATTAAATTCACCGACTGAAAACGACGCTTCACCGAGCGCCACGGTATTGGGTGGGCGCGCGCACCCCGGCAGGCAGGAGATAGGCAATGGCTACGCAAAACATCACCCGGGCGACAGCCCTGCGCCGCGACGCTTTGGTTGAATGTGCACTGGGTATCAAGGAAGTTGATGAGCACACGGAAGGGTTTCCGGAGCTCACAACAGCGGACGATCTATTGGAATGGCTGCGTACCGACCTCCAGGACAACCATCAGGTCAAGACGTCCTGGGTCGCCGAGGCGGTCAGCTGTTTTCAACAATACATACACGCGGTTTATCAAAAACTCGAACCTGGCTACACCGACCGGGAGTTCGACAGCAAGGATCTGGAAGACTGGGACATCGCCAGCCAATACCCGTTATGGGCCGCCAGCCAGTTGCTCAAGAGCATGCCCGAGGACTACATCACCCCGTATGCGCGTATCCGCAAGACCAGCCTGTTCAAGGCCCTTGAAAACAACCTCAACCAGACCCGGCTGACCGTCGATTCAGTGCAGCTGGGGGTTCAGCAGTACCTGCGCGCCTTTGAAGAGGTGTGCAATCTTGACGTCAAAAATGGCTACGTAGACGGACCTGATACAAGCAGTGCCGATTATTACCTGGTCGGACAGGAGCGGATCGCGCCCTATCGCTATTTCTGGCGCAAGGTCGATGTCCAGTTGGCCGCTGAGACTAAGATCATCAACCCGGCAGCCTGGAGTGAGTGGAAACCCGTCGATATTCCCACCGACGTGCAAGTGCTCGACAGCCGTCTGGTTTTTTGGGGCGGGCGCTTGTGCCTGGTTTGGGCTGAATGGCGCCAGGCGTTGTTCGATGGTGATGGTGGGCTGCAAAAGCCCTATGAGATCGAGTTGAAGGTGGCCTTTATCACGCTGAGTGGGCAATGGTCGCCGCCGATACGGTTGAATCTGTCGCAGTTCGACAAGGACGTAAGTGTTGGCTGCCGGCTGATAGCGGTGATGCTGCGTGATGACGTCGACCGGCTTTACCCTAAGGGGCGGTTGGGGGTGCACTTGACTAATGGCAATGCTGACGAGGCCCAACCCAACCCGGTGGAAATCTACGAAACCCGCGACGCGCTGTTTCGCAAAGTGGCCGATGAAAAGTTGATCTTGGATCACTTGGCGATGGTCTGGTTCGCGGACCCTGTGACCCTTCAGCAACGGGTTGTACCGGCAGAATTTTCCGAGTACGCCGAAGAGGTTACGACGTCAGGCCCTCTGGCTGAAAAATATACGCTCAAAGCCTATGTCACACAGGGCGCAGGCAAGCAGGTGCTGCATGTGCAAGCGCACTGTGGTCTGCTGATTCCCGGGCAGATTGATGGAGAAGAAACATTCAAGTTAGAGCTAACGAATTCTACAGTCGGCGACCCCGAAACCGTCGAGACGTTATCCAATAACGGAGGTTGGTCATTCCCGTGGGTGGAATTCACCCGCGACACCTTCGCCAATTGGGAAGGAACGTTCACCTTGGTCGGCCCGGTTTCCGGCGAAAAAACCTTCATATTGACAATGAAGGGCATTCCCGTTGATCCCAGCCTTCCAGTACTACACAAAACCAACGCGCTCGGCGCTCAGTTTCTGCACCTCAATAATAAACAACTGCAACTCCAGTACGTGCGCGTGAACACCCTGATCGGCGCGGAACTGGTTACGCGCGCCAACGTATCGATCGATGCGGTGCTCGATTGGGACACCCAGTTTCCCGATGAGCCGCCGCTGCCTGTCGGGGAGGAGCCAAACGGCCCGTTCGACGGGGCCAACGGGATTTTTTTCTGGGAGCTGTTTTTCCACTTGCCTCATCTGGTGGCGACGCGACTCAAGGATGAGGACCGTTTTGTCGAAGCCCAGCAGTGGCTCCATTTCATCTTCGATCCTCAGGCTCCCGCCGATAAAAGCCCTCGCGCGGCGGCCCCCAAACCGAGTTATTGGCGCTGCCGGCCGCTAAACAACGCCGAGGGGGATGTGGGTTACGAAGCCAGCAGCCCGACCGATCCGGATGCGATTGCCTACTCATCGCCCGGGCACTACCAGAAGCTGATTTTCCTCGACTATGTCGCCAACCTCGTTGCGTGGGGTGACTGGCTGTACCGGCAACTGACACGAGACAGCCTGGTCGCGGCCAAGCTCCAATATTTGCGCGCCAAGAGCCTCATGGGCGAGACACCGGATACGCGCACGCTCAATCGCTGGGAACCCGCCACGCTGAAGGCGCTGGTTGACGAGCTGGAGGACAGCGCTGCCCTCAAGGTGTTTGAAAAAAGGATTGAGGTGAACCCTGGACGGTTGCCGGTCAAGACCCGGTTTTTTGAAGATTTCGGTGTCCTCGGCACGAATAGGTTCCGGTTGCCGGTCAGCCAGCGGGTGTTGCAGTTATATGAGTTACCGGCACAACGGCTGTACAACCTGCGTAATAACCTGACGATCGACGGTAAGCCTATGTCGATCGAATTGTTCAGCACGATCAACCCTGCTGACCTGCTGAATAATCTGGCTGCCGGTGGCGCAGGGCCCGTTCGGCCCATGGGCGGGCCTTTGCGTGTGGCGGCGTTTCGTTGGCGCGTGTTGTTCGATGCGGCGCTGCGGGCGACGCAGTATTTGCAAGAGTGCGGCAACCAGGTGATGCGCTTGTTGGAACAACAGGACCGGGGTGAGCAGGAGCTGTTGCAGCAGCGTCACCTGACCGAGTTGAGCGCCTTCACTAAAGCCATGCAGGAAGAAAACCTGGCTCAGTCGCGGGCCAGCCTGGCGGCCCTGCGCAACAGTCGCGAGATGTCCGAGCAACGCCGTTCGCACTACGCGACGCTGCATGCGCAAAACATTTCCGCTGGCGAGTACAACGTTATGCAGGCCTTCGACAGCGCCAAAACGCTGTCGGCGCTCAGCACCGGATTCCAGATGGCGGGCGCTGTCATTGACGCTTTCCCCAACATATTCGGCCTGGCAAACGGCGGACATGCGCTTGGCAATATTCCCCGAGCCGTTGGCTTTGGATTCCAGATCGGGGCAGACCTGGAGCGCAGCAATGCCGAGAAGGATGCCACCTCGGAAAGTTATCGGCGGCGGCGTGAGGACTGGGGCTTGGCGCGCGATCAGGCGGCGGCGGAGCTGGTGATGATCGATGATTATATCCAAGCCCAGGAGCATGCGGTCGCCGCTGCCGAGGTTGGCCTGGCGCAGATCATCACCGCCAACGCCCAGACCCAGGCGCTTTATGATTTTCTGCTCACCCGCGCCACGCGCGTCGAGCTGTATCGCTGGTACCTGGGCCAATGCAAGACCTTGCACTATCAAGCCTACGATCAAGTCGTCAGTTTGTGCCTCAGTGCCCAGAGCGCGTTGCAGGTAGAAACGGCCGAGTTCGATCTTTCGCACATACGCACCGATGCCTGGCTGGATAATTATTACGGCTTGACCGCCGGGGATGCGCTGCGGCTGGATCTGCTGCGCATGGAAGCCGATTATCTGCTGCGCTATGAGCGACGCCTTGAGATGGTCAAGACCGTGTCGCTGCGACAGTTGTTCGACGACAGCACCGACCCGCAGGAGGGCTACGGCAGCTGGGCCGAGGCACGGGAGAACCTGATTGACAACGGCACATTGAATTTCAGGCTGTCCCAGCTGTTGTTCGACCGTGATTACCACAACCATTATTGCCGCCAGATCAGCGCCGTGGAGGTCACCCTGCCGACCCTGCTGGGCCCCTATGAGAACGTTTGTGCAACGCTGACGCAAATCGGCAGCGCCACGGCAATCAAGGCTTCGCTTCAGTCGCTGGACTATCTCTATGACAGCGACGCCACCCTTGCACCGGCCGATGTGCTGCTCAATGTCAGCAGTGGTGAGCAGAGGGCCATTTCCATTGGGCTGGACGACCTCGGCATGGCGGCGTTGAAACTCGAAGAGGGGTTGCGCAACACGTTCGAAAACACTGGCGCCGTGTCCCGTTGGGCGCTGTCCTTTCCTTGGCCTGAGCGTGAGCGCCAGGAGCAGCAGTTGGCGGCGTTGACCGACATCATTGTGAAGGTCCGGTACACCGCCAAGGTGGGAGGGCCTGCGTTTTCCAGAGAGGTCCAGACCTATGTAAACGGCGCCGACAAAAAACGCTCAAGGGGTTGAGAAGATGAACAGAGAGCCAGTTAACATCCGGACCAATGTTGTCCTTAACGGTCATTTCGACTTGGGCTATGCCAACTGGGACGACGCCGGTGCACCGGGGGGCAATATCGCTAAAAAAACCGGCCAATGGGGTGAGGAAACCATCGACTACATGTCCCTTTATAAGGGGTCCGGGATTGCTCAGAGAGTGGTTGCGCCCGCGCAGACGTTGGAGGGGGCAGAATATAGAGTGAGCTTCCTGTACGGCAACCTCCACGCCGACGATGGCGTTTTCATCCTGCGTCGGCTTGGAACCGAGGACAAGATTGAAATACCCCTGCCTTCCTTTGGCAACGCTGTGGCAGATTCTGAAACCAGGGGGCTGAGCCTGACACCGGAAACGGCACCGATCGAATTCGAGGTTCAGCCAGGTGATATTTTTGAATTTGAAATAACAAGCCCGAGTGCAGCGACAAGCACCAGGGATGTCATCGTTGCCCAGATCGATTTTCACCTTGAGCTGGCTCCGCTGGTTCTGGAGCACATCGTCAATGACGGTGAGGCCTTCACTGCGGTAGAAGAGCCTTGTCTTTACCTGTGTTATGGGGCGACCGGTGAGGACAGCCACCAGTTGTCCTTCAAACCCGTGCCGGACAGCCCCTGGGCCGAAACCGAGGTGTTGTTATGGAGTCAGAACAATCCGCTGGAGGCGGTGGTCATTTCGCCCAAATGGGATGAAAACCAGTTGATCGAACAAACGTGGCAAGTGGATTGTCCAGACATGAGCCCAGACGACACTCGACTGTTCAACCTGTCCCTCTATAGCAAGTACCACGCCGACCCTTATCCGATTAATGTTTCGCTGGGGCACCATCGGCTGGTCGTGGAGACCGTTCTGGAACCGGCTTGCCAGCCGGTGATTGAGTATGATCAGTCGGTCAAAATGAGCGTTAAGGTAAAGTCGTATTACCTCAACCATCCGGTGCGCGACTACGAGGTATGCTGGTGGCTGAATGGCGAGCTGCTACACCGTGAAAACACCGATGGGAGTGGCGTGGCCGAGTTCGAATTTACTCCCACCACCGCAGGCCTGCACGAGATAGAAGCCCGCGTAGAGAGCCCCTTCTATGCGTCGGGCAACGCGCTACAGACGTTGAGTGTCATGGCTCACACCACAGACCCTTTGAAAACGGTGCAAGTCCAATTTCCTGGTATGGAGCCCGCATCGTGGGGCGAAAAAACCGGCTTGCCCGATCGCGGTGCGGTGTATGACTTGACGGTGTTATTTGCCGAGGACAGCCCTTTGAGCGGTCTGAATGTCTGGTTGGCGTGGGACGGTAAAGATCCAGGTGAATTGGGGGTAACGGTCGAACCGGACTTCAAACAAACCGTTATGGTCGGGGATGCACCGTTGATCTGGGCACTGGATTGCGGTGATGACAAGGACGGCGAGTTCGGTTTGCGGTTGGCATGTGCCGAGTTGTTGAAGCCAACCGTGGTCAACGCCATGTCGCTGGCTCGCCATAACCTCGAGATCGGCGATGTACGTGAAGCCAACCGGGTGCCGGTGGTGGACGAGGACGATTATGTCTGGTGCATGGTGAAGGTACAGAGCCTGGGGCGTCAGCCGGTTGCTGGCGTACTGGTCGAATGGGACACCCCTCAAGGGCCACAGCGAACTTATTCCGGCGTGAACGGCTGGGCCAGCGTGATCGATCGGCCGAAGGAACATGGGGATTACGAGATTACAGCGCGGGTCAATCCGCGTGTAGGCGGGCAAGAGCTGGAACACACCTTTGCCATCAAGACACTGGCGACCAGTTCGTGGGGAGCGGCGAGTTTCATTCTCGATGATGAGGCGGTTGATCGGGTGGGGGCGGGTGTGGTGTGTCCGATGGGGCACGAGGGTGTGCTCCATCTCGAGGTTGAGCCCGGTAGCCCTTTGATCGGTGAGGAGGTTTTTCTGAGATGGCGCGAATCGATGAGTGCAGATTCCATTGTTATCGCCGATATGGAGATCCCCAAGCCCATTACCGACACAGGGGTGGAGTGGAACGTTCAAGCGTCAGGGACTCAAAGCGGTGTATTTGATTTGCAGGTGGTATCGACGGGTGGGGAAGAGGACCTCGACCTGGCGTTTCGGTTGCTGCCCGATGACCTGAGCGCAGAGGTCTCGTTGGTGTTCGATCAGATGCCTGAAACCTGGAACACCGGGGTTGATTTGTACCCCTGCATCGGCGCGCACCACGACCTGACCGTCCTGCCCATAAACGATCTCGGCGGTTTGCATGGGCTGTTGCTCGAAACCATCGTGACGTCGGATCTGCCGCCGGAGTGGGTCATTACCCCAGCCTTGACGGACCCTTCACCCATGACGGCCGGTGGTGTTCGCTATCGCTGTGACTTCACCGGCACGACCGAAGCCGCAGAGCGTCATTGGAGCGTCGAGCTCCTGGGCCTTGAAGCCGAGTTTGCGCAGCCACCGGCGTTTGGCCTGAAACTGGCCCACAACAAAGTGGTGATCGGCACCCCGTTCGAAGTCGCGACCGACCCGGTCTTGAGTAAAAACGAAAGCGCCCGGCTGGCCGTGCGGTATCGGTCGGTGTTCACTGGCGAGCCGGCCAACGAGGTGAGCGTGGCGTGGGGGGATGATGACGCGTCCCTGACCGGGTCGGACGGTATCGCCCAGCGCGATTTCCTGCCGACGGAAGCGGGAAGCCAGGACGTCCAGGCTTGGGTCATCAATCGCTATGACGGTACCCGGGTCGAGCACACGTTTGCCGTGAAGGCGTATGCAGAGTCTCCCTGGCTCGACCTTCATGTAAAAGGCAGTTTGGTAGCGGCACAGCGCTGGGGTGAGCAAACCTTCTTCCCTCGGCGAGACAACACGCTGGGCTTGACTCTCTCGGCGGTGGAGGGCAGTCCTTTACTCGGTCAAGAACTGACGCTGGGAGTCAGCGGCGGCGAAGAATTAAACTCGGGATTGTTATTCGGGCCGGTAGATCTGGGGGAGCGACGGTTGTTAACGGATGACGATCTGCCGGTCAATCTTCAGGCAGGGAATGAAACCAATGCAGCGTTCTATTTGCAGCTGTCGGCCTCGCGCCTGTTGGCGCGTTCACCGCTGAATGCTTTTTCGTTGGGCAACCAGGAGCCGGCGGTCGAGATGACCGCGACGAACCAAACACTTAAGGAGGTCAAGGTCGGCTGGGGCGAGACGTTGTCCTTTGAAGTGACCCTGACCAGTAGATTGTCCGGTCGACCTGCAAAAAACATACAGGTGCAATGGGAAGGCACCGACCAAGCAATAGAACTTGAGACCACTACCACTAACTTTTACGGCGTAACGCGCCTCAGTTTTATTGCGACGATTCCCGGGCCGGGCAAAGTGACTGCCAGCGTCGTAGGAGGCACCGAGGTCATGGACTTTGTTTATCACGTGCATGAGGCATGCGTGATTCAAGAGCTCAAGAGCAATTTGCTTGAGGGGGCGCCGGGAACCCAAGTCGTTGTCGACGTAACGGTGGTGAGCGCTTCTACCGGTGAGCCGGTTGAAGGGGTGCAGGTGCATTGGTTTTTCAAAGGGCTTGATTGGCAGCCGGTTGCCACCAATGCGTTGGGCAAGGCGCAGCTTAAGTTCGAGTTGCCGCCATGGATAGGCACTTTTGTATTGAGCGCATCCGTGCCGGGTGAATTTGGGAGGGAATCGGATCGGTTGGTGTTTACGATATTGGAAAGTGAAGAGACGTGGCCGGGGGAGTTTAAGTTTTGGTTAAACGGCAGCCCGATCGATGTGGCTTATCAGCCACTGGTACTTAATGATGGAGCGGACAACATTCTCGAGCTGAAAGTCAGAGAAGGTAGCCATCTGATCGGTACTGGTGTTGCTCTGGAAATGGACTATCAGAACGCAGTGAATCTGAAGTTGGTATTTAATCCCCCATTACTCGAACAGCAGTGGGTGTTGGGGGCTCCTTTAAGCTGGTCTATCCTCTCAACGACACAAGGGGCTTACGGTACTGCTGAGTGGTTTCATATTAAAAGCACGCGACTGCAACCACTGGTGAGGGTGCTTAAAGTGGGGCAATGGAGCGCTTCGACAGGTTCTCCATCGTCTCGGGAGTGAGGGCGGCAACCCTATAAATTCCCCGCCTTCTTCCACCCCAGATACAACGTCACCAGCTCGGCCCCCAACTCCCCGGGCCGAGCTTGCAATACCGCCACCCCATGGGCACTCAACCGTTCATGAAGCCCGGCCCGTGCATTCAAATAATCCACCGTCCCGCAATAAGCCAGTGCTTCAGGCAGGCTTTGCACCGGCGTCTGGCGTAGCCGGTCGAGCGCCTCTTCGCGCAGGCTCGCCACCAGCACCCGATGCTGATGGCCCAGGCGTTTGACGGCGGCCAGCAGTTCTTCATCGTCCTCATCCCGCAGGTTGGTCACCAGCACCACCAGGGCCCGGCGTTTTTGCCGGGCCAGTAGTTGGGTGACGGCGGCCTGGTAGTCAGCGGGGCGTTGGCTGCTGTCGAGGTCGTACACGGTGTTGAGCAATACGTTGAGCTGGCCCGCGCCTTTGACCGGCGTGAGGTAGCGCGGCTGTTCGCTGGCGAAGGTGCTCAGGCCCACGGCGTCGCCCTGGCGCAGCGCGGTGTAGCTGAGCAACAGGCAGGCATTGAGCGCGTGGTCGAAATGCGCCAGCTCGCCGTCCTGGCTGCGCATGCGCCGGCCGCAATCGAGCATGAAGATGATCTGCTGGTCGCGCTCGTCTTCGTACTCCCGGGCAATCGGTGTGCGGTGGCGGGCGGTGGCCTTCCAGTCGATCTGGCGAAGGCTGTCGCCTTCGCGAAATTCGCGCAGTTGATGGAATTCCTGGCCCTGGCCGCGCCGTTGGCGTTGGCGTATACCGAGTTGACTGAGCCAGTTGTCCACCGCCAGTAGCTGACCGTCGTAGAGCCTGGCGAAATCGGGGTAGACGCGGGTGTCGTCGACTGCGTCCAGCAGGCGTTTGTCGGCCCACAGGCCTAGCGGGCTCGGCAGGTTGATTTCGCAGTGCGCGAAGGTGAAGTGACCGCGCTTGAGCGGGCGCAGGCGATAACCGATCTGGCTGTGTTGGCCGGGCTGAAGTTCGACCGACAAGGGCAGGTGCTCGAAGCCCAGGCCATCGGGTACATGATCGAAGACCTCAACGCTCAACGGCTCGGCAAAATCATGGCCGATCTCCAGACGGACTTCGCCCCATCGACCGAGTGCCAGGCTCCCGGGCATCTGCCGTTGCACCCGGGGCGAGGGCAAGCGCTTGAGGCGCACGGCGTCGAGTATTGCCAGGGCCAGCAGCGCCAGCAGCAACCCCCAGTTGATCGACAGCAGCGCCGATGGAACCGCCATGCCCAACGCCCGCAACGCACCCAGCACGATACCGACGACCAGCAAAACCGCGAGCCAGAGCAACAGCAGGCGCGAGGGTTTCATCGGTGAATCCCTATGAAGAGGGTATTTTTGGTGAAACTGCATGCTGTGCCAATGGACTTCGCCACAAAAAGCGCTCTTGGCACAAAAGGTGTTTTAGGCACAGGACTTCTCATCACAACCGCGGCGCCGGCACTTGATCGAGCAATTGCCCCAGCACCTGATCCACCGAAAGCCCTTCGATGTCCAGCTCCGGTGCCAGCCTTACCCGATGGCGCAGCACGGCCAGGGCGCAGCCCTTGATGTCATCCGGGACCACGAACTCGCCCCCGCGCAACAACGCCCGTGCCCGGGCGCAACGCACCAGTGCAATCGAGGCGCGAGGCCCGGCGCCCAGGGTCAAGCCCGGCCAACTGCGGGTGGTACGGGCCAGGCGCACGGCGTAATCGAGCACCTGGTCGTCCATGGGCAGGTCGCTGGCGATGCGTTGCAGCGCTTGCACGTCCTTGGCCTGCAACACCGTGCGCAACGGCTGCACGTCGAGCATGTCGCCGCGGGTCGAGCGGCTGACCTGGCGCACCATGTTCAACTCCTGGTCGGCGTCGGGGTAGTCCATGCGCACCTTGAGCATGAAGCGGTCGAGCTCGGCTTCCGGCAGCGGGTAGGTGCCTTCCTGTTCAATCGGGTTCTGGGTCGCAAGCACCATGAACGGCTGGGCAATGGGTAACGCGCGACCTTCGAGGGTGACTTGGCGTTCCTGCATGGCCTCGAGCAGCGCGGCCTGGGTCTTGGCCGGTGCGCGGTTGATCTCGTCGGCCAGCAGCAGATGGGTAAACACCGGCCCCTTGCGCAGCTTGAATTGCTCGGTCTGCAAGTCGTACACCGCGTGCCCGGTGACGTCACTGGGCATCAGGTCGGGGGTGAACTGGATGCGGGCGAACTCGCCGCCGAAACAGCGGGCCAGGGCACGCACCAACAGGGTCTTGCCCAGCCCGGGAACCCCTTCGAGCAGCACGTGACCGCCGGCGATCAGTGCCGTGAGCACATCGTCGATCACGGCGGCCTGACCGACCACCGCCTTGTGCAATTCGGTGCGGATCGCCTGGGCCAGTTGACTGGCGCGCTGGCGCTGTTGGGCGGCATGGGCCTGGCCGGCGTCAGGTTCGTTCTGTTCAGTCATAAGGCATTCCTGAGGGTTTGCAAATGGGCGACCTGGCGACAGAACTCAGCGCTGGACATGCGCTGTTTCGGCCGGGGGCTTAGGGCCTGGCTGATGGCCCGTGTGGGCTGGCGGGTCAGACGGGCGAGTACCTGCCATTGTTCGGCGACGGCCAGTTGTTCGAAGCCGGGATGAAGATGGCGCGCCCGGCGCAACACGTCCTGTTGCAAGGCCTGCAACAGGTGCTGCTGGCTGTTGTGTCGCAGGTGGAAACCGGCGCTGGCCTGCAAGTGTTCCTCCAGCTGACGCCGCGCCTTGGGCGCCGGTTGTTGCAGCGGGCCATGACGCACCGCCGAACGCCAGAACCACAGGGCGATCAAGGCCAGCAGCGCCACCAACGCCTGGGGGAAATAGCGCAGCAGCAGGGTCAGCAGGTCATCGTGATCGGTGTTGAACAGCAGCGTGACGTTCGTGTCGGCGTTCAAATACCAGAGCAGCCAGGCGTTGTCGTACTGGTCGATGTGATCGTTCTTCCACAGCTCGGCGTCGGTTATCACCGTGATCGAGCCCAGGCCGAGGTTCAGTTGCATCATGTGGGTCGACAGTGCGCTGTTGGCCCAGGCCTGCGCCTGGTTCTGCGGGTCTTCGAGGTGGAAGTCGGTGTCGAAGCCGACATACGCGGGAGACTCTTCGTCCTCCAGATACAACTTGGTCAGCTCGGGGTAGCGATCCTTGATGAGGTCAGGGGCCGGCTCCTTGAGGTCCTTGCTGAGGAATTGGCGCAGGTGCACGCGGTCCAGCAGCAAGTCACCGCTGCTGCCGGTGTTGTTGTCCCACAAGGCCTCGGCCACAAACAACAGGCGCCCGCCGGCCCGGGTCCAGTTCATCAATTGGTCGACTTCCCGTGGCGTCATGTGGGTTCGTTCTCCCAGCAACAGCAGGCTGCGCTGATGAGGCTCAAGGGAGGGAAGAACATTCAGGCTGTTGGCGTGTTCGACATTGATGCCGTGCTGGCGCAGAAAATGCTCGGCTGCCAGGTAGGGGTTGGCCTGGGCTTCGGGGGAGGGGCCGTGCTCGATGGTTTCCTGATACGGCACGGCCTTCAGGTACAGGTAAACGGCCAATGCGCACACCAGCGCGGCAACCAGCGCCCCGGTCAGCAGCCCTGTGCGGCGGCTCATCGAGAGATTCCCGGACCGAATAGCCCGCGCCAGCCGTCGCACAGTTCCTGTTGCAGGTGAGTCGGTGGTGGGCGATGCCCGTAGGCGATGTTCTGCCAATGCAGGGTCAGGTTTTTGCTGAAGGCCAGCAGGCCCTCATGCTGAAGTTGTTCGACGCGCTGCAGCACCTGGCCTTCGGTGTCGGCCGGTTTCAAGGGGATATGGAAGTCATGATGCAACCGACTGAGCAGGGCCCGATACAGCAAGCCCAGGGCATCGCGAGGCTGGGTGAGCCACAACTGCTCGACGCTGGCGGCTACGTCGTCCGGCAGGCTCTCTTGGCGGATATCCAGGCCGAACATCCGGGCCGGTGTCGGTCGCTCCAGGGGGGGGCGTTTGGTCGGCCGGCGACTCACCAGGGCTTTGAGCCTTTCGCGATAGCGCCAGGCCAGCCAGGCAATCGCCCCCACCAGGCAGGACCAGAGCAATATCTGGATCAGCGCGGCAACGATGTCGAAGCGTTGGCCGCCCATCCATTGGAACAATGCCTTGAGCCAGTCCGGGGTTACGTCCGTCTCGGAGGATTCGGCGGGGTCTTCGCCGAAACGATAACGGGTGACGGTTTCAGGGTTCTTGAACGGCGGGGCTTCGAGGATCGCCTTGATGCTGTCCCGGGAGGCCTCGCTGGTGAGGGGTTGGTTGAGTAGCCTGGGGCTGTCGGGTGCAGTGCTGTCCTCGGCGGCCCATGCCTGTGGCGCCAGCGGCAGCAGCATCAGTGCCAGCAGCATCAGCGCAGGGGCTGCGCTGCTCAGGCGCTGACGCAGGCGCCGGAACACCAGCTCGATGTCCCAGGCCTCGAGGATCGTGCGCCGGTTCAGGTAGAGGCTGAAGCCGCAGGCGACATACACCGGTTCCCAGACAATCAGCAGCAGGGGATACAAGAAGTTGATCAGGTGTTCAAACCACAACCAGTCGTGCTCGGTCGCGGCGATCAGTTTTTGCCAGTCCCATTGCAGTTCGATTTGTTGCGGTACGAACAGATAAAACAGGGCCATCAGGCCGAACCACAAGGCGGTTTCCAGGTGCACGCCGATCACGGTCAGCCATTGCGCCGCGCCACGGTTGCGTTGCAGCAACACTCGCAGGCGCTGCTCCCGCGCCTCACCGGCGAGCCCCTCAAGTTGCACCACGGGCATCAGGAAGCTGCGGCTCAGGCTCAGCCGTCGCCAGGTCAGGCTGGCCAACAACTGGGGCTTGAGCAGCGCGGGCCACTGGCGCAAGGCCTGCTTCAACGTGGGTGTTTCGCCAAACAGTGCCTTGGACAAAATGTACAGCGGTAAACGGTCAAAGGCCGGTTTCAACCACCAGAACATCACCACCACCAGGGACGGCGAATCCCACAGCAGCAGGGACAGCAGCGCGTACACCGGCAGCGTGACGATGGCCCAGCTTGTCATCAGTAACCATCGATGCTGCTGGCTCATCAGCACGCCGAGGTCCATGGCTTCCCAGGTGGTGCGCGGGCGGATGGCTACGGTGGCGTCACTCAGGCGCATGGCGGACCCGTCCGGCAAACAGCAGGTAACTGGCCACCAGCAGCCATAACACTGCGCCGACCGTGTATTTGGTCGCGGGCGTCACGGCGCTGGAGGACCAGTAGGCCTCGATGAATGCGGCAATGAGCAGGAACAGCATCACGCCCCCGATCATCAGCACGCTTTTGCCCGCGGCGAGCCGCAAGGCCTCACCCCGGGTGAGGCGTCCCGGCGCGATCAATGCCCAGCCCAGTTGCAGGCCAGCGGCGCCGGCCAGGGTGATGGCGGTGAGCTCGAAGGCGCCATGGCCGATCACGAACGACCAGAACGTTCCTCCAGAACCGATCTGGGTCAGGTGCCCGGCCACCGCGCCAATGGTCAGGCCATTGAAAAACAGGAAGAACGCGCTCCCCAGGCCAAACATCAAGCCACTGGCAAACGTCTGAAAGGCAATGCCGATGTTGTGCATGATGTAATAGCCGAACATGGCCCAGTCCTCGCTGGCAGCCCGCTCGATGGAGCGCCCCAAGTGCCCGGCGGCCGGATCGTACATGCCGCGGATCTGGCTGACTTCTTCGGCGGTCAGCAAGCTGTAGACCAGCTCCGGAAACAGATAAACCAGCAGCCCGATACCGACCAGGCTGCCCAGGAACATCAGGCTGGCGACCAGCACGAACCGCCATTGCTCGCGGACCAGGCGGGGGAAACCGGCCAGAATAAACGCCGAAAGGCTGGCCGACGGCCGACTGCGGTCCCGGTAGAGTTGCTGGTGACCGCGCAGCGCCAGTTGTTGCAGTGTGTCGATCAGCAGGCTGCTGTAGCCCCGAGCCTGGGCCAGCGCCAGATGATGACAAAGCCGCCGGTACGCGGCAGGGAAGTCGTTGCTCTGGGGAACGTTGCGACTGCGCTCCAGTTGATCGAGCTGTCGGGACAGATCTTCCCATGCCCCTTGGTGACGGTTTTCAAACAGGCTTTGCTTCATGTTGGCCCCAACAGGCCGCGGGCGATGCCATTGAGTTCGGCCACGGCGTTGGGGGCCTGGACGTTCAGTGGCGCGGCCAGGATGGCAGCCAGTTCATTGACCCTCGCTTGGGAAAGTTCTGCCTGACGTTCGGCGAAACTCAGCACGGCGCGTTGCTCGTTCAGGCTCAGGGCAAAAGGTGGCCGTATCGGCTGGGCCAATGGTAAGGCAGGGCGTTTGACCGGCTGTTCGCGATACACCACCAGTGTGCCGGCCGCGAGGTCTCCCAGGCGTTTGAAGGCAGGATGTTGCAGGCAGCTGATCGCCCCGCAGGCATAGCCCAAGGGCAGCATGTCGACGAAGCGCAACAGGTTGCGGATCAATGAGGCGGACCAGCCGATGGGCCGGCCGTCGTCCTGCACCACGCGCAACCCCATCACCTGTTTGCCGGGGGAGCGCCCTTGGTTCAGCACCTCGAACAGCACCATGTACCACCAACTGACGACAAACAGCAGGATGGAACCCAGGCCGAAACCCAGCTCGCCGAAAAACGCCAGGATGAAGAAGAGAAGGCCCAGGACCAACCCCCGTATGCCCAGGTCGATGGTGAAGGCCAGTGCGCGAGGCATCAACCCCGCCGGACGCAGTGGCAGGTCGATGCCTTCGGGCGTTTCAACCTGATACCGCGTGTCCAGTGGCGGGGGCAGCGTCGCGTTCCTTTGCAGTGCCGGTGTCTCGAGCATGGGCAACCTGAGTGATGGGGCCGGTTCGAACGTTCTATCTCGGCTTCGATGCTAGCAGCCTTCGTGCGGGCAAACGATATAACTATGTATGTCATTTCATGGATCGCCTCATGATTGAATAGCAGGACCGCTGGCCGCAAGCGTGTTCCAAGGCCTAGACTTCGCCCGTCTTCAGTTCAGGAATAACCCGTGACTTCCATCTTCTGGTACGACTACGAAACCACCGGCATCAACCCGCGCTGCGACCGGCCCTTGCAGGTGGCGGGTATTCGTACCGATTTCGAGCTCAATGAAATCGACGAGCCGGTGAACCTGTATTGCCGGCCCAGCGATGACATCCTGCCCCATCCGGCAGCCTGTGCGATCACCGGCATCACCCCCACGCGCCTGGCCGAGCAAGGGTTGAGCGAAGCCGATTTCATGACCCGTGTCCACGGACAACTGGCCGCGCCCGGTACCTGTGGCGCCGGTTACAACACCCTGCGTTTCGACGATGAAATGACTCGCTACAGCCTTTATCGGAATTTTTTCGACCCGTACGCGCGGGAATGGCAGGGCGGCAATAGCCGCTGGGACCTGATCGACCTGGTACGCGCCGCCTATGCGCTACGCCCGCAAGGCATGGTCTGGCCGCAAGAGGACGGGCGCGTCACCCTCAAGCTCGAGCGCCTGACCGCCGCCAATGGCATCGACCATGGCCAGGCTCACGATGCGTTGTCAGACGTGCGCGCGACCATCGCCCTGGCCAGGCTGATTCGCCAGAAGCAGCCCCGGCTCTACGACTGGCTGTTTCAGTTGCGCAGCAAACAGAAGGTGATGGACCAGATTCGTCTGTTGCAGCCGATGGTGCATATTTCCGGGCGTTTTTCGGCGGCGCGAAACTTCATCGGCGTGGTCCTGCCGCTGGCCTGGCATCCGAAAAACCGCAACGCCCTGATTGTCTGCGACCTGCACCTGGACCCCCAGGGCTTGCTGGAGCACGATGCCGAAACCCTGCGTCAGCGCTTGTATACGCGCCGTGAAGAACTGCTCGAGGGTGAGTTGCCCGTGCCTCTCAAACTCATTCATATCAACAAGTGCCCGGTGGTCGCACCGCTGTCGGTGCTGCGGGCCGAGGACCAGCAACGGCTGCAGCTGGACATGGACGGCTACCGGCAGCGTGCGCAGCGGCTAACTGACTCACAGCAAGTTTGGCAGGATAAACTTCAGGTTATTTATGGCCGCGAGGATTTCACCGCCAGCGAGGACCCCGAGCAACAGTTATACGCAGGCTTCCTGGGTGACCGCGATCGACGTTTATGTGAACAAGTCCGTATGGCTGACCCGGCTCAATTGGCTCAAGAGCGCTGGCCTTTTGATGATGAGCGTTTGCCGGAATTATTGTTTCGATATCGCGCGCGTAACTTCCCGGATACGTTGAATCCCGAAGAACAGGGGCGTTGGAGACTTTTCTGCCAACAGCGTCTGTCCTCCCCGGAATGGGGCGCCCCTAATACCTTGAAAAGTTTTGATGAGACGATGGGAGAGTGGATGAGCCTTTCTACGCCATTGCAGCGGGAGGTACTCATAGAATGGCAGGGCTACAGCCAGCAATTGCGCAAACGTTTAAGCATCGAGCCACTATGAAGTGAAAGATGACAAGCATAAAAAAACGCCAGCAATCGCTGGCGTTTTTTTGTTCGCAAGAGCGAAGCGAACCGGTGAGGCTTAGCCCAGCAGGGTTGCCCAGCCTTCAACCACGTCACCGCCCCACTTGGCTTTCCACTCTTTCAGCGTCTTGTGGTTGCCACCTTTGGTTTCGATGACTTCGCCGTTGTGCGGGTTTTTGTATTGCTTAACTTTGCGAGCGCGTTTGGTGCCGGTAGTTTTCACAGCGCCACGCGGTGTTTTGCTCGACTTGGATTCTGGATCCAGCAGGGCAATGATGTCACGCAGGGACTTGGAGTATTCGCCCATCAGCGTGCGCAGTTTGCCTTCGAATTCAAGCTCGGTTTGCAGTTTGTCGTCTTGGGACAGATTCTTCAGGCGGGCTTGCAGTTCTTTGATTGCTTCTTCAGTGGCGCGGTATTCGTTGATCAAGGACATGGGGACTACCTTATGTAGGATGCGGGTGACAAGGAGACAGTGCGACAATAGTAATCAGACAGTTTCATCAAGTAAACATTTAACCCGTGTTTTATTTAATTAATTAGTATCGCGCCACAAAAATGGACGTTGCCGTTAAATAACGTGACGGAGTCCTCACATCTGTTCACAAATATAGCCACAGGCCAGCCTTTCGCGGCGCGGATTGTCACGGATGGGCGCGGCGTGTCATCAATACTGCAGTTTTGCTGCGCAATGGCTAGAATAGCCGCCTTTGCGAAGTTCTGGAGTTCCCCTAATGCGCACTTTTCGGCTGGTGATTGCTTGCCCGGACCGCGTCGGCATCGTTGCTAAAGTCAGTAACTTTCTGGCGTCCCATAATGGCTGGATCACTGAAGCAAGCCATCACTCGGACAATCACAGTGGCTGGTTCTTCATGCGTCACGAGATTCGTGCCGACTCGCTGCCCTTCGGTATCGAAGCCTTTCGTGAGGCGTTCGCGCCGATTGCCGACGAGTTCTCGATGGACTGGCGCATCACCGACACCGCGCAGAAAAAACGCGTGGTGCTGATGGCCAGCCGTGAGTCTCACTGCCTGGCCGACCTGCTGCACCGCTGGCACAGCGATGAGCTTGATTGCGACATCGCCTGCGTCATTTCCAACCATGACGACCTGCGCAGCATGGTGGAGTGGCACGGCATCCCGTACTACCACGTGCCAGTCAACCCGCAGGACAAACAGCCGGCGTTCGCTGAAGTTTCGCGGCTGGTCAAGCAGCACGACGCCGAAGTGGTGGTGCTGGCCCGTTACATGCAAATCCTGCCGCCGTCCTTGTGCCGCGAATACGCTCACAAGGTCATCAACATCCACCACAGCTTCCTGCCGTCGTTCGTCGGTGCCAAGCCGTACCACCAGGCCTCGATGCGCGGCGTGAAGCTGATTGGCGCCACCTGCCACTACGTGACCGAAGAGCTGGACGCCGGCCCGATCATCGAGCAGGACGTGGTGCGTGTCAGCCACAGCGACAGCATCGAAGACATGGTGCGTTTCGGCCGTGACGTGGAGAAAATGGTGCTGGCGCGGGGCTTGCGTTATCACCTTGAAGACCGGGTGCTGGTGCACGGCAACAAGACCGTGGTGTTCTGACTACACCGCAACGGGCCTGGGCGAGTGATCGCCAGGCCCTTTTTTTCATGAGGCTCGTCATGACCGATCCATTGGACAAAGCCACCTCAAGAGCACCGACAACCCTGGGCGAGGGCTGCCTGAGCCGCTACGATCCTGAAGCGTTGAGCCCCGAAGACGGCACGGAATTTCCCGATGCCGCTGAACTGTGGGAGCAACTGCAAAAACAACCGCATCTCGAGGATGGCCCCGCCCCCCTACAAAAGCGGTGATCTGTCAGGCCTGCCTGAGCTTCATCAGCTTCTTGATCAACGGTCTCCCGACCATCAGCAAAAACACCGGCCCGCCGGCCACCAGATAAAAGTAATAGGTCACTGCCCGCCAGATCAGAATCGCCGCCGCCGCGGTGGATTTGCCCACCATGGGTGCCAGCAGCGCCGCTGATGTCAACTCTGCCGCCCCGGCGCCGCCCGGCAGCAGGCTGAACTGACCTGCGCTCAGGGACAGCATCTGGATCAGGAAACTCCAGGCCCACTGCAAATCCGCTCCCAGTCCTCTGAGCGCCAGGTACAGCACGCTGTAACGCAGCGCCCAGTGGAGACACGTCAGGCCGAAGACCTGGAACAGTGTCTGCCGTGGCAATTTCAAGGTGTCGGTGAATGCCGCCAGAAAGTGCAGGATCTTGCGCGCCCAGCGTCGGCGGGTGACGGCTTTGACACGCAGATGCCCAAGCAACCGAGCGGCCAGCAGGATCAGCCTGCGGTGGTAGCGGGCCACCAGCACGCAGCCGAACAGTCCGCCAAACAATGAAACTGCGCTCAGCGTCAGCATCCATTCCATGCGCTGGCTTAGGTTCTGGAAC
Source organism: Pseudomonas sp. LBUM1664 (assembly GCF_059695895.1). Taxonomy (NCBI): domain Bacteria; kingdom Pseudomonadati; phylum Pseudomonadota; class Gammaproteobacteria; order Pseudomonadales; family Pseudomonadaceae; genus Pseudomonas; species Pseudomonas sp. LBUM1664. Next base: position 5,000,273 of record NZ_CP166791.1, on the reverse strand, counting down.
AGCGCGTAAAACAGGATGCCGATCAAGGCGCAGAGGAAGAACAGCAGATCGCTCAGCTGATCCATGGCAAACACCGCACTGCCGTGGGCCGGACGCACGCCGTTGCGCGCCAGCAGCGCCATCAGTGTCAGTGGTCCGCCACTGCCGCCGGGTGTCGCGCACATGGCGAACTCGGTGGACATCACCACGCCCATGCTTTTCAGCCCGCTGATGCGCCCGCGGTGTTCGCCCAGCAGCAAACGCAGGCGCATGGAATTGATGCCCCAACAGAGCACAATCATGCCGAGCATGGTCAGCAGCAGCGACAAGGGAAAGCGCTGCACCCTTGACCACATTTCCCCGCCACCCAACAGCAACGGAATCAGCAACGCCGTGAGCAGGGCGACGGTCAGCAAGATAAGCCGTTTCATGCGGCGCTGCTGACCCGCAGGCCTTGGGTCGCCAGCCAACCAGCCTTGGTCATCGGCACGCGACCGTCATTGAGCAGACGCTCAAGGGTTCGCAGCCAATAGTCTCGGGAAAACCCGTGACGCATGTCCACCGGGTGCAGGCCCAGGCGAATGACCGGTGCCTGGCGCCAGCGTTGTTCACGTTGATCGCTGATGACTTTCGACAAACCACGGCGCCAGGCGCTGCGGGCGCTCCAGACCAGCCCCGGGGCGTCGATGGGGGTGAAGTCCGGCAAGCGATAAAGGTGCTGGGTATCGCTGGTGTAGCTCAAGGGCAATTGGCGCAGGGCCTGGCGCGTGCCTTCGCTCATCAGCCAGGCCGGGGCGACGAAACCTTTCAGCGGCCAGTGGTAGCGATGGAAGATTTCAATGCCGGCGCGCAGGCGGGCCAGGGCGGCCTGTTCGGACAGGCTGTAAAACTCGCCTTCATGGGTGTAGACCCGGCGCATGAACCAGTCCTTGGGGTGAAGGGCCGGCGGGCTGTCGTCACAATGGTAATAGCCGTGCAGCACCAGTTCGTCGCCGCGCTTGACCCGGCTGTCGAGCAGGCGCCGAAAGCCTGGATGAGCCTCCAGCGTATTGGTGCGGTGAAAGTCCGGCACGACCAACCAGGTCATCGGCACCTGGCCGAGGGCATCGACGGCTTCGACGAAGGGTTGGTAGTCAGGCCAGGTTTGCGGTGCCACGTCGTGCAGCACCAGTAATACGCTAGGCGAGTGATTCATCGATACGGCCCTCGCCTCAAGCATTGGCCAACAGCGGCATCTGTCCGCCGAGCACGGCGTAATAATGACTCAGCAAGCTGTTGACCACTGAGTCCCAGGCGTAGTGGTGCTCCACATGACGGCGTGCCAGCACACCGCGTCGCTGGCAACCTTCGGCAAAAAGCTGCCGCACGGCGTTGGCCATGGCCTGTGGATTGTTCGGGGTGCACAGCAAGCCGCAGTCTTCGTGGACGATTTCGGTGAAGGCGCCAGCCGCCACCGCCACCACCGGAATACCGCTGGCCATGGCCTCCAGGATCACCAGGCCGAAGGTCTCCTGGTCGCCGGCGTGCAACAAGGCGTCGGCGCTGGCCATCAGCCGTGCGACTTGTGGCGCCGGGCAGAACTCATCGACCACTGTGACGTTGTCCGGCACCAAGGCGGGCATCGACGAGCCCACCAGCAGCAGGTGGTAACGCTCGCCCAGGCGTTTCATGCACTTGAGCAGCACCGGCAGGTTTTTTTCCTTGGAACCGCGGCCGGCGAAAATCAGCAGGCGCGTGTCTTCGGCAATGCCCAGCTCGGCCCGCAACTCCGGGTCGCGAGCAGCGGGGTTGAAGGTTTGCAGGTCCACGCCCAGGGGTTGCACGTAGACGTTCTTGACGCCCAGCCCGGTCAGTTTGTCGGCCATGATCTGGCTCGGTGCCAGGACCCGGTCGAAGTTGCCGTACAACTTGCTGACATAGGCTTCGATGTTGGGCGTGAACCAATTGCCCATGCGGTTGCTCACCAGCAGCGGCAGGTCGGAGTGATAGAAGCCGATCACGGGCACGTCGAGCTGACGCCGGGCATCCAGGGCAGCCCACGCAGTGAGGTAGGGGTCGCCGACTTCGATCAGATCCGGCTGTAAATCACGCAGGACATTACGCCAGGGCGCCAGGCGCAGCGGAAAGCGATAGCCCTTGCCGAACGGCAGCGCAGGGGCCGGAACTTTGTAGATCCCGTCGTGCTCGCTCAAATGCGCGCCGGGGATCAGCAGGCTGTGGCGAATTCCGGGCCGATTGCCCAGGCGCCGGTGCTTGGCATCCAGATAAGTGCGCACGCCTCCGCTGGCGGGGGCGTAGAACATGGTTATGTCCGCTATATGCACGATGAACGTCCCTCCGGTCTGTGTTCTCCATTGTTGACCTTTATGAAGAATAGATGTTCGGTTGGGGTTGTGGGGCTTGGCGACAAGGCATAAAGACAATGTGGCGAGGGAGCAAGCTCCCTCGCCACAGGTGCGCATCAAACGCGGTTTTATTTCCAGCGCCAGGGTCTTAATGTTCCAGGCGTGCTTTTATATATGCGTGCAAAATGGCGTCATATCGCAAACACCACGGGTGACCAAATGCCTGACTCATCGCAACTCTTTATCGGGGCCGACCTTACCGGCCAGCCCATCGGCCAGGCCATGCGCCTGGCGAACCGTCATGGTCTGGTGGCGGGCGCCACCGGTACCGGCAAGACCGTCACCTTGCAGCGCCTGGCCGAAGCGTTCAGCGACGCCGGCGTGGCGGTGTTCGCAGCGGATATCAAGGGTGATCTGTGCGGCCTCGGTGCCGCCGGCAACCCACAAGGCAAGGTCGCCGAGCGCATCGCCGGCATGCCCTGGCTCAACCACAAGCCCCAGGCTTATCCGGTGACCTTGTGGGATATCCACGGTCAATCCGGTCATCCGCTGCGCACCACCCTGAGTGAAATGGGGCCATTGTTGATCGGCAGCCTGCTTGAGCTGACGGACAGCCAGCAATCGGCGCTCTACGCTGCGTTCAAGGTCGCTGACCGCGAAGGCCTGTTGCTGCTGGACCTCAAAGACCTGAAAGCGCTGCTCAATCACCTCAGGGACAACCCCGAATTGCTGGGGGATGACGCGGCCCTGATGACCACCGGCTCCAGTCAGGCCTTGTTGCGGCGCCTGTCCACCCTGGAACAGCAGGGCGCGGACGCATTGTTCGGCGAACCGGCCTTGCAGCTTGAAGACATCCTGCAACCGGCCAGCGATGGCCGAGGCCGCATTCATTTGCTGGACGCCAGCCGTCTGGTCCATGAAGCGCCTAAGGTCTACGCGACGTTCCTGCTGTGGCTGCTGGCCGAGTTGTTCGAGCAATTACCCGAGCGCGGCGATGCGGATAAACCGCTGCTGGCGTTGTTCTTCGATGAGGCGCATCTGCTCTTTGCCGGTACGCCCAAGGCCTTGCAGGAACGCCTGGAACAAGTGGTGCGGTTGATTCGCTCCAAGGGTGTCGGGGTGTATTTCGTGACCCAGTCGCCGGGGGACTTGCCGGATGACGTGCTGGCGCAGTTGGGGTTGCGCGTCCAGCATGGCTTGCGGGCCTTTACCGCCAAGGAGCAGAAGTCCCTAAGGGCGGTGGCCGACGGTTTCCGACCGAACCCGCAATTCGATGCCCTGGCAGTGCTCACTGAACTGGGCATCGGTGAAGCCCTGGTGGGCACTTTGCAGGAGAAAGGCACGCCGGAAATGGTCCAGCGTGTGCTGGTGGCGCCACCGCAGTCGCGCATCGGGCCGCTGAGCGAGGCCGAGCGCGCCGGGCTCATCGCCAGTTCGCCGCTGCAGGGGCGCTATGACAAACCCATTGATCGCGAATCGGCCTATGAAGTGCTGATGGGGCGCAAGGGACTGGAGCCCCAGGCCGAAGCAGCGCCGGGTAAGCCGACGGCCGAAGAACCGAGCTTCACCGAAAAGGCCGGGGAGTTTCTCGGCACCGCGGCTGGCCAGGCATTGAAATCGGCGATGCGCCAGGCGGCCAATCAATTGGGTCGGCAACTGGTGCGCGGGTTGATGGGCTCATTGTTGGGTGGCAGCAAGCGCCGGTAGTTATAGGGGACTTATCCAACAGGGATGTTGGCTGATCTACCGCATCGCGAGCAGGCTCGCTCCCACATTGGATCTATGGTGCACACAAAATGTGTGCCCGCTGAAGATTCCCTAATGAAATGGCAATATAAATTTCAGTCCTTGGGCCTGGCATGCGCCGCCAACCGCTCCAGCGCCGCGCGCAGGTTGGGGTCGCTGATGCCATCCGCTGTGGCCTGGATGGTCGCGGCGGCATCGGTGGACAGGTCCAGCGTGTGCCCTTTGGCGCCGACCTGCACCGTGGGCGGTTGTACCTTGAACAGAATCCGCGTCAGGCTGGCAAACTCTTCGAACGCCTGCAATTGACGCAGCAAACGCTTTTGCTGGTAACGCAAGCGCGTGGCCCAGTGGCCATCGGTGACGATCAGCAGCAAACTGCCTTCACGCCAGGACGCCACGTGGCAATGTTCGCGGGCGGCAGGTTGCAACTGGCTGTCGAGCAGGCGCTGCAGGTGGCCCAGGCGTTTGGCGTGGCCGAAGATGGCTTTCAGCGGTTTGGCTTCGCGCAGCAGAACGGCGGGAGCCTTGGCTGGAAGAGGGCGAAAGGCCATGAACGAATACCGCAAGTGACAGAGGCGCCATGGTAGCAGAAAGCGCCGGGCACGCCTCGACCCTTCGCCCAAGGGCGTTTTACCTACGCAACCAATGAGTAACTTCTGTGCTTTGTGGGTTGAAGTTCGCGCAAAAGCCCTTATTTTATGCAAGCCCCGTCACAGCGCTGTGCCAGCATCGTGGAATAACGCCACTTTCCTCTCCATCGTTTCCGGGTAGAATGCTCGTTCGCATGCGGCCATGAGGGCTGCACGGGCGACTCACGGGGCCGCCCTCCATCCCTTTAGTGTGGAAGATCCTGCCGATATGTTTGCGCCTTTGTTAAAGAAACTTTTTGGAAGCAAGAACGAGCGTGAAATCAAACGCATGCTCAAGACGGTACAGACTGTCAATGCCTTCGAAGAGCAAATGGTGGCCCTTTCGGACGATCAGTTACGCGCCAAGACTGCCGAATTCAAGGACCGCGTCGCCAAGGGGGAAACCCTCGACCAGCTCCTGCCTGAAGCCTTTGCGGTTGCCCGCGAAGCCGGCAAGCGGATCATGGGCATGCGCCACTTCGACGTTCAGTTGATCGGCGGCATGACCTTGCACGAAGGCAAAATCGCCGAAATGCGCACCGGTGAGGGCAAGACCCTCGTGGCCACCCTGGGCGTTTACCTCAACGCATTGTCCGGCAAGGGCGTGCACGTGGTGACGGTCAACGACTACCTGGCCCGCCGCGACGCCAACTGGATGCGCCCACTCTACGAATTCCTCGGCCTGACCGTCGGCGTCGTCACGCCGTTCCAGCCACCGGAAGAGAAGCGCATCGCCTACGCCGCCGACATTACCTACGGCACCAACAACGAATTCGGTTTCGACTACCTGCGCGACAACATGGCGTTCAGCATGGAAGAAAAATTCCAGCGTGAACTCAATTTTGCCGTAATCGACGAAGTCGACTCCATCCTCATCGACGAAGCCCGTACCCCGCTGATCATTTCCGGTCAGGCCGAGGACAGCTCCAAGCTGTACATCGAGATCAACAAGCTGATCCCGCAGCTCACGTTGCACGTCGAGGAAGTCGAAGGCGAAGTGACCCAACCTGGGCACTACACCGTTGACGAGAAGACCCGTCAGGTCGAACTCAACGAAGCCGGTCACCAGTTCATCGAAGAGATGCTGACCCGCGTCGGCTTGCTGGCCGAAGGCGAGAGCCTGTACTCGGCCCATAACCTGGGCCTGCTGACCCACGTCTATGCGGGCCTGCGTGCCCACATGCTGTTCCATCGCAACGTCGAATACATCGTGCAGGACGGCCAGGTCGTGCTGGTGGACGAACACACCGGCCGTACCATGCCGGGTCGTCGTCTGTCCGAAGGCCTGCACCAGGCCATCGAAGCCAAGGAAGGCCTGAACATCCAGGCCGAGAGCCAGACCCTGGCCTCGACCACCTTCCAGAACTACTTCCGCCTGTACAGCAAGCTGTCCGGCATGACCGGTACCGCCGACACCGAAGCGTTCGAATTCCACCAGATCTACGGCCTGCAAGTGGTGGTGATCCCGCCGAACAAGCCGCTGGCGCGTAAAGACTACAACGACCTGGTGTTCCTGACCGCCGAAGAGAAGTATGCGGCGATCATCAATGACATCAAGGAAGGCATGGCCCAGGGCCGTCCGATCCTGGTGGGTACCGCCACCATCGAAACCTCCGAGCACATGTCCACATTGCTCAACAAGGAAGGTATCGAACACAAGGTCCTCAACGCCAAGTTCCACGAGAAAGAAGCCGAGATCATCGCCCAGGCCGGTCGCCCGGGTGCGCTGACCATCGCCACCAACATGGCCGGCCGTGGTACCGACATCCTGCTGGGCGGCAACTGGGAAGTGGAAGTCGCTTCCCTGGAAAACCCGACCCCCGAGCAGATCGCGCAGATCAAGGCCGACTGGCAGAAACGTCATCAGCAGGTGCTCGAGTCCGGTGGTTTGCAGGTGATCGCATCCGAGCGTCACGAATCGCGCCGTATCGACAACCAGCTGCGTGGCCGTGCCGGTCGCCAGGGCGATGCCGGTTCCAGCCGCTTCTACCTGTCCCTGGAAGACAGCCTGATGCGTATCTTCGCCTCTGACCGGGTGAAGAACTTCATGAAGGCCCTGGGCATGCAGCCGGGCGAAGCGATCGAGCACCGTATGGTGACCAACGCCATCGAGAAGGCCCAGCGCAAGGTCGAAGGCCGCAACTTCGATATCCGTAAGCAACTGCTCGAGTTCGACGACGTCAACAACGAACAGCGTAAAGTGATCTATCACATGCGTAACAGTTTGTTGGCCGCCGACAACATTGGCGAAACCATCGCCGATTTCCGCCTGGATGTACTCAACGCCACCGTCAGCGCCCACATTGCGCCGCAATCGCTGCCGGAGCAGTGGGACATCGCTGGCCTGGAAGCGGCCTTGCGGAGCGACTTCGGCGTGTCCTTGCCGATCCAGCAATGGCTTGACGAAGACGATCACCTGTACGAAGAAACCCTGCGCGAGAAGCTGCTGACCGAACTGATCGCCGCGTACAACGAGAAAGAAGACCAGGCAGGCGCCGAAGCGCTGCGCTCCTTCGAGAAACAGATCGTGCTGCGGGTTCTGGACGACTTGTGGAAAGACCACCTTTCGACCATGGACCACCTGCGTCACGGTATCCATTTGCGCGGTTACGCCCAGAAGAACCCGAAGCAGGAGTACAAGCGCGAGTCCTACACGCTGTTCTCCGAGTTGCTGGATTCGATCAAGCGCGACTCGATCCGTGTGCTGTCGCACGTTCAGGTTCGCCGCGAAGACCCGGTCGAAGAAGAAGCCCGCCTGCGTCAGGAAGCCGAAGCCTTGGCCGCGCGCATGCAGTTCGAACACGCCGAAGCACCCGGCCTGGAAGTTGTAGCCCAAGAGGGCGTCGATGTGGATGTCGCCCTGGCGACCGCGCCGGTGCGTAACGAACAGAAGCTGGGCCGTAACGAACTGTGCTATTGCGGTTCGGGCAAGAAGTACAAGCATTGCCACGGGCAGATTCAGTAACCCCGTTTCAAACGCTGAAACGACCCGCGCCGCGACCGGCTTTCAGCCGTCGCGGCGTTTTGCCATTTGATCCACCGTCCCGATGACGGCGGTGCCGATATACATCTATTAAGGAGCCCATTCATGGCTGTTGGTCTTGGTCCGTTGCCAACGTTGCACCCGGTTGCCGGTTTTGAACTCGGTATCGCCTCGGCGGGCATCAAGCGCCCTGGGCGCAAGGATGTCGTGGTCATGCGTTGTGCCGAAGGCTCGACGGTTGCCGGCGTGTTCACCCTCAACGCCTTTTGTGCCGCTCCGGTCATCCTGGCCAAGCAACGTGTCCAGGGGCCAGTGCGCTACTTGCTGACCAACACCGGTAACGCCAACGCTGGCACCGGCACGCCAGGCCTGGCTGCTGCCGAGCGCACCTGCGCCAAGTTGGCCGAGCTGACCGGCGTTGATGCCAACCAGGTGCTGCCGTACTCCACCGGCGTGATTGGCGAGCCGCTGCCAGTCGAGAAGATCGAAGGCGCGCTGCAGGCCGCTCTCGATGATCTGTCGGAAAACAACTGGGCTGCCGCCGCCACCGGCATCATGACCACCGACACCCTGCCCAAGGGCGCGAGCCGCCAGTTCCAGCACGACGGCGTGACCGTCACGGTTACTGGCATCAGCAAAGGTGCCGGCATGATCCGCCCGAACATGGCGACCATGCTCGGCTACATCGCCACCGACGCCAAGGTTTCCCGCCAGGTGTTGCAAGACCTGATGCTCGATGGCGCCAACAAGTCGTTCAACCGCATCACCATCGACGGCGACACTTCCACCAACGACTGCTGCATGCTGATCGCTACTGGCAAGGCCAACCTGCCGCCAATCACTGAAGCCAGCGGTCCGTTGTTCGCGGCCCTGAAGCAGGCCGTGTTTGAAGTGTGCATGGAAGTGGCCCAGGCCATCGTCCGTGACGGCGAAGGCGCGACCAAGTTCGTGACCGTGCAGGTCAACGGCGGTGGCAATCATCAGGAATGCCTGGACGTCGGCTACACCGTGGCGCACTCGCCGCTGATCAAGACCGCGCTGTTCGCCTCCGACCCGAACTGGGGCCGGATCCTCGCCGCCGTCGGCCGTGCCGGCGTGCCGGACCTGGACGTGAGCAAGATCGACGTGTTCCTTGGCGAAGTCTGCATCGCCAGTGAAGGCGCCCGCGCTGCTACTTACACCGAAGCCCAGGGGGCAGCGGTGATGCAACAGGAAGAAATCACCATTCGTATCGAACTGGGCCGTGGTGATTGCAGCGAAACCATCTGGACGACTGACCTGTCCCACGAGTACGTCAAGATCAACGCTGAGTATCGGACTTAAACCGAGTCGTCCCATTCGCGAGCAAGCCCGCTCCCACAATGGATTTGCTGGGTGACATAAAAAAGTGTTCACACCTCAAATCTCCTGTGGGAGCGGGCTTGCTCGCGAAGGCGGCCTGACAGACTCCACAGTTTCTGATTGACCCACAAGAAAGGAATCCAGACATGAGCCTGCACCTGATCATCGGCGACAAAGATCTATCTTCCTGGTCCCTGCGCGGCGCTCTGGCCCTGGCGTTGACCGGCGCGAAGTACACCGAAGAGCTGGTCAGGCTCGACCAGCCCGACACCCGCGAGAAACTGCTCAAGTACTCGGCCACGGCCAAGGTCCCGTTGCTCAAGACCGAATTTGGCGTGATCGCCGACTCCCTGGCGATTGCCGAATACCTGGCCGAACAGTTTCCCGGCGCCGGTCTCTGGCCCAAGGATGTGGCTGCCCGGGCCCAGGCGCGTTCGGCCTGCGCACAAATGCACAGTGGCTTCTTTGCCATCCGCAGTAACATGCCGTTTGACCTGCTTCGCGATGCGCCGCTGTCGCCCATGCCGCCTGACGTCCAGGCGGAAATCCAGCGGATGCTCGCGCTGTGGGCCGAATGCCGTGCCGCTGCCACCGAAGCCGGCCCTTACCTGTTTGGCGCCTTGAGCCTGGCCGACGTGTTTTTCGCGCCTGTTGCCGTGCGTTTGCGCACCTTTGCGGTGGAACTGCCCGAGGTCGATGCGGCCTATGTCGAAACCATCTATCAATGGCCGGCGTTCAAGGCGTGGCAACAGGCCGGTCTGGAGGAAACAGCGCGGTGAAACGAGTACACGTAGCGGCAGCGGTCATTCGCGACGCCGCCGGTAAAATCCTGATCGCCCGACGCGCCGACACTCAGCACCAAGGTGGTTTGTGGGAGTTTCCCGGCGGCAAGGTCGAGGCAGATGAATCCGTCGAAGCGGCCTTGGCCCGTGAACTTCATGAGGAGTTGGGCATTGTGGTAGGCGCCGCCCGGCCACTGATCAAGGTGTGCCACGATTACCCGGACAAACAGGTGTTGCTGGATGTCTGGGAAGTCTCGGCGTTCAGCGGCGAGCCCCACGGTGCCGAAGGGCAACCGCTGGCTTGGGTAACGGCTCGCGATCTGACGAACTATGAATTTCCGGCGGCCAACCAGCCGATCGTCGCGGCGGCCCGTTTGCCGGGCGAATACCTGATCACCCCTGAAGGCCTCGAAACGCCGGCCCTGCTGCGAGGCATGCAGAAGGCCATCGCCGGTGGGGTCAAACTGGTTCAATTGCGCGCTCCCAATGGTTACGACCCGCAATACCGCGATCTGGCGGTGGATGCGGCGGGGCTGTGTGCTGGCAAGGCCCAACTGATGCTCAAGGGGCCATTCGAGTGGCTGGGCGATTTCCCCTCCGCCGGCTGGCACATCACTGCTGCGCAACTGCGCAAGCATGCGGCGGCAGGGCGACCGTTCTCCAAAGACCGCTGGTTGGCAGCTTCCTGCCATAACGCCGAGGAATTATCCCTGGCGCAGCAGATGGATGTGGACTTCGTGACGCTCTCGCCCGTGCAACCGACCCAGACCCATCCCGAGGCCCAACCGTTGGGTTGGCAAGAGGCTTCGCGGTTGATCGAGGGCTTCAACAGGCCGGTTTATCTGTTGGGTGGGGTGGGGCCTGGCGAACGGCAAAAAGCCTGGGAGGCCGGGGCGCAGGGTGTGGCGGGTATTCGGGCGTTTTGGCCTGGGGCTTGATTCTGGGGTGTGGCTGCTGGCCTCTTCGCGAGCAGGCTCGCTCCCACATGGGATTTGTGGTGTGAACACTGTCTATGTCCCCCAACAGAACCTCTGTGGGAGCGAGCCTGCTCGCGATGAGGGCCTGACAGGCATCAACCCCCAGGCTTGGCAGCCGCCACCCACAGCACCTCCGCCACCCCTTGCCGCCGGGCGATGACCCGCGCTGCCACGAACAGCAGGTCCGATAACCGATTGATATAGGCCAACCCTGGCCCGGCCAACGGCTCCACTGCGTTCAACTGTTGGCAACGGCGCTCGGCGCTGCGGGCCAGGCTGCGGCAGACATGGGCCTGGGCAATCAATGTCGAGCCGCCGGGCAGGATGAAGTTCTCCAGCGGCCCCAGTTCCTCGTTCCACACATCAATCGCCGCTTCCAGGCGCTCGACTTCCGCCGTTGTCAGTGCCTGATAGGCCGGCATCGCCAGTTCACCGCCCAGGTCGAAAAGCCGATGCTGACAAGGTACCAGCACCTCGATGACCTCTCCGAGCGCCGGGTATTGGCCTGTTTCAGCGGCTAGACCGGCCAGCAACAACCCCAACTGGCTGTTCAGCGTATCCACTTCGCCGATGGCCTCGACCCGTGGGTGGTCCTTGGCTACGCGGCGACCGTCACCCAACCCGGTTTCACCTTTGTCGCCGGTGCGGGTGTAAATCTTCGACAGGCGAAAACCCATGCTCAGCGCTCCAGTTGCTTATTTTCCTGCGGGACCATCGAAGTGCCCGCCAGAGGCAGGCGCAAGGTAAAGCAGGTGCCTTGGCCCGGCGCCGACTGCACTTCCATCTGGCCCTTGTGGTTATTGGTGACGATGAAATACGACACCGACAGCCCAAGCCCCGTGCCCTGACCGATTTCCTTGGTGGTGAAAAACGGTTCGAAGGTGCGCTTGCGCACGTTCTCGCTCATGCCGATGCCGTTGTCCTCGACCTGGATTTCCGCCCACGGCGGATTCAACCGCGTGCGCAGGATAATGCGGCCCGGCTCGCTGTCGTCCTGGCGTTGGTGGATCGCCTGGGCGGCGTTTTTCAGCAGGTTGAGCAGCACCTGCTCCAGCTCGTTGGCTGTGCCGGGCACTGGGCCCAGGTTCGGGTCGAACTGACGGATGATCGCTTGGCCCTTGAAGTCGAAACCGATCGCCAGGTCGAAGTCATTGCCGGCGATTTCCACCGCCTGGTCGATCAGCGCCGGCAGGTCGCAGGGCGCCATCTGCCGTGTGCTGAGACGGCTGAAACTGAGCATGTGGGTGACGATTTTCGCCGCCCGGGCGCCGGCCTGCTGGATGCCATCGAGCAACTGTGGGATTTCCCGGCCCTGGAGGTAACGATTGACCACCTGCAGTTCGATACCCAGTTGTTCGGCTTGTTCGAGGTTCTTGGGCAGTTCCGGCGACAGGCGCCGGCGGATGTTTTGCACGTTGTGCAGGATCGCCCCCAACGGGTTGTTGATCTCATGGGCCATGCCCGCCGCGAGGCCGCCGACCGAGAGCATTTTTTCCGATTGCACCATCATTTCTTCCAGTGACAGGCGCTGGGTGATGTCATCGATCCGGATCACCACGCCGCGCCCGGCACCGCCCATCAGCGGGTAGAAGGTGAGGGCGTAATGTCGAGCCTCATCGTCCTTGGTCCAGGTGACGCGTTCGATCTTGGCCACCGTGTGCTGCTCGACCGTCTGTTTGAGCTGCGGCAGGTACGGCTTGAGTGGCTCGAAAGCGAGGAAGATTGGCTGGTTCAATGCCTCGTCCAGCCGCGTACCGGACAGGGCGCTGGCCTCCTGATTCCACTGGGTGACGTAGAGCTGCTCGTCGAGGGCGATCAGGGCCGACGGCATGGAGTCGATGATGCTGTTGAGGTAGTTCTGGAACCCGGTGAGCTTTTTCTCGATCTTGCTGCGCACCTGGACTTCCAGTTCCAGCTTGCGGTTGGTGTGGCGGGTTTCTTCCGCCAGGCCTTGGGCCTGGTCGTAGGCGGCCTGGGAATCGTCCCGCGCGCGCTTGAGTTGCTGCTCCCGGGCTTCGATGCGCGACAGCATGGTATTGAATGCCTCCGCCAGGCTGCCGATCTCATCATGGTTGCCGCGTGCGGCGCGCAGGGCGTAATTCTCCTCGCGGGTGACCTGGCGCGACAGCTCTTCGAGCTGATGTATCGGCTGGGTGATCAGGCGCTTGATTTGTTGGGCAATGACCAGCCACAGCAATACGCTGAAAATCAGGATGCCAAGGCTGGCGGTCAGGGTACCGGTGTAGAACGCCGTCGGCAGTTCGCTGCTGGCCACCAGTAACAGGTGGCCCGGCTCGGTGCCTGGGCGGGGGAGGGTGATGACCTGGTTGCTACGGAATTCACCCGCCTGCCAGGCCTGCATGTTGCGAAAGTGGTCCGGTAACTTGAGCTTTTCGCTCTGTTGCAGTTGTGCCAGGCGTTCGCCCTGGCCGTCATACAGCGCCGCGGCCCGCAGCGGTGAGTAGCTGTTGAGTTCGTCGAGCAGGCGCTTGGCCGTTTGTGGCGATTGCACTGCGTCGGAGATCAGGCTCGGGTTTGCCACCAGCCGGCCGATGGTCTGCAGGGCCTGGGGCGCCATGCTTTCCTGGGAAATGTAATAGGCGGCGCTGATAAAGGTCAGGTTGGCCACCAACAGGACAGTGGTCAACAACACCAACAGGGCGGCCAGCAGTTTCTGGCCGACCGGGAGGTTTTCAAGGCGCTGGCGCAATGGCATCAGAGTCGTCGCTAAAAAGGAACACGAGGGCCAGCGTAGCCGCTGCTCAGTCGCTGGGCAATCCGAGGTTGTTCAAGTGGGCAATCAGTCGCTGGCGCAGCTGTTCCAGGTGCGGCACTGTCAGCTCATGCCGCTGGGCGACCTTGCAGGCGTGGCCGAGCAGGTAGCCGATTTCGGTGCGGCGCCGATTGGCGACGTCCTGGTACATGGACGAGTAATTGGCGGCGGTGGCCTGGATCACCCGTTCGACTTCCGGCTGCAAGTCTTCGGCAGCCGCGGGTTGGCCGCAGCGTTCGAGCAGATCCGTGAGCTCCGCGCACAGGGTTGCCACTTCGCAGTGATGCTCCTGCAAGCCGCCATTTTTGCAGTGATGCAGCACGGTCAGCGGATTGATCGCACAGTTGAGCGCCAGTTTGCGCCACAGCCGGGTGAGGATGTCGGCGCTCCATTCGTGGGGGATGCCGGCGGCGGCCAGGTCATCCAGCCAGAACGGCGCCACCGGGTGGGCGGGGTCGCCCAGCCAGGTGTAGCCATGGCCGGCGAACACCACGCGCCAGTCACCGTCGCGAAACGCGCCTTCGGTGCTGGAGGCGCTGATGCAGCGGGCATGAGGAACACGATTCGCCACCGCGTCCTGGCTGCCGAGGCCATTCTGCAACAGGATCAGTTCCGTTTCGGCACTCAAACGATGGGCCACCGAGGCCACGGCCGCCTCTGCGTCATAAGCCTTGCAGGCCAGCAGCAGGCGCTTGATGGGCTCGGCGCTGTCCGCCGTTTCGCTTGGCACCGGGTAGCACTGCGGTTGACCTTGCTCCACCAGCGTCAAGCCACCGGCTGCCCGATAAGCCTGTAACCGGGCTTCGTTGCGCAGTACCAGGCGCACCGGCAGGCCGGCCCGAGCCAGGCGCACCGCCCACAACGTGCCAAGACTACCGGCCCCCAGGACATGCCAGGTGGTGGACATCAGTTTTTTACTCGGTTTGGCGCAGGCATCTGAGGGCTCGCAGTATCGGCAGGAAAAGACCCGTTATAATGGGCCCGATTTTAACCACAAGCCAAGCGCGCGCCTTGTCACTGGCGCGCCTTTTTATTTGGAGAACACTACATGCCGTCATTCGACGTGGTATCCGAACTGGACAAACACGAAGTCACCAACGCGGTTGAAAACGCCGTCAAGGAACTCGACCGTCGTTATGACCTCAAGGGCAAGGGCAGCTTCGAGTTCAAGGAAAAGGATTTGACCGTCAACCTGACCGCCGAGGCCGATTTCCAACTTGAGGCGATGATCGAGATCCTCAAGCTGGCGCTGGTCAAGCGCAAGATCGACGTGCAGTGCCTTGAGGTCAAGGACGCCTATGCCTCGGGCAAGTTGATGAAGCAGGAAGCCGTGCTCAAGGAAGGCATCGACAAGGAGCTGGCGAAGAAGATCGTCGCTCACATCAAAGATGCCAAGCTCAAGGTGCAAGCCGCCATTCAGGGCGAGCAGGTACGCGTCACCGGCAAGAAGCGTGACGACTTGCAGGAAGCCATCGCGGCACTGCGAGTCAAGGACTTTGGCATGCCGCTGCAATTCAATAACTTTCGCGACTGACACCGGGTTGTTCGCCCCGTACATGTAACGGGACATAGAGGAGAAATAGATGGACTTGAACACTGAAGTGGACAACCTGGTCAAGGCTTCCCAGGCCTGGATTCCGATGATCATGGAATACGGTAGCCGGGTGCTGCTGGCGATTATCACCCTGGGCATCGGCTGGTGGCTGATCAACAAGGTGACGCAAAAACTGGGCGCACTGCTAGCCCTGCGTAACGCTGACCTGGCGCTACAGGGGTTTATCAGTACCCTGGCGAATATCATTCTGAAGATATTGCTGATCGTCAGCGTCGCGTCGATGATCGGCGTGGAAACCACCTCATTCGTCGCCGCCATCGGCGCGGCAGGCCTGGCGATTGGCCTGGCCTTGCAGGGCAGCCTGGCGAACTTCGCCGGTGGCGTGCTGATCTTGCTGTTCCGCCCGTTCCGCATCGGTGACTGGATCGAAGCCCAGGGTGTAGCCGGTACGGTCGACAGCATCCAGATCTTCCACACCGTGATCCGCACCGGTGACAACAAAACCGTCATCGTGCCCAACGGTAACCTGTCCAACGGCATCATCACCAACACCAATCGCCAGCCGACCCGCAAAGTGGTGTTCGACGTCGGCGTGGATTACCAGGCCGACCTGCAAAAGGCTCGGGAAGTGTTGCTGGAGCTGGCCAAGGATGAACGCGTGCTGGCCGATCCGGCGCCTGAAGCGGTGATTTCCACCCTGGGCGACAGCTCGATCACGGTGTCGTTGCGTGTATGGGTCAAGACGGCGGATTACTGGAACATGATGTTCATGTTCAATGAACAATCCCGAGACCGTTTGAAGACGGCGGGTATTGATATCCCGTTTCCACAGCGGGTTATTCGGGTGGTTCAGGAAGAGGCGCCGCGATAACGCTGCGGATATAACCTGGCATTGGGGTCAGGCTATATTTAGTTAGCTTGCTATTTAAGAAGTTGTGTTCAAGCTGACATGTCACGGATACAAAAAAACCGCTCACCTGAATCAGGTGAGCGGTTTTTGTTTATTGCGGGTGTCGCTATCGAATTACCGCTGAATTACAAGATGCTCAGTGGGTATTCGACGATCAGGCGGAAGTCGTTGTTGTCGCCGCCAGAGTAAGCAGTGTTCGAACGATAAATGGCGCTACGCAGGCGGAAAGACAAGTCTTTCGCCGGACCGCTTTGCATAACGTATTTGGATTCGAAGTCCCACTCGTGCTCTTTGCCTTCAACATCAGCAGAGGTCGTGATGTTGTCGCCAGTGACATAACGAGTCATGAAGCTCAGGCCAGGAACGCCGTAAGTTTTCATGTTCAGGTCGTAGCGAGCCTGCCAGGAGCGCTCGTCTTGACCGTTGAAGTCGGAGTACTGAATGGAGTTGGCAAGGAAAATAGTACCGTTGCCGTCTACACCGTAGTAGTAACCGCTGTCACCGCTGGAGCGCTGGTGAGCCACGGTGAACTTGTGAGCACCCAGGCTATAGGCAGCTGCCAGGGACCAGATTTTGTTGTCTACGTCGCCAGCCAGTTCTTGACCTTGGCTGGAGGTACGGTAGCCGTTGAAGTCGAAGTTCAGGGACTGATCTTCGTTGATCGGCAAGGTGTAGTTGGCGTTGATGTACTGCTTCTTGAAGTAGTCATCAACATCGGAAGCCGCTACGCCAGCGACGAAATTGTCGGTGAACTGGTAGGTTGCGCCGGCAATGTTGGCGGATGTCAGGCCAGGGCCACCGCCGTTGATGCTATCGCGGCCCATGCCGGTCTGCGAGCTCAGTGCGGTGAAACGACCAGCACTCAGTTCCAGGCCCTTGATTTCCTTACTGGTGATCAAGGTACCGGTGGCGCTTTCCGGGATCAGACGGCTGTCGTCAGTGGAGAAGACAGGGCTGGCAACGAATTGGTTACCGTATTTCAGGACGGTGTCGGACAGACGGAATTTAACCGCGCCACCTGCTCTCGACTGGGTATCTTCAGGACGACCGTCGCTGTCGGTACCGAACAGACCGTTACCGGTACGGCCACGACCGCTGTCGAGCTTGATGGAGCCCAATGCAAAGGCGTCAACGCCTACGCCAACGGTGCCTTGAGTGAAGCCCGACTCGTAGATGGCGCGCAAGCCAAGACCGGTTTCTTCACGATAGCTTTGGTCTTTGCTGACAGCGTTTTCGTTTTTGAAGTCACGGTTCATGTACAGCATACGGGTCAGAACATTCAGGCTCTGATCTTCAAAAAAGCCCTTGGCATCATCCTGGGAGGACGCCATTGCGAACTGCGAGGTACTGGCCGAAACAGCCAGTGCGATCATGCTCCACTTCATCACGCGCATCGTGATTTGCTCCTTTGGTTTTTAGAAGAGTACTGCCGTCCCACCTGTTTTATTATCTGGGCGGCTCTTTCTTTTTTGTGTCGGCGCAACTTATATCATGCCGACATTCAATGGCGATACTTGCCCATTCAACCTTTCAGCTTCTTTACGACCATGTCGCCAATGGCTCGATCCATGTCGCAATTCTGCTGTTGCGATGCAATCGGATTCACAACTTGAATGTTGTTTTTTTCTCCGGCATCGGTGTAAAGAGTCCGTCATTACCGCGCTTGAAGCTCCTGAGGGCAGCCTTGCCACTTTATTCGTGGGTCTACGGACGCTCGCTTCCGGCGATGCCCTGTAGACGATGCAGGGATGCTTGCAACAAGCATGCACAAACCCCCATTTCGTTTACATTTTTTTCACATTCCTGCTGTCGACGTGGTGAAACCTCATGAAACCGGGCACCAAAGGCCTTGTTTTAAATAGGGTTGACTGCCGTGGGGCTCTCGTGTTTGGAGCCCGTAAACGCCGCAAGACAACCAAAAACGTTACCGGTTCACCCTATGCAGTGAGTAAATCGCGGATGCTTTGTGCACTGAGCGTAGACGACCTGTGCTGTTTTGGTGCAGAAATTCTTCAGGCTGTACGAAAATCTTACAGGTTCAGTGCTTTACGTTACCCCAAAGGTGGTCGTCTCAGCCCCACGCGATCTTTACTGCGCTGTGTTGGTGCGACGATGCACTGGTTAATGCCAGCGGTCAGCTCGAAAAACAGGTGTCGGGCCAGGCCCGGACGGTACGAAGTGAACGATCCGACATTCACGGGTATGCTGCGGGTCTGTGCCCGATGCAGGCCTGCGGGCCGCTGGGCCGGGCAGAATCGATAACGAGCGAGGAGTACGCGCGGTGTTTGCTTTAGATCCAAGACTGCAACAAGACACATTGCCCATCGGCGATTTCCCGCTGTGCCGGTTGCTCTTGTCCAACGACTCGAATTATCCGTGGTTCATCCTCGTACCGAGGCGGGAAAATATCAGTGAATTGTTTCAATTAGATGACGAAGATCAACAGCAGCTATGGAAGGAAACCACGGCGCTGGCCGAAACCCTCAAGGACTCGTTCGACGCCGACAAGATGAACGTTGCAACCTTGGGTAACGTCGTCAGTCAATTGCACATGCATGTCATCGTGCGCAGGCGCGATGATGCCGCCTGGCCGGCACCGGTCTGGGGCAAGCATCCGGCCCGGCCTTATAATGCCGAGCAGGTGACGGCCATTTGCGAACGGTTGCGAGTGGCCCTGACCGATGATTTCAAGTTTCTGGAGGGCATGAAACCATGAACCTTGAAGAACGAGTAACCGATCTGGAAAGCCGCCTGGCGTTTCAGGATGACACCATCCAGGCATTGAATGACGTGCTAGTGGGGCAGCAGCGAGTCGTCGAGCGTTTGCAGCTGCAGATGGCGGCGCTGCTCAAGCGTCAGGAAGAAATGGTCGGGCAATTTGAATCCTTTGAAGAAGACGCGCCGCCGCCTCATTACTGACCCGACCCAAACGCCAGGCAATAAAAAACCGCGAGCAGCCAGGCTGCATCGCGGTTTTTTTATGCCTGGATCAGCGGCGCGGCAGCGCGGCGATCACGTCTTCGGCCTGCAGGCCCTTGTCGCGGTTCATCACGGAGAATTCCACGCGCTGGCCTTCCACCAGAACGCGGTGGCCCTCGCCACGGATGGCCCGGAAATGCACAAAAATGTCATCGCCGGAGTCACGCGAGATAAAACCGAACCCCTTGGAAGTGTTGAACCACTTCACGGTGCCGGTATCGCGGTTGGACATGTCGTAGTTTTGCGATGCGGCGGCCGGCGACGACTTTTTGTAGAAACTGACGGCCAGGTGCAGTGCCACAGCGAGCAGTGCCGCGGCCAGGCTGAGCAGGATGGCCGGTTGACCAGCGATTTCCGGCATGGGCGCCAGCAGGGCCAGGGTTTGCAGGGCAACGGCCAGCACCAGCAGGGCGCTGACAATGTTTTGCAGTTGATGACGTGGACCTTTGTTCCAGTAAGGGATAACAGGTGCGAGGGTCAGGTTGAGCAGGCCGAAAAAGGCCAGGTACAGCGCATCGGGATGCTGCAGGTAAGGTGTGGCTTCGGAACCCAGGCTAGGGATGAAGGACAGCAGCAGGGCAGCTGCGCCCATTAGCAAGTGGACGATTTTCAACATTTTGATTGGCTCACGGTTAAGACAGATCACAAGGAAGAGCTGGTCGGGGACGGTTCGCTTCAGAACAATAAGAGGCGTTGAGCACGTACCCGAATCAGCCTATGCGCCACGCCCGGGAAAGTAAGCGTAGCGACACACTGCCTATTTAACAGCAAAGCCCTGGCCTTCTCAAACTCGTTACGGACGCATGCCACGCTGTTCGTCGGCCAGAAAAGCCAGGCAGGCGCTTGAATGTGCCTGGCAAAGGGCGTTGAATTTTCTCCGCCCACCGGAACCGCTCGGCATCGCGGCTTGTCGGTTCAGGAGGGCAGGCGATTTGTCGCATGCTGTTGGTGGTAACACCCGCTAGAGTGGAGTGGCCGCTGTCGAATTCATCACCGTCAGGAGATCAACCAACATGGCAATTGATATCGGTATCAGCGAAGAGGATCGCAAGTCCATCGTCGACGGGCTTTCGCACCTGCTGTCGGACACTTATGTGTTGTATCTCAAGACTCACAATTTCCACTGGAACGTCACGGGGCCGATGTTTAGGACCCTGCATCTGATGTTCGAGGAGCAATACAACGAACTGGCGCTGGCGGTGGATCTGATTGCCGAGCGAATTCGCGCGCTTGGCTTCCCCGCACCTGGCGCTTACTCGGTGTATGCGCGCTTGTCTTCTATTAAAGAAGAGGAGGGTGTGCCTGGCGCCGAAGACATGATCCGGCAATTGGTCGCCGGCCAGGAGGCGGTAACGCGTACGGCCCGTAGCATCTTTCCTTTATTGGACAAGGTCAGTGACGAGCCCACCGCCGATCTGCTGACCCAGCGCATGCAGGTCCACGAAAAAACCGCCTGGATGTTGCGCTCGCTGCTGGAAGACCGGTAAGCCTCAGGCAGGCGATGATGTGGCCGTTGGCATCATTGCCTGCCCGCCGTGATTTTTGGCTTTCCTTTGTATCAGGCTTTTCGATCAGTCTCCCGCCTCTGTATGGGGATGACCCCTCGCGTGTAGGACGGCGTAATTCGTCGCCTGCCTGCTGTTGGCTTGTCCTACGTTGATGGTCATAAAGTCATCTGGATCTGACGATCCGGTTGAGCTTCCATAGACCGACAGATTGGTTGTTCTGACTGAGAGGTTCGTATGGCAAAGGAGTGTCAACGGTATGATTCAAGGAAAAGAATCCAGGGAGGGTGTGCATGGGCGTTTTCAGCCCATACACATCGACCCGTTCGTCAGTGGGTTCGATATGCAGCTGGCCCGCCCCTTGTCCCGATCCATCCGCCTGAACGGGTTCGCCACCTGTTTGCGGCTGGAGCAAGTCTATTGGGACATCCTCGGCAACATGGCCCAGCTCAACAGCTGTTCCATCAGTACCTTGCTGTCCCATGTGGACAGAGAGGTGCATCTGCGTCATGGCGGGGTGCGCAATTTCAGCGGGTTGGTGCGCGTGGTCTGCGTGGTGCACAGTTTGAAGGAAACCGGTGCGCAGGTCGTGGACCCTCATTGATGGGACACAGTCCTTGTCGATGACTGAACCTGTCCGGTAGCGGCCTGTGCCGTCTTACGGCTGCACAGGCCGCATTTAATGGATATAATCCCGCTCTTTGCCGCAAAGCCCGCCTTTGCGCGAGTAACCTGATCGCCGAGACAACCCCATGCCGATGTACGACTATCAATGTGCTTCCTGTGGTCATCAGATGGAAGCCATTCAAAAGATCAGCGCTGCACCGCTGGTCGACTGCCCTGCCTGCCAGGCGCCGGAACTGAAAAAGATGCTGTCCATGCCTGGTTTCCGCCTCGGTGGCACCGGCTGGTATGAAACCGACTTCAAGACCGGCACCAAGAAGAACCTGGCCGGTGGCGACAAAGCTGATTGAGTTGAACACGCGTGAGTTCTTGCACGGGCAGGGCCTCCAACCGAATTTCGAATTACGAGAAGTGAAACCACTACCATGATGCGCAGCCATTATTGCGGCCAACTGAACGAAAGCCTGGAAGGTCAGGAAGTTACTCTTTGCGGATGGGTCCATCGTCGCCGTGACCATGGCGGGGTGATTTTCCTCGATATCCGTGATCGTGAAGGCCTGGCCCAGGTGGTGTTCGATCCGGACCGCGCTGAAACCTTCGCCGCCGCCGACCGCGTGCGCAGCGAATACGTCGTCAAGATCACCGGCAAGGTGCGCCTGCGCCCGGCCGGCGCCGGCAACGCCAACATGACGTCTGGCATGATCGAAGTGCTGGGCTACGAGCTGGAAGTGCTCAACGAATCGGAAACCCCGCCGTTCCCACTCAATGAATACTCCGACGTGGGCGAAGAAACCCGCCTGCGCTATCGCTTCATCGACCTGCGTCGCCCGGAAATGGCCGAGAAGCTGCGTCTGCGTTCGCGCATGACCACCAGCATCCGTCATTACCTGGACGAGAACGGCTTCCTCGACGTCGAGACGCCGATCCTGACCCGCGCCACGCCGGAAGGCGCCCGCGACTACCTGGTGCCGAGCCGTACCCACCCCGGCAGCTTCTTCGCCTTGCCGCAATCGCCACAGCTGTTCAAGCAATTGCTGATGGTGGCCGGGTTCGATCGCTACTACCAGATCGCCAAGTGCTTTCGCGATGAAGACCTGCGTGCCGACCGTCAGCCTGAGTTCACTCAGATCGACATCGAGACCAGCTTCCTCGACGAAAAAGACATCATGGGCCTGACCGAAGGCATGATCCGTAACCTGTTCAAGGAAGTGTTGGGCCTGGAGTTCGGCGAGTTCCCGCACATGACCTTCGAAGAGGCCATGCGCCGCTACGGTTCCGACAAGCCGGACCTGCGTAACCCGCTGGAACTGGTGGACGTGGCCGACCAGCTCAAGGAAGTCGATTTCAAGGTGTTCAGCGGCCCGGCCAACGACCCGAAGTGTCGTATCGCGGCCCTGCGTGTTCCAGGCGGGGCAAGCATGCCGCGCAAGCAGATCGACGACTACACCAAGTTCGTCGGTATCTACGGTGCCAAGGGCCTGGCGTACATCAAGGTCAACGAGCGCGCCGCGGGTGTTGACGGCCTGCAATCGCCGATCGTGAAGAACATCCCGGAAGCTAACCTCAATGTGATCCTCGATCGCGTGGGCGCGGTTGACGGCGACATCGTGTTTTTCGGCGCCGACAAGGCCAAGATCGTCAGCGAAGCCCTGGGCGCACTGCGCATCAAGCTGGGTCACGACCTGAAGCTGCTGACCTGCGAGTGGGCACCGATGTGGGTCGTTGACTTCCCGATGTTCGAAGAAAACGACGACGGCAGCTTCTCCGCGCTGCACCATCCGTTCACCGCTCCGAAGTGCTCGCCGCAAGAGTTGGAGGCCAACCCGGCCACCGCTCTGTCGCGCGCTTACGACATGGTCCTGAACGGCACCGAGCTGGGTGGCGGTTCGATCCGTATCCATCGCAAGGAAATGCAACAGGCGGTGTTCCGCCTGCTGGGCATCAGCGAAGCCGAGCAGGAAGAGAAGTTCGGCTTCCTGCTGGACGCCCTGAAATACGGTGCGCCGCCCCACGGTGGCCTGGCCTTCGGTCTGGACCGTCTGGTGATGCTGATGACCGGCGCCCAGTCGATCCGTGAAGTGATCGCATTCCCGAAAACCCAGAGCGCGGCTGATGTCATGACTCAGGCTCCGGGTGTGGTGGATGCCAAGGCGCTGCGTGAGTTGCACATCCGTCTGCGTGAACAGCCAAAGGCTGAGTAAGGCTGGCACCTGAGAGGGCGCATCTTCGGATGCGCCTTTTCATTGGAGTCGATATTTCTGGTTGCCGGCGGCTGCGCGAGCGCAGGGCGGGCAATGTTCCAAAGAGAAACCGGAGCGAGTTATGGCAGGTCATTCCAAGTGGGCGAACATCAAGCACCGCAAAGAACGTCAGGATGCCAAGAGAGGCAAGATCTTTACCAAGTGGATCCGTGAGCTGACGGTCGCGGCTCGCCAGGGTGGCGGCGATCCGGGCTCCAACCCGCGCTTGCGCCTGGCCCTGGACAAGGCGCTGGGTGCCAACATGAGTCGCGACATCATCGACCGGGCCATCGCCCGTGGCGCGGGTGCGACCGAGGCTGACAACGTTGAAGAGCTGACCTACGAAGGTTACGGCCCGGGCGGCGTGGCGGTGATGGTCGAATGCATGACCGACAACCGCAACCGTACCGCCGCCGCCGTACGTCACGCCTTCAGCAAATGTGGGGGCAACCTGGGCACCGACGGTTCGGTGGCTTACTTGTTCGAGCGCAAGGGGCAAATCAGCTTCGCGCCAGGCATCGATGAGGATGCGCTGACCGAGGCAGCCCTGGAAGCCGACGCCGATGACGTGGTCAGTCATGAAGACGGCTCGTTCGACGTGTTCACCTCGTTCGTCAGCTTCTATGCTGTGCGCAATGCGCTGGAGGCTGCCGGCTTCAAGCCGGCCGACGCGGAAATCGTCATGCAGCCGACCACCAGTGCCGAACTGGACCTGGAAGGTGCCGAGAAGGTGCTCAAGCTGATCGACATGCTTGAAGACCTGGACGACGTGCAGAACGTCTACTCCAACGCCGACATTCCAGAGTCGGTCGCCGAACAACTAGGCTGACAGTGCTGTTGGTACAACGGTCTTGTTCAAATAGGCGTAGGTGCTTTATGTGGGAGCGAGCCTGTTCGCGATAGCGCTGGTCCAGCTTGCAAATAGGTTGCAGTGAGATCGCCATCGCGAGCAGGCTCGCTCCCACAGGTTCAAACAATTCCCCTTCAAACCGCAGGCGCTATGACTTTAATCCTTGGTATCGACCCCGGTTCGCGCATCACCGGCTACGGCGTGGTTCGCGATACCGGGCGCGGCTGCGTGTACGTTGCTTCTGGCTGCATCCGCACCGGTGCGGGTGAGCTGCACGAGCGCTTGCAGATTGTTTATCGCGGCGTGCGCGAAGTCATCCAGACCTACGGCCCGGTCACCATGGGCATCGAAAAGGTCTTCATGGCGCGCAACGCCGACTCTGCCCTGAAGCTGGGGCAGGCCCGGGGCGCGGCGATTGTCGCCGGTGCCGAGGAAAGCCTGGAAATTGCCGAATACACCGCAACCCAGGTCAAGCAGGCGGTCGTTGGAACGGGCGCGGCAAACAAGGAGCAGGTGCAAATGATGGTGATGCATCTGCTGAAACTGGTCAGCAAGCCGCAGATCGACGCCTCCGATGCCCTGGCTATTGCCATTTGCCATGCCCATACCCGTTCCAGCCTGTTGCCTCACGGCCTTGGAGCCGCACGCAGTCGTGGCGGGCGCCTGCGTCTCTGATAGCATCAGCGCAATCATTCATGAGCCTGAGCATTTTGTGCCTGTGTTGTCGGCCTTCATGCTCCGGCTGTTACTCGCCAGCCAGCGGCTGGCCAACGCCCAAGGATCTGAAACGTGATTGGACGCTTGCGCGGCACCCTGGCTGAAAAACAGCCGCCGCACCTGATTCTGGATGTAAATGGGCTGGGCTATGAGTTGGAAGTGCCCATGACTACGCTGTATCGCTTGCCGTCGGTCGGTGAACCGCTGACGCTGCACACCCATTTGGTCGTGCGTGAGGATGCGCAGTTACTCTATGGCTTCGTCGGCAAGCGCGAGCGGGATTTTTTCCGCGAGTTGATCCGTCTCAATGGCGTCGGCCCGAAGCTGGCCCTGGCCTTGATGTCGAGCCTGGAAGTCGACGAACTGGTGCGCTGCGTGCAGTCCCAGGACACCTCGGCGTTGACCAAGGTGCCGGGTGTGGGCAAGAAAACCGCCGAGCGTCTGTTGGTTGAGCTCAAGGACCGCTTCAAGGCCTGGGAAGTGGTGCCGGCCATGTTCGCGTTGGTGCCTAACCAGCCGGATGCGCCTGCGCCTGCGGTCAGCGCCGAAAACGATGCGGTCACCGCGCTGATTTCCCTGGGCTACAAGCCGCAGGAAGCCAGCAAGGCGATTTCCGCCATCAAGGAAAAAGGCTTGAGCACTGAAGATATGATTCGTCGCGCCCTGAAGGGAATGATTTAAGTGATTGAAGCCGATCGTCTGATTGCCGCCACGGGCGCGCCCCGTGACCGCGAAGAAGTCCAGGACCGCGCGATTCGCCCCGTCAGCTTGGCCGATTACATCGGTCAACCGACCGTGCGCGAGCAGATGGAGCTGTTCATCCAAGCGGCCCGTGGGCGCAGCGAGTCGTTGGATCACACGTTGATCTTCGGCCCGCCGGGCTTGGGCAAGACCACCTTGGCCAACATCATTGCCCAGGAAATGGGCGTGTCGATCAAGAGTACGTCCGGGCCGGTCCTCGAACGACCGGGCGACCTGGCGGCACTGCTGACCAACCTTGAGCCCCATGACGTGCTGTTCATCGACGAAATCCATCGGCTGTCGCCGATTGTCGAGGAAGTGCTGTACCCGGCCATGGAAGATTTCCAGCTCGACATCATGATCGGCGAAGGACCGGCGGCGCGTTCCATCAAGCTGGATTTACCGCCCTTCACCCTGGTGGGCGCCACCACCCGCGCCGGCATGCTGACCAACCCGCTGCGCGACCGTTTCGGTATCGTCCAGCGCCTGGAGTTCTACAACAATGCTGACCTTGCGACGATTGTCAGTCGCTCGGCGGGCATCCTCGGGTTGCCGCTGGACCCGGATGGCGCTTATGAGATCGCCCGTCGGGCCCGGGGTACGCCACGGATCGCCAACCGACTGCTGCGCCGAGTCCGGGATTTTGCCGAAGTCCGGGCCAAGGGGCACATTACTAAACCGATTGCCGACCTGGCATTGAACCTGCTGGACATCGACGAACGTGGTTTCGACCACCAGGATCGACGTCTACTGTTGACCATGATCGAGAAGTTCGACGGTGGCCCGGTGGGCGTGGACAGCCTGGCAGCAGCCATCAGCGAAGAGCGTCACACCATTGAAGATGTGCTGGAGCCGTACCTGATTCAGCAGGGCTACATCATGCGCACCCCCCGCGGGCGTGTGGTGACGCGCCATGCTTATCTGCATTTTGGCTTAAACATCCCGACACGAATGGGTGAGATGCCGGTGGTAGACGAATTCCTCGATGCCGTGGACGATTGAACGAGCTCTGTTCGCCGACTTTTTTCCGCTTCGTGCTGTCCCAGACGACGCGCGGAGCGTCAATGCGTTCGAGAATGAAAAAACAGTTGCCTGGCCGATTGGCAACCTGAGGAGTAAGCACTAGAGTATGCGCGCGCAAAACGGGCTGGAGTCGTTCGCACATCGTTGTCGCGTTTATTACGAGGACACCGATGCCGGCGGCATCGTTTACTACGTCAATTACCTCAAGTTTATGGAACGGGCTCGAACCGAACGGCTGCGGGAACTGGGTTTTGCCCAATCCGCACTGGTAGGGGAGGACCTGTTATTCGTCGTGCATTCCAGCGAAGCGCGCTACCACGCGCCGGCGCGACTGGACGACGAACTGTTGGTAAGTGCCGATGTCATCGAATTGAACCGTGTCAGCCTGCGCTTCAAGCAGCAGGTCAGGCGGGCTACGGATAACGTGCTGCTCTGCGAAGGGCAGTTTTTGGTGGCCTGTGTGCGCACCCATAGTTTGAAACCCCGGGCCATTCCCGAAGCTCTACGTGCGGCCTTTGCCGGCGTGAGCGGCGCGGGTACACACTCAGAGCAGGAGATAAAGCGTGGAAGCTAACGTCGTCGACCATTCCTCCATGTGGAGCCTGGTCAGTAATGCCAGCGTCGTGGTGCAACTGGTAATGCTGGTCCTGGTAGCCGCATCGGTGACCTCATGGATCATGATTTTTCAGCGCAGCAACATGCTGCGCGCCGGTCGCCGTGCCCTGGAGAGCTTCGAAGAGCGCTTCTGGTCCGGTATCGACCTGTCCAAACTCTACCGCCAGGCCGGTAGCAATCCGGATCCGGATTCGGGCGTCGAGCAGATCTTTCGCGCCGGTTTCAAGGAATTTTCCCGTCTGCGTCAGCAGCCAGGCGTGGACCCGGAAGCGGTGATGGAAGGCGTGGCCCGTGCCATGCGCGTGGCCATTTCCCGCGAGGAAGAAAAACTTGAACAAGGCCTGTCGTTTCTGGCCACCGTTGGTTCGGTCAGCCCGTACATCGGCTTGTTCGGTACGGTGTGGGGGATCATGAACTCCTTCCGTGGTTTGGCCTCTGCCCAGCAAGCGACCCTGGCCACCGTGGCCCCGGGTATCGCCGAGGCACTGGTCGCCACCGCCATCGGCCTGTTCGCGGCCATCCCGGCCGTTATCGCTTACAACCGCTTCGCTGCCCGCAGCGAAACGCTGACCAGCCGTTACTACACCTTCGCCGATGAGTTCCAGGCGATCCTGCACCGCAAAGTGCACACCAGCGAAGAATAAGCAGGTATTTCCCAATGGCTTTAATCGCTCGAGCCCGAAAAAAGCGCAAGCCGGTTGCCGAGATGAACGTGGTGCCCTACATCGACGTGATGTTAGTGCTGCTGGTCATCTTCATGGTGACCGCGCCGATGCTCAATCAGGGCGTGAAGGTCGATCTGCCCAAGGTTTCCAGCGAAGCCTTGCCGCAGGACAACAACACTCAGGTCCTGACCATTTCGATCAAGGCTGACAAGACCTACTACTGGAACCTTGGCAGCGAAGTCGACACCGAGAAACAGCAGGACCGGGCCATGACCTTGCCGCAGATGACCGATGCGGTGACCAAGATCATCCGTGTCGGCAACGATGCCGGCAAGCGCACCCAGGTCTTCATTCGCGGCGACAAGACCGTCGACTATGGTGCCGTGATGGGCGCCATGGGCGGTCTGCAGAAAGCCGGGGTCGGTAATGTTGGCTTAATTACTGAGGCGCCCTGATGCAGCAACAGCGAGAGCCGTCCGCCTCGGAAAGCTACTTCTGGCCTAGTGTCCTGGCAATCGGCCTGCATGTGCTGGTGTTCGGCATGCTGTTCGTCAGTTTTGCCATGACCCCGGAGCTGCCGCCGGCCAAGCCGATCGTGCAGGCGACCCTGTACCAACTCAAGTCGAAAAGTCAGGCCACCACGCAGACTAACCAGAAGCTTGCCGGTGAGGCGAAGAAATCTGCTGCGCGCCAGACCGAAGTCGAACAGATGGAGCAGAAAAAGGTCGAGCAGGAAGCGGTGAGAGCTGCGGAACAAAAGAAAGAGGAAGCTGCTCAAAAGGCCGAAGAAGCGAAGAAGGCCGACGAGGCGAAGAAATCGGACGAGGCGAAAAAGGCTGACGAAGCCAAGAAAGCCGACGAAGCGAAGAAAACCGCCGAGGCCAAAAAGGCCGAAGAGAAACAATTGGCTGATATAGCCAAGAAGAAATCCGAAGAAGAAGCCAAGAAAGCTGCTGAAGAAGAGGCCAAGAAAGCGGCCGCTGAAGAAGCGAAGAAAAAGATCGTCGAGGACGCCAAGAAGAAAGCGGCCGAAGACGCCAAGAAGAAAACTGAAGCTGAAGAGGCGAAAAAGAAAGTCGCCGAAGACGCGAAGAAGAAAGCCGCCGCCGACGCTGCCAAGAAAAAGTCTCAGGATGCAGCGCGTAAATCCGCTGAAGAGAAAAAGGCCCAGGCCCTGGCAGATTTGCTTTCTGACACGCCGGAGCGCCAGCAGGCGTTGGCTGATGAGCAGGGCGATGAAGTCGCCGGTAGCTTCGATGATTTGATTCGCGCCCGAGCGGCAGAAGGCTGGGCTCGTCCACCTTCGGCGCGCAAAGGCATGACGGTAGTATTGCAAATCGGCATGTTGCCCGATGGTACGGTTACCTCGGTCAGCGTGGCCAAGTCCAGCGGTGACGGTCCGTTCGATGCTTCGGCGGTCGCAGCGGTCAAGAACATTGGACGTTTGACGGAAATGCAAGGAATGAAGCCGAGCGATTTTGCTCCCTATCGTTCATTCAAGATGACATTCACACCTGAGGATCTAGCCTTGTGAGAAACCTTCTTCGAGGAATGCTTGTCGTTATCTGCTGCCTGGCAGGGATAGCAGTAGCAGAGGAAAAGAACATTCTGGTCACCAGCGGCAGCGACCGGGCTACTCCGATCGCCGTCGTACCGTTCGGTTGGCAGGGCGGCAGCGTCCTGCCAGACGACATGGCAGAAATCATCGGCAACGACCTGCGCAACTCGGGTTACTACGCGCCGATTCCGAAGCAGAACATGATCAGCCTGCCGACCCAGGCCAGCGAAGTCATCTACCGCGACTGGAAGGCCTTGGGCGCCCAGTACATCATGGTCGGCAGCATCGCTCCGGCCGGCGGTCGCCTGCAGGTGCAGTACGCCCTGTTCAACGTCGCCACCGAACAGCAAGTGCTGACCGGCAGCGTGTCGGGCAGCATTGATCAACTGCGCGACATGGCGCACTACATCTCTGACCAGTCGTTCGAGAAACTTACCGGCATCAAGGGCGCGTTCTCTACCCGCATGCTCTACGTGACGGCCGAACGCTTCTCCGAGAAAAACACCCGCTATACCCTGCAGCGTTCCGACTATGACGGCGCCCGCGCAGTGACCTTGCTGCAATCGCGCGAGCCGATCCTGTCGCCGCGTTTCGCCCCCGATGGCAAGCGTATCGCCTATGTATCGTTCGAGCAGAAGCGTCCACGGATCTTCATGCAGAACATCGATACCGGTCGTCGCGAGCAGATCACCAACTTCGAAGGCCTGAACGGTGCGCCAGCCTGGTCGCCGGACGGTTCGCGCCTGGCGTTCGTGCTGTCCAAGGACGGTAACCCGGACATCTACGTGATGAACCTGGCTTCGCGTTCGATTTCCCGCGTGACCAACGGTCCTGGCATCAATACCGAGCCGTTCTGGGGCAAGGATGGCTCGACCATCTACTTCACCTCCGACCGTGGCGGCAAGCCGCAGATCTACAAGACCAGTGCGGGTGGTGGCGGTGCCGAACGCGTGACGTTCATCGGTAACTACAACGCCAACCCTAAACTGTCGGCGGACGAAAAGACCCTGGTAATGATCCATCGCCAGGAAGGTTTCACCAACTTCAAGGTGGCGGCCCAGGATTTGCAGCGCGGTAGCGTAAAAATCCTCACTGATAGCACTCTGGACGAGTCACCTACTGTTGCGCCCAACGGCACCATGGTAATCTACGCCACCCGCCAGCAGGGCCGGGGAGTCTTGATGCTCGTATCCATTAATGGACGCGTGAGGCTCCCGCTTCCTACCGCTCAAGGCGAAGTCAGAGAACCGTCCTGGTCCCCTTACCTGAACTGACGCGGCGCTATACGTTTTACTTAACACACTGGGGTTCATTAGGAGTTTCACGATGGAAATGCTGAAGTTTGGTAAATTTGCTGCGCTGGCTCTGGCCATGGCTGTAGCTGTAGGTTGCTCGTCCAAAGGCGGCGACAACGCCGGTGAAGGCGCTGTTGATCCAAACGCTGGTTACGGCGCTAACACTGGTGCAGTTGATGGCTCCCTGAGCGAAGAAGCTGCTCTGCGCGCAATCACCACCTTCTACTTCGAATACGACAGCTCGGACCTGAAGCCAGAAGCCATGCGCGCTCTGGACGTTCACGCCAAAGACCTGAAAGCAAACGGCGCTCGCGTTGTTCTGGAAGGCAACACCGACGAACGTGGTACTCGTGAGTACAACATGGCACTGGGCGAGCGTCGTGCGAAAGCCGTTCAACGCTACCTGGTACTGCAAGGTGTTTCCCCAGCTCAGCTGGAACTGGTTTCCTACGGCGAAGAGCGTCCAGTTGCTACCGGCAACGACGAGCAGTCCTGGGCTCAAAACCGTCGCGTCGAACTGCGTAAGTAATTCGTCATGCGAACGTGCCGTCGTGCTGTAACTGTTCTGGCTCTCAGCCTCGCGCCGCTTGCGGCGTGGGCTGCGGTTCCTGTGGTCGATAACGATTCCGGCTATAACAATAGCGGGAGTAGCTATCCGCCTGCAGGTTACGGTACGAACGGCGCCTATGCCGGGGGAGGGGTTTCGGCCCCTGTCTCGGCACAGGGCGAGCTGTTCAACCAACTGCAGCAAATGCAGGATCAGCTTTCGCGTCAGCAAGGCGTGATCGAAGTTCTGCAAAATGATATTGCGCGCATGAAGCAAGAAAACCTGGAGCGATACCAGGATCTTGATCGGCGCATAGGAACCGGCGGTGCACCTGCCGCGACTCCTGAGAATTCTCCAGCCGGTGGCGATTTGAACGCCCCCGGTGCAGCCGCAGGCGCGGGGGCAGCCGCTCCAGCACCTGCCGCCGGTGGCGAACCGGCTGATCCAGCGAAGGAAAAGCTCTATTACGATGCTGCCTTCGACCTGATCAAGGCCAAGGATTTCGACAAGGCCAGCCAGGCCTTTGCCGCTTTCCTGCGCAAATACCCCAACAGTCAGTACGCGGGCAACGCTCAATACTGGTTGGGCGAAGTGAACCTGGCCAAGGGCGACCTGCAAGGCGCCGGACAGGCGTTTGCCAAGGTGTCTCAGCTGTATCCCAAGCACGCCAAGGTGCCGGATTCGCTGTACAAGCTCGCTGACGTGGAGCGTCGCCTCGGTCACACCGATAAGGTCAAAGGCATTTTGCAGCAGGTGGTGGCCCAATACCCGGGTACATCTGCCGCTCAACTGGCTCAGCGTGATCTGCAGCGCATGTAAACCGGTTTGACCTGCATTGAAGAAACCCGCGCCTGTCGCGGGTTTTTTCGTTAGAATTCACGCCCTTTTTATGAAATACGCTTTTTGGGATCTGCGCGTTGGCGGGGTTCCTTGAAGTGCCTGACGGAGGCGGACAGCCTGTTTAGCTGTTACGCCCGTGGCGACTATGCAAGACACATTGAGAATCACCGAAGTTTTTTACTCGTTGCAGGGTGAAACACGAACGGCCGGGCTGCCCACAGTATTTGTGCGCCTCACCGGTTGTCCGTTGCGTTGCCAATACTGCGACAGTGCCTACGCCTTCAGCGGCGGCACCTTGCGAACCCTTGACGATATCCTTGAGCAAGTGGCCGGCTATCGCCCGCGCTATGTCTGCGTCACGGGTGGCGAGCCCTTGGCGCAACCCAACGCCATCCCCTTGCTCAAGCAGTTGTGTGATGCCGGCTATGAGGTCTCGCTGGAAACCAGCGGCGCCCTGGACATCTCGGCCGTCGACCCGCGCGTCAGCCGCGTCGTGGACCTGAAAACCCCAGGTTCGAAGGAAGTGCATCGCAACCGTTATGAGAACATTGAGTTGTTGACGCCCAACGATCAGGTCAAATTCGTTATCTGTTCGCGGGACGACTATGACTGGGCTGTGTCCAAACTGATCCAGTACGGGCTAGACCAGCGGGCCGGCGAGGTGCTGTTGTCACCGAGCCACCACGATTTGAACGCCCGGGATCTGGCGGACTGGGTGGTGGCGGACAATCTGCCGGTGCGCCTGCAATTGCAGCTGCATAAATATCTTTGGAACGACGAGCCGGGGCGCTGATATGACTGAACAATCGAACATTGTGCAAAAACGTGCGGTCATCCTGCTGTCCGGTGGCCTGGACTCGGCGACTGTCGTGGCCATGGCCCGTGCCGAGGGCTACCGCTGCTACACCATGAGTTTCGATTACGGCCAGCGCCATCGCGCTGAACTGCAGGCCGCCGAGCGGGTTGCCCAGGACTTGGGTGTGGTAGAGCACAAAGTGATCGGCATGAACCTCAACGGCATTGGCGGCTCGGCCCTGACCGACAGTTCCATAGACGTACCCGAAGCACCGAGCGAAGGCATCCCGGTGACTTATGTGCCGGCGCGTAACACCGTGTTCCTGTCCTTGGCGCTGGGTTGGGCCGAAGTATTGGGCGCTCGCGACATTTTCATTGGCGTCAATGCCGTGGATTATTCCGGCTATCCAGACTGCCGCCCAGAGTTCGTCGAAGCCTTCGAGCGCATGGCCAACCTGGCGACCAAGGCCGGTGTGCAAGGGCAGGGCTTCCGCATCCAGGCGCCGCTGCAGAATCTCAGCAAGGCCGACATCGTCAAGGCCGGTGTGAAGCTTGGGGTGAACTACGGGCTTACCGTTTCCTGCTATCAGGCCGATGATCAGGGCCGTGCTTGTGGCAAGTGCGACAGCTGCCGCCTGCGTGCAGAAGGCTTCGCAGCGGCTGGCGTGAGCGATCCAACCCCTTATTTTTGATTTATTTCAAATTAGGTGTTGAATAGTCCTTAGAAATCAGTATTATACGCGCCACCACACAGCGGGTCGTTAGCTCAGTTGGTAGAGCAGTTGGCTTTTAACCAATTGGTCGTAGGTTCGAATCCCACACGACCCACCATTTTTAGCAGTTTTAAAAGTCTGGAAGGCCCACGAAAGTGAGGATTTCCGGATTTTTTTTTGCCTGATAAAAAGTCTCAAGGAGCCGCCCGACGATTCGAGTGGCTCCCTGGCTGATTAAAATAGGCCGGCCTCGGCGCATACTTTTATGATCTGTTCGCGAAACCAGATGTTGGCGCTGTCCTGGCCCGGTTTTTCGCTCCACATCATATCCAGCGTGAAGTTCGGTAAACCCGCCGGTGGTCTGCGATGGCTGAACCGGGCTTCGTCACAGGTCAACGCCTGAATACGCCGAGGCAGGGTCAGGATGAAATCGGTCCCGCTGATCATATTAAGCGCCGCCACGTAGCTGTTGGCCCGGGCGACAATCTGTCGGTTATAGCCTTGCCGGGCAAGCCAGCCATCTATCATGTTGGTGTCGGACGTCCAGGGCGTTGGAAAAACATGCTGGCACGCGACAAACGTCTCCAGGCTGAACTCCTCTTGCTCCAGTGCGAAGTCTTTGTCGACCACGCAGACCAATTCATCCTCCAGCAATACGTGTGATCGTAAAACTTTTGCGTCGCGATGAAAGTCGGGGCCGAAACAAATAACCAGATCGAAGCGGCCGTCCAATAGTTCATCGACTGGAATGTCTTTGTGGAACTTTTGGATGTTGATAATGACTGGGAAACGGCTACCGATAAAGCGCTTTACCAGCGTTGGGAGGATAATAAGTTCAAAGTATTCAGGTGCGCAGATATTGAATGTTATTTCTTTCTGGGTCGGGTCGAATGCTTGAATGCCTGAATGGCATATATTAATTGTTTTGAGGATTTTAACTAAGTGGTTGTACATGGCGGTGGCTTTGTTCGTGGGCTGCATGCCACTACGGGTATTGATGAACAACTCGTCTTCGAAGCTTGTGCGGAGTTTTTTCAGGCAATAGCTCACGGTTGACTGGCTGACACAGAGGCTCTCGGACACCTCGGTAACGCTGCTCTGCTCGTACACCGCGACGAACACCATCAGGTCCTGCATGTCCAGCTTTCTAAGCAAATTACTATTGAGCATAAGATCCTTCTCGTCGTAATCCATCCGGTAGCATCCTTTGCTTTTATGACAAAGGTATTTATTTATATATTAGCGGAAGCAATTTAGTTTTTAAATGGCTTGTGGGAATTTTCTTAAATATGCTCGCCTCGCTTTTCATGGAATGCCTGCACAAGGGCGGAGGAGACGAAATGCAAATACGTGTCGCGGAAACTAAGACACCGTTATGGGTGCAAGCCACTGAAGTAGTAACGGAGAAATTTCGCAGTTCTTATTCGGCGTCGGTTGAACCGAATCCACAATACTTTGCGGTCACTCAGGATTCGACAGATCGTATTCTTGCCTGCGCCGGTATTACGTTTGCGGACCACCGCACACTTTTTTCCGAGCAATACCTGGCGCAACCGATTGACGAGATTTTGTCCCAGCGCTTGGGGAAAACAATCGATCGCTCGAACATTGTCGAGATCGGCAACCTGGTCTCCCATCACCTGACGGCCGGAATGATTCTGGTTAACATGATTCCTTTATTGTCCTGGTGCATGGGCGGGCATTACCTACTGTGCACGGTTACACCCCGCGTTCGGCAAATGATGGAAAGTTGCCAGATCGATTTCGAGCCGCTGCTGACTGCAGATCCCATGCGCCTGACCGACGATGGTGGCAAGAATTGGGGGACCTACTACTCCAAGTTGCCGGTGACCGGTTTCATCCGGGTGGACCCGCAGCGCTCGCGTTTCGCAGCCATGACCCTCAATACCTCATTCACTCAACTGCCCAGCGATTCTCTGGCGAGGGCGCAGCCATGAGCGACGGGTTCATCAATCAATTGCAACAAGCGTTGCAGGCCAATCGCCAAGCCGTCTGTGCGGTGGACTGGTCGGCATCGGGCAACGAGCCTATGGAATTGACCTACGGCGAGCTGGAACATCGGTCGCTTAATCTGGCGGCTGAATTGCAGCGGCGTTTCCCCAGCAGGGCCGATGGCGATCATGTGGTGCTGGGGATTGCGACGCGTAACAGCAGTGACTGGTTGGTGGCCGACCTGGCGTGCCTGTTCGCCGGGATTACCGCGTTGCCGTTGCCACTGGCGTTCAGCCAATCCCAGGCCGAACACTTGGCCGAGCGTTGCGACGGGTTTTTGGTGGATGCCGCTGGGCAGCGAACGTTGGCGCAGCGCTGGAAGCTGAATTTCCCCGACAGTCGCCTGCGACGCATCAGCGAACCGGTGATCGAGCAGCCTTTGCTGCAAACGCCGGAGGGTGACGGTGACTGGATCTGTAAAATCATTCACACCTCGGGCACCACTAGCCGGCCAAAAGGTGTGCGCCTGAGTATCCAGGCGGTCGGTGCGGTGCTGGCATCGCTGCGCCAACGCATGCCAGCCGATGCTCATCGTCGTTACCTGTCGCTGGTACCCTTGAGTTTGCTGCTCGAACAGGTGACCGCTGCGTACCTGCCGTTGCTGGCTGGCGGGACCGTGCATTTTCTGCCGTCGGGCGAAGCGTTGCTCGGCGAGCCGGGGGCGTCACCGCAGCGCCTGGTCGATTGGATCTTGCAAGTCCAGCCAACGGCCCTGACGGTGCCTCCGGTCATGGTCAATCGCTTCCTGGGGCAATTGAGCGAAGGGGGGGAGCAGGGCGAGCGGCTGGCGCGCTACCTGAAATCGGGCGCGCACATCACCTGCGGCGGCGCGGCGGTCAGTATCGATGTCCTGCGCGGTCTGGCTGAGCAGGGCATTGAGGTGTTCCAGGGCTACGGGCTATCCGAGAACGCTTCGGTGGTCAGCATGAATACCTTCGAACAGCAGCGCCTGGGCAGCGTCGGCAAACCGTTACCCCATGTCCAGGTGCGTATCGGCGCCGACCAGACCATCGAGGTCAAGAGCAGCTCACTGTTCAGCGGCTACTCGGGGACGGACCCCAGCGCCTGCTCCATGTCCGATGACGGATGGATGGACACCGGAGACCTGGGGATGCTGGATGCCGATGGCTACCTCTACGTGCACGGGCGCAAGAAGAACGTGATCTGCCTGCCCAATGGCCGCAACGTCAGCCCGGAACAGGTCGAGCTGGAGTATCGCAAATACCCGGGCGTAAACGACGCCGCCGTGTTTTTCGATGAGCACCACGGTCTGGTGGCGTTGCTGTGTGTCGAGTCGACACCGGCGCGAGATGAACTGGTCGCCTGGTCGGCCGAACGCTTCTCCGATATCGAACGACCGAGCAGACTTTGGTTGTTGACCCAGGACGACCCCTTGATCGAGCAGCTTTATACCGTCACCGGTCGGCCGAAACGCGCCGATATCGCCACTGCTTTTTCCACTCTGCAAAGGAATGCATCCAATGAGCACACCTGCCTTTCACTGTGAAAACCCGGACGTATCCATCGTCGAGGCGCATCACTTCGCCAGCCTGGGCAAGGCTGAGCTGTACGAGCTGCTGGGGCATTACGGTGTCGTGCTGTTTCGTAACTGTATTCACAGCGCCGAGGATTTCAGCGCCTATGTGAAGCAAAACAGTTCGCGGCTGAGCCTGGATCCGGCCCGTATCATGGTCGGTGGCGCTGCACAGTTGGTTGACGCAGGGCGGCAGGCGGTCGGCCTGCATTGCGAGAATGGCAACTCGCCGTTCTGGCCGGACATGACCTGGTTCTATTGCCAGGAAGCACCGCGCAAGGGGTCGCAGACCACCTTGTGTGATGGCGAGAAGGTGCTGGCGAAACTCTCTCCAGGCTGCCGCACCTTCTTTGAAGAAAACCCTATTCGCTACAGCCGTACCGTGGCGGGCGAAAAGTGGCGCCGCCTGGTCTGTCACTACTCGCCGACCTTGTCGGACCCCGCGGCCGTCGACATCGAGGACCTGCTGCAAATCATCGGGAATGACCCGCAGACCCTGATTTCCTTCAACCCGGTCGATGATTCGATTCACTACGCCTTCAGCACCCCGGCGATCCTGACATCCGCTTTCAGCCAGCGTCCGGCCTTTGCCAACAGCATCCTGGGGCCATCCTTTAACTACGAGGCGCCGTTGATCGATACGGTGGCCGGACAGCCGATTCCGGCCGGGTTCCTGGCCGAGATCGAGAAGGTGTCCGCCCAGTACACCTGCCCGGTTGGCTGGCGTGACCACGACGTGGTGATGATCGATAACCGTCGGGTCATGCACGGTCGTGAAACCATCGTTGACGAGCGTCGGCGCATCTTCAACGCCTTGAGCTATCGCTGAGACTCCTCATGAAAAACAACAAACAAATTATCAGCGGGCAGTACGAGACCTACCTCGACGGCGATGGCCGACAGATCATCGACCTGACCGGCGGGTTCGGCTTCCAGGTGCCGTCAGTGATCGAGGCGGTCAGCCGCCAGGCGGACATCATGGGTTTGTCCAACCGGGTACTGATGTCCGAACCGTTGATTGCCTTGTGCCGACGCCTGGCCGAGCTGCTGCCCGCGCCGCTGGCCAGCTCTTATGTGTGCAGCTCCGGCGACGAGGCGTTTGAGGGTGCCTTGAAGTTGTGCAAGGGGCTCAAGCCCAAGGGCAACACCATCGTGTTTATCCAGGGTGGCGATTACGGATCGCTGACTTACGGACGTTGTCTCAATGCCGCGCCAGGCGATCTGGGTGTCCAGAGTTTTCTGGGGTTCAGGCGGGCGGCGATTCGTCATCTCCCTGACCTGGATACGGTGGATTGGAGTGATTGTTTTGCGGTGTGCCACAGCAATACCCGCACCGATGCAAAC
The DNA here is from genome assembly GCF_059695895.1 of Pseudomonas sp. LBUM1664. NCBI lineage: Bacteria > Pseudomonadati > Pseudomonadota > Gammaproteobacteria > Pseudomonadales > Pseudomonadaceae > Pseudomonas > Pseudomonas sp. LBUM1664. Next base: position 4,961,655 of record NZ_CP166791.1, on the reverse strand, counting down.
GGCCGACTGAAACTGCTTGAACCTGCGTTGATCGAGCAGTTGCATGCCCGCGCGGCACAGGCGTCGGTGCCGGTCATCGCGGTGGACACCCACAGCTGCCTCGGTAGCCTGGGTTCGCTGTTCGGTTTTCAGCGTTATCGCCCCGTCCCGGACATTGTCGTACTCGGTGGCCCCCTGAGCGGCAGTGCGATTCCCATCGGCACCTATACCTGCAGTGAGCGCATGGCCTGGCAGGTTTATGGGCGCAGCAGCCCGGCCAAACACGGCAGCACCACGGCCGGCAATCCGATGGCTTGCGTGGCGGCCCTGGCCGCTCTGGATTATGTGCAGGCTCACGATTCGCCCCGGCAATGCCATGAAAACGGCCAGCGACTGGCGCAAACCCTTGCTCCATTCGGTGCGGTGGCCGTGGGGGCCTGGGTTAGCCTGCCGCTGGCCGATGACCTGCAACCGGCCGTGCTCTGCGAAGCGCTTTACCAGCAAGGCGTCTATGTCAGCGCTCCCCGTGGCCGCGAATTGATTTTTCGCTGCCCGATCACTGCCCGCCCCGAACAGATTCAACGTGCTGCCCACCTCATCAAGGAGACCTTGAGCCATGTCCTTACTCAGGCCGCATGAACAACTGCTGGATGACTGCCAGCGGCACTGGAGCGCGTCGGCGGCCAAACTGTATCGCCTGGGCAAGACCAGCGTCGAGCAACAGGCCGATGGCATCCATGTCACCGACCACACCGGAAAGCGCTTCATCGACTGCGCGTGCAGCTATGGGGTGTTTATCGTCGGGCACCGCAACCCGACGGTGCTCGAGCGGGTGCAGGCGCAATTGATTCAGATGGCCTGGGTGCCGGAAGGCCGGCACCACCCGCTTCAGGACAAACTGTCCGAGCGTCTGTGCCAGTTGGTGCCAGGGGACTGGGGCGATGTGCAATTTATGGTGTCGGGCGCCGAGGCCGTCGAGCAGAGCCTGCGCTATGCGCTGCGGATCCAGCCGCAGCGGCGCGGGATCGTGGTGATGAGTGGCTCCTACCACGGCAAGACCCTGGCGGCGATGAGCATCCTTGGCCAGCAACAGAACCATGGCAGCTACGGTATCGATCCTCCCGAAGTGACCTGCGTGCCCTACGGCGATTTCGCTGCGCTGCAAAAGGCCGTGGGCGAGGGCGTGTGTGCGGTGTACGTCGAGCCGATTTTGGGCGGTGCCCATTTGCAGGTGCCTGCGGTGGGCTACATGGCCAACATTCGGGCGTTGTGCGATGCCACCGGCACGCTGTTGGTGGCGGATGAAATCCAGACCGGTTTCGGTCGCTGCGGCAAATGGTTCGCCGTGCAATATGACGACGTGGTGCCCGACATCATGATCCTCTCCAAGGGGCTGACCGGCGGTTACACCTCGTTTGCCTGCGCCATGTACAGCCAGCGACTGGCCACCCAGTTCCCGCTCAGCGAAATCGAGCCGGACTCGCGAACCAATGGCGGGCACCCGGTAGCGTGCGCTTCGGCGCTCGCGGCCATCGATTACATCGAGCAGCACAACCTGGTGGAACTGTCGCGGGTCAACGGCGGCTTGCTGCGCCATGGCCTGCAACGGCTGGCCCTGCGTTATCCGCGTATCGTCGAGGACGTGCCGGGCGTGGGCCTGATGACAGGGCTGCGCCTGCGCGGCTCGGTCTATGAAGCCTTGATGAGCATGGAACTGGGCAAGCGTGGCGTCCACGCCGGGCATTCGATGAATGAAAAGGCCGATCGCCCGGTGCTGCGTTTCTATCCGCCGCTGAACATCACCCCCGAAGCGTTGCGCCATGTCCTGACGATGATTGAGGAGGCCCTGGATGCCATTGACCGGCGTCCTGCGCTGGCGATCAAGGCGTTTTCCCTGGTAGTGCGCAATATGTATCTGTTGCCCAACAAGTGGTTGCGCAGCAAGGAGGCCTCGTGAGCATGTTCAATCCCGACACCCTGACCCTTCGGGAAATGGCCGGTCTGCTTCGACGTGGCATGCTGACCAGCGTCACACTGCTGGAGTTCTACCTGCAGCGCATCGCCGAGCGTAACCGGCACATCAACGCACTGATCCAACTGGCGCCTGTGGACGATCTAAGGCGCCAGGCCCGCGAGGCTGACGAGATGGCGCGTGTTGGCCAGTTCAGTGGTCCGCTGCACGGTATTCCCCTCACCATCAAGGACGTCCTCCATGTTCGTGGGTTCAAGATGTCCCGCGGGTTGGGGGAACTGTTGGGCGAGGTCAGCCAGGAAGACGCGACGGCCGTTGCCCGACTTCGGCAGGCCGGTGCGATCATTCTGGGTATCAGCAATGTGCCTGAACTGTGCATGGCCTTTGAAACCGAGAACCTGATCTACGGTCGCACCCTCAACCCCCACGATTTGCAACGCTCGGCCGGTGGCAGCAGTGGCGGTGAAGCGGCGGCGATTGCTGCTGGGTGCTCGCCGGCCGGCCTGGCTTCCGATGCCTGCGGCAGTGTACGGATACCGGCGCATTTCAATGGTATCTGCGGCCTGAAACTGACCCAGGGACGAGTGCCGTTGACCGGCCAGTTTCCCAATGACCGCTCCGGGCTGTTTCATATGACCTCAGCTTTTGGCGTGATGGGGCGTTATGTCGATGATCTGGCGCTGCTCGGGCAGTTGATCAGCGGTGCCGATGGGCATGACCCGGACACCGTCGATGTGCCGTTTGTCGACAGCGAGCCGCTGGCCAGCCTGCGGGTCGCGCTGTTCTCGGAGTCGAGCCGGACCCCGGTTAGTGAGGCTGTGAGCCAGGTATTGCAACAGGTTGAACGGTGCCTGAGCCCAGTGGTGGCGCAGGTGAGCACGCAAGCGCCGCCGATGCTCGACGAAGCCTGCGATGTGCTGTGGCGGGTCTTCATCACGGGGGCCGATGCTGGGCGCGGTTGGCGGAAGTTGTTCGAGTCCATGAACAAGCGCTGCTATACGCCGGCCATTACCCAGTTGCTGGACATGAGCGAGGCGGTGGAGCTGAGCGTGGATGAGGTCAAGCGCGACTGGATCATGATCGATACGTTTCGCTATCAGTTGGCGAAGTTCTTCAAGCAGCACGATCTGTTTATCTGCCCGGTATTCCCGGACGTCGCGTTCCATCATGGGGAGTCCCTGAAGGATCGGGGCCAGTATGCCTTCGTGTTCCCGTTCAGCCTCAGCGGCTCACCGGCGGTGGTTATTCGCGCCGGGTTCGACCCGTCGACCGGGATGCCCATCGGCATTCAGATTGTCGGGCCTCATTGGCAGGAAGAACGGCTATTGGCGGTGGCGGCTTTCCTTGAGCGGGAGCTGGAGCGCTGGAGCCCGGTTTCGCCTCGCCCAGCATCGACGTACTGATCGACCTCAGGCCGTAACGGTCCTGGTGCTACGGCTGCTGATCACCAGTGCCAGCATGCCGACACCCACCAGCGCGGCGCCGATGATCTCGATCATCATCGGTTGCTGCCTGAGCCAGAACCAGTGGAGTACCGTTACGAACAGGGTGTTGAGGTAAACATAAGAAATCACCGTGGATGGCGCGATCACCCCGATTGCCCGGTGCAGAAGCCAGAAAGTGGCGAGGGTACCGAACAGTGCCAGGTATACCAGCCAGCCGATATCCAGCGTCGACAGCTGCAGGCCGCTGCGCCAGCCGCCGCTGAACAGGCAGAACACCAGCAGAAACAGTGAACCGAACAACATGTTCCAGAACGTCATCGCCACCGGGTCCCGGCCCTTCAGTGCCGTGGCTTTGAACCGTTGGCTGAGGGGTGAATACACCGCCATCGCCAGGCAACCGGCACCGAAGACCAGCACGGGATAGAGCGTGGGCAATTGCCCCGGGGCCGAGCCTTTGAGGGTCAGCAACACAGCGCCGATTGCCGCGATCAGCATGGGCAGCAAGCGGGTTTTGAGGCTTGGACTGGGCAACAGGAACGCTTCGAAAAACAAGGTCATCAACGGCACCAGCGTGTACAGCGTCGCGGTATTGACCGCCGAGGTGTAGCGCAATGCTTCGAATAACGAACCAAAGTAAGTCGCCAGCAGCAGGCCGAGCACGGCATGGGCCAGCAGGCCTCTGGTGGAGTTGGGCGAGGTGTTTTTCAGTAGCAGCAACGGCAGGAACATCAGTGCGGAAAACAGCAGCCGCAAGCCCGTGAGCAAGATCGGATCAATCGACTGACTGACCTGTGCCGCTGCAAAAAACGACGAGGCGATCAGCATTGCCCAGATGAGCATGCCCCAGTGAGCGGCTGCAAAACCGACGGATTTCATCGAGGCTTTATTCCTGTGATTGAGTACATGCGAGTGGGACCGACCTCGGTGACTAGCTGATATGCCGCGCGTATTGCTTGGGATTGAAGCGCAACACCATCACGATCATCAGTGCCATGACCGCCGTGAGTGACCACCAGGCCCATTCGAAGCTGCCCAACTGATCGCGGATCATCCCGGCAATCAACGGCGAGAGCCCGGCGATCAGGTAACCGATGCCTTGCACGAACGCCGTCAGGCCACCGGCCCGGCGCGGGTTGTCCAGGTGGTCGAGGGACACGATCAGGCTCATTGGGAACAGGCCGCCGATACCCAGCCCCAGCAGGCAGGGCCACAACAGGCTGAAGCGTTCCGGGCTGAGGATCAGGCCGCAGAAACCGCCCATGATCAACGCCAGCAGGACCGCCAACACCAGGCGTTTATCCTGGCTGCGGTTGGCAATCGCCGGGGTGACGAGGCCGGACAACACTTCCATCGCCGTGAGGAAGCCCAACAGCAGGCCGGCGTGCTGTTCGCTCCAGCCTTTTTCCACGTAGTACGGCGCCAGCCAGGCCAGCACGCAGGTGTAGGAGGCGGTGCCCAGGCCGAAGAAAATTGCCAGCAGCCAGGCCCGGCCATTGGCGAAGAATGATTCCTGGTGGCGGGTCGGGGCATCGGGCAGGGGCGTGACAACCGCGCGCTGGGCGTACCAGAACCCCAGGGCGATCAGCGCGAGCAATGCCCAGATCGCCAGGCCGATGCGCCAGCTGCCGGTCTGCGTCAGGACGAAGGGGGAAAACGACGCGGCAATCGCCGCCCCGCCCATGATGGAAGTGACGTACAACCCCATGAACAGGGAGACGTTGTCGGCGAAGCGCGACTTGATCAGTGCCGGCATCACGGCCTGGATCAGGGCGATGCCGACCCCGGCCACCACCGCACTGGCGATCAGCTGCGCGGCACTGTCCAGGTACAGGCGCGACGCCGTGGCAATACCGATGATCAACAGCGACAGGACGATGGTGCGATGTTCGCCGATGCGCAGGGCGATGCGCATCCCGAGGAACATCGCCAGGCCCATCGCCATGACCGGCAACATGGTCAGCAGCGAAGCGGTACTGAAGCTCAAGGGCACTTCGCCGCGAATGGCCGACAGCAATGGCCCGACCGCTGCCATCGAAGGCCGCAGGTTCAGCGCCACCAGCACCACACTGACCATCAGCCAGACGGCGTGGGTGCTTGAAGTTCGAACGTTTTCCATAACAAAGCCTTGGCTGGATAAAGTGCCATTTAGGCTGGGGTCGATTGCCGGGGGCAAACTGAAAACTGGCGGGGGGTATTGAAAAATTAAATATGGCGCCCGATCAATGAAGGTTCGGTGCTCTTGTGGCGAGGGAATTTATCCCCGCTGTGGGAGCAAGGCTTGCTCGCGATGGCCGCGCCGCGGTCTAACAGCTGAACCGCGTTATCGTTCATCGCGGGCAAGCCTTGCTCCCACAGGATTTGCTCTACACGGCGGGGATAAATCGCTGCTACTCCATTGCCGGGCTCAACGTCCCCAGCCATGCCACCAACCCCAGTATCAGGACGGCTGTGCACAATTCCAGAATCATGCTGCGCCGCAAGGCATTCACCGCGACGCTGTGCTCCCCGGTCTGCCGGGCCTGTTCCAGCAGTGGGCTCAGATGAAAACGGTTTAGCGCGGCGAACACCAACATCGCTGCGAACAAGGCGAGTTTAAGCGCCAGCAACTGACCATAGGTGCTGTCCAGCAGCCCTTCGACATTCGGGCCGACAATGAACAGATAATTCACCACCCCCGTCACGCCGATCACCAACACGATCACTGCCCCGGCGGTTTCAAACCCGGTCAGCGTCCGCGCCAGTACCGGCTGCCGAGGTTCGGCCTGGCGCAGCAGTAGGGCAAACGCGGCCAAGGCGCCGAGCCAGCCACCCGCTGCCCACAAATGCAAAAAGTCGGTGATGAAGTGCCAGGTGCGGCGCTCACCTTGATCCATGGCGCCGTGCCCTGCCCAAGCCAGCGTCGCCAAAGCCACGGCGCCGCCAAGCAGGACCAGTGCCAAGCTGGCGGTCGGCCAACGTTTATTGAGCGTCACCGCGAAACCGGCCAGCACAAGCGCCGCGATCCGCAGGTTCCAGCTCCAACCCACGTCGGTCTCGAACACCATCATTTCAATGTGCGGCCACAGCTCGGCCCAATCCGCAATACCGCTCATGGCACGGGCCATGCCCACCATGGCGAGCACGGACAGCAGCACGCCGAGCACGGTCGTCGTCAGCAGCAACGACGTGAAATTCAACACCGCCCCCGACATCCGCTCTTTGCCACGCAGGCTATAGAGACCAAAAGCGGCCAGGCCGAACAGCAACATCAAATCCAGGTACAGGGCGAAGCGCAGAGCGATGTTGATGGCCTCGCTCATCGAATCACGTTCACCTTGAACGTGACGTTGCCGGTGATCGGGTGAGTGTCGGATGACACCGCGCGCCACTGCACCTGGTAGGTGCCTGCGGTGAGCGGGGTGTTGGGGATGATGACCATGGTCTTGGGGTCATCGCTGCCGGACACCTTGGCCGGCATGGGCATCGGCGGATGGGCCGCCATGCCGGGCATTTCAGTCATCATCAGCTTGGCGCCGGAAAACTTGGTCATCAGGTTCTCCGAAAAATGCAGTTCGATTTTCGCCGGTGCCGCCCCGTCTGCGCCTTCGGCGGGGGTGGAGGACAGCAGTTTCGGATGGGCCTGGGCCAAGCCACTGAGCAACAGGCCGGCGGACAGCGTGACAGCAACAACAGCGGTTTTGAGTAATGACATGCAAGGACTCCTACAACTCGTTTTTTTAGTTTTCAGTGGAACAGATCAGCGGGTCAGAACCACATGCGCAGGCCCAATACCAGGCGCGCTTCGCTGCGGTCTTCGTCTTCTTCACGGGCGTAGTCGGCGGTATTGCCGTAGACACGGTTCCAGGTCACACCGATATACGGAGCGAATTCACGGCGGACTTCATAACGCAGCCGCACGCCGAGTTCGGTGTCCGATAGCCCCGAGCCGACGCCGCGGGCGGGATCGTTCTTGCCATAAAAGTTGACCTCGGCGGTGGGCTGCAGGATCAATCTATTGGTCAGCAGAATGTCGTAGTCACCTTTCAGGCGCGCCGCGCTTTGGCCGCCCTCACCAATGAACGCGGTGGCCTCGGCTTCGAAGTTGTAGAGCGCCATGCCTTGCACACCGAAGGCGGCCCAGGTTTGCGGGTCGCCTGGCTTGAAGTCCTGGCGCACGCCGGCCACTACGTCCCACCAAGGACTGATGGCGTGGCCCCACAGGGCCTGGAGTTCCGCTTCTTCGGTCTTGCCATTGAGGCGCTCACCTTCGGAGCGCAGCCACAAACGGTCGATATCGCCGCCGATCCAACCCGAGGCGTCCCAGCTCAGGGCACTGCCGGCATCGGCGTCCTGCCATTCCAGTTGATCGATGAGGAAGAACGAATTGATCGCGCTGTCATGCACTGCGTGTCCGCCATGATCGTCGTAGACGGCAGCGCGGTCGGCGTCGGTCAGTTCGGGGATCGGCGTGCGGCTGGTGGTCGGTGCCGACTGCATCGGTTCCATGCCCTGCATCGAGTCCATGCCTTGCATCTGGTCATGGTCCATCCCCGGCATCTGGCTGTGATCCATGCCTTGCATATCGTTGCTCGCCGACCAGGCCGAGGCGGTGGCGCCGAGGGTCAGGCTGGCAATAAGCACCATGGGGTATTGAAAAACAGTGGTCATGGTCGGCTCCTCATTCCTGCACCCGAACTTCACGGAACATCCCCATCTCCATGTGAAACAGCAGATGGCAGTGATACGCCCAACGCCCGAGGGCATCGGCGGTGACCCGGTAGCTGCGGCGAGAGCCTGGCGGTACGTCGATGGTGTGTTTGCGCACCATGAACTGGCCGTTCTCGTCCTCCAGGTCGCTCCACATGCCGTGCAGGTGAATCGGATGAGTCATCATGGTGTCGTTGATCAGCACGACGCGCAGGCGTTCGCCGTACTTGAGCAGCAGCGGCGCGGCGTCGGAGAACTTCACGCCGCTGAACGACCAGGCGAATTTCTCCATGTGCCCGGTCAGGTGCAATTCGATGGTTCGCCCCGGTTCGCGGCCGTCCGGGTCGGGGAAGGTACTGCGCAGGTCCGAATAGGTCAGGACCTTGCGACCGTTGTTGCGCAGGCCAATGCCTGGGTCGTCGAGCTTGGGCTTGACGCTCATGGCCTGCATGTCCACCAGCGGGTTGTCTTTCTCTGTGTCCGGATGGGACTGCATGTTGCCCATGCCTTGCATGGAACCGTGGTCCATACCGGCCATGTCGCCCATGCCCATGTCATCCATGCTGAGCCGCGGTCGAGGGTCCAGCGCAGGCACCGGTGCTGCAAGACCTGCCCGGGCGGCGAGGGTGCCGCGGGCGTACCCGGTGCGGTCCATCGACTGGGCGAACAAGGTGTAGGCCTCTGCGGTTGGCTCGACGATGACGTCGTAGGTTTCGGCCACGGCGATCCGCAATTCATCGACGCTCACCGGTTTGACGTACTGCCCGTCGGACGCCACCACGGTCATTTTCAGGCCCGGAATGCGTACATCGAAGTAGGTCATGGACGAACCGTTGATCAAGCGTAGGCGAAGCCGTTCGCCGGGTTTGAACAGGCCGGTCCAGTTCATGTCCGGCGCCTGGCCGTTCATGAGATAGGTGTAGGTGGCGCCGCTGACGTCGGCCAGGTCCGTGGGATTCATCTTCATTTCGGCCCACATCTTGCGATCCGCCACGGTGGCGGCCCAGCCGTTCTTGCTCACATCGTCGATAAAGTCGCCGACGGTGCGCTTGTTGTAGTTGTAGTAATCCGACTGTTTCTTGAGCTTGCGGATGATGTCGCCGGGGTCTTCGTCGGTCCAGTCGGTGAGCATCACCACATAGTCCCGTTCGTACTGGAACGGCTCGGGGTCCTTGGCGTCGATCACCAGCGGGCCATAGACCCCGGACTGTTCCTGGAAACCGGAATGGCTGTGGTACCAGTAAGTGCCGTTCTGCCGGACCTTGAACTGATAGACATACATGCCGTCGGGCTCGATGCCTTTGAAACTCAGCCCCGGTACACCGTCCATGTTGGCCGGCAGCAAAATGCCGTGCCAATGGATGGAGGTGGTGTCCTTCAAGCGATTGCGCACCCGCAGGGTCACGGTGTCGCCTTCGCGCCAGCGCAGCAACGGGCCGGGAATGCCACCGTTGATGGTCTGGGCGGTGCGTGGGGTGCCGGTAAAGTTGACCGGGCTTTCGCCGATGAACAAATCGAATTCGGTGCCCGTCAGCACGTTGGGCTGGCCTGGACTGGTGACTGCCCAGACGGGCGCTCGCCACAACCCCAGGCCACCCAGGATGCCGCCGGCGGTCAGGCCTTTTACGAAGGTTCTCCGGGAAGTATTTGATTGCATGCCGTTTGAAATCCGTCAGTCGATTTGCAGGTTTGAAAAGAAGATGACACAGGCGGGAAGGGCGGGTGATTACATTTCAGTCAGGTTGGTGACGGGTGGGCACCCACCGTGGCAAAGGGCGCTTTTGTGGCGAGGGAGCTTGCTCCCGCTGGGGCGCGTCCTGTAAGAGCTGCCGAAAGCTGCGATCTTTTGATCTTTCGCTCTGGACTCAATTGGGCGGATAAAGATCGCAGTCTCGTTGCACTCGACAGCGCCTACGCAGCCCAGCGAGAGCAAGCTCCCTCGCCACAGTGGAGCGCGTGCGTTTCTGTGGCCGGGCACAGGTCAGAATGATCTTTTGCATCGGCGGGTTATTCTGTAGCCTTGCCGGCTTCACGCTGTCCCGTGCCTGATTGATACCCACTTTCCCGGCGGTACCCGAGTGGTCCGGAGCCGGGTGTATACTCGACTTTCGCGCTAGACGCGCCTGCAGGTCTTGCGAACATGACGCAAATTTCCGAACGCCTTCTGGTCCAGGCCCACCTCGACGCCAAGCAGCCCAAGCCGCTGACCGCCGAGCAAGAGGCCTGGTACCGCGCTGCCATCGCTGCCGAGCTCAAGGCTCAGGACGCGGTGCTGGTTGCGCACTTCTATTGTGACCCGATCATCCAGGCCCTGGCCGAAGAGACCGGGGGCTGCGTGTCCGACTCCCTGGAAATGGCCCGCTTTGGCAACGCCCATCCGGCCAAGACCGTGGTGGTGGCCGGGGTCAAGTTCATGGGCGAGACCGCCAAGATCCTCAACCCCGAAAAGCGCATATTGATGCCAACCCTGGAGGCCACTTGCTCCCTGGACCTGGGTTGCCCGGTGGACGAGTTCTCGGCGTTCTGCGACCAGCATCCGGAGCGCACCGTGGTGGTGTACGCCAACACCTCGGCGGCGGTCAAAGCCCGGGCCGATTGGGTGGTGACGTCCAGCTGTGCGCTGGAAATCGTCGAGAGCCTGATGGACAACGGCGAGACCATCATCTGGGCCCCGGACAAGCATTTGGGCACATACATCCAGCGCAAGACCGGCGCTGACATGCTGTTGTGGGACGGTGCCTGTATCGTCCACGAAGAGTTCAAGTCCAAGCAGTTGGAGGACATGAAGGCGCTGTACCCGGACGCCGCGATCCTGGTGCACCCGGAGTCGCCGACCTCGGTCATTGAACTGGCGGACGCCGTGGGCTCCACCAGCCAATTGATTGCCGCCGCCCAAAGCCTGCCGAACAAGACGCTGATCGTTGCCACCGACCGCGGCATTTTCTACAAGATGCAGCAGCTCTGCCCGGACAAGGTCTTTATCGAAGCCCCTACCGCCGGCAACGGCGCGGCTTGCCGCAGTTGCGCTCACTGCCCCTGGATGGCGATGAACACCCTGGAGCGCACGCTCAAGAGCCTGCAGGAAGGTGCCAACGAGATATTCGTCGACCCGGCGCTGATCCCCCAGGCCATTCGCCCGCTCAAGCGCATGCTGGACTTCACCCAGGCAGCGCGGATGAAGCTGGCGGGGAATGCTTGAGAGGCAGCTTCAAGCTGCAAGCCCCAAGCTTGCAGCTTATTTCCCTTTCTTGGGAATCCGCACCAGCTGCGTATCTGAGTAGATGTCATGCCAGCTGCGCTTGCGCTTGTCGAACAGGGCCCAGATGAAGCCCAGCCCCACCAGCAGCAATGACGCAATCGATACCACAAACCGCAACAGCGCCTGCCACAGGCTGATGGCGGTGCCATCGGCGTTCTGTACGCGGATGCACCACACCTGCATGCCCAGGGTCTGGCCGTTGTGGGTCCAGAACTTGGCGAAGAAGCCGAACAGGACAAAAAACAGCACGGTGGACAGCAGCGGGTCGCCGTCCAGCGCTCCGGCTTCGGTGAGGGCGCGCATTTTTTCTTCGCCGATGATCCCCATCTGAATCATCTTGTAGACGCCGCCGGTGACGATCAGCAGCGCCGTGCACAGCAGAAAGTCATAAAACATCGCGGCCAGGCGACGGCCCAGACCGGCGGGGGGAAAGTCGCCCTGGGGGGTAAGCAGGTGTTTCGGCATGACGGCCTCGGACGAAAAAAGAAAGCCATTTTACGGATTTACGCCCATAAAAAAGCCCCTGATATCAATCAGGGGCTTTTTAGTTCGCGAAAGCCTTAGGCTTCGGCTTGTACCTCGTCAGCCTGCATGCCTTTCTGGCCTTGCACAGCGACGAAAGTGACTTTCTGGCCTTCTTTCAGGCTCTTGAAGCCGTTGCCCTGAATGGCGCGGAAATGCACGAACAGATCCGGACCGCTTTCAGGAGTGATAAAACCAAAACCTTTTTCGTCGTTGAACCACTTGACGGTACCGCTCTGACGCTCAGCCATTTTCTTATTTCCTTTGACGCTTAAATTGATGACAGCCTCTTTCGCATGAAAGAGTACTGGGGCTGGGTTGCAGGAAAGTAAGAGACGTCGAACGGGATGTAGCAAAACTTCATAAGCTACTGCCCAGGTCACGATTCCAAGCGACCCATGCAAACACAGTGATCAAACTCTACGCCAACTACGAACAAAAAAACAACCCCCTCTGAGGGCCCGTATTTGCTCAGCCTTACCGGCATTTGCACACTCGCAGGCCTGGGCTTGTTCGATAGTCTAGTTCAATTGTTTTCAATCGTTATAAGCGCAGTTCAATGACGAAAAGATGCACCTTTTTATGGCGGTTGCGTTACACATTAGTGCACGTATAAGGCAACCGCGTTACGTATAGAAGCAATCAATCAGCCACGGTAGTAACGTTGTGGAACAAATGGCATTTTGCTTACAAGCAAAGGCACCTTTTTCCCACGAACAATGGCCCAGACCGGTGTATCCAGTGCGACATATGCACTGTCGAGATAACCCATCGCCAACGGACCGCCCAGGGTCGGGCCGAAACCACCGCTGCACACTGCACCAATAATTTCGCCCGTTTCGTTGACGATCTCTGCGCCTTCGCGCACCGGTGTGCGTTCTTGGGGCAGCAGACCGACGCGTTTTCGCTTCACGCCGCTCTGTTGCTGGGTAAACACGATTTCAGCCCCAGGGAAACCACCGGCGCGGGCGCCATCGGCACGTCGCACTTTGGAAATGGCCCACAGCAGGCTGGCTTCGATGGGTGTGGTTTCGGTATTCATGTCGTGGCCGTAGAGGCACAGGCCGGCTTCCAGGCGCAGGGAGTCACGGGCGCCAAGGCCGATGGCGGCCACTTGCGGTTCGGCCAGCAGGGCGCGGGCGAGTTTTTCGGCGTCGGCGGCGGGTACGGATATTTCGAAACCGTCTTCACCGGTGTAGCCCGACCGGCTGACAAAACAGTCCACGCCCAACAGCGTGATGCGTTGGAACTGCATGAAGGTCATCTTCGCCACGTCTGGCGCCAGTCGTGCGAGCACGGTGACGGCGGCCGGGCCTTGCAGGGCGAGCAGGGCGCGGGCCTCGAACAGCGGCTCGATGCTGCACTGCTCGCCAATGTGGGCACGCAGGTGGGCCAGGTCCTGATCCTTGCAAGCCGCGTTGACCACCAGGAACAGTTCGTCGTTACCCAGGTTGGCGACCATCAGGTCGTCGAGGATGCCGCCGTTCTCGTGGGTGAACATGGCGTAGCGCTGCATGCCCACCGGCAGATCGATGATGTCCACCGGCACCAGGGTTTCCAGGGCTTTGGCGGCGCTTGCGCCGGTCAGGCGGATCTGGCCCATGTGGGACACGTCGAACAGCCCGGCCTGATCGCGGGTGTGCTGGTGTTCTTTCATCACGCCCAGTGGGTATTGTACCGGCATGTCGTAGCCGGCGAATGGCACCATGCGGGCGCCGAGTTCGAGGTGCAGGGCATGCAGCGGGGTTTTCAGCAGTTGTTCGGTGGACATATCAGCTCCTGGAATATGTAGAAGGGAGGCGAGCAGCGCGCCTCAGCATTCGATGATGTTGACCGCCAGACCGCCGCGGGCGGTCTCCTTGTATTTGCTTTTCATGTCGGCGCCAGTCTGGCGCATGGTGCGGATGACTTTGTCGAGGGAAACGAAGTGATGCCCGTCGCCGCGCATGGCCATGCGCACCGCGTTGATGGCTTTTACCGAGCCCATGGCGTTGCGTTCGATGCACGGCACCTGCACCAGGCCCCCAATGGGGTCGCAGGTCAGGCCGAGGTTGTGTTCCATGCCGATCTCGGCGGCGTTTTCCACTTGTTGCACCGTACCGCCCAATACTTCGCACAGGGCGCCGGCGGCCATGGAGCAGGCCACGCCGACCTCACCCTGACAACCGACCTCGGCGCCGGAGATGGATGCGTTTTCCTTGTACAGGATGCCGATGGCGGCGGCGGTCAGCAGGAACCGCACCACGCCATCTTCGTTGGCGCCGGGGATGAAGCGCATGTAGTAATGCAACACGGCCGGGATGATCCCCGCCGCACCGTTTGTTGGGGCGGTGACGACGCGCCCGCCGTAGGCGTTTTCTTCGTTGACCGCCAAGGCGTACAGGTTGACCCAGTCCAGTACCGACAGTGGATCGCGCAGTGCGGCTTCCGGGTTATTGCACAGCTGGCGATGCAGCTCCGCCGCCCGTCGTTTGACCTTCAACCCGCCCGGCAGAATGCCTTCGTTGCGGCACCCGGCCGCCACGCAATCCTGCATCACCTGCCAGATCTTCAGCAGGCCGGCGCGGGTTTCGGCTTCAGGGCGCCAGGCGCTTTCGTTGGTCAGCATCACCTGGCTGATGGACAGGCCATAGGTGGTGCAGTGGCCCAGCAGGTCCTTGGCGCTTTTGAACGGGAAGGTCAGGGGCGTTGCATCTTCGACGATCCGGTCAGCGCCGGCAGCGTCTTCGTCGACGACAAAACCGCCACCCACCGAGTAGTACTCGCGGCTGCGCACTTGTAGCCCCGCCGCATCGAAGGCGCGGAAGATCATGCCATTGGGATGAAAGGCCAGCGGCTTGCGAATCATCGCCAGGTGCAGTTTTTCGTTGAATTCGATGGGGTGTTGGCCGAGCAGGTTCAGGCGTCCGTTACTGCGAATGTCCTGCAGGCGGGCATTGACTGTTTCGGTGTCTACGGTGTCCGGGTGTTCACCTTCCAGGCCCAGCAGCACGGCCTTGTCACTGCCGTGGCCCTTGCCGGTGGCGCCGAGCGAGCCGTAGAGCTCGACCTTGACGCTGGTGATGGTTTCAAGCAGGTCATCACGGCGCAGCCCCTCGACGAAACGGGCAGCGGCACGCATCGGGCCGACCGTGTGGGAACTGGAGGGGCCGATGCCGATCTTGAACAGGTCGAACACGCTTAACGACATGGTGTTTCTCCGGTTTCTTTTTATGAGGATCGACGGTGTAAGTTCTGGCATAGATCCTTGTGGGAGCGAGCCTGCTCGCTCCCACAAGGGATTCGGAGGGCAGGCAGACCGCCCTCCGCTCAGGTCAAGCGTAGCTTTCGATCGACGGGCAGGCGCAGACCAGGTTGCGGTCGCCGAACACGTTGTCGACCCGGCCCACCGGTGGCCAGTATTTGCCTTCGATCAACGACGCCACTGGGTACACCGCCTGTTCGCGGCTGTAGGGATGAGCCCACTCGCCGACGATTTCCGCCGCGGTATGCGGGGCGTTTTTCAGTGGGTTGTCGTCTTTGTCCAGGCTGCCGTTTTCCACCGCGCGGATTTCTTCGCGAATACAGATCATGGCGTCGCAGAAACGGTCCAGTTCTTCCTTGGATTCGCTTTCGGTCGGCTCGATCATCAGTGTGCCGGCCACCGGGAACGACATGGTCGGGGCATGGAAGCCGAAGTCGATCAGTCGCTTGGCCACGTCATCGACGCTGATGCCGCTGCTGTCCTTGAGCGGGCGCAGGTCGAGGATGCATTCGTGGGCCACCAGGCCGTTGCTGCCGGAGTAGAGCACCGGGTAGTGCTCCTCCAGGCGTCGGGCGATGTAGTTGGCGTTGAGGATCGCCAGTTGCGAGGCACGCTTGAGGCCCGCGCCGCCCATCATGCGGATGTACATCCAGGTGATCGGCAGGATGCTGGCGCTGCCGAACGGCGCTGCGCACACCGCGCCTTCCTTGCGTTCCATGTTGGCGTGGCCTGGCAGGAACGGCGCCAGGTGGGATTTGACGCCGATTGGGCCGACGCCCGGGCCACCACCGCCGTGGGGGATGCAGAAAGTCTTGTGCAGGTTCAGGTGCGACACGTCGCCGCCGAATTTACCCGGGGCGCAGAGACCGACCATGGCGTTCATGTTGGCGCCGTCGATGTACACCTGGCCGCCGTTGTCATGAATGATGCCGCAGATTTCGCGGATGCCTTCTTCAAACACACCGTGGGTGGACGGGTAGGTAATCATCAACGCCGCGAGGTGTTCGCGGTGTTCGATGGCCTTGGCCCGCAGGTCTTCGATGTCGACGTTGCCGCGGGCATCGCAGGCGGTCACCACCACGCGCATGCCGGCCATGTTGGCGGTGGCCGGGTTGGTGCCGTGGGCCGAGGAAGGGATCAGGCAGATGTCGCGGCGGTCTTCGCCACGGCTCTGGTGATACGCGCGGATCGCCAGCAGGCCTGCGTACTCACCCTGGGAACCGGCGTTGGGTTGCAGCGACACCGCGTCGTAACCGGTGGCGGCGCACAGCATGGCTTCCAGCTCAGAGGTCAGTTGCTGGTAGCCGGCGCTTTGTTCGGCCGGGGCGAACGGGTGCAGGGCGCCGAATTCGGCCCAGGTCACCGGGATCATTTCGCTGGCGGCGTTGAGTTTCATGGTGCAGGAGCCCAGCGGGATCATGGTGCGATCCAGGGCCAGGTCCTTGTCGGCGAGCTTGCGCAGGTAGCGCATCAGCTCGGTCTCGGAGTGGTAGCGGTTGAACACCGGGTGGCTGAGGATCGCCGACTGGCGCACCAGTTCGGCCGGGATGCGGCTTTGCACGGTGGCGGCCAGGGCGGCGAAGTCCGGCAGGGCCTTACCGTCGGCCAACAGGCTCCACAGGGTTTCGATGTCGGCCTGGCAGGTGGTTTCGTCTAGGGACAGGCCCAGGCGCTCAGCGTCCACGACACGCAGGTTGATGCGCTGGGTGCGGGCCTTGACGTGCAGGGCGGCGGTTTGTGCGCCGGTATGCAGGGTCAGGGTGTCGAAGAAGCTCTCTTGCTCGGCCTTCAGGCCCAGCGCGGCGAGGCCCTTGGCAAGGATCGCGGTCAGGTAATGGATGCGATTGGCGATCTGCGTCAGGCCTTTAGGGCCGTGGTACACGGCGTACATGCTGGCGATGTTGGCCAGCAACACTTGAGCGGTGCAGATGTTGCTGGTGGCTTTCTCGCGGCGGATGTGTTGCTCGCGGGTCTGCATGGCCAGGCGCAGGGCCGGCTTGCCGAAACGGTCCACGGAAACACCGACCAGACGGCCCGGCATGTCGCGCTTGAAGGCATCCTTGGTGGAGAAGTAAGCCGCGTGCGGGCCACCGAAGCCCAGTGGCACGCCGAAGCGCTGGGCGCTGCCGATGGCCACGTCGGCGCCGAATTCGCCCGGCGGGGTCAGCAGGGTCAGGGCCAGCAGATCAGCGGCAACCGCCACCAAGGCGTTGGCGGCGTGCAAGCGTTCGGTCAGTTCGCGGTAGTCGAACAGGTCACCGTTGCTGGCCGGGTATTGCAGCAGCGCACCGAAGAAGGTGCTGACGTCGGTCAGCTCGCGCTCGTCGCCGACGATCACGTCGATGCCCAGGGGCTCGGCACGGGTGCGCAACACGTCGAGAGTCTGCGGGTGGCAATGGCGGGAGGCGAAGAAGGCAGTGCTGCCCTTGTTCTTGCTCAGGCGCTTGCAGAAAGTCATGGCTTCGGCGGCGGCGGTGGCTTCGTCCAGCAAGGATGCGTTGGCGATTGGCAGGCCGGTGAGGTCGCTGATCAGGGTTTGGAAGTTCAACAGCGCTTCGAGACGGCCCTGGGAGATTTCTGGCTGGTACGGCGTGTAGGCGGTGTACCAGGCCGGGTTTTCCAGCAGGTTGCGCAGGATCGGTGCCGGCGTGTGGCAGTTGTAGTAGCCCTGGCCGATGTAGGTCTTGAACAGTTGGTTCTTGGCGGCGATGGCCTTGATCGAGGCCAGTGCATCGGCTTCACTCTGGCCGTCGCCCATGTCCAGCACGCTGGTGCCCTTGATACTTTCGGGAATGACGCTGGCGCTCAACGCTTCCAGGGAACCGAAGCCCAGGCGCTCGAGCATGGCTTGCTCGTCGCTGGCTCGCGGGCCGATGTGGCGAGCGATGAATTCGTTGGCGGTGCCGAGATTAACGGTCATGTTGCGCTCCTCAGGCTTGGGCGTTGGCTTTGATCAGGCGGTCGTAGGCGTCCTGGTCCAGCAGTTGGCCCACGTCGGCGGCGTTGGCTGGGTTGAAACGGAAAAACCAGCCGTCGCCCAGCGGATCTTCGTTGACCAGTTCTGGATTGCTTTCCAGGGCCGGGTTCACTTCGAGCACTTCACCGTCCAGTGGCATGTAGACACCGCTGGCGGCTTTCACCGATTCCACGGTAGAGGCTTCGGCACCCTTGGCGTAGTTTTGCAGTTCCGGTAACTGAACATAGACCACATCGCCCAAGGCGTTCTGGGCAAACGCAGTGATGCCGACTGTAACGCTGCCGTCGGCTTCGGTGCGCAGCCATTCGTGATCTTCAGTGAAACGCAACTCGCTCATGGAAACTCCTGGGGCCAGATTCGTCTGGTGGACGCGAAAAAAGGCGCGGGACATGGCCCGGCCGAATGGCTATACCCATAGCAAGAATACGGCCAATGTTAATAAACTCTTATATATCAATGGTTTGTTGTGTTTTCTGAGCGTGCAAGAAGACAGCTCTGTAGCGAAATCGCTACAGGGCTGGGTCTGGATAAAACCATTGTGG
This sequence comes from Pseudomonas sp. LBUM1664, assembly GCF_059695895.1. NCBI lineage: Bacteria > Pseudomonadati > Pseudomonadota > Gammaproteobacteria > Pseudomonadales > Pseudomonadaceae > Pseudomonas > Pseudomonas sp. LBUM1664. The sequence goes on along the minus strand of NZ_CP166791.1, from coordinate 4,943,029 downwards.
GATCAAAGCCTTACCCGGCGCAGGTTAGCGATGAGTGTAGCGATATCATTCCGCTGTAGCGCTTTCAGTACAGGTGGAGGTCGGTTTTGGCTAAATTTCGAACACGTCACCGGCCCCTGTGCGCTCACGGTTTGTTGGGAATCCCATACTTGCGCAACCGATGGGCAATCGCGGTGTGGGAGGTTTGCAGGCGGCTGGCGAGTTGGCGGGTGGATGGGTAGTTGACGTAGAGGTTTTCGAGCAGGTGTTTCTCGAAGGTTTCCACGGCCTGCTCCAGGCTTTCGACCTCTACATCGCCCTGACGCGCCACGGAGGTGCCGGCGATGTCCAGGTCGCCGATGTCCACCAGGCTGCTTTCGCAGATGGCGGCGGCGCGAAAGATCACGTTCTGCAATTGCCGCACATTACCCGGCCAGCGGTTGCCCAGCAGCGCCGGGTAGGTGCCGGGGGCCAGGCGGCAGACCGGGCGTTGGATCTGCGCACAGGCCTGCTGCATGAAATAGCGCGCCAGCAGTAGGATGTCCTGGCCGCGCTCACGCAGTGGTGGGACTTCGACGTTGAGCACGTTCAGGCGATAGAACAGGTCTTCGCGAAACGAACCTTCACTGACCATTTTTTCCAGGTTGCGGTGAGTGGCGCTGAGGATCCGCACGTTGACTTTGATTTCCCGGTCGCCGCCGACCCGGCGGAAGCTGCCGTCGTTCAAGAAGCGCAGCAGCTTGGCTTGCAGGTACGGTGACATCTCGCCGATTTCATCGAGAAACACCGTGCCCTGGTTCGCCAGTTCCATCAGCCCCGGCTTGCCGCCCCGCTGCGCCCCGGTGAAGGCGCCAGGGGCGTAGCCGAACAGTTCGCTTTCCGCCAGGTTCTCTGGCAGCGCGGCGCAGTTCAGGGCCAGGAACGGCGCGCCGTGACGGGCGCTGATGGCGTGGCAAGCCCGGGCCACCAGTTCCTTGCCGGTGCCGGTTTCACCTTGGATCAGCAACGGTGCATCCAGGGTCGCCACCCGTTGGGCCCGGGCCTTGAGGGTGCGAATCGCCGGGGATTCGCCCAGCAGCGCGTCAAAACCTTCGGCGTGGTCGTGATGCAACGCGGACAGGCGTTCGCCGATGCGGTTCGGCGGGTAGAGCGTTAGCAACGCACCGGCGTCGGTGATGGGTGTGGCGTCCAGCAGCAAGGTCTGGCCGTTGAGGGTGATTTCCCGCAGCGGCAAGCGGAAACCGTTCTCCAGCAGGGCCTCCAGCAGCGCTTTGTCACTGAACAGATCGGCCACGCTTTGCCCAGCCGGTTCACGACCGTACAGGGCAATCAGCGCCGGGTTGGCCAGCAATATATTGCCGGCGCTGTCCAGGGCCAGTACCGGGTCGGTCATGGCCGCGAGCAGGGCATCAAGCTGCAAGTGCCGACGCTGGCCCGGCAGGATGTCTACCACGGTGACCGCCTGCACGCCCCGCACGCTGAACAGCGCCTCGCGCAATTCGTCCAGCACCTGCGGGCTGAGGGTCGGGGCGTCGATGTAGACGTTGGGCGGCACCATCTCCACCGCATCCAGATTGAGATTGCGTCCACCGAGCAAAGCCAGGACTTCCTGGGTGATGCCGACGCGGTCGATGAAGCTGACGTGGATACGCATGGGGCGGTTTTGGGTTCTGGAATACGGAGGGTGGCAAGTATGCCTTGGGGCGGGCTATTGGTGAAATCCTGGTGCAAGGCTTAAGGCCGTACAGAGAACTCCCACAGGGATATTGTTTACAGCCCCACATCCCACTCAGGCGTCTCGGGGAATTTGAGTACCAGAAAATCCAGCATGCTGCGCAGCGTCGACGGCATGTGCTTGCGTGATGCATACACCGCGTACATGTTCATTTGCCGCGGTTCGGCGTGGGCCACCAGGCGGGTCAGTTCGCCGCTTTTGATGTGGGTGCCGGCCTGATAGCTGGGCAGCATCGCCACGCCCGCGCCCGCAATGGTCGCCCGCAGCAGGGTGCTGGCCTCGTTGGCGCTGATATTGCCCTGCACCGGCACCGAGACCTGCTCGCCGTCCTGCTCGAAATGCCACAGGCTCTTGCCGAAGTAGGAGTGGGTCAGGCAGTTGTGCCGGCTCAGGTCCTCCACCCGCAGCGGTGCGGGGTGTTCGCGCAGGTAATCGGGCGAGGCGCAGATCACCGAGCGGCAGACCGTGAGGCGCCGGGCGATCAGGTTAGGGTCCAGATCGTTGCTTACACGGATCGCCAGGTCGATGCGCTCATCCACCAGGTTCACGGTGCGATCAAGCATCTGCAGGTCAACGCTTACCCCGGGGTATCGCCGGACGTACTCGGCCATGGCGGCGGCCAATTGGGCCTGGCCGAACGAGGTGCTGGCGCTGATGCGCAGCATGCCCCGTGGCGCGTCGTGCGGCGTGCTGACGGCTGCTTGCATATCGCCGGACAGCTCCAGCATCTGCCGGCAGCGCGGCAGGGTCTCCGTACCGGCGGCGGTCAGGCTCAGCTTGCGGGTGGTGCGGTGCATCAGCCGGGCACCGACCCAGTCTTCGAGCTCCGCCAGATACCGCGACACCACCGGCCGCGACAGGTCCAAATGTTCAGCCGCCGCCGACTGGCTGCCCAGGTCCACTACCGTGACGAACACCTGCATTGCTTGTAGACGATCCATGATTTGCCCGATTTCAGAAACAAACTATGTTCCAGCATCGCATTTTTTGGAACGAGCCAGGTAACTAAGCTCTGTCTCATCCCCTTTCGGGTTTTTGGACAACGGAGCACAGCATGACCGTATTTACCCCACTCAAGCGCCTGCTGCTGGCGACCACCGCCCTGGCCTTCACAGCCCACGCCTGGGCCGCGGACCTGACCCTTGATGTCTACAACCCTGGCGCGGCAGCAATTTTCCCGGTGACCTCGGTATTGGTCAGCGGCGAAAAAGAGGCGATTCTGGTGGACGCCCAGTTCGGCAAGTCCCAAGCCGAACAGGTTGTGGAAAAAATTCGCGCCAGCGGCAAACAACTGACCACGATTTACATCAGCCATGGCGATCCAGACTACTATTTTGGTTTGCAAACCCTGACCGCTGCGTTCCCTGAGGCCAAGGTGCTGGCATCCGCGCCGACCGTCGAGCACATCAAGCAAACCGCAGAAGGCAAGCTGAAATATTGGGGGCCGATCTTGAAGGCTGACGCACCGGCCAAAACCATCGTGCCTCAGGTACTCAAGGGCGACAGCCTGACCCTGGAAGGCAAGCGCTTGCAGATAGTCGGCCTTCAAGGCCCGCAGCCGGACCGCAGTTTCGTGTGGATTCCATCGATCAAGGCCGTGGTTGGCGGTGTGGTGGTGGCTGAGAACATTCATGTCTGGATGGCCGATACCCAGACGCCGCAGTCCCATAAAGACTGGCTGGCAACCCTGGCGGGCATTGAAAAGCTGCAACCGAGCACGGTGATCCCGGGCCATTACCTGGGTGAAAGTGCCCGGACCCTGGCCCCGGTGACATTCACTGCCGGTTACATCAAGGCTTTTGACGAGGAAACCGCCCGCGCCAAGGACTCCGCCGCGCTGATCGCCGCCATGAAGCAACGCTATCCGAACCTGGGTGAAGACAGCTCCCTGGAGCTCAGTGCCAAGGTTGCCAAAGGCGAGATGAAGTGGTGAAAACCTACGGGGCTGCCTGACTGAAGGGGGCTCGGTTGAAGCGCTTTTGTGGCGAGGGAGCTTGCTCCCGCTGGGCTGCGCAGCGGCCCCAAAACCAGAACATCCATTGCCCCTGACACACCGCATGAACCGTATTGCGACTGCTTCGCAGCCGAGCGGGAGCAAGCTCCCTCGCCACAACGGTGTTCATACCGCAAAGACTTGTCATGTCTGTTTCAAGCAACAGTTTCAATCGCATCTATGTGTAATCACTGGAGAACATCATGAGCAAAATCGCAATCATCGGCGCCACCGGTCGTGCTGGCAGCCAACTGTTGAAAGAAGCTTTGCGTCGCGGTCACAGCGTCACGGCCATTGCCCGCAATACCGCAAAAATCGGCAAAAGGGCCGGGGTGGTCAGCAAGCAGTTGGACGTGTTGGACAGCGAGGCGTTGACCGCGGCGGTGACCGGCCACGACGTGGTGATCAGCGCGGCCCACTTCTCCACGGTGCCGGCCGACAAGGTCATCGCTGCGGTGAAGGCGGCTGGGGTCAAGCGGTTGTTGGTGGTGGGCGGGGCCGGTTCGTTACTGCTGCCGGACAACAACCGTGTGATCGACAGCGAGGGCTTTCCAGAGGCATACCTCGCCGAAGCCAGCGCCGGTGCGTTGTTTCTGGATGTGCTGCGCAAGGAACAGGAGCTGGACTGGACTTTTCTCTCGCCCTCGGCGGAGTTCGTCGAAACCGAGCGCACCGGTCAATTCCGTATCGGCGAGGATCACTTACTGTTCGACGACGCCGGGCGCAGCTGGATCAGCTTTGCCGATTACGCCATTGCGATGATCGATGAAGTGGAAACGCCGCAGTTTTCGCGGGCGCGGTTCACCGTCGGTTACTGATCTTGCACGGCCTGTAGCATCAGCCGTGGACCTTTCCCCAGGCGCTGACCAGCACCGCCTTGGCCTAATGGCTCAGGCCATATTTTTTGACTTTGTCGAACAGTGTGGTCTTGGCCATGCCCAGCTCCAGGCTGGCCTGGGTCAGGTTGCCACCGCTGCGTTGCAAGGCGTCCACCAGCAAGTTGCGCTCGAAGGCTTCCACCGCTTCGGCGAAGGCCAGGCCCTGGCTGCCGCTGCTGGCGCCAGACTTCTTGAAGGCCGGCAGGCCGAGGGCGTAGCGTTCGGCGACGTTGCGTAGTTCCCGCACGTTGCCCGGCCAGTCATGGCTCATCAGGTTCGACAGGGTCTGGTTGTCCAGCTCCGGCACTGTGCGGTCGAAGCGCAGGGATGACTGCTGAAGAAAATGTTTGAACAGCTGCAGGATGTCTTCGCGCCGTTCGCGCAGGGGTGGCAGCTCCAGGGTCACCACGTTGAGGCGGTAATACAAGTCGCTGCGAAACTGCCCGGCCCGGCCCATTTCGTCCAGGTCGGACTTGGTGGCGGCGATTACCCGGCAATCCACGGCCACGCTCTGGTTCGAACCCAGGCGTTCAAGGGTGCGTTCCTGCAACACCCGCAGCAGTTTGATCTGCAACGGCAGGGGCATGCTTTCCACTTCATCGAGAAACAGCGTGCCACCATCGGCGTGCTCGATCTTGCCGATCCGGCGTTTGCCGGCGCCGGTAAAGGCATTGGCCTCATGGCCGAAAATCTCGCTTTCGAACAGGTTCTCCGGCAGGCCGCCGCAGTTGAGCGCGACGAACTGTTTGCCGTGGCGTCGGCTGAAGTCATGCAGGCAACGGGCGACCAGTTCCTTGCCGGTGCCGGTTTCGCCTTCGATCAGCACGTTGGCCGAGGTGTCGGCGACGTTGGCGATCAGCGCTCGCAGGTGCTGCATGGCCGGCGAGCGACCGATGATCCGGCCTTCCAGTGAATCGCGTTCGGCCAATTGCCGGCGCAGCGATGAAACCTCCCGGGCCAGGCCGCGCTGCTCCAGGGCGCGGCGGGCGACGTCCACCAGGCGTTCTGGGGAGAAGGGTTTCTCCATGAAGTCATAAGCGCCTTTTTGCATGGCGTCGACGGCCATGGAGATGTCGCCGTGACCGGTGATCAGCACCACCGGTAGGCTGCGGTCCCGTGCCTTGAGGCGGGTCAGCAGCTCCAGGCCATCGATGCCCGGCAGGCGAATGTCGCTGATGACGATGCCGGCAAAGTCATCGCCGACCCGCTCCAGAGCCTCTTCGGCACTGCCCACGCCGATGCAGGGAATGTCTTCCAGGGTCAGGGCCTGTTGGCAGCCCAGCAGGACATGGGGGTCGTCTTCGACGATCAGTACGCTCAGGTCGTTGTTCATAGCGGCTCGGCAGGTGAAAGGCTTACCAACGGTAAACTGAGGACAAACGTGGTTCCACTGCCCTCAACCGGGTACTCGACGCCCAGGTATCCGCCCGTGGCGGCGGCCAGGCTCGCCGAGAGCGTCAGGCCCAGCCCCAGGCCTTGTTCGCCGGGTTTGGTGGTGAAGAAGGGTTCGAACAGATGCTTGCGCGTCTCTGGATCGATGCCGTGGCCGTTGTCCCGTACCCGCAGGCGGTATTTGCCGTCGCTGGTTTCACCTTCAAGCCATAGTCGCGGCTCGGGTTGGGTCTGCATGGCGTCCAGGGCATTACCGATCAGGTTCACCAGGATCTGTTCCAGGCGCGTCTGGTCGATTTGCACCTGAACGTCCTCGAAAGCGGCATGGACCTGGATATGCGAGCTCTCGAGGCGGGCGCCCAACAGTTGCAGCGCGGCCTCGACCGCCTTGCCGAGGCTGGCCTGGCCCTGGTCGTCCCCGCGCCGGGCAAAGGAGCGCAGGCTGGCGGTGATCCGGCCCATGCGATCGATCAATTCGTTGATGGTCTTGAGGTTGGTGCTGGCGACATCCAGTTGGCCACGCTCCAGGAAGCGCACGGTATTGCCCGACAGGGTGCGCAGTGCGGCCAGCGGTTGGTTGAGTTCATGGGCGATGCTGGTGGACATCTGGCCGATGGCCGCCAGTTTCCCGGCCTGCACCAATTCGTCCTGGGCCCGACGCAAGGTCTCTTCGGCTTGCCGGCGTTCGCGAATCTGGCCCTTGAGCCGTTCGTTGCTGGCCCGCAGGTCGGTGGTGCGTTCGGTAATCCGACGTTCCAGCTGATTGTTGGCTTCCTGCAAGGCTTCGCGGGCGGCGAGGCGGGTGGCGATGACCTTGCGCCGCTCGTTCCAGGCGATCAGCAGGAACGCCACCAGGGCGAAGGCCACGGCCACCAGGATGCCCTGGTTGATTGCCTGGCGACGCAGGTCTTCCAGCGGAGTCAGCAGGGTGAAACTCCACGGTGTGTCGCTCAAGGGCCGGGTCTGTGACAAGTAGCTGATGGCCTGCTCGTCAGACACCAGTTCGGTGTTGGCCGGGAACGTCAGCTTCTCCATGCCTTCGGCCAATCGTTCCCGGGCCAGGGGGATCAGTTCGTTCAACGGGAACCAGTAATACTGCAGGCTGCGGGCCAGGCGCTCCTTGGTTTCATCACTCAGCGGCCGCACGGACCTGAGCCGTCGCGCCGGGTCGCTGGACAAAATGATGATGCCATTCTCATCGCTGACGAACGCCTCCAGGCGTGCCCGCTGCCAACGTTCTTCCAGGGCTTCGAGGCGCACCTTGACCGCAGCGACGCCGATGATCTTGCCCTGTTCTTCCAGGCCATGGGCCAGATAGTAGCCAGGCTCGCCGTTGGTGCTGCCGATGCCATAGAAGCGCCCGGGCTGGCCGCGTACGGCGTTCTGGAAATAGGCGCGAAAGGACAGGTCTTCACCCAGGTAACTGTCGACGTCGCGCCAGTTGCTGGTGGCCATGACCCGGCCGGTGGTGTCCATCACGTAAATGGCCCGGCTGCGGCTGCGTCGGTTCAGGCCTTCGAGGTATTCGTTGACGGCCTTGCGATGCTCGGGCGTCGGGTCGGCGAGCAGTTGCGAGACGCTGGATTCAAGCTCCAGCAAACTGGGCAGGTAGGTGTACTTGCTGATCTCGCTCTCGACCGCACGGGCGTGCAGCTCCAGCTGACGCTCGCCGTTCTCGGCAAGGCCGCGAATGCCATAGTGCTCGCTGATCCAGAAGCCGACGTAACCCAGGCCGATCATCAGGGCAATGATCAGCGGCGGCAGAAACAGATGACGGATCAGGCGGGGTTTCACGGCGAGTGATGGCGGCGCGGCGCGATAGAGAGTGGGGTCGCATTTCATCACAGAAGCCTTGGGTCAACCACAACACTTACTAGAGAACACCGCGGTCCCTTGTGGGAGCGGGCTTGCTCGCGAAAGCGGTGGATCAGTCACATGGATGTTGAATGTGCTGCCCTCTTCGCGAGCAAGCCCGCTCCCACAGAGGGAGCGGTGTTGTTTAGTGCTGCAGGATTTTCTCAAGGAAATGCTGCGCACGTTCGGAGCGGGCGCTGATGTCGCCGAAGAACTCTTCTTTCTTGCAGTCTTCGATGATCTGGCCCTGGTCCATGAAGATCACCCGGTTCGCCACTTTGCGGGCGAAGCCCATTTCGTGGGTCACGCACATCATGGTCATGCCTTCGTGGGCCAGTTGCACCATCACGTCGAGCACTTCGTTGACCATTTCCGGGTCAAGGGCCGAGGTCGGTTCGTCGAACAGCATCACCACCGGGTCCATCGCCAGGGCACGGGCAATCGCCACGCGCTGTTGCTGACCGCCGGAGAGCTGGCCCGGGTGCTTGTGGGCGTGCGCGGAAAGACCGACCCGCTCAAGCAATTGCAGGCCTTTCTGGGTGGCTTCTTGCTTGCTGCGGCCCAACACCTTGATTTGCGCGATGGTCAGGTTTTCGGTGATGGTCAGGTGCGGGAACAGCTCGAAATGCTGGAACACCATGCCTACGCGCGAACGCAGTTTCGGCAGGTTGGTCTTCGGGTCGGCGATGGACGTGCCGTCGACCACGATGTCGCCTTTCTGGAACGGCTCCAGGGCGTTCACACATTTGATCAGCGTGGACTTGCCCGAACCCGACGGCCCGCACACCACCACAACCTCACCCTTGCTGACCTCGGTGCTGCAATTGGTCAGTACCTGGAAGTCCCCATACCACTTGTTGATGTTCTTGATAGAGATCATACGGCGAACCTTTTTTGCAGACGCTTGACCAGCAGCGAGGCGGCAAAGCTGATTGTGAAGTACACGAGACCTGCGACGATCAGGAACTCATTGGCGCGGCCGATGATGTCGCCATTGGCCCGCGAAGCATTGAGGAAGTCCACCAGGCCGACCGTGTAGACCAGCGAGGTGTCCTGAAACAGGATGATGCTTTGTTGCAACAGCAGCGGGGTCATCTTGCGAAACGCCTGGGGCAGGATGATCAGGCGCATGGTCTGGCCATAATTCATGCCCAGTGCCTGGGCGGCGCCCATCTGGCCCTTGGGGATCGCCTGCACGCCGGCCCTTACGATTTCGCAGAAGTACGCCGCCTCGAACATCATGAACGCCACGACGCAGGAGCCGAACGCACCGATCGGTGTGTCTTCGCCGGTGATCCAGCGCAGCACGAACGGCACCGCCAGGTAGAACCAGGTGATCACCAGCAGCAGCGGGATCGAGCGGAAGTAATTGACGTAGGCGCCGGCAATGTTGGAGACCAGCTTGTTGTGGGACAGGCGCATCAGCGCCAGGATTGTCCCCAGGATGATCCCGCCGACGACGCCCATGGCCATCAGTTGGAGGGTCATCAGCATGCCGTTCCACAAGCCGGGAATGGCCGGGATGACGCCACTGAAATCGAATTCCATTATTTACCCCCCACGGAGATCAGGCCGGGCACCGCGACTTTCTTCTCGACCAAGCGCATGAGCAGCATCAGGGTCATGTTCAAGGTGAAGTAGATCAGCGTGGCCAGGGTGAAGGCTTCGAACAGGTTGGCGGAGAACTCGGCGGTCTGTTTGGTCTGCGCGAGCAGTTCCATCAGGCCGATCAGCGAAGCCACGGACGTGTTCTTGAAGACGTTGAGGAATTCCGAAGTAAGTGGCGGAATGATGATTCGGTAGGCCTGGGGCAGCAGCACGTTCCAGTAGATCTGCGGCAGCTTGAAACCCATGGCGCGGGCGGCGGACTCCTGACCGCGCGGCAGCGCCTGGATACCGGTGCGAACCTGTTCGCAAACCCGGGCGGCGGTGAACAGGCCCAGGCACACGACAACGCTCAGGTAGGCCGAGGTGGTCGGGTTCAGGTCCTGCTTGTACCACTCCTGCAGGTTTTCAGGCAGCAGGTCGGGCACCAGGAAGTACCAGATGAACAGCTGAACCAGCAGCGGCACGTTGCGAAAGAGTTCTACGTAGCATGTGGCGATACCCGACACCAGCCGGTTCGGCACCGTGCGCATCACGCCCAGAACCGAGCCCAGCAGCAGGGCGACAATCCAGGCCACGATGGCGATGGCGATGGTCCAGCCCAGGCCGGTCACGTACCAGTCGAGATAAGTCTCGCTGCCCACGCCGGTGGACTTGAAGAACACGCCCCAGTCCCAGTTGTAATTCATTAGGGTCTCCCCTCAGATCGTTCGATGTACAAATGCTTGACTGCCAGGCACACACGATCGGCTCGACAGCCACCGTCCGAGTGCTTCCAGAATTGCCAGCAGGGAGTGACACCCCCTGAAAGGGCCGAGCCCCTTCAGGAGATAAGGTTAGTCAGAAATCAGGATTTCTTGTCGTCAGCCGCTTTGTCGGTCGGATTGGCGATCAGTACCTTGAGCTCTTCGCTCATCGGGAAGTTCAGATTCAGACCTTTTGGCGGGATTGGCTGCATGAACCATTTTTCGTAGATCTTGTTGATCTCGCCCGACTTGTAGGTCGCGACGATGGCATCGTCCACAGCCTTTTTGAACGGCTCGTCGCCTTTGCGCACCATGCAGCCGTAGATTTCGTAGGACTGTGGCGTACCGGTTACGGCCCAGTCATCGGCCTTCTTGGCCTTGGCGGCTTCACCGGCCAGCAGGGCGTCGTCCATCATGAACGCGACGGCCCGGCCCGATTCCAGCATCTGGAAGGATTCGCCGTGGTCTTTGGCAGAGATGACGTTCATGCCCATCTGCTTGTCGGCGTTCATTGCCTTGAGGAGGCGCTCGGACGTGGTGCCGGCGGTGGTCACGACGTTTTTGCCCTTGAGGTCGTCGAAATCCTTGTACTTGGAGTCTTTCTTGGACAGCAGGCGGGTGCCGATCTCGAAGATGCCAATGGAGAAGTCAACTTGTTGCTGACGCTCGACGTTGTTGGTGGTGGAACCGCACTCCAGGTCCACGGTGCCGTTCTGCACCAGCGGGATACGGGTTTGCGAAGTCACCAGGTTGTATTTGATCTGCAGGTTGGGCAGGTCCAGGTCTTTTTTGATGGCTTCGACGACTTTCATCTGGATGTCGTGGGAGTAGCCGACCGGTTTGCCGGAAGCGTCCGCGATGTAGGAAAACGGAATGGAAGCGTCGCGATGCCCAAGCGTGATAACGCCGGACTCTTTGATCTTTTTCAGCGTGCCGGTCAGTTCGGCTGCGAAAACCGGAGTGCTGATCAGAGCGGCAGCAATGGCTGCGCCCAGGAGAAGATGGGGAACGATACGCATCGATGTTTCCTCGACATTGTTTTTTTTATTTAGCCGGTTCGTCGGCCCTGAGTGCTTCGAATGCCTGGCAGCTCCTGTTGTGTTGCGTGCAGGCATTCGTCTCCAAGAGTGTAGAGCATGACTCATGCCAGGCCTGGAGCTCATGGTTAACGTGTTGTTTTTAATGGTAATTAATGTTTTGTTGCGGATTTTTGGCAACCAGATCATCCGGTTAGCCGAATTGATGGGTGGGTCGCGTTCGGAAAACCGAATATATTTACGGCTCACATCAATCCCTGTGGGAGCGAGCCTGCTCGTGATAGCGGTATGTCAGACCCGTTGATGTGGAGGCCGATGGCCCCATCGCGAGCAGGCTCGCTCCCACAGGGGATAAACGGGGATTGCAGAATGCAAAAAGCCCCTGAATCGCAGGATTCAGGGGCTTTCGTGTAAGCGGTTAACCGATCAGGCCGCTTCGATCTTGCGGCGATTGTGCTCAACCTTATTCAGGTACTGCTGCAGTTTCTCCTGTTCGGCCGGGGTGGTGAACAGGCCCAGTTTGCTGCGGCGCCAGAGGATGTCCTGGGCATCGATGGCCCATTCGTCGCTGCATAGGTAGTCGACTTCCCGGGTGTACAGGCCCGCACCGATGTGTTCGCCCAGGTCGCCGAGGCTGTGCACGCCTTCGAGCATGCGCCAGGTGCGGCTGCCGTAGGTGGTGGCCCAGCGGCGAGCGATGTCAGTGGGCAGCCAGTCGAACTTGTCGCGCAGCGCCGAGCACAGCGCCTGCGGGGTGGTCATGTTTTCGCCGCCGGGGAGGGCAGCTACGGCGGTCCAGCTCGGGCGCATCTGAGTGAAATACGGGGCCAACTGTGCCATGGCCGACTCGGCCAGCTTGCGGTAGGTGGTCAGCTTACCGCCGAACACCGACAGCAACGGGGCTTCTTCGCCACTGCCAGAGAGCGCCAGGGTGTAATCCCGGGTGACGGCCGACGGGTTGTCGGATTCGTCGTTGCACAGCGGACGAACACCGGAATAACTGTGCAGGATATCGTCGCGGCTGATCTGCTTTTTGAAGTGAGCGTTGACCACCTTCAGCAGGTAATCGGTTTCGCCATCGGTAATCGTCACTTTGGCCGGGTCGCCCGTGTATTCGCGGTCGGTTGTGCCGATCAGGGTGAACTGGTTCAAGTACGGAATGGTGAACACAATGCGCTGGTCTTCGTTTTGAAGAATGTGCGCGTGCTCGCCTGCGTAGAGTTTCGGCACAATCAGGTGACTGCCCTGGATCAGGCGGATGCCGTAGGGCGACTCCATCTTCAGGTCATCGCGAATGAACTTGGCGACCCACGGGCCAGCGGCGTTCACCAGCGCCTTGGCGCGGATCGAAAACAGGCTGCCGTCGGCGCGTTCCAGATGCAAGTGCCACAAGCCTTTACTGCGGCGGGCGTTCACGCAGCGAGTCCGGGTGTGGACATGAGCGCCTTTTTCCCGGGCAGCCATGGCGTTGAGCACCACCAGGCGCGCGTCATCGACCCAGCAGTCGGAGTATTCGAAGCCTTTGGTGATCTCGCTCTTCAATGCGCTGTCGGCACCGAATTTCAGGCTTTTAGAGCCAGCGAGCTGTTCACGCTTACCCAGGTGGTCGTAGAGAAACAGACCGGCGCGAATCATCCAGGCCGCACGCAAGTGCGGGCGGTGAGGCAGCACGAAGCGCATCTGCTTGACGATGTGCGGGGCCTTGGTCAGCAGCACTTCGCGTTCGGCCAGTGCTTCGCGCACCAGGCGGAATTCGTAATGTTCGAGGTAGCGCAGGCCGCCGTGGATCAGCTTGCTGCTGGCCGACGACGTGTGGCTGGCCAGGTCGTCCTTTTCGCAAAGGAACACCGAAAGACCGCGACCGGCAGCGTCTGCGGCAATCCCCACGCCGTTGATACCACCACCAATGACGGCGATGTCGTAAACCTCAGCGAGAGGGGGCGTAGGCAAGGTAGAAGTGGGCATCGGCTGGCCTCGGGCTCTTTTTCGGCATGTTGGAATATTTGAATTCGAACATTAATGTTCATTTGCGAAAATACTAGCCCATAAATACGGCAACAGCCAGTCGACTTCGATTGAAAATACTGATCAAAGGATGGTGAAAGGAAAATTTACGAACATGAAGAGGATCATGGGGGGCGAAAAACGCTTCTGTGGCGAGGGAGCTTGCTCCCTCGCCACAGGGTACCGCGGGTGAAGTCAGACCACTTCCAGCCTGATCTTGTGTTGGCTCAGCAATTGCGCCAGGGCCGGCACCGGTTGCTGGTCGGTCACCAGGCAATCAATCAGGCTGATGGGGCCCAGGCGGACCATGGCGTTGCGCCCGAATTTGCTCGAGTCGGCGGCCAGCAGCACTTTCCGGGCGTTGGCGATGATCGCCTGGGAGACCCGAACTTCCTGGTAATCGAAATCCAGCAGGCTGCCGTCTTCATCAATACCGCTGATGCCCACCAGGGCGAAGTCAACCTTGAATTGGTTAATGAAGTCCACGCTGGCCTGACCCACCACGCCGCCGTCACGCCGTACGTTGCCGCCAGCTATCAGGACTTCGAAATCGTCCTTGGTGCTGAGGATCGACGCCACGTGCAGGTTGTTGGTGATGACCTTCAGATGATTGTGATTGAGCAGCGCCCGGGCGATGGACTCGGTGGTGGTGCCGATGTTGATGAACAGCGAGGCATGATCGGGGATCTGGGCAGCGATGGCTTCGGCGATGCGTTGCTTCTCGTCGCGCATTTGATCGGCGCGCATGGCATAGGCGGTGTTTTCCACGCTCGAATCGTAGGCGGCGCCGCCATGGTAGCGGCGCAGCAGATTCACTTCCGCCAGTTGATTGATGTCGCGGCGGATGGTTTGCGGAGTGACCACGAATAACTGGGCCATTTCCTCAATACTGACGTAGCCGCGTTCGCGGACCAGTTCGAGGATTTGCTGCTGACGCGGAGGCAGATTCATGGGGCTTCCTTTGGGCTGCCGTGCAAAATTTGCCCATGATGCCGCAGGAATCCACTCCCGACCAGTTTCAAGCCGTCATTGCGTCTGGCTTGGGCTTATTCAGCGTCTTCGTGGGGTTCCCAATCGCGGGTGCGGCTGACCGCTTTCTTCCAGCCACCGTAGAGTTTTTCTTTCGCCTGCTCGTCCAGTTGCGGTTCGAATTCGCGCTCGATCACCGCTTTGCCACGCAGTTCTTCCAGGCTGCCCCAGAAGCCGCACGCCAGGCCGGCCAGGTACGCGGCGCCCAACGCCGTGGTTTCACGCATTTTCGGGCGTTCGACCTGAGTACCGAGAATGTCGGCCTGGAACTGCATCAGGAAGTTGTTCGCCACCGCGCCGCCGTCTACGCGCAGGGCCTTGAGGCGTTCGCCCGAATCCTGCTGCATCGCGTCGAGTACATCGCGGGTCTGGTAGGCAATCGACTCCAGCGCTGCACGAATGATGTGATCGACGCGTACGCCGCGGGTCAGGCCAAACAGCGCGCCACGGGCATAGGGGTCCCAATACGGTGCGCCCAGGCCGGTGAAGGCGGGCACCAGGTACACGCCGTTGCTGTCCTTGACCTTGTTGGCAAAGTATTCGGTATCGAAAGCGTCGTTGATGACTTTCAGTTCATCGCGCAGCCATTGAACGGTGGAACCGCCATTGAATACCGCCCCTTCCAGAGCGTAGGCCACTTCGCCGCGGGGGCCGCAGGCGATGGTGGTGAGCATGCCGTGATTGGATTTGACGGCCTTGTCGCCCGTGTTCATCAGCAGGAAGCAGCCGGTGCCGTAGGTATTTTTCGCCTGGCCTGGTTCCACGCACATCTGGCCGAAAAGAGCGGCCTGCTGGTCACCGGCGATGCCACCGATGGCGATGCCGCTCTTGGTGTGGCCATAAATTTCCGAGGACGACTTCACTTCTGGCAGCATTTGGCGAGGGATGTCGAGGATGTCGAGCATCTTCGCGTCCCACTCCAGCGAGTGAATATTGAAGAGCATGGTGCGCGAGGCGTTGGTGTAGTCGGTGACGTGGACCTTGCCACCCGTAAATTTCCAGATCAGCCAACTGTCGACGGTGCCGAACAGCAGTTCACCATTGCGCGCACGCTCGCGGCTGCCTTCGACGTTGTCCAGGATCCACTTGAGCTTGGTGCCGGAGAAATACGGGTCGGTAACCAGACCGGTGGTTTCGCTGATGTATTGCTCGTGACCGTCGCGCTTGAGCTGCTGGCAGATCTCGGTGCTGCGCCGGCATTGCCAGACGACGGCGTTATAGATTGGCCGGCCGGTGGTCTTATCCCACACCACGGTGGTTTCACGTTGGTTGGTGATGCCGATGGCGGCGACTTGATCATGATGCAGGCCAGCCTGGGCCAGGGCCTCGACCATGACCGCGCTCTGGGTCGCGAAGATTTCCATCGGGTCGTGTTCGACCCAGCCGGCCTGGGGGTAATGCTGGGCGAATTCGCGCTGGGCGGTGCAGACCACGTTGGCATCACGGTCGAAAATGATCGCGCGCGAGCTGGTCGTACCCTGGTCGAGGGCAATGATGTAGTTCTTGTTCTGAGTGTCGGTCATTTCGATTGCCTTGGGACGTAAATAAAAGGAAAGGCCATGAAGGGCGGCAGCATGCGCCCATGGTTTCAGGACGTTCTGGGCTTGCCGTCAATGGCCGGTTTTGCATCCTTTGTAGCAGTTATGGCGCTGGGCAAATGGCGGGAAATCAGCCCGCGATAGGCAGCAGCACCCAGGCACGCACCAAAAATCGGTGCAAAAATCGGAACCAGGAAGTACGGGATGTCGCGTCCACCCGTGAGGGAAATTTCACCCCAGCCAGCGAAGAAAGTCATCAGTTTAGGGCCGAAGTCGCGCGCCGGGTTCATCGCGAAGCCTGTCAGTGGCCCCATCGAGCTGCCGATCACCGCAATCAGCAGGCCGATCAGCAGCGGCGCCAGCGGGCCGCGAGGCAGGCCATTGTTATCATCGGTCAGGGACATGATCACACCCATCAGGATGGCGGTGATGATCATTTCCACCACGAAGGCCTGGCCGGTGGACAGTGCCGGGTGCGGGTAGGTCGAGAACACCGAGGCCAGTTCGAGGCTGGCTTGCGTGCCACGAATCATGTGCTGGGACTGTTCGAAATCGAAAAATAGATTGCTGTACAGCGTATAGACCAGGAGCGCACCGCAGAAGGCGCCGGCAACTTGGCTAACGATATAGAAAGGTAGTTTGCGCTTCTCGAAGTCGGTGAAAATGCATAGGGCAATGCTGACGGCAGGGTTCAGGTGGGCGCCCGAAACGCCTGCGCTGAGGTAAATCGCCATGCTGACGCCGACACCCCAGATGATGCTGATTTCCCACAGACCGAAACTCGCACCTGCGACCTTGAGCGCTGCAACGCAACCAGTGCCGAAAAAAATCAGCAGGGCAGTCCCCAGAAACTCGGCCAGGCATTGGCTGCTAAGGGATGGCTGTTGTAAAGCAATTGTCATTCAAACCTCGGTTTTTGTTGTTGTCCGGCGCGTTCGACATATAGCTCGATAGCGCGTTTCTCCGAGGCAGGATCCCCATCCTGGTCTCGGGGTGTTGCTTGAGACATTCGTTGTGGCTTTCAGTTTCGAAAAAATATAGACAAGAAACGCTGGTGTCAAAGGTCGAAAGTGAACCATTGGTCACATTTCAACTATTCGTGGCGTGAATGACGCATTTATCGACATGGCCGCTTCGGTACTGACAGCCCAGTCGCGAAGTCTTTTGGCGGACGATGGCTTAGAATCGCCCCACTCTTTTTGATTTCCTTGTCAGGAGCAGTCATGACACCCGCGTTGGATCTGCTTAAGAAAGTGCGCGCCGAACATCGCATTCACAGTTACGAACACGATCCCAAGGCAGCGTCCTATGGCTTGGAAGCGGCTGAAAAGCTCGGGCTGGATCCGGCGCAGGTGTTCAAGACGCTGTTGGTGGCCAGCGAAAAAGGTGAGTTGTTGGTGGCGGTGGTGCCAGTGGCCGGGAGCCTGGATTTGAAAGCCCTGGCCCATGCTGCCGGCGTCAAGAAGGTCGAGATGGCCGCCCCGGCCGCCGCCCAGCGCTCAACTGGTTATCTGCTCGGCGGCATCAGCCCGCTGGGGCAGAAGAAGCGGCTGCGTACTTTCATTGATAACTCTGCCCAGCCGTTCGCCAGTATTTTTGTCAGTGCGGGACGGCGGGGTTTGGAGGTAGAGCTGGCGCCTTCGGTACTGGCGGAGCATACCGGGGCGAAGTTTGCGGCTATCGGGCGGGCCTGAAAAAGCTGAGTGGCTGCTGCGCAGCCAAGCGGGAGCAAGCTCCCTCGCCACAATGGTGTAGGGCTGAGGCCTTGGCAGGATTTTCACTCTAAGCTGTAGGGTGAAAATTGCGCTGATCTGTCACTGGAAAACCGGGAGCTCGGGCCCTCATGCTGGCGCATCAATAAAAAGGAGAAGTGCCATGCAGCTTGCGTTTCATCAGGTCGATGCGTTCAGTGACCGACCGTTTGGCGGTAACCCGGCGATGGTCTATCGGCTCGGCGCCTGGCTTGCCGATGACTTGATGCAAAAGATCGCCGCCGAACATAACCTGGCTGAAACCGCTTTTCTGGTGCGCGAAGGCCAGTATTGGCATATCCGCTGGTTCACCCCCACCACTGAAGTCCCTTTATGTGGGCATGCCACCTTGGCCAGCGCCTACGTGCTGTTCGAGGTCTACCACGAAACCGCCGAACGACTGGATTTCATCTGCAAGTCCGGGCCGTTGAGCGTCAGTCGCGAAGGCGATCGCTTGTGGCTGGATTTTCCGGCCATTGTACCGAGTGAATTGGGCGCGTCCCTGGCTGTCCAGAATGCCCTGGGGGTCGAGGCAGTGGATGTGCTGAGCTCCAACGAACTGTTCGTGGTGCTGGAGTCGGAGCAGGCGGTGCTCAATTGCAAGCCGGACATGGCGGCCCTGGCAAAATTGCCATGGCCGGGTGCCATCGTGACTGCCCCGGGAACCAAACATGATTTTGTCTCACGCTACTTCGCCCCTGCCATCGGCATCAACGAAGACCCGGTGACCGGTTCGACCCATTGCAGCCTGATTCCCTATTGGTCCCGACGCTTGGGCAAGCAGGCGCTCACGGCTTATCAGTGCTCGGCCAGGGGCGGGGCATTGTTCTGTCGACTGGAGGGCGAGCGAGTGAAGATTGGCGGGAATGCGACGTTGGTGGCCAGTGGAACGTTGATGCTGGGTTGATAACATTCCTGCGAGGGATTTAATCCCCGCTGGTCTGCGCCCTGTAGGCGCTGGCGAAGCCTGCGATCTTTTGATCTTTCGCTTGGGACTCAATTGGCAGGGGAAAGATCGCAGCCTCGTTGCACTCGTCAGCTCCTACAGGCTGTAGCGCCGCACGCCACTTTCCACCGGTGGTATGTGCGCTGCCGTACTGCCCGACGCCTGGAACAGCACCAGGTGTTCAGCCGCCACGCGGATACCGACACTGGCCCCGATCTGATGGTCGGAATGGCTCGGGAAGATCGATTCCAGTTGGGCGCCTGTCGGCAATTGCAGGCGATACAAGGTTGAAGCCCCCAGGAACGTCTTGCCGACAATTTTGGCGGTGAGCGGGCTGTCCGGTGCGTAGACGATATCGTCCGGGCGCAGCAGCACGTCCACCGCGCCGCCGATGGGCCAGGTGTAGGCCCGGTTACCGCGCAGGACGCCCAGCTCGGTCTGCACCGATTCCGGGCTCTCAAGCTGCCCGCGAATGAAGTAGCCCTGGCCAATGAAGCTGGCGACGAAGGGTGTCAGCGGTTCGTGGTACAGGTTGTAGGGCGTGTCCCACTGTTCCAGTCGACCTTCCTTGAACACCCCGACATGGTCACTCACGGCGAAGGCTTCTTCCTGGTCGTGGGTGACCAGGATCGCGCTGGTGCCGCGGGCCTTGAGAATGTCCCGTACCTCATGGCTAAGCTTGCGTCGCAGCTCGCCATCGAGGTTGGAGAACGGCTCGTCGAGCAATAGCAACTGCGGCTCCGGTGCCAGTGCACGAGCCAGGGCCACACGCTGTTGCTGACCGCCGGACAGCTCATGGGGAAAGCGCTTGCCCAGGTTCTTCAGGTTGACCAGTTCCAGCAGTTCTTCGACCACGCGATCCTTGTTCGGATGCTTGCGAATGCCGAAGGCTATGTTCTCGGCCACGCTCAGGTGAGGGAACAGCGCGTAGTCCTGGAACACCATGCCGATGCGGCGCTTTTCCGGGGCGAGGGTGAAACCGGCGCGGGAGATGGTTTCTCCGGCCAGTTGGATCTCACCCTCATGCACCGGCTCGAAGCCGGCGATGGCTCGCAACGTTGTGGTCTTGCCGCACCCGGACGAACCGAGCAGGCAACCGATATCGCCGGCATTGAGGTGCAGGTTGAGGTTCTGGACGACCCGCTGGTTTTGGTAACCGCAGGCCAAGTTGCGCAAATTCAGTAACAGCGAATGGCTCATGCGTGGCGGTACGCCGGCTCGACAAGGAACTCAAGCAGGGCCTTTTGTGCATGAAGACGATTTTCTGCCTGGTCCCATGCCACCGAGCGTGGGTCATCCAGCAGGTCGAAGCTGATCTCCTCGCCACGGTGGGCCGGCAGGCAGTGCATGAACAGCACTTCGGCGTCCGCCAGGTCGAGCAGGGCCCGGTTGACCTGAAGCGGGGCGAACAGCTTGAGACGCTTGGCGGTTTCTTCTTCCTGGCCCATGGAGGTCCAGACGTCGGTGCTCACCAGGTGTGCACCGGCCACGGCCTGTTTCGGATCACGAACGACGGTTACCCGCGCTCCGGCCTTGGCGACCAGTTCGGCATTGGGGTCGTAGCCTTCGGGGCAGGCAATGCGCAGCTGGAAGTCGAACTGCACCGCGGCTTCTATATAGCTGTTGCACATGTTGTTGCCATCACCGATCCAGGCCACGGTCTTGCCCTGGATCGAGCCACGGTGCTCGAGGAACGTCTGCATGTCGGCCAGCAGCTGACAGGGGTGCAAGTCATCGGACAGACCGTTGATCACCGGCACGCGGGAATGAGCCGCGAACTCGGTCAGGGTGCTGTGGGCAAAGGTACGGATCATCACGGCGTCGAGCATGCTCGACATGACGATGGCGCAATCGCTGATGGGTTCGCCACGGCCCAGCTGGGTGTCGCGGGGCGACAGGAAGATCGCCTGGCCACCAAGCTGGATCATGCCGGCTTCGAAAGAAATACGGGTGCGGGTCGATGACTTCTCGAAGATCATCCCCAACACACGGTTTTTCAAGGGCTCGAACAGTACGCCGCGGTTACGCAGGTCCTTGAGCTCCACGCCTCGACGGATCACGCTGAGCAACTCATCGGGCGTGAAATCCATCAGGGAGAGAAAGTGCCTTGCGCTCATGATTGACTACCTTTTTGTAACTGACCGCAGATGCTCAAAGCCTTGTTTAATAAAAAAACGGGCGAGACCTGCGGCAAAAGCCGCACGGGGCGACGAAATAGGGGAAGGCGCGATCTTATAAGGAAATGTCGCGTCTTACCAATAGGGGCTACGGTTTTAGGGGATTTCAGCGAAGCCGTCACAGGGCTGCGAGGGCATGTATGGGGCCGGTTTCCTGACAGCAGCGACCCATTTGTACACTGGCGTTGCGCAGCTTGGCAATCAAGCAGGGCGGGCACGGCATCGTTTACGGTAGGTTTGTCGCCTGTCGTCCCATGATTTCGCCTGTTGTTGTCGAGCTTGAAATATTTCCTAATGCAAAGGCCTGGGTTATAAATAAGCCCTTAGACGCAGGAGCCCCGAAATGGATTCGAAAGAGCAACAACTGATGGAACTATTGGGGCTGACGGCACGCTCGCTGACCCACCTGACGGCTTCAATGACGTCCATGTCATTCGAGCTGCTGCGAAGCGAGGATGAGGTGACCAAGGCCGCAGGCCGCCGAATGATTGATCGCATGGCCACCATCAGCAGTGGGCTTGACGAGCATTGGCGGTTGATCGGCGAGCTGACGGGGGTGCCCATCGCTCAAGAACAGGTGCAAACCATCGAAGAAATCCAACTGCAGGCGCCGCCTCCCGAGCAGCCTTGATGCCACTTCATCGGCGGGCCTGATGCCCGGCAATTCACAGGACGAACGTCGCTGGCAAAGGGCTGGATCAGGCGCCATAGTTTTGTTCCCGCGGCCGAAAGCGCCCGCCACGAATAAAACAGAGACTGGCCATGACCAAGACTCTCCACCACCGTGCGTGCCATCTGTGTGAAGCCATCTGTGGCTTGACCCTCGAAACCACCGAAACCGACGGCCAGGGCCTGGCGATCACCTCGATCAAGGGCGATGCGCTGGACAGCTTTAGCCGTGGCCACATCTGCCCCAAGGCGGTGGCCCTGCAAGATATCCAGAACGATCCGGACCGCCTGCGCCAGCCCATGCATCGGGTTGGCAGCGAGTGGCAGCCCATCGCCTGGGACGATGCCTTCGCGCTGGTGGCCGAACGCCTGGCGGGCATTCAGGAACGCCACGGCCAGAACGCGGTGGCGGTCTACCAGGGTAACCCCAGCGTGCATAACTATGGGCTGATGACCCACAGCAACTACTTCCTGGGCCTGTTGAAAACCCGCAGTCGCTTCTCCGCGACCTCGGTGGATCAACTGCCCCATCACCTGACCAGCCACCTGATGTACGGCCACGGCCTGCTGCTGCCGATACCGGACATCGATCACACTGACTTCATGCTGATCCTGGGCGGCAATCCGCTGGCGTCCAATGGCAGCATCATGACCGTGCCGGACGTGGAGAAACGCCTCAAGGCGATCCAGGCCCGTGGCGGCAAAGTGGTGGTGGTCGATCCGCGGCGCAGCGAAACGGCAGCCATCGCGAACCAGCATGTCTTTGTAAGGCCCGGTGGCGATGCTGCGTTGCTGTTTGGTTTACTCAATACGCTGTTCAGCGAGGGCCTGGCCCGCGATAGCCATCTGCCGGTGGATGGCCTGGAAGACGTGCGCCAGGCCGTTGCCACCTTCACGGCAGAAGCCATGAGCCCGCTCTGTGCGGTGCCCGCGCCGCAGATCCGGCAGCTGGCCCGGGACTTCGCCGCCGCGCCGTCAGCGGTCTGTTATGGACGAATGGGGGTCTCGACCCAGGCTTTTGGCACGCTGTGCCACTGGCTGATTCAGCTGATCAACCTGGTGACTGGCAATCTTGATCGCGTTGGCGGGGCACTGTGCACCGAGCCGGCGGTGGATCTGGTCGCCACCACCTCGGGAGGGCATTTCAACCGCTGGCAAAGCCGGGTGTCCGGGCGTCCCGAGTACTCTGGCGAGTTGCCGGTGTCGACCCTGGCCGAGGAAATGCTCACCGAGGGCGAGGGCCAGATTCGTGCGCTGGTCACCGTGGCCGGCAACCCGGTGCTGTCCACCCCCAACGGACGGCAACTGGAGCAGGCGCTGGACGGGCTGGAATTCATGGTCAGCATCGATTTGTATATCAATGAAACCACGCGCTACGCCGACCTGATCCTGCCATCGACCTCGGCATTGGAAAATGATCATTACGACACCACGTTCAACCTCTTTGCGGTGCGCAACGTGACCCGTTTCAACCGGGCGATCCTGCCCAAGCCCGAGGGGGCCCTGCACGACTGGGAGATCTTTGTCGGCCTGGCCAAGGCCTTCGCTGCTCGAACCGGCAAGGAACTCAAACCGACCATGCCGCCGGCGCAGATGATCGATTTCGGCCTGCGGGCGGGGGCGTATGGGGATGCCTCGCCACACAAGCTGTCCCTGGCGACCCTGTTCGACCATCCCCATGGCATTGACCTCGGCGCGCTCAAGCCCAACCTGGCCCTGCGGTTGAAAACCGACAATCAGCGTGTGCAGGCCGCACCCGCGGTGATTCTCGCCGACCTTGAGCGCTTTGCCGCGTTGCAGGCACCCACGCCGGATGAATTGCTGATGATTGGCCGTCGCCACGTGCGCAGCAATAACTCCTGGATGCATAACTTTCATCGCCTGGTGAAGGGCAAGCCGCGTCATCAGTTGTTGATGCACCCCGATGACCTGGCCAGTCGCGGTCTTGTCGACGGGCAGCGAGTGAAGGTCAGTTCGCGGGTGGGCGTGATCGAAGTCGAGGTGCAGGGCAGCCTGGACATGATGAGAGGCGTGGTCAGCCTGCCCCACGGCTGGGGCCATGCCCGGCCGGGCGTGCAGATGACCATTGCCAGCGGGCAGCCGGGTTCCAGTGCCAATGACCTGACCGATGACTGTCAGCTTGACGAGTTGTCCGGCAATGCGGCGCTTAACGGTGTACCGGTGAAGGTGGCGGCTGCGTGAATTTGTCTCTGGGTCAGACCGAGCAGCGGGCTTGGCTTTCCGTTACAATGCGCCACCGTGTCGACAACTTAAGTCGCAAAAGTTTAAGCCGAGGTGCTCCATGGATATCATCGAAACGATTAAAGACCAGATTGCCAACAACACCATCCTGCTTTACATGAAAGGCTCGCCGAATGCCCCACAGTGCGGCTTTTCGTCCAAGGCTGCTCAGGCTGTGATGGCGTGTGGCGAGAAGTTTGCCTACGTGGACATCCTGCAGAACCCGGAAATCCGCGCCAACCTGCCCAAGTACGCCAACTGGCCAACCTTCCCACAGTTGTGGGTGGGCGGTGAACTCATCGGCGGTAGCGACATCATGACCGAGATGGCCGCTGACGGCTCTCTGCAGGCCACGATCAAGGAAGCGGTAGAAAAAGCTGCGGCGAACAAGACTGAAGCCTGATTTGTGGGAGCGAGCCTGCTCGCGATGAGGGAGTGTCAGTCAATACATTTGTGACTGACGCACCGCTATCGCGAGCAGGCTCGCTCCCACAATGGATTGCAGTTGTCTTGAAATCCAGGCAATAAAAAGCCCCGCCTCTCGTAAGAGGGCGGGGCTTTTTATTGGGTTAAACGCGAAGAATTACTCTTCACCCATCTGCGATTGCAGGTAGTTCTCAAGACCCACTTTGTCGATCAGGCCCAATTGGGTTTCCAGCCAGTCGATGTGCTCTTCTTCGGACTCGAGAATGTCTTCCAGCAGTTCACGGCTGCCGAAGTCGCCAACACTTTCGCAAAGGACGATGGCGGCTTTCAGGTCGGCGTGGCCGGTGCGTTCGATACGCAGGTCACACTCAAGCATTTCACGGGTGTGTTCGCCGATTTGCAGCTTGCCCAGGTCCTGGACGTTCGGCAGGCCTTCGAGAAACAGGATGCGCTTGATCAGCTTGTCCGCGTGCTTCATCTCGTCGATGGATTCGTGGTACTCGTGCTTGCCCAGCTTGTTCAGGCCCCAATCCTCGTACATGCGCGCATGCAGGAAGTATTGATTGATCGCGACCAGCTCATTGGCGAGGATCTTGTTGAGCTGCTGGATGACTGTAATGTCGCCTTTCATGGCGAGGCCTGCCCTGTAATAGCTGTGTATAGGGCGAGTTTGAGCCGCGCACCTACGGGTGTCAAACCTAAGTTATTGAATAATAAATGAAAATTAATCGGAATAAGAATGTTTGTGTTCCGCGTCTGGAGGCTAAGCGTTTGATTTACAGGCATAAAAAAACCGGACATTGAGTCCGGTTCCTTGAAAATCCGTTATTACGCGGCAGTAAATTCTACCGGGTAAGGGATCGAGGCCTGGGCGGTTTGCACGTTGGCGAGGGTTTCGCGAACCACTTCCTTGGCAAGGCAGGCACATTTGCCGCATTGGCTGGCTACGCCGGTGGCTTGGCGGACTTCGCGGTAGCTGCAGCAACCTTCATAAATTGCTTCGCGGATTTGTCCGTCGGTGACGCCAGTGCAGAGGCATACATACATAAGTAAGAACCGTCGCTGGTTGTGACTCAATTGAGACGGATCTTAATGTTAACGAGAATGATTGTCAAAGTGGTTTCTGAAACCCTTGCGCCAGAGCGGCCCCAACCTGACGAACGGTTTTAACCATCGCTGAATAAGAGACCCTGGAGTAGGGCGGCGATTTTTGCGCTCACTGAAAAACCGTTGAAGACAGCCCAAATGTGCGGTGTATGATGTTCGGTCCTTGCTAAGCGGGTTCGTGTCACAGGGCTGTCGCCTGAGGGTGACAGGCTGATGCGAACCTTGTTTTTCACGTTATTACACTAGGAGATATCCAATGAGCGTACTCGTAGGCAAACAAGCCCCTGACTTCACCGTTCCTGCCGTCCTCGGCAACGGCGAAATCGTCGACAGCTTCACCCTGTCCTCGGCCATCAAAGGCAAATACGGCCTGGTGTTCTTCTACCCGCTGGACTTCACCTTCGTCTGCCCGTCCGAGCTGATCGCACTGGATCACCGTATGGATGACTTCAAGGCTCGCAACGTTGAAGTGGTCGCCGTTTCGATCGACTCGCACTTCACCCACAACGCCTGGCGCAACACGCCGATCAACAATGGCGGTATCGGTCAGGTGAAATACACCATGGCTGCCGACATGAAGCACGAAATCGCCAAGGCCTATGACGTTGAGTCCGAAGGCGGCGTGGCCTTCCGTGGCGCGTTCCTGATCGACGACAAAGGCGTTGTCCGTTCGCAGATCATCAACGACCTGCCGCTGGGCCGTAACATGGAAGAGCTGATCCGTCTGGTCGACGCGCTGCAATTCCACGAAGAGCACGGCGAAGTCTGCCCGGCCAACTGGAAAAAAGGCGACAAGGGCATGACCGCGTCCCCTGAAGGCGTTGCCGCTTACCTGGGCGAGCACAGCGACAAGCTGTAAGCGCACAAGGCATAAAAAAACCGGCCTCGATAGGCCGGTTTTTTTATGGGCGTTGTAGGAGCTGCCGAGTGTAACGAGGCTGCGATCTTTGGGTGAAAGCCTAAGATCAAAAGATCGCAGCCTGCGGCAGCTCCTACGGAATGCACAGGGCAATCCGGCGGGGATAAATCCCCTCGCCACAATGGCTCTACTCTCTAGTCGTCGAAATCCTGCCAACCACCCATTTCTTTCCAGCGATTGACGATGCCGCAAAACAGCTCGGCCGTTTTCTCGGTGTCGTAGCGGGCCGAGTGGGCTTCACGGCCATCAAAATCGATGTCGGCCGCCTGGCAGGCCTTGGCCAGTACGGTCTGACCATATGCCAGGCCGGCCAGGGTCGCCGTGTCGAAGCTGGAGAACGGGTGAAACGGGTTGCGCTTCATGTCCAGGCGCGCGACGGCGGCGTTGAGGAAGCCCAGGTCGAAGCTGCTGTTATGGCCGACCAGGATCGCTCGCTTGCAACCGTTGGCCTTCAATGCCTTGCGCACGCCACGGAAGATGTCGGTCATGGCCGTCTCTTCGCTCACTGCCATGCGCAATGGGTGATCGAGCTTGATCCCGGTGAACTCCAGGGCGGCCGCTTCGATGTTGGCGCCTTCGAACGGTTCGACGCGGAAGAAATAGGTGTGATCAGGAAACACAAAGCCTTTTTCGTCCATGCCGATGGTGGTTGCGGCGATTTCCAGCAGCGCATCGGTGGCGGAGTTGAAACCGCCGGTTTCTACGTCGATGACGACCGGCAGGTAGCCCCGGAACCGGGCTGCCATGGGGTGACGGGCGCCGCCCGAACCACCGTTGCCCTCCAGTTCGTCGTCGAAATGATCTTCACTCACGCGTTTTCCTCCAGCAGGCGCCAGCGCAGTTTTTCACCGGCGCGCAGCGGGATTACAGTCAGCTCGCCGAAGGGCAGGCTGGCGGGGGCGGTCCACTCGTCGCGGACCAGGGTAATACGATCGGTGTTCACCGGCAGGCCATAGAAACGCGGGCCATGCAGGCTGGCGAAGCCTTCGAGTTTGTCCAGCGCATTGCGCTGCTCGAACGCCTCGGCGTACATCTCGATGGCGGCATAGGCGGTGTAGCAGCCGGCGCAACCGCAGGCGGCTTCCTTGGCGTGCCGGGCGTGGGGCGCCGAGTCCGTGCCGAGGAAAAACTTGGCGCTGCCACTGGTGGCGGCGTCGAGCAACGCTTGCTGATGGGTGTTGCGCTTGAGGATCGGCAGGCAATAGAAGTGCGGCCGAATCCCGCCCACCAGCATATGGTTGCGGTTGTACAGCAGGTGATGCGCGGTAATGGTCGCGCCGACGTTGGCCGTGGCCTCGTTGACGAACTGCACGGCATCGCCGGTAGTAATGTGTTCGAACACCACCTTGAGTGTCGGGAAACGCTCCACGACGCGGCGCATGTGCTCGTCGATGAAAAGTTTCTCGCGGTCGAACACGTCGACGTCGCCCCGAGTGACTTCACCGTGGATCAGCAAGGGCATCCCGACTTCGGCCATGGCCTCCAGCGCCGGGAAGATCTTGTCGATGCTGGTGACACCGGAATCGGAGTTGGTGGTGGCGCCGGCAGGGTACAGCTTGGCGGCATGGACGAAGCCGCTGGCCTTGGCGTCGCGTATTTCTTCGGGCTGGGTGCGGTCGGTGAGGTAAAGCACCATCAGCGGTTCGAAGCGGCTGCCAGCCGGGCGTGCGGCGAGGATGCGCTGGCGATAGCCGTCGGCCTCGGCGGCATTGCGCACTGGCGGAACCAGGTTAGGCATGATGATTGCGCGCCCGAAGGTGCGCGCGACATCGGCGACGGTATGGGTCAACACAGCACCATCGCGAAGATGAATATGCCAGTCGTCGGGACGCAGCAGGGTCAGGCGGTCAGACATTGGGGGCTTCCAGGCGGGTCAAACTCTGGGGAATGCTACCGGAAAAGACCGATTCAGGCACCCGCTATCAAGTTCTGCGGCAAGTTACCGATAGCTCCTACAAGTGTGCCGCGAATCCGTGCACTGCCCCGGACGGGCGTCATGCCCTCAGTCTGTGTCGATATTTGTATAGAAGCCAGTGGAGCCTCCCGTGCGCCAGCGTTATCTAGCCTTGCTCAGTGTGTTTGCCAGCCTTCCCGCCATGGCGCTCACTTTCCAGACCCGTCTGGAGAGCATTGAGTGGACGGTCGAAGGTGACAAGTTCGAGTGTCGGCTGAGCCAGTCGATCACCGATTTCGGTAGCGGCGAGTTCGTGCGCCGGGCGGGCGAACAGGCCACGTTCCGGCTCAAGGCCTATAACCCGATGCTCGGTGGCGGTTCCGCGACCTTGTTGGCGGCCGCTGCGCCGTGGCAACCGGGGCGGGGCGACATCAACCTGGGCTCGGTCAATATCGGCAGTGGCGATGTGTTGTTCAACAGCTCCCAAGCCCAGGCTGGGCGTCTGATCATCGGGCTGATGGACGGGCGTAGCCCTGTGGTGCGGCGCAACACCGAGGATGGGCGGGTATCGGAAGTCCGCCTGCTGCCGGTGCGCTTCAACAAGGCCTTCAGTGACTATCAAAGCTGTGTGGCGAAACTGCTACCGAAGAATTTCGAGCAGGTGAAGCAATCCCAGATTGCCTTCCCCGGCGAGGGGGTCGAACTCGATGCCCAGGCCAAGGCTCAGTTGCAAGTGATGCTCGACTTCATCAAGGCCGACCCGAGCGTCAATCGAGTCGAACTCGACGGCCACTCCGACAACAGCGGTAACCGCTTGACCAACCGTGAGCTGTCGCGCCGTCGGGCCTTGGCAGTCATGGACTTCTTCAAGGCCAATGGCTTCCAGGAGTCACAGATCACCCTGCGTTTCCACGGTGAGCGCTATCCCCTGGTGCCGAACACCAATGCCACCAATCGGGCCAAGAACCGCCGCGTTGTCGTGCGCCTGGAGCGCGGGGCGCCCGTCGAGGCCCCAGCACCGCAGTCGACTACACCGCCGCCAGCCCCCGCAGCAGCTCCTGCCAAGGCTCCGGCGCCGGCCGCAGCTCCAGCCAAGGCCCCCGCGACCGCGCGCACATCCTGATTGGGCTTTGATCGTCGCGCGGTCGACATAATCTGTCGCTTCGTCGTCATAAGCTGTCGCGCCTCTGTAAATTATCCGCGCTGGACGTTAGACTTCCCGGCTTTCCGTACAACCCGTGGAGTGATGGCATGGCGGACGTAAACAAGGTCGTTCTGGCGTATTCCGGCGGCCTGGACACTTCGGTGATCCTCAAGTGGCTGCAGGACACTTATAACTGCGAAGTGGTGACCTTCACCGCTGACCTGGGGCAGGGCGAAGAAGTCGAGCCTGCACGCGCCAAGGCTCAGGCCATGGGCGTCAAAGAGATCTACATCGATGACCTGCGCGAAGAATTCGTGCGCGACTTCGTCTTCCCGATGTTCCGTGCCAACACTGTTTACGAAGGCGAGTACCTGCTGGGTACGTCCATCGCCCGTCCGTTGATCGCCAAGCGCTTGATCGAAATTGCCAACGAAACCGGTGCCGACGCCATTTCCCACGGCGCTACCGGCAAAGGCAACGACCAGGTGCGTTTCGAACTGGGTGCCTACGCCCTCAAACCCGGCGTGAAAGTTATCGCTCCGTGGCGCGAGTGGGACTTGCTGTCCCGTGAAAAACTGATGGACTACGCCGAGAAGCACGCGATCCCGATCGAGCGTCACGGCAAAAAGAAATCCCCGTACTCGATGGATGCCAACCTGCTGCACATCTCCTATGAAGGCGGCGTGCTAGAAGACACCTGGACCGAGCACGAAGAAGACATGTGGCGCTGGACCGTCTCCCCGGAGAAAGCCCCTGACGCCCCGCAATACCTGGAGCTGACCTATCGCAACGGCGATATCGTCGCACTGGATGGTGTGGAAATGAGCCCGGCCACCGTGCTGGCAACCCTGAACCGTATCGGTGGCGAACACGGCATCGGTCGTCTGGACATCGTCGAGAACCGCTATGTCGGCATGAAGTCCCGTGGTTGCTACGAAACCCCGGGCGGTACCATCATGCTGCGCGCTCACCGGGCAATCGAATCGATCACCCTGGACCGCGAAGTGGCTCACCTCAAAGACGAGTTGATGCCCAAGTACGCCAGCCTGATCTACACCGGTTACTGGTGGAGCCCTGAGCGCCTGATGCTGCAACAGATGATCGACGCATCCCAGGCCCATGTGAATGGCGTTGTGCGCCTGAAACTGTACAAAGGTAATGTGATCATCACCGGGCGCAAGTCCGACGAGTCACTGTTCGATGCCAACATCGCGACCTTCGAAGAAGACGGCGGTGCCTACAACCAGGCCGACGCGGCTGGCTTCATCAAGCTCAATGCCCTGCGCATGCGCATTGCGGCGAACAAGGGTCGCAAGCTGTTCTGATCCTGGCTATATGAGAACGGCCTGCCATGAGCAGGCCGTTTTTTTGCCCCTTTCCCGTGCTGCCCATCTGTGGCGGCGCTATCTTTTCCATCGGTCCTGCCTGTCTGGTCCAACGCCTGCGCTGTCGCCGCTGTAAATGACGTACACGACGATTTCCGCGTGTTCCGCAACGTGTTTTGAGCGTTTTGATCGATAGGCTTCTATCAGGCCTTCCGATGGGCTGCCCACCAGAAAAATGACCTGCTGTGGATCGTGCCTGCGTCGATGAAGGCGCAACAATAACCCTTTGACCTTGTTCGCTCGTCGTAACGTGCGTCTACGCCGGCAGGTCGAGTCATCCATGCTCTTTATGAAGTGTTTGCTCTTGCGAAAGTCCGAGGGTGAATATAACGAACGATAGTTGAAGTTGAGTGTGATGAAAAAAAGCAGCAATAGATAAAACGGAAAGCTGATCAAGAACCAGAGATAATATTCACGGTCCTGATCATCCAGAAAAGGCAGGGAGATCGCCGCGGATGTTTCGGATAACGTTGCGAATATGGCAATGAGGGTCATGGGGTTGTTGATGGTTTTCAAAGGTTTGGTCATGGTGAATGCTCATGGGTAATGTACGCTCGGTGATTGAATAACGTGAGGTGTATTGTTGACGATTGAAAACAGTATAGGTGGCGTGACCAGCGACGACTATATTCTGCTTAAGTCGTTGAATTAAATTTCGCAAGCTCCTATATAAAATTTATTCCAGTGGGCGGAATGCTTGCTGTTTTATCGATAAATAATTCAGTTACTTTTTATGAGTGGGGCGGCTTTTATCTCCCTGTGTATGGGACGGTTTGGCGGAGAAAAAGCGCGCTATTCGTAGGGCTGTCAGGTCGTTGGGAAGGACCGGTCGGTCACTGTAAACAAATTCATGGCACATTATTTCCGGGGTTATTTGTAGGATTTTTCTGTATTGCTTGTAGGTTGCGTCTCTCGGTGCGAGCGGTCAGGGGGGGCGGCATGCCAAGGTAGAAATGACTAGGCTATTGTGCGTGCTCTAAAAATTCGAACAGCGAAGTTGGATTTGCCCATGAATAAAGTGCTGATCGTGGATGATCATCCCGTCATTCGTCTTGCTGTACGTTTGCTGATGGAGCGTCATGGATATGAAGTTATTGCTGAAACTGATAATGGCGTCGATGCGTTGCAACTTGCTCGTGAACTTATGCCTGATATCGTTATCCTGGATATCGGTATTCCGAAACTGGATGGGTTGGAGGTTATTGCGCGCCTGACCGCCAACCCTTCACCTTTGAAAGTGTTGGTGCTGACCTCGCAGGCCCCTGGGCATTTTTCCATGCGTTGTATGCAGACGGGGGCGGCCGGTTATGTCTGCAAGCAACAGGACCTTACCGAGTTGTTGAGTGCGATCAAGGCAGTGCTGTCCGGTTACAGCTATTTCCCCAACCAGGCATTGCATACGGTGCGTTCGAGTCTTGGTAACGCCAGCGAGTCCGATATGGTGGATCGTTTGTCCGGACGAGAAATGATGGTCCTGCAGCAATTGGCTCGCGGAAAGACCAAC
The DNA here is from genome assembly GCF_059695895.1 of Pseudomonas sp. LBUM1664. Taxonomy (NCBI): domain Bacteria; kingdom Pseudomonadati; phylum Pseudomonadota; class Gammaproteobacteria; order Pseudomonadales; family Pseudomonadaceae; genus Pseudomonas; species Pseudomonas sp. LBUM1664. The sequence goes on along the minus strand of NZ_CP166791.1, from coordinate 4,911,076 downwards.
AAGGAAATTGCAGATGGGATGTTTTTGAGCAACAAGACCGTCAGTACTTACAAGACGCGCTTGTTGTTGAAGCTCAATGCCCGCTCGCTGGTCGATCTGATCGAGCTGGCGCAACGTAATGGATTGGTGTGAGTTTTCGGTCACGCGTACTCAGTAAAAAGCCTCCATCAGGGAGGCTTTTACGTGTCAGAGGTCAAAGTCGTAATCAGCCAGTTGCTTCTGCAAGCGGCGCTCTTCCAGCAAATTATCGATGGTGCGGCGTTTGCTCAGATTGGTTTTCGCCACTTCCACGACAGGTTCCGCGTCGTCGGCCTCAACGGCGGTAAAATCCTCTTCTACATCCAGTTGTTCTTTACCAGCACTCATGGGTTCGACTCCAGGCTAAGACTGCCATTGGCGCCCCTTATATCGATAAACCACGGGCGGGTAAAAAAGATTTTTTCAATCGATGAATCAATAAAAGCAATAGCGCCTCAATCGTCCGAGGTCTTTTGCTTGTATTCGCATAAATCTTCGATTCGGCAGCTGCCACAGCGAGGTTTGCGTGCCAGGCAAACGTAGCGCCCGTGGAGGATGAGCCAGTGATGGGAATCAAGGAGAAATTCCTTAGGTACGAACTTCATCAGTTTCTTCTCCACCTCCACCACGTTTTTACCGGGGGCCAGCCCGGTACGGTTGCTGACGCGGAAAATGTGGGTGTCGACCGCCATGGTCAACTGACGAAACGCGGTATTGAGCACCACGTTGGCGGTTTTGCGGCCGACGCCTGGAAGCGCTTCCAGCTCTTCGCGCGTCTGCGGGATTTCACTGCCGTGGCGCTCGATCAGTAGGCGGCAGGTTTCGATCACGTTTTTTGCCTTGCTGTTGAACAGGCCGATGGTCTTGATGTATTCGCTGAGCCCCTCGACGCCCAAGGCGTAGATCGCCTCCGGGGTGTTGGCCACCGGGAACAACTTGGCTGTGGCCTTGTTGACGCCGACGTCGGTGGATTGGGCCGACAGAATCACCGCGATCAACAACTCGAACGGCGAGCAATAGGCCAGCTCGGTTTTCGGCTCCGGGTTGTCTTCGTGTAAGCGACGAAATATTTCCAGGCGTTTTGCGGCGTTCATGGGTGCGGCGTTTCCTCAAGAGTTGAATGGGGTTTGGCGACCGTCCAGGCCTGGTAAGCAGCGAGCAGCAGGCCGAGCAGAATGAACCCGCCGGGGGCGAGCAGGGCCAACGGTATGCCGCTGCCAATCAGCTCGCGCAGAGCGCCCAGGCCGATCATCACCATGCCGAACAGCCCCGCCAGCCGGAGGTGGGCACGCAAGCGGGGCTCAACGAAGAAGTCGTCGTACTCCAGCGCCATGCAACTCAAGGCGATCCAGCCCATGTAAAGGCTTAACGGCCAATACAGTTGCAGCATCCAGGCCTGGGCGGCAAGGCTTGCACAAGCGGTCAGGGTGGCGGCCAGTACGACGGATGCGAGCAGCCGCTGATGCGCTGTCAGGCGCGACCGTAAAAGCGCCATTGCCAAGCCATGGCCCGAGCTGATCAAAAACCAGGCCAGCCATAAACCCAGCGCGTTTGCCAGCGAGTCGCTTGCACCGACCAAGGGCACGAGCAGCAGGCCGCGGGTCAGTATCAATGGCTTATTCATTGGCAACCCCTCCGGTCAGCTGGGCCTTGTTCTCGTCGAAGTAACGCAGTGCATCGTGAACGGCCTGGATGACCGCCCGGGACGTAACCGTTGCACCTGCCAATTGGTCGAACTGCCCCTGATCCTTTTTCAAGGCCCAGCCGTTGTCGTCAGGCGCCTGGCGCGATTTACCGTTGAAGGTTTGCAGCCAGGCATTCGGCCAGCCGGCAATTGCCGCGCCCAGGCCGGGTGTTTCGGATTGGCGCAGGGTTTTCACACCCAGCAGCCGGCCCTGCGGGTCGATGGCAATCAGCAATTCGATGCTGCCCTCATAACCCAATGTCTGGCTGCGTAACAACACAGCGGTGGGCTGGCCGGCGCGGGTCGCGAGGTAACCGCTCAGCAACGTGCTATGGGCCAAGGTCTGCGGGGCTACCACGACAGGCCGCGCCAATGGCTGGTTGTCATATTGGTCGGCGGGTAGCACGTCGAGCAAGGTTCTGTTCGCGACGGCCTGCTGCTGGGCCTCGATGCGCCCGGCAGTGCTGATGTGGGTGAGGTAAGTGGCACCGATACCGACGCCGATCAGCAGGATCAGAACCGCAACGCCGCTGGGATTTTTCATGTCACCTGCTGCCTTTGTCGTGCCTCGACGAACCGGTCCAGCGCCGGCACGCCAAGGTTCATCAGCAGCACGGCAAACGCCACGCCGTCCGGATAGCCGCCCCAGGTGCGGATCAGGTACACCAGCAGTCCGACGCCTGCGCCAAACAGCAGGCGAGCGAGTGGGGCTTTGGCGCCCGAGACCGGTTCGGTCACGATAAAAAACGCACCGAGCATGGTCGCGCCGGTGAATAGATGAAACAGCGGCGAGCCATGGGAGTCGGAACCCGAACCGTTCCAGCACAACAGGCTGACGATAAACAGGCTGACCAGCATGCCCGCCGGCGCATGCCAGCTGAACACGCGTTGCTGCAGCAAAAACAGACCGCCCGCCAGGAAGGCCAGATTGACCCATTCGACACCTCGGCCACCGAAGCGCCCGAATGCCGGGTCATTGGCGAACAGTTCATCGATGGTCAGGCTTGTGTTGATTCGCAGGCCGCCCAGCGCGGTCGCCCCGGCCCAGGCATCGGGCGCCGTATGAACGCCGAACACCTGTTGCAGGCCTTCGAGCAAGCCCATGGCGTGTGGGGCGGGCCATTGATTCATATGTGAAGGGAACGCCACCAGCACCAGGGCGTACCCGAGCATCGCCGGGTTGAATGGGTTATTGCCGACACCGCCCCACAGGTGCTTGCCAAACAACAAAGCGCTGGCCGCCGCCGTGACGGTCAGCCACCAAGGGCAATACGCCGGCAAGGCCAGGGCCAGCAGCGTGGCGCTGACCAGCGCGCTGCCGTCGTTCAGCTCGGGTTTGAGGGGGCGGCACCGCAAGCGCAACACCAGTGCTTCGACCGCCAGCGCGGTGAGGCCAGACAACAACAGGTTGAGCGCCACGCCCCAACCATAAAACCACATCAACGCCAACGCGCCGGGCAGCGTCGCCAGCAGCACCCGCGTCATCGCTTGTCGCAGCCGTTCGTCCACGGGCTCAAGACGCGACATGGGCGTCCACCTGGCGTTCGGCGTCTTTGACGGCTTGTTCCAGTGTTTGCACGTGTTCGTTCGGTGCGGCGGCGGCCCGGGCCTTGCTGAGCTCGGCGCGGCGCATGGCCAGTTGGATCTTTGCCCGCTTCAACTCGGCACTTTGAGCCGGTGCAGTGATTGGCGCGGTGGGCGGCGCGACGCTTTCCAACTGCGCCAGGGCGTGCTGCGCCGCTTCGAACTGGCGCTGTAGCACGATCAATTGTGACTGTTGCTCAAAGGTCGGTGGATGACCGAACGCCTTCAGGGACTTGTTCAACTGTGCCCGACTCATGGCCAAGTCCACCTTGGCTTTTTTCAGGGCCGCATCGGCGTTGTCGGCTTTTTGCGCGCGCACTCGCTCCAGGGCAGCTTGCACTGGATCGAGGGTTTGGGTCTGGGCCTGGGCAGCGCGCTGGGTTCGGGCCAGACGCTCGGCCAGACGCTGCTCTTCTTCGCGACGCAGACGCGTATTGCGCTGTTCGAAACGCCGACGGGCATGATTGCGCTTGGCGGTTCGTGCGTGCTGTTCCTCAAGGCTGAAGGCCAGGCCACCGACGATGGGCAGTACGGTCGCCACTGGCAATGGTCGCATTTCGATGCAATCGACCGGACAGGGCGCTACGCAAAGATCGCAGCCCGTGCATTCGTCGACGAGGACGGTGTGCATCAGCTTCGCCGCGCCGACGATCGCGTCCACCGGGCAGGCCTGGATGCACTTGGTACAACCGATGCATTCGGCTTCCCGGATAAAGGCAATTTGCGCCGGGGCGGCGCCGCGGCTGGTGTCCAGTTCCAGCACCGGCACGTTCATCAGGTCAGCCAGGGCCGCAATGGTCTCGCGCCCGCCGGGCGGGCATTTGTTGATCGGCTCGCCTTGGGCGATGCCTTCGGCGTAGGGCTTGCACCCGGGATGGCCGCACTTGCCGCACTGGGTCTGCGGCAGCAGGGCGTCGATACGTTGAATCAGACTCATGTTTTAACCAGCCCGCGCAATCCGAGAAATGCCACCGCCATCAGTCCGGCGCCGATCAACTGAATCGGCAGGCCACGAAAGGGCAGGGGAATATCGTTATTGAAGGTGCGCTGGCGCAAATCGTTGAACAGGCTCAACACCCACCAGAACCCCAACCCGGCGCCCAGACTTGAGGCGATGGCGTGGCCCAGGCCCTGATCATCCCGGCTGTTGAGCAGCGTAATGCCCAGTATGCCGGCATTGCCGAGCAACAGTGGCCACAAACCCTCGAACGGCAGTGTCGGCAGCCAGCGCGGCAGCAGGCGCAGCAATGGCCCGATCAGCAGCACGCTCAAGGGCAGCCACACGAACAGGCGCAGCGATGTCAGGTTTGCCGGGGCCAGCAGCCAATGGTCGATCAGGTAACCCAGGGTGCCGACAATCAGCATCAGGCACGCCGTCGCCAGGCCAAGAGCATGTACTTGCCTTCTACCCTTGGCCGCCAGCAGCGGATCAACGCCCAGCGGCCAGTGCAACACGAGGTTGTTGATCAGGGCAGCGCTGAACAGTGTGAGGACGATTTCGGTCATGGGCGTGTCGGCGACAAAGGGCCTGTTACAAGATTAGGCATTATCCGGCACGCGGGGAGGGTGGGCCAGATATGAAAATCCCACAGTCGCCTGCAAAGCGACTGTGGGATCGGTACAGCGCGCAGTCGCTCTACTTGATCCGCTGACCCGGCTTGGCGCCGCTGTCGGGGCTCAGCAGATAGATTTCCTCGCCGCCGGGGCCAGCCGCCATCACCATGCCTTCGGAAATACCGAAGCGCATTTTGCGTGGCTTGAGGTTGGCGATCATCATCGTCAACCGGCCTTCAAGCTTGGCCGGGTCCGGATAAGCACTCTTGATGCCGGAGAACACGTTGCGTTGCTCATCACCGATGTCCAGGGTCAGGCGCAACAGCTTGTCGGCGCCTTCCACGGCTTGCGCCTTGACGATCAACGCCACGCGCAGATCGATGGCCGCGAAGGCGTCGAAATCGATCTCCGGCGACAGCGGGTCCTTGGCCAGTTCGCCGTTGCCGGCAGGGCCGCCGGTGTCGGTCTGGCTGGCGGCCAGGTCTTCCTTGGACGCGTCGGTCATGGCTTGCACCTTGGCCGCGTCGATGCGAGTCATCAACGGCTTGAACTCGTTCAGTTGATGGTTGCTCAGCAAGCTCTGGTGATCGTTCCAAGTCAGCGGTGCGACGTTCAGGAATGCCTCGGCATCGGCGGCCAGCAGCGGCAGCACCGGCTTGAGGAATATCACCAACTGGCGGAACAGGTTGATGCCCAAGGCGCAGATCGCCTGGACTTCGTCCTGCTTGCCTTCCTGCTTGGCCAGCGACCAGGGCGCCTTGTCGGCGATCCAGGCATTGGCGCGGTCGGCCAGGGCCATGATCTCGCGCATTGCCCGGGCAAAGTCGCGGGCCTCGTAGGCCTCGGCGATGCTCGGGGCCGCAGCCAGGAAGGCGTCGGTCAGTTCCGGTGCGGCGTTGCCGGCCACCAGTACACCGGCGTTGCCTTTGTGGATGAAGCCGGCGCAGCGGCTGGCGATGTTGACGACTTTACCCACCAGGTCGGAGTTGACCTTCTGCACGAAGTCTTCGAGGTTCAGGTCCAGGTCGTCGACGCCACGGCCGAGCTTGGCCGCGTAGTAGTAGCGCAGGTATTCCGGCGACAGGTGGTCCAGGTAGGTCCGGGCCTTGATGAAGGTGCCGCGGGACTTGGACATCTTCTGGCCGTTGACGGTCAGGTAGCCATGGACATTGATGCCGGTCGGTTTACGGAAACCGGCGCCTTCGAGCATGGCGGGCCAGAACAGGGCGTGGAAGTTCACGATGTCCTTGCCGATGAAGTGATACAGCTCGGCAGTGGAGTCCTTGGCCCAGAACGCGTCGAAGTCCAGCTCCGGACGACGGGCGCAGAGGTTCTTGAAGCTGGCCATGTAGCCGATTGGCGCGTCCAGCCACACGTAGAAATACTTGCCGGGCTCGTCGGGGATCTCGAAGCCGAAGTACGGCGCATCACGGGAGATGTCCCACTGTTGCAGGCCGGCGTCGAGCCATTCGGCGATCTTGTTGGCAACGGCGTCCTGCAGGGTGCCACTGCGGGTCCAGGTTTGCAGCATTTGCTGGAAGTCCGGCAGCTTGAAGAAGAAATGCTGGGAATCCTTGAGCACCGGCGTCGCACCGGAAATTGCCGATTTCGGGTCTTTCAGGTCGGTCGGCGCGTAGGTGGCGCCGCATTTTTCGCAGTTGTCGCCGTACTGGTCTTCGGTACCGCATTTGGGGCAGGTGCCCTTGATGAAGCGGTCGGCCAGGAACATTTTCTTTTCCGGGTCGAAATACTGGGTGATCGACCGAGTGGCGATGTGCCCGGCGTCACGCAGCTTCAGGTAGATCTGGCTCGACAGCTCACGGTTTTCTTCGGAGTGAGTGGAGTGGAAGTTGTCGAAGTCCACCAGGAACTCGGCAAAGTCGGCGCTGTGTTCAGCCTGGACGTTGGCGATCAGTTGTTCCGGGGTGATGCCTTCCTTTTCTGCACGCAGCATGATGGCCGAACCGTGGGCGTCGTCGGCGCAGACATAAATACATGGGTTGCCACGATGCTTCTGGAAGCGCACCCACATATCGGTCTGGATGTATTCCAGCATATGGCCGAGGTGAATCGAACCATTGGCATAGGGCAGGGCGCTGGTGACGAGGATCTTGCGTGGCTCGGACATGGGGCTCGGCTACTTGATGAAACGGAGGTCGGCCACTATAAAGCGCCGGCGGCTTTTTTTCACCCTTCAGGCCTGTTTCGGGACACATCGGTTGGGGACGGCGAAAGGTTTGAGTCTGGTTGGACTGTGGGAGCAAAGCTTGCTCGCGAAACAGGCGCCTCGATTTCTGAAAGACCGCATCGCTTCCATCGCGGGCAAGTCTTGCTCCCACCCAGCGGGCGCAAGCTCCCTCGCCACACAAGCATGCGGGGCGTAGGATAGCGGCCTGTTTTTCAAGTCTTGTTATCGGAGTTGCCCATGAGCGCCGTCAATCGCGCAGCGGTGGAAGCCGTCCTTCGCCAGTACACCGACCCCTACCTGAATCAGGATCCGGTCAGCGCCGGCTGCGTTCGCGCCATCGACATCCAAGGCGATCGTGTCAGCGTCCAGCTGGAAATCGGCTACGCCGCCGATCTGTTCAAGAGCGGTTGGGCGCAAATGCTGCAGATGGCGATCGAGTCCCTGGACGGTGTGGCAACCGCCAAAGTCGACGTTACCAGCGTGATCGCCGCCCACAAGGCCCAGGCGCAAGTCCCGGGGTTGGCGAACGTCAAGAACGTGATTGCCGTGGCCTCGGGCAAGGGCGGCGTGGGCAAGTCCACCACCGCGGCCAACCTGGCCCTGGCCCTGGCTCGTGAAGGGGCGAAGGTCGGGATTCTCGACGCGGACATCTACGGTCCGAGCCAAGGCATCATGTTCGGCGTCGCCGAGGGCACCCGGCCGCAGATCAAGGATCAGAAGTGGTTCGTGCCGATCCAGTCCCATGGCGTGGAAGTCATGTCCATGGCCTTCCTGACCGATGACAACACGCCGATGGTCTGGCGCGGACCGATGGTCTCCGGCGCCTTGCTGCAACTGGTGACGCAAACCGCGTGGGGCGACCTGGATTACCTGGTGATCGACATGCCGCCTGGCACGGGGGATATCCAGCTGACCCTGGCCCAGAAAGTCCCGGTGGCCGGCGCGGTGATTGTCACTACCCCCCAGGACCTGGCCCTGCTGGACGCGCGCAAGGGTGTGGAAATGTTCCGCAAGGTGAACATTCCCGTGCTGGGCGTGGTGGAGAACATGGCCGTGCACATTTGTTCGAACTGTGGCCATGCCGAGCATCTGTTCGGCGAAGGCGGCGGGGAGAAACTGGCGACCCAGTACGGCGTCGAACTGCTGGCCTCGCTGCCGCTGTCGATGCTGATTCGCGAACAGGCCGACGGCGGCAAACCAACGGTCATTGCCGAACCGGACAGCCAGATCGCCATGGTCTATCAGGAGCTGGCCCGCCACGTGGGCGCGCGGATCGTGTTGCAGGAAGCCGCCATGCCGGCGATGCCGAACATTACCGTCAGCGACGATTGATAGGTTGAAATGCGATTCAATGTGGGAGCGAGCAGGCTCGCTCCCACATTGAATGTGTGCAGGTTTTTAGATCCGCAACCCGCCATCCATCTCCAGGATCCGCCCGGTGTAATAGTCATTCTCGAAGATATAGGCCGCCGAGTGGGCGATCTCTTCGGGTTTGCCCATGCGCTTGAGCGGTATCCCGGAGGTCATTTTTTCCAAGGCTTCGGGCTTCATGCCCAAGGTCATTTCGGTTTCGATGAAGCCCGGTGCGATACCGGCGACACGAATGCCGTAGCGCGCCAGTTCCTTGGCCCAGGTCACGGTCGCGGCCGCCACACCGGCCTTGGCGGCCGAGTAGTTGGTCTGGCCGACGTTGCCGGCCCGGGAGATCGACGAAATATTGATGATCGCGCCGCTGTTCTTCAGCTCGACCATTTTAGCCGCCACTTCACGGGTGCACAGGAATACACCGGTGAGGTTGACGTCGATCACCGCCTGCCACTGGGCCAGGCTCATCTTGGTCATTTCGCCATCCTTGACCTTGAGCAGCAAACCGTCACGCAGGATCCCGGCGTTGTTGATCAACCCGTGGATCGCGCCGAAATCCTCGGCCACCCGGGCGACCATGTCGCTCACTTGCTCTTCATTGGCGACGTTGCACAGATACGCCCGGGCTTCGACGCCCTTGGCCGCACAGGCGGCGACTGTTTGATCGAGTTTTTCCTGGTTGAGGTCCACCAAGGCAAGCTTCGCGCCTTTACCGGCAAAAAACTCGGCCATGGAGCGGCCCAAACCCTGGCAACCGCCGGTGATAATGATTACTTTGTCAGTGAGTTGCATTCTCATGTCCAGGTGGCAGAGCGGTGGAGGATGTCCTTTTTGAAGGCCTCTCGATCTGCGACGGTGTAGCCGGCTGCACACGAGAACTGCCCGACGGCGCACTGGAACAGAGTCCAGCTGCCTGACCGTTTTTTAGACGGATTTCATCAAAGGAGTCATAAATTGAGCGTTGACGCTGCCAAGCATGCCCGAGAATTGCTGCTCAAGGAATACCGTGGAATGCTCTCCACCCATTCCAAATCCATGCCAGGTTTTCCGTTCGGCTCCGTGGTGCCGTATTGCCTGGACGAGCAGGGCCGGCCACTGATCCTGATCAGCCGCATCGCTCAGCACACCCACAACCTGCAAAAGGACCCCAAGTGCTCGATGCTGGTGGGGGAGCGGGGCGCCGAAGATGTGCAGGCCGTCGGGCGCCTGACTTACCTGGCCGAGGCGCAGAAACTGCAAGACAGCGCCGCCATCGACGCCGCGGCTGAACGTTACTACCGCTATTTCCCCGACTCGCAGAACTACCACAAGGCCCATGATTTCGATTTCTGGGTGCTCAATCCGGTGCGTCACCGTTACATCGGTGGCTTCGGCGCCATTCACTGGATCGATCAGATCACCTTGGCCAACCCCTTCGCCGGCAAGGCCGAGGTCAGCATGGTTGACCACATGAACGCCGACCATGCCAAGGCCATCGCCCATTACGTGGAACTGGCCGGCCTGCCGAAAACCGAGCCGGCGCAACTGGTGGGCCTCGACAGCGAAGGGATGCATCTGCGTATTGGCCAGGGCCTGCACTGGCTGGCATTTCAAGCGCCTTGCAACACGCCGACACAAGTGCGCGAAGCCTTGGTTTATCTGGCTCACGCTGAGCAATGGCCGAAAAATGCAGAGGCTGACGCTTGAATTCACGAAAGGGCGACGTCATTTAAGGTTTCATAGCAAGGCATTCTTGCGTTGAGGAACCATTTGATGCGCCCTTTTTTGTTGCTCTTTCTGCTGTTCCCGGTGTTGGAGCTGTTCTTATTCGTCAAGGTCAGCGGTGCGATCGGGTTTTTCCCGGCCCTGCTGCTGGTCATTCTCGGCTCGATGCTCGGCGTGTTCGTGCTGCGCATCGCCGGCCTCGCCACGGCGTTGCGTGCCCGTGAAAGCCTGAACCGTGGCGAGCTGCCTGCCCAGACCATGCTCGAAGGCCTGATGCTGGCCCTGGGTGGCGGTCTGTTGATCCTGCCGGGCTTCATCAGCGACGTGCTGGGCCTGGTCCTGTTGTTGCCGTTCACCCGTCGGTTGCTGGCCAATAAAATGCGCCAGCGTGCCGAAGAGCAGGCGATCCGGCAGCGGGCCTTTGCCGATGACCTGCAGCCCCGTGGCGGTCCGGCTCCGCGAGAGCCTGTGGGCCGCGAGCCCAATGTGATCGAAGGCGAATTCGAGCACCGCGATCCCAAGTAAAACAGCGTCACGGCACCTTCGGGTGCCGTGTTCGTTTTTGGCTGCGTGAAGCAAAATTTTTTATACCTCCCCCTTGTAATCGGCTTGTACGCCCTTATGTAACGGTCACCGCAAGGTTTCCGGTGGCAATACCGGACAGACTTCCGCGGTTCGTTTGACGAACCGCACCCGGCTCTGCCGGCTTTGTTAAACCCGCCGGGACTACACCGGCCGATGAAAACCAAAATTAGGAGAGATCGACAATGAAGCTTCGTCCTCTGCATGACCGCGTCGTAATCCGTCGCAGCGAAGAAGAGAAAAAAACCGCTGGCGGTATCGTCCTGCCAGGCTCGGCTGCCGAGAAAGCCAACCACGGTGAAGTTCTCGCTGTAGGTACCGGCCGCGTGCTGGACAACGGTGAAGTACGTGCGCTGGCCGTGAAAGTGGGTGACAAGGTTGTGTTCGGCCCTTACTCCGGCAGCAACACAGTGAAAGTCGACGGCGAAGACCTGCTGGTAATGAGCGAGAACGAAATTCTCGCCGTTCTCGAAGGCTGATTCCCCCGCTCATTTTCCCGTTACTACAAAGTATTTAAGGAATATCGATCATGGCTGCTAAAGAAGTTAAATTCGGCGATTCCGCCCGCAAGAAAATGCTCGCCGGTGTCAACGTCCTGGCTGACGCAGTAAAAGCGACCCTGGGCCCGAAAGGCCGTAACGTGATCATCGAGAAGAGCTTCGGCGCTCCGACCATCACCAAGGACGGCGTTTCCGTAGCTAAGGAAATCGAGCTCAAAGATCGTTTCGAAAACATGGGCGCGCAGCTGGTCAAGGACGTTGCCTCCCGTGCCAACGACGACGCCGGTGACGGCACCACCACCGCTACCGTTCTGGCTCAATCGATCGTCAACGAAGGCCTGAAAGCCGTCGCTGCCGGCATGAACCCGATGGACCTCAAGCGCGGCATCGACAAGGCGACCATCGCCATCGTCAAAGAGCTCAAAGCCCTGTCCAAGCCTTGCGCTGACACCAAGGCCATTGCTCAGGTCGGTACCATCTCGGCCAACTCCGACAGCTCCATCGGCGACATCATTGCCGAAGCCATGGAAAAAGTCGGTAAAGAAGGCGTGATCACCGTTGAAGAAGGCTCGGGCCTGGAAAACGAACTGTCGGTTGTAGAAGGCATGCAGTTCGACCGTGGCTACCTGTCCCCGTACTTCGTCAACAAGCCAGAGACCATGACTGCCGAGCTCGACGGTCCGCTGATCCTGCTGGTCGACAAAAAGATCTCCAACATCCGCGAAATGCTGCCAGTGCTGGAAGCCGTTGCCAAAGCCGGCCGCCCACTGCTGATCGTGGCTGAAGACGTTGAAGGCGAAGCCCTGGCGACTCTGGTTGTGAACAACATGCGCGGTATCGTCAAGGTTGCTGCCGTCAAGGCACCAGGCTTCGGCGACCGTCGCAAGGCCATGCTGCAGGACATCGCCGTACTGACCGGCGGTACCGTTATCTCCGAAGAGATCGGCCTGAGCCTGGAAAGCACCACCCTGGAGCACCTGGGTAACGCCAAGCGCGTGATCCTGTCCAAAGAAAACACCACCGTGATCGACGGTGCCGGCGTTGAGGCTGACATCCAGGCTCGCGTTACTCAGATCCGTGCACAAGTAGCCGACACTTCGTCCGACTACGACCGTGAAAAACTGCAAGAGCGTCTGGCCAAACTGTCCGGCGGCGTTGCAGTGATCAAGGTTGGCGCCGGTTCCGAAGTTGAAATGAAAGAGAAGAAAGCCCGCGTTGAAGACGCCCTGCACGCAACCCGCGCAGCCGTCGAAGAAGGCGTGGTACCTGGCGGCGGCGTGGCACTGGTTCGTGCCCTGCAAGCCATCAGCGAGCTCAAAGGCGACAACGATGACCAGAACGTGGGCATCCAGTTGCTGCGTCGCGCTGTAGAAGCTCCTCTGCGCCAGATCGTTGCCAACTCCGGCGACGAGCCAAGCGTTGTGGTCGACAAGGTCAAGCAGGGTTCGGGTAACTACGGTTACAACGCTGCTACCGGCGAATACGGCGACATGATCGAAATGGGTATCCTGGACCCGGCCAAAGTGACTCGTTCGGCTCTGCAAGCGGCTTCGTCGATTGCCAGCCTGATGATCACCACTGAGGCGATGATCGCTGAAATCAAGGAAGACGCTCCAGCTGGCGGCATGCCAGACATGGGCGGCATGGGTGGCATGGGCGGCATGATGTAAGCCAGCCTTACCCCTGTAACGAAAAACCCCGCCTGCGAAAGCAGGCGGGGTTTTTTATTGCCTTGGGTTTATGTCAGGCGTTGAGCTGGGCCCAACTGTCCCACAGGGTTTGTGTGGAGTCTGTCAGGCGTTGACAGGATGCGACTGTGCCGCACGCTCGGCTGTCGAGGCCGGCCGGTACAGGATGTAGTAATAACACCCCAGGCAAATCAGCCAACAGAACACCGCGGTCCACACGTTGTGGGAAAAGAAGTGCGCCCCTTGCATCATCCGGCCCACAGAGAACACCGTGCCCAGGGTGAAGGCAAATATGAAGGCCTGGCGGGCCAGGCGCGGACGGCGGTCGCGCAGTACGAAGAACAGCGCAAACAGCGTGAAGCCTGTGGCCGCATGACCGCCGGGCCAGCAGCGGCCGGGTTTGTCGGTGGCCGGGCGCGGGCTCAGCAATTCACTGTAGGTTTCCTGGCCACCGAATTCCTTCAGGCTCCAGGGGCATTGCACTGCCGTCACTGCTTTCATCGGGGTGACGAAGGACGTCGCCAGCGCCAGGGATAGCACCAGGCAACCCAGTTCACGTTTGAACGGTTTGAGCCGGGTGATGAAAAACGCGCTTATGAAACCGAGGATCGCCAACACGGAAAACGCGATGACCACCTGTTTGGCTCGGTCGTGCAGGATGTCTTCCAGAAAAAAACTGTGCCGGCCGATGAATCCCCCACCGGCCGGGTTGTAAAACAGCTTGGCCAAGTCCATGTCCAGTGCGGTCAGTTCCAGCAGCACCAGAATCACCGCGACAACGGCGGGCAGGCCCAGGGCAATCCGGAAATTCAACGGCCTGGAAGCGGGGCGGATGGCAATGGAGACCATGACAATACCTTTGGTGGGAATTTTCGTGAGCAGCGGGTTGCGCGCAGTGTGCTCTGCGCTGCGTTGGATCGGTGTGAATGCTGGGTGAAAAACTCGTCAATATCTGCAGGACTCTGTGTATGGGAGTGTTCCACCTGCTCGCCACGACACGAGCAGATACAACTCTAGCCGTGAGCCACACTTGGCCGTAAGCTGCGCGGGCCAAGACGGCCGTTAAACGTGTACGCAGGAGGTGCCCATGCGAATTCTATTGGTTGAAGACAACCGCGATATCCTGGCCAATCTGGCCGATTACCTGGGACTCAAAGGCTACACCGTCGATTGTGCCCAGGACGGTTTGTCGGGGTTGCACCTGGCCGCTACGGAACACTACGACCTGATCGTCCTCGACATCATGCTGCCCGGTATTGACGGCTACACCCTGTGCAAGCGTCTGCGCGAAGACGCCCGGCGCGATACGCCGGTGATCATGCTCACCGCTCGGGATCAGTTGGACGATCGTTTGCAGGGCTTCAAGTCCGGCGCCGATGATTACCTGATCAAGCCCTTTGCCCTATCGGAATTGGCGGCGCGGATCGAAGCCGTCATGCGTCGGGCCCAAGGTGGAGGCCGGCGCGCCTTGCAGGTCGGTGACCTGAGTTACGACCTCGACACCCTGGAAGTGACCCGTGAAGGCCGGCTGCTCAAGCTCAACCCGGTAGGCCTGAAGCTGCTGGCAGTACTGATGCAGAAAAGCCCCCACGTGCTGCGTCGGGAAATCCTCGAAGACGCCCTGTGGGGCGATGATTGCCCGGACAGCGACAGTCTGCGCAGCCACGTCCATCAACTGCGTCAGGTGATCGACAAACCGTTCGACAAGCCGCTGTTGCACACTGTGCATGGCGTTGGCTATCGCTTGGCCGAGGGCCGAGATGGAGTTTAAGCAGAGCCTTGCCCAACGGATCATCATCGCTTTTGCACTGATGAGCGCGTTGGTGGCCGGGGCATTCGCCCTGGGCATCGTGGCGACGGTCCACCTGGTGGAAGAAAAGCTGATTTCCGCCGGGCTTGGGGGCGATCTGCAACGCCTGCTGTTGATGGACAGCGTCTCGGACTGGAGCCATCGTCCGGAACCCGATCAGTTGTTTTATTTCAGCGGCGGTCCGGGTGACTTCGAGTTGCCCAAGGATCTGCGTCACCTGGAGCCTGGCTTCCACGAGGTGTTTCGCGAACAACTGTCGTATCACGCCATGGTTGAGATCGTTGATGGCCGGCACTACGTGCTGCTGCAAGACCAGAGCGATTTCGAAGAGCGCGAACGGGTGCTGTTTGCCGTGGTGCTGGTGGGCTTCGTACTCAGCCTGGCGCTGGCAGTATTTCTGGGCTGGGTCCTGGCACGCAGGGTGATGGCGCCGGTGGTGCGTCTGGCCCGGCAAGTGCGCCATCGAGACCAGCTCCTGGGGCTTGCCCCACCGTTGGCTCCGGATTATGCCGCCGATGAGGTAGGGGAGCTGGCCGTTGCGTTCGACGCAACATTGGGGCGCTTACGCCAGGCCTTGACTCGTGAGCGGTTGTTTACCAGTGACGTGAGTCACGAGTTGCGTACACCGTTGATGGTCCTGGCCAGCTCCTGCGAGCTGCTGCTGGAAAACCCGGCCCTGGATCAGCGCGGCCGTACCCAGGTCGAGCGTATTAACCGGGCCAGTGAAGAAATGCGCGAACTGGTGCAGACCTTCTTGATGCTCGCCAGGGCCCAGCGCGAAGACAACGGCATGTCGCCTCGGTTGACCCTTGGGCAGGTAGCTGAAAACCTTCTAGGGGTGTGGCGCGGCCCAATCGAATCCAAAGGTCTGACGCTGATCTTCGAACCGGGGCAAACCGTCGACACACCGTATAACGCCACGTTCCTGACAGCCGTCATGGGCAACCTGTTGCGAAACGCCTTGCACTACACCGATCAGGGGTTCATCCGCCTCTCGCTGACCGCCACTGGATTTGTGGTCGAGGACAGTGGTGTGGGCATCCCCGAGGAGAAGCGCGAGGCGATGTTCGAGCCGTTCGTACGCGGCAACGAAAAGCGCGGCGAGGGGCTGGGACTGGGGTTGTCGCTGGTGCAACGCATTTGCGAAAACCAGGGCTGGATGGTGAGTCTCAGTACGATGGAACCCAGCGGTTGCCATTTTGAGGTGGAGTTGAATCCGAAGGGATGAGTGCTTGGCTTGGAAAAGTCTTGAAAACATTCAGTCGTTTACATGACAAAGTTTTCACAAAGGGATGACCTGACCCTGACATGCCGATTCATAAGGTGGGGCATTCAGTTATGGAGGCTCCATCAATGTCCAACCCCATCAAGCTCGATTTTTCCGAAAAGTATGACGAGCAACATGCTCACGAATACTTGCATAAACATCGGAGTGGCTGGGGCCGGCGCCTTTCCCACCAGCGAGACGAACAACTGGCCCGGCGTGCATTGGCACTTGCGGGTGACCCAGGCTTGGTCTTGGACCTGCCGTGCGGTGCCGGGCGTTTCTGGCCCTTGTTGGCCGAAAAACCGAATCGGGTCATCGTCGGTGCGGACAATTCGGAGGCCATGCTCAAGATCGCATTGAAGGCTCAGCCGGCCGATATCGTAAAACGGGTACAACCCTTGCACATTTCTGCGTTCGACATCGCATTACCGGATAACGCCGTCGACAGCATTTTTTGCATGCGCCTGTTGCACCACATCGGTGAAGCCGCGCATCGACTGGCGATTCTGAGGGAATTCGAGCGTGTCAGCCGTGACAGTGTGATCGTTTCATTGTGGGTTGATGGCAATTTCAAGGCCTGGAAACGCAAGCGTCTGGAGCGCACGCGTGGGCAGAAAGACTACCAGAATCGATTTGTGTTACCGGCCGCTACAGTAGAAGAAGAATTTCGGCAGGCCGGGTTTCGCATTCAGGAACGACTGGATTTTCTACCGCTCTATGCCATGTGGCGAGTTTATGTATTACGCAAGAGGTAACAGCATGGTTGTGCAGGCAGCAGAAACATCAACGTTTTCCCGCAGTAGCTTTGAACATTTCTGGAGCCAGCAGGGTGAGTGGGTGGAAGAGCCCAATGTGCGTCGTGGCGGTGAAAGCGGTGTGCAGCGGATCCACAGCAGGGACGGGGAGGTGCTCTATGCCAAGCGTCAGACCGGGCACATTTACCGTAGCTGGCTGCACCCGTTCGGTCGCCCGACCGTACTGCGCGAGCAAGATGCACTCCTGGCGTTGAACCAACTTGATGTCCGCGTCCCCCAACTCATTTTCTGCGGTGCCCAGCGGGACCCGGTTCACAAGTGGCGTGCGCTGCTGGTGACCCAAGCGCTGGAAGGCTTCGAGGAGATCGAGCACTGGTATGCCGGAGGCGGCCGCGAACGTCATGGCGAAGCGGTGCATGAGCAAATCCTCCTGGCCCTGGCCGAAAACCTGGCTCGCATGCACAAGGGTCGTTGGCAACACGGCTGCCTGTATATCAAGCATGTGTTTGTGCGCGTGACCGGAGAGGGCGAGGGGGCTAAGGCCGAAGTGGCGCTGCTGGATCTGGAGAAGAGCCGCCAGCGCCTGACCGCTCGGCGCGCTGCGTCCCATGACATGAAGCAGCTACGTCGCCATTCGTCGTTCAGCGACGCTGACTGGACAAAACTCGTCTACTTTTACAGTGCGGCGTTTGGCAGCGCTATCAAGGGTTTATAACGATGAAATTAGAAATTGCTAGAGGTTTGTTTTTACTCGGGGCCCTGGCAGTTGCTTCCACGGCGGTGGCTGTATGGGAACAGCCACGCTCGCAGATCCTCAGTGCTTCCAGTACTGGCGCGCATTGCCCTTTACCTCGGGTGGCCAAGGCCAGCGAGGTAATTCGACCGGACGATGATCTGTTGCTGTTCATGTTCGGTCTGTCCCAAGGGATGAGGCCGCAAAGTTGAGAGTCATGAAGCCAAAATAAAGGCCTCGCATGTGCGAGGCCTTTATTTTTTGGACGCGGGAATGCCGACCACAAGTCTTCAGTCACACACTAAACCTGTGGCGAGGGGCTCAGGTTTTATCCGGCTTGGCCAGCAGCGTGTAGACGCAGGGCAATACGAACAGTGTGAACAAGGTGCCAATCGACATGCCGGTGGCGATCACTGTGCCAATGTCGAAGCGGCTCACCGCCCCGGCTCCAGTGGCCAGGATCAGCGGCACCATGCCAAACACCATTGCCGCGGTGGTCATCAGCACCGGTCGCAATCGAATCGACGCGGCTTGCTCCACGGCTTCCCGTGGCGTGAGGCCCTGTTCCTTGCGCAACTGGTTGGCGAACTCGACGATCAGGATCCCGTGCTTGCTGATCAGGCCGATCAGCGTCACCAACCCCACCTGGGTATAGATGTTCATGCTCGACCAGCCAAGGAACAGTGGAATCAACGCTCCGCAAATGGACAGCGGTACCGTCACCAGAATCACCAGCGGGTCGCGGAAGCTTTCGAACTGGGCGGCCAACACCAGGAAAATGATCGCCAGGGCCAGGGTAAAGGTGACCCACAGCGCGCTGCCTTCCTGTACGAACTGACGCGAAGCCCCGGCGTAATCGAAGGCGAACCCTGCCGGTGCTTCTTCCTGGGCGATTTGGCGGACAGTCTCGATGGCCTCGCCCATGCTCACGATGGGAAAGCCCGAAATCGTGACCGCATTGAGCTGCTGGAACTGATTCAATTGTCGTGGTCGCGCCTGGTCGCTGACCTTGATCAGGGTCGACAGCGGTAGTTGTTCACCCTGGGTATTTTTCACGTAGTAATTGTTCAGCCAGCCCGGGTTGTCCCGAAACGGCCGTTCGACCTGGGCAATGACCTTGTAGCTGCGCCCTTCGATGGTGAAGCGGTTGATTTCCGCCTCGCCCAGCAGGGTGGCCAGGGTGCCGCCCAAGTCCTGCATCGAAACCCCCATCTGGGCGGCCTTGGCGCGATCGATGTCGACCACCACCTCGGGTTTGTCAAATGCCAGGTCAATGTCCATGAAGGCGAACTTGCCGGACTCCAATGCGCGTTTTTTAACGCGGTCGGCGATTTGCAGCAGGGTGGCGTAGTCCTTCGGCGAGTTGATGACGAATTCGAACGGCAGGCCTTCGCCGGTGCCCGGCAGCGAGGGCAGGTTGAAGCCGAAAATCTGCAAGCCAGGAATGCTCTCCAGCTTGGCCTGAACCTCTGGCAGGATTTCCATCTGGGTGCGGCTGCGTTCGTTCCAGGGCTTGAGCAGGAAGCCGCCGATGCCGGACTGCACGCCGTTGTAGCCGTTGATCTGGAACGAGGAATAATACTCGGGGAATTCTTTGAAGATCGTGATGAAGTGATCGGTGTAGGCGTTCAGGTAGTCGAGGTTGGTCGTCTTCGGGGCATTGGCCATCATGAAAATGATGCCCTGATCCTCGTCGGGTGCCAGTTCGGACTTGGTGAACATGACCAGCACTGGAATCAGGAGCAGTATGATCCCGGCGAACACCAGCACCACCGGCCGGGCATTGAGCGTACCGTGAAGCAGGCGCTGGTAACGGCTCTTCAAACGTTCGAAGACCATGTCCAGCCGATGGGCCAGCCCCGAGGGATTCTCGTCGTGGCGCAGCAGCAAGGCGCACATCATGGGCGACAGGGTCAGGGCGACGATCCCGGAAATCACCACCGCCCCTGCCAGCGTCAACGCGAATTCCTTGAACAAGGCTCCCGTCAGCCCTTCGAGCAGGCCGATCGGTGCGTACACCGCTGCCAGAGTGATGGTCATCGAAACCACCGGCATGGCGATTTCCCGAGCACCTTCAATCGCGGCGTCGAACGGGCTCTTGCCTTCCTCGATGTGCCGGTGAATGTTCTCCACCACTACGATGGCGTCGTCCACCACCAGACCGATGGCCAGCACCATGGCCAGCAGCGTCAGGAGGTTCAGCGAGTAGCCCATCAATTGCATGAAGAACATCACGCCGATCATCGACAGCGGGATGGTCACCACCGGGATGACCACTGAGCGCAGGGCGCCGAGGAACAAGAAGACTACGACGATAACGATCAGCACCGCCTCGAACAGGGTTTTCACCACCTCGTCGATGGAGGCCTGGATAAACAGCGTCGCGTCGTAGGCGATCTCGGCCTTGAGGTTCGTCGGCAGCTGGGCCTCCAGCTCCGGCATGATCTTGCGCACTTCCTTGATGACATCCAGCGGGTTCGCGCCGGGCGTGGCCTTGATCCCGATGTACACCGAGGGCGTGCCACCAAAGGAACTGATGGTGTCGTAGTTTTCGGCGCCCATTTCCACACGGGCAACGTCGCGTAGCAATACTCGGCTGTCGCCGTCGGTCTTGAGCGGGATCGTGGCGAAGGCCTCGGCGGACTTGAGTTCGGTGTTGGCGTTGATGCTGGTGACAACGTATTCGCCTTTTACCTCACCGGCGGCCGAGAGGAAGTTGTATTGACGCACGGCGTTGGTCACGTCGGCAGCGGTCAAGCCGAAACCCGCAAGCTTGACGGGGTCCAGCCACAGGCGCATGGCGAAGACCTGGTTGCCGAGAATCTCCGCCTCAGCCATGCCCGGCAGTGTCGCCAGTTTGGGTTGGATGACCCGCGACAGGTAGTCGGTGATCTGCGGGTTGTTCAGTTCCTTGCTGAAAAAGCTGATGTACATCAGCGCCGAGGCATCGGCGGCCTCGCGGCTGAGCACCGGGTCTTCAGCGTCCTGGGGCAGCTGGTTCGTGACCTCGTTGGCTTTGGCCAACAGTTCGGTAAAGAGCCGATCACTGTTGGCACCGATGCGGGCATAGACCGATATCACCGAGAAATTCTGACGGCTGACCGAGGTCATGTAGTCGATGCCTTCGGCGCTGGCCAGGCTCTGTTGCATCGGTTGGGTGATGTAGCCCTGAATGGTCTCGGCGTTGGCCCCGGGGTAAGCGGTGGTCACCGTGATCAGGGCGTTCTCCATCTGTGGGTACTGGCGCAGGGGCAACTTGCTCCAGGCCTGGAAGCCCAGCAGGACGATCAACAGGCTGACCACGGTGGCGAGCACCGGACGGCGGATGAACGGATCGGTAAAAGCCATGAGGATTCCTTGATCAGTCCGCGCGCGGCGGGCTGTTCTGTTCGGTCAGGGTCTTGTCGTCGCTGATCGCGATGGGGGTACCGTTATCGAGTTTGATCTGGCCAGCGATCACGACCTGTTCGCCGCTCTGCACGCCCTTGGAAACCAGCACTTTCCCGTCACGGCGCTCACCGGTTTCGACGAAGCGTCGCTCGGCGATCAGGGTCGGCTGGCCCTTGTCGTCTTTCTCGACGCTGCCGTCGGCGGCTTTTTTCTGCGTGACCACGTACATGGAGTTGCCGTAGAGGGTGTAGGTCACGGCGCTTTCCGGCACGACGACTGCGGTAGCCACGTCCGGCAGGATTACCTGCAGGTTGGCGAACATGCCGGGCAACAGTTTGCCGTCGGGATTGGCCAGGGTGGCGCGTACCAGCACGTTGCGAGTGCTGTCCTCGACCTTGGGGTTGATCGCGCTGATGGTGCCGACGAAATGCTGCCCGGGATAGGCCGAGACGCTGACGTTGACCGACTGGGCCACGGCGAGCTTGGGCACCGTTTGCTCGGGGACGTAGAAGTCCACATAAAGGCTGCTGAGGTCTTGCAGGGTGGCGATCACCGTGCCGCTGGCCAGGTAGTCGCCGACATCCACCTGGCGAATGCCGATGGTGCCGCTGAACGGCGCGACGATCTGCTTCTTGGCCAGCGAAGCCTTGAGCTGATTGACCGTGGCCTGGTTCTTTTTCATCTCCGCCGAGAGCCGGTCGTACTCGCCTTTGGAGATCGCCTGGCTGCCTATCAGTTGTCGGCCGCGACCGAAATCCAGTTGTGACAGGCCAAAGTCGGCCTGGGCGGTTTCCAGTTGGGCGCTTTCGACGTCACTGTCCAGTTGCAGGAGCGGCTGGCCGGCCTTGACCTTCTGCCCGGACTGGAACTGCACCTTCTGCACTGTCCCGGCAATTTCCAGGCTCAGGTCGACGCCCTGCAGGGCCTTGAGGCTGCCGACGGTCGGCAGGCGGGACTGCCAGGGCTGCTCGGCGGCTGTGGCCACAGCGACGCTGACCGGTGGTTTGGGTGCAGAAAACATCTGGATCTGCTGGTAAACGGTGAAGGCCTTGTAGCCGGCCAGTAACAGCACCACCAACAGGACAACACCCAACATGATCAGCATGCGGCGTCGCAGCATGTTCCACTTCCTTGGAAAATAGGCCGAGAGAAAAGACAGGCGGGCACATTACTCCGTGTGCGCCGACGATTCCAAATGTTGTTTGTCGGTAATGTGTAAGGACTTTTCTTAGGGCTCGCCGCTCGCTTGTCAGACCAAATGCAGATGGTTGTCCCAGAGCCCTGCTGGCAGATCCAGGGCTTTTGCGACCAGTTGTGTCTGCCGACAATCGTAATAGCGGCAACGCCCCTGACCCGACGTCACGACGAAACCGTCGGCCACCGCACCCACCCCGGCACAGTCGGGCAGAGGTGCATCCAGGCGTACTTCGCCGCTGTCCAGGTCCCAGATGAAAAAGCGATTGCCACGGGGGGCGGTCAAGGCCACCAAACGTAGGTCACTGTGCACGGCGACACTGGCTGTGTAGTGCCCCATGGCCTGCAGTTGCTGCTCGGGTACCGGGAACGCCTTGAACGGCTGGCCCGGACGCTTGATCGCCAACAGCTCTGACGATTCGTGGGCATCGCCCATGAACTGCTGGCCGGAAACGATGGTGCCGTCGCTGACAATGCCCAGGTGGCGCACGCTGTTCATCGACTGGGCGAGGGTTTCCTTGCTCAGCAGTGTGCCATCGCGTTGCATCAGCACCAGGCTCGGCTCCATGGCGTTGAGGTTCATCTCGACCCGGCTCTCGGCCTCGGTGCGAATGCCGCCGTTGGCGACCACCAAGGTCTCGCCGTCGGGCATCCACGACACTTGGTGGGGACCGATACCGTGGGTGGAGATTTCGCTACTGTGCACCAGCCGCTCGCCTTCGAAACGATAAACACCCAGCAGGCCGCGTCCCGGATCGGTGGTGTCGTTCTCGGTGGCATAGAGCCATTCGCCGCTGTTATGGATCACCGCGTGGCCGTAGAAATGCCGGTTGGGCAACGAGGTGATGGTTTGCAGCAGCGCACCGTCGCGCAGGTCGATCAGGTAGCTTTCGGTGCCTGGGCGACGAGCGACGAACAACGCAATCGGCAGTGCCGGATGATTGATAATGTCATGGCAACGCTGGCCGACCTGGGTCGCGAACACCCGGGTGCCGTCCAGTCGATAGCCAACGGCGTAGTGCCTGCCGTCGCCATCGTCCCGTGCCGAAAGCAGTAGCGGACTCTTGTCCTTTTGCTTGAACAGCGTCCAGCCGCCCAGGGTAACGGCGCCGAGCAGCAAGCTGCCTAGTGCCAGAGCCTGACGTCGAAACATATCAGTCACCGTCGTTGGCATTGAAGCCCAGTTGAACGCCCAAAGCCTTGGCCAGTTCGCCTTCGTGCAGGCGATGGACGACGTTGAGGCTGTCGTACAAATCGTTGAGTTGCTGGCGCCCGGCGTCGTCGTTGAGCATCTCGGTCAGCGAGCGTTGGCTGCTGGCGAACAGTTTCAGCGAAGCGTCGTAAGCCGCATCGATCTTGTCGGCCAAGGGTTTCTGGTCGCTCGGCAACAGGCCGCGCAAACCCTTGTTGTCGACACCTGCCCAGACGGTCCTGGCCGCGCTCAGGCTGGCCTCCAGGCCTTGTAGCGACGACTGGCTACGCCAGGCATCGGCCTGGAAAGGTTGTGGCACGCCCTTGCTCTGGCGGCCCATCGGCGTGCCGAGTTTTTTCTTCAAGGTGTCCAGGGCAGTGACCTGGACACGCAGCAGATCGGCGATCGCTTCGTGGGAGTCGGCGTAACGCTGGTTGGGAAACTTGCTCATCTGGGCGAGCATGCCGTCGTTGGTGTTCCAGCGCGACAGGATCTCTTCGGCCAGTTGTTTCTGACGTTCGCCGATGGCGCTCAGCAGCGGGCAGTACTTGGCTTTTTGCGCACTGTCGGCCATGTCGATCTTGGCGTCGAACAGCAGGTACTCATAGGCCGAGAGACCCTGGACCACGACGCTGGACTTGGCCAGGCCGGCGGCGTCGATCTGCGGCTGGCTGTTGACCAGCTGCTCGACCTGACGGCCCACCAGGTTTTTCTTGTCCGGCCAGAACTGTACCTGCCAGGCGCGGTTGCCTTCGGCCAGAGGACCGATCAGCAGCGGTTGCAACTCGGCCCAGGCTTTTTGCGCCTTGAGGAAATCCGCGCGGGCGGTTTCCAGGTTTTCCTTGCCCTGGCAGAACGCCAGGGCGCTGGTCGCCAGTTGCCGGTCGGCATCGACCCAGCGGCTGTAGGTCGGCAGGATCACTTGCTTGGCGATGGCTGCCGAGGTGACCGCTTGCGGGTCCTGAGGCGAGCAGGCGCCGAGGGCGAGGGCGGCGAGGCTGGTGAACAACAGCTTGGGACGGAACATGTCGGGCTCCCGATTCTGGAAAATGCGTTTAAAGGGAATTCAGGAACGCCAGCAACGCAGCGCGCTGCTCGGCATTGAACGATAAAACCTGTCGCTGCGCCGCTTGCGCTTCGCCGCCATGCCACAGCACGGCTTCGAGCAGATTGCGGGCGCGACCGTCATGCAAAAACTGGGTGTGGCCGTTGACGGTTTCGGTCAGGCCGATGCCCCACAACGGTGGGGTTCGCCAGTCACGACCGCTGGCCTTGAATTCGCTACGGTTGTCGGTCAGGCCTTCGCCCATGTCGTGCAACAGCAGGTCGGTGTAAGGGCGGATGACTTGGTTCGCCAACTCAGGTTCGGCAGCGTTGGCGGACGTGGTGTATTTCGGTGTGTGGCAGGACTGGCACCCGGCCTGGAAAAACAGATTCTTGCCGGCCAGCACCTGGGGCGCGTTCACCTCGCGACGGGCCGGTACGGCGAGGTTGCGGCTGTAGAACAGCACCAGCCGCAGGATGTTGTCGCTGACTTCCGGCTCGCCGTCCGGGCCTTTGCCGCTGGGCGCGCGCTTGCAATCGACCTGAGCCTCGGTGCAATCGTCGAAGGGCCGCAGGCTCGTGGTGAGGCCCATGTCGCCAGAGAACGCGTGAACGTTCTGTTGGTTGAGGTTCGGCTGTCCGGCTTTCCAGCCGAAACGCCCCATCACGGTTTTCTGCTGCGCATCGTCCCAGACCTGATTGGGGCGGCCGGCTATGCCGTTTTTCTCCCGCGCCTGGGCCTCGGCGTTCGCCAGTATGGCTTCGTCAGGGATGGCCTCCAGCAGTCCCAGGCCGATCATCGGCGGTGCGACGCGGGCCGAAAAACGTGTGTCGGGATGCATTGGGCCGTAGTTCAACTGGGTGATCTGCAGGGCCGGCTTGCGCAGTTCCACGACGGTGCCGTCCTTGAACCGCACCGGGACAGGCGTGTAATCGACCCGCACTTTGCCCTCGGGGGCGACGCCGGGCACGGACATATCCTGCAATTGCCCGCCGTAAACCGGCTCCGGCACTACCCCCAGTTGTTCGATGACCTTGGCATAGGCCGGCGTATCGGGGATTGACAGGCGCACCAGCATCGACACCGCGTTGGTCGCGTCCGGTTCCGGCGGGTGGCCGCGACCGTCCTTGATGTGGCAGTTCTGGCAGGCATTGGTGTTGAACAAGGGCCCGAGGCCGTCCCGGGCAGTGGTGGTCGATGGTGCGATCACCCAGGGGCTGCGGAAGAAACTGTTGCCGACGCTGAAGTCCACGCGCCGCGAGGGCGGCAGGTTCGCCGAGGGCAGGGAGAAGGCGTTCTGATCGGTCTTGCGTACCGTCGCACTGCCGCCGGACCGGGCTTCGCCGGGTTCGGCCTGGGTAAAGCGTGGGGCATCATCGCAGGCACTCAGGCCCAGGGCCATGAACAGCGCGCATAAACGAAGAGGCAACGACGGCATTGGGGATCCTGGAAGACGAGTGAAACGAGGGCGCAAAGTCTAACAGGGCATGGCAGTTTGAATAAGAGGAATTATCGTTTGGTTCGATGAGATCGCTCTTGCCGTTGGCTTCGGCAACGCCGCTTACTTAGGCTTGTTTGATTCACTGTGGCGAGGGAACAAGCTCCCTCGCCACAGGTTCATCTAAGTCCCTCAGGGCTGGACCACAGCCCCTGGCACCAACGGCAGTTCCAGGCTCGCGATGAACCCGCCGCCGGGATGGTTGGCCAGCACCAGCGTGCCACCGTGGCGTTCGGCAGCGCGGCGCGCGATTGCCAGGCCCAGGCCATGGCCGGCGGCGGTCTGCCCGGGCGCGCGGAAGAACGGCTCGCTCAACTGACCCAGGTGTTCGGCTTCCGCCCCCGGCCCGTGGTCGCGCACGCTTACCGTGATCCGTTCTCCCTGGCGCACCGCCCGCATCTCGATCGGTTGCCCAGCTGGATTGAAGCGCTGGGCGTTGCGCAGCAGATTGTCCAGCGCCCGCTCGATCATGGTCGGCCAGCCCTTGAGGGTCAGGTTTGGCTCCGTCTCCAGTCGCACGCTTTGCTCCGGTGAAGCCAGTTGTGCATCTTTTTGCAGGGTGATCAGCAAACCGTTGAGTTCCACGTCTTCGGCGCTGGCATTGTCGGCATCGACCCGGGCCAATACCAGGATTTCGCTGATCAGCGCTTCCAGGCGATCGCATTCGCGGGTCAGGCGCGGCCAGAGCCTTTCACGCTCCTGGGGGCTGGCCCGCTCCGCCAGCGCCAGGGCAATGCGCAGCCGGGCCAGGGGTGAGCGCAGTTCGTGGGACACGTCCCGCAGCAATTGTCGCTGGCTGGCGATCAAGCTTTGCAGGCGCGCGCCCATGCGGTTGAAGTCGGTGGCCAGTACGCCAAATTCGTCCCGCCGATTGGCCAGTTTGGCCAGGCTGTTCTGCTGATACGTGGCTTGCCCCAAATCATGCACTGCACCGCGCAGACGGCTCAGTGGGCGGGTAATGGAGAGGGTCACCAGCAGGCTGAACAAGGTCAGTACCACCAGCGCGATGCCCAGCGCACTGAGGGGCCAAATCAGGCTATCGCGGTGCCAGGCGCTCAGTTCGGGGTGGGGAATGCGGTAGATGAACAGGTAAGTGTCGCCATTTTTGGTACTGGTGAACTCGTCGGTCAGTTGCCGCCAGGGCAGGCGCTGCTCGTCGTTGTTCTGCCGAGCCTCGAAGGCTGCGGCGCGACGTGGGAAAGTGCCGCGCACCACCGGGTCGCCGCTCTCGTTGAACACTTGAACGTCGATGTGATACTGACGTTTTCGCTGTTCAAGGATTTTCTGGGCCGCGTCTTCGCCTTGGGTTTCGTAGGCTTGCGTCCACTGTTCGGGCAGGGTGTTAAGGCCCGGATGGCGGCTCAGGATCCAGGCGTCCTGGTTCAGCATGTGGGCCAGTAGAATCGAAAGCCCTGCAACCAGAGCGATGGCCAGCCAGAAACTGGCCAGGATGCGCCAGAACAATGAACGCACGATAAATCCTCGAAAACAAAGAAAGCCCAACGGCGGTCTGCCGTTGGGCTGGGGGAGCATCAATGTATTATTGCGCTTTTTGCGGCTGTTGCGCTTTCCAGGCTTTGAACTCGGCCCATTCGGCGCGACGCTCGGCTTCTTTCTTCTGGATCGCGTCGAACTCTTTTTGCTGTTCAGGCTTGAGCAAACCGCGGATCTGGGCATCGACCTTCTGATGCCGGGCTTGCATTTCGTCTTTCATGGCCTTCTGGTCGGCAGGCGACAGCTTGGCCAGGTATTTATCGACCAGCTCCCGTTTCTCGAGGCGCTGTTCGCCCATGATCTTGCGGATCTGCTGGCGCTGTTCGCGGCTCAGGTCCAGTTCGCTGAGCGGACCTTTGTCGCGCATCATGCCGCCGTGACGCGGGCCATCCATCGGACCGCCCATCGGGCCGGTATCTCCAGGCATGGCCATGGCGACGGTGGGCAGGGCAGCAGCGAACATCAGGGCGATAAGTGTCTTACGCATGGGGGTATCTCCTTGTCTCATTCCCGGTCAGTTCCGGATGTGTGTAGATTACGGAGATCAAGGTCAGCGGCGGTCAGCGCTGCGTAAAGCTTAAGTAAAGACGATTTGGTGCGGATCTGACAAAACGAGTGTGGGAGCAAGGCTTGCCCGCGATGAAGACAACACGGTCTTGGAGGGAACCGAGGCGCCTGCATCGCGAGCAAGCTTTGCTCCCACAGCCCAGCCGCCACAAAGGGATAATAAGGGGCCTGTTCAGAGGCTGTAGTAGTAACCACGGCTGCGCAGGGCCACGATGCGTGGGCGGCCGTCGGGGTGGGGGCCGATCTTTTTGCGCAGGTTGCTGACGTGCATGTCCAGGCTGCGGTCGTACAGGGTCAGCTTGCGACCCAGGGCAATTTGCGCCAGCTCCTGCTTGTCCAACGGCTCACCCGGCTGCTTGAGCAGCGCTTCGAGCAAGCGGCTTTCGGAAACGGTGAGGGTCTGCTCCTGTTCATCGATACTGACCACGCCCCGCACCGGACTGAAACACAGGTCACCCAATTCGATCTGGCTGGACACTGCGGCCGGGTGGCTGCGGCGTAGCACGGCGCGCAGGCGGGCGGTCAGTTCCCGCGGATCGCAAGGTTTGGCCAGGTAATCGTCGGCCCCCAGTTCCAGCCCAAGGATGCGGTCCAGTGGTTCGCCGCGGGCCGAGAGCATCAGCACCGGCAGCTCCGGGTGATCGTTGCGCAGTTGCTTGAGCAGTTCCAGGCCACTGCCGTCGGGCAGCATTACATCCAGCACCACCGCCGCCGGGGCGGATTCGGCAAGGGCCTTGCGGGCACTCTGGCCGTCGTGGCAGGCCCGGACCTGGAAACCTTCCTGGCCCAGCCAACTGCCGAGGAGCTCACACAGCTCCTGGTCATCATCAATCAGTAACAGCTCGCTCATGACTCACTCAATTTAGCCATTGCCGACGTTGTCTACGGCCACCGCTGGCAAAGATACCGCAGAGCAGGGCCAATAGCGCTACCCCAGCACCAATGACGAACCATTGCTGCTGATCGGTCAACAGACGTGGCAGCGGACTGGCCTGGGCTTCCTTGAGTTGCAGCTTCAGGCGCTGGTTCTCTTGGCGCAACCGGGCCAGCAAGGCGCTCTCGCGTTCGCTGTCGGCGTTTTGCAGTTGTTTGCTCAATTCCGCACGCAGGCGCTCGCTGTCTTTCAAGCGTTGTTGCAGTTCGGTGATCTGGCTGCCTGCGCTCAGGGACAAGGGCGTCGAATGACTGCCCTCGGTGCTCTCTTCGCCATGGGCGGGTGCCCCGATCGCCAACGTGACCAATAACAGGCACAACGGACCTTTGCGCATTGCAGCTCCTGAATTCCAATCGAGATTAGACAGGTTATCGGCAGGCGAGCGGGAACAATGAGCAACAGAGCGCGATGAGCCACGAAGGCTCATCGCATCTCGGGGTTTACGGCAGGACTTGCTTGAACGGTTTGACCACGACATTGGCGTAGACGCCCGCCGCCACGAACGGATCGGCCTCGGCCCAGGCCTGGGCGGCGGCCAGGGACTCGAACTCGGCCACGGTCAGGCTGCCGCTGAAACCCGCGGCGCCCGGGTCATTGCTGTCCACTGCCGGGTGCGGGCCGGCCAGCACGACGCGACCTTCGGCCTTGAGCTGTTGCAGGCGCTTAAGGTGCTCGGGGCGGGCGGCCAGGCGTTTTTCCAGGGAGTTGGCGACGTCGGTGGCAATGATTGCGTAGAGCATGTCAGTCCTCGGTTTTTGGCGTAGTGGTGTCGGCATCGTGCAGATGACGGGCCAGGTAGATGCCCTGGCCAATCAGGAACAACAGCGTCATGCCCAGGCTGCCGAAGACCTTGAAGTCGACCCAGTAGCTCTGGAACGTGAACGCGACGAACAGGTTGGCGGCACCGCAGAACAGGAAGAAAGCGATCCAGGCGATGTTCAGCCGGGTCCAGACCGCGTCCGGCAGGCTCACGGCGTGGCCCATGATGCGCTTGATCAGCAGGCGATCGCCAACGAAGTGGCTGCCGATGAAGGCCAGGGCGAACAGCCAGTTGACCACGGGGGCTTTCCATTTAAGGAAGGTTTCGCTGTGGAAGGCCAGTGTCAGGCTGCCGAACACCAGGCAGGCGATCAGGGTCAGCCACTGGCTTTTCTCCAGCTTGCGTTGGGACACGAACAGCGCGCCATAGACCACCAGGGAGCTGATGATCAGCACCGCGGTGGCGCTGTAGATGCCGCCTACGGTCAGCGAGTGACCGGCAATGTCGACGGCCCGTGGGTCAATTTTGTAGACGATGAAAAACAGCAGGAGCGGGATGAAATCGATGAATTGTTTCACAGTGGCAGCCAGAAGCAGGATGTGACGGCATAATAACAAACATCCTTGGCCGCGATAGGGCCAGCTGATTTGAGGTAACAAACTCTCGTGAATGTTGATTTGCACTGCCATAGCACGGCCTCCGATGGCGCCCTGGCGCCTGCGGTTCTGGTGGCGCGGGCGTTCGAGCACGGCGTGCGAGTCCTGGCCCTGACCGATCACGACACCCTCGAAGGCCTCGACGAGGCCCGCAGCGCTGCCACGGCGCTGGGCATGCAGTTGGTCAATGGGGTCGAGTTGTCCTGCACCTGGGGCGGGGCAACCATCCACGTGCTGGGCTACGGCTTTGACGTGAATGCGCCGTCGCTGGTCCAGGCCGTTGCACAATTGCATGACGGGCGCTGGCTGCGTTCCGAAGAGATCAGCCGCAAGCTTGCCCTCAAGGGCATGCCCGGTGCGTTGGAAGGCGCCCGGCAGATCCAGCAGGAACTGGGCGACAGCGGCAACGCACCGGCCCGGCCACACTTCGCCGACTGGATGGTGCGCGAAGGTTTCGTCAAGGACCGCGCCGAAGCGTTCCGCAAATGGCTGGGGGCGGGCAAGCTGGGGGACGTCAAGCAACACTGGCCGACGCTGGAGGAGACAGTCGAAACCCTGCGGGCTGCCGGGGCCTGGGTCAGCCTGGCGCATCCGTGGCACTATGATTTCACCCGCAGCAAGCGTCGCCGTCTGGTCGCCGACTATATTCAAGCCGGGGGCCATGCCATCGAGGTGGTCAATGGTCATCAGCCGGCCGAGCAGGTTGGCAGCCTGGCGATTCTGGCCCGCGAATTTGGGTTGCTGGTCACCGCCGGCAGTGATTTTCATGGCCCTGGAGGCTGGTCCGAGATTGGCGAATACCGCCCGTTGCCGGAAGATCTGCCACCACTTTGGTGTAGATTCAAACATGATCCCGTTACCGCCGCCGTCTGAACAGGTAGAACACGTGAGTCAATTTTTCCAGATTCATCCGGAAAACCCGCAAGCGCGCCTGATCAAACAGGCGGTGGAAATCATCCGTGGCGGTGGCGTAGTGGTCTATCCCACCGATTCGTCCTACGCCATTGGGTGCCAGATCGGCGACAAAAATGCCGTGGAGCGAGTAAGACGCCTGCGTCAGCTGGATGACAAGCACAACTTCGCACTGATCTGCAGCGACCTGTCGCAGCTGGGCCTGTTCGCCAAGATCGACACCGGCACTTTCCGGCTGCTCAAGGCCCATTTGCCGGGGCCGTACACGTTTATCCTCAACGCCACCCGGGAAGTCCCGCGGCTGTTGCTGCACCCGAAAAAACGCACCATCGGCTTGCGGGTGCCGAGCCACCCCATTGCCCTGGCGCTGTTGGCGGAGCTGGGTGAACCACTGATGAGTGTGACGCTGATCATGCCCGGCGAGACCGAGCCGCTGAACGACCCTTACGAGATGCGCCAATTGCTCGAGCATCAGGTCGACCTGATCATCGACGGCGGCTTCGGCGGCATGAAGGCGTCCACGGTGATCAATCTGGCCGACGGCGAGCCACAAGTGGTGCGCGTTGGGTGCGGCGATCCGGCCCCGTTCATGGTCGAGGCCTGAATGTCTGCTGTGCAAACCGCTGTGGAAAGCACAGACAGCCAGGCCGGCGCTCAACAAGAGCTGCCGTTTGCCATGGTTTATGGCCAGGCGGTCATGGAAATGCCTCTGGACCTGTACATTCCGCCGGATGCACTGGAAGTTTTCCTCGAAGCCTTCGAAGGCCCGCTCGACCTGCTGCTGTACCTGATCCGCAAACAGAACATCAACATCCTCGACATCCCCGTGGCGGAAATCACCCGCCAGTACATGGGCTACGTCGAACTGATGCAGTCGGTGCGCCTGGAGCTGGCGGCCGAATACCTGGTGATGGCGGCCATGCTGGCGGAGATCAAGTCGCGGATGCTGCTGCCGCGCTCGGCGGAGGTTGAAGAGGAAGAGGACGACCCGCGCGCCGAACTGATCCGCCGCTTGCAGGAATATGAGCGTTTCAAGGTTGCGGCAGAAGGGATCGACGGCTTGAGCCGGGTTGGCCGCGATGTGGTGGTGCCCAAGCTCGATGCGCCTGAGGCACGGGCCCGCAAGTTGCTGCCGGATGTGAGCCTGGAGGAGTTGCTGATGTCCATGGCCGAGGTCCTGCGCCGGGGCGATATGTTTGAAAGTCACCAGGTCAGCCGCGAAGCGCTGTCCACCCGCGAGCGCATGAGCGATGTGCTGGAGCGGCTCAAGGGCGGCGGCTTTGTGCCATTCGTCGAGCTGTTCACCGCCGAGGAAGGGCGGCTGGGGGTGGTGGTGACGTTTATGGCGGTCCTGGAATTGGTCAAGGAATCCTTGGTCGAGCTGGTGCAGAATGAGCCGTTCGCAGCGATTCACGTGCGGGCACGAGCCGAATAACGAGCAAATCAATGAATCTGACTGAACCCCGCGAGCTGGCGCCCTTGCTTGAAGCTTTCCTGTTGGCCTCGGGAAAGCCGCAATCGATGGAGCGGCTGTTCGAACTCTTCGAAGAAGGCGAGCGGCCTGAGCCGGCCGTGTTCAAGAAAGCCCTGACGCTCTTGGGTAAATCCTGCGAGGGGCGGGCTTTCGAGCTCAAGGAAGTGGCTTCCGGTTATCGCTTGCAGATCCGCGAGAAGTTCGCGCCTTGGGTCGGGCGGCTGTGGGAGGAACGGCCTCAGCGCTATTCCCGCGCCATGCTCGAAACCATGGCATTGATTGCCTATCGCCAGCCGATCACTCGGGGCGAAATCGAGGACGTGCGGGGCGTGGCGGTCAACAGCCATATCGTCAAGACGCTGCTGGAGCGTGAGTGGATCCGTGTCGTCGGCTATCGCGACGTGCCAGGCAAACCGGCGATGTTCGCCACCACCAAGGCCTTCCTCGATCACTTCAACTTGAAGAACCTGGACGACTTGCCGCCGCTGGCCGAACTTCGAGAGCTGGAACCCGAACCGATGCTGGAGTTCGACGACGCTCCGGTGCCCCAAGGCTTGCAAGAGCTGGCCGACGCCAGCGCCGAACCCGAGGAGCCCAAGGAAGAGACCAGTTTCCACTCGCTGTTGCTGGAGCTGGACACCATGGAGGAGGGGCTCAAGACGGATTTCGACGACCTTCTGCGTGAGGGGCCGGGGTCCGAAGGCGAGGCAGGTGAACTGCCGGAGCCCGACAGTGAAGATGAACTTACGGCCGAGCCTGAGCCCGAATCCGAAGAAGACTTCCTCGGCGTTGCCGAGGCCCGGGAAAAACTGCTGGTCGCCGTCGCCGCCCTCGAGCCGCGCGAACCCGAGCCCGAACTGAGTGACGAAGAAGCCGACGCCCGCGCCCTGGCCGAAGCGATCGAAAACGAACGGCGCCAGTTCGAGGACTAGTTACGGCTGACACCGCGCCGGCGCCTGTGGGAGCGAGCAGGCTCGCTCCCACATTAAGTCGTGCGGTGCATCATGAGTTCCACCAAACGAGGTGCCACCGGCCAGCGGAAAAAGCGCTGAGGGTGCGTTGATCAGCTAGTCTCTGATGCGCAAACGCCTCAACGGGCGTATGATTCGCGACCCTTTGGCGATCCCTTCGTCAAAGACCCGTTTTCAAAGCGTCAGGCCAAGCCTGACTCGACCACACCGGGAGGTGCCCAGAATGAAAGACCAAGACCAGAATGACAGCCAGGAAATCGGCCCAGCAGGCGAGAAACTGCAAAAAGTCCTCGCCCGTATCGGCGTCGGCTCGCGCCGCGACGTGGAAGCCTGGATCACCCAGGGCCGAATCAAGGTCAACGGCAAAGATGCCACCTTGGGCCTGCGTGTCGACATGCACGACGCCATCACCATTGATGGCAAGGTGATCAAGCGCGAAGAGGCCGCCGAAACGGTGCGCCGCGTGATCATGTACAACAAACCCGACGGCGAGATCTGCACCCGTGACGACCCGGAAGGCCGTCCGACCGTGTTCGACAAAATGCCGCGTCCCAAGGAAGGCCGTTGGATCAACATCGGTCGCCTGGACATCAACACCACCGGTTTGCTGATGTTCACCACCGACGGTGAGTTGGCCAACCGCCTGATGCACCCTTCCTACGAGATGGACCGCGAATACGCGGTACGTGTGCGTGGCGAAGTCGACGACGAAATGATCGAGCGCCTGAAGGCCGGCGTCGTGCTGGAAGACGGCCCGGCGCGTTTCACCGACATCAAGCAGGCGCCGGGCGGTGAAGGCTTCAACCATTGGTACCACTGCGTGGTGATGGAAGGCCGTAACCGTGAAGTGCGTCGCCTTTGGGAGTCCCAGGGGCTGGTGGTCAGCCGCCTGAAGCGCGTGCGTTTCGGCCCGGTGTTCCTCAATTCCGACCTGCCGATGGGCCGCTGGCGCGAAATGAGCCAGTACGAAGTCGACATCCTGGCGGCCGAGGTTGGCCTCAAGCCTGTGGCGATGCCGCAGATGACCGCCAAGAGCAAGGACAAGCTGGAGCGGATGCAGCGTAAATCCTCGCGTCCAATGGGCAAGACCGAGCGTGTACGTACGCTGCGTCCTGCTGCCGAGGGCGCGCCGACCGGCCCGCGTCCTTCCCGCGAGCCGCAGATCGAAGGCGAACGCCCGGCCCGCAAGCCTGCCCCACGTCAGGACGGCGAGCGTGGTCCACGCACGCCTCGTCCGGCCAACGGTCGGACTGAACGCGGCGAAGGTCGCGGTGCTCCAGCGGGCCGCGGTACGCCAGTAGCCGATCGTCCTGCCGACACCAAGCGCCCGGCCAAGCCAGCTCCGAAGAAGCGCCCGGGCATTGTCTTGGTTGACCGCGACACGCCATCGGGTAAACGCCGTGGCGCACCCGCCGGTTCCGGTCAGCGTCCTGGGTTTGGGCGTCGTAAGCCGGAGTGATCGGTAACTGCCCATAAAAAACGCCAACCTTTGGGTTGGCGTTTTTTTTTTGCCTGGCTTTATTGATGTGGTGTCGGTGAGTCCGCTATCGCGAGCAGGCTCGCTCCCACATTGGGTCTTCAGTGAATGGAAAATTTGTGTTCGACGCCGTCACCTGTGGGAGCGAGCCTGCTCGCGATGGCGCCAGTAGACCCACAGCCAATTCCAGCCTAAAACACAAACCGCCCATCAAACATCGGCTCATTATCCAGCGCCAGCACACCGCTCTCGAAAATCAGGTCCAGATGATGGCTGCCCTTGGCCCCGCCACCGAGGCCCAGGTGCAGGCCGCAATGGCGCTCCTCGAAACCGGCATTTCGGGCGTAAAGGCTCTTGACCCCTTCGTTGGTGCCGATCCCCAGTTCCTCGATGCGTCGGTTGGACGGGTTGGCGTCCAGGTACTTGTTGAAGTCGTGCTCCAGGCCCGGCACATCGGTGGCGATTTTCTGGATGGTGGAGTCTTCTATCCACAACTCCAACGGCGATTGCAGCACCCCATATTTGCGAGCGAACGGGATGGTACTCAGGAACGTGCCGACGAATTTCACCCGGCCATTGATGGTATCGCTGTGGGTGGCGATTTCGCCGGGAGCCAGGTCGTAGTTGCCGACGCCGTTGATGTCGGTCCACTTCTTGACGCTGCTGAGGTCGGTATCGAAATACGAGCCGTGGCCGTCCTGGAAACTCAACGTCGTTGCCTGGGACATGCGCCGGATCAGGTGGCTGTTGAGCCCCGCGATGCGCTGTGGAATAACGCTGAAGGTGTCGTAAAAATAATCGCCGTAGTCTTTGAACAGCAGCGATTTCTTCCAGCTGTCTGCCATTACACCTTGCAGCGCGCGGACAAAATCCGGGCCGTCGGGACGCGGGTTGGGCAGGGTGGACGAGTCGTAGAAAAAAATATAGAGATCGTTGTCGGCAATGGCCTGGGACAATCGCTGCGGGGTTTCAAGGTCCAGGCGCATGGCGCTGAACCGCCAGGGCGAGCCGCTGCCAGCCTGTTCGGCAATGGCGCCGGTCAGTGCTTCGTAATCGGCAGTATGGCCGAGCAACACCTTGGCACACTGGATGCCGGCCAGCGCAGGATGGTGTTCGAGGTAGTAAAGGAAATGTGAGATGGCGCGTTGTGTGTCCATGCTTATTCTTCCCTGAAGTGGTATGAGCTTCCCTGGAAAACCCGCAAAAGTGGCGGAGCCGACCGGCCGGATCGTCTCCACCGGGCAATGTCTACAGAGGCCACATCGCCGTGCCGAACGGAACGACGGCGTCGGCTTGCATCATTTCAACGGCGGCTTCATGGGTAGGTGCTTCAAACCATTCGTCCAGTTGCAGTTCGGTTTCCAAGTCTTTGTCCAGTGCTTGCATAGTGAATCTCCTAGATAACTTTTACCAAAGTTGCGGAGTGATTCGGCGAGGGAAAACCGACCAGAAGCAGCACCGCAGAACTTGCAGGCACGATGCCTTGGCAAGTCGCTGAAACCTAGTCCAGGGTTTTTTGGAATGCAAAAAATAATTTCATTTTTTTTGTTTGAACTTTTTATTCTGTTTTTAACGAATAAATTAGTTATTCAAAAACAGCCGTCTGGCAGTTTTTTTTAATAGGGAGCTACCTACCGTCAATTTGCAGTCAACCTACAGAAAACTCCTATATGGAAAGTCTGCGTTACGGATCGTAAAGAAATGCTGACGATTTAGGCCTGTCGAGGCGGCTTGAAACGAGGTTTTCAGAGGTTGTAAGAAAAAGCTTCCGCCGGGCCCGTCCCTACGGGTTTTCCATGGCTCTGGCCCGCTTGTTTCAAACCTGCGGGAAGGGTCAGATGTGCTTCATGCCTGTCGTGCAGGTGCATAACAAGAAGGAGGCGCAATGAACGCCGTAGCTCAACTCCATTTCTCCCGTCGTGGCGTTTTTCACGTCGCCCCCCTCATTGGCTCGCAAGGGTCGGAACACCTTTTTGCAGGCGCCCGAGACGTTCGGGGCGTACACATGCAATCCCGGCAAACGGCACGCTGATCCGGTGGTGTCTGGCAGTAGGGGGGCGACGGTGTACAATGCGCCGCGTTTTACTGTGACCCTCCGCGTCCCCACGCACTTTCAAGGTTACCCGCCTTGTTCACTCCGCCATGCCACAAGCGTGTCGGGTTCGATTTCGTCACAGATAAAAACAAACAGGTGACGCATGACCGTTGTAAAAAACGCTGAATTCCTGGTGCCTGCGCTGGGGTTTGATCGGCGCTGCTTGAGATCCGATTCGAGCGGCAACGTCTAACGAACATCATCAAACCTTGCGTGAGACCTTTTTCATGAGTGGACAAAACTCGCATTCAGGCGAGCTGAAGCGCGGCCTGAAAAATCGACACATTCAACTGATCGCCCTGGGCGGCGCGATTGGCACCGGCCTGTTCCTTGGCTCGGCAGGGGTGTTGAAGTCAGCCGGCCCGTCGATGATCCTCGGCTACGCCATTTGCGGCTTCATCGCCTTCATGATCATGCGCCAGTTGGGCGAAATGATCGTCGAAGAGCCGGTGGCCGGTTCCTTCAGTCACTTTGCCCACAAGTACTGGGGCGGTTTCGCCGGGTTCCTGTCGGGCTGGAACTGCTGGATTCTCTACATCCTGGTGGGCATGTCCGAGCTGACAGCGGTCGGCAAGTACATCCACTACTGGGCACCGGATATCCCGACCTGGGTCTCGGCGGCGGTATTTTTCATATTGATCAATGTCATTAACCTGGCCAACGTCAAAGTTTTCGGCGAGGCTGAATTCTGGTTCGCGATCATCAAAGTCGTGGCGATTGTCGGCATGATTGCCCTGGGCAGCTACCTGCTGGTCAGCGGTCACGGCGGCCCGCAGGCTTCGGTGACCAACCTGTGGGCCCACGGTGGATTCTTCCCCAACGGCGTGAGCGGGTTGGTGATGGCCATGGCAATCATCATGTTCTCCTTCGGTGGGCTGGAGATGCTCGGCTTCACCGCCGCAGAGGCTGACAAACCGAAAACCGTGATTCCCAAGGCCATCAACCAGGTGATTTACCGAATCCTGATTTTCTACATCGGTGCCCTCGTGGTGCTGTTGTCCCTGACCCCTTGGGACAGCCTGCTGACCACCCTCAATGCGTCCGGCGATGCCTACAGCGGCAGCCCGTTCGTGCAGGTGTTCTCGATGCTGGGCAGCAACACCGCGGCGCACATCCTCAACTTCGTGGTGTTGACCGCCGCGCTGTCGGTGTACAACAGTGGTACTTACTGCAACAGCCGCATGCTGCTGGGCATGGCCGAGCAGGGCGATGCACCCAAGGCCCTGGCGAAGATCGACAAACGCGGCGTGCCGGTGCGTTCGATCTTTGCTTCGGCTGCCGTGACGTTGGTGGCGGTGTTGCTGAACTACCTGATTCCACAACATGCGCTGGAGCTGCTGATGTCGCTGGTGGTCGCGACCCTGGTGATCAACTGGGCGATGATCAGCTACTCGCACTTCAAGTTCCGCCAGCACATGAACCAGACCCGCCAGACGCCGCTGTTCAAGGCGCTGTGGTATCCGTATGGCAACTACATCTGCCTGGCGTTCGTAGTGTTTATCTTGGGCGTGATGTTGCTGATTCCTGGCATCCAGGTCTCGGTCTACGCGATTCCGGTGTGGGTGGTGTTCATGTGGGTGTGCTACGTGATCAAGAACAAGCGCAGTGCCCGGCATGAAATGGCCGTGACGGCTGCCAAGTAAACATCCTTGAAATACAACAAACCCGGCCAAGTGCCGGGTTTGTTGTTTCAGATTCATGCTAATCCCTGTGGGAGCGAGCCTGCTCGCGATGGCGCCAGCACATCCGACATATGTTTCGCCTGTCACACCGAAATCGCGAGCAGGCTCGCTCCCACAAGGGTTGGTCGCTGTCCTGGGAAATCGCGGTATCCTTGGTGTCCTGACACCGGACCTCTTCCCCATGCTGGCGATTTCCAACACTGTGCACATCCCGGACGCCGAGATCGAGCTGACGGCCATCCGCGCCCAGGGCGCCGGGGGGCAGAACGTCAACAAGGTGTCCAGCGCCATGCACTTGCGCTTCGATATCCCAGCCTCGTCCTTGCCCGAGTTCTACAAGGAACGGCTGCTGGCTTTGCGTGACAGTCGCATCACCAGCGACGGTGTGCTGATCATCAAGGCCCAGCAATACCGTACGCAGGAACAGAACCGGGCCGATGCGCTGGAGCGCCTGACCGAGCTGATCCTCAGCGCCAC
The DNA here is from genome assembly GCF_059695895.1 of Pseudomonas sp. LBUM1664. Taxonomy (NCBI): domain Bacteria; kingdom Pseudomonadati; phylum Pseudomonadota; class Gammaproteobacteria; order Pseudomonadales; family Pseudomonadaceae; genus Pseudomonas; species Pseudomonas sp. LBUM1664. The sequence continues at coordinate 4,871,826 of NZ_CP166791.1, read as the reverse complement.
CAAAGTTGAAAAGAAGCGTCGCCCGACCAAGCCGACCCTGGGCTCGAAAAAGCGTCGCCTGGAATCCAAAACCAAGCGCGGCTCGATCAAGGCCGGACGCGGCAAGGTGGACTTCTAGTTTTTCTCCCGCTCCTGGCGATACCTCGGCGCTTGCCGGTACAGGTAGAGGCTCAGCGTTAATCCGCCCAGGGCTGCCAGTGCGGCGAACAAAAAGATCGAGGCGAAGCCGAAGCCAGCAGCAATCGCCCCGGCCAGTGGCCCGGTGATGCCCAGGGACAAATCAATAAACAGCGAATAAGCGCCCACCGCCGCCCCACGGCTGGAGGCCGGCACCAGATTGACCGCTTCCACGCCCAGCGCCGGGAACACCAGCGAAAAGCCGAAACCGCTCAACGCCGCGCCCGCCAAGGCCCAATGAGCATCCGGTGCCAGCCATAGCAGCAACAGGCCCAGGGTTTCCACCGACAGGCAGGCAATCGCCACCCGGAAACCGCCCAGACGGTTGATCAGGTTGCCGAACAGCAGGCGCGCCCCGATGAAGCTGGCGCCGAACAGACTCAGGCACAGCACCGCATTGTCCCAATGCTGCGTGGCGTAATACAGGGTGATGAACGTGGCGATCGTGCCGAAACCGATGGAGCCCAGGGCCAGGCCACAACCGTGTGGCAGGACGCGCCCCAGCACGTGCATGAACGGCAGGCGTTCGCCAACGACGATGGGCGCGGCGGTTTTCGGCCAGGCCAGTGCCAGCCCCAACGACGCCAGCAAGATAATGCTGACGCCCATGCTCCACAGCCCCAGGGCATTGACCAGCCACACTCCCAACGGCGCGCCAATCGCCAGCGCGCCGTAACTGGCGATACCGTTCCAGGAAATCACCTTGGCGGTGTTCGCCGCGCCGACCCGACCAATGCCCCAACCGATGGAGCCCGAGCCCACGAGGCTTTCCGCGCTGCCCAACACCAGGCGACCGATCAACAGGCTAATCAGACTGAGGGTCGGCAGGCTCGGCGTCCAGGCAGACACCAGCATGAACACACCGCTGAGCCCGCAGCCGGCCAGGCCAAACATGACCGCGCGCTTGCTGCCCAGGTTATCGATGATCCGGCTCGCGTAAGGACGGCTGAGGAGGGTGGCCAAGTACTGGACGCTGATCACCAGCCCGGCGATGACCGCGCCGAAACCCAGGTCGCCATGGACGTACCCAGGCAGTACGGCCAGGGGAATGCCGATATTCAGATAGCCAATGAAAGTAAACAGGACGATGGAAACGACTTGCAGCGTGACCGCCAAGGGGCGCTGGGAATCTGGCATGGGTAGAGGGTCCACGGAGCAGCAGATAGATAGGCTGCTTATGTTAACGGCGACCGCGATGGTTGAGCGTGGAAAAGTAGAATAATTTGCCGAATGGCTATTCAGTTGCCGTTTTGCCCGGCGACCAGATGCGTGGTGACCAATGCCGCGAGGGCGTTTTCTTCGGTGCCGAAACGAGCCAGTAGGGCGGCTTGTTTTTCGAGGGGAAGGCGCGTCCAGATCTCGACCATTTTCTCGGCGGTGCCGATCAGTATGCTGGCCTGGGCTTCGCTGAATGTGGGGGTGTCATCGGTCATGGTACGGGCTCAGGATTCAGGCAGTGTGGAAAGCGCATCTTAGCGCTTTCCACACGGTCTGGTGGTGCGGGTGAATCAGTCTTCGCTGTCGGCCTGGCGGCGTTCAGTGGCTTCTTTGGGGTCGGGTTGCTGGGCTTTTGATTGCCCCCCGGCTTGTAGCGTGGTCGTCTGCTCAGTGTCGTGCAGGCTTGGGAAGGGGAGATTAGGGATCTCGTGCATATCGCGCTCCTCGCAAAGTCTGTTGATAGATCTGGTAGATCCGCGCTTTTACAAAGCCTGCGCAGGATACAGCAGGAGAAATGACAAAAAGACTTTTAAATCCTGCTGTGCCGACAAAAGGGGTTGTCTGGACAGGTCAAGCTCAGTAATCGCCGCGCTTGCGAAACGCCCATCGGCCGGCAATCAGAGTGAAGGTTGCCACCAGCGCCACCAGGATCCAGAAGCCCTCGGGATCACTGGCAAGCGGCACGCCGCCGACGTTCATGCCAAAGAAGCCGGCAATAATGTTGATGGGCAACGCCAACACCGTGACCACCGTCAGGGTGAACAAGGTACGGTTGCTTTGTTCGTTGAGGTTGGCGGCGATTTCTTCCTGCAACAGCTTGATCCGTTCGCCCAGTGCGGTGAGGTCGTTGATGATCAGGGCGAACTCCTCGGTCGATTTACGCAGCTCCTTGACGTCTTCTTTCTGCAACCATTGCGGCGGGCGGTTGAGCAGGCGCAGCAACGACCCCGGCTCCAGTGCCAACAGGCGTTGCAGGCGCACCAGTACCCGGCGGTTGGCGCCCAACTCGGCGCGGTTGGTGGACAGTCGCGAGGACAGCAACTGATCTTCGATCTGGTCGACGCTGAGGCTGGTCTTGCGCACGATTTGGGTCAGCACTTCGCCCTGGTCGCGCAGCAAATGTACGAGTAATTCCAGCGGCGAGCGAAAGTACTCGCCGGCCTTGACCGATGAGCGCAGCTTGTCGACCGAGTGCAGCGGTTGCAACCGCGCGCTGACAATCAATCGACTGTGAACGCACACCCACAATGTGGATACATCCGAAGAAACTATGTTGCTGAGGTTGAACACGACATCGTTCACCACGGCGAGCAACGCCGAGTCCACATGCTCGATGCGGGTCGAGCGCGAGCCTTCATGCAAGGCTTCGAAAAATTCCTCAGGCAAGGCCAGATGACTTTTCATCCAGCGCTCGCACGCTGCATGGGCCAGGTTCAGGTGCAGCCAGAGAAACTCATCTTCGTCTTGGGGTTGTTGCAGGCTTAGCAAGGCCTGGGCCGAATCTATCTCCTGCCCGCGCTCACCGGGGCGGAAGCGAAATCCGTAAAGCAGGCCGAACAGGTCCGGATCGCGGTGGCTTTGATCGATGCTGTGGTTCATGAAGTCTCGCTGGCGGGAAGTGCCTGTGGCGACTACAGGTTCACTTGAGTGGCATCATCGCAAGCTTTCTTGAAGGTTTTGTGACAGCTGTGTAGCGCCGCCAAACCGGCATTAACCGCCGTCGCGAGGGCTTCAGAATAACCATCGCCGGTTGATGGGCGGGTTTATATATCTCTGAGTTCTGGCTGTGCGTTACGCGAGGTCTGACAACTGACCACTAGCGTCCGTTACCGATGGTCGCGAAGGCTCAAGAACGCCTCACACAAGCCGATGGTGTGTACATATCCCCCCGCATTTGGGGTGCGACACTGTGTGTTGCGGACATGGAGGTCGGGACGTCGTTTCTGTTCTTTATTTCCTAGAGATTTCACTCCATGTTTCTACAAAAATCCCTGAGAGCTCAGATTCTCGCTCTGCTGATCGGCAGTCTACTGGCAATGCTGCTGATCGCTCTGGCGTCCTTTCATTTCCTTTCCGACGGGGTCCAGAATTATCGCAACTTGATTGATGGCCCGTTGCGTGCCTCGCAGTTGATCGACGAGGCCAACCTGCAATTCAAGGTGCAGGTACAGGAATGGAAGAACGTTCTGCTGCGTGGCAAGCAACCGGCAGATCTGGATAAATACTGGAAGCAGTTCGAAGATCGCCAGCGCGATGTCCAGAGCATTCTTGGCGAGTTGATCGGGCGCGAAGAAGGTGTTCCAGCACAAATCAAGACGCGCATCGAACGTTTGCGCGACGAGCACCGTCAATTGGGCGCGGCCTACCAAAAAGGGCGTGACGCATTTTTGGCCGCAGGTGGCGACGCAGCGGCGGGCGATGCGGCGGTCAAGGGCGTGGACCGAGCGGCCAGTGAACAAATGAGCGAACTGGTGGTGGAACTGCGCAAACTGGGCAGCGAGCAATCGCTGCTGATCAGTGTCGGTGCCGATCGTACGATTATGCTGGGCACGGCTGTCATGCTGATTTCGGGCGTGCTGATCGGGCTGTTCAGCCTGTGGCTGGTCAATCGCAACCTGGTGCAGCCGATCCGTAACCTGATCGAATACGTCACGCAACTGAGTCATGGACGTTTCGCCCAGCGGGTGGTCAGCAACCGTCAGGACGAATTGGGTGACCTGGCCCTGGCCGCCAATACCTTGCGCGATTTCCTCGCCGAAACCTTCACGAGGCTGCAACGCAGTGCCACGGAATTGGACAGTGCCAGCGGTGAGCTCAATGCCATCGCCGGCCTGATGAGCCAGGGCACCAATGAGCAATTCGAGCGCACTGATCAAGTGGCGACGGCGATGAACGAAATGTCCGCCACGGCCCAGGAAGTCGCCCGCCATGCCGCCGACGCGGCGCGAGCGGCCGACGATGCCGATCAATCGGCGCAGCAGGGCGAGAAGGTCATGCAAGGGACTATCCACACCATCACCCGGATGCGTGGCGAAATCGCCAACACGGCCACGGTTATTCGTCAGCTGGAAACCGACAGTGGGCGTATCGGTAAGGTGCTGGAGGTGATCCGCGGGATCGCCGAGCAGACCAACCTGCTGGCCCTCAACGCCGCCATCGAAGCGGCCCGGGCCGGTGAGGCAGGACGCGGTTTCGCGGTGGTCGCCGATGAAGTGCGCAGCCTGGCCCAGCGCACGGCCTCGTCTATCATCGAGATCAACCAGATCATCCAGACCGTACAAACCGGTGCGGTGGACGCGGCCCAGGCCATCGAAAGCGGGCAGTCACGCAGCGAGGAAAGCGTGGAGCAGGTCACCCAAGCCGGTGAAATGCTCGAACGCATTACTCAGGCCGTCGAAGCGATTCGCGACATGAACCGCCAGATCGCCACGGCTGCGGAGGAGCAGACGTCCGTGGCCGAAGACATTTCGCGTAATCTCACCGAAATCACCGGCATTGCCAGCACCAACCTGGACAATGTGCAGCGTACCGAAGCAGCCAGTCGGGATCTGCATGGTTTGTCGGGGCAGTTGAATGAAGTGACGGCGCGGTTGAGTGCCTGACGATAGTTAGCGGTAGTTGTCGATAAACAAAAGCCGCGCATCCCTAAAGTTGCGCGGCTCTTTTTTGCTGATCAATTAACGGTCTTGCTTATCGCTCAAGACTTTGCCAGTGGTGGCGTCGAAATCTACATCCCACTCTGTGCCATCGGCCATTTTCAATTCAACTTCGTATTCATAGCCGTTGAAGTGGTTATCCAGGTCGGTGTCGGTGATGGTGGCGCCCGGGTGTAACTTCAGGGCTGCTTGGTTCATCTCTTCCAGCGGCTTGATTTTTCCGCTCTTGACCAACTCAGGAATCTGGTCGACTCGAACATCAGCTTGGGCCAGGCCAGCGGTGAGGGTCAGGGCAGCGGCGGTGAACAAGGCAGTTAAAGTTTTCATAAAGTCTTTCCTTGGGTGCGTCGTTTAAGTGGGTTCAGATTAACGCTGGCAACTTAATTCACCCTTAATTTGAAAAGCTTTCCGAACAAGCTGGAAACGGTGTGGGCGTCATGCTTTGCGCCCACAGGTTTTCTTACAGCCTTGCCTGGGTTCAGTAACCGTTCTTCTCCAACAACTGCACCACGCTGCCCGTCTCGGGACGCTTGAAGTACTTGAGCAGTTCACTGGCGCGGTTGGTGAAGATACCGTCCACGCCGGCGTCCATCACTTTTTTGAAGTCCACAGCTTCATCCACTGTGTAGACGTGCACCAGCAAACCCTGGTCATGGGTGTACTGGTTCATCCAGGGCTGCACCAGGTCGGAATAACTCTGGCTGCCGCCATGGGTCAGCGCGGCGGACGGTCCGGTACCGATGGCACCCTGGGCCTTGGCGTACTGAACCCATTGTTCGAATTCAGCCTTGTCCTTGGGTTCTTGTTTGGCGTAGTAGGCCGCTTTGTCCGTTTCGCCGGACTCGGCAAAAGTCACCTTGGACTTGGGCTCAATGTTGCCTTCACCCACCCACAACAGCAGCACCTTCGGCACTTTCGGCATCTCTTTGTGCAGCAGTTCGAGGCTGCTTTTTTCGAAGGTCTGCAAGACTACTTTACCCTTGCCCTGGCCGACCCCCGTGGCGCGCTTGGCCAGCTTGGACCCGGCCGGGCTCAGCCAACCGCGGTCCTGCAATTTATCCTTCAGATCGCGCTCTATGCCGGGGAACAGCTTCGGCTCCTTGGTTTCGATGTACAGCCCCGGTTTATGCTGCGGGTTGCCTTCGGCAATGTTGATGACCTCATCGAGGGTCAGAATTTTCAGGCCCGCGAACGAAGGGCGAGCGCGGTCCGGGTAGGCGGTGTTGAACCAGCTGCCGGCATCGAGGGTTTTAAGTTCCGCCATGGTGAATTCGTTGGCGCTGCTGTCCTTGCGCTCGGGAAACTTGACCGCGACATCCGTGGTGCGCAGCAGGCTATTGTCGTGCAGAACGAACAACACCCCGTCCTTGCTGCGTTGCAGGTCCAGTTCCAGGTAATCGGCGCCCAGGTCTCGGGCCAGTTTGTAGGCCGCGGCGGTGGATTCCGGTGCATCGAACGAGGCGCCGCGGTGGGCGATCACCGCCGGGTGAGGAATGCCCTGAAGGGCCGCCAGGGCCTTGGGGCTCGGGTTCTCGGAGGCCTGTGTCTGACCGAAGCCGAGCAACAGGCTCAGCATCAAGGCGCTGCGGGTGAGGGTAACGGGCATGGTCGAGATCCTTTCGTAGGTTTGTGCAAAAACCTATCTTTTAACAACTGAGCGCTGTCGGCGCTATCGCCATACCGACATAAACCTGTGCAAAGCAGATTTTTCCCACGCTTTTTAAGGCTGCTTTGCAGTACCCTTGGCCGCACCAGTTTCCCCGGCAGAGGGAAACCTGAATCCAGCATTCGCTTGCCCTGCGTGTAAACCATCGATCAGCCGTCCTGCGGGACGCATCCATGAGGTTTACCATGCGCACCACTTCGACATTCATCTGCCAGGCCGCCGACCAGCTCAAGGGTTTTGTCGGCCTGAACCGCAAAACCGGCCAATACATCGTACGGTTCAGCGAAGACTCCTTCGGCATGGACGTGGCCGACGACGGCATCATCCCCACCAGCGAATTTGTCTGGGCCCCCGTGACGGACGGCACCATGGCCCTCAAGCGCGAGCGGATCCAGTTGTTGCTGGACCAGAACATCGATGACCGGATCAACCTCACCGAACCTTTGCGGGTGTACATGGCACGCAACGACCTGCCGGAGATCGTGGCGGTGCGGCAGTTGGTGGAAGGCTGAAGCCTGCGGCGAACGCCGGATCTATGAGCGCTCGAGAACCAGTGTGGGAGCGAGCCTGCTCGCGATGACTGTCTTTCAGTCAACATCAATGTTGACTGATCCACCGCAATCGCGAGCAAGCTTGCTCCCTCAGGTTTTGTGCCTTGGCGTCAGGCTTGGCGTCGGAACGCATAATCGCGTTCGACCTTACACACCCGCGTGTGGCAATGGGCGTACCAGGTCGAACGGCCGCGCTCGCGGATCTCGCTGTGCTCGGGATGTTGCTTCCACGCTAGGATCGCTGCCTCGCTGCTCCAGTAAGACACGGTGATGCCCAAGCCATCTTCGCCACGGGCCGATTCGACGCCCAGAAACCCGGGTTGCTCTCGAGCCAGGGTCAGCATTCGCTCGGCAGCTTCTGCATACCCTTGGTCTCCCTCCGTGCGCAGTGAGGTGAAAATCACCGCGTAATACTGGGCGCTCATGGAACTGCCTTTGTGCAGGCTTCGACAAACGCACTGACTAGCGGCGGTATACGACCCTCCAACGCCGCGCGCTCAGGCTGGAACAGCGTTGCGACAAAGAAAGGATGGTCGCGCAGTTCAACGGCGCGCAAGTCGCCGGCCGAATCCCGGGCGACGGCGTGCAAGCGTTCGCTCAGCAAATCCTGTTCAAACTGTGGATTGACCCCGAAGCGGCAATGGTAGCCCTCGAAAACCGTCTGGCGTCCATAGGCCTTGGCAATCAATGAACCCGCGTCGAGTTGGAGGCTATCGATGGTGTCGACCAGGGAACAGCTGAGCAGCGTCAGCAGCGCCCGTTCAGCCTCGGGAGAGGTTTCACCGTGGGCGGCATCGGCCCAGCCCATCACGTTGCGGGCGTATTCCAGTACGGCATGTTGAAAACCGCCGCAGGTGCCAAGGAAAGGGCGACGCTGTTCGCGGGCAAAACGAATGGCGTGCAAGGCGCCGTTTTCGTTTCGGTAAGGGCTGCCGGGCACGCACCAGACGCCATCGAAATCATCCAGGACGGTGCTGTCGACGATGAGGTCCGTTGCCAGCCATTGGTAACGAATGTCATGGCCGGCTTGCCTGCCGACCTGTTCAAGTGCAATGGAGATCGCCTGATGGGCCGTTATTTGTGGGTCATAGTCGCCAACCAGGGCGATGTGCAAAGGACGCTGGATTTCCATGAGAGGCCCGCCGCTTGTTGATTGTTGGTCGCCACTATAGATTGGCGCTCACGCAATCAATATTGGCGTTTACCCAAGTGTTCAATGCATCGACGCACTATCGTCTGGAGTATCCCGATCTATCCCTGGTCCTGGCGCTGGTTCGTGGCGGCTCGCTGGCTAGGGCGGCGCGCCTGCTTGAAGTGGATGTGTCTACGGTATTTCGTTCGGTACGCCGACTTGAGGCGGCCCTTGGCCAGCCTCTGTTCGAAAAAAACCGTTCCGGGTATTTGCCCACGAGCCTGGCCCAAGCGCTGGCCGAACAGGCTGAGCGCGCCGAGCAGGCGTTGGAGGCGGCGCGTATAGGTGTGGAGCAGGGCGGTGAGGTCGTCAGTGGCACGGTGCGCTTGACGTGTACTGACTCGGTTCTGCAAGCGTTGTTGTTGCCTGCACTGGCGCGGTTCATGCCGGCCTACCCGGCGTTGACCCTTGAGCTAAGCACCTCGAACGACTTCGCCAACCTGAGCCGCCGCGATGCCGACATCGCACTGCGATTGACCCGTACGCCGCCGGAACATCTGGTCGGTCGGCATCTGGGCAATGTGGCCTACCGGGTCTGTGCCGGCGCCACTTACTTGCGTTCGACGAATACGGATGATCTGGCCTCCATGACCTGGATCGCGCCGGACGATTTCCTCCCGGATCACCCGACCGTGACTTGGCGCCGCCAGCATCTGCCGGGTGTGATGCCTGCTTATCGCTGTAACAGCATGCTCTCGGTCACCGAACTGGTGCGGGCCGGTTTGGGGGTTGCGGCATTGCCGGACTTTTTGATCGACGAAAACCAGGGCCTGATGCCCCTTGGCGAGCCGCTGGCAGGTTATGACACGGTACTTTGGCTTCTGACACGGCCGGACTGCCGCGCCTTGCGCTCGGTGGTGACATTGTTCGATGAGTTGGGGCGCAATCTGCGGTTGCGCTGACTTTTAAACCAGCAGCAAGTGTATGACTCAATGGGTGATGATCTCCCAGCGGTTATAGTGCCTTAAGCCCCAGCCCCAGGCAGAGAACATCACGATGACGAAATCCGCCCAACCCACGCCGACTGCTCCAGTTGACCACCTGCGTTTTCATCGTCCCCACGCGCATTTAGCGCCGACCTTTGGCAATGACCGCTTTGCGTTGCGCGCGGAGGCGTTCGCGCGTTTTTTCGGGACGCCGACGTTCCTCGGCGCGCAAACTTTTATCGTGCTGCTATGGGTAAGCCTGAACCTGATGGGGGTCTTTCATTTCGATGCTTACCCATTCATTTTGCTTAATCTGGCGTTCAGCCTGCAGTCGGCTTATGCCGCCCCGCTGATCTTGTTGGCGCAGACGCGCCAGGCCGCTCGGGACAAAGCCCAGTCCGAAGCCGATGCTCAACATCGCGAAGCCTTGGCCATCGCCAACAGCGAGCGCCAGGTCCAGGCAGCGCAGAACACGGCGCAGTTGCTCGAATTGTTGGAGCAGAACACCCGCCTGACGGAAATGACCAAGGCATTGACCGAGCGTATCGACAGCCTGACCACCGAAATGCACCAGAAATTCGTGAGCACGCCATCGGTGTAGTAGTCCCTATTCTGCGGTGGCGCTGATACTCAGGGCCTGATAGCGGGCCAGAAACATGTCCAGAGCCGATTCGATCACCTGTGTCTGCTCTTTCTGGGTCAGGCTTGGCTGGCCCATGGAGATCTGTGGCCAAAAGGCGAACGTCTTGATCAGCCCGTGAATTTGCTGAGCAGCAAACGCCGGTTCCACGGGTTTCAACTGGCCATCGGCCAGGGCAGCACGAATCCAGACGGTCAAGCCCTCTTCGCGCTGGCCCATGCGCGCAATCATGTCCTGAGCCCGGTCGGGGGAATGAATCGTTGCAGCGATGGCGATGCGCGCCAGGTCGAGGAAGTTATCATCCGCCAGCATGTGCAATTTGGCTTGCAGCAATTGCCAAAGCTGCTCGCGCAAAGGCTTCTCCGGGTTGTAGGAGGTGTCTTGTTCTGCCGTAACGCTGTTCCATAACCGATTCAGAATTTCGGCAAACAGTTCTTCCTTGCTCGGGAAGTGGTTATACACCGTGCGCTTCGACACACCGGCAGTCGCCGCGATCTTGTCCATGCTGGTGATCTCGAAACCGCGGCTACGAAATTCGGCAATCGCGGCCTGGAGGATAGCTTCGCGTTTTCGCTCGGTAAGGCGCTGCGGCACGGTCATGGGCATTCGTCGGTCGAGAAGAGGGAACTTACACTCGGTAGTTTACTTGCTCCCGGGATTCATGCAATCTACAAACTACACCGAGTAGTGTAGTTCTAGACCTAAAGCGTACGGCTGAGCGTGCATGCAACGGCCATTCAGCGTCCCACAACGGCGAAGCGCAATGGCGCCGACGTCCTTGGAGTTATCGCACCATGACCATTTCTTCGTCGAGTGACAGCCCTGCGGGACCTCATTCATCCCGGCATGAACAAGGCAAGTATCGCAACCACGCCTTTACACCGCGGGAAGGGTTCGGCAAGACCCTGCGTATCATCTGGAACATGATCTTCCACAAGCCACGCACCACTCGGCCTGCGGGCGCCATCGAAGTTCTCCCGCTGACTCGCGCCGCCCTGCTGGCTGCACCGAACAACAGCGTCTTTCGCCTCGGCCATTCCACCGTGTTGCTTAAGCTGCGGGATAAATTCTGGTTGACCGACCCGGTTTTCTCCGAGCGCGCCTCCCCCGTGCAATGGGCCGGTCCCAAGCGTTTTCATCAGCCGCCCATCAGCCTGGAAGAACTGCCGCCGATCGAGGCAGTGATCCTGTCCCATGATCATTACGACCATCTCGATTATCAGGCCATCCTCAAACTTGCCGCTAAAACCAGCCACTTCCTGACTCCCCTTGGCGTGGGTGACACCCTGATCAAGTGGGGCGTCGAGGCCAGCAAGGTGCGTCAACTGGACTGGTGGCAAGGCACCGAGGTGGACGGTATCGAGTTCATCGCCACGCCATCCCAACACTTTTCCGGACGTGGCCTGTTCGACAGCAACAGCACGTTATGGGCCTCGTGGGTGATGATTGACGGCGGCACCCGGATTTTCTTCAGCGGCGACACCGGATATTTCGACGGTTTCAAACGCATCGGCGAGCAATACGGCCCCTTTGACCTGACGCTGATGGAAACCGGCGCCTATAACGTCGATTGGCCGCATGTCCACATGCAGCCGGAACAAACGCTGCAGGCTCATATCGACCTCAAGGGCCGCTGGCTGCTGCCGATCCACAACGGCACGTTCGACCTGGCGATGCATGCCTGGTACGAACCGTTTGATCGCATCCTGGCCCTGGCCTGGGAGCGCAACGTTTACATCACCACGCCGCAAATGGGCCAAGCCTTCACCCTGACGCAACCGCAACGTGGCCGAGCCTGGTGGCTGGACATGGAGCCCTCGGTCTATCACGACCAGCCCGACGTGGCCTGACCCTCGATGCATCGACTATTCGATCATTGAGTAATCTGCCCGCTCCATCGGATCCGGCGTGGCGCCTTTGATATTCATGCCGCGCCCCGGTGCGAAGCCGGGGAAGAACACCAAGCCTTCGGCTTCCAGGCAAAAGGCCAGGGCCAGGCGGGTTACGTCGAGCAACTCGCCCCCGGCCTCGAAGCGCCGGATAGCTTGGACCGAGACGCCGGACTGCCGGGACAATTGCTCAACACTCCAGCCCAGCATGGCTCGTGCCTGTGCGCTATGGGCAGGGGTGAATTGATAGACAGCAATGCGTTGCAGGGTGGTTTTGATTGCGAGAGAGGCCATGGGAGTTCTCCAAAGCTGTTGGATTCAAAAAATACTGTGTTTTTGTACAGTTGTTTTGAGTTCGAATCAATCTCATTTTTTTGATCAATGCCCAGTGGTCTTTTCCAGCCAGGCGCTCGGGGCGTTCCCCAGCACCCGGCGGAACATGGTGGAGAACGCTGCGGGGCTGTCGTAGCCCAGATCAAGGGCAATGCGGGTGATCGAATTGCCCTCAGCCAGGCGTGGCAGCGCCGCCATCACACACGCTTGTTGCCGCCACTGGCTGAAGCTCAGCGTGGTTTGCCGGCTGAACAGACGATTGAACGAGCGCAAGCTGACAGGCAACTGTGCCGCCCATTGCACGGGCGAGGCGTGGGCGTTGGGGTGTTTCAGAAACGCCAGGCACAGGCCGAGTAGGCGTGGGTCCTTGGGCAGTGGAAGGTGCAGCGGTAAATGTGCGCTGCGGGCCAGTTCGTGTAACAGCAGATTGATCAGCGCACCATCGCGGCCGGCCTCGTCGTAGTCCGGCGCAAGTTCCACGGCTTCCATCAGCAACTGGCGCATCAAGGGCGACACGTTGATGACTTGGCAACGAGCATCCATGGCCGTCACGGCCGCCGGTTCGATGTACAAACTGCGGGTGCTGACCCCCAGCATCAGCACCTCATGGGCAACCCCTGGAGGAATCCACACCGCCCGTTGCGGCGGCACCACCCAATTGCCGTCCGCGGTGCTGACCTGCATCACACCGGTGGCGCCGTAAAGCAACTGTGCCCTGCGATGACAGTGCGACGGCAGCAAATGCCCATGGGGATAATCGGTGCCAATGGCGACGATTGCCCTGGGGGTCGCATCCAATAAATCAATCGAACTGTTGCGCATCGGAGCACTCGCATTGGCGTAAACGCAAACATTATTGGCCTGTTTGCTACAGCAGGCCAAGCCGTGCGTGCCTATCGTGGACTCCCTTTCATTCCACGGATTCGCTCCGATGTTCTATGTATTGCTTGCGTGTTTCGGCTGCCTGAGTGGCGTGACGGCCGTGCTGTTCGGGTTCGGCGGCGGCTTTGTCGTGGTGCCCTTGATGTACTGCCTGCTGATGGCTCGCCACGCGGGGGACGTCATCGGCGAATCGGCGATGCACATTGCCGTCGCCACCTCCACCTGCGTCATGATCGTCAACGCCCTGGCCGCCACCCGAAAACACCATCGCGCCGGTCAGTTGATTCGTCGTTACCTGTGGCCGTTTGGCGGTTTCATCGCCCTGGGCGCAATCCTCGGTGCCGCGGTTGCTACTTGGATGAATGGCGAGATTATCCGTTACGCCTTCGTTGCCTATCTAGGCCTGACCATCCTGGATTGCCTGCTGCGACGAGGTTTTCTGACACACACCAGTGATGCCGTCCCACGGCCATTAGCGAAAATGGAGACCGCGTTGGGTGGCACAACCATCGGAGTCATCGCCACGTTCCTGGGGGTTGGCGGCAGCGTCATGACCGTGCCGTTGCTGCGCCGATGTGGCCTAAGCATGTCCCAGGCCACATCGATGGCAAACCCGCTGAGCTTGCCTGTTGCCCTGGCTGGCTCCGTCACCTACATGACCTTGGCTGGCTTTACCGGAATAGACTTCGGCCCGTGGTTTGTCGGTTACGTCGACCTGCTGGCCTTTGTTGTGCTCACACTCGGCGCGTTACTCGGCATCCGCCTGGCGACACCCTGGATTGGCCGGATACCGGATCGGTTGCATGCGTGGGTGTATATAGGGTTGTTGATGGTGGTGATGGTCGGAATGTGGCAGGAGTAGGGCCGTTACTGATCGGCCAATCCCGGCGCTTCACGAATGATGAAGTGATCCAGATTCTCAATATTGGCGCTGAACACCCCGAACGTCTGCTCGGGGTTTTTCTTGCTCGGCACCTGCTTCAACTCCGGCGTCACGCCATAAAAGAAGCAATACAACGGCGCTTCACTGTTGGCAGCGTGCTTGATCTCTTCCAGGAATGCTTTGCGCTTGCGGTAGGTATCGATCAATTTCTTGCTCAGGTAAACGTTGACTGAGTAAGGCTTCTTCTTCGTCTCGTCCGGTTGCTTGACCCAGACCTTTTGTTCGAAATCGATGCGAAAGCTCTGCGTGTAATCTTTGATTTCCTTGATCTTGCCCCAGTAGATCAACCCTTTGTTGTCCAGCAAGTACTCGACCTTCTTGAAGAACGATCCATAGGGCGCCATGTGCTCGCCAATCTTCAGCGGCATGCGCTTGAGCAGATCCTTGTCCTCGAAGTTCGACACAAAACACTCCACCGGATGGGCGAAGACACTGGTCTTGTCCGGCGCCGAATCACGGCTCGGGTGCTCGACATGGCTGGTGGCTGAAGGCACTCGCTCATCGCGCATAACGTCCGTCGCCACCGTCGGGCTGAAAGGCTTACGCACATACTCACGCCGAGTCAGCAACAACTCCGAAGGGAAATGCTCCTCCCGACTGTCATCGGTTTGCGCACCATCCGCCTCCAGGCCCGTGGCCGGTGTCTTCAGGCTGACATAAGGGCAACCCTCGATATGCCGCGTGCTGGGGATGTTCTTGAAGTGCGGTGTGCGCACGTAATTCACATTCTTGGCGTTGAACGTCCCCACCACATTCGCCGCATCAAACGCCGCCCGGCAGGCGTCGTTGGGGCACTGGAAATGTTCCTTCGCGGAATCGAACGCCATCGTCTCGTCGAAATTCAAATCGCGTACGTCATAGATCGACAGCTTGTCGTCGAGGCTGAGGCAGTAGGCGAGGTCGAATTTCATGACGGGCTCGGGTCCTTGAGTGGGGAAGGGTATTAATAGCGGGAGGTGGGTCGGGCTGCACTGAATGTTTTCAACGCGGCGCAAAAATCGCGACAATACAGCGGTCAGTGGACAGGGGCTTGAAACGCTATTTTGACAGACGGTCAGTTCCATATCTTGCCTATCGAAAATCTTCGGCTTTCAAGTTACCGGAGATTCACCGCGATCCGTTTGATCGGATGTTGATTGCCCAGGCTCAGGCGGAGGGGCTGGAGTTAGTCACGGCGGATGGGATTATTCCGCAGTACGGGGTACGTGTGGTTTCGGCACGGTTGTGAGGGGGATGCTGATGTTCAGAACCGGCGGGTTTTGACAGCACCCCCGAGGGCATCATCGAGGGCTTTGAGGGCCGGCGATGAGTACAGACGAATCTTCCTGATCTGAGATTTCAGCAGGCACCTCAGCAATGCAGGCCTCGTCGAACTCCCGCATAGTGGCCTGGTCGATAGCGCCGATTTTCAGCAGTGCTTCGGCCGAGCTGTGAATCGACTCGAAGGCCTCACTTTTGAACTTTTGGGTCATTGCCTATCTCCATAGATTTTTTCCGTCCAACAGAAGCTAGACGTTCCCCGAAACCACTATTCGACATCGCAAAAAACGTGGAAACCTACCTGCGATTCTCAAAAGCAACGCGGCAATCAAGCCCAGCACCCACCTGTAGCCTAAACACCCGTGGCGAGGGGGCTTGCTCCCGCTGGGCTGCGAAGCAGCCCCAAATTCCATCACCAACAAAAAACCGCCGCCCGAACACGGACGACGGCATCCCATCAACAGTCAAAACCCTCGCAAAACCCGCGACGCTTTCCGCCACCAAGATTCGTGCTGGCTAAATGGATCATCCACCAATACCGCCGGCATATCCCGCAAGCGAATCCATGGCTCATCCTGCCAGTGCAGCATGCAGAGCGACATCTTCGGCCAATCCAGCACGCTCAACGTAGGACGCTCCCAAAATGCGTAGGTCTAAGCGCCTGGAGCGAGTGTTTTCTGGATTTCGATACGTAGGACTTCTCTGTTTTTTGTTTGGCATTCCCAGATAACAGCTACACGCCATCCAAACGTTTCGAGCGCCTGCTGTGCATGGAGATCTTGTCCCACGTTTTTTGCCAATTTAGGCAGCCAAAATCCCGGCCTGCTTTTGGGCGTGTCGTTGTTGCCAGGCAGTGACTTCTTCCAAAACAGCATCCATCGGGCCACTGACGAACTGGTCGATCAGCTCTTTTGGAATGGAGGGAAGGTCTCGCTGGGCCTCACGGGCCGGTTTCTTTTTGGTCGGCATGCATGCACCTCTTCAACATGTTATGCCCGTACACAAAATTTATGACAGTCCCGTGCTGGTACTGACGGCCTCGATCCAGCGTCAAAGCACGCAGTCATAGGTGCGGATGTTCTGCCTCAGCGCCGCCAGAAACGAGAAGGCATTTTCCACCCGCTCGCCCTGGAACCCGTGGTAATAGTTTTCCGGCGTCAGCACGGTGCCGGCGCCGCGTTTGTTGTCGGGGTGCAGGCAGTAGGGGATCGACAGAAAACTACTGTCGAAGGCACCGAGCAGGGCTTCGGACAGGTTGCTGTCGTGGGCCAGCGCGCCTTCGATCAGGCGTTTCGCGCTGCGCAGGACGCGCCCGTATTCCTGGGAATCGAACGGAATCTGCGGTAAAACGCCGTCGGTGTTCAGGCAGTAGTCGCAGTACTCCAGCGCCGCGATATTTTCCTCTACCCGGGGAATGCGCCTTGATTCCACCGGTGTCTTGATGATCACGCGCTGCACACCCGTGGCGCGGATCATGGCCAGCGCATCGCTGGTGATTCGGCAAAAACCGCCAAGCGAGCGCGGGAAGAACCCCATGAACACATAACCGACAAAGTGATAGCTGCCTGGCGCAAAATATTCGGCCGCGAGTTGTTGGAGGGCCGTCACCGCCGCGCGATCCTGCACCGGCGAGGTGCCTTGGGCGTAGGAGAACGACAGCGTCTTGATGCCATGGGCGCGCAAGAACAACCCTTCAAGAATATTTAGCGCCACCAGAATCACCGGGTCGCACATCTGCCCCATCATGCAACCGGCGAAGCTTTCGATGTGACTGTTGTCGACGCCGCTGGACAGCACCTGACAGGCTTTCTCCCAGTGGCCGAACGCCTCGCGCAACGGCGTGCGACTGTACGGCAGGCAATAGGAAATCGGCCCGCCCTCGGTGGTGGGCAGACCGACTTCGACCATGCGCTCGAAAATGTGCAACGGGTCGGGCGAACCATGACGAACCTGCACCGGCAGGCGGTAGCGCGCATCGATCTGATCGATCATGGCACGGGTCTGCGCCGGCGGATGGTTGACGATCGGATAACCGTTGAGCATCGATTCGCTGTCGATGGCCCGTTGCGCTGCCTCAAGATTGTTTACCCGGGTGAACGCATCAAGAGTGATGGTGCACACAGTGTTCGCCCGGCTCGCGGCTGTGGCTTCCAGGCCGGCTTGCATCCGGGCCGGGTCACTGAAGCCCATTCGCGGCTGGAGCACCGGGCCATGCGCGTCGAAGCGTTCAAGAACATGGGTGTTGAAATCGATCATCCTGACCTGCCTTTTTCTGCGAATCGGTAGGGGTGCAACGGCTCAGCGAGCGACCCGTTTCTCCAGGTAATGCCCTGGATACAACTGAGCAGACACCAGTTCCTGAAAGGCATCGAAGCTGTTGGCCACGCTGTCGTCGAACACCTCATCGAAACCTGCGGCGCGCAGTGCGTCGCTATGTCGGGCAATGGTCTGGGGATCGTTTTCGGTGCAGATCTTGCCGCCGATATACACCCCGTCGGTGTGTTTGGTTTCGCTACGAATACGCTGCGCGAGTTCAGCGCCTTCGATGTAGCCATGGCCATTGACCGTGCTGACGACAACCATGGCGCTGGCGTGGCGGTTGAGCCGCGTGATCACCTCATCCATGGGCGTGTTCGGTCCCAGATTCTCGACGTTGTAGCCAAGGTCAGTGAGCAGGAACTCCATGAACACCAGATTCCAGCTATGGGAGTCCGAAGGTACGGTGGTGAGCAGAGCGGTTTTGCTGAAAGTCATCGTTAAAATCCCTTTTAAGTTGCTGTCCTGGTTGTGTAGTACGGGAGCGCCCGCTGAAAGTTGCGAAAGTTGGTCGTCACCGAGTTGATGTAGCCCCAGTTGTCGGCGTAGTTTGTGGGAAAGGGTTTGGAACCTTCGATCCTGTCGCGTTCGCGGGCAGTAATGTAGTTCGGCCAGTCTTTGGATCGTGGGCGCCGGTGATGAAAGTCGTGGCACGGTGTATCGCCGACCATCACAAACACCCGGACAAACAAGTGGAACGCCAGCATCTTGATCAGCCACACGCTGATATGGGCGAAGCGTCGAACCGTACCCGCCCCTTCGGGTATGCGCAGTTCTTCGCCGATAAAAACGCCGGTGGTGCTCTCGCAAATGAAGTCGATGCCGCGCCGTTCCAGCACTTCCACGCTGGGCCAGGTGTGCTCGGCCGCCAGGCGAAATGTGGTGCTGATGTGGTAGCCGGCGAAGATCGGAATCACCCACGCCACGATGAACAGATCGAAATGGCCCAAGGCTGCCGACAGCAGTGCAAGGCCCGCCCAGAAGACCAACGTCAATACTGCGACGCGGCGGTTTGCAGCCGTGGCGGTGCCTTTCAATCGGCCCCAGGACGAACGCAGCACGGCCAGTGGCGACAGCGCGGTCGAGACCAGTTTGGTCCACAGGGTGGCGATGCTGTCGGACGGTTTTAACCCCACCACACTTTGCAGGTAGGAGAGGGTGTCATCATCGTCGGTCAGCAGCGTTTTCGAACTGTGATGCAGCGCGTGTTCGCTCTTGTAGGTATCGAAGGGTTTGAGCATCAGGATGCCGGAAATGATCCGGCCGACGGTCATATTGGTCTCGCGCGATTCGAAGACCATGTCATGGGCGCAGTTGTGGCAGATCATCACTTGCATTTGCTTGATGCCACCGGTGGCCAGGACAAAGCCCAGCAGCCACAGCGCAATGCTGGCCTGCGAATAACCGATACCGGCCAACAGCGCGCCGCCGGCTATTAATCCCGCTGACACAACGATATGGTGGAACGGCTTCAGAGGACGGACTTTATCGAGATCTTCGGGGAGAGGCTTGGCTGTCAGCCAACTCAGCAACGGCTGCATGAACCCCGGAAGGGCGCGCATTGAGTTACGTATCATCCATGTTTCCTCTAGGGTTTTGCTCCACGCAAAAACTGTAACGTGGCCTCTAAATATTTCGAATAGAAATAGATGGAGATCGATTTTCCATTTTTGGGTATGTCATCAACATGGATTGGGATGATCTGAAGGTTTTTATCTTCGTCGCTAAATCTAACAACGTGACCGAGGCCGGAATCTCGCTCAAGGTTTCGGCCTCGACGGTGTCGCGCAAGATCGCGGCGCTTGAGGAATCGCTCGGTACGGTATTGTTTTCGAAGAAGACTAACGGCTACTTCCTGACTGAAGCGGGAAGGGCGTTGCTGCCATTGGCACTGGAAACGGAGGAGCGTTTCAAACTGATCGAGCGGCAGATGTCGCAACCGGGTGATCGGATGGCGGGACAGGTGCGCATTGATTGTCCGGAACTAATGGGCACGCACTTGATCATTCCGCAACTCGCGGCATTTCATGATCAGCACCCCGAGATCAACTTCGACTTCATTAACTCGGCGGTGTCGTCGAAACTCACGCAGAGCCACAGCGACATCATTATCCGCTTGCGCAGACCGGAGAACGGTAACTTCACCATGCGCCGGGTCGGGACACTGATGCAGGGGCTTTTCTGCTCCCAGGCTTATGCCGATGCCAACGGTCTGCCGGTCGAACCCGCCGACCTCAAGCACCACAGCCTGATCGGCTGGACCGAAGAAATGTCGTATATGCCGCTCGCCCAATGGTTGAGCGAAATGACCGGAGACCAGAAGCTGTGGATGCGCGTTTCAAACCTGAATGCGCAGCTCAAGGCAGTCGAAGCCGATCTGGGGATTGCCGCGCTACCTGCCTATGTTGGACACCAGTCCGGTCTGTGCCAGGTGTTGGCCAATCGCCCTGCTCGCCGCTCGGAAATCTGGTTGCTGCGCAATCAGGCTACCCAGGGTGTGAGCCGCGTTGATCGAGTGGTGGAGTATCTGACGGAGCTGTTTCACGGCAAAACGGCCGGCATGCACTGACGGCCGTCTTACCGCGAGGTCATGGCACCAGAATCAGTGAACCCTGGGTTTGGCGGTATTGCATGACGCAGTGAGTCTGGGCAGCCAGCGCGAGGGGAAAGTGTGCTATTGGCGGCAAACGAATCGCGCCGCTGGACACTGCTTGCAGCACCCGCTCGGCCGCGAGGGTCAATTCAGCGTCGTCGCCGATGTAGTGCTTCAACGACGGCCGCGTCACATGCAGCGAGCCCATTTGCCCGAGCCGGGACAGGTTGAAATCCGTCACGTCGCCCGAAGCATTGCCAAACAGCACGAGGTGACCGCGCGGGCGCAAACTCGCCAATGACAGCTCTACGGTATCTTTGCCGACAGAATCGAACACGACATGGGCGCCTTTGCCATCGGTCAATTCACGGATCAACCCAAGTGTGTCTGGTGCTTCAGCGTCGAGGGCCGCTATGCACCCCGCATCCAGAACCTGGCGGCGTTTGGCTTCGGTCGAAGCGAGACCTATGACGCGCATACCGCGAGCGACCAGCCAGCTTGTGGCAATGCTGCCCACGCCGCCCGCCGCCGCGTGCCATACCACAAAGTCACCAGGTGCCAGAGGCACGCAGCGATGCGTCAGGTATTCGGCCGTCAGCCCTTTGAACATTACGCCTGCCGCGACTTCGCTCGGCACGTCATCGGGCAGGCGTATCGCCCGCGAAGCGCGAACGACCGCGTGACCGGCGTAGCTGCCGGTCGAGCTGTCGACGAAGGCCACTCGATCGCCAATGGCCAAGCTTTGCACCTGCGATCCACATTCGACGACACGCCCTGCACCTTCCGTGCCCAAGCCTCTGGGGAAGGCTGAGCCATCGTCCAGCGCGCCGGAGCGCCGGTGCAGGTCGATGAAATTCACGCCGGCGGCTTCGATGGCAACAGTGATTTCTTCAGGGCCGGCGGCACGCAGCGGGTATTTGCGCAATTCCATGACGTTGGGTGTTCCGGCGGCGTCGAAGACAATTCCGTGGGTCTGGATCATGGGAGCCTCCTTAAAACGGGCCGATGCGCAGGAAAATCCATACAGCAACCGCTATCAGCATCAGGCCGAACGCAGCGTTCTGAAACATCAGCAATTTGGGGCGGGACTGGATCAGTTTCTGCACGGTCGAACCCATCGACACCCAGATGACGTGCGAGAAGAAGTTCAGCGAAATCAGCGCCGCACTGAGGATCAACACGACCGTGCTGCTAGTCTCGCCGGAAGGCATGAACGTGGAAAACATCACCAGCAACATCACGATCCCTTGCACGTTGCCCAGTTGTACAACAATGCCGTCCCGAAATTGCAGGTGCATGGCCTTGTCGGTGGGTGCCTTCAGTGGACGACGCAGCATGCGCACACCCAGCCACAAGATGTAGAAACTGCCCGCCACTTGCAGCGCCCATACCAGTGTCGGACTGTTCATCAGCGTGTGATAAAGGCCTAAGCCGACCAGCACGGCGATCAGGAAGTAAGTAATGTCGAGCCCAACGATAAACCGCACCGAACGACGCACACCGCTTTGCGCGCCCGACGTCGCCACCATCAAGTTGCCAGGGCCTGCACTCAGGGTCAGCGGAACCATGGTCGATAGCCAAAGCAACCAGTTGATGCTGAAAATTTCTTGCATGTTGTCTTCCTTAATCACAACGCGGACTTAACTCCGGCAAGTCTAATTCGCAGTTGCTTCTAAGGTTATAGCGAAGAGCGCAAGGCGGTTTCCCAGAAATGGGGGAAGCGTGGCATGGAGGAGGGTGGTCCCCGTTACCTTTGGGTGAACCGACGTTTCGGGAAGGCCAGGGTGAGGGCCAATCGAGGCGATACGGCGTCAATGCGAAATTCTGAGTTTTTCGTAGGGTAAAGGTAGCGCTTGTCCTCGAGTTAAACGCGGTTTTGGTTCTGTAGAATACAAAAAACCCCGTTTTCACGGGGTCTTTAGTTAAGTCGCTGGCGGTTCAGCTCAGGATGTTTCTCTCTAAATCAATCCCAGCTCAACGCCCCACCCGTCTGATACTCAATCACCCGAGTCTCAAAGAAATTCTTCTCTTTCTTCAAGTCCATGATCTCGCTCATCCAAGGGAACGGATTCGTCGTTCCTGGATACTCTTCCTTCAAACCGATCTGCGACAGGCGACGGTTAGCAATGAACTTGAGGTAGTCCTCCATCATCGCCGCGTTCATGCCCAACACGCCGCGAGGCATGGTGTCACGGGCGTATTCGATCTCCAGCTGAGTCCCTTGCAGGATCATCTGGGTCGCTTCTTCTTTCATTTCAGCATCCCACAAGTGTGGGTTTTCGATTTTGATCTGGTTGATCACGTCGATGCCGAAGTTCAGGTGCATGGACTCGTCGCGCAGGATGTACTGGAACTGCTCGGCGACGCCGGTCATTTTGTTGCGGCGGCCCATGGAGAGGATCTGGGTGAAGCCGCAGTAGAAGAAGATGCCTTCCAGAACGCAGTAGTAGGCGATCAGGTTGCGCAGCAGCTCTTTGTCGGTGTCCGGGGTGCCGGTTTCGAACTTCGGATCGGAGATCGAACGGGTGTATTTCAGGCCCCAGGCGGCTTTTTTCGCGACCGATGGGATCTCGTGGTACATGTTGAAGATTTCGCCTTCATCCATGGCCAGCGATTCGATGCAGTACTGGTAGGCGTGGGTGTGGATCGCCTCTTCGAACGCCTGGCGCAGGATGTACTGGCGGCATTCCGGGTTGGTGATCAGGCGGTACACGGCCAGGACCAGGTTGTTGGCAACCAGGGAGTCGGCGGTGGAGAAGAAGCCCAGGTTGCGCATCACGATGCGGCGCTCGTCGTCGGTCAGGCCTTCCGGGTCTTTCCAGAGGGCGATGTCGGCGGTCATGTTGACTTCTTGCGGCATCCAGTGGTTTGCGCAGCCGTCCAGGTACTTCTGCCAGGCCCAGTCGTATTTGAAGGGCACGAGCTGGTTGAGGTCGGCGCGGCAGTTGATCATGCGCTTTTCATCGACGGCGACACGGGCGGAGGCGCCTTCGAGTTCGGCGAGGCCTTCGGCGACGTCGAGTTTGTCGAGGGCGGCCTTGGCGCGAATGATCGCGGCCGAGTCGCTGGCCGTCACGGCCCGGGCTTCCAGAGCGGCGGCACCGCCGGCGCTGTCGAGGCGGTCCATGTTGGCTTCAGAAGCGTGGCCGGCATTGGCGCCTTTTACAGCGACTTCGCCGTCTTCTTTGTCGAATTCGTCCCAGCTCAGCATGACGTGTCGTCTCCTGCGTGAGGGCCAGATGCCCGTTAAAGGCCTACTGGCCGCGTTGGATCTTGGAAATCGTTTGTTGCAGCAGCTAACGCAGGCAATAAACAGAAAATGTACGGGTCGTTCTGAAGCGGCTGTGAACGCGAAGAGGCGATTGGGCCTTTGCGTGGGCTTCAGGCTGGTTTGATCCCTGTAAGGGAATATTGCAGGCCCGTTTAAGGCGGCATTATAAGGACTTTTTTGCCTACGTGCTGCGGCGAAATAGCCCACGGAGGTGGTGGTGGGCGGTAGATCCGCGTGGGAGCGAGGGTTTACAAGGCTTTGGCCGTCGAAGATTTTTTTTGCATGGATTGGATGGTGGTTGTTTTTGATCAAAAAACGAACGTTTTTTGAGGTTTTGCACTACATGTTGTGTTTGTGGAGGCTTTTCGGCGGCTCCAGACACAACCAGGCCCAATCGAAATCGGGCCATGGAAAATGCCAGTAATGATCAGCCGATGCGCTCTGAACCGGTGCGATCGTAACCGTCAGCGGCGACAGCTGAGCCCGTACGGTCGTAACCATCGGCAGCCACAGCGGAGCCGGTGCGATCAAAACCGTCGGCGGCGAAAGTATTGGCAGCCAGTACGGAGAGGGTCAGGGCGAGGATCAGTTTTTTCATGGTGGTTGCTCCAGGTCCGTTTAACAGTCAATCAGCCGTTGGAGCAGCCGTTGCCCATGACG
Source organism: Pseudomonas sp. LBUM1664 (assembly GCF_059695895.1). Taxonomy (NCBI): domain Bacteria; kingdom Pseudomonadati; phylum Pseudomonadota; class Gammaproteobacteria; order Pseudomonadales; family Pseudomonadaceae; genus Pseudomonas; species Pseudomonas sp. LBUM1664. The sequence goes on along the minus strand of NZ_CP166791.1, from coordinate 4,847,653 downwards.
CTGTAGCGCAGGATGTGGCGCTGGCCTTTGGAATCGTCGTATTCCATCTTCGCCGGGACCACTTCGCAGACATCCGGGATCTCGCTCATGGAGATGACTTTGGCGATGTCCAGGTGGGTGGAATAGGTGTACTCCTCAATGGCCGGTTTTTGCTGTGCGACATCGGTCGGGGCCTCGTCTGCCATCGCGCTGGCGCAAAGGCTGCCGAGGACCAGAACCCATAAAGCTTTCATCTAATTCACCTTTTTTGAGGTCGAGTGGGGTCACGCAACCTTTTTGGGGTTGCGTGTGGAGCAAGTTTTGGAGGTTTGATTAACGGCCTTCGTGGGGGCTGTAATGCGTTAATCGTGTTTGCCGGTTGGCGAGGTGGATTTTAGGGAGCAAGGCGGGTCGCAAAAAGCCGTGGTTTTGATAAACACTATTGGTTGATCTGGTAATAATCGCCTGGAGAGTGAGTGGCTGTCTGGTCGATCAATGTTGGATGAGCGGCCGCCATTGCGAGCAAGCCCGCTCCCACAGGGGTTTTGGGTTAGTACCGACATTTTGTAGGGACTTGTTACTACCATCGTCGAATGGTTCTATAGGCCCGCCCCGGGCTACAACGGGACCATACAAAAACAACTATGTCTCCGAGGTAAGAAAGATGAGTGCGGCTTCTCTGTATCCCGTTCGCCCCGAGGTTGCGGCCAGTACGTTGACTGACGAGGCAACCTACAAGGCGATGTACCAGCAGTCGGTCGTCAACCCGGATGGCTTCTGGCGCGAGCAGGCCAAGCGCCTCGACTGGATCAAGCCTTTCACCACGGTGAAACAGACTTCTTTCGACGATCACCACGTCGACATCAAGTGGTTTGCCGACGGCACCTTGAACGTTTCCTACAACTGCCTCGACCGTCATCTGGCCGAGCGTGGCGATCAGGTTGCGATTATCTGGGAGGGCGATGACCCTGCCGAGAGCCGCAACATCACCTATCGCGAGCTGCATGAACAAGTCTGCAAGTTCGCCAACGCCCTGCGCGGTCAGGATGTGCATCGCGGCGACGTGGTGACGATTTATATGCCGATGATCCCCGAGGCCGTGGTCGCCATGCTGGCCTGTGCCCGGATCGGCGCGATTCACTCGGTGGTGTTCGGCGGTTTCTCGCCGGAGGCACTGGCCGGCCGGATCATCGACTGCAAATCCAAAGTGGTGATCACCGCCGACGAAGGTCTTCGCGCCGGCAAGAAGATCCCGCTCAAGGCCAACGTCGACGACGCGCTGACCAACCCGGAAACCAGCAGCATCCAGAAAGTCATCGTGTGCAAGCGCACCGGTGGCAGCATCAAGTGGAACCAGCACCGTGACATCTGGTACGAAGACCTGATGAAAGTGGCTGGTACGGTCTGCGCGCCGAAGGAAATGGGCGCTGAAGAAGCACTGTTCATCCTCTACACCTCCGGTTCTACCGGCAAGCCCAAGGGCGTGCAGCACACCACGGCCGGCTATCTGTTGTATGCGGCGCTGACCCATGAGCGGGTGTTCGATTACAAGCCAGGTGACGTCTACTGGTGCACCGCCGACGTTGGCTGGGTCACCGGCCACAGCTATATCGTCTACGGCCCGCTGGCCAATGGCGCGACCACGCTGTTGTTCGAAGGCGTGCCGAACTACCCGGACATCACCCGGGTGGCCAAGGTCATCGACAAGCACAAGGTCAACATCCTCTACACCGCGCCGACCGCCATCCGCGCGATGATGGCTTCGGGCACCGCCGCAGTCGAAGGCGCCGATGGCAGCAGCCTGCGCCTGTTGGGTTCGGTGGGCGAGCCGATCAACCCGGAAGCCTGGGACTGGTACTACAAGAATGTCGGCAAGGAACGTTGCCCGATCGTCGACACCTGGTGGCAGACCGAAACCGGTGGCGTGCTGATCAGCCCGTTGCCGGGCGCCACGGCGTTGAAACCGGGTTCGGCCACTCGTCCGTTCTTTGGTGTGGTGCCGGCGCTGGTGGACAACCTCGGCAACCTGATCGAAGGCGCGGCCGAAGGCAACCTGGTAATCCTCGACTCGTGGCCGGGCCAGGCGCGTACGCTGTACGGCGACCACGACCGTTTTGTCGACACCTATTTCAAGACCTTCAGCGGCATGTACTTCACCGGGGACGGTGCTCGTCGCGACGAGGACGGCTACTACTGGATCACCGGTCGGGTGGATGACGTGCTCAACGTGTCGGGTCACCGGATGGGCACGGCCGAGATTGAAAGCGCCATGGTCGCTCACCCGAAAGTCGCCGAAGCGGCGGTGGTGGGTGTGCCGCACGACATCAAGGGGCAGGGCATTTATGTCTACGTCACCCTCAATGCCGGCGAAGAAACCAGCGAGGCCCTGCGCCTGGAACTGAAAAACTGGGTGCGCAAGGAGATCGGTCCGATCGCATCGCCGGATGTTATCCAGTGGGCCCCGGGCCTGCCGAAAACCCGCTCTGGCAAGATCATGCGCCGCATCCTGCGCAAGATCGCCACGGCGGAGTACGACGGGTTGGGTGATATCTCCACGCTGGCCGACCCAGGTGTGGTGGCGCATTTGATCGAGACGCACAAGACCATGAACGCCGCCTGACGACGGTTTGTGGCGCATGAAAGCCTCGCCCGGCATTTGCCGGGCGGGGCTTTTTTACGCGTCCGGCGCGGATCTTTGTGGAGAGGGGATTTATCCCTGAGTTGTGGGAGCAAGCTTTGCTCCCACAACTCAGCGTGGCTAGAGCAGTCTGCGAATAAATATCGACCTTCAAAGTAGGACGCTTCTGAACGTTACCGACGTTTGGAAATGTGTAACCAAAGGCGCCATAACGGGGCGATGGGAAACGCGATGCCCTGTTCCAGGGCCTCTCATACGGCTTGTAAAATAAGGCGACACGCTGTGCTTGCCGGATTAGAAGGGTTTGCGAATAATGGGCCCGCTAATTGCAATATAGATCGGTTACCTTTCTTTTGCTCTTGCATGAATTTGCGGGGCTGTCAATGTGCTCGAACAGCTTTCTCGGTGCTTCTGTAATTTGTTGTCGCATTGAAGAAATATCGGCTTCGGGCCTGTCGTTAGAATGCCGATCACTCGCTCGTCGTGGCCCGCGTTGAATTAACGTGCGCTTCCTAGGACGCAGCACCAAAGTTCGTTCCACCCATTCGCATATTGGGCTGTTGCTCACTCTGCCGTTTTCGCCCTTTACCGATGGAGTCCCAAGATGAAGAAACTTGTGCTGCTTGGCGCCCTGGCACTGTCCGTGCTGTCCCTGCCGACATTCGCCGATGAAAAGCCTCTGAAAATCGGTATCGAAGCGGCTTACCCTCCGTTTGCCTCCAAAGCCCCGGATGGCAGCATCGTCGGTTTTGACTACGACATCGGCAATGCGCTGTGCGAAGAGATGAAGGTCAAGTGCGTGTGGGTCGAGCAGGAATTCGACGGTCTGATCCCGGCCCTCAAGGTCCGCAAGATCGACGCGATCCTGTCCTCCATGTCGATCACTGAAGATCGCAAGAAATCCGTTGATTTCACCAACAAGTACTACAACACCCCGGCCCGCCTGGTGATGAAGGCCGGCACCCAGGTCAGCGAGAGCCTGGCCGAGCTCAAGGGCAAGAACATCGGCGTGCAGCGTGGTTCGATCCATGAGCGTTTCGCCCGTGAAGTCCTGGCCCCGCTGGGTGCCGAGATCAAGCCATACGGCTCGCAGAACGAAATCTACCTGGACGTCTCCGCCGGCCGTCTCGACGGCACCCTGGCAGACGCCACCCTGTTGGATGACGGCTTCCTGAAGACCGACGCCGGCAAGGGCTTTGCGTTCGTGGGCCCGGCCTTTACCGACGTCAAATACTTCGGCGACGGTGTAGGCATTGCGGTTCGCAAGGGCGATGCGCTGAAAGACAAGATCAACAGCGCGATCACCGCCATTCGCCAGAACGGCAAGTACAAGCAAATCCAGGACAAATACTTCGCCTTCGATATCTACGGCCAGTAACGACGTCCCGTCACTCGTGCGAGATGGCGCAAGCAACAGGATTTCTGCGGTTTGCGCCATTTTTTCATCCCACTTTCGAGGACCTGAATCATGTTGAAAGGCTACGGGGCTGTCATCCTCGATGGCGCATGGTTGACGCTTCAGCTCGCCTTGTCGTCCATGGCCCTGGCCATCGTCCTGGGGCTGATCGGCGTCGCATTGCGCCTTTCGCCGGTGCGCTGGCTGGCGTGGCTGGGCGACCTGTATTCCACGGTCATTCGCGGCATTCCCGACCTGGTGTTGATCTTGCTGATTTTTTACGGTGGCCAGGACCTGCTCAACCGCGTGGCGCCGATGCTCGGTTATGACGATTACATCGACCTGAACCCGTTGGCGGCCGGTATCGGCACCCTGGGTTTCATCTTCGGTGCTTATCTGTCGGAAACCTTTCGCGGCGCGTTCATGGCGATCCCCAAGGGGCAGGCCGAGGCGGGCATGGCGTACGGCATGAACGGGTTCCAGGTGTTTTTCCGGGTGATGGTGCCGCAGATGATTCGCCTGGCGATTCCGGGCTTCACCAACAACTGGCTGGTGTTGACCAAGGCTACGGCGCTGATTTCGGTGGTGGGCCTGCAAGACATGATGTTCAAGGCCAAGCAGGCGGCGGATGCCACCCGTGAGCCTTTCACCTTCTTCCTGGCAGTGGCGGCGATGTACCTGGTGATCACCAGTGTCTCGTTGCTGGCATTGCGTCACCTTGAGAAGCGCTACTCGGTAGGCGTAAGGGCGGCTGATCTATGATCTTCGACTACAACGTCATCTATGAAGCCTTGCCGCTGTACTTCGGTGGCCTGCTGACCACCTTGAAGCTGCTGGCCTTGTCGCTGTTCTTCGGTCTGCTGGCGGCGCTGCCCCTGGGGCTGATGCGGGTATCCAAGCAGCCGGTCGTCAACATGACCGCCTGGCTCTACACCTATGTGATTCGCGGCACGCCGATGCTGGTGCAACTGTTCCTGATCTACTACGGGCTGGCGCAGTTCCAAGCCGTGCGTGAGAGCTTCCTCTGGCCGTGGCTGTCCAGCGCAACTTTCTGTGCGTGCCTGGCGTTCGCCATCAACACCAGCGCCTACACCGCCGAAATCATCGCCGGCAGCCTGCGGGCCACGCCCAACGGTGAGATCGAAGCGGCCAAGGCCATGGGCATGTCACGCTACAAGTTGTATCGCCGGATCCTGCTGCCGTCGGCCCTGCGCCGGGCGCTGCCGCAATACAGCAACGAAGTGATCATGATGCTGCAAACCACCAGTCTGGCGTCCATCGTGACCCTGATCGACATCACCGGAGCCGCCCGCACGGTGAATGCGCAGTATTACTTGCCGTTCGAGGCTTACATCACGGCCGGCGTTTTCTACTTGTGCCTGACCTTCATCCTGGTGCGCCTGTTCAAACTGGCCGAGCGCCGCTGGCTGGGTTACCTGGCCCCGCGCAAGCACTGATAACGCATCGATCCGATCGACTGCTCAACGACTGACGTTTTGTGAGAACCGACCGCATGTACAAGCTTGAAGTCCAAGACCTGCATAAACGCTATGGCAGTCACGAAGTGCTCAAGGGCGTGTCCCTGAAAGCCGCCGCCGGCGATGTGATCAGCATCATCGGCTCCAGTGGCTCCGGCAAAAGTACCTTCCTGCGTTGCATCAACCTGCTTGAGCAACCCCATGCCGGCAAGATTCTGCTCAACAATGAAGAGCTGAAACTGGTCGCCGGCAAGGACGGCGCATTGAAGGCTGCGGACCCCAAGCAACTGCAGCGCATGCGCTCGCGGCTGTCGATGGTGTTCCAGCATTTCAACCTGTGGTCGCACATGACCGCGCTGGAAAACATCATGGAAGCGCCGGTGCATGTGCTGGGCGTGCCCAAGGCCGAGGCTCGCGAAAAGGCTGAGCATTACCTGAACAAGGTCGGCGTGGCCCACCGCAAGGACGCCTATCCGGGCCACATGTCCGGCGGCGAACAGCAGCGCGTGGCGATTGCCCGTGCGCTGGCGATGGAGCCTGAGGTCATGCTGTTCGACGAGCCGACTTCGGCACTCGACCCGGAGTTGGTGGGCGATGTGCTCAAGGTGATGCAGGCCCTGGCCCTGGAAGGCCGGACCATGGTGGTGGTGACTCACGAAATGGGTTTTGCCCGCGAAGTGTCGAACCAGCTGGTATTCCTGCATAAAGGCATCGTCGAAGAAAGCGGCAACCCGCGCGAAGTGCTGGTCAATCCGCAATCGGAGCGCCTGCAACAATTTCTTTCGGGCAGCCTCAAGTAATCGCTCCCGTTACGCACCTGATTCAGGTCATGCTGCGCACCGCGCGCCAGATGGTCTAATTTGGTTGCAGCCGCTTTCGGCTTTAACACTGTTTTGCTTCGGATTGCCCGCCATGACTGCCCATCGAATAGGTTTCCTGATTTGGCCCAGCACTAAAGCCTTGACGCTGGCGCTGGCTGAGGAGGCCTTGCGTGTCGCTCAGCGGGTGCATCCGGACGTGGTCTATGAACTGTCGTTTTTGCAGGCCGAACCGCCGGCCGAAGGCGCCTGGCAGTTACCCGGCGAGCCCTGGGCCGGCAAGCTCGAAGGCTTCCAGAAGCTTTTCCTGTTGGCCGATGAGCCGCCGACCACCCTGGCCTCGCCCCTGAGCAGCGCACTCAAGCAACTGGTGCGTGCCGGTTGCGTGATCGGTGGCTTGTCCGCCGGCGTCTACCCCTTGGCCCAGTTGGGTTTGCTCGACGGTTACCGCGCCGCCGTGCACTGGCGCTGGCAGGATGACTTCTCCGAGCGTTTCCCCAAGGTCATCGCCACCAGCCACCTGTTCGATTGGGATCGCGATCGCCTGAGCGCTTGCGGCGGCATGTCGGTGCTCGACTTGCTGCTGGCGGTGCTGGCCCGGGATCACGGCGCGGAACTGGCCGGTGCGGTGTCGGAAGAACTGGTGGTCGAGCGTATCCGTGAGGGCGGCGAGCGTCAGCGCATCCCGTTGCAGAACCGTCTCGGCTCCAGCCATCCGAAGCTCACCCAGGCGGTGTTGTTGATGGAGGCCAACATCGAAGAGCCGCTGACCACCGATGAAATCGCCCAGCATGTGTGCGTGTCCCGTCGGCAACTGGAACGGATCTTCAAGCAATACCTCAACCGCGTGCCGAGCCAGTACTACTTGGAGCTGCGCCTGAACAAGGCCCGGCAGATGCTGATGCAAACCAGCAAATCCATCATCCAGATCGGCCTGTCCTGCGGTTTTTCCTCGGGGCCGCATTTCTCCAGCGCCTATCGCAACTTCTTTGGCGCCACGCCTCGGGAAGATCGTAACCAGCGGCGCAGCAGCAGCCCGTTCGAATTGTCCTCGGTGCCGTCCGAGCGGGGCTAGGCTGGCACAACTTCCCCGTGGCGAGGGGAGCTGTGGGAGCAAGGCCTGTGGGAGCAAGCTTTGCTCCCACAGATAAATCCCCTCGCCACAAGTGTTGTGCCTGGCAAGGGAAAGCGTCTGAATCAAATCTCGAGGCGGGCGCCTCAAATCCGCTGCCAACGTTTAAACTGCGCCTTTGCGACGCTATTTGTCGCATTGCCATAAACCCGCTAAAAACGGGGGTTGGCGCTATAAGAAGTTGTCGCTTGGCGGCAAGGCCGGGCTGAAAACTGTCCTTACAATCCTCACCAAGCTCGCCAGTTTCAGGCGGGTGTTCCTCTTCAGGAGACTCCGATGTCCGTTGAGCAAGCCGCGGTACAACGCGCCGATTTCGACCAGGTTATGGTTCCCAACTATGCACCTGCTGCCTTCATACCTGTGCGTGGTGCCGGTTCCCGCGTATGGGACCAGTCCGGTCGTGAGTTGATCGACTTCGCTGGCGGTATCGCAGTCAACGTACTGGGCCACGCCCACCCGGCGCTGGTCGGCGCCCTGACTGAGCAGGCCAATAAGCTGTGGCACGTGTCCAACGTCTTCACCAATGAGCCGGCCCTGCGCCTGGCCCATAAGCTGATTGACGCAACCTTTGCCGAGCGCGCGTTCTTCTGCAACTCCGGCGCCGAAGCCAACGAGGCCGCCTTCAAGCTGGCCCGTCGCGTCGCTTTCGATCGTTTCGGCAGCGAAAAGTACGAAATCATCGCTGCGCTCAACAGCTTCCACGGTCGTACTCTGTTCACCGTCAACGTTGGCGGGCAGTCGAAGTACTCCGACGGTTTCGGTCCTAAAATTACCGGCATCACCCACGTTCCATACAACGACCTGGCGGCTTTGAAAGCGGCTGTTTCGGACAAGACCTGTGCCGTGGTGTTGGAGCCGATCCAGGGTGAGGGCGGTGTACTGCCGGCCGATCTGGCTTACCTGCAAGGCGCCCGCGACCTGTGCGATGCGCACAACGCGCTGCTGGTGTTCGACGAAGTGCAGACCGGCATGGGCCGCAGCGGCGAGCTGTTCGCGTACATGCACTACGGCGTGGTCCCGGACATCCTCACCAGCGCCAAGAGCCTGGGCGGTGGTTTCCCGATTGCGGCGATGCTCACTACCGAAGCGCTGGCCAAGCATTTGGTCGTCGGCACCCACGGCACCACTTACGGCGGCAACCCGCTGGCATGTGCGGTGGCCGAAGCGGTGATCGATGTGGTCAATACGCCTGAGGTGCTCAGCGGTGTCAAAGCCAAGCATGACAAGTTCAAGGCTCGCCTGGAACAGATCGGCGAGAAATACGGCCTGTTCACCCAGGTGCGTGGCCTGGGGCTGCTGATTGGCTGCGTGCTGAACGACGCCTGGAAAGGCAAGGCCAAGGACATTTTCAACGCCGCCGAACAGGAAGGCCTGATGATTCTGCAAGCCGGCCCGGACGTGATTCGTTTCGCCCCGAGCCTGGTGGTGGAAGACGCCGACATCGATGCCGGCCTGGACCGTTTCGAACGGGCGGCGGCGAAACTGACTCAGGCCTGATTGTTTACAGCCTGGACCGGCTCCCACGCTTGAGTCAGTGGGGTCGCCGGTCCGGTATTTTTTCTCTGCGTCGACCCAATGGTCGAACCCTTTATTTCAAGTTAAGGAGTGACACCATGCTGGTGATGCGCCCCGCGCAAATGGCTGATCTGGGCGAGGTACAGCGTCTGGCTGCGGACAGTCCGATCGGTGTCACTTCCTTGCCGGATGACGTGGAACGCCTGAGCGACAAGATCGCCGCAAGCGAAGCCTCGTTCGCCGCCGAAGTCAGCTTCAACGGTGAAGAAAGCTATTTCTTCGTCCTTGAAGACACCGCCACCGGCAAATTGGCGGGCTGTTCGGCCATCGTCGCTTCGGCCGGTTATTCCGAACCGTTCTATAGTTTTCGCAACGAGACCTTCGTTCACGCCTCCCGTGAATTGAAGATCCATAACAAGATCCACGTGCTCTCCCAGTGCCACGACTTGACCGGTAACAGCCTGTTGACCAGTTTCTATGTGGTGCCGGAGCTGGTGGGGTCGCCGTGGTCGGAGCTCAATTCCCGCGGGCGCCTGCTGTTCGTCGCCAGCCATCCGGAACGGTTTGCCGATTCGGTGGTGACCGAGATCGTCGGTTACAGCGATGAAAATGGCGACTCGCCGTTCTGGGACGCCATCGGTCGCAACTTCTTCGACCTCAACTACGCCGCCGCCGAGCGTCTGTGCGGGCTGAAAAGCCGCACCTTCCTCGCCGAGCTGATGCCCCATTACCCGATCTACGTGCCGCTGTTGCCGGACGCCGCCCAGGAAGCCATGGGTCAGGTCCATCCGCGTGCGCAGATCACCTTCGACATCCTGATGCGCGAAGGTTTCGAGACCGATCATTACATCGACATCTTTGACGGTGGTCCGACCCTGCATGCCCGTGTCTCGGGGATCCGCTCGATTGCCCAGAGCCGAGTGGTGCCGGTCAAGATCGGCGAACCCGTCAAGGGCGCCGGTCGGCAATACCTGGTGGCCAATGCCCAGTTACAGGATTACCGCGCCGTGCTGCTCGAGCTCGATTACGCGCCGGGCAAGCCTGTGACGTTGGACATGGGCGCCGCCGAAGCCTTGGGTGTTGGCGAAGGTGCTAGCGTGCGCCTGGTAGCGGTTTAACGCCTTACAGCGAAGTTTCGCGGGTGGCGCAAGCGGCCCGTTTGAGGAGATAGCATGATCGTTCGTCCCGTACGCAGCAGCGATTTACCCGCTCTGATCGCCCTGGCCCGCAGCACTGGCACCGGCCTGACCACCCTGCCGGCCAACGAAGAGCGCCTGGCCCATCGGGTCGGCTGGGCCGAGAAGACCTTTCGCGGCGAAGCCGGGCGTGGCGATGCGGACTACCTGTTCGTGCTCGAAGACGACGACGGCCGCGTGGTGGGTATTTCCGCCATCGCCGGTGCCGTGGGGCTGCGTGAGCCCTGGTACAACTTCCGGGTCGGCCTGACGGTCAGCGCCTCCCAGGAACTGAACATCTACCGGGAAATTCCGACGCTGTTCCTGGCCAACGACCTGACCGGCAATTCCGAGCTGTGTTCGCTGTTCCTGCACGCCGATTACCGCAATGGCCTCAACGGCCGGATGCTGGCCAAGGCGCGGTTGCTGTTCATTGCCGAATTCCCGAACTTGTTTGGCAACAAAATCATCGCCGAGATGCGCGGCATGTCCGACGACAACGGTCGTTCGCCATTTTGGGAAAGCCTGGGCCGGCATTTCTTCAAGATGGAGTTCAGCCAGGCCGATTACCTGACCGGTGTGGGCAACAAGGCATTTATTGCTGAACTGATGCCCAAGTTTCCGCTGTACACCTGCTTCCTGTCCGAGGATGCGCGGGCCGTGATCGGCCAGGTTCATCCCGACACCGAGCCTGCGCTGTCGATGCTCAAGAGTGAAGGTTTCAGTTATCAGGGCTACGTCGACATCTTCGACGCCGGCCCGGCCGTGGAATGCGAGACCGGCAAGATCCGCGCGATTCGCGACAGCCAGGCGCTGGTATTGGCCATCGGCACGCCGGGCGATGACGCCACGCCGTTCCTCATTCATAACCGCAAGCGCGAAGACTGCCGCATCACGGCGGCACCGGCGCGCTTTGCCGCGGGCACTCTGGTGGTCGATCCACTGACCGCCAAACGTCTTCAACTCAACGCCGGCGATCAGGTGCGTGCCGTTGCGTTGTCCGCTGCTCGGGAGTCGAAATAATGAAGTCGCTGTACATCGCAGGAAGTTGGTTGGAAGGCCAGGGCGACGTCTTTGAGTCGTTGAACCCGGTGACCCAGCAAGTGCTGTGGTCTGGAAAGGGCGCCACGGCGGCGCAAGTGGAGTCAGCGGTGCAGGCGGCGCGCCAAGCGTTCCCGGATTGGGCCCGGCGCTCTCTGGATGAGCGTATTCAGGTGCTGGAAGCTTTTGCCGCAACCCTGAAAAACCACGCTGACGAACTGGCCCATTGCATCGGTGAAGAAACCGGTAAGCCATTGTGGGAAGCGGCCACCGAAGTCACCACCATGATCAACAAGGTTGCGATTTCGGTTCAGAGCTACCGCGAGCGGACCGGCGAAAAGAGCGGCCCCCTGGGTGATGCCACCGCCGTACTGCGCCACAAACCTCACGGTGTGGTGGCGGTGTTCGGCCCTTACAACTTCCCTGGCCACTTGCCCAACGGTCACATTGTGCCGGCCCTGCTGGCTGGCAACAGCGTGCTGTTCAAGCCGAGCGAGCTGACCCCGAAAGTCGCCGAGCTGACGGTCAAGTGCTGGGCCTGGGCCGGTCTGCCGGCGGGCGTGCTGAACCTGCTGCAAGGTGCGCGGGAAACCGGTATCGCCCTGGCGGCGAACCCGGGAATCGACGGGCTGTTCTTCACCGGGTCCAGCCGTACCGGCAATCTGTTGCATCAACAATTCTCCGGTCGCCCGGACAGGATCCTGGCACTGGAAATGGGCGGTAACAATCCACTGGTGGTGGATGAGGTGGCGAACGTCGACGCGGCGGTCTACACCATTATCCAGTCGGCTTTCATTTCTGCCGGCCAGCGCTGCACCTGCGCGCGCCGTCTGTTGGTGCCGGAAGGGGCGTGGGGCGATGCGTTGCTGGCGCGTCTGGTGGCGGTCAGCTCGACCCTTGAAGTCGGTGCTTTCGACCAGCAACCCGCACCGTTCATGGGCTCGGTGGTTTCCCTGGGCGCGGCGAAGGCGCTGATGGACGCTCAAAACCATTTGCTGGGCAAAGGTGCTGTGCCACTGCTGGCCATGACCCAACCCCAGGCCCAGGCTGCATTGCTGACGCCGGGTATCCTGGATGTGACGGCTGTGGCCGAGCGTCCTGACGAAGAGCTGTTCGGGCCGTTGCTGCAGGTGATTCGTTACAAGGATTTCGCAGCGGCTATCACCGAGGCCAACAATACTCAATATGGCCTGGCCGCCGGGTTGCTGTCGGATTCGCAAGAGCGTTACCAGCAGTTCTGGCTGCAAAGCCGTGCCGGCATCGTCAACTGGAACAAACAGCTGACGGGGGCTGCCAGCAGCGCACCGTTCGGCGGTGTCGGCGCCTCGGGCAACCATCGCGCCAGCGCTTATTACGCGGCTGATTACTGCGCGTACCCGGTGGCTTCCCTGGAAACCCCAAGCCTTGTCATGCCGGCTGCCCTGACCCCCGGCGTGCGGATGTCTTGAGACCACCATCGCGGGCAAGCCTTGTTCCCACAGGCACGATGCACAGCCTGTGGGAGCAAGGCTTGCCCGCGATAGCCGCGACGCGGTTGTTACTTGATGCCTATAAAAAACAGATTCTCGTGGAGCCTCGCTGATGAAATCCTATGAAGTCAACTTTGACGGTCTAGTGGGGCCGACCCATAACTACGGCGGGCTTTCGTACGGCAACGTCGCGTCCCAGAGCAACAGCCAGCAATCCTCGAACCCCAAGGAAGCGGCGTTGCAGGGCCTGGCGAAAATGAAAGCGCTGATGGACATGGGCTTTCAGCAAGGTGTGCTGGCGCCCCAAGAGCGCCCGGACGTGGCCGCTCTGCGCCGGTTGGGTTTTGCTGGCAGCGATGCCCAGGTCATCCAGCAGGCCGCGAAAGAAGCGATGCCGCTGTTGGTCGCCAGTTGCTCGGCCTCCAGCATGTGGGTGGCCAACGCCGCCACGGTCAGCCCAAGCGCCGACACCGCCGACGGCCGCGTGCATTTCACCGCCGCCAACTTGAACTGCAAATACCATCGCAGCATTGAACACCCGACCACCAGTCGCGTATTGGGGGCGATGTTTGCCAATCAGCAGCACTTTGCCCATCACGCTGCGTTGCCGGCGGTGGCGCAGTTCGGTGACGAAGGTGCGGCCAACCACACCCGTTTCTGCCGGGCATACGGCGAAGCCGGTGTGGAATTCTTTGTGTTCGGTCGCAGCGCCTTCGATACCCGTTACCCGGCGCCCCAGAAGTACCCGGCACGCCAGACCCTGGAAGCGTCCCAGGCCGTCGCCCGCTTGCATGGTCTGAGCGAAGAGGGCGTGGTGTACGCCCAACAGAACCCATCGGTTATCGACCAAGGTGTGTTCCACAACGATGTGATCGCAGTGGGCAACGGCGAAGTACTGTTCTACCACGAGGATGCGTTTCTCGAGACCGACAAGATGCTGGCCGAGCTGAGCAGCAAACTGGCAAAAGTCGGTGGGAAATTTCAGGCTGTGTGTGTACCGCGTTCCGCGGTTACCGTTGATGACGCGGTGCGTTCCTACCTGTTCAACAGCCAGCTGCTGTCGCGTCCCGACGGTTCGATGCTATTGATCGTGCCGGAAGAATGCCGCAGCAACGAACGCGTCTGGCAATACCTGCAGGGTCTGACGGGGTTTGGCGGGGTTATTCGCGAAGTGAAGGTCTTCGACCTCAAGCAGAGTATGCAGAACGGTGGTGGCCCGGCTTGCCTGAGGCTGCGTGTGGCCCTCAATGAAACCGAACTGGCGGCCGTCAACCCAGGCGTTATCATGACCGCGCCGTTGTACGATTCGCTGACCCACTGGGTCGAGCGGCACTACCGCGACCGCATGACCGAAAACGATCTGGCGGACCCGCAGTTGCTGCTTGAATGCCGTGCGGCACTGGATGAGCTGACACAAATCCTTAAACTTGGCGCGGTTTATCCTTTCCAGATCAATTGAAAGCGCGCGCGACCTGACTACAGTCAAAGTAGGGCGCGTTGCCTTTATCTTCCGATGAGAACGTAAAAACATGAGCGATACTTTGCAGCTGATCCTTGAAGACACCGACGGCACCCAACTGGAAACCTCCTGCACCCGCGTTGCAGTGATGTGGCAGGGCAAGGAGTTGTGGATCCAGCAGGACGGCCGCGGTCAGTTGCTGATCGGCGTCGACGTCGAGGAAGGGGATGAGGAATACGCCAACCTGCTGCTGCGCCCATTGGCGACCAACCTGGTGAGCCTGCAACTGGAAATGGAACCGGCGGACGTCGGTGACGATGACCATGTCCATGGCCCGGATTGCGGCCACGACCATTAAGGAACCGCGCTATGCTCGCCCTCGGCAAACTGCTTGAACTGACCCTCGCCGGCCGTGAACCGGCGGAGAAGACTCAACTGACTGTCGAAGGCGTACGGATGCGCTGGCTGAGCGAGGGTGCGCTGGAGGTCAAGCCGCCCGAAGCCTGGGATAACGGCCTGGACCTATTGTTGTCGGCCGGTATCCACGGCAACGAAACCGCACCGATCGAGTTGCTCGACCGGCTGCTGCATGACATTGCCCGTGGGAATTTGAAGCCACGGGCGCGCATTCTGTTTCTGTTCGGCAACCCCGAGGCTATCCGTCGCGGGGAGCGTTTCGTCGAGCAGGACGTCAACCGACTGTTCAATGGTCGCCATGAACTGAGTGGCGGCGCCGAGGCGCTGCGGGCCTGTGAGCTGGAGCGACTGGCCGCCAGTTTCTTCAGCCGACCAGATCGCAGCCGCCTGCATTACGACTTGCACACCGCCATCCGCGGCTCAAAAATCGAGCAATTCGCGCTGTATCCATGGAAAGAAGGTCGTCAGCATTCACGTCGTGAGCTGGCGCGGCTGCGCGCCGCGGGCATGGAAGCGGTGCTGCTGCAGAACAAACCGTCCATTGTGTTCAGCGCTTTCACCTACGACCAGCTCGGTGCCGAGTCCTTTACCCTGGAACTGGGCAAGGCCCGGCCGTTCGGGCAGAACGATGGCGTCAACGTCAGTCTGCTGGAAACCCGCCTGCAGCAGATCATCGAAGGCAACGAACCTGCGCTGGGCGAAGGGTTGGATGGCCTTAAGCTGTTCAGCGTGGCGCGGGAGATCATCAAGCACAGTGATAGCTTCCGCCTGAACTTGCCGGCGGACATCGAGAATTTTTCGGAGCTTGGGAAAGGTTACGTGCTGGCCGAAGACATCGCCCAAACCCGCTGGGTGATCGAAGAAGAGGGTGCCCGGATCATCTTCCCGAACCCCAAGGTCAAGAATGGCTTGCGGGCAGGTATCCTGATCGTGCCGGCTACCGAAGAAAACCTGGCCTAAGACCAGCATCGATCAATGTGGGAGCGAGCGTGCTCGCGATGGCGGTATTTCAGTCGACATCACTAGCGACTGATACTCCGCTTCGCGAGCAAGCCCGCTCCTACAGGGTTTAGTGGCTCATACCAGCCATCGTACGCGGTTCGCTACGACGCAACGCCCGGGTCTTGTGCAGCGTATCAGCGCAGGTCTTCGCCGCTTCCTGACCCTTATGCACGAAGTGTTCGAAGAAGAACTTCTGATGCTCTTCCCCGGCATGGAAGTGATGCGGCGTGAGCACGACCGAGAACACCGGCACTTCGGTTTCCAGTTGAACCTGCATCAGGCCGCTGATCACCGATTGGGCGACGAATTCGTGACGGTAGATGCCTCCATCCACCACCAGGCCAGCGGCGACGATGCCGGAATAACGGCCCGACTTGGCCAGCAGCTTGGCGTGCAGCGGGATTTCGAAGGCGCCGCCGACTTCGAAGAAATCGATATCGCTTTCCTGATAACCCTGGCTGATCATTTCAGCGACGAAGCCTTTACGGCTCTGATCGACGATTTCCTTGTGCCAGCAGGCCTGGATGAACGCAACACGCTCGCCCGAATGATTTTTGGTTTTGCTGTCGATTGCAGTGGGTTGCATGTTCTGGTTCCTGTTTGTGTGAAAAACAGGGCGTCATGAATCGAAGGGGATTCGAGGGTACGCTGCGTACAGACGGTAGCAAGCGGCCCTTGGGTGCCAATCCCGTTCTCTCTTCATCCGGACTATGACCGTCGGCCCCGGAATCACACCGGGTCTGCTGACCTTGCCGTTACACCGAAAAAGCCGTGTACCGCCAAGCGCTCGCGGGCTATGCACGTTGCGTGCAATTACCGCCGGTGGGGAATTGCACCCCGCCCTGAGAACGTTTTGTCGCCACTGGTTTGTGGCAGCGCAAGATTATTAACACATATTTCCAAACCGCGCATGGCGCGTTTACGATGATTAATATCGAATAATCTGCTGGTTCGCGGCGTCTTTTCCTTTGGCCGGTCTTGATTATTCATCACCATGACCGCAGTAATTGCGCTTCGAAAGATATTTCCTTACCAGAGCCCGAGGCCAGACTCATGAGTGTTATCGATCTTCGCAGCGACACGGTCACCCAACCTTCAGCCGCCATGCTGGATGCGATGGCCAGCGCGCCTACCGGTGACGATGTGTATGGCGAAGACCCGACCGTCAATCGCCTCGAAGCCGAACTGGCCGGGCGCCTGGGGTTCGCTGCGGCGCTGTTTGTGCCCACGGGCACCATGAGTAACCTGCTGGGATTGATGGCCCACTGCGAGCGCGGCGATGAATACATCGTCGGCCAGCAGGCCCACACCTACAAATACGAAGGCGGTGGGGCGGCCGTGCTCGGTTCGATCCAGCCTCAGCCTCTTGAGGTGCAAGCGGACGGCTCCCTGGACCTGGCGCAAGTCGCCGCAGCGATCAAACCCGATGACTTCCACTTTGCCCGCACCCGCCTGCTGGCCCTGGAAAACACCATGCAGGGCAAGGTCCTGCCGCTGGACTACCTGGCCCGGGCTCGGCGGTTTACCCAGGAGAACGGCCTGGCCCTGCACCTGGACGGCGCGCGGTTGTACAACGCCGCCGTCAAGCTGAATGTCGATGCCCGGCAAATCACGCAGCATTTCGATTCGGTTTCGGTGTGCCTGTCCAAGGGCCTTGGCGCTCCTGTTGGCTCGGTCCTTTGCGGCAGTGTCGAGCTGATCGACAAGGCGCGCCGGCTGCGCAAGATGGTGGGCGGTGGCATGCGCCAGGCCGGAATTTTGGCGGCGGCGGGGCTGTACGCCCTGGAACATCAGGTCCAGCGCCTGACCGATGACCACGCCAATGCCCAGCGGCTCGCCGAGGGCTTGCGCGCGGCGGGTTACGAGGTCGAGCCGGTGCAGACCAACATGGTTTACGTGCAAATGGGCGAGCGGGCCGAGGCGATCAAGGCGTTTGCCGCTGAACGTGGCGTCAAGCTCAGCGCTGCGCCACGCCTGCGCATGGTGACCCACCTGGATGTGAGTGCTGCGCAAATCGACCAAGTGATCGCTACTTTCGTCGACTTTTCTCGCCACTGACCTGCCAGGCGGGCCAATTGACAGTTTCTATCGCATAAACACGCTGTACCCCACGCGAAGGGCCGATATAATGCGGCCCTTTGCCGTTGCTTCGTCTGTTGACGTTTTGCACAGGCCTTTGGCCGCAGCCTCCGTGGAAGAACCTAATGAAAAGCGCAGAAATCCGTGAAGCCTTCCTTCGCTTCTTCGAAGAGCAAGGCCACACCCGAGTAGCCTCCAGCTCTTTGATTCCGGGCAACGACCCGACCCTGCTGTTCACCAACGCGGGGATGAACCAGTTCAAGGATTGCTTCCTGGGCCAGGAAAAACGTGCCTACACCCGTGCGGTGAGCAGCCAGAAATGCGTGCGTGCCGGCGGCAAGCACAACGACCTGGAAAACGTCGGCTATACCGCTCGTCACCACACCTTCTTCGAAATGCTGGGTAACTTCAGCTTCGGTGATTATTTCAAGCGCGACGCCATCACCTTCGCCTGGACCTTCCTGACCTCCGACAAGTGGCTGAACCTGCCCAAGGAGAAGCTCTGGGTAACGGTCTACGCCAGCGATGACGAGGCTTATGACATCTGGACCAAAGAAGTCGGTGTCCCGGCAGAGCGCATGGTGCGCATTGGCGACAACAAAGGCGCGCCTTACGCCTCCGATAACTTCTGGACCATGGGCGACACCGGCCCGTGCGGCCCTTGCACCGAGATCTTCTACGATCACGGTGCCGACATCTGGGGCGGCCCACCCGGTTCGCCGGAAGAAGACGGCGACCGCTATATCGAAATCTGGAACAACGTCTTCATGCAGTTCAACCGCACCGCCGACGGCGTGTTGCATCCGCTGCCAGCGCCTTCGGTCGACACCGGCATGGGCCTGGAGCGGATCAGTGCGGTGTTGCAGCACGTTCACTCCAACTACGAAATCGATCTGTTCCAGAGCCTGCTGAGCGCTTCGGCCAAGGCCATCGGTTGCTCCAACGACAACCAGGCTTCGCTGAAAGTAGTGGCCGACCATATCCGCTCCTGCGGCTTCCTGATTGCCGACGGTGTATTGCCGTCCAACGAAGGCCGTGGCTATGTGCTGCGCCGGATCATCCGTCGCGCCTGCCGTCACGGCAACAAGCTGGGCGCCAAGGGCAGCTTCTTCTATCAGATCGTCGGGGCGCTGGTGGCCGAGATGGGCGAAGCCTTCGTGGAGCTCAAATCCCAGCAGGCTCACATCGAGCGCGTGCTCAAGGCTGAAGAAGAGCAATTTGCCAAGACCCTGGAGCAGGGCCTGAAGATCCTCGAGCAGGACCTGGCTGAGCTCAAAGGCAACGTGGTTCCTGGCGACGTGGTGTTCAAGTTGTACGACACCTACGGTTTCCCGATGGACCTGACCGGTGACATCGCCCGCGAACGCAGCCTGACCCTCGACGAGGAAGGTTTCGAGCGCGAGATGGAAGCCCAGCGGGTACGTGCGCGCTCCGCCAGCTCCTTCGGCATGGACTACAACAGCCTGGTCAAGGTTGACGTGGCCACCGAATTCACTGGTTACGCCGCGACTACCGGCTCGGCCAAGATTGTTGCTATCTATAAGGACGGACAGTCGGTCGACATCCTGAGCGAAGGCCAGGAAGGTGTGATCGTGCTGAACACCACCCCGTTCTATGCCGAATCCGGCGGCCAGATCGGCGACAGCGGTTACCTGCAGGCCGGCAACTCGCGCTTCGATGTGCGCGACACCACCAAGACCGGCGGCGCGTTCCTGCACCACGGTGTGCTGGCCTCGGGCAGCCTGATGGTCGCGGCACCGGTGGCCGCCCATGTCGACGCTGAAGTGCGTCACGCCACGTCGCTGAACCATTCCGCCACACACTTGCTGCACGCTGCGTTGCGCCAGGTACTGGGCGAGCATGTCCAGCAGAAAGGCTCCTTGGTGGACAGTCAGCGCCTGCGCTTTGACTTCAGCCATTTCGAAGCCATCAAGCCTGAGCAGCTCAAGGCGCTGGAAGACATCGTCAACGCCGAGATCCGCAAGAACTCCCCGGTAGAGACCGAAGAAACCGACATCGAGACCGCCAAGCAGAAAGGTGCGATGGCGTTGTTCGGTGAAAAGTACGGCGACAACGTGCGTGTGCTGAGCATGGGTGGTGATTTCTCCGTGGAACTGTGCGGTGGTATCCACGCCAATCGGACCGGCGACATCGGCCTGCTGAAAATCATCAGTGAAGGCGGTGTGGCGTCCGGCGTGCGACGCATCGAAGCGGTCACCGGCGCTGCGGCGCTGGCGTACCTCAACGCTGCCGAAGAACAACTCAAGGAAGCGGCGAGCCTGATCAAGGGCAGCCGCGACAACCTGATCGACAAGCTGTCGGCTGTGCTGGAGCGTAACCGTCTGCTGGAAAAGCAACTGGAACAGTTGCAGGCCAAGGCCGCCAGCGCTGCGGGCGACGATCTGTCGGCCGAGGCCGTGGACGTCAAGGGCGTGAAAGTGCTGGCCGTGCGTCTGGATGGTCAGGACGGCAAGGCGCTGCTGGCGCTGGTCGATCAACTGAAAAACAAACTCGGTCGCGCAGTGATCCTGCTCGGCAGTGTCCATGAGGAAAAGGTCGTTCTCGTCGCAGGCGTGACCAAAGACCTGACTGGCCAACTCAAAGCCGGTGATTTGATGAAGCAGGCCGCTGCGGCAGTGGGCGGTAAGGGCGGTGGTCGTCCGGACATGGCGCAAGGCGGCGGTACCGACGTTGGCGCACTGGACGCGGCACTGGCCCAGACCGTTGCATTTGTAGAGCAGGGTATTTAAGGCAGCGCTGGCCGCTGTTGATTGATTATTGGGCGCCCTTCATGGGCAGAGGCGGCTTTGAAATGGCTTTGATCGTACAGAAATTTGGAGGCACCTCGGTCGGCACTGTCGAGAGAATCGAACAAGTCGCCGACAAGGTTAAGAAATTCCGTGATGCGGGCGATGACCTGGTGGTTGTGCTGTCGGCAATGAGCGGCGAGACCAACCGTCTGATCGATCTGGCCAAGCAAATCAGCGGCGATCAGCAGCCGGTTCCCCGTGAACTGGATGTGATTGTTTCCACTGGCGAGCAGGTGACCATTGCCTTGCTGGCCATGGCACTGATCAAGCGTGGCGTGCCGGCGGTGTCCTACACCGGCAATCAGGTTCGTATCCTGACGGACAGTGCGCACAACAAAGCGCGTATCTTGCAGATCGACGATCAGAAAATTCGCGGCGACCTGAAGGCTGGTCGCGTGGTGGTTGTCGCCGGTTTCCAGGGCGTGGACGAGCACGGCAACATCACCACCCTCGGCCGTGGCGGTTCCGACACCACGGGCGTAGCGCTGGCAGCGGCTCTCAAGGCTGACGAATGCCAGATCTACACCGATGTGGATGGTGTCTACACCACCGACCCACGGGTGGTGCCTGTGGCTCAGCGCCTGGACAAGATCACCTTTGAAGAGATGCTGGAAATGGCCAGTCTCGGCTCGAAGGTGCTGCAGATCCGGGCGGTCGAATTCGCCGGCAAGTACAACGTTCCGCTGCGCGTTCTGCACAGCTTCAAAGAGGGTCCGGGCACCCTCATTACTATTGATGAAGAGGAATCCATGGAACAGCCGATCATTTCCGGCATCGCTTTCAACCGCGATGAAGCCAAGCTGACCATCCGTGGCGTGCCAGACACCCCCGGCGTGGCGTTCAAGATTCTCGGCCCGATCAGTGCCGCGAACATCGAAGTCGACATGATTGTGCAGAACGTCGCGCACGATAACACCACCGACTTCACCTTCACCGTGCACCGCAACGACTATCAGGCCGCTGAAGCCGTGCTGAAAAAGACGGCTGGCGAGATCGGTGCCCGGGAAGTGGTGGGCGACACCAAGATCGCCAAGGTTTCGATCGTCGGTGTCGGCATGCGCTCCCACGCAGGCGTGGCCAGCCGCATGTTTGAATCCCTGGCCAAGGAAAGCATCAACATCCAGATGATCTCTACGTCGGAAATCAAGGTTTCCGTGGTGATTGAAGAGAAGTACCTGGAACTGGCCGTGCGTGCCCTGCACACGGCTTTCGAACTCGACGCTGCAGCCCGACAGGGCGAGTAAGACGTTGTCCTAAGGGCGCGGCTAGACCGCGCCCTGTGTTTTTTTGAATGGCGCGTTCCAAAACTGTTCTTTTGCTCGTGCTGGTCAATACTTAGGCCTGTAGGCTGCGACCGTTTCGGTTGTCGGTCCAATGCCTTTTTTTTGCAGACTGTTGTCCCTGAACTGAATTGCGTGAGGAGAGAGGTATGCTGATTCTGACTCGTCGGTGTGCAGAAAGCCTGATTATTGGCGATGGCGAAATCACCGTGACCGTGCTCGGCGTCAAAGGAAACCAAGTGCGTATCGGCGTCAACGCCCCGAAAGAGGTCGCTGTGCACCGAGAGGAAATTTACCTGCGTATCAAGAAAGAGAAGGACGACGAACCAAGCCATTAATTTTTATCAATTTTTATGTTTGCAAACGGGGATGAAGGTGGTTAATATACGCCCCGTGTTGCGGAGAGCTGGCCGAGTGGCCGAAGGCGCTCCCCTGCTAAGGGAGTACACCTCAAAAGGGTGTCGGGGGTTCGAATCCCCCGTTCTCCGCCATTATTTATTTAGTGCGACGTAATCTGGCTTCTTCGGTAAGTTGTTGTAATTACTAGAAAAAGTGCTTTACAAAAAGATTCGGCGACCTATAATGCGCGGCAACAAATGCACTCGTAGCTCAGCTGGATAGAGTACTCGGCTACGAACCGAGCGGTCACAGGTTCGAATCCTGTCGAGTGCACCATTTAAGAGTTGTTTGCAGCAATGCAAATAACTTCGCTTCAACCAGTTGTGATCTGGTATAAAACCACAACCTGCACTCGTAGCTCAGCTGGATAGAGTACTCGGCTACGAACCGAGCGGTCACAGGTTCGAATCCTGTCGAGTGCACCAAACACCAAAAAGCCCGCGTTATCGCGGGCTTTTTGCTGTCTGCGATTTGCCTGTTACGCATCCTTTCTCATCGAACACGATCTCTGCGTTGCGGCCTTTCTTCGCTTTGTAGGTAAACCGTGTGCTCGAATTCCGAATGTTGATTGAATCGGGTTTGCCCAAGGCGCTCTCTACGTCCTGCTGGCTCATGCCGGTAATGATTCGCCGGGTGATGATCGCTTCGCGGCGTTGCCTGGCGTTGATCCGATTCCCACAGCGGTCTTCGAACTGGCCGACAACCGTCGGTTCCTTGTGCTTGGTTTTGTTGCTGGATGTTTGCCGCGACTCTGCTTCGGGCATCAGCGGTTCGGCCGTACCCGGGCTGAACGAATGGATCTGCTGTAACGAAAGCTCTTCTCCTGGGCCGCAGCTCAAGGTCGTGAATGTAACGTGCCCAGCGACACTTTCGCAGCGATGCACGGTTTGCCCGGCGGCTCCCAAGGGCAGGCAGGGCAGGGTGGTTAGCAATAGCAGGTAGTGGCTGACAGGCATCCGGGCGTCCTCCTTGACGATGAAGAAATAAGGGTAGCCGCTACATTTCTGAAAGGGCGTGTGTTTTCTTTTCGGGATAAGTCGTCGTACAGATAGAGGTTCACCCTGTGTTCAGGTTTGTCTCGCAAGCGCTTGTTCTTGCCATGATTTTTTAACGTCTTAAAGCGCCAAGCGGTGTATGATTGCGCCCGTCAGCCCCGCCGGGGCTTTGGAATATCTCCATGGACTTACCCAGTAGTTACTCAATACGTTTTGCCAATCATGAATTAACTGATTGATCCTTCCGGCGTGCTCCACTGCTGGGAGTGGAGTTCGCCTATGACCGAAGTAGAAGTAAAGAAAACGCAGGAAAGCCTTCAGGATCGTCTCGCTCAAGTCGTTGAGCTGCTGCATCGCCAGCGTGTCGTAGAAGACCTGACGCATCGCCAGGAAGGCCCTCATCATGACCGGGTCGAGAACCTGGTCCACCGGCAGAACCTCGTCGAGTTGCAACGCAAGCTCGATGATCTGCACTCCGCCGACGTTGCCTACATCCTTGAAGCCTTGCCACTGGAAGAGCGTCTGACGGTCTGGCAGTTGGTTCAGGCTGATCGCGACGGTGACATCCTGCTCGAAGTGTCCGACTCGGTTCGTGAAACCCTGATCGCCGACATGGATGATCACGAGCTGTTGGCAGCGGCCAAGGAAATGGACGCCGACGAGCTCGCCGACCTTGCGCCCGAGCTGCCACGGGACGTTGTCCACGAACTGATGGAAACCCTCGACGGTCAGCAACGTGAGCGTGTGCGCTCGGCGTTGTCTTACGACGAGGAGCAGGTCGGTGCGCTGATGGACTTCGAGATGGTGACGATCCGCGAGGATGTCAGCCTTGAAGTGGTATTGCGTTACCTGCGGCGCCTCAAGGAGCTGCCGGGGCATACCGACAAGCTCTTTGTAGTCGATTACGACGGCGTGCTCAAAGGCGTGCTGCCGATCAAGCGGTTGCTCGTCAACGATCCGGATAAGCAAGTGGCCGAGGTCATGGCCAGCGACCCGGTGAGCTTCCACCCGGACGAAAATGCCTACGATGCGGCCCAGGCGTTCGAACGTTATGACTTGATTTCTGCACCGGTGGTCGACAAGAACGGCAAGCTGATCGGCCGTCTGACCATCGATGAAATGGTTGACCTGATTCGTGAGGAGAGCGAAAGCGAAGTCCTCAACATGGCCGGTTTGCGTGAAGAAGAAGACATCTTCGCCTCGGTCTGGAAATCCCTGCGTAACCGCTGGGCCTGGCTGGCGATCAATCTGATCACGGCGTTTATCGCATCGCGGGTCATTGGCCTGTTCGAAGGCTCCATCGAGAAGCTGGTGGCGCTCGCAGCGTTGATGCCCATCGTCGCCGGTATTGGTGGCAACTCCGGCAATCAGACCATCACCATGATCGTGCGCGCCATGGCGCTGGATCAGGTCAGTACCGGCAATACGTCGCGACTGATGCGCAAGGAATTGGTTGTGGCCTTGATCAACGGCGTGGTGTGGGGCGGTGTGATCGGTGTGGTGGCGTATCTGCTCTATGGCAGCTGGTCGCTGGGTGTGGTCATGACCGCTGCGATGACGCTCAACTTACTGTTGGCGGCATTGATGGGGGTATTGATTCCTATGACTCTGGCCCGAATGGGGCGTGACCCTGCCATGGGCGCCAGCGTAATGATCACCGCCATGACCGACAGCGGTGGATTCTTTATCTTCCTGGGCTTGGCGACGATTTTCCTGCTCTGAATCGCTCGTCGAGAAGGCCCGCCAATTTGGCGGGCTTTTTTATGGGCGCTCGTCATGCAGTCCGAGCCAAACGCCAGGCAAAAAAAAGCCAGCACACGGCTGGCTTTAATATCTGGGGTGCGATCAGGACGCGTCTGCGGCCATTTCTGCATCATGGGCAATCAGCGAAACGAGGGCGTTCTGCTGGCGATGGGAGAGTTGTCGGAATCGTTGAAGCAACTCGCGCTCATGCAGTGACAGCTCCGGGCTGTCCAGGCGCATGCTCAGTTCTTCACCCAACGCGCCTTCCTGAATAAGGCTTTGCTCAAGGCGCGCGATGATTTCAGAGTTCATGCTGCGGTGATGATTGCGAGCCACCTCGGCAATGCGTTCCCGCATTCCGTCTGGCAGACGTACGACGAACTTGTCAGCCGTACGGCTGGAATAAATTGCCTGTTTCAATGGGCGCATATATTTAACCGGTTAGTTCAGGGGAGCGGTTCTCGGGATCGGCCGCAGGATGTCGAATAGGACAAGGCCTGTGGCCAAATGTTCAACCTGAATTGTTAAGAGGCCCGCATCATGCCTCAAAATTGCCAGATCATTGGCGCCAATTCTGTGACAAATATTGATCCGGGTAAAGGCGTTATGCCAGCACCCTCATCAAAAAATGCGGACTGGTTGGAAAAATCAACAGGTCCGCATCTGTGACCACCGCATCGTGTCTATGTGCCATACCGTCTGGCGGATAACCGAGGCGCAGGCACGGGCGCATGGTTTTCCTTGTCTTGCATAGGATAGTGGCAATTTGCCGATTTACTAGGATGAACAATCCAGGAGCAGATGAGCGGTGGCCAGATTTTCCGAGTCTTCGGCCTGCGGGCCTGGGCGCCGTACCATTTGCCTACACTTAAAAAACCATGGACGACATGACAAACGCGGGGCTGGCCGTTAACATGCACGCCGTCCTTCGCACTGCGTCTCTCGTGGTCGACTTGTGTCTCAGTAGCTCAATTGGATAGAGCATCCCCCTCCTAAGGGGAAGGTTGGCAGTTCGAACCTGCCCTGGGACACCATATAATTCAGTACCTCCACCGATTTATCACTCATCAGCTACGGGCCTATGGGGTCCGGGTGGGTGCAATCGTTGACATTCAGCCAAAGAAAAGCCCTTCTCAGATCTGACTTCTGTCGGTTCGGGTCACACCTCACGCGCCAATTTCGTTACCTACTTGTCTTGTCGTGTATGAATTTTCCGGCAGTAGAGGATTTAAAGGGGCGTGGGGCACTCAGTCCTTCCTTCCACCTATTCGTATTTATCGATGGGTGCCAGATATAAAACTCGTTATTCAGCGGGTTTTATCCGACCTACGATCATGTGGCGTGCAGTGTTCACCGTTGGGGTGAGCATCCAGTCAGTACTCATTGGGAAAAAGGGGCCACGTGATGAAGCCTTCAAAGTCGCAGGACGGGCAATACCTCAATTTTGAAAACAGTACGTATTTCAGCCCCCCTCCATACCTATCATTAACTCGAACACTCGGCGGATGAGTTGCCTTCGATTGGTGTCTGGCTGTTAGTGCCGATCACCGATGTGTTCCCGGCGCAATTGTCCGTGTATCAGAACTTGTTCCATCTGCAAGGGGAAGTCGAGTTCGACGGCGCCGCTTTCATGTTAATGAAGAAAATCTAACGGAGGCGTTATGCCGTACTTATTGCTTTCACTCGCTGCCGTTTTTTGGGGCGGTAACTATGTCGTCGGAAAATTGATGGTGGTGGATGTTGATCCCGTGCTGCTGTCGCAACTTCGATGGCTGGTTACCAGTGCTTTACTGCTGTTGATTAATTATAAGGCGGCGATCGCCAGTTGGCCGGCCGCGCGCAAGTCATGGTTAACCCTGGTGATGCTGGCGGTGTGTGGGCAAGTTATATTTCCACTGACTTTGTATATCGGTTTGCAGTACACCAGTTCGTTGAATGCGGCGATTTATCTGTCGGCCACGCCATGTTTGGTATTGGCCATCAATCGTTTCGTTTTCGGTGATTTCATCTCCAGATCGAACATGCTCGGGGTGGTCATCAGTACGTTAGGTGTGTTCTGGCTGGTGACCATGGGGCATCTTTCCGATTTGAGTTTCCTGGAGGGCTTCAACAAAGGTGATTTCTGGACCATGGCCTCCGCCGCCAGTTGGGCTGTTTATTGTTCCTTTTTGCGGACCAAGCCAAAAACTATCGCTGGCAACGCGTTCGTGACGTATTGCGCGATAGTGGGGGCTCTGTGCCTGATTCCGTTCAGCCTGGGGGTTTGGGCCTTGCACCCTGATCTGATGTTCAACCTGGGGCAGGGCGCTGCACCGTGGCTGGGCCTGGCGTATCTGGTGATCTTCCCATCCTGGCTGTCGTACTTGTTCTGGAGCAAAGGGATTGGTGAAATTGGTGCCACCCGTGGCGAGATCTTCACTCACCTGGTGCCACTGTCCGGCGGGTTGTTCAGCATCGTATTTCTGGATGTGCAGCTGCACGCCTACCATCTGGTCAGTCTGGTACTAATCGTGTTTGGGGTGATCCTCTGTTCCATTAAACGGCGGGCTCCGGTGGTATTACGCGTGGAGGCAGCTTAATGGACAGAATTATTGGCAACGCTGCGTTGTGTCACGAAGTGGTGGTCGCAGACCCACCGTGTAAGCACCGACAAGGATGCCTTCGAGTTGCAGCACGGTGACCTCATTCGGGCGAGTAGCCAAGAGGATGAACTGCAATTGTCCAACCTCTTCGAGGATGAGCTGGTACGTCAATCGTGCAATTGCTGACGAGGGCCCTGACCGCTTGCTGCCGTTACCATCAGTGGTAAGCGAGCCGGTTTATCGAAGTCGAGCACCCATTGCGCCAGTGCTCTTGGCGCAGGTATGCCAGGGTGGTCGAAAAATACGAATTCGGTGGTCAATGAGGCATATGAACCGCTCAGGAAATACGTTTGTACCTGTTCACTGCGACAGCAAGAATTGACCAGTGACAAGGGCACCAAGGCTACGCCCACGCCATTGATCACGTTTGAAAACAGCAACGGATAAGAGCCACACTCGATGATCTTTTCCGGGGTGATGTTACCCATCTGAAACAGTTCGTCGAGATTACGTTGTGAAGCGCTGCGCCGGCTGTTGACCAGAAACACTTGCCCGCTGAACGCTTCCAGGTCTTGGATGGCGGGCTGTGTCGCGCTGTAGATCAGGGCCAGCGGCTCGTTGAACAGTGTCACCCGGCGATAATGCGCAGGTGCAAGGCCCGCTCCGACAATTACCGCGTCGAGCTTGCCGGCCTCAAGATCCTTGAGCAGCGACTGTGTGTTACCAATGCTGACATCCACTGCCAGACCGTCGGGATTGGCAACGATGCTTTGCAACAGGTTCTGGCGAGTAATAGTGAGGTTTTCGATGACACCCAGACGCACCCGTGTTTCGGTTTTTTCCGGGCTTAGGCTTGCTTGAGCGCGGGCAACCAGTTCGAGGATTTGTGAGGCGTATGCATAGAGCTCCTTGCCTTGCGCCGTCATCGTAATGCCACGGCCGGAGCGTTCGAACAACTTGGTATCAAGCCGTGACTCGAGGGTCTTGATGCGGAAGGAAATACTGGATTGAGCGCGGTTTAACCTGATCGCGGCCTGCGTGACGCTGCCATAGTCAACAATCGCTTTGAAAGCGTCCAGTTCAGCAATTTCCATACTCATCTGCTCCTTTGCTCCATAACGGGCGGGAGGCTTTCGGGCTGTGCTTGGGCCTGCTTTGAGCCCTGTAACCGCTCTATGCTGCATATTACATCGGTCTTGCGTGATGCTTACTTACAAAATATTTAACGAGGTGTTTAGGCGAAAGGAGCAGATAGCAAGGTCATCTCCAGCAGCCGAGACAGCTGCCGCGCGCAAAGTACTCGCGCCAACCTGTCACGGGTGAACGAGGGGAGAGGTCCTCCCATTTCAACTTGAAATTGCATCCACTACCAGCGTGCTGGCCTGGCGTTGCTGTCGGACGTTGGCTGCACGCTGAAGCACTCGGGTCAGGGCCTGGAAATTTGCCGGTTTGGTTAAAATGTCATCGGCACCGGCGGCCCTGAAACGTTCTATCTCGCTCGAAAAAGCGCTCGCGGTGAAAGCAACGATGTAGCAAGTAGTGGCCAGTGGTAGTTCGCGGATTTTGCGGATGGCCGCTAGCCCATCCATAACAGGCATGTTGATATCCATAAAAATGACTTCTGGAGCCGAAGTCATGCACGTGTTGACCGCCTCCAGGCCATTTGACGCAAGGTCGGGTGCATAACCCAACTCTCGAAACATCGCCATGGCGACTTTCTGACTGATGGGATGGTTCTCCACCAGCAGGATATCGAGCGGGTAAGCCCTGGCAAAAGATGAGTCGAAACTAACCGATGCATGATCGTCGACGAAGGGAATTTCCGAGGCTGAAAAAAGCGCTATGGGGAGTGAGAAAGAGAACGTCGATCCGACCCCAGGCTGACTGGTAAAGGATAAAGTTCCTTGTTGCGCCTCGACCAGGCTTTTGCAAATTGAAAGACCGAGTCCGCTCCCGGTAAAGCGTTGACTGACCGGCCCTTTAAACTGAGCAAAGGGCTTGAACAGACTGCTTTGCAGCTCCTTGGGGATGCCTATGCCGGTATCGCGTATGGAGAAGTCGAGTCGAGCTTTAAGGCCAAAGCCGCTGGTCGTGACCACGAGCGATACTTTTCCGGTTTCAGTGAATTTGACTGCGTTGCTCAATAAGTTGATCAATATTTGACGAAGGCAATCGCTATCGGTTTTGACCAGGGACGGTACGTCCGGTGAGACGTGGGCCTCAAGTACTATTGGTTTGTCCTGAATGTTTTGCCGGATCATTTCAATGCTGGATGAAACCAGTGTTCGTACGTCGAACACGTGAGGCTTCAATTCAAGTTTGCCCGCTTCGATTTTTGCAAGGTCAAGGATATTGTCGATAAGAGACAGTAGCGTCCGTCCGCTGGCATGAATCGTTTTTAACAGGCTGCTTTGCTCAAGCGTCAGCGTCGACCGCGCCAGCAACTCGGTTGCGCCAATGACACCGTACATGGGGGTACGAATTTCATGGCTCATGGTGGCCAAAAATCTGGTTTTTGAACGATCCGCATCCTCGGCGGCATTTTTTGCCTGATGCAATGCTTGTTCGTTTACTTGCAACTGCTTGAGATGAACACGCATGCGTAAAAGACTGAAGGCGAGAAATACCAGGATGGCCAGGATGATATGGTGCATCGAGTCTTGATTAAGTTGTTGGTAGTAGTCCGCCAACGTCATCTCCGCCCCCGCAATATACAGCGTACCGTCTTGCGATTTTAGTGGGACGAAGACGGCGCGAAAATCTCCCCAATGGTCCGAGTAGTCGGTCCAGGTTGGCTCGGTGCGCTCAAAACTGTCGAGCAAAGCCTGGCTGGCATCTGGGTACGGATCGAAAAAGCGCACGAAATTCTGCTCTTGAATTTCTTTTTCCGATGCGCTGGAGCTGACCAGATAAGCTTCTCCGGAGCGTTTGATCACGCTGTAGACAAAGGCGGTGCCCATTGACTCGTTAAATCGGGAGAGCCGCTGAATGGTATCCCAGTCTTGCGCCTGCGATTTGGACTGTTTGTCGATCAGATTGTCATGGTAGCGATCACCGAGGATGGCTGAAACACCCAATGCGGCATGCAGCAGTTTGTTATTGATATTGTCAGTGAGAATGCCTTGAGTCTCGACGTAGAGGTAGTAGATATAACCACTGACACCTACGATGTAGACAAAAAGTAACACCCATGTTTTCTGTTTGAGGTTGAACATATCACAGCCTCCCTACTGTAAGTCCAAGCATGAATTGAAGACTGCCTGAAACCATTGTTTTATCGTGCTGTTTCCAAGTGATGATGAGGAACTGTTTGACCTGGCAGCCAGTTTTGCTCGCGACAGTGTTACAGGTTTGAGGGAAAGTTGCAGTTCCAAACTGCCCAGCGACGTCACTGTCCGCAGTAGTTGGCGAAGTCATGGCCGACTTTCTGCTCGCTTTGTATTCACTTCTCCTACAAATGATCAGTCCACACCTGTCTTGAACTCAACGTTTGCACCGCGAGCATCCTCCTCAATGGTGTGATCGACCGCTCATTTCTACGGATTTGTATCGAAAATGTTTCATAAAGCGAAACTTTATCCTCCCCTTGCCCTCTGACCGTCTCGGTACGTCGTAGGACTTTTCCTTCGCTACGGGCGGAACACGTACCTCTATTTATTTCGTGTCAGTGCTACTGCCGTTTCCGGCGAGCCTGGCTCAACGTGTTTTTGATTCAAGCCACAAGGATGTGACATGCACCCAGCAGCACCCTGCCGAACGCGTAATCCGAGCACCGCTCGCCGTCTTGTTGACGTGACCCGTTCCTCTCCACAAAACGCCAAGCGTCTCGCGCTGTTCTTAATGGCTGCATGGATGATGGGGGCGGGGAGTGCTGCGCAGGCGGCTGGGCCTGAGGAAGAGCTGTTGCGCCAGCGTGAGCGTGAGCGGGTGCTGCGTGATCAGTTGGAGTCTCGGCCGGACGTGCGCCTTCAGTCGGCGCCAGTGGCCGAAGGCGTCGATCGCTTGCCCGTCAAGGAAAGCCCTTGCTTTGCCATCAACGACATCCGCCTGATTGGCGAGGCATCGGAGAAATTTCAGTGGGCCCTGCGCGCCGCCAACCCCAAGCATGATCCTGCCATAGGCCGTTGCCTGGGCGGTGGAGGGATCAACTTGACGATGAAACGCATGCAGAACGCGATCATCGAAGCGGGTTACGTCACCACCCGCGTCCTCGCTGAAGCCCAGGACCTGAACAGCACAGTTCTGGTACTGACGCTGGTGCCGGGGCGTATCCGCGAGATTCGTTTCGACGAGGGCACCAGCCCCCGTGCCAATGTCTGGAATGCGATGCCCGCCAATCCTGGCGACCTGCTTAACCTGCGCGACATCGAGCAAGCACTGGAAAACTTCAAGCGGGTGCCGACCGCCGAAGCCGATATCCAGATCGCGCCCGCCCGCGCGCCCGACGCCAAACCCGGTGAAAGCGATGTGGTGATTGCCTGGCGCCAGCGATTCCCGGCCCGCGTAAGCCTGTCTGTGGATAACTCGGGCAGCAAGACCACCGGTAAATATCAGGGCAACGTGTCGCTGTCCTTGGACAACCTGCTGTCGCTCAACGACTTGTTCTACGCCAGCGTCAACCATGACCTGGGTGGCGGCGAGTCCGGTCATCGCGGCTCCGATGGCAACACCCTTCATTATTCGCTGCCGTTCGGCTACTGGCAGCTGGGTTTCACCAGCAGTCAATACAACTACGAACAGGCCGTCGCGGGCGCCACCCAGACTTATCAATACCGTGGTGAGAGTCGCAACAACGAGTTGCGCCTGTCGCGCCTGCTGTACCGCGACGCCGTTCGCAAGACCACCGCTTGGGGCAGTCTCTGGACGCGCTCGTCGGAGAACTTCATCGACGACACCGAAATCGGCAACCAGAAACGACGCATGGCCGGCTGGCAGTTCGGGCTGAACCATCGCGAGTTCATCGGCGCTTCAATTCTTGACCTGGGTGCCGCTTATCGTCGCGGCACCGGGGCCCATGACTCGCTTCAAGCACCTGAAGAGTCTTATGGCGCAGGCACTTCACGCGCGCAGGTCATCACCGCCGACGCTCAATTGCAGGTGCCGTTTCGGGTGGGCAACCAGCGCCTGCGCTACATCGGCGGCTGGCGCGCGCAATGGAACCGTACCCCTCTGGTGCCTCAGGACCGCTTCTCCATTGGCGGGCGCTACAGCGTGCGGGGCTTTGATGGTGAAAACATTCTTTCCGCCGACCGCGGCTGGACGTTGCGCAACGAAGTCGGCCTGTCTTTGGGGCAGACCGGCCAGGAGCTTTACACCGGTATCGACTACGGCGAAGTCAGCGGCCAATCCAGTGAATTCCTGATCGGGCAGCGCCTGGCGGGGGCCGTGGTGGGTATACGCGGTGGTTACAAAGGCCTGTCTTATGACTGGTCGCTGGGCACCCCGTTGAAGAAGCCCGATGGCTTCGAGACGGCAAACGTGACCAGCGCCTTTTCCGTCATCTGGTCATTCTGAGGTGATCCCATGCAGTTCGAGACGCTAGACATTACCGCCCCCGGCCTGATCGACGAACCCTGGAACGAAGCTGCCGTGTTCGGCTCGGCCACTTGGCTATGGATGCACTCCAAAGCCCATCGCGATGCACCGCTGCACAGCCTGCCGACGCTGTTGTTGCCTGCCCTCAAGCATCGCCAGTTCGTGCTCGGTGCTGAACATGGCAAACCCGTGTTCTACCTGTCCTGGCTCAACTTCGACGAGGCCGCGGAACAGCGCTATTTGCAGCAATCGCCCCTGTCGCTGACTGAAGCCGACTGGAACAGCGGCGAGCGCCTCTGGCTCAACGACTGGGTTGCCCCCTTTGGTCACACCGCTGCATTGACCCGACTGCTGCAGCGTCACCTGTTCGCCAATCGCTGTGCGCGTGCGCTCTATCACCGAGGCGAGGAGCGCGGCCTACGGGTCAAGACATTCCAAGGGATCGGTGTCATCCCTGAACAGGCCAAGGCCTGGTTTGCCGCCCACCCGCTGGCAATCGCACCGTAACCCCAACCTTTGTATCGCGGGCTGGCACCGCAAATGGAATTGCTATGAACAAGCATCTGTACCGAATCGTTTTCAACAAAGCCCGCGGACTGCTGATGGTCGTGGCGGAGAATGTCACGAGTCAGGTCAAGGCGCCGGGAACCCGTTCCGGCCCGTTGGCGGGTGCACCGGCCTGTACGGCGACGCTCGGGGCATTGCGCTTTGCGCTGATGACGGCGATTGGGTTGGTGTCCTTGAGCGTGCTGCCTGCCTGGGCGGGCACCATCGTAGCCGACCCCGGTGCTGCGGCCGGTCAGCGGCCAATGGTGATCGACAGCGCCAACGGCACCCCACAGGTGAATATCCAGGCCCCCAGTGCTGCCGGTGTTTCGCGTAACACCTACAACCAGTTCGATGTCGACAGCCGTGGCGCGATCCTCAACAACGGCGCGGCCAATAGCCAGACGAAACTGGGTGGCTGGATTGAGGGCAACCCCTTATTGAGCAATGGCAGCGCGCGGGTCATTCTCAACGAAGTCAACGCCAGTAATCCCAGCCAACTGCGCGGTTACGTCGAAGTCGCCGGTCAGCGCGCCGAAGTGGTGATTGCCAATCCGTCTGGCATTACCTGCAACGGTTGCGGCTTCATCAACGCTGACCGTGCGACCCTCAGCACGGGCCGGGTTCAGATGGAGAATGGCAGTATCACCGGCTACACCGTGCAGGGCGGCGCCATCAACATCGAAGGCAATGGCCTGGATGCCCGTGAGGCCGACTACACGGATCTGATTGCTCGCACCGTGCAGGTCAACGCCGGCGTCTGGGCCAACGACCTTAAGGTCACGGCGGGACGCAATCAGGTCAACGCTGATAACACTCAGGCCACGCCGTTGCCGGCTGCTGACGGGGAAAAACCGACCGTCGCCATCGACGTTGCCAAGCTGGGCGGTATGTACGCCGGGAAAATCATGCTCGTGGGCACCGAGTCCGGCGTCGGTGTGCGCAACGCCGGGCAGATAGGCGCCATGGC
Organism: Pseudomonas sp. LBUM1664; assembly: GCF_059695895.1. NCBI lineage: Bacteria > Pseudomonadati > Pseudomonadota > Gammaproteobacteria > Pseudomonadales > Pseudomonadaceae > Pseudomonas > Pseudomonas sp. LBUM1664. The sequence continues at coordinate 4,813,195 of NZ_CP166791.1, read as the reverse complement.
CGGTGAGGTGGTGATCAGCGCCGACGGCAAACTACAAAACCAAGGCGCTATCAGCAGCGCCGCAGCGACCCGAATCACCGCCGCCAGTGTTGAAAACAGCGGCACGCTTTACGCCAAGGGTGACCTGAGCCTCGACAGCGCCAGTGACATCGACAACAGCGGCACCGTTGCCAGCCAGAATCACACCACGCTGACCGCCAAAACCGTTCGCAGCACCACCGCCTCCAGTCTGGCAGCGGGTGTGGGTGAAGACGGTAAGCTGGGCAGCAGTGGCAACCTCGCGCTACGGGCAACCACGGTCAAGGCGCAAGGCCAGAACCTCGCCGCCGGCGATGTGAGCGTCGAGGCTGCTGATCTGGACCTGAGCAGCAGTCAGACCCAAGGACGCAACGTCACCCTGACCGCCCGCAGCGGCGACGCCAACCTCAGTGGCAGTCAGGTCGACGCCACCCAGGTATTGACGGCAACGGCCGCCAAAATCCTGCGCACCGACACGGCCAAGGTCAACGCCGGCAACCTGCAACTGAGCGCCCGCGACCTCTCCAATGTCGGGGGTGAACTGGTGCAGACCGGCATCGCAGACGCCTCGATCAAAGCCAGTGCCACCCTCGATAACAGCAGCGGGCGCATCGCCTCTAACGCCAACAACCTGAAGCTTGGCGTCACTCGCCTCGACAACAGCAAAGGCAAGGTCGAACACGCAGGCAAAGGCGCTCTGGACATCCAGGCCACCCAGTTGGCCGGCAGCAAAGGCAGCGTGGCGAGTAACGGCAAGTTGACGATCAAAGCCACCGACGTGGTGGTCGATGACGGCCTGACCCAAGGCCAACAGATCACCCTCGACACCAAGACCTTGTCCAACCAGGGCGGGCGTATTCTCCAGACCGGCGTTCAGCCGTTGCAGATCACCGCCACCCAGCGTTTCGACAACCAGGACGGGCAAGTCAGCAACCCCGGTGCGCTGATCGTCGATGTCGGTACGTTGAACAACCAGGGCGGTAAAATCCTGGCCACTGACAGCGGGGCGCTGACAGTCACCGCCAGCCAGTTGATCGACAACAGCGCTGGCACTCTCGCCGCCAGCGGTACGACGCAGGTGAGCGGCGAGCGCCTGGACAACCTTCAAGGCACCGTTAGCGCAGGCGGTGAGCTGCACGCGAATTTCGATCAGTTGAACAACATCGGCGGCACGCTTGCGGCCACTCAGCGCATGGTGATCATCGCCGGGCAGTTGAACAACACTAACGGTGTGCTGGGCTCGGTGCAGTCCGGGTTGCTGGTCACCGTGTCTGATGGCGTGCTGAATAACAGCAGCGGACACCTGGAAGCCTTGGGCGATATCAAGCTGTCGGCCCTGGGCCTGAATAACCAAAGCGGTGTGATCAGTGGTAAGGCCCTGGATCTGGACAGCCACGGCAACCTGATGGACAACAGCCAGGGCACGCTGAATGCCGGTGCGACCCTCGACCTGCACAGTGGTGAACTGCGCAACGCCGCAGGGCTGATCCAGGCCAAAGGGAAATTGTTCATCGACACCGGCAGCCAGGCGCTGAACAACATTCAGTCCGGGACCACCCAAGGCATCAGCGGCCAGGACGCGGTCGAGATCCACAGTGCCAACTTCAATAACAGCGCGGGTTTCCTGGGTGCCAAGGGCGCCCTGGTGCTCAAGACCACCGACGTGGGCAACGGCAGCGGCGGCCAGATCATTGGCGAGAAAACTGTAAACGTCGAAGGCGCCCGGGTGGATAACCGCGGCGGCCAGTTGCAAGGCCTCGGCGATGTCCAACTGGTGCTGGGTGAGACGCTCAACAATCAGGGCGGGCTGATTCGCAGTGCGGGGACGTTGGACGTGAGCGCCGATGTGCTCGACAACAGCGCCACCCAAGGCACCAATCAGGGCCTTGAAGGCCGCGCCATGACCCTGGCGGTCAACACCTTCGGCAACCAGGTCGGTGCCGTGCGCGCCGATGAAGGGTTGTCGATTGGCGTCAGCCAGATGCTGAACAACCAGGGCGGGCTGATTTCCTCAGGCGCCGGCCTGACCATCAGTGACCGCGACCCGGCGCAGCGTCGCCAGTCGGTGCACAACCTCGACGGTACGTTGCTCGCGGGTAGCCTGCTGTCGCTCAACGCGGCGTATTACGGCGGCTCCGGTCGGGCCCTGAGCCTGGGCGACCTGACCTTCAGGTTGCAAAGTGGCCTGGACCTGAGCGGGCAGATTCAGGCCAACAACAAGGTTGACCTGAGCACCGAAGGGGCTTTCAACAACACTGGGCGACTGCTGGCGGGCAACATGCTGCTGGTTCACTCGCAGACACTGGACAACGCCACCGGCGCAGAAATCAGCGCCGGCCAGATGCGCCTCAGCGTAAACGACAGCCTGACCAACCGTGGCCTGATCGATGGCCAGCAAGTGCGTGTGCAGTCCCTCTCGCTCAACAACCTGGGCACGGGGCGTCTTTACGGTGACCAATTGGCCATCGCCACCTCGACACTGACCAACCGCGATGAAAATGGTACCGCCGCGACCATCGCCGCCCGCGAATCCCTGGACATTGGCGCCGGCACCCTGGACAACCGCGAGCAGGCGCTGATTTTCAGCGCCGGGGACCTCGCCATTGGCGGTACGCTGAGCGCCACTGACAAGGCTCAGGGCCGCGCCCAGCTGTTGACCAATGCCAGCGCGACCATCGAAGCCCTCGGCAACCTGTCGCTGAACGTGCAAAGCGTGCGCAACACCAACGAACACTTCAGCACCCAAGAGGTGGAAGTCAGCCGCACCGCCTTGCAAGAGTTCCAGCTCACTGGTTCGTCGAACCGTTATCAGGGCGATCAGATTTCCCTGAGCAACGACGAGGTCCTTTACCTGGCCACCCCTGAGGGCCGGCAGGACAACTGGAACCGTTACGACTACACCCGCGTGGTGCAGCAAACCCAGATCGCCACCTCGGCACCGGCACAAATTTTGTCCGGCGGGGCGATGCAGATCAGCGCCGGCGATGTCCTCAACGACAAGAGCCGTATCATTGCCGGTGGGCTGTTGCAGGCCGACATCGCCAGCCTGACCAACACCGAAGTGGCCGGCCAGCGCACCACCACCGACAGCGGCACCGCCACCCACTTTTATCGCATCCAGCGCAAGGGCCGCGACCGTCAGGGAACGGCCGCCACAGCCTACACGCCGGCACCCTTGATTCAGGACATCTCCCTGCAGCCGACCGTGTACGCACAAAATGCTGCGGGTAACGGTACCGGCACCCAGATCAGCGCGCGCGACACCCAGAACGTCAGCCAACAGATCGCCGCCACGGGCACTGTCAGTGCCCCCGTCGGCAGAACTTACCAAGTAGCGCCCCTCGTTCAGGTCGCCGCCCAAACCACGCTGAACAGCAAGGGCGTTGCCGAGCAGATCCGCAGCGGTGGGCCGTCCCTTGAGTTGCCGAACAATAGCCTGTTCAGCACCACCGCTCAGAACACCAGCAATTACCTGATCGAAACCGATCCGCGCTTTGCCAGCTACCGTACGTGGCTGTCTTCGGACTACATGTTGCAACGCCTGCAAGTCGACCCCGCGCTGACCCAACAACGTCTGGGCGACGGGTTCTATGAGCAGAAGCTCATTCGCGAACAGGTGGCGCAACTCACCGGCCGACGCTTCCTCGATGGCTACGCCAATGACGAGGCGCAGTACCGTGCCCTGATCGACAACGCCGTCACCGTCGCCAGCCAATGGCAATTGGTGCCCGGCGTGGCCCTGACCTCCGAGCAGATGGCCCAGTTGACCAGCGACATCGTTTGGCTGGTGCAAAAACAGGTCACCCTCGCCAACGGTGAAACCCGTAACGTGCTGGTGCCGCAAGTGTATGTGCGGGTTCAGGAGGGCGACCTCAACGGCTCTGGCGCCCTGATTGCCGGGCAGCAACTGAACCTGAACATCGCCGGCGACTTGATCAACAGCGGCAGCCTGGCGGGGCGCAGCGTCATGGCGATCACTGCGCAGAACATCGAGAACCTCGGCGGGCGCATCCAGGCCGATAAGGCCTCGATCACCGCGCGGGACAACCTCAACAACCTCGGCGGCCTGATCGGCGCTGTGGACAGCCTGTCAGTCAAGGCCGGGCAAGACATCAACGTCATCTCCAGCAGCCGAGACAGCAGCAGCGCCCAAGGTACCCGCACCAACCTGTCACGGGTGGCGGGGCTGTTCGTCAGCGGCGCCCAGGGCACGATGGGCGTCAGCGCCGGCAAGGACCTCAACCTCACCGGCGCCCAGGTCGTCAACGCAGGCAGCGGCGGCACATCGCTGGAGGCCGGCAATAACGTCAACCTGGCCACCGTCGGCGAAGCGCATCAGCAAGCCTTGACCTGGAACAGTAGCAACTGGCGCAAGGACGCCAGCCAGACCGAAACGGGCTCTCTGGTTCAGGGGCAGGGCGACGTTCGCCTGAGCGCGGGCCAGGACCTCAACGCACGCGCCGCACAGGTGACCAGCGAGCAAGGCGCCGTGTTTGCCGAGGCCAAACGCGACATCAACCTGACCACCAGCCAGAACTACCAATTCGCCGACGAGGCACACAAGGTCAAAGGCAGCAACGGGCTGTTCTCCAGCAAGACCACCACGACGCGCGACACCGTCAGCCAGACCCAGGCCGAAGGCTCCACCCTGAGCGGCGAGCAAACCTACGTGCAGGCCGGGCGCGACATAAACCTGAGCGGCAGCAATGTGGTGTCCACCACCCAGACCGTTCTGGTGGCGGACAACAACATCAACATTGAAGCGGCCAGCGACAGCAGCAGCGAACGCCACGACAAGTCCGTCAAGAAAAGCGGCCTGTTCAGCGGCGGTGGCATCGCTGTCACCCTGGGCAGCCAGCAGCAGAGCGTCAAGGACCTCACCACGAAACACACAGCAGTGGCCAGCACCGTCGGCTCGACCACGGGCGATGTGCTGATCGAGGCGGGCAAGGGCTACCGTCAGGTGGGCAGCCAGGTGTCGGCTCCGCAAGGCAACATCGACGTCACGGCGCAAACCATCGACATCGTTGAAGCGCGTAACACCAGCCAACGCGAGCGTGAAACCCTGTTCAAGCAAACCGGGTTCACCCTCACGGTCACCAACCCGGTGATCAGTGCGATTCAAACCAACCAGCAAATGAAACAGGCGTCGGAGAAGACCGACGACGGGCGCATGAAGGTGCTGGCCGCTGCCACCGCTGTGTTGGCAACCAACAACGCCGCCACCGCCGTGGCGATGGATCCGGGCGCGGCGGGTGGTATCAACATCAGCCTGTCACTGGGCACCAAAAAGAACGAAAGCACCACCACCTATACCAGCGACAGCGCCGCCAGCTCGACCATGACCGCCGGCAATGACATCCGCCTGCGTGCCACGGGGGCCGGTGCCTCCAGCGACATCACCGTACAAGGCAGCGATATCAAGGCCGGTCGCAATGCCAGCCTGTTGGCGGACGGCGACATCAACCTGCTCGCGGCCCGCAACACCGACAAACAGAACACCGACAGCAAAGGCAGCAGTGCCAGCATCGGCATCGGTTTTTCCCTGGGTGCCCGCAACGGTTTCACCCTGGACCTGGGCGCGTCCGGTAGCCGTGGCCAGGCGGATGGCGATGGACTCACCCACGCCAACACCCACGTCGAGGCAGGCAACCAATTGCTGCTGTCCTCGGGGGGCGACACTCACCTCAAAGGTGCGGTGGCGAGCGGCAAACAGGTGTTGGCCGATGTCGGCGGCGACCTGAACATCGAAAGCCTGCAAGACACCAACACGTATGAGGTTGATGAGCAGAGCCTGGGCGTGGGCATCAGCCTGTGCATTCCGCCGTTCTGCTACGGCATGAGCTCGGTCAGCGGTGCCAGCGGCAGCTTCGGTGCCACTAACATCGATTCCAACTACGCCAGTGTGACCGAGCAATCGGGCATCAAGGCCGGGGACGATGGTTTTGATATCCGCGTGGGTGGCAACACCGACCTGGTCGGCGGCGTCATCGCCAGCAGCGACAAGGCCGTGCAGGACGGCAAAAATCGCCTGGTCACCGCCAGTCTCACCAGTCGCGACATCAAAAACAAAGCCGAGTACGACGCCAGCACGGTCAGCGTCGGCGGCGGTTATCGCGAAGTTGGCAAGGACCAGCAGGGCAACGCCACGAGCGGCGGCAAGCAAACCCCTGGCACCGACCTGCCGAAGAACGACAACGACCTCAGCGCCACCATGCCGATTGCCATCAGTGCCAGCGACGATGCCAGCAGCGTTACGCGCAGCGGCATCAGTGGCGGCACCATCGTCATTAGCAACGACGCCGAGCAACAGAAGCGCACCGGCAAGAATGGCGAACAAACCGTTGCCAGCCTGAACCGCGACGTGTCCAGCGACCGCGACACCAGCGGTGCGCTCAAGCCGATCTTTGACGAAGACGAGATCCGTGCCGGTTTCGAGATCGTGGGGGCGTTCGCCAACGAAGCCAGTACCTTGCTCGCCAACAAGGCCAAGGAGGTCGATCTCAAGCGCCAACAGGCCGAAGCTGCCCAGGCCAAGGCTCTGGACCCCAATGCCCAACTCACCGACACCGAGCGCCTGGCGTTACTTGGCAGCGCTCAGCGACTGAACGCAGAAGCCCGCGGCATCGCCGACAAGTGGGGCGCGGGCGGCACCTACCGGCAGATCACCACCGCCCTGGTAGGCGCGGCCAGCGGCAACATCAGTGGCAGCAATGGCGCCTTCGTTCAGGGGCTGGTAGTCAATTACGTGCAACAGCGGGGCGCCGGCTACATCGGCGACCTGGTGGCGGAGGGCAAACTCACCGAAGGCTCGCCGCTGCACGCCGCCCTGCACGGCATCGTCGCCTGCGCGGGCGCCGCCGCCAGCAGCCAGAGCTGTGGCAGCGGCGCAGCGGGTGCGGCGGCGTCGAGCCTGCTCACGGGCTTGTTCTCCGAGGCCAGCCCCGATGAAAGCGAAGCCCAGCGCGAAGCCAAGCGTAACCTGATTGTCAGCATCGTCACTGGGCTGGCCGCCACCAGCGCTTCAGTGGACGCCACTACCGCCAACACTGCGGCGGGCGCAGCCGTGGACAACAACTGGCTGGCGACCCAGCAAGTGGTCCAGGCCGAGAAAGAGTACAGCGCGGCTGACGGTCTTGGGGCCAAAGCGCAGGTGATCGCCAAGTGGGCGTACATCAACCAAAAACAAGACGTACTGACCCGCTTTGGCGTGGGCAAAGGCCTGGTGCAGGCGGGTTGGAGCGATGTCGAAGGCTTGGCGCAATTCCTCCTCCATCCGGTTGACGGGATCAATGGCCTCAAGGCCCTGGTCAACGACCCCGAGGCCCGCAAGCAATTCGGCGACGGCGTGGTCAATGAACTCAACGCCAAACTCGATCGTGTTAAAGATGCCCTAGAAAACGGTGGGGATGATCGCGCCGTGCAACTGGGGCAGGACATTGGCGAACTGGTTTGGCAGGTTGGCAGTATTGCCACGGGGGTTGGTGGGGCGGCCAAGGGTGGGGTTGCCTTGGCGAAGGCCGGGATCAGGGTGGGGGCGGAAGGGCTTGAGGCGATGGCCGGCCTGGCCAAGTTCGATAAGCTGGTGGCCCGTGGCGGGCAGTTCAACCCCAACGGCACCCCTCTGATGGATTTCCGGGCGCTCACCAATGCACAGAAGAGCATCATCGGCGATGTCATGGGCGGCGAGCGGATCAAGTCACTGGTGCCGGGCGCCGAGAAAATTGGCCGGGCCCCGGATATTGGCCAAACCGGTATTGATGACTTGTACAAGGTCGACAAGCCGGGTGTCGACTACTTGATTGTGGAGTACAAGTTTGGTTCGTCTGCGTTGAAGCCGACCAAGGATGGTTTGCAGATGAGTGATAACTGGCTACAGGGGACTACCACAAATTATGATCGCATTCGGGAGTCGGTCAATGGCAACCGGAAGATGGCTGACAGCATCAACGATGCATTACGGACCGGCCGGGTTGAAAAGTGGTTGGTTCATACGGATCCCTTCGGAAACGTCACTGTAGGTATTCTGGATAAAGGTGGGAAGTTTATGGCCGATCCGGTTGCAGCATCCAAGTTGTTGGGGGGGATTAAATGATTCGAGCACCACTGGGAGATTCCCGCTATTGGTCGGAATGGGTGGAGTATGGTGATGAACGTATCGTCCAAGCGTTCGAGACCGCGCGTACACCTGCGGGCGATCCCGACTACGCACCACAATACGTCTTTATCATCGCCCAGAACCACTGGCACCAGATGCTAAGTCGCTACTCTGCCGGATGCCCTATTGCCGACCTGCCGCGTTATTTCCCTGGGCTACTCGATGCTTGGGAGGAGGCTGAGCGTCTCGGCGCGTCAGTCTGGACTCTGGAGCAGCAACTCACCCGTCACAGCTGGCGCGTCAACTATGATCATTACATCGTCTGCTTCTGGTTGGTCGGTTTGGGGTTGGCACTGGAAATACCAGATGATCAATGGCAAAGGCTGCTAGTCCTTATCGGCAACGAAGGAGAGGATGTGCTGCTCGACCGGATCATCGCGACCCGCAGTCCAGCGCGCGCAGTAGGGTCCGTTCTCCTTTACCCTAAACCTTATGGGCGATTGCTGGCGGCAGTGGATGCGCCGGTGGATGCGCAAGCCTCAAAGCTGGAGGCTTTTGTCAGTCACTGGTATCAGGAAATACGTACGGGGGCGAAAACCGGTTCTGATCCACAGGCGGTCAATTATAAACATCCATACTGGTACGCCTACGGTGATGAAAACTTCGACGGCGGCGCCTATTTCGGTCGTTGGTGCGTAGAGGCCGTGGCGGCGGTCAAGGCTTTCGATATGGACGACTCACAGTGCTTGGGGCTTGAGCATTACCCAGGGGACTTATTGAGGCCCAATGGTCCGAGTACGCATTCGACGAGGCAGGAAGTTGAACCGCCTGCTGCGGTGGCTGTGGAGAATAAGGTTGGATTTTGGTCGAAGTTGTTGGGGCGTCGTGGGTGAACGCGCTTCGTATTGATCAGTCGAGGGGATGAAGCCCGACACATCCTTTGTGGCGAGGGGATTTATCCCCGCTGGGCTGCGAAGCAGCCCAAAACAGGGACGGAGAAGGGGACGGATTTATTTAGCTGCTCGGTTCTTAAATAAATCTGTCCCCTTTTTCCTTTTTCATTTTTCATTTGTCCCCTTTTTCATTTTGTTCTGAAACATGCGTAAACCTGTTTAGGGACTGGCCATCTTTGCACCTTTGCTACGCTGAAAGCTTCCATGGAAGGAGGTGTCAGATATGCCCAGAATGGGACGTATTGTTTTACCAAACTACCCGCACCATGTGGTGCAGCGCGGCCATAACCGTCAGGTGGTGTTTGCTGTTGCGCAGGATTATCAGCGCTATCTCGCGGATCTGCGCGAACTCAAGGATGCATTTGGCGTGAAGACGGAGAAGGGGACGACGGAGAAGGGGACGGATTTATTTAGCTGCTCGGTTCTTAAATAAATCTGCCCCCGTTTTTGGAATTTAAACAAAGGTGAGTGGAAGGTGATGGAGAATACGTGGGCTTCCGCACTCAAGGAGGGTAAGAGTGTCAGCGTGAAGATCGAGCCTGTCTATTCAGATACTAGCCTCAGACCAGATAGGTTCAATGTTAGGTACTCGATTGATGGGGGGCGTCCTGTGATTGTTGACTTTAAGAATGCTCCTAAAGGTGGAAACTAATGAGTGAGCAGATTTTGTATCAGAAAATCGGCCAGCTTTTGTTGGATGCTGGCCCCTCGGATGCTCAAAAAATAGTCGTTAGAGCTAGGCTTTTTGCTGAGGGCGATGGAGGTAGTTATGAATTTGACTATTTTGATAAGGCAAGCCGCTCAAACTGGTTTGATCCAGACAGCAGAGCTGTGGGGGATTTGACAGAGTTATTGGTTGAGCTTAGGGACTATTATGTTAAAAATAACCTGTGCCCAAATGGAAAAGCTTGGTCCTCATGTACAGTTACTTTGGATGCTGAGCTAATGAAAATTAGCATTGAATATAATTATGATGTTTAGAAAAAGGGGACGGATTTATTTGTTGGGCTTGTTATAAATAAATCTGTCCCCTTTTTCATTTGTCCCCTTTTTCATTTTGTCCTGAAACATGCGTAAACCTGTTTAGGGACTGGCCATCTTTGCACCTTTGCTACGCTGAAAGCTTCCATGGAAGGAGGTGTCAGATATGCCCAGAATGGGACGTATTGTTTTACCAAACTACCCGCACCATGTGGTGCAGCGCGGCCATAACCGTCAGGTGGTGTTTGCTGTTGCGCAGGATTATCAGCGCTATCTCGCGGATCTGCGCGAACTCAAGGATGCATTTGGCGTGAAGGTCTACGCTTATTGTCTGATGACCAATCATGTTCATCTGTTGCTGGCCCCGGGTGAGTCGGTCGCAGGGTTGGGGCAGTTGATGAAGGCTTTGGCGGCACGCGCGACGCGCTATCGCAATCGGCTGGAAGGGCGTTCGGGCACCCTATGGGAAAGCCGTTATAAATCCAGTGTGGTGCAGTCGGACTCCTACTTGCTTGCCTGTTGTCGCTACATCGAATTGAACCCTGTGCGCGCTCGTATGGTGGCCGATGCTGCGGATTACCCGTGGTCGAGCTATCGAGCCCGGGTAGGTGATGTGCCAGATAGCCATTGGCTGGATGCTGACCCTTGCTTTGTTGCTCTGGGTGATACGGCTATGGAACGGCATCATCGATACGAGGCGTTTATACGCCAAGCCATCCCTGCTGATGAGGTCAGATTGATCCGCGATGCTTTGCAGCGTGGCCAGTTGACGGGTTCGAGGCGTTTCGTGGACGAGGTAGAGCGGATTGTTGGGCTACGAATAGAACAGCGGGGTCGGGGCCGCCCAAGGGTTGATTCGGAAAAATAAATCTGTCCCCTTTTGCTTCTCTCCCACATGTTCCCCTTAACGGAACGCCATATCCTGCCGATACCCTGATGAGCCCTGTTTTCTCCAGCGTTTCGGCTCGCAATGTGCGTCACGACACAGCCAGGCCAAGCGGTTGCTAAAATCCCTTGAACGTTGCTGGCTGGTGGCTATCATCTGCGCGCCGCACCGGGCTGTGACACGGCGTTCGTTGTTATGCCATTGGGTTATCTTCTTACTTGCCTGGACATCCTCGATGCTGGCGTACCATCAAAAAAGTTTTCTGATCGTCGATGATTTCTCGGATTTCCGCAGTTCGATCCGGTCCATGTTGCGTGAACTGGGCGTCAAGGACGTGGACACCGCCGACACCGGTGAAGTGGCGCTGCGCATGTGCTCGCAGAAGCGCTATGACTTTATTTTGCAGGATTATCACCTGGGCGACGGGCGCAAGAACGGCCAGCAGGTGCTTGAAGACCTGATGGTCGAGAAGCTGATCAGCCATGAAAGTGTGTTTCTCATGGTGACCGCTGAAAGCAGTCAGGCGATGGTGCTCAGTGCCTTGGAGCATGAGCCCGATGCGTACCTGACCAAACCGTTCAATCGCTCCGGCCTGGCTCAGCGGCTGGAGCGGCTGGAGCAGCGCAAGACCCTGCTCAAGCCGATCCTGCAAGCCCTTGATCGTGACAAACCGATGGAAGTGCTCAATGCCTGCATCGCCCTGTGCAAGCAGGATCCGCGCTACGGGCCGTTGTGTTTGCGGTACCGGGCCGATGCGTTGCGCGACCTGAATCAGAACGAAGCCCTGGAGCGGCTGTACAACACCATCCTGGCTGATCGTCCGTTGCCGTGGGCTTATGCGGGCCTGGGTAAGTTGCTGTTCAAGCGCGGTCAGGTCCGCCAGGCCAAGGACGTTTATGAGAAGGCCCTGAAAGTATTCCCGATGATGCCGGCGTTGTACGACGGCATGGCCGAAGTGCTGGTGGCCGAAGGCGACACGAAACAGGCGCAGCACGTGCTGGAAGAAGCGGTGCGCCTGTCGCCTTTGGCGGTGCGTCGGCAGTCGCTGTTGGGCAAGTTGGCGATGACCAACGAAGACTTCGAGACCGCGTCCAAGGCTTACCGCCAGGCGGTCGGGCAGGGCGCGCAGTCGCGCTTCAAGGATCCGGAAAGCAACCTGGGCCTGGCCCATGCGTTGATCAGCAAGGGCAGCGAGAAAGGCCTGGACACCCGAGCCCGGTTGGAGATCAACACGACCCTCAGTGCAGTGGCCAAGGAAAACCTCAACGACCCGGGCCTGCAGGTTCGGGCGCGGCTGATGAAGGCCACGAGCATGCTGCTCAACGATGCTGAAACCGCCGAAAAGCTCACTGAGCAGGCCTTGCAGCGCCTCGACGGCATGGAACAGTTCATGAGCGCCGAAGCGGCGTTGCTGGTGGCCAAACAGCTGCAAATGCTCGGTAAAGCCAGTGCCGGTGAGTCGATGCTCAAGAACTGCGCGGAAATCTACGGTGATGACCCGACGGTGATGCAAGGCATCGCCAAGCTGACCGACGACCCGAACATCCTCAACTCCGGCAACGCCGCCGCCGAGCTGAACCGTGAAGGTGTGCGCGTCTACAAGACCGGCGCGTTGCCTGAGGCGCGAGAGCTGTTCCGTCGTGCCCTGAAGATGCAACCGAAGAACATCAGTATTGCCCTGAACATGGCGCAGTCCCTGCTGCATGGCACCGATACCAGCGTGGAATCGGAGCTGCTGCTGGAATGCCGCGCCTGCCTGAAACTGGTGGGCATGATGCCCGACACCGATGCGCGTTTTGCGCGTTATCAGAAACTGCGAAGCAAGGCATTTGGCGATGAATGACAGCGAACAGGCACTCGATTTTTCCACGGTGATCGCGTCTACCGTGCACGACATGAAGAACTCCCTGACCTTGCTCATGCAGGCTCATACGCAATGGCTCGAGCGTTTGCCCGATCCCGAGCGGCAGACCTCGGAGCAGGGCGTCATCGAGTTCGAATTCGCTCACCTCAATGGTCTGTTGGTGCAGTTGCTGGGGCTGTACAAACTGGGGGTCAACCAGTTGCCGCTGCACCCGGCTTATCATGAGCTGGATGACTTTATCGAGGCGCAACTGGCCGGTCATCAGGAGGTGTTTTGCAGCCGCGGGATCATGGCCACCTACGAAGTCGACCCGTTGAGCCCCCTGGGCTTTTTCGATCGCGAGCTGATTGCTTCGGTACTCGATAACAGCATCACCAATGCCATTCGCCATGCCC